>NZ_BCWN01000005.1 GCF_001592225.1 Castellaniella caeni NBRC 101664 | reverse complement strand
TTTAATGTTGTCAACGCCGAGATATCGGAGGCATGTGCTACCTGATTGCGGGCAAGCTCAGACATTTGCCTTCAAACCCTTATACTGCTGCGATGCAGCATGTCGCTTGATGGAGATTCTTTCCACACAAAACGTGAGAGCCTAATTTTTGAGGCTGTTTTGCGTACTGGCTAGCCAAGGCAAAACATCCGTTTAGCGTAACGTATTGATTTTATAAGAATTATATGGTGGGCGGTACAAGGTTCGAACTTGTGACCCCTGCCGTGTGAAGGCAGTGCTCTACCACTGAGCTAACCGCCCAATCGGGCGCTACCCTGAAAAGTGTGCAACACACGAGGCAGCCGACTGGAAAGAACGAGATTATATCTGAAATCGGACGGGCCTGCTGAAGCGTAACCAGCGCGACGTGCTATTTGGCCGCTGGCGACGCGGTCTCGTCCGCCGTGTCCATCGCGGGCGATTCGATTTCGCGCCACAGGCTGCGGCCTCCGGCGGCTTTGTCCAGGCCGTCGAGATAGGCCTCGTGCGCGGCCTGTTCGGCCTCGGTGACCGTAACGACCGGCAGCGCCGAGACATCGACGCGCGCCGACGCGCCCGTGGCCGCCTGCGCGCCCGTCTTGGTGGCGGGCTCTTCGGCCAGGTCGCCCAGCAGGGAATCCTGTCCGCGCGTCATGGCGAGCCAGACTTCGCCCAGCAATTCGGAGTCGAGCAAGGCGCCGTGCAGTGTGCGGTGGGCGTTGGAGATGCCAAAGCGGTCGCACAGGGCATCCAGGTTGTTGCGCTTGCCGGGGAACATCTCGCGCGCCACCAGCAGCGAATCGGTGACCTTGCCGCAGAACTCGGTAAAGGGCGGCAGCTTGGCGCGCGCCAGTTCGGCATTCAAGAATTTGACGTCGAACGCCGCGTTATGGATGATGACTTCGGCATCCTGCACGAAATCGATCAGCTGCTGGGCGATTTCGGGAAAGCGCGGATGTCCGGACAGGAACTCGGTGGTCAGTCCGTGCACCTGCAGCGCTTCAGGGTCGCTGTCGCGATCGGGGTTCAGGTACAGGTGCAGGTGTTTGTCCGTGACGCGTCGGTTGACGATCTCGACGCAGGCCAGCTCGACCACGCGGTGACCCTGGGCCGGTTCCAGGCCCGTGGTTTCGGTATCCAGCACAATTTGACGCATCACGGTTTTCCTTTCAGCTCGGCCACACCCTGGTTGGCCAGGGCATCGGCGCGTTCGTTGCCCGGATCGCCCGCGTGGCCCTTGACCCAGCGCCAGTGTAGTTCATGCTGGCTGGCGAGCGCATCGAGGTCTTGCCAGAGATCGGCGTTTTTCACCGGCTTTTTGTCGGCGGTGCGCCAGTCGCGCCGCTTCCAGTTGGGCAGCCATTGAGTCATGCCCTTTTGCACGTAGACCGAATCGGTATGCACCGTCACGACGCAGCGCCGCTTGAGCGCCTGCAGCGCGCGAATGACGGCCAGAAGTTCCATGCGGTTGTTGGTGGTGCCGGGTTCGCCCCCATGCAGGGTTTTCTCGTGCGGTCCCTGGCGCAGCAAGGCGCCCCAGCCGCCTGGCCCGGGATTGCCCTTGCAGGCGCCGTCCGTCCAGATGTCCACCCGCGGTTGTGCCGTCTGTGGTTCTGCCATGTGAATCTTGAATCCTTTCTTTCAATGCCCCGCGTCCGCGGGCGGCGTGCTCAGCGCTGGCTGTCTTCAACCTGGTTGGCGACCGGCGCCACCGCCGCCCGGCGTACACGCCGCTTGCGGCCCTTGCGCCAGGCCGGCCCCACCAGCCGCATGCCGCTGACGCGCTTGACGGCGGCAATCGCATACACCGCCCCGCCCGCAGGCCACCAGCGGTCACCGGCATGTTCCATGAAATGCCAACGACGCAGCCAGACGGGCGACGTGCACAAGGGCACGTAGCAACCGAAGCGGCCGCGATCGAGCTCGAAGGATAACAGCTTGAACCAATCCTTGAGCCGCGCGGGCGACACCTGGGACGGCACGGAGACCGGCAGCTGCAGGGCCAGCCCGGGCAGGGACTCGCGCAGGCCCCACAGGCTGTACGGGTTGAAGCCGGTGAGCACCACGCGGCCTTCGGGCATCAGCACGCGCTCGACCTCGCGCAGCACCTGGTGCGGGTCGATGCACCATTCGAGAGTGTGCGGCATGACGATCAGGTCGATGCTCTGAGAATCGAAGGGCAACTGTTCGGGCTCGCAGATCAGGCGCCCGGCCCGGGTGCCGAAGGGAGCCTCGGGGCTATGCGCCCAGGCCTTGTACGGGATACGATTGGCCTGCAGCAAATCCCAGTGGGGCAGGCCAACCTGCACGGCATGATAGCCAAAGGCGTTGCTCACCAGGGCATCCACCTGGCGCTGCTCCCAGGCGCGCACGTACTGCCCAATCGGGGTTTCCAGCCATTCCGCCAATTCGATCGGCATTGCGCGCTGCGGCACTGCTATGACTCCTTTGCCATGAAACCAACTGCCCCAAACCAAGACACGCCCGCCACCCTGACCCCGGTGTCGGCGCTCTCCGACAACTATATCTGGATGGTACAAAAAAATGGTCATGCCATTGTGGTCGACCCCGGCGAGGCCGAGCCCGTCCTGGCCCGCCTGACGCCGGGCCTGAACCTGGAAGCCATTTTGATCACCCACCACCACGCCGACCACACCGGCGGCGTGCGTGCATTACAACAGCGAACCGGGGCGCGCGTCTACGGGCCACGACACGAAAAGCTCCCGGCCTGCGACGTGCCACTGGGCGAAGGCGACACCGTCACCCTGCCCCTGACCGGCCTGCAATTTCAGGTGCTGGACATCCCCGGCCACACCGCCGGACACATCGCCTACGCGGGGCTGCTGGCCCCCGATCAGCCGCTGGTTTTCTGCGGCGACACCCTCTTCGCGGCGGGCTGCGGACGCGTCTTTGAAGGCACCCCTGCACAAATGGTCGAATCCTTGGGTAAAATCGGGTCTTTGCCGCCGGATACCCTGGTGTGCTGCGCACACGAATATACGGCGGCCAATATCCGCTGGGCCCTGCAGGTCGAACCGGCCAACGCCACCCTGCAGGCGCGTGCCCAGGATACGGCGCGGCTGCGCGCTCAGGGTCTGCCTACCGTGCCGTCACGGCTGGGGCTCGAGCTGCAGAGCAACCCGTTTCTGCGCACCCATCACCCGGACGTTCGGGCCGCGGCCAGCCGCTATGCTGCATCTCCGCTGAACTCACCGCAAGAGGTCTTCGCCTGCCTGCGCCGATGGAAGAACGAATTCAAATGATCCACCCATGAAATTCCTGCGACTGCTCCTGCCGCTGATCCTGGTGGTACTGGCTGGCTGCGCCACCCAGACGAACTCCAACAAACAGCGCCAGGCCTACGTGGCAGAGGACACCTCGCGCACCGTCGATCTCACCCACCCGCCACGCGACATGTGGGATCGCATCCGGCGCGGCTTCGCCATCCCCAATCTGCACAGCGAAAAGGTCGATTACTGGACGAACTACTACGCGTCCAACCCGCAGTCGGTGCTGCTCATGAGCCAGCGCGCGGGCAAGTACCTGTACTACATCGTCGATGAACTCAATCGCCGCGGCCTGCCCACTGAACTGGCCCTGCTGCCCTTTGTCGAATCGGCCTACGACCCCAACGCCCTGTCGCGCTCGCAGGCCTCGGGTCTGTGGCAATTCATCCCCAGCACGGGCCTGCACTACAAGCTGCAGCAAGACCGCTGGCGCGACCAGCGGCGCGACCCGGTGGCCTCGACCCAGGCCGCGCTCGACTACCTGAGCTATCTGTACGACTTCCAGGGCGACTGGTATCTGGCCCTGGCCTCGTACAACTGGGGCGAGGGCGCTGTCAAGCGCGCCATGGACAAGGCCGCCAGCAACGACCGCCAGCCCATCTACACGCAGCTCGACATGCCGGACGAAACGCGCAACTACGTGCCCAAGCTGCAGGCCATCAAGAACATCATCGCGCGCCCCGAAAAGTACGGCATCACCCTGCCACGCGTCAATAACACGCCCTATTTCACCACCGTCCACAAGACGCGCGACATGGACGTCGCCGTGGCCGCCGCGCTGGCCGAGATGCCCATCGAAGACTTCAAGGCGCTCAACCCCTCCTACAACAAGCCCGTCATCCTGGGCGAGCACAACCCGGCGCTGCACCTGCCGCTCGACAAGGTCGAGGCCTTCAACGACAACCTCAAGACCTACACCGGGCGTCTGTCTTCCTGGCAGGTGGTGCATCCGCAGCGCGGACAGTCGCTGGCCAGCATCGCCAAGGCCAACGGCATCACGCTCACTCAGCTGCGCCAGGCCAACAACCTGGGCCCGCGCGACACCCGCGCCACCGTGGCCACGCTGCTGGTGCCGGCGGCCAACGCCGCCCCAGCCCCCGCAGGCGGCGTCCAGCTGGCGTCCTACTCGCCCGACAAGCCCGAGTCGCCCGCCGTGCGCCTGGCCAGCCGCGCCCCGGCCGCCGCCCCCGCGCGGCCCGCCCGCCCGCGCACCGCGCAGCCCAGCGTGCGCACCCACACCATACGCAAGGGCGACACGCTCTTTTCCCTGGCCCGCCGCTACAACACGTCGGTGGACGCCCTGCGCAAACTGAACAATCTCAAGAACACCTCGCTGTCCACCGGCCAACGCCTGCGCGTCCCAGGCTCAGAGGTACAGGGATGAAATAGGCGCCTGCAGGCGCTGAGGTGAAGAACTCTTCGCACCAGGCAATACAAAAACTTCTTTCAGATCACAAAAGGCAAGCAACCATGGGTTTTCTCACCGGCAAACGCATCCTCATCACCGGGGTGCTCTCCAATCGCTCCATTGCCTACGGCATCGCCCACGCCTGCCGCGCCCAGGGGGCCGAACTGGCCCTCACCTACGTCGGCGAGCGCTTTGAAGAGCGCGTGCGTGGCTTTGCCAAAGACCTGGGCAGCGACATTGTCATCCCCTGCGACGTAGCCGACGACGCCCAGATCGAAGCCACCTTCGCCGCCCTGCGCGAGCGCTGGGACGGCCTCGACGGCCTGGTGCACTCCATCGGCTTCGCGCCGCGCGATGCGCTCGAAGGCGACTTCCTCGACGGCATGACGCGCGAGAACTTCCGCATCGCCCACGACATCTCGGCCTACAGCTTCCCGGCACTGGCCAAGGCCGCGCTGCCGCTGCTCGAAGGGCGCAAGGGCTCGGTGCTCACGCTCACCTACCTGGGTGCGGAAAAAGCCATCCCCAACTACAACATGATGGGCCTGGCCAAGGCCTCGCTGGAAGCCAGCGTGCGCTACCTGGCCAAGTCGCTCGGCAAAAAAGGCCTGCGCGCCAACGGCATCTCGGCGGGCCCCATCAAGACCCTGGCCGCCAGCGGCATCCGCGACTTCTCCAACATGCTGAAATACGTCGAGTCGCAATCGCCGCTGGGGCGCAACGTCACCATCGAAGACGTGGGCAACGCGGCGTCCTTCCTGCTGTCCGATCTGGCCGCCGGCATCACCGGCGAAATCCTGCACGTGGATTGCGGGTTCTCGAACACCGTCCCGGGCATGGACTGATAATCAGGTCTGACGCGCCGCCAGGCCGGGCGCACCACACCGGCCCGGCGGACGCCCGACAACAGGTACTCAGGCAGATCACCGTGGCACTGTCAGAACAGGAACGAAACCGCAACAAGCTGCAGGGCTTTCTCGAAGACAAGCTCAAGTGGCACGACTACACCCACCTCATCGTCGCCGACGACGACATGGCGCCGGCCACCTGGTTCATCCACACCATTGGCCTGGCGCGCGCGCAGCTGCCCGAACTCATCCTCACCGGCGCGCTCGATCACAGCCTGGCCATGGACGTCATCGCCGACGTGGTGGCCTATGCGCGCAAGCACGAGGGCCTGATCGACGGCGCGCGGCCCGGCCCCGAGGTACGCATCCCCGTCCTGCTGAAAGACGTCTCCACGCCCTTTGTATTGACGCAGCGCGTGGCCCAGGCCAGCAGCCGCTTTGGCGAATCGATCAAAGTGTTCCAGATCGTCTGGGCCGACCCCGAAGGCCGGTTTCCCGGCGATGCCGCCTACGACGCGGCGGAGTGCCCGCAGCAGGCGCTATGGGGGGCTGCCCCCGCCTGACCAGGGCGCGCCGACGACAAGAACGCCGACCACCGCCCTTCTGGCCGGGCACAGGCCGCTCCGGCCGGGGCAAACGCCCGCCCTGGCCGCCGCACGATCCGGATCAGCCCAGGCGCTGGCGCACGATCTCCGCGAACAGCGCCACACCCGTGGACAGGGTGTCGTCGTCGAAATCGAAACCGGGATGATGGCAGGTCAGGCCGTTGTGGCCCAGGAAAAAATACGCGCCTGGACGCTGCTGCAGCATGTAGGCGAAGTCTTCCGAGGCCATCAGCGGCGGACAATCGATCACCTGATCCGCCCCCAGCACAGCGGCGGCAGCCTGGCGCACGACGTCCGTCTGCTCGGACGCATTCACGGTGGCAGGCGAGCTTTGCAGGTGCTCGAAGCGGACGCCGCAGCCATGGGTGGCCGCAATCCCGTCGCAGACGCGCTGCAAGCCATCCAGCGCCACCTGGCGCGCCGTCGGCGAGAGCGTACGCAGCGTACCTTCCAGCTGTGCCGTGCCGGGGATGACGTTGATCGCCGTCCCGGCATGAAACTGGCACACGCTGAGCACGGCCACGTCCAGCGGATCGACGTTGCGGCTGACCACGCTTTGCAGGGACTGCACGAGCGCGGCACCAGCCACGATGGGGTCTACCCCCTTGTGCGGCATGGCGGAATGCGTCCCCACCCCGGTAATGTGGATGCGGAACCAGTCGCAGGCCGACAGGATGGCGCCGACCCGCACGCCGACCTGCCCCAGCGCGATGCAGTTGTTGTTGTGCAGGGCGTAGATTTCATCGCACGGAAACCGCTCGAACAGACCGGCGCGCATCAGCGCCAGGCCACCGGCCAGGGTTTCTTCCGCTGGCTGGAAAATGAAATTGACCGTGCCGGCAAAATCGCGGTGGGTCGCCAGGTATTTTGCGGCCCCCAGCAAAATGGCCGTATGGCCATCGTGCCCGCAGCCATGAAAGACATGCTCGTGCACCGAGCGGTAGTCAACACCCGTCTGCTCGTCCATGGGCAGGGCGTCCATGTCGGCCCGCAGGCCCAGGCTGCGCCCGGCCCCCAGGTTGCCCCGCAGCACGGCGATCACCGCCGTGGTCTCGCCAAACCCCTCATGCACTTCCAGCCCCCAGGCACGCAGCAGGCCCGCCACCTTGGCCGAGGTGCGATGCTCGTCGAAAGCCAGTTCGGGATGCTGGTGGATGTCGCGCCGCCAGGCGGCCATTTCTTCCGCCAGAGCGGCGATGTCGGGGTTCAGCACGAGGGCTCCTTGAACGCAAGTGAAGGGGGATTCCCGCAGGGAAGATAGCACACCCGGCCACCACCCTCGCCCCCGCCCGTTCCCGCAACGGGCCCGGCCAGACGGCCCCCCCGTGCGTCCTGACAACACGTATTAATTCGTATCTCAATCTGAACTATTTCTCCACTTTGCGCTCCTACCCGGATATACGCAGCAGAAAGCCTGCCGGGCTGCTGGCCATGCCGTACTTCTTGAAGACAGTCAACAGTGTTGGCGGGTCGAATTTCCACCAAGAGGTACTGTCATGTCAAAAAAGATGCTTTATATCTGCGCGGCACTGGCTGGCGCGTTCAGCCTGGGTTCGGCGCACGCCGCCTGCACCACCACCCTGGGCAGCGTCATGTCGCTCACCGGCTCGCTGGGCGTGCTGGGCCAGCAGATCGCCAAGGGGGCGCAGCTGGCGGTCGCCGACCTCAACGCCGCCAAGACGGCCAAGACCTGCACGCTGAGCCTGTCCCTGCTGGACGACCAGACCAGCGCCTCGGTCGGCGTGGATGCCGCCAAGAAACTGGTGGACGTGCAGCACGTGCCTGCCATCGTCGGCGCGCTTTCCAGCGGGGTGAGCGCCGCCATCCTGACCTCGGTCACAACGCCCAGCAAGGTCGTGCTGATCTCGCCCGCCTCGACCTCGCCCACGTTCACCCAGCTGGGCAAGGACGGCAAGACGGGCGGCTACTGGTTCCGCACCACGCCGTCCGACGCGCTGCAAGGCATCGCCATGGCCAAGGTCGCCCTGGATCAGGGCTACAAGAAGGTCGCCATCCTGTACCTGAACAATGCCTACGGCAAAGGCCTGAGTGACGAGTTCGCCGACGCCTTTGGCAAGCTGGGCGGCACCGTGACGCAAAACGTGGTCTACAACCCCAGCCAGCCGTCCTACCGCTCGGAAGTGGATCAGGCGCTCAACCCCGCCCCTGACGCCCTCTTTCTCATCGGCTACCCGGGCGACGGCACGACGATCGCGCGCGAGTGGATTTCGGACGGCGGCCCGCAGAAGTTCCTGTTTCCCGACGGCCTGGAATCGCAGACCTTCGCCAACGACGTGGGCCTGCAATACATGAAGGACGTGCACGGCACGGCCGCCGGATCGGTGACCACGCCGTCGCTCACCACATTCAAGCAGGAGTTCCAGGCGAAATTCGGCAGCCTGCCCACGCAGGCCTACATCACCAACGCCTATGACGGCACCGTCCTCGTGGGCCTGGCCATGGAATATGCCGGCCGGCACACTGGGACGGCCATCCGCGACAGCATCCGCAAAGTGACCGACCCCAAGGGCGAGAAGATTTATGCCGGTGTGGCGCAGCTGAAAAAAGCCGCCAAGCTGCTGGCCGAGCACAAGCCTATCCAGTACGTGGGTGCCTCGGGGCCGCTGCAGTTCGACCAGTACGGCGACATCAATGCGCCGATGGTGGTCTGGTCGGTCAATCAAGGCAAGGTTGAGCCCACCGGCATGGTGACGGTGGAGCAGATCGCCGCCTTGCGGCAACAGGCGGGCGCCCACTAGGCGCGCCGGGCCAGGACACGGACGGAGACATGGGCACACGGGACGCCTTGCACGGCGCCCCGGCGCAAGGACGCAGATCATGCTGGAAGTCAGAAACCTGGTGAAGGAGTTCGGCGGCCTGCACGCGGTGGACGGGGTGAGCTTCACCTTGCAGGCGCACACCATCACGGGCCTGGTGGGCCCCAATGGCGCGGGCAAGACGACGCTCTTCAACACGATTGCCGGGCTGCACCGGCCCACCTCGGGCGAAATCGTCTTCCAGGGCCGGCCGATTCAGGGCCTGGCGCCCCATCGCATCTTTCACGCGGGCCTGGTGCGCACCTTCCAGATCCCCCGCCCCTTTGCCGCCATGACCGTGCTGGAAAACACCATGATGGTGCCCGCCGGGCAGGCGGGCGAGCGTTTCTGGAACAACTGGTTCAGGCGGGGCGCCGTGCGCGCACAAGAGCAGGCCTGCCGCGCCCGCGCGCAGGACGTCCTGGATTTCGTGGGCCTGGATCGCCTGGCAGGCGAATACGCTCGCAATCTGTCGGGTGGCCAGCAAAAATTGCTGGAACTGGCCCGCGTGCTCATGGCCGACCCGCAGCTCATCCTGCTCGACGAACCGGGCGCTGGCGTCAACCCCAGCCTGCTGGCCGTCATCATGGACAAGCTGCGCGAACTGCATGCGCGCGGCATGACCTTTCTCATCATCGAGCACAACATGGAGCTGATCGCCGCGCTGTGCAACCCGGTGCTGGTGATGGCGCAGGGCAGGCTGCTGATGCAGGGCACGCCCGACGCCGTGCGCGGCGACCCGCGCGTGCTCGACGCCTACCTCGGAGGCGCCCCACAATGACTGGCCTGGCTTTACACGTCCAAGGGCTCGTGGCGGGCTACACGCCCGAGGTCGATATTCTGCGCGGCATCGACATCCAGGTGCGGCGCGGCGAAATCGTCACGGTGCTGGGGCCCAACGGGGCGGGAAAATCCACCCTCATCAAGGCCATCGCGGGCCTCGTGCCGGTGCGCGCGGGCCACGTCGAACTCTTCGACGAAGACATCACCGGCGTCCCCACGCATCTCATGACGCGTCGCGGCCTGGCCTATGTCCCGCAGACCGACAACATCTTCGCGCGCCTGAGCATCGAGGAAAACTTGCAGATGGGCGCCTATGTGGAACCCGACCGGACGGAACTCAAACGCAGGGCAACCCGCATCTACGCGGTTTTCCCGCATCTGCGGGAACGGCGCAGACAGGCGGCGGGCACACTGTCGGGCGGCGAGCGGCAGATGGTGGCCATCGGGCGCGCGCTGATGGCCGAGCCCCGGCTCATCATGCTCGACGAACCGTCGGCGGGGCTGTCGCCGAAGATGGTCGGGATGGTCTTCGCCAAGTTGCGCGACATCCGCGAGATGGGCATCACGATCCTGCTGGTGGAACAGAACGCCAAGGCGGCGCTGGCGATCTCCGACAGTGCCTGCATCCTGGCCGAGGGGCGCGACCGCATCCACGGCGCGGCCCGGTCGCTGCTGGACGACCCCGAAGTCGGGGCGCTGTACCTGGGCATGCGGGGGGCCGCATCATGATGCTGCTGCAATACGCCGCCAACGGCGTCATCCTGGGGGCCACGCTGGCCCTGGGCGCCATCGGCCTGACACTCACCTACAACATCCTGCGCTTCGCCAACTTCGCCCACGGCGAGTTTCTCACCTTCGGCGCCTACTTCGCCCTGGTCTTCGTGACGCTGTTTGCAGGCGCCAGCAGCACGCTGGGGCCCTTCAGCTTCGGCTGGGGCCTCATCGTCGCCCTGCTGCTGGCGGGCGTGCTGACAGCGGGCCTGGCCCTGCTGCTGGACTGGCTGCTGTTTCGCATGCTGCGCAAGAGCAACATCCAGGTGACGCTGGTCATCGCCTCGTTTGGCGCCTCGCTGCTGCTGCGCAACCTGGTCATCTTCATCTGGGGCTCGCAGCCCGAATACTATTCGCGCAATATCGCCATCGCGCTGCGGCTGCTGCCTGGCCTGCGCCTGACGGCGGACGAGCTCTTCGTGCTGCTCGTGACGGCGATCATGATGCTGGGCCTGCATCTGTTCCTGTCGCACACCCGCCTGGGCAAGGCCATGCGCGCGGTCTCGGACAATCCGGCGCTCGCCAGCGTCACCGGCATCCACGTGCAAGGCGTCATCCGCTGGACGTGGATCGTGGGCGGCAGCTTCGCCGCCGTCGCCGGCGTGCTGTTCGGCCTGACGGTGCAGATCGCGCCCGACATGGGCTTCAACCTGATCCTGCCCATGTTCGCCGCCGCCATCCTGGGCGGAATCGGCAGCATCTACGGCGCGGTGCTGGGCGGCCTCGTGATCGGCCTGGCCGAGTCGCTGTCCGTGCCCTTCATCGGCCCCGCCTACATGCCCGCCATCGGGTTCCTGCTGATGTTCATCATTTTGCTGGTCTATCCCAAAGGCCTGCTGGGAGACCGGTCATGAGCGGCCTGGGTTCCTATCTGATCTTTTTCCTCATCCAGGCGTTGATCTACGCCGTGGTCTGCCTGGGCCTGAACCTGCAATGGGGCTACACCGGCCTGTTCAACATCGGAGTCTGCGGCTTCTTCCTGGTGGGCGCCTACAGTTTCGCCATCTTGTGCGGGCCCAGCTACGCCAACCACCTGGGCGGCTTGCACCTGCCGTTCCTGCTGGGCCTGATCGGAGCCGCCGCCGCGGCGGCCTTGAGCGCCTGGATCGTCGGCATCCCGACGCTGCGATTGCACGAAGACTATCTGGCCATCGTCACCATCGGCATCGGCGCGATCTTTCAGCTGATCGCGCTGAACGCCGCCTGGCTGACGGGCGGAGCCGAGGGCGCCACCAGCATCCCCCGGTTGCTGCCAGGCCTGCATTTGTCGGTGCTGGGTCGCAACGTCCTGATGCTGGGCTTCATGATCCTGGCCACCGCCATCATCTACATTGCCCTGGAAGCCATGGTGCGTTCACCCTGGGGGCGCGTGCTCAAGGCGATCCGGGAAGACGAGGTGGCCGCCGCCTCGCTGGGCAAAAACCCCTTTGCCTTCCGGTTGCAGTCATTCGTGATTGGCTCAGCCATCATGGGACTGGGTGGCGCCCTGTACGCAAGCTTCGTCGGCTACATCAGCCCGGAAGATTTTTTGCCGATTCTCACGTTTCAGATCTGGACGATGCTGATCGTGGGCGGCAGCGGCAATAACAAGGGCGCGATCCTGGGCGCCCTGCTGATGTGGGCCGTCTGGACGGTAAGCGGCAGCTTCGCCCAATACATCCTGCCCGCCGACCTGCAGGTGAAAGGCGGCGCCGCGCAGATCATCCTGATCGGCCTGGTGCTGATGCTGATGCTGATCTTCCGGCCCCGCGGCCTGATCGGCGAAGAAGCCGTCATCTCGCACGGTGCGCGCGTCGAAGGGCCCGGCAAGCGGTAGAACCCATGTGTACCTGCCTTGTGTACCAGAAAGAGAACAAAGGCGGTAATCGAAGGGAACCGTATGGATTGCTTCCCTTCTAAATCAACAACTTAGAAACTTTGGCGGACAAGGGGGGATTCGAACCCCCGATACGCTATTCACGTATACACGCTTTCCAGGCGTGCGCCTTCAACCACTCGGCCACCTGTCCTGCACGTCCGGCAAGCTGCGCTGCAGACGAAGTCAAGCATTCTAACACGGATCAAGGCGCCAAAGGCGCCGCCACCCCCATGCCGCCCACCATTCTCTCGACGTAACGGGCAATCATGTCGATTTCGAGGTTGACGGGCGAACCGACCTGCAGGTTGCGCAAAGTGGTCACCTGCACCGTGTGCGGAATGAGGTTGATGGAAATCTCGGTGCCTTCTTCTTCGTCCTCGACCCGGTTCACGGTGAGGCTCACCCCGTTGACGGTGATGGAACCCTTGTACGCCAGGTACTTGGACAAGTGCGCGGGCACGATGATGCGCAGTTCGGTGGATTCACCCACGGCGTCGAGCAGCGTGACACGCCCCACCCCGTCCACGTGGCCCGACACCAGGTGCCCATCCAGGCTGTCGCCCAGGCGCAAGGCGTGTTCCAGATTGACCTCGCCCTCACGATCGAGGCCGCAGGTGCGCAGCAGGCTCTCGCGCGAGACGTCTACGTCGAAAGCACCCTCGTCCAGGGCCACGACCGTCATGCAGGCCCCCTGGATGGCAATGGAGTCGCCCAGGCGACTGGCCTGCAGCGGCAGCCCTCCGGCATCGATCGACAGGCGCACGCCGGCCTCTTCCGCAGCGCCCAGCGGCTGTACGCGAGTGATGCGGCCAACCGCCGCGATGATTCCAGTAAACATGGTCAGTATCCCGTTGGGTGACGGCGCGGGCGCTGGCGCCCGGCCGCGGACTGCCCCGCCTGCGGCGGGGCGCGAAATCAGCTCAGGCCGCACGCCAGGCGCAGGGCCTGCCAGCGGTCGGGGTCGCGCAGGCGCAGGCGGATGTCCTGGCCCAGCTGCAGCGTCTCGACGAATTCATAGCGATAGGCGGCCTCGAGGGACAGGACAGGCGTCGGCAAGGCGGCGAGGCTCAGGCCGTCGCCGAGCACGCAGGGGGCGACATAGCTTACCCATTCGTCCACGTGCTGCCCAGCCAGCAAGGCGCCCTGCAGCCGCGCGCCGGCCTCGACGTGCACCTCGTTGATCTCGTGCTGGCCCAACCACTGCATCAAGGCGCGCAGGTCGATGGCGCCGCTGGGGCCGGTGGGCAGCACCACGACCTTGACGTTGCGCCCCGCCAGCCGCGCCGCCTTGGCGGCGTCCGGGCGCGCGGTGAAAATCCAGACCGGATCGCCATTGAACAGGCGCGCCTGCTCGGAAATGATGAATTGTGTATCCAGCACCGCGCGAACCGGCTGGCGCGTGGTCTGCACGGCGCGCACGTCCAGCATCGGATCGTCGGCCATGACCGTGCCGATGCCCGTGAGCACGACGCAGGCCCGGGCGCGCCAGCGGTGCCCGTCGGCCCGTGCCGCATCGCCGGTGATCCACTGCGAGCGCCCGTCGGGCAGCGCCGTATGGCCGTCGAACGAACTGGCGGACTTCAGCCACAGCCACGGCGTGCCGCGCGTCATGCGGGCGCAGAACCCAGGGTTCTGCGCCAGCGCGTCATGGGCAAACAGGCCGACGTCCACCTGTACGCCCGCAGCCCGCAGGCGCGCAATGCCGCGTCCAGCCACCTGCGGGTTGGGATCTTGCAAAGCCACCACCACCCGGGCGACCCCCGCCGCCAGCAACGCATCGGCGCACGGCCCGGTACGCCCCCGGTGGCTGCAGGGTTCGAGCGTGACGTAAGCCGTCGCGCCACGCACATCGACCCCCTGCCCAGCGGCCAGGTGCAGCGCCTGCGCCTCGGCATGGCGCCCGCCCACCGGCTGGGTGTTGCCCTCGGCCAACCAGTGGCCATCGCGCACCAGCACGCAGCCTACCCGCGGATTGGGGTTGCTCAGGAACAGGGATTGTTCGGCCACCGCCAGGGCACGCCGCATCCAGCGGTGGTCTTCGGTCGAAAAGCGGGCGGACTCAGCGCTCGTCATCGCCGATGGCGCGGAACTCATCGATGGCCCGCACGAATTCGTGGATGTTCTCGAAGCTGCGGTAGACCGAGGCAAAGCGCACGTACGCCACCTGGTCGAGCCGACGCAGTTCGTCCATGACAAGTTCGCCCACGTAGCCGGAGGGCACTTCGCGCTTGCCGCTGGTTTGCAGCCGCTCTTGGATGCGCGCCACGGCGGCATCGACCGCCTGCGCGGGGACGGGGCGCTTGCGCAGCGCCAGGCTCATGCTGGCGCGCAGCTTGGCCGGGTCGAAGTCGGCCCGGGTGCCGTTGCGCTTGACCACGGCGGGCATCATGAGATCGACCCGCTCGTAGGTGGTGAAGCGCCGGTCGCAGCGCGCGCAACGCCGCCGACGACGGATGGTGTCGCCTTCTTCGGATACCCGGGAATCGACCACCTGGGTATCGGGACTGCTACAGAACGGACACTTCATCTGCGCATCGGGCGCCGCTGGCGGCGCCCTTCCGGTTGCTTAACGATACACCGGCAGACGCGCCGTGAGTTCGTTGACGCGTGCACGCACGCGGGCGATGTTGTCGGCATCGTCGGGGTGGTCGAGCACGTCGGCAATGAGGTTGCCGGTGAGTTCGGCCTCGGCTTCTTTGAAGCCACGGGTGGTCATGGCCGGGGTGCCCAGGCGGATGCCACTGGTGACGAACGGCTTTTCGGGGTCGTTGGGGATGGCGTTCTTGTTGACCGTGATGTGCGCCTGGCCCAGGGCAGCCTCGGCCGCCTTGCCGGTAATGCCCTTGGCGCGCAGATCGACCAGCATGACGTGGCTTTCGGTGCGCCCCGACACGATGCGCAGGCCGCGCTTGACCAGCGTGTCCGCCAGCACGCGGGCGTTGGTCGCCACCTGCTGGGCGTACGCCTTGAATTCGGGCTGCAGGGCTTCGCCGAAGGCCACGGCCTTGGCGGCGATGACGTGCATCAACGGCCCGCCCTGGATGCCCGGAAAGATGGCGGAATTGATGATTTTCTCGAATTCGGATTTCATCAGGATGACGCCGCCGCGCGGGCCGCGCAGCGACTTGTGCGTGGTGGTGGTGACGAAATCGGCATGCGGCACGGGGTTGGGATACACGCCGCCCGCCACCAGACCCGCATAGTGGGCGATATCGACCATGAACAGGGCGCCGTTGTCGTGCGCGATGCGCGCCATGCGTTCGAAGTCGATGCGCAGCGCATAGGCCGACGCGCCGCCCACGATGAGCTTGGGCTTGAGCGTGCGGGTGAGTTCTTCGAGTTTGTCGTAATCGAGCACCTCGTTGGCATCCAGGCCGTACGAGTGGAAGTTGTACAGCTTGCCCGACGCGTTGACCGGCGAGCCGTGCGTGAGGTGACCGCCCTCGGCCAGGCTCATGCCCAGCACGGTATCGCCCGGTTTGAGCACCGCCATGTAGACGCCCTGATTGGCCTGCGACCCCGAGTTGGGCTGCACGTTGGCCGCCTCGGCACCAAAGATGGCCTTGACCCGATCGATGGCCAGCTGTTCGACGATGTCCACGTATTCGCAGCCGCCGTAGTAGCGCTTGCCGGGATAGCCTTCGGCGTACTTGTTGGTGAGCTGCGTGCCCTGGGCCTGCATGACGGCGGGGCTGGCGTAGTTTTCGGAGGCGATCAGCTCGATGTGCTGTTCCTGGCGGACATTTTCTTTCTGGATGGCGGCCCAGATGTCGGGGTCGGCCTGATCGAGGGTGCGAGAGCGGTCAAACATGAAGGTTCCTGAAGACGAAGGACGATGAACGAAAGCGGTCAAGCAAGGGGAAACCGGCCCATTCTAGCGCGAAGCAGCCCGCCTACAGCGCATGCAGCCGCGGGTTGAGCGTGTATGTGCCGCTGATGCTGGCCTGCGCCAGCACATGGCCCTGCAAGGCGGCCTTGACCTGCGCCCCCGTGAAGCGGCCCGAGACGTCGAGTTCGGCCACATCGAGCGCGTAGACGGTGAAGGCGTAGTGGTGGATGATCGAGTCGTTCCAGGGCGGGCACGGCCCGTCGTAGCCGAAATAATCGCCATTCATGTCGCGATCGACCGCAAACCAGCCGGTGTAGTCGTTGAGGCCCTGGCGCGTGCCGTCGAGCGCCAGCGGCCCCGCCTTGCCGCGCGGCGTGATGCCGTTGGAATAGCTGCCTTCGGCCAGCGCGCGGACGTCGGCGCCCACATCGACCAGCACCCAGTGGTAGAAATCGGTGCGCGGCAGGTCGGCGGGCACCTCGCGCCCCACTTGGTTGACGTCGTCGGGCTTGGTGGGCACGTCGGAATCGACGCACAGCACGACGAACGAGCGCGTGCCGTCGGGCACGTCCGACCAGGCCAGGTGCGGGTTGCGATTGCCAGCCAGGGCCACATGGCTTTGCGGATCGATGCGTCCAAACGCATTGCGCTCGGGGATGACCCCCTGATCGGGGAAAGATTCGCTATGCAGTTTCATGAGCCCTCCGGACTTGCCTAGGTTAAAGTGACCCGCGCAAACTTGCGCTTGCCCACTTGCATCACGTACGTACCCGCCGACAGCAGCAGGGATTTGTCTTCGATGCGGTCGCCGTCGATGCGCACGCCGCCTTGTTCAATATTACGCTGCGCTTCGGACGCGGACGAGGCCAGGCCCGCCTCGCGCAGGATCTTGAGTATGCCCAGGGGCGCCGCGCCCACCGTGACTTCGGGCATGTTCTCGGGCATGGCGCCATCGCGAAACTGCGCATTGAAGTGTTCGAGCGCCTGTTCGCCCTGGCCCGCGCCATGGAAGCGGTTGACGATTTCCTGCGCCAGCAGCACCTTGGCGTCGCGCGGGTTGCGGCCCGCCGTGATCTCGGCCTGCAGGGCGGCGATGTCGCCCAGCGAGCGAAACGACAGCAGCTCGAAGTAGCGCCACATGAGGGTGTCGGAAATCGACATCAGCTTGCCGAACATGGAATCGGGCGCCTCGGTGATGCCGATGTAGTTGCCCTTGGACTTGGACATCTTCTCGACGCCGTCGGTGCCTTCGAGCAGCGGCATGGTGAGCACGCACTGCGGCTCTTGTCCGTATTCTTTTTGCAGTTCGCGGCCCACCAGCAGGTTGAATTTCTGGTCGGTGCCGCCGAGTTCGAGGTCGGCCTTGAGCGCGACGGAATCGTAGCCCTGCAGCAGCGGATACAAAAATTCGTGCACCGAGATGGGGATGCCCCCCTTGAAGCGCCGAGTGAAGTCGTCGCGTTCCATCATGCGGGCCACGGTGTAGCGCGAGGCCAGCTGGATGAGGCCGCGCGCGCCCAGCTGGTCGTTCCATTCGGAGTTGTAGCGGATTTCGGTGCGCGCCGGGTCGAGCACCAGGCTGGCCTGCGCATAATAGGTTTCGGCGTTGCTGCGAATCTGCTCGGGCGTGAGCGGCGGGCGCGTGGTGTTGCGCCCGCTGGGGTCGCCGATCTGGGCGGTGAAGTCACCAATGAGAAAGATGACGGTGTGGCCCAGGTCTTGCAGCTGGCGCATCTTGTTGAGCACGACCGTGTGCCCCAGGTGGATGTCGGGGGCGGTGGGGTCGAGCCCCAGCTTGATGCGCAGGGGCACGCCGGTGGCGCGGCTGCGGGCCAGCTTGGTGGCGAATTCGGAAGCAACGAGAAGCTCGTCACAGCCCCGCTGAGCCACGCGCAGATCGTCGGCAATCTGGGGGTCTTCGGGGGCAGGAATGGACGACATGGTGGACGCTAATATCAGATAAATTGAAAAAAGGCTCGAAAAGCGTAGAGCAATGCGCTAGCATAACGTGCCTTCGCAGCTTCTGTACAACACATTCGACGCCTGAACGACGCGGTAGAGCCTCATATTAGCAGAGGCTCCCGCAGCTGCCAGCGTGTCGTCCAGGCGGTACAAATTTCCTCGAAGTCGCCACGCCCGCCAGACGGGCGTGGGTTCGTCGTACCGCTTGAATTCACCCCCTTTACCCATGATGCCTGCCTTCCACCAGACACGACGCCACATTACCCGCAGTTTGCTCTTTGCCGCTGGCGGCCTGTTCCTCACCGCAGCCGCACTGGCGGTCGTCCAGCCTGCCACACCGCCCGAACCCGTCTTCCAGGCGCGCCAGACACTCGACCTGCCCCCCATGGGCCAGCAAGCCGACAGCACCGACCCCTACATCGCCTCCACCCGCATCCGTCGCGGCGACACGGTGGCAGACCTGCTGCGCCGCCTGGGCATCAATGAAGACGGCCTGCTCGCCTTCCTCACGCACGACGCCAGCGCCCGCTCCATCTACAAGCTGTATCCGGGCCGCACCGTGCAGGCGGCCCTCGACGAACAGGGCCACATGATGTGGCTGCGCTACGCCCACACGCCCGGCAGCACGGCAAAGTCCGGCATCGAATCGGCCTGGCTGGAAGTGCGCCCCGACGGCCATGACGGCTTCAGCGCCCACGAACGCACCACCGCCGCCGTGCGCGAAACCCGCGTCGCCGAGGGCGAAATCTCCAGTTCGCTCTTTGGCGCCGCCGACGAGGCCCAGCTGCCCGACAGCATCACCATGGAAATGGTCGACATTCTGGGCAGCCGCATCGACTTCCTCAAAGACCTGCGCAAGGGCGACCGCTTTCGCATCGTCTACGACGCCTACATGCACGACGGCGAAGAAGTCGGCGCGGGCCACATCCGCGCCCTGGAATTCATCAACAAAGACAAGGCCTACAGCGCCGTCTGGTTCGAAACCGCCCAAGGCCAGGGCGGCTACTACGATTTCTCGGGCGCCAGCCTGAAGGGCGCCTTCCTGCGCACCGCCATCAAGTTCACCCGCATCAGCTCCACCTTCGGCATGCGCATGCACCCCATCCACAAGAAGTGGATCGGCCACAAGGGCGTCGATTACGCGGCGCCCTCGGGCACGCCCATCCACGCCACGGCGGATGGCACCGTCGAATTCATCGGCCAGCAAAACGGCTACGGCAACGTCATCATCCTGAAGAATTTCGGCAAGTATTCCACCCTCTACGCGCACCAGAGCCGCTTTGCCAAGGGCCTCAAGAAAGGCGACCACGTGCAGCAGGGCGACCTGATCGGCTACGTTGGCTCCACCGGCTGGGCCACGGGGCCGCACCTGCACTACGAATTCCGTATCAACAACCAGCCAGTTGATCCGCTGTCCACCGACCTCCCCATGGCACGCACGCTCGAAGCCCGCGACCAGAAGGCCTTCCAGGCCACGGTGGCGCGCTACCAGCCTGAAATCCAGCTGCTGGCCCGCCTGCAGGAAAGCCGCATCCAGCTGGCCGAACGCTGAAGCGGCCACGGCGCGCGCGCCCTGCGCGCCGCTGCGGGCGCGGCCCGGCCCAAACCGCCATGCACAGCCCCTACTTCATCGGCCTGATGTCAGGCACCAGCACCGACGGCGTGGACGGCGTGCTGGCGCACATCGGCCCGGCGGACGCGCCCGCCGCCCCCGACGACACCATCCGGATTCTGGCGAGCGCCAGCAGGGCGCTGCCCGTCATGCTGCGCCGCGAACTGCTGGCCCTGAACACACCAGGCACCAACGAGCTGGCGCGCGCAGCGCGCGCGGCCAACCGGCTGGCCGACTGCTATGCCCTGGTCGTGCGCGCCCTGCTGCGCCAATCCGGCCTGTCCGCCCAGGACATCCGCGCCATCGGCGCGCACGGCCAGACCGTGCGCCATGCCCCGGAGGCGGGCTATACATTGCAGCTCAACGCCCCGGCCCGGCTGGCCGAGCGCACCCGTATCGCCGTAGTGGCCGATTTCCGCAACCGGGACGTGGCGGCAGGCGGGCAAGGCGCGCCGCTGGTGCCGGCCTTCCATGCCGCCCGCTTTGGCTGGGACGCGGGCCGGGCCGTCCTGAATCTGGGCGGCATCGCCAACCTCACGGCGCTGGGCAACCCCGTGCGCGGCTTCGACACCGGGCCGGCCAACATGCTGATGGACGCCTGGGCCCAGCGTCACCTGGGCCAGCCCTACGACCACGAGGGCCGCTGGGCCGCACAAGGCAGCTGCCACGATGCACTGCTGGAAATCTTGTTGGCCGAACCCTGGCTGGCCCTGCCCGCGCCGAAATCGACAGGCCGCGACCTGTTCAGCCTGGCGTGGCTGGATGCCTGTCTGGATCAGCTGCCGTCAGCCACGCGCCCCGACCCTACGGACGTACAAGCCACGCTGCTGCGCTTCACCGTGCAAACCATCGCCCAGGCGATGTGCCGCGAAGCGCCCGACACGCGCGAAGTGCTGGCCTGCGGCGGCGGTGCGCTCAACCCGGTCTTGATGCAGGCCCTGACGCAGGCCCTGCCGGGCCGCCTGGCCAGCACGGCGGACTACGGAGTGCCCGTGCAATCGGTGGAAGCGCTGGCCTTCGCCTGGCTGGCACACGCGCACGTGACCGGCTACCCGGCCTGCCTGCCCGCCGTCACCGGCGCGCGGCACGCATCGATTGCCGGCTGTCTGTATCCCGCTTAGAGGCGGTCAGGACTGCTTACGGCGCAAAGGAAGATCCGCAGCCACAGGTGGTGTTGGCATTGGGATTGCGAATGACGAACTGCGAGCCTTCGAGATCGTCTTTGTAGTCGATTTCAGAGCCCACCAGATACTGGAAGCTCATCGCATCGACCAGCAGCTGCACCCCGTCGCGCTCGATGGTGGTGTCGTCTTCGGCCACGTCTTCGTCGAAGGTGAAGCCATACTGAAAGCCCGAACACCCCCCGCCCTGCACGAAGACGCGCAGCTTGAGCGCGGCATTGCCTTCTTCGGCCATCAGTTCGCGCACTTTGGCGACGGCGGCATCGGTGAAGACGAGCGGGCTGGGTGGCACGTCGAGGTTGGCTTGTTCAATGACTGTCATGGTGGGGCTCCTGTGCGGGCGAGGCCGCACGGTTCAAGGCAGCATCCTGGGTGGCGCGCACGGTATCGCCTTCGAGGATTTCGAGGCGCACGGACTGCACCTGCAGGCCTGGCGCCAACTGCAAGACCCCCGTGCTGCGCTGGAACTGATCGAATACCAGCGCCAGGGGATCGGCAGCCCCGGCAGCCGCCTGGGTCTGGTCGGCTTCCGGGGTCTGCGGGGGTGAAAGCTGGATTTTAACGGCTTTGCCCTGCGAAGTGCCCAATGCCACAAACCGCATGCGGCCTTTGAAGGGCTGGGCGCCCGCGGCGGCATTGCGCGAGAGCAGCACGCGATAGTGCAGGAAATCGCCCTCGGGCTGCACGTCGAAGGCACGCACCGCCACCGCCCCCGCCGGCCCTGGCGGGATGAGCTGCTCGTAGAAAGCCAGCTGATCGCGCACCTGCCCCAGCTGCTGCTGCAGCTGGGCTACCTTGTCTTGCAGGGCACGCTGGGTGCCCGCCTGCACGTCGGCCGCGCTTTGTGCCGCCGCCTGGGCGGCCTGGGCCTGGGCCAGGCTGGCCTGCTGATCCCGCACTTGCGCCTGCAAGGCCTGCATTTTGGCGTGGTCGCCCGCGTGCATGCCCAGGTGCATGGCCACGGCCCCCGCCACGAAGACGACGAGAAAAGCCAGCGCCATCTTGAGCTTGCGCACCAGCCAGCGGCTGAACCCGCCTGCTTGCGAGGGCTGTTGAGCCATGGTGGTCTCCGTCAGGGCAGGACAGCGACTTGTCGCAGCCCAGTGGTTTCGGGCAGATCGAACATGAGGTTCATGTTCTGCACCGCCTGGCCGGCGGCACCCTTGACCAGGTTGTCCTGGACGACCAGCACCACCAGCGTATCGCCCCCCGCCGGGCGGTGCACGGCAATGCGCAGCATGTTGGACGCACGCACCGAGCGCGTCTGCGGCAGGCTGCCTGCGGGCATGACATCGACGAAGGGTTCGTCGGCGTAGCGCTGTTCATAGAGCGCCTGAAAATCGGTGTCGAGCGCGTCGGGCAGGATACGCAAGTACAGCGTGGAAAACATGCCACGAATCATGGGCACCAGATGCGGGACGAAGGTGATGCCCACCGGTGTGCCCGCGATGCGGGTAAGGCATTCGGCGATTTCGGGATGATGGCGATGGCCGGCCACCCCGTAGGCCGCGAAGTTGTCGGCGGCCTCGGAAAACAGGGAACCGACCTGCGTCTTGCGCCCCGCGCCCGACACCCCCGACTTGGAATCGGCAATGACGTGGCCGACATCGACCAGCGGACGCCCGGCCTGCAAAATGGGGGCCAGCCCCAGCAAGACGGTGGTGGGATAGCAGCCCGGATTGCCGACCACCCGCGCCTGGCGGATGCGGTCGCGGTCGAGTTCGGGCAGGCCGTAGACGGCATCGCGCAAGATGGCTGGGCAGCTGTGCGGCATCTTGTACCAGCGCTGGAAAGCGTCGATGTCCTGCAGGCGGAAATCGGCGGCGAGGTCGATCACCCGTACGCCGTGTTCGAGCAGGCCAGGAGCCTGTTCCATGGCCACGCCATGGGGGGTGGCGAAGAAGACGACGTCGCATTGGTCGAGCGCGGCTTCTTCAGGTGTCTGGAAGCGCAGATCGACGTGCCCGCGCAAGTTGGGAAACATGTCGGCCACCGGCATGCCGGATTCTTTACGCGAGGTGATGGCATGCAGCCGCACGTCGGGGTGCTGCGACAGCAGGCGCAGGAGTTCGACCCCGGTATAGCCCGTGCCCCCGACGATACCGACCTTGATGCGTGGTGCTGTGCTCATTGCTGCAAAATCCTGTGCTGAAGGCGAAAGATTCATTATCCCATGCGAACCTGGCGGCGCAAGCCCGTGGGCGGCCAGGGGGCCACCCACCGACCGGGTCGCCAGCCGAGCACCGGCGGGGTCGCCAGGCACCGGCACATCCGATATACGGCAAAAAGCCCCGGCTGTGCGAACAACCAGGGCTTTTGCGGCACCGCCAGGTGGCCAGGCCACCTGCGAAGCGGGATCAGCGCTTGCTGAACTGCTTGCGGCGACGGGCCTTGTGGAAGCCGACCTTCTTGCGTTCGACCTCGCGCGCATCGCGCGTGACCAGGCCGGCCTGCTTGAGCGGCGACTTCAGGGTTTCATCGTATTCGATGAGCGCGCGCGTGATGCCGTGGCGCACGGCACCGGCCTGGCCGGATTCACCGCCACCGTGCACGTTGACGTGGAAGTCGAACGATTCGAGGTGGTTGGTGAGCACCAACGGCTGGCGCACGACCATGCGGCCCGTTTCACGCGCAAAGTATTCGTCAACCGGACGGCCGTTGACGACGATCTTGCCCGTACCCTTTTTCAGAAACACCCGCGCCACCGAAGTTTTGCGGCGGCCAGTGCCGTAATTCCAATTACCGATCATGATGGCCTATCCTCAAATATCCAGGGTTTGCGGCTGCTGCGCGGTATGCGGGTGCTCGGCACCGGCATAGACCTTGAGCTTCTTGGCCATGGCATAACCCAGCGGGCCCTTGGGCAGCATGCCCTTGACGGCCTTTTGCAGGGCACGGCCCGGAAAACGCTGCTGCATTTTCTGGAAGTTGGTTTCCGTGATCCCGCCCGGATAGGTGGAGTGACGGTAATAGCGCTTGTCGGTTGCCTTGGCGCCGGTGACAACCAGCTCGGCGGCGTTGACGACGACGATGTAATCGCCCGTATCGACGTGCGGCGTGAATTCGGGTTTGTGCTTGCCACGCAGACGGCGTGCGACTTCGCTGGCCACACGGCCGAGGACCTTGCCCTTGGCGTCGATCACAAACCAGTCACGCTTGACTTCATGCGGCTTGGCCACAAAGGTCTTCATGATGGTGTTCCTGATGAAATGAATGAATTTTTCGCAGTATCTGGCTCATACCAGCCTGGGCTTTATGACGCTGAAAGCAGTGCCCGCAGCAAGCCCGTACAGATACGAATACAAACGAAAATCCCACCATTATACATAAACTCACGCCAAATAAACCACCCCAGCCCCGACGCACCCAGCCCCGACGCACCCAGCCCCGACGCACCCAGCCTTGACGCACCCAGCGCCAACAACCCCCACCGCCCCATGCCCCAGGCAGACCGCGGCTGGCCGCAGGCACAGCGCCTGTTCCGCACGGTCGGCCAGTGCCGAATGCTGACGAAGGCAGGGCGGGGCGCAGCCCCGTCCGAACGAGGCAGATTCGGGCAGCCCGACCACCGGGAGGGCCACTGGCTGGGGCGGAACAGGCGCTGTGCCTGCGGCCAGCCGCCCTTAAGAACCCAACAACGAAACCCAACAAAGGAACCCAACAGCAGAACCCAGCACACCCGCACCAACCAAAAAGGCACCCCAAAGAGGTGCCCTTGAAAACAGCCGCGCAACAGCCCTGCGACTATTTCTTTTGACGCGCCAGCGCGGCGCCCAGATAGTTGTCGTACGAGCCTTCGGCCACGCGGAACCAGGGCACCACGTTGTCGCGGAAGGCCATGTAGTTGTCGTAGATCTTCTTGAAGCCCGCGTTCTTGTCGCAGAATTCTTTATAGACCTCGCTGGACGCCTTGAACGAGGCATCCATCACTTCGCGCGGGAAGCTCTTGAGCACGGCGCCGCTGGCGATCAGGCGGCGCAGGGCCTCGGGGTTGTGGGTATCGTAGTCTTCGACCAGCTTATTGCCCGCGGCGCGCGAGGCGATCTCGATGACGGACTGGTAGGCCTTGGGCAGCTCGGCGTAAGCCTTGTCGTTGACGTACAGCGACACCTGGGCGGAGCCCTCCCACCAGCCCGGATAGTAGTAATACTTGGCCACTTTCTGGAAGCCAAGTTTTTCATCGTCCACCGGCCCCACGAACTCGACGGCATCGAGCGCGCCTTTTTCCAGCGAAGGGTAGATGTCGCCTGGCGGCACCTGCTGCGGGATGACGCCCATGCGCGAGAGCACTTCGCCGGCAAAGCCCGCGGTGCGCATCTTCAGGCCTTTCAGGTCGTCCACCGTCTTGATTTCTTTACGATACCAGCCGCCCATCTGCGTGCCGGTATTGCCGAAAGTGAAGTTGACGATGCCGCGCGGCGCGAAGAGTTCGCGCATGAGTTTCATGCCGTCGCCCTCGTACATCCAGGCGTTCATCTGGCGCACATTGAGGCCAAACGGCACGGCGGTGTCGAAACAGAACGACGGATCTTTGCCGTAGTAATAGTACGAAGCCGTCTGGCCGCACTCGACCGTGCGGTTGCCGACGGCGTCCATGACGCCGTAGCCCGGCACCAGTTCGCCCGCCGGGTACAGGCGGATGTTGAAATTGCCATCCGTGAGATCTTTGACCATGCTGCAAAACAGCTGTGCCGTCGAGAACAGCGGCGGCAGCGAAGGCCCGTAGGTGGACGTCATTTTCCAGTTGATCTGGGGATTGGCCTGCGCGATGGCGGGAGCGGCCACGGCGGCGGTGCCTGCAACGGCCCCCAAGCCGGCACGTTTCAGAAATGCACGACGCTGCATAGTGCTGTTCTCCTGGTGTGATATTCGAATGAAACGCTCTGATATTACACTGCGGCCCGGCCCGGACGTAACACGTTGCACACCGGGCGCGCAGGCCTGCGGCCCCTATTGTCCAGCCACCGCCATCTGCTCGATGAGCACCGAACCCGTGGCCTTGGCCCCGCGATGATGCACGTCGGCCCCTACGGCCACGATCTGGCGGAACATCTCGGCCAGATTGCCGGCAATGGTGATCTCGTGCACGGGATGCTGGATCTGCCCGTTTTCGACCCAATAGCCAAAAGCCCCCCGGGAATAATCACCCGTGACGTAATTGACCCCCTGGCCGATGAGTTCGGTGACCAGCAGCCCCGTGCCCAGCTTGCGCAGCATGGCGGCGAAATCGTCTTCGGGACGCGTGAGACGCGAACGCAGACTGAGGTTGTGCGAGCCGCCGGCATTGCCCGTGGTGGCCAGGCCCAGCTTGCGCGCCGTATAGGTGGACAGGAAATACCCCGTGAGCGTGCCGTGGTCGACCACGCGGCGCGCCTGCGGGCGCACCCCTTCGCCATCGAAGGGCGAGCTGCCCTGGGCACCCGGCACATACGGGTTTTCGACCACGTCGAGGTGGTTGGCCAGCACGGGCTTGCCCAGGGCGTCGAGCAGAAAGCTGGCCTTGCGGTACAGCGCGCCGCCGCTGGTGGCCTGCACCAGCGCGCCCAGCAGGCCCGCCGCCAGCGGCGCCTCGAACAGCACGGGAAAGCGCCCGGTCTTGAGACTGCGCGCATTCAGCCGCGACAAGGCGCGCTCGGCGGCGTAGCGCCCCACTTTGGCGGGCGCCGCCAGGTCTTGCGCGCGGCGCGCCGAGGTATACCAGAAGTCGCGCTGCATGCCGTCGCCCGTGCCCGCGATGGGCGCCACCGACAGGCTGTGGCGCGAGTAGGGATAACCGCCCAGAAAGCCGCGCGTGTTGCCCAGCACGAAATGGCCTTCCATGGTGTCGAGCGAGGCGCCTTCGCTATTGGTGATCTGCTTGCTGGTGGCCAGGGCGGCGCGTTCGGCGGCAATAGCCAGGCGCGTGGCCCCCTGGACGTCGATGTCCCAGGGATGATGCAGATCCAGATCGGGATAATGCAGCGCCAGCTGATCGGCATCGGGCAGGCCCGCCGCCGGGTCTTCCGCCGTGTGGCGCGCGATATGCCAGGCGGCCTCGACCGTGCGCTGCAGGGCGTCGGCGGAGAAGTCGGAGGTGGAGGCCGAACCGCGCCGCTGGCCAGCAAACACGGTGACCGCCAATGAACGGTCGCGCGTCTGCTCGATGGTTTCGAGCGCGCGATGGCGCACGGCCACCGACAAGCCGCGGCTTTCGGAGACCTCTGCCGCGGCATCGGAGGCGCCCACCGCGCCCGCACGGCGCAGGACGTCGCTCACCAGTTCGCGGAACTGGGCCTGCTGGACGGGGATGTCCAGAAAATCGTCGGTGTGTTCTTTCATGCGCAATCTGCCGGATACGAGACGGTTATGATAGCCAATTGGAGATCATTTTATGCCTGAACCCACAGACAGCCTGCCGCCGGACGGCCTCGAGGACATCGACCAGCGCCCCAGCAAGTCGCAGGTCAAGCGCGACCTGCACGCCCTGCTCGACCTCGGCCGCGAGCTGATTGCGCTGCCCGCCTCGCGTCTGGCGCAATTGCCCCTGGAAGAATCCACTCGCGAGGCCATCGCCCTGGCCCAGCGCATCCACAGCCACGAAGGGCGGCGGCGGCAGACGCACTACGTCGGCAAGCTGCTGCGCCGTGCCGATGCCCCGGCGCTGCGCCGACAGCTCGACGAATGGGCCAATGGTTCGCACGAGCAAACCCGCTCGATGCACCGGCTCGAGGCCCTGCGCGAGCGCCTGCTCGACAGCGACGACGCCCTGACCCGACTACTGCAAGACTACCCGCAGCTGGACATCCAGGCGCTGCGCGCGCAAATCCGCGCCGCCCGCAAAGAAGCGCGCGACAACGCCGCCCTGCCCGACGGTCGCGAACCGGCCCGCAAGCACTATCGCGCCCTGTTCCAGACGCTGAAACAACTCGACTTCAAGGACGATGCCCGCAATGACACTGGAGACCATTGAGCGCACCACGGCCCCCTCCCCCACGCACAGCGTGATCTGGCTGCACGGCCTGGGGGCCGATGGCCACGACTTCGAGCCGATCGTCCCCGAGCTGGCCGACGCGCGCCTGCCGGGCATCCGCTTCGTCTTTCCGCACGCCCCCATCATGCCGGTGACGCTCAACCAGGGCATGCCCATGCGCGCCTGGTACGACCTCTACGGCCTGGATCGCGATGCCCGCGAGGACATCGACGGCATCCGCGCCACACGCCAGGCCGTGATAGAACTCGTCACCCGCGAGGCCGAGCGCGGCGTCCCGCGCGAACACATCGTGCTGGCGGGGTTTTCGCAGGGCTGCGCCATGGCGCTGTACACAGCCCTGCGGCTCGAACACCGGCTGGCGGGCATCATCGGCCTGTCCGGCTACCTGCCGCTGCGCAACACGCTGGCCGCCGAGCGCCACCCGGCCAACGCCCAGACACCGGTATTCCTGGCGCACGGCACGCAAGACCCCGTCGTCCCGATGGCCTACGCCGAAACCAGCCGCGACGTGCTGCTGGGGCTGGGGCAGCCAGTGCAGTGGCACACGTATCCGATGCCGCACGGGCTGCATCCGCAAGAGCTGGCGGATATTCGGGAATTTTTGGTGTCCGTGTTTGCCGATTAAGGGAAGGTGTTGGGGGCGTCTTGGGTTGAGGCAGCCCTCTACGTCGCGCCTTGGGAGCTTCTTGGACTGAGGCAGCCCTCCACGTCGCGCCTTGCAAGGCGCTCCGATTCGATAGGCTATCAACCGTCCGCAGGGACGGTTGATAGTCCGATCTCATCCACCTCGCGGCCTGCATGCCGCTCCGATGAATCTGGCACGAAATAGCCCGCAGGGACTATTTCGTGTCCAGATTCATCCACACCCTTCTCATGCCTGGGTCTTCCTCGTCTGGATCGTTTTGCAGGCCCAGAGAGGTCATGAGGGCGAGCATGGCGCGGTTGGTGGCGAGCACGATGCCCTCGATGTAGCTGAGGCCTTGCGTGCGGGCCACGCGGATGAGGCTGCCCATCAGTTCAGCCCCCAGGCCGCGGCGCTGCCAGTCGTCGGCGATGACCAAGGCGTATTCGGCGCCCTGGCCATCGGCGTTGCGCAGGTAGTGTGCAAAGCCCACGATGCGCTCGCGCAGCAGGCCCCGGTTCTCGGGGTTGGGCACCTGCACCGTGGCCACCAGCGCCACCTCGCGGTCGTAGTCGATGCGCGTGTAGCGCGCCAGCATGCGCGGGGTGAGTTCGCGCAGCATCGACACGAAACGCATGTAGCGCGACTCGTCGGACAGCCCGCGCACGAATTCTTGCAAAAGCGTGGCATCTTCGGGCCGGATGGGCCGCTGCAGCCATTCCTGCCCGTCGCGCATCAGCATGGGGCGCACCATGCGGCGCGGGTACGGGTGGATGGCCATGTGCCGGTAGGCGCGGTTCTCGGGGCGCTCGCCGTCGTAATTGGGATCGACGTGCACCTGGATGTCGCCGGCAAACAGGCTGGTGTCGTCCCACCACAGCGGATCGATCGTGAGGGCGCGCACGCCAGGCAGCTCGCTGACGATCTCGGAGATGCGTTCGAGGGATTCGCGCAGCTGCTCGAACACCGCCGGGCTGACGTCGCGCTCGAGCACGCGCGACCAGAACTTGCCGCGCTGGATGAGCTGGCGCGCCAGATAGTTGTTGAGCGGCGGCATCTCGATCTCGCGGTGCGGCGAGGCCAGCCGGGCGGTGCGTCCACCCGGCCCGAACTGGATGTAGGGGCCGAAGTGCGCATCCTGGCGGACATGGATGGCCATGGGCAGGTTCTGGCGTGCCGGTTCGGGCGCGGATTGATCTTCGACGCGGATGGGTACGTGGAAGCAATCGAGCAGCCAGCGGCAACTGGCGCGGTCGAGCGTCGCCCGACCCGACATGATGGCGTCGTTGAGCAGCGCCCGCGCCTCGTCCAGGCGTGGTGCGCGGTTGAGCATCTCGGGCGGCAGGGCCTGCTGCGCGAGCATCTGGTTGTAATGGTACGTGGACAGGATGCCGAAGGCATTGGCCGCGGATTCGGGCGTACGAAAGGCCGGCAGGCCCACGGCATCGAGCCGGTGCCGCTGGGGGCGCATCGACTGGTCGCCCAGGAAGCACGAGATGATGGGCTTGCTGGCCCCCTGGGAAAACCGCGCCAGGGCCTCGGCGGCGCGATCCATGTCGGTCAGCGCGTCGGGCGCGATCAGCACCAGCACGCCATCGACGTTGCCGTCGTTGGCCAGCAAGGTGAGCGCCTGGTGCAGCCGGGCCGGGTCGAGCGGCGCGTGGCTGACGACCGGGTTATCGACCACCGCCCCCGGTTCGAGCAGCGCGCGCAGGTCGCGGCGGGTTTGCGTGCCCAGGTCGGCGCAGGACACCGGCCCACCCTGCCCGACGGCATCGAGCGCCAGATGCGCCGCACCGTGGCCGTTGGAAAAGAGCGCAATGCGGCGGCCCCGCTGCCGCCGGGCATGCACCAGCACCTTGAGAGCCGAAAACAGCTGCACGAAAAAGCGGATGCGCACCGCCCCCGTGCGACGCAGCAGGGCATCGAAGACGGCGTCTTCGGCGGGATTGGCATCCGCGCCATGCTGGCTGGCCTTGAGCACGATGACCGGCTTGACGCTGGCGGCGGCATTGAGCGCGCTGGTGAAGCGCCGCGAGGAATCGGCCTCTTCGAGGTACAGCACGATGCTGTCGGAACGCGGATCCATCGACAGGTATTCGAGCACCTCGGCCACTGTGACGCCGGAGGAATCGCCCGTGGAAACCACTGCGGAAAACCCCAGCTGGATATCGCCCGCCCAGTCGAGCACGGCGGCGGCCACCATGCGCGACTGGGCCACCAGCGCCACGCGCCCGACCGGCGCCCCCTGGGCTTCGAGCCCCAGGTTGAGCCCCAGGTGGGGCCGCTGGATGCCCAGCGCCCCCGGCCCGAGCACCAGGCAGTCGTTCATCTGGCCCCAGGCCTGGCAGTAGGTGCGCGTTTCGAGGGGATTGGCCGAAGGGGTTTCGTGGGGCAGCAGCACCAGGGCGCGCGGACGATAGCGCTTGATGTCGCCCAGGGCCGCGGGCAGGCTGGCGGGGTCGATGGACAGCAGGGCCATGTCGAGCCGCTGGCCCTTTTCCAGGAAGCCGAGGGTTGCGGGCAGCTGCCAATGGCCGCGTTCGTCGATGCGCACGGACGCGATGCGATCTTGCAGCAAGGCGGGCGGCGCCTGTACGACCGGCAATTCGTGAGAGCTGAGAACCAGCAAGGAGCGCGGCTCGAACAAAGCCGCCAGACGATGACGCAGCATGAATATGGCCTCGGACACCCGAATACGGGCTGTCCCTTTAAAATACAGGGTTTCTACCCTGATTCTACAGGGGTTTCCCGAAAAAACCCCACTTGCCAACCACCATGACCGTCTCTGCTCAGCGTCCCGTGCGCACCCGTTTTGCCCCGTCTCCCACCGGTTACCTGCACCTGGGGGGGGCCCGCACAGCCCTCTTTTCCTGGGCCTTCGCACGCCACTATGGGGGCACCTTCGTGCTGCGCATCGAGGACACCGACCTCGAACGCTCCACGCCCAAAGCCGTCCAGGCCATTCTCGACGGCATGCAGTGGCTGGCGCTCACGCCCGACGAAGGGCCCTTCTACCAGATGCAGCGCATGGATCGCTACCGCGCGGTCATCGCCGACATGCTGGCCAAGGGCACGGCCTACTATTGCTACAGCACGCCCGAAGAAGTCGAGGCCATGCGCGAGCGCGCCCGCGCCATCGGCGCCAAGCCCCGCTATGACGGCACCTGGCGCCCCGAGCCGGGCAAGACCCTGCCGCCCATCCCCGAAGGCATCCGGCCCGTGGTGCGCTTTCGCAGCCCACTCGAAGGGGTGACGGCCTGGGACGATCTGGTCAAGGGCCCCATCAGCTTCGACAACGGCGAACTCGACGACCTGGTCATCGCCCGCCCGGACGGCACCCCCACCTACAACTTCTGCGTCGTGGTCGATGACTGGGACATGCAGATCAGCCACGTCATCCGCGGCGACGACCACGTCAACAACACCCCCCGCCAGATCAACATCCTGCGGGCGCTGGGCGCCGAGCCGCCGCGCTACGGCCACGTGCCGATGATCCTCGGGCCCGATGGCGAAAAGCTCTCCAAGCGCCACGGTGCCGTGAGCGTCATGGAATACGACAAGCTGGGCTACCTGCCCGAGGCCATGGTCAACTATCTGGCGCGCCTGGGCTGGAGCCACGGCAACGACGAGCTTTTCACCCGCGAGCAGCTGGTCGAGTGGTTCGATCCGCGCCACCTCAGCCGCTCGGCGGCCCAGTGGGATCCAAAAAAGCTCAACTGGGTCAATGCCCACGTGCTGCGCCAGCACAGTCCCGAAGACCTCGCCCAGCGCGTCGCGCCGCGCATCAGCCGCCGCGGCGGCAACCCGCAGGCAGCCGATCTGCCCGCCATCATGGCGCTGCTGCGCGAACGCAGCGAAACACTGGAAGACCTGGCCGAAGGCGCCCTGCTCTTCTGCGGCCCCTACCGGCCTGCCTGCGCCGAACTGCGCGCCGAAGTGCTCGATGAGGCCGCCGTCAGCCTGCTGCGCGCCTTCCTGGTGCAATCCCAGGCGCAGGCAGACTGGTCCGAAGCCGGGCTCGACGCCCTCATCAAGGCCTTCATCAAAGAGCACGGCGTGAAAATGCCCAAGCTCGCCATCCCGCTGCGCGTGGCGGTCACGGGTCAGAAACACACGCCGTCGATCGGCGCCGTGCTGGCCCTGCTGGGACGCACCACGGTGCTCGAGCGGCTGGAAGCCAGCCTGAAGGCCTGAACCTCAGAAGGGCAGGCGGTAGCCGGGCGACATGCGGCGCGCCCGCACCAGCCCGTTGGCCCCCTGGAAGCGCAGTTCGGCGGTATCCACCCGGATGATCCGGTAGCGGTTGGTGTAGATCGGGTCTTTGAGATTGACCTGCACACCGTTGGATTCGAGCGTGCGCAGCACCAGCTGGCCGCCCTCGTGCGACCAGCAGCCCGATTCTTCCAGCCCCTGCGAAGGGGTGCGCGGACGCTTGATCTGCTCGACGTAGTTCATGGTGCCGTCGGGGTTCAGGGTATAGAGCGTGCGCAACGACCCCGCCACCCCTTTTTGCGCGGTGACGGACAGCCAGTTGCCCACCAGTTTTTCGCCCGCGGGCACCGGGGTGCAGGTCGGCACGACCACGGCGGCGGGCGCGGACGCCACTGGCGGCCGGGTGGGCGCGCAGGCGCTCAGGCCACCCAGAACGGCCGCGCCCAGGGCGGCCATGGAAAGACGAATGAATCGCATTACTTGATCCTGTTCATGACAATTGTCATTCAATAGCCCCGCCTGCGGCAGGGCCGATCCTGCCGGGCAGGCGCACGCGGCCTACAATTCCGGCGTGCCTGCGCGATCTTGCAGGGAAACGAATATTCTACTGACATGAGCCATTCCGTACTTGTCACTTTGCACCTTTATGCAGCCATCATGTTCGTGGGCACGGTGTTTTTCGAGGTGCTGATTCTCGAAGGCATCCGCAAGCCGCTGGGCCGCGACACCATGCGCAGCGTCGAGCTGGCCATCGGGCAACGGGCGCGGCGCATCATGCCCTTCGTCATGATCGTCCTGTTCGGCGCCGGCCTGGGCATGGCCTGGCAGTTCCGCGAGGCGCTGGCCCACCCCTTCGCCAGCCACTTCGCCACCCTGCTGTGGATCAAGATCATCCTCGCCTTCAGCGTGCTGGGGCACTTCATCTTCGCCATGACCATGAGCGGCAAGGGCAAGCTGAAGTCGCGCCACTTCCAGCTCATCCACCTCAGCGTCTTCTGCCACGTAGTGCTGATCGTCTTCCTGGCCAAGGCGATGTTCTACCTGTGATGGAAGCCAGCGGCGAAGACGCGTAATATCTACTCCTTTGTTCCTGGAGCTTTGCCATGACGACTGCCAAGAAGGCGGCGGCATCCCCCGCCGAGAAACCCGCCACCAAAACAGCCACCAGCAAGAAAACGGCGACCAAACCCGCCGACATCGGCACCGCCAAAAAAGCCGCAACCGCCAAGAAGCCCGCCGCCAAAGCCAGCGACAAGCCCGTCAAGAAAGCCACGACCAAGGCCCCCAGCCGCGTCAAGAAGGCGGCCAGCAAGCCCGAAGCCGCCGCGCCCGCCGCCCGCACCGACCTCAACCCGGCGGGCAACTGGCCTTTTCCGCTCTCACCCCGCCCCTGAGCACAGGCCCGCGCGCCGTCCGGCAAATACGCATACCCGATCTTCCCGCGTCCGCCCAGCCTACCCCCCGCTGCTTGCCCCCTCACCGCTTGCAAACGACCCGGATCGGCTCGGACGCGCGGACAACTTGCCGCCGCTTTTGCGCTGATGCGACAATGGCGCACTTATTGCTGTCTGCGAGCAAGGCATGGTCCGTGACATCCTGATTTTCCTGATTGACATCATCTTCCAGCTGTTTGGCATCGCGCTCATCTTGCGCGCCTGGATCTTCGCCATCCGGCTGCATCCGTTCAATCCGTATTCGCAAGCCGTGCTGCGTGCCACCGACTGGTTGGTGCAACCCATCCGCCGCGCCGTACCCGTCAGCGGACGCTTCGACTGGCCCACCATCCTCGCGTGCTGGGTCACGGCCATGCTGTATCTGCTGCTCACCTGGTTCATCGGCACGGGCGGCACGCTGCCGCCCGCCTCGGCCTTCGGCGCCGTGCTGCTCAGCGGCCTGTTGGTAGGCCTGAAGTGGCTGTTCAACATCATCGTCTGGGTCACCCTGATCCAGGCCGTGCTGTCGTGGATCAACCCGCTGTCGCCCGTCATGCCGGTGCTCTACACCCTGACAGCGCCCTTGCTCGACCCCATCCGCCGCGCCCTGCCGCGCATGGGCGGGCTCGACCTCTCGCCGCTGGTGCTGCTGGTCATCGCCCAGGTGCTGATGATGGTGCTCAACCACCTGGCGTTTTCGGCCTTCGGGGCCTGAGCCCCGCGCCAACGCGAACCCCGCAGCGGCCTGCGCGGTGACGCACGGGCCGCTGTCGTGCTTACATCGGTACGATGCGCGTGGGGCCGCCGCCGCTGATCACCTGCACCCGCTGCCCTGAGCTGAGCTGGATGTCGTTGGCCTGAGCCACGACGCGGGTCTCGCCATTATCGAGGCGCACGGTGATTTCCAGGCCCTGGGTCTTGTTGACCTGATTTTCGGCGGCATTACCCGCCAGGCCGCCCAGCAGGGCACCACCGATGGTGGTGAGAATCTGCCCGCGCCCACCGCCAATGGCGCTGCCCGCCACGCCGCCCAGGGCACCCCCGGCCAGGGCACCGACGCCGGACGACTGATCAGACTGGATGACCACCGGGCGTACGGACACCACGGTGCCATAACGCACCACCTGCTCTTGCTGGGCCTGGCCATAGCTGTAGACCGAGCCCGAGGCCGACTGGTTGGCGCAGCCCGCCAGGGCCAGCACTGACAGGCCCAGGCCCGCCGCTGCCATCAGGCGCACAAGGCGCGTTTGCACCGGAACATGAAGGACCGTCATGGGAGGTCTCCTGTAAAACGTAAAACAAACACAAACAACAAGCACAAATGCCTTGTTTGACACACAAAGCACGAAAGCGTTCAAACCCGTGCCCACGCTGACGCGCGGGCCTGAAACCCGATCAGGCCAGCTTGCCCGCATCGATACCATAATGCAAGCGCAGCACCGCAGCGATCTCGACCCGCGTGGGCGCGTGATTTTGCGGCCCCTGGCTGGCCACCTTGAAGCCGCCCATCACGTTGGCCAGGCAGCAGGCGTCGCGCAGCGACCAGTCGTTCACCAGGCCGTACAGCAGGCCCGCCCGATGCGCGTCGCCGCAACCAGTGGGATCGACCACCCGGGCAACCGGCGCCGTGGGAATATGCACTTGCTCGCCCCCAGTGTACAGAGTGGCGCCCTCGGCCCCGCGCGTGACGACGGCGGCGCGCAGGCCCGCGGCGATCTCGGGCATCTTGCGCCCCAGGCGGTCTTCGATGACGCTGGCTTCGTAGTCATTGGCCGTGAGCACGGCGGCCATGGCGATCATGCGGCGCAGGTCATCGCCGTCGAACAGGGGCATGGCCTGCCCGAGATCGAAGACAAACGGGATGCCAGCGGCCTTCAGGCGTTCGGCGTGGACGAACATGCCGTCCTTGGCGTCGGGCGACACGATGGCCCAGCGGGCGTCATGCCCGGTGAGGTCATTTTCGGCCGAATGCAGCATGGCGCCCGGGTGAAACGAAGCGATCTGGCTGTTGTCCAGGTCGGTGGTGATGTAGCACTGCGCCGTGTAGGTGTCAGGCACCACCCGCACCAGGCTGGTGTCGATACCCAGGTCACGCAGACGCTGCAGATAGTCTTCGGCATCCTGGCCGATAGCACCCACGGGCACGGGATGGCCGCCCAGCAGCTTCAGGTTGTACGCGATGTTGCCCGCGCAGCCGCCAAACTCTTTGCGCAGGGATGGCACGAAGAAAGACACGCTCAGCGACTTGAGGTTGTCCGCCAGGATGTGGTCGCGAAACCGGCCCTCGAAGACGGCGATCGTGTCGAACGCGATCGAGCCGCAAATCAGTACGTCCTGAGTCTGAGTCTGGGTCATGAGAATCCTTATGGGTAGAACAAATCGAGCTGGTAGCCGTTGATGCGCAGCCCGGTGAGGGTCAGGGGCACCCGGACCAGCACCTCGCTGTGCGCGGCAAAGGGGCGCTGCGGCGGCCGCGTGCCGAGGTAATCCGCAGGCGCCAGATTGCGCCGCACCAGCAGGGTGCCCGCGCTGTCTTTGAGATCGAGCACCAGCGTGGGCCATTCTTGCGGATACGCGGCCTGGTTGCGCAAGGTGAGCTGCAGGACGAAACGCTGCTGCTCTGGCGCCGCGGCCGTCGGCCCCGCCGCCGGGTTGATCCGGGGCACCGCATCGTCGGCCCGCAGGGCCGAGCCGGTGATGGCCAGCAGCGAGGCCTCGCGGGCATAGGGCACCCGGCACTGCAGGTAGACGCACGCCTGTTCGAGCACCGGGCGCGTGATGGGCAGCGTCTGGGCCAGCTGCCCCCGGTACACGTACAGCAGCTGCAGGCCGAACACGAACACCAGCGCCATCAGCAGGATGCCGCCTACGAAACGGGCGACGCCCAGCCACCAAGGCGCGGCGTCGGGCTGCATCAGGGGGGCCGCCGTGCCGCCCAGCGAGCGGTGGCCGGGCCGGGCGTCCACGACGAAAGGTTCGGCCGCCGCGCCAGGCCCCACCTGGGGTTCGAGCCGCTCGGACGGCAGGGAAACCGTGGGCTCCCGCCAGGCGTCGGCGGCGGGCGCATCCCAGGAGATCGAAGGTTCGTCCTCGGCCAGGATGGGCGCCTCGTGCGGCTCCGTAGCCTCGCGCCCCGAGCGGAACACCTGGGGCAAAGGGGCCGACGTCGGCCCCGGGGCCGCGCCAGGCCCGACCGGCACCCAGGCGTCTTCTTCAGGCAGGGGCTCGTCGGCCACGCTCACGACCGGGCCCGAGGGCACGCGCGTCAGGCCGGCGGCCTGGTTGGGCATGGCGCGGGCCGATGGCGCGCCCGGCGCATCCGAGACGACTTCGGCATAGCCATCGAAAATATGGGCGCACTGGATGCAGCGGATGTATCCCTTGCGCAGCTGCAGGTCGGACAGGCTGGCCTGAAAAACGGTGCCGCACTTCGGGCAGCGCGTGGTGAGATCCATGCCCCTGCCCTCACCGATCAGGCGCAACGGCCCGCCAGGCACACCCAGCCATCACGGGCGGCCCAGACGGACAGCGGCAGCCAGGGCGCATAGGCCTGGGCGACTTCGTCGGCCTGGCGCTCGAGCACGCCGGAGAGCACCAGCGCCCCGCCGGGCGCCACCCGTGCCGCCAGCATCGGCGCCAGCACCTTGAGGGGATTGGACAGGATATTGGCTACCACGACCTCGCTGGTGCCCGCCGAGAGGCCGTCCGGAAGGCTGGCCTGAACCTGGGCGCGATTGACGGCGGCGTTTTGCCGGGTGGCCTGCACGGCCTGCTCGTCGATGTCCACACCGCGCACCTCGCCCGCCCCCAGCAGCTTGGCGGCAATCGCCAGGATGCCCGAGCCGCAGCCGTAGTCGAGCACCGTCTGGCCTGGCCGCAGATGCGCCGCCAGCCATTCGAGACACAAGTGCGTGGTGGGATGGCTGCCCGTGCCGAAGGCCAGGCCCGGATCGAGCTCGATGCGTACGATGCCGTCGTGCTGTCCGGCCGCGGGCAGACCGGCGTCTTCGCGGTGCCAGCTGGGCACGATCCAGATGCGCTCGCCCACCGTGATGGGCCCGAACTGCGATTGCGTCAGGCGCACCCAGTCGGCGTCGGGCACTTCGCGCACGCGCCAGGCGGACGCATCGGGCGTGCCGCCCAGGGCATCGAGCGCGGCCAGCAGCTGCGCCGGGTCGTCGCCATCGGCGAGCAAGGCCACCAGACGGTTGCGCTGCCAGGCAAGGGTTTCGGGCTCGGAGCCCGGCTCGCCGAACAGCGCCTGTTCGCGCTCGGTGTCGCCATCGGCGTCTTCGACGGAGACCGACAGGGCCCCCGCTTCGAGCAGGGCATCCGACCAGGCCTCGGCCTGGGCTTCTGTGCAATGGAGCACCAGTTCACGCATGGGACGGCCTCAGCTGTTGCGCTGCGCGAGCATGTGTTCGAGATAGTGGATGCTGGTGCCGCCCTGGATGAAATGGGGGTCTTGCAGCAGCTCGCGGTGCAGCGGAATGTTGGTGCGCACCCCTTCGACAATCATCTCGGACAGCGCGATATCCATGCGCATGATCGCCTGGTGGCGATCGTCGCCATACGCGATGAGCTTGGCGATCATGGAATCGTAATAGGGCGGCACGGTATAGCCGGTGAACACGTGCGAATCCATGCGCACCCCGGGGCCGCCCGGCACGTGCCAGTTGGTGATCTTGCCAGGGCTGGGCGTGAACTTGTGCGGGTCTTCGGCGTTGATGCGGCACTCGATGGCGTGGCCATGCAGGTGGATGTCGCGCTGGCGCAGCGTGAACTTCTCGCCCGCGGCGATGCGGATCTGCCACTGCACGAGATCGAGCCCGGTGATCATTTCGGTGATCGTGTGCTCGACCTGGATGCGGGTGTTCATCTCGATGAAGAAGAATTCGCCGTTTTCGTACAGGAATTCAAAGGTGCCCGCGCCCCGGTAGCGCATCTTGCGGCAGGCCTCGGCGCAGCGTTCGCCAATCTTTTCGATGAGCGCACGCTCGATGCCGGGGGCCGGTGCCTCTTCGATGATTTTCTGGTGGCGGCGCTGCATGGAGCAATCGCGCTCGCCCAGCCAGACGGCCTTGCCCGCGCCGTCGGCGAGAATCTGGATCTCGATGTGGCGCGGGTTTTCGAGGAATTTTTCGAGGTAGACCTCGGGGTTGTTGAAGGCCACCCCGGCTTCGGTGCGCGTCATGGCCACGGCGTTGATGAGCGAGGCTTCGTCGTAGACCGTGCGCATGCCGCGCCCGCCGCCGCCGCCCGCGGCCTTGATGATGACCGGATAGCCGACCTGGGCGGCGATGCGCCGGATTTCTTCGGGGTCGTCGGGCAGCGCGCCGCCCGAGCCGGGCACCACCGGCACGCCGGCGTCGATCATGGCCTGCTTGGCGCACACCTTGTCGCCCATGACGCGGATGCTTTCCGGACGCGGACCGATGAAGACGAAGCCGCTTTTCTCGACGCGTTCGGCGAAGTCGGCGTTTTCCGACAGAAAGCCATAGCCCGGGTGGATGGCCTCGGCGTCGGTGACTTCGGCGGCCGAAATGAGCGCAGGCATGTTCAGGTAGCTGTCGCGCGGCGAAGCCGGCCCGATGCAGACGGATTCATCGGCCAGGCGCACGTACTTGGCCTCGCGGTCGGCCTCGGAGTGCACCACGACGGTCTTGATGCCCAGTTCGCGGCAGGCGCGTTGAATCCGCAGGGCGATTTCCCCACGATTGGCAATGAGAATCTTCTCGAACATGGCTTAGCCGATGATGAACAGAGGTTGGCCGTACTCGACGGGCTCGCCGTTTTCAACCAGGATTTCTTTGATGACGCCCGACTTGTCGGCCTCGATCTCGTTGAGCAGTTTCATGGCTTCGATGATGCACAGCGGGTCGCCTTCTTTCACCGTCTGGCCCACTTCGACAAAGGCCGGAGAATTGGGGTTGGGCGCGCGGTAGAAGGTGCCCACCATGGGCGCCTTGACCTGATGGCCCTGTACCACGGGCGCGGCCGCCGCAGGGGCCGCGGCACCCGCCGGGGCGGCGGCGACGACTTGTTGCGCGGGGACGGCCACGGGCGCGGCCGCCACCACCGGAGTCTGGGAAAACTTGACAATGCGGACCTTACCTTCGCCTTCGGTGATTTCCAGCTCGGCGATACCCGAATCGGCCACCAGGTCGATCAGCGTTTTCAGTTTTCTGAGATCCATGAGAAATGATTCCTGTGTGCAGGCCGCGACATGGCAGGCCCAAGATGATTGGATGCGGGCGGCACAAACAAATTTGCCGTCGGTCTGCCCCAGACGAGGGGAAGAATCTACGACGGCCACCTGATGCCCGGCGATCGGGGGCCGACAGACAGCCACAACCCGAACGCATCAGCCCTTCAAACCGCCTTTTTACGCTAAAAACAGCGATTTGTCCATTAAAAATGGGCACTCCAGCCGCTGCCCCAGCAAAATTGAAACTTAAAGTATCTGCTGCAAACGCTGCTGCAAATCGGCTTCCTTGAGTTCGCCGATGACGAAGGAAGCGGCATGTCCCTGGCGGTCGAACAGCACGGTGAACGGCAGGCCGCCGCCCTTGTTGCCCAGTTCGCGCATCAGGGGGATGCCCTGCGTGCCGGTGAGCAGCAGCGGGTACGAAACCTTGATCTTGTCGAGGAAGCGCACGACATTGGCCCGCGTATCGACCGCCAGACCCAATACCAGAAGACCCGGGTGCTGGTGGTGCACGGATTCGAGCAGGGGCATTTCACGCACGCAGGGCGCACACCAGCTGGCCCAGAAGTTCATCAAAATGGGGCGCCCCAGGTACTGGGCCAAGGGCTGGCTGGCGCCGTCGAGCGCGTCGAATGCGCGCCCGAACACGGGGCTGGCGGGCAGCAGCGACGCCCCGGCCCGCCCGGCACCAACTGTCAGACCGCAGCACACGGCCCCGCGCAGGAATGTCCGCCTGTCCATCCTTTCACCACCTGTAAAACCTGTTGCGAGGCCATCATAGCACTGGGGCCTACCCTACAATACAGGCCGGAGGTTGCAATGCACGTACACATACTGGGAATCTGCGGCACATTCATGGGCGGCCTGGCCCTGATCGCCCGCTCGGCGGGCCATCAGGTCACAGGCTGCGACGCGGGGGTCTACCCGCCCATGAGCACGCAGCTGCGCGAGCAGGGCATCACGCTGGTCGAAGGCTTCGACGCCAGCCAGGTCAAGCTGGGCGCCGACCTGTACATCATCGGCAACGTGGTCAGCCGCGGCAACCCGCTGATGGAAGCCATCCTCGACCAGGGGCTGCGCTACGTCTCCGGCCCGCAATGGCTGGCCGACCACATCCTGGCGGGCCAGCACGTGCTGGCCGTCGCGGGCACCCACGGCAAGACCACCACCAGCTCGATGCTGGCCTGGATTTTCGAACACGCGGGCCAGCCGGCCAATTTTCTCATTGGCGGCGTCGCTCCCGACCTGAAAGTCTCGGCGCGCTACGACGCCGCGCGCACGCGCTTCGTCATCGAGGCCGACGAATACGACACGGCCTTCTTCGACAAGCGCTCGAAATTCGTGCATTACCGCCCGCGCACGGCCATCTTGAACAACCTGGAATTCGACCACGCCGACATTTTCCCCGACCTGGCGGCCATCGAGCGCCAGTTTCACCACCTGGTGCGCACGATTCCGGCCAGCGGCCGGATCATCCGCCCGCGCCACAGCGCGGCGCTCGACCGCGTGCTGGCGCAGGGCTGCTGGAGCCCGATCGCCACCTTCGGCGCCGACGGCGACTGGCAGGCGCGGCCCGACGCACAAGACGACCGACGCTGCGAAATCGTCTTCCAGGGCCAGTCCCAGGGCTGGCTCGACTGGTCGCTCACGGGGCGCCACAACCAGGCCAATGCCCTGGCCGCCCTGGCCGCCGCCCATCACGCCGGCATCCCGGCGCAGGCGGGCATCGCGGCGCTGAACGCCTTTCAGGGCGTGCGCCGCCGTCTCGAACTGCGCGGCACGGTAGACGGCATCGCCGTCTACGACGATTTCGCCCACCACCCCAGCGCCATCGCCACCACCATCGACGGCCTGCGCCGCCGGGTCGGCCCGCGAAGCCGCATTCTCGCCGTCATCGAACCCCGCTCCAACACCATGAAGCTGGGCACCATGGCGCAGCAGTTGCCCGGCGCGCTGGCGCAGGCCGACCTCGTCTTCTGCTACGGCCAGACGCACGGCAAGCAGGCGCTGGGCTGGAACCCCGCCGACGTACTGGCCCCGCTGGACACCCGCCTCGCCTGGACAGGCGATACGCTCGACCCGCTCATCGCAACCCTGTCGGCCCAGGCCCGGCCCGGCGACCATATCCTCATCATGAGCAACGGCGGCTTTGGCGGCATCCACCAGAAGCTGCTCGACGCGCTCGCCCTGCGCGCCGTCCCCCGCTCTCCCGGGAACACCACGTCCCACTGACCCCCCACATCCCCTTCTCACATGCACGTTCTCTACGAAGACGCCGGCAAGCTCAAGGCCGAAACCATCTTCTCCGAAGCCGACACCTCCTTGCAGGTCGAGTCGGCTTCGGGCAAGCGCAGCAAGATCAAGCGCAACAACGTCCTGTTCACCTTCGAACAGCCGGCTCCCGAGGCCCTGCTGCCCGCCGCCGATACGCTGGCCGCCACGCTCGAACCCGATTTCCTCTGGGAGTTCGCGCCGCAGCAAGAGTTTGAAGCCGCGGCGCTGGCGCAAGACTACTTTGGCCACGCGCCCGACGCGGTCGAAAAGACCGCCCTCATCCTGGCCCTGTCGGCGGCGCCAGCCTATTTCCATCGACGTGGCCGCGGGCTCTTTCGCCCGGCGCCGCCCGACATCCTGCAGGCGGCACTGGCCGCCATCGAGAAAAAACGCCTGCAGGCCGAACAACAGCAACACTGGACGGACGAACTGGTGGCGGGCAGGCTGCCCGAAGCCCTGCAGGCGGTCGCGGCGGGTTTTCTCGACCGCCCCGACAAGAACACCCTCGAATGGAAGGCCTTCGACGCCGCCGTCCAGCAGCTGGCCATCAGTCCGGAAAAGCTGCTGCTCTCGCTGGGCGTCTGGCCCAACCCCCTGGCCATGATGCGCGAGCGCTTTCTCGCCACGCACTTTCCCAAGGGCACCGAGTGGCCACCCGTCGCGGTCGAAAACTGGGGAGATCACCTGCCGCAGACGGACATCGAGGCCTATTCGGTCGATGATTCCAGCACGATCGAGATCGACGACGCGCTGTCGGTCTCGCTGCCCGACGCGGACACGATCCGCGTGGGCATCCACATCGCCGCCCCGGCGCTGGCCATCACGCGCGGCAGCGCCTTTGACGACATGGCGCGCAGCCGCATGTCCACGGTGTACATGCCGGGCGACAAGATCCCCATGCTGCCGCGCGAGCTGATCACGGCCTTTTCCCTGGACGAGGGCCAGTGGCGGCCCGCCCTGTCGCTGTACGTCACCGGGCGGCTGCACGACGGCGAAGTGCTGGCCACGGAAACCCGGCTGGAACGCATCCAGGTGCGCAAGAACCTGCGTCACGACCTGCTCAGCGAGCAGATCAGCGAAACCGCCCTGGCCGACCCCGCCGCCGAGGTGCCCTACGCCCACTGGCTGCGCCCGCTGTGGCAGTTTGCCCAGCACCTGAGCGCCGCGCGCGACCGCGCCCGCGGCAAACCCGAGAACAACGACCGCATCGAATACAGCTTCGAGCTCGAAGGCCCGGCCAACGATCCGGACTCCGTCATCCACCTCATCCCGCGCCAGCGCAATGCCCCGCTGGAGCGCCTGGTGGCCGAATACATGATCCTCACCAACACGCAGTGGGGGGCTCTGCTCGCCCAGCATGGCGTGCCGGGCATCTACCGTTCGCAGCAGATGGGGCGCACGCGCATGTCCACGCAGGCCCTGCCGCACGAATCGATCGCCGTGCCGCAGTACATCTGGTCCACCTCGCCACTGCGCCGCTACGTCGATCTGGTCAACCAGGGTCAGATCATCGCCGCCGCCGAACACGGCGTCTCGGCCCGGCTGGCCGCGCCCTTCAAGCCCAAGGATGCCGACCTGTACGCGCTGATCGGCGCCTTCGATTCGCAGTACACGCTGTGGGGCGATTTCCAGTCGGCCATGGAACGCTACTGGTGCATCCGCTGGCTGCAGCAGCAGGGCCTGAAAGAAGTGCGCGCCCACGTGCTGCGCGAAAACCTGGTACGCCTGGCCTGCGCCCCGCTGGTCACGCGCATCAACGGCCTGCCCACCTTCGAGCGCGGCCAGGAAATCGTGCTCGACATCCTGGGCTTCGACGAGCTGGGGCTGGAAATCGAGTGCCGGCTGCACGAGGCACTTTGAGGCAAGGCCCGCACCATGACACAGCCGACGGCCGATCCGCTGCCCCTGCAGCTGCTGCAAGCGCCGCGCGAGGGGCGCAGCCGCATGGCCACGGCCTTGCTGATCTCCGCCTGCCTGCATGGCTTGCTGCTGCTCTGGCAGGGCGTCAGCCCCCCGGCCCCCGCGCCGCTGCCCACGCTGGACATCACCCTCGTCAACAGCCGCAGCGACCAGGCGCCGCTGCAGGCGCAGGCGCTGGCACAAAACAACCTGGATGGCGGTGGCGAACAGGCGGCGGGCCTGGCAGCGTCGCCCCTGCCGCGCACCAGCGCGGACAGCGCCGATGAAACCGTGCTCGAAGCCTTGCGTCGGCGCCAGGCCGAACTCGAAGCCGAACAGCGCCAGCTGCTGGCCCAACTCGAAGCGCACGACCAGGTGGCGGCCTCGCGCCCCAGCCCGCAGCTGCTGGGACAAAGCGCGGATCCGGGCGAAGACGACCGCCAGCAGGAAAGCCTGGTGCTCAGCGCCCGCATCGCGGCGCTCAAGGAACGCATCGAGCGCTACAACGCCCAACCGCGGCAAACCTTTGTTGCCCCCGCCACCCGCGCGGTGGACTATGCCGCCTACGTCGAGGCCTGGCGCCGACGCATCGAACTCATCGGCACCGAACACTATCCACCCGAGGCGCGCGGCAAAATCTATGGCGAGCTGCAGCTCACGGTCTATATCCGCCGCGACGGCCAGCTCGACCACCTGGAATTCGACCGCCCATCCAGCCACGCGGTGCTCAACAGCGCGGCGCGGCGCATCGTCGAGCTGGCGGCGCCGTTTCCGCCGCTGCCGACACAGCTGGCCCGGCAGACCGACGTCCTGGCCATCACCCGAACCTGGCACTTCACCCGTGGCGGCCTGAGCACGGAGACCCCCTGATGCGCGGGCGCCGCGTGCTGACCGCCGCGCTGCTCGTCGCGCTTTGCGCCGTATTCCTGTACCAGGTGGGCCTGTTCGGCATGGTGGTCTGGTTCAAGTACCGCAATCCGGGTTTCACGCCCGTCATGCAGGACACCCTGCAGGCGCTGCGCATGGACGACCCCAAGGCGCGGCTGAGCCATCAATGGGTGCCCTACGCCCAGATCAGCCCCCAGCTCAAGCGCGCCGTCATTGCGTCCGAAGACTCGGGTTTCGTCGAGCACGACGGGGTGGAATGGGACGCCATCCGCAAAGCCTGGCGCTACAACCAGCGCCAGGAGGCACGCGGGCGCGGCAAGCGCCGAGGCGGCTCGACCATCACCCAGCAGCTGGCCAAGAATCTGTTCCTGTCCAACTCGCGCAATTATCTGCGCAAGGGGCAGGAGTTGATTCTCACCTACATGATCGAGCTGGTGATGGACAAGCGCCGCATCCTGGAGCTCTACCTGAACGTGGCGCAATGGGGCAAGGCCACCTTCGGCGCGCAAGCGGCGGCAGCCCACTATTACCGCAGCAGCGCCGCGCGCCTGAGTGCCACCCAGGCGGCGGAACTCGCCTCGATGCTGCCCAACCCGGCGTACTACGACCAGCACGGCATGACCGCGTACCTGCGCGCGCACGCCGCCACCGTGCGGGCACGCATGCGCCTGGTCGAGGTGCCATGAGGCCGCCCGCCCCGGGAAACGCGCCGATCAAGCCCGTCCGACCAGGGCCGTCGGGCAGATCAGAGTACTATTGAAGTTTTCACCGCAGTTTGATCCATGCGCACGGCTCGACGCTACATTGCCCGGGAAATCTACCGCTCGACCACGGTCGTGCTGGTGGCACTCGTGGGCCTGTTCATGTTCTTCGCCCTCATCGAGGGCCTGGACAAGGTGGGCGATCACCTCACCCTGCTCAACCTCTTCTATCTGCAGGCGCTCGACCTGCCCAACCACCTGTACGAGCTTTTGCCCATCGGCCTGCTGATCGGCGCCGTGCTGGCCCTGGCCAGCCTCGCCCAGCGCAACGAACTCACCATCCTGCGCGCCTCCGGGGTCAGCGGCCTGAAGCTGCTGGGCACGCTCTGGCTCATCACCATCCCGCTGGTGCTGGGCGCCTACATCCTGTCTGAATACATCACCCCGGCCGCCGAACTGCGCGGCAGCGAATCCCGGCTGGCCCTCATGGGGCGCACCGACGGCGGGCGACTGTCCAGCGGCTATTGGTTCAAAGAAGGCGATACGCAAGACGGCACCCGCATCATCAACATCCACAAGCTGGGCGGTCACGGCCAGGTCGAGGGCGTCGTGCTGTACGAGTTCCGTCCGGATGACACGCTGAGGGCCTATGTGCAGGCCGACAGCGGCCAGTTCGAGCAGGGGCACCTCACGCTGCGCGGCATCACCGAAACGCGCATCCGCTCGCAGGCCACCAGCGCCCTGGCCGATGGTCGCGTGCCCAGCGCCCCGGTTGGCGAAGTCATCCGTCTGGAGACGCGCAGCATCCCCACATCGCTCACGCCCGAGCGGCTGATCGCGCGCATCCTCACGCCCGAGCGCATGGCGATCACCGACCTGCTCGACTACATCCAGTACCTGCAAAAGAACCACCTGCAGACCGATCGGCAAGAGGTCGCCCTGTGGCGCAAGATCGCCTACCCCTTCACGCTGCTGGTGATGATGACGATCGCGGCGCCCATCGGTTTCATGCAGACCCGCCGGGGCGGCATCGGCCCCAAAGTGTTCCTCGGCATCATCCTGGGCGTGGGCTTCTTCATGCTCAACCAGCTGGCGCTCAACGCCGGCATGCTGGGCGACTGGGCCCCCTGGGCCACGGCGCTCGTGCCCAACCTGCTGGGCCTGTTGCTGGCGCTGGTGGCCCTGTTGGCGATGGAGCACCGCCACCCGCTGTCCCTGTGGTGGCGGCAGCGGCGCCTCGAACGGCGCGCCGCATGAATACGGTGTCCGCCCCCGCTTCCGACGTCTGGGTCATCGGCGACGTACAGGGCTGCGCAGGCGCCTTGCGCGGCCTGCTGGCCCATCCCGACCTGGCCGACCCGGCCACCGAAATCTGGTTTGCCGGCGACCTCGTCAACCGTGGCCCCGACTCGCTGGGCGCCCTGCGCCTGATCCGCGGCCTGGGTCACCGGGCGCGGGTCATCCTGGGCAACCATGACCTGCACCTGCTGGCGGTGGTGGCCGGGGTGCGCAAGCAGGGCAAATCCGATACGCTCCAGGACATTCTCGACGCCCCCGACCGCGATGCGCTCATCGACTGGCTGCGCCGCCAGCCCCTGCTGGTGCGCGACCGCGGACACGTGATGGTGCACGCGGGCATCCTGCCCGCCTGGACGCTCGACCAGGCGCAGGCCCTGGCCCACGAAATCGAAACCGCCCTGCAAGGCCCCGCCTGGCAGCAGGCCGTGCACGACTTTTACGGCGAAGAACCCCTGCAGTGGCACGACGATCTGCAAGGGCCCGCGCGCATGCGGGTCATCGTCAACGCACTCACCCGCATGCGGGTCTGCCACGCCGAAGATGGCCGCATGGATTTTCATCACAAGGGCGGGCCACGCGACGCACCGGGCCTGCTGCCCTGGTTCGAGCTGCCCGGGCGCCGCTCGCACGCCGAGCCGGTGGTCTTCGGCCACTGGTCGGCCCTGGGCCTGAACATCCGCGCCGACACCATCTGCCTGGACACTGGCTGCGTCTGGGGCCGCGCCCTGACGGCCCTGCGGCTGCGCGATCACCGCATCATCCAGCACAGCTGCGCACACTGCGCGTAAGCCCGCGCAGCCCGGATACCGCGACCGCCCACCCGGCAAAGGCGGCCCGTCGCACGCTACGGCGATCCGGCGGGCGCGCCCGGAGTGCGTGCTGCGGCGTCCGCGTCCGGCTCGACACGGCGCACGGCCTCGCGCACCACAGCATGCGCGCGATGCGCGATCTGCCCCCGATCCAGGGTCTCTGCCGGGCCGATGGGCGGCAGGAACTCACACTCCACCGACACCCCCCAGGCCCCCAGCAGAAACCAGAGGTTGGCCACCAGCGTCTGCTCGCCCACAAAAGCCAGTTCCGGGGCACGCCGCCCACGTCGCAGGAAGCGTAACGCCACCGGCTGCACCGGCACGCGAGCCTGCACCGCCGCCTCGAACAGGCCCGCGTGAAAGGGCAGAACGTCCAGGCCAATGCTGGTCGTGCCCTCGGGAAACAGCCCCACCACATCGCCCTGTTCAAAACAGGCACCCATCTGGCGTCCGGCCTCGCGCAGGGCCTGCCGGTGGCCGCGATCGATGAACAGCGTGCCGGCCCAGGCCACCAGCAGGCCGATGACGGGCCAGCGCCGGATGTCGCTCTTGGCAACGAACGAGGTGGGGCGCACGCTGTTGAGCACGAAGATGTCCACCCAGGACACGTGGTTGGCCACCCACAGGGCCGCCTCGCGCATCAGCGGTTGGCCTAGCGGGCGCACGCGCACGCCGCACAGCCGCAACAGGCCGCGCGACCAGCCCCCCACCACGCGCTGGCGCCCGCGGCGGCGAAGCAGCGGGAACACCAGCAGCTCGGTCAACAGGCCCAGCACGATCCAGGCGGAGACCAGCAGAAAACGAATGAGGAACAACAGCGGCGCCACGCAAGACCCTTGCCCCGGACAGCCGGGAAATGCTGCACATCATACCGTGTGGGCCTGGGGCGCAGGCCAGGCGCCGACGGCGCGCGCCGCAAGAGACGCCACCGCGACGGGCGGATGAAAAGCCACCGGCGTAGCGGTCGGCTCAGCCGCGAACGGGCACCTGCGAGAGGTTCTGCCGCTGGGGCTGTGCCCCGGGCCGCTGGTCGAGATAGCGCTGCAGGATGACGGCCGCCGCGACCGCATCGTCGGCGGCGTGCGTGCCGAGGATGCGCTGGGCCTCGAGGCTGGAGCCGCGCTCGTCCACCAGTTCGACCGGCAGATGAAAGCGGCCTTCGAGCTGGCGCGCAAACCGGCGGCTGTGCTGCGAGGCGGGCTGTTCGCCGCCGTCGAGGGTGAGCGGCAAGCCCACGATGATGCGGTCGGGCTGCCATTCGGCCAACAGGGCCGCCACCTGCGCAAAGCGCAGCTGGCGCGTGGCGGGCGTGAGAATGACCAGGGGCCGGGCCTGCCCTGTCAGGGTATTGCCCAGCGCCACGCCGATTTTCTTCAGGCCAAAATCAAAGGCCAGCAAGACTTCTTCAGGCATGCCCGGCGTCGGTGGTGAGCATGGACGAACGGATGCCCAGCTGGGCCAGGGCGGCGTCGTAGCGTTCTTCGGCGGGCGTGTCGAAGAGGATTTCGTTGGAGGCCAGCACGTTGAGCCAGGCGTTGCGTGCGAGTTCGTCTTCGAGCTGCCCCGCGCCCCAGCCCGCGTACCCGAGCGTGACCAGCAGGTGCGCCGGGCCATGCCCGGCCGCGACGTCTTGCAGCACGTCGCGCGAGGTGGTGAGCGCGACGTCGGCGCCCAGGGCGATGCTGGAGCTGTATTCGCCCCGCGGCACGTGCAGCACGAAGCCGCGGTCGGTTTGCACCGGCCCGCCGAAAAACACGGGGGCCTTGCTGACCGGGCCGATTTCGAGGGACAGGGGCAGGTCGATGCGCTGCAGCAGATCGCCGATGGTGAGGTCGGTGGGCCGGTTGATGACCAGGCCCAGGGCACCGTGTTCGGTGTGCTCGCACACGTAGATGACGGTATTGGCGAGTTCGCCCGAAACCATGCCCGGCATGGCCAACAGGAACTGCCGGGAAAGATCGATCTGCGAACGGGTGTCGGAAGCATGCGTTGCTGTCGTCATGGCAATCTCCTGAAGACCGGCCTCCCGGCCCATATGACTAGAGTATCAGATTCAGATCCGCTCAGATCTCGATGAGTTCGAAGTCTTCTTTGCGGGCGCCGCACTCGGGGCACACCCAGTTGGGCGGCACGTCTTCCCAGCGCGTGCCGGGCGCAATGCCATCTTCGGGAAACCCGGCGGCCTCGTCGTAAATCCAGCCGCAAATCAGACACATCCAGGTTCGCATCATGCTCAAGCCTCTCACATCCAGGCCGCCGAACCCCGGGGCATCCGCACCCGGACATCCCTATCCGCCAGCCGCATCCATTAGAATGGACGCATAGTACCCAATCAGCCAGCCCATGTGCTGGCGCGCTGCATACGCATGCCTCTCATCGTGACACCCACACCACCCCTTCCCCTGATTTTCGGCCCCTTCGACCCCAGTGGCGCCAGTAACCTGCCAATCGACACGGTCATCTGCGCGCGGCTGGGCGCCCACGCGGGGGCCGTCGCCACCGCCATCCACACCCAGGACACCGCGGGGACGGAGGCCATCCAGCGCCTGGCGCCCGAACTCATCGACGACCAGGCCCGCTGCCTGCTCGAAGACATGCCCATCGGGGCTATCAAAGTGGGGCCGCAGTACGACCCCGAAACCATCGCCACGCTGGCCCAGATCGCCGCCGACTACAACGCGCTGCCACTGGTGCTGCACCTGAGCCTCCCGCCGACCCTCCCCGACGTGGAAGACATCGACCCCGAAGACACGCTCAGCGCCCTGCTCGAACTGCTGCTGCCGCAAACCGACCTCGCCGTGCTGGACGCGGGCCTGCCCGAGCAGTGGGCCAGCCAGGGGCTGTTGTCCGGCGCGGGGGCGGACGACCCCATCGCGGCCCTGCACGAAATGGGCGTGCCCCATGTGCTGTGCTGCAACGCTCCCCTGAGCGCCGACCTCAAGGGCCTGATACTCTACAGCCACGAACAGGCCAGCCAGCGCTGGGCCTGGCCGGCTTCCACCGTGCGCGCCCACGACCGCGAAAGCCTGCTCGCCACGGTGCTGGCCAGCCTGCTGGCCGGGGGGCTGGATCCCATCTCGGCCACACAACAGGCCGTGCTGCTGGTCACGCCCATGCTCGATCGCACGTTCCACCCCGGCATGGGCCAACGTCTACTGCTACAAACCACGCCATGACCACGCTACGCTTTCCCCGCGGCCTTTACGGCATCACCCCCGACTGGGCCGACACGCCCCGCCTGCTGGCGGCCATCGAACAGGCCCACGCGGGCGGCATGCGGGTACTGCAGTGGCGCCGCAAGCAAGGCACCCCCGCCGACAGGCACGCCCAGGCCGTGGCCGTGCGCGCCCTGTGCAAGACACTGGGCCTGCCGCTCATCATCAACGACGACTGGCGCCTGGCCGCCGAACTGGACGCCGAAGGCGTGCACCTGGGGCGCGACGACCCCGCGCTCGCCGAGGCGCGCCGGGCATTGGGCCCGGGCAAATGGATCGGCTGCTCGTGCTACGACCAACCCGAGCTCGCCCGCCGCCACCTGCAAGACGACGTCGATTACATCGCCTTCGGCGCACTGTATCCGTCGCGGGTGAAGCCCGAGGCCGAACACGCCACGCTCGACCACATCCGCGCCGGACGCGCCCTGGTCGAACCCTTCAGCCCGCGCCCCGCGGTGGTGGCCATCGGCGGCCTGACCGCCGACAACGCCCCGCCCGTGCTGCAGGCGGGGGCCGACAGCCTGGCCATCATCAGCGCCGTCTTCGACGCCCCCGACATCCGCCGCGCCGCGCAACAGTGCAGCGCCCTCTTCGACTGACCCTCAACGCCCGAATCCACCATGTCCCGTAACGCAGAACTCTTCGACCGCGCCTGTCGCGCCATTCCCGGCGGGGTGAACTCCCCCGTACGGGCCTTCCGCTCGGTGGGCGGCACCCCGCCCTTCATCGCCCGCGCCCGCGGCCCCTACCTCTGGGATGCCGAAGACAAGCAGTACATCGACTACGTCGGCTCGTGGGGCCCCGCCATCCTGGGTCACGCCGACCCCGAAGTCGTGCGTGCCGTGCAGGCCGCCGCCGAAGGCGGGCTCTCGTTTGGCGCCCCCACGGCCGCCGAAGTCGAGATCGCCGAGGCCATCATCGAACGCATTCCTTCTATCGAGCAGGTGCGCCTGGTCAGCTCGGGCACCGAGGCCACCATGTCGGCCATCCGCCTGGCGCGCGGCTACACCGGGCGCAACAAGATCATCAAGTTCGAGGGCTGCTACCACGGGCACTCCGACAGCCTGCTGGTCAAGGCCGGATCAGGCATGCTCACCTTCGGCAACCCCTCGTCGGCCGGTGTGCCGTCCGAATTCGTGCAGCACACAGTGGTGCTGCGCTACAACAACCTGGCCGACGTGAAAGCCGCGTTCGCCCAATACCCCGACGACATCGCCTGCATCATCGTCGAGCCCATCGCGGGCAATATGAACATGGTGCGCCCGGCGCCCGGCTTTCTCGAAGGCCTGCGCACGCTGTGCGACCAGCACGGCAGCGTGCTCATCTTCGACGAAGTCATGACGGGCCTGCGCGTGGGCCCGCAAGGCATGCAGGGCCTGTGCGGCGTCAAGCCCGACCTCACCACCCTGGCGAAGATCATCGGCGGCGGCATGCCGGTGGGCGCCTTTGGCGGGCGCGCCGACATCATGGCCGAGATCGCCCCGCTGGGCGCGGTGTACCAGGCAGGCACGCTGTCGGGCAACCCGGTCGCGGTCGCCGCCGGGCTGACCACCCTGCGCCGCCTGGCCGAGCCCGGCTTCTACGATCGCCTGCACACCCAGACGGGCCGACTCATCATCGGCCTGGTGGGGCGTGCGCGCAACCACGGGGTGCCATTCTGCGGCGACTGGCAAGGGGGCCTGTTCGGCATTTATTTCCGCAAGACGGCACCCACCAGCCTGGCCGAGGTCTCCGACAGCGACCAGGACGCATTCAAGCGCTTCTTTCACGGCATGCTGGATGGCGGCGTGCACTTTGCGCCGTCGGCTTTCGAGGCCGGCTTCGTGTCGATCACGCACGACGACGCGGTGATCGACCGCACGCTGGAGATCGCCGACAAGGTCTTCGCCAGCCTTTGAGCCGCTTGGGGCCGCCGCGCCACGCCTGCGGGCTTGGGCTTGGGCTTGGGCTTGGGCTTGGGCAGATGATATGAACTTCAAATTTCTTGACCTAAGACAAGGACACGCCACGGTCTCGCTCCTACACTGAATCATCCTCGACTCAGTTCAGGGCCACCCCGGTGGCCCGCAGGCGTGCCATGACCGACTACACCCACTACGCCGCGACGCACCACCCCGCCGTCACGCCCGACTTCCCCGACCTCGAAACCCGCGCCACCGGCCAGGAACCCGCCGACACGCGCCTGTGGCTGCGCATGCTCAGCTGCTGCACGCTCATCGAAAACGAATTGCGCAGCCGCCTGCGCAGCGAATTCCAGACCACGCTGCCGCGCTTCGACCTCATGTCCCAGCTCACGCACGCCCCCAAGGGCCTCAAAATGAGCGAACTCTCCCGGCTGATGATGGTCACCAACGGCAACATCACCGGCATTACCGACCAGCTCGAAAAAGACGGTCTGGTCGAACGCACCAAAGACGACGCCGACCGCCGCAGTTCGCTCATCCGCCTCACGCCCAAGGGGCGCCGCTACCACCGCCGCATGCAGCGCGCCCACGAATCCTGGATTCAATCCCTGCTGGGCGGCATGGCCCCCGCGGCACGCGGCACGCTGTTCGAGCTGCTGGGCGACCTCAAACAGGCCACCTATTCGCGCCTGCCCGCGCTCTAGGGTGCCCTCGCACGGCAGCGGCCCGGCACGGGCGTTTGCCGGTTACCCTGGGCACCCTCGCTTGCACAACCGCAAGCACGCACCCCGGCAAACGCCACGACGCGGCAACCACAAGCACCGGCGCGCACGTCGCGCCATCACAGGCTCCCATTCGTCATAGAATGGGGGCTTCTTTCACGTCCAGCGCTGATTTCCCTGGGGCGCCGACGGCTGGCGGCCGCTTTGGCAGCCACGGTCATGCGACTACGCGGCAACAGGGCGGCAGGCTCACCTTCGACATCATCATGGCCATCAATCTGCACATTCCGGCGCGTGACGCCATCTACCCGGTCTCCGGCATCCGCATCGGCACCGCCGAAGCCGGTATCCGCAAGGCGGGGCGGCGCGACATTACCGTCTTCCTGCTGGACGAAGGCGCCGCGGTCGCCGGGGTCTTCACCCGCAACCGCTTCCGCGCCGCGCCCGTGCAGGTCTGCGAAGCGCACCTGGCCGCGGGCAAAGGCATCCGCGCGCTGGTGGTCAACACGGGCAACGCCAACGCGGGCACCGGCGCGCCCGGCCTGCAGGCCAGCCACGACACCTGCACCGCCCTGGCCGACCTGCTGCACGTGCAGGCAGAACAAGTTCTGCCCTTTTCCACCGGCGTCATCCTCGAACCCCTGCCCGTCGACCGCCTGATCGCCGGTCTGCCCGCCGCACTGGCCGATGCCCAGGCCGATCACTGGTTCGAGGCGGCCCACAGCATCATGACGACCGACACCCAGCCCAAGATCCACTCGCAGCGCATCACGCTGGGCGGCGCGCAGGTCACCATCACCGGCATCAGCAAGGGGGCCGGGATGATCCGCCCCAACATGGCCACGATGCTCGGCTTTCTGGGCACCGATGCGGGGCTGGCGCCCGCGTTGCTGCAGAATCTGACACGCGCCATCGCCGACCAGTCGTTCAACCGCATCACGGTCGATGGCGACACCTCCACCAACGATTCCTTCATCATCCTGGCCACCGGGGCCAGCGGCGTGCAGATCGAATCCGCGCAAGACCCGCGTTACGCCCCGCTGGCCCAGGCACTCACCGAGGCCGCCCGCGAACTCGCCCAGAAAATCGTGCGCGATGCCGAAGGCGCGACGAAATTCATGACCATCCGGGTCGAACAAGCCGCCAGCACCGAAGAAGCCCTCAAGGTCGCCTACGCCATCGCCCATTCACCGCTGGTGAAAACGGCGTTTTACGCTTCCGACCCCAACCTGGGCCGCATCCTGGCGGCCATCGGCTACGCCGGCATCGACGACCTGGACGTCAGCAAGCTCACCTTGTGGCTGGGCGACGTGCAAGTGGCTACCCAAGGCGGGCGCGACCCCGATTACCGTGAAGAAGACGGCCAGCGCGTGATGGCCGAGCCCGAAATCCTGGTGCGCGTGGCACTGGGCCGCGGCGCGGTTGCCGACACGGTCTATACCTGCGACTTCTCGCACGAATACGTCAGTATCAACGCCGACTACCGGTCGTGATCGGCACGACGATTCGCATAAGGGTTAACCCTTAATTAGCCGATTTTGGCCGTGGTACGCGTCATATCCGGCGAGTTGCGGGACTATACTGCCCGGCGATGCCCTCAGGCCCTACCCTGCTCGAGGGCATCGCCATTATGGATCTCTGGGCAGGAACCTCACATGACATCCTCATCATCGGCGGCAGCCATCCAGCTGCCGCCCAACGCACTCAGCGCGGCTCAAGAGGCCGACGACAACCGCTGGACCCCGGGCAAGATTGCCCTCTGGGCCGCCATCTCCCTGCTGGGTGGTATCGCCTGGGCTGTGCTGGCCATCTCGCGCGGTGAAACCATCAACGCCATCTGGTTCGTGCTGGCCGCGGTCTGCACCTACCTCGTCGGCTACCGCTTCTACGCGAAGATGATCGAGCGCCGGGTGGCCCAGCCCGACGACAGCCGGGCAACCCCCGCCGAGTACAACTCCAACGGCCGCGATTTCGTGCCGACCGACCGGGTCGTGCTGTTTGGCCACCACTTTGCCGCCATCGCCGGCGCCGGCCCCCTGGTGGGCCCCGTGCTGGCTGCGCAGATGGGCTATCTGCCCGGCACCCTGTGGATCATCGTGGGCGCCGTACTGGCGGGCTGCGTGCAAGACTACCTGGTGATGTTCTTCTCGATGCGCCGCGGCGGCCGTTCGCTCGGCCAGATGGCGCGCGAAGAGCTGGGCGTGGTGGGCGGCACGGCGGCGCTGGTCGCCACCCTGGCCATCATGATCATCATCGTGGCCATCCTGGCCCTGGTCGTGGTCAACGCGCTGGGCGAATCGCCCTGGGGCGTGTATTCGGTGTCGCTCACCATCCCCATCGCGCTGTTCATGGGCTGCTATCTGCGCTACATCCGGCCGGGCAAGGTACTGGAAGTCTCGCTCATCGGCCTGGCGCTGCTGATGTTCGCCATCATCTCGGGCCGCTGGGTGGCCGAATCCGACTGGGGCAGCGCGCTGTTCCACTTCGACCGCCTTACCCTGGCCTGGGCCATCATCGTCTACGGCTTCATCGCCGCCATCTTGCCGGTGTGGCTGCTGCTGGCGCCACGCGACTACCTGTCCACCTTCATGAAGATCGGCGTGATCGGCCTGCTGGCCCTCGCCATCCTGATCGTGCGTCCGGAAATCACCGTGCCCGCCCTCTCGGAATACGCCAGCCGCGCCGACGGCCCGGTCGTGGCCGGATCGTTGTTCCCCTTCCTCTTCGTCACCATCGCCTGCGGGGCCTTGTCGGGCTTTCACGCGCTGATTTCTTCGGGCACCACGCCCAAGCTGGTGGAAAAGGAAAAACAGACCCGCTTCCTGGGATACGGCGGCATGCTGATGGAATCGCTGGTGGCCATCATGGCGCTGGTGGCGGCCATCTCGATCGACCGCGGTATCTACTTCGCCATGAATACCTCGATGGCGGCCACGGGCGGCACGGTGGACACGGCGGTAGCCTTCGTCAACAGCCTCGGGCTGGCCGGGGTCAACCTGACCCCCGGCATGCTCACCGAGCTGGCGCACAACGTGGGTGAAACCAGCATTATTTCCCGCACGGGCGGCGCCCCCACGCTGTCGGTGGGCATCGCGCACATCATGCACCAATGGTTTGGCGGCACCGCCATGATGGGCTTCTGGTATCACTTCGCCATCATGTTCGAGGCGCTGTTCATTCTGACCGCCGTCGATGCCGGCACCCGCGTGGCGCGTTTCATGCTGCAAGACACCATCGGCAATTTCTTCCCGAAATTCAAGGACATGTCCTGGCGTCCCGGCGCCTGGCTGTGCACCGCCATCATGGTGGTGGGTTGGGGCTACATCCTGATCCTGGGCGTGACCGACCCACTGGGCGGCATCAACACCTTCTTCCCGCTGTTCGGCATCGCCAACCAGCTGCTGGCCGCCATCGCGCTGGCCGTGGTGCTGGCCATCGTGGCCAAGCGCGGCAACTTCCGCTACCTGTGGGTGGTGGCGGGGCCGCTGGTGTTCATCGCCATCATCACCATCTGGGCGTCGTGGGAAAAGATCTTCTCCAAGATCCCGGCGGTGAGCTACTGGGCACAGCACGAAGCCTTCAAGAACGCGCTGGCGTCGGGCAAGACCAGCTTCGGCACAGCCAAGACGGTCGAAGCCATGCAGGCCGTGGTGCGCAACACCTTCGTGCAGGGCTCGCTGTCGGTGGTCTTCGTGCTGCTGGCCATGATTGTCATGGGCACAGCGGTGCTGGCCGCCTGGCGCGCCTGGCAGCGCACGCACGAAGGCTCGAACACCGAAGACCCGCACGTGGAGTCGCGCCTGTTTGCCCCTGCGGGGCTGCTGCCCACGGCGTCCGAAAAGGCCCTGCTGGCCCGCTGGGACACCGTGCCCGCCTCGGCCATGCCCGCGGTGATGGGACACTGAGATGCTGAATACTGTCCAGCCCGGCCAGCGCCGCCGCCTTGGCGGGCTGGGCCAGTTCTTCAAGGGCATCCTGCGCGCCGATGCGTACCAGAAATACCTGGAACACATGGCGCGCACCCACCCCGAACAGACGCCCGTGTCAGAACGCCAGTTCTGGCGCGAGCGCTACGACTGGGAAGACCGCAACCCGCAGGGGCGCTGCTGCTGATTGTTCAGACCAGACAATGAGGGCCAGGCATGAACCCCAGACAGCACCTCGCCAGCATCCCGATCCTTGATCTTGGCCAGGTCTACGACCAGCGCTACGCCGACGCCGACTTTCACTACGACGGCCACGATCGTCTCTCTGAATTCTTCGGTCGCAGCGTGGCGGCACACCGCCACGACCGCTTCTTCCAGATCCACTACATCCACAACGGCCACGTCCATCTGTACCTGGACGATCTTCAATACCGCCTGGATGGCCCCCTGTGCTTTTTCACCCCGCCTGGCGTTCCCCACGCCTTCGTCACCGACGCGGCCAGCGAGGGCCAGGTCATCACCGCGCGCCAGCAGCTGGTATGGCAGCTGTTCGAAAACGAAGCAGCCCTGTCGCTTCGGCTGAACCAGCCGTTGTGCGTCGGCCTGAGCGAGCAGCGGGGCGACGCGGCCCGCAGCGCGGCTCACCTGGCACCATTGTTTCAACAGGTGGCTGACGAGTTCGTCGGTCGGCGCGACGGCCGCGCAGACAATCTGCTGGCCCTGCTGCGCCTGATTCTGGCCAACCTGCTGTCACTGATCGAGCGGCCACAGCACGACAGCCCCGTGCCAGCCCAGGATCTGATGCAATTTCACCGTTTCAACCAGCTGATAGAGGCCCACTACACCCAGCACTGGTCACTGCAGCGCTACGCCGACACGCTGGGCCTGACCACCGCGCGGCTCAACCTGATCTGCCGCCGACTGGCGAGCATGCCGTCCAAACAATTGATCTTCGAGCGCCAGCTGCAAGAAGCCAAGCGTCTGCTGCTGCACAGCGGCCAACCCGTCAGCCAGATCTGCTTTGCCCTGGGTTTCCGCGACCCAGCTTACTTCTCGCGCTTCTTTCGGCATCACGTCGGCATCCCGCCTCGCGACTACGCATCACAGCATGCACAGGGCAGATAGCCTTACGAAAAATCCAAGTTTAACGACGAAAGCTGCATTCAATATCCCGCCAGATCACTTCTATCATAGTGACTCCAACAATGAATGACCGTGGAGACACCATGCCCTTCGAGCCCCCCACTCGCCCCCCTTGCACGCCCATGGCGGCAGTCACTGCCTGAAAGGAGCCATCGCATGCAATACCACCTGAACGGCTTCAAGCCCGGCAATTACGAAATCCCCGATGTTGCGCGCGAGCCCGCGCCCTTGCCGTCCACGATCGATCTGCCCGCTGAAGTCGATGTGCTGATCGTCGGCTGCGGCCCGGCAGGCCTGGCGCTGGCGCGACAGCTGGCGGATTTTGCCGACATCAAGACCTGCATCGTCGAACAGAAACCCGGGCCGATGCTGTTTGGCCAGGCCGACGGCATTTCCTGCCGCACCATGGAAATCATGGAAGCCTTCAACAGCAGCGAGCTGCTGGTGAAAGAAGCCTACCAGTTGCACCAGAACGCCTTCTGGGAACCCGACACGCACAATCCGCAAGAGATCAAGCGCACGCACAAGGTGGCGGACGCACGGCTGGGGCTGTCCGAATTCACCCATGGGGTCGTCAACCAGGCACGCCTGCACGACATTTTGCTCGACGGAATGGCGCAGTCGGTCACGCACCTGGCCCCGCATTACAACCGCCGCCTGCTGGGGCTGGCGGTGGACGAGACCCTGGCGCAAGACCTGGGTGCCCACCCGATCACGGCCCGCTTCGAGCGCGCCGACGCCGGGCAATCGGGCAAGACCGAAACCATCAAGGCCCGCTACGTGGTGGGCTGCGACGGCGCCCACAGCGCGGTGCGCAAGAGCCTGGGCATCCAGCTGCAAGGCGACTCGGCCAACAAGGCCTGGGGCGTGATGGACGTGCTGCCGGTGACAAACTTCCCGGACATCCGGGTCAAGAGTTTCATCCAGTCGAAAGACAAGGGCGCGGTCATGCTGGTGCCGCGCGAAGGCGGCTACCTGGTGCGCCTGTACGTCGAGCTCGACCTGCTGGACAAGGATCAGCGCGCCTCGCAGCTGCACCTGAACGCCGATCACATCATTGCCCGGGCCAAACAGATCTTCAATCCGTACCAATTGGACATCAAAGAGGTGGCTTGGTGGTCGATCTATGAAGTGGGGCAGCGTGTCGCCGACCGCTTCGACGACACGCCGACCGACAAACCGGCCCCGCGGATTCCCCGCGCCTTCGTGGCAGGCGATGCCTGCCACACCCACAGCCCGAAAGGGGGCTGGGGCCTGAACACGTCGCTGCCGGACACCTTCAACCTGGGCTGGAAGCTGGCGGCGGTACTGCAGGGCAAGGCGCACCCGAAACTGCTGCAAACGTACGAGACAGAACGCCGCAAGGTGGCTTTCATGCTGATCAACGCCGACCGCGAAATGTCGGCCCTGGTCGCCACCCGCCCAAAGGCCGAAAAGCACGCCGCCACGGCCAGAACCAGCACCGCCGACATCGAAAAATTCATCGCCCGGCAAAACGGTTTCATCGCTGGCACCTCGATCGGCTACGACGCATCCTGGCTGTGCACGGGGCACGAGCACCAGGCGCTGGCCAGCGGGCTTCTCATCGGGCAGCGCTTTCATTCCGCCGTCGCCGTGCGAGTGGCGGACGGCCGCCCGGTACAGCTGGGACACCTGAACAAAGCGGATGGCCGCTGGCGCATTTTCATCTTCGGTGATGCGAAAAGCCCACTGGAGGCGGACTCCAGGGCGCGCGGCCTCGTACGCTTCCTGGCCGACGCAGAGGCTTCTCCGGTGCGGCAATACACGCCGACAGGTGCCGATGTCGATGCGCTCATCGACGTCTGCGCGGTGTTCCAGCAGCAAGACCTGGCCATTGAAGACATGCCCGACTTCCTCTGGCCCGCCAAGGGGAAATACGGCCTGCGCGATTATGAAAAGGTCTTCCAGACCAGCGCGGCACACGACATCTTCGACCAGCGCGGCATCCAACGCCCAACGGGCTGCATGGTGGTGGTGCGCCCGGATCAGCACATCGCCACCATCCTGCCGCTGGACGCCTATGGCGAACTGAGCCGGTTCTTTGACGCCTTCATGCTGAAATAAGGCGCCCGGGCAGCCAGAGGGCATCCGTGGCAAGCTCTCTGGCGGCGCTGAACGTACTCGGGCTTCTCGCTGTGGCTACGCCCGCATTCGATCCAGCAGCTGGACGGACGCTATCCTGTCCGCCTTGGGCATGCCTACAGCAACGAAGCGCCGAGATACTGATCAGACCAAATAAATAACATAGATGTTCCTTTGCTCCATATAATGAAACATCTATGTTTGGTGTCGATATGCCCAAAAGAACCGCCACTGCACAGATCATCAACCTCGACGTCCTCGACAAAGTCGCGATGTGGGGCAAGTGCGTCCGAATCCAGCGAGTCAAGCAACGCATCCTGGCAGACGACTTCTGCCGTCGCATCTTCGTCTCGCGCCCAACGCTCAGGCGCCTGGAGCAAGGTGATCCAGGGGTGTCCGCGACAACATACCTGGCTGCGCTGAACGTGCTGGGTCTCCTCAATGTCGCAGCGCCGGACATCGACCCCGCGCTCTACCAGGGCAACCAAGCCATACGGGCACGCCTGCCAACGGGGTTCGACGATGATTTCTGACCGCTGCTACATCTACCTGGAGCACCCCCACACCCAAGAATGGGTGACGGTCGGCCGATATGGGATGTCCAGCGAAGGAATCGGCTACTTTCAGTACGCCTCAAGCTACCTCGACGCCCCACTCCCCGTCCCTATTGACCCGATCAACCTGCCCCTGGGCCATGCGCCTATTCCCGCATTACGCTATGACGGGGTACATGATGCGCTTCGAGACGCCTGCCCCGACTCATGGGGAAGAACACTGCTCAAGCGGCAATTTGGCCTGTCCGAGAACGCGACCCATATTGCTTATTTGCTCAAGGCAAGCAACGCAGATCGATGGGGAAGCCTGGCCGTTGGAACCTCACGCAAACCGGCGATTGCACACCTCAATAGCCCCAGGCTGCCTGACCTCGAAAAGTTGACCCGCGAGCTGATTGCCATCAGCGACCGATTACCCGCGGTCGACGCCCGATTACGCCGACAAATCCTGGCTACTCCCAGCCTGGGCGGAGCGCGGCCCAAAGCCACCGTGCGAGACGACCGCTTTTTTTGGCTTGCAAAACCAGTCCTGCCAAGCGATGTCATCGATACGCCCCTGCTTGAGCACGCCATGCAGCAATGGGCTAGCGAAGCAGGCCTGTATTTTGCGCCGACCCAGTACACCTCTTTTTCCAAGGCCAGAGGAACAGGGCTTTCTGTACTCCTGTCCCAGCGCTTCGACCGCCATGCCGGGCATCGTCGGATGACACTGAGTGCAGCCTCCATGCTGCAGGCTGAATATCCAAATTCCACGCCCGAACAGACCCGCCGATGGAGTTACCCACGGCTGGCCGATGCCCTCGTCCAAGTAGGAGCGCCAGTACAAGACCGAATCGAACTATTTGATCGCATGGCCTTCAATGCCATCATTGGCAATAACGACGATCACCCAAGAAATCACGCCATCTACTATGACGCCGAGAACAGTGGCTGGCGCCTGTCCCCGGCCTTTGATGTAGTCCCCGAGACTACCTTCGCACCCATTGACTTATCGATGCGACTGAGCCGGGACAGCAACGCGATCTCACGACAGAACATCCTGGCCCAGGCCACGCGATTTGGTTTTGACAGCCCACAGCAGGCCAGTGCTCATCTGCACGCCCTGGCGCACAAGTTTGTCACTTCCTACACAAAAATCCAGCGACTGCTCACCCCAGAACTGGCCGAAATCATGAGACAACGGCTGACGCATTCTCTGTCCCTCCTTGAGATCGAGTAACAGGGGGAAAGAGTACAATTCCGGCTGATTTATTGTGACATTTCATAACGTGAAATCAGCCCCCCCCTCTTACAGAACCCCGCACATAAAGTCAAGCACCTAGGGCTGAAATATCGTCCAGATATCGACGGGCTGCGCGCCCTGGCCGTGCTGGCGGTCGTCATCTATCACTATGCTCCGGGCAAGTTTCCGGGCGGGTTCATCGGGGTTGATCTCTTTTTCGTCATCAGCGGCTACCTGATCACGGGCATCTTGCTAAAAGCGTTCGAGACGCACAGCTTCAGTCTGCTGGACTTCTACCAGCGCCGCATCAAGCGGATTTTTCCTGCGCTGGCGGCCATTTTGCTGTTCTGCCTGATCGCTGGCTGGCTGCTGCTCTTTGCATCCGAATTCGCGGCACTGGGCAAGCACATGGCAGCCGGGGCCGGATTCGTACAAAATCTGGTGCTCTGGCGCGAGGCCGGGTACTTTGATGTCTCCGCTTTGCACAAACCCCTGCTGCACCTCTGGAGCCTGGCGGTCGAAGAGCAGTTCTATATCGTCTGGCCGCTGACACTGTGGCTGGTTTTACGCTGGCGCTGGCACGTGACCGTTTCAATACTGGTGTTTGCCGGGCTCTCGTTTGCCCTGAATCTGTGGGGGGTTGCCTCCGATCACACCATCCCTACCTTCTACCTGCCAGTCACGCGCGCCTGGGAACTGATGGCAGGCGCCGCCCTGGCCGCCTGGCACCATCCGCATGGCCGACGCGACAACACCCCCATGTCGCACAGTAGCTCCATCCTCGGTCTGGCGTTGATCGTGCTGGGGTTCATTTTCACACGTCCGGATCGGGGCTTCCCTGGGCTCTGGGGCTTGCTGCCGGTCACAGGGGCCGTTTTGCTGATTTACGCCGGCCCTACTGCGTTCATCAACCAGCGGGCCTTGTCGCTCAAACCCGTGGTCTGGATGGGCCTGATCAGCTACCCGCTATACCTCTGGCATTGGGTTTTGTGGTCGCTGGCGGCCATGGTCACCGCAGGTGCCGATCTGTTCGTCCTACGCATCATCAAACTGGTGGCGTTCCCGCTTTCCCTGGCCCTAGCCTGGGTCACCTACCGGTATCTGGAACAGCCCATCCGCACGCACGGCGGGCTCAAGACGAGCAAAGGGCTGGTCATCGCCGTGACTGCACTGGGACTGGGCGGACTGACAATCAACCTAACAGGTGGGCTGGCCCAACGACCATTGAGCCTGATCAATCCCCATGCCAAGCAGCTGCTGGCCTCCATGGACGAAGATGCCAAGGCCCCCAAATGTTTCAATCTGATAAAGGGGGCGACCCTGGCCAAAACTTGGTCGTGCGAACTGGGCGACCCACAGGCAAAACGGTGGATCATGGCATATGGCGACAGTCACGCCCGCAGCCTCATCCCGGCCCTGGACACCTACGGCCGCCAGCAGCACATCCGCGTGGTGTTCTCGGGCATCAGCGGCTGCCCTGCTCTGCTGGGCATTTCCATTCTCGACGGGCGCGATAAGGTAGAAGGCCCTGCCTGTCTAGAACTGGCACGGCGTGCGGCGGCACTGGCGGATGAAAACCACGCAGCGGGCGTAGTTCTGGTACAGCGCTGGTCATATTACTTGGGCGGCACTACCAAACCAGACGAACACATACGCGTCCAAACAAAGATCCAGGCCCATGACGATGGCGGCAATTTCTCATCTTCTTTCGCGGCCCAAGCAGTAGCATACGGGCTGAAGACAACGGTCACCCGCTATTATCGGTTAGGGATTCCCGTGCTTCTGCTGAAAGATAACCCCCAGCAACCCGCTGAATTCCCCTCCTGGATTGTCCGCTTTGGAAACACGATCAACCTGGCAGCCCTCAACCGCGCCTCAGTAACACTTGCCGAACACGCGCGCAACCAGGGGCCCGCCAACCGCCTGCTCGAAGCCATTGCCAGGCAATACCCCAACGTACGGCTGCTGAACTCAGATGCCGCCCTGTGCAATGCCAGCCAGTGCCCCTGGTTCACGGACGGAAAATCTTTATATTTCGACGACGACCACCTCAGCATCACAGGAGCCATGCGCGTCTATCCCCTCTTGGCGCAAGCGCTGGACGGCCTGTTGCATATCCAGCAGCCTCAGTAAGCAGTCCAGGCGCACGCAGGCGATCCAAAATCAGCCATGCGCCTGCTGCGCCCGAATCTCGTCATATAAGGCATCCGGAGCCAGGTCAAGGTCATCAAACCAAGTGACGGCCCCCAGTACGACATGCGCCCGAGCAAACACAGCGGGATCAGCAAGAACAGAGAAAACCCCCGCGCCCGGACTATGAACCTTGGCTGCCAGAGACACGATACCTTCGGTGCCATCCAGAAAACGCACCCAAAGGCGAAACCCCGGCAAGGCCTGGACAGCCTCGACGCGCCAGGGTTGACGTAAACGTATCGGGAGGCTTACCAGAAGGCTCGAATCTTCTTGAGTGGCTGATTGCTCTGACATAGCTTCCAATTCTCTGATAGACCGGCTTGATGTAATCGCCCCCATTTCTGGATCAAGCTCAGCGTACGACCAGGCATTTCGCCCTGAAGTACTTGCATCGTTCGAATATCGATCAACACTTCATACCCTGCATACAAGGCATGGAAGTGTGGAGGGGCATGATCATCCCAGAACATCTGAATCAAGATGCCATCAAACATGCTGATCGTCGGCATCCCGTTACCCTATTAGACGCTGGATTACCTGAAGATCATAGGGGCACTGATCGGCCAGCCCAACCAAAATAAGGACAAATACCTCCACCAACGCTGTGTCAGCATCCATCCCCTTCGCGACATGGGCTTTCAAGCTCTGCTGCGGCGAAGCTGCTAGGATGATGGCCCGCTTCCCTTTGTTGCACCATCATGGCTAGAAAGCTCAGTCTTGCTTGCGTCTGGATCCTCGCGATCCTGTGCTATGTCATCCCCTATTGGGTGCTCGACGACACCAACGCCTGGTATGGCAGCTTCCTGTTCTGGACGCTGACGGGGGTGCTGGTGATCATCTGCAACCTGATCGCCACGCGCGGCTTCACGGAGCAAGACCAATGAGCGCGACGGCAATCTGGATCGGGGTGCTCATTTACCTCGTCGTCTCGGTAAGCGTGGCCTGGCTGTCGCGCGACGAATCCACCAATGGCCGCAGCGTCAGCATGTCGGGCTATTTTCTCGGGGCACGGCGCTTTGGCGGCTTCGTCTCGGCGCTCAGCTACAGCGCCACCACATACAGCGCCTTCATGATGGTGGGGCTGGCGGGCCTGACCTACACCGCCGGGGTGGGCGCCTTTGGTTTCGAGATCGTCTACTTTGTCGGGGTGTCGCTGGTGGCGGTCTTTGGCCCGCGCTTCTGGCGCGTGGGCAAGGCGTACGATTTCATCACCCCCAGCGAAATGCTGGGGCACCGCTACCAAAGCAAGCCGGTGGCGGTCTCGACGGCACTCACCAATTGCCTGTTCCTCATCCCCTACGCCGCCGTGCAGCTGGCGGGCGTGGGCTACCTGCTGGCAGGCATGAGCGACGGCGCCATCAGCTTCACCACGGGCACCGTGTTCGCCACCATCGTGGCCCTGGTGTTTTCCTACATCGCCGGCATGCGCTCGGTGATGTGGACGGACGCCCTGCAGGCCGCCTTCATGCTGGTGTCGGCGTTTGCCGTCGCCTTGCTGGTCGTGCACCACCTGGGCGGGCTGTCGGCCATGTTTGGGCAGCTGGCCCAGGTCAAGGGCCAGGTGCTCACGGTGCCCGGGCCGGGCTTTTTCTCGTTTGCCACCTTTCTGGGCCTGACGCTGCCTTGGTTCTTCTTCAGCCTGTCCAACCCGCAGGTCAGCCAGCGGCTGTTCATGCCCAAGTCGCTGCCCGCCCTGCGCCTGATGCTGATCGGCTTTCTCTGCTTTGGCCTGGTGTACACCCTGGTGTCGGTCACCTGGGGGTTCGGCGCCCTGCTGACGCTGCCCGGCCTGCCCAAGGCCGACCTGGCCACGCCCCGGCTGCTGGCTTCGAACGTCGTGCCGCCCGTGCTGGCCGAGGTCGTCATGATCGGCATCCTGGCCGCCGCCATTTCCACCATCGACTCGATCATGCTGACGCTGTCGTCGATGTTGTCGCGCGACGTCTACGCGCATGCGGCAGGCCACCGGGACGACGCCCGCCAGGTGCGCTTTGGCAAGTGGGTGCTGGCCGTCATTGCCGTGCTGGCGCTGATCTTCGCCGAACTGCAGCTGAACCTGATTGCCGTGCTGTCGGTGGCCGCCTCCACCGGGCTGGCCGTGACAGTGCCCGCCATCGTCGGCGCCTTCTACTGGCGCCGGGGCACGGCCGCCGGGGCGCTGGCCAGTATCCTGGGCGGCAGCGCCGCTGTACTGCTGCTGTTTGCCAGCGGCCTGCATCCCCTGGGCCTGTCGGCGGGGGTGTGGGTGCTGCCCGTGTCGATCGTGCTCTTTGTTGGCGTCAGCCTGTGCACAAAAGCGCCCACCAAGACGGCGGACGAGTTCATCGCCCATTCGCAGTGGATGAAGGTCTGATGGCGAAGCCTGCGCGCTTGCCAGGCTTGGTGTATGGCTGCACGGTGCTCAGGCACCCTGCGTACGAATACATGGATCATGGATGACCGCCAAAGACGTCCGACTTTTCGTGCGCACCTTCAGATCGGGCATTGTCACGCCGCACCAACAAAGCGCCAAGACCTTCTTGATTTACAAGCATAATTCTGCGAAAATTCAAAGCTTGGCCTAGGTGCATACGGCATGTAGGCCATTTTTGGCATCCCTGGTGTCTTTGCAAAACGGCTTGCGCCACCTTCTGGCGCGGCCCTGGCACCCGGAATTTTCACAGGAAAACCCCATGTACGCGGTCATAAAAACCGGCGGCAAACAGTATCGTGTTTGCGCTGGCCAGAAACTGAAAATCGAACAGATACCGGCTGACATTGGGCAAGAAATCTCGCTTGACCAGGTTCTCTCGGTTGGCGAAGGCGACACGCTGAAGATCGGCACGCCCTTCGTCGCTGGTGCTGCCGTCAAAGCCACCGTTCTTGCGCAAGGTCGTCACGACAAGGTCAAAATCTTCAAGATGCGCCGGCGCAAGCACTACCAGAAGCACCAAGGTCATCGTCAGAACTACACTGAAATCCGCATCGACGCCGTTGCGGCCTAAGTCAGTCAAGGAGCACAATCATGGCACACAAAAAGGGCGGCGGCTCAACGCGTAACGGCCGCGACTCCGAATCGAAACGACTGGGCGTGAAAGTCTACGGCGGCCAGGCCATCCTGGCAGGCGGCATCATCGTCCGCCAGCGCGGGACCCAGTTTCACCCCGGCGTGAACGTCGGTATCGGCAAAGACCACACCCTGTTCTCGCTGGTCGATGGCACGGTGCAGTTCTCGATCAAGGGCGCGCTCAACAAGCGCACGGTCTCGGTCAACGCTGTCAGCTGACCACCGCTTGATTGACGAAAGGCCCTGCTTTGGCGGGGTCTTTTTGTTTGTGTTTTTCTCTAGAATGACGCTTTCTGGCCATCTGGCCCGAAATCCCAGGCCTGGCCATCAGGCAGGCGTGTTGCACAGCGGCCCGCCACACCGGAACCACCATCATGAAATTCGTAGACGAAGCCACCATTGAAGTCGTTGCAGGCAAGGGCGGCAATGGCGTCGCCAGCTTCCGCCGGGAAAAATTCATCCCCATGGGCGGGCCCGACGGCGGCGATGGCGGCCGGGGGGGTTCCATCATCGCCGTGGCCGACCGCAACATCAACACCCTCATCGACTACCGCTACGCCCGCCTGCACCGCGCCAAAAACGGCGAAAACGGCCGCGGCTCCGACCAATACGGGGCGGGCGCACCCGACATCGTCCTGCGCGTGCCCGTGGGCACCGTGGTACACGACGCCGATACCGGCGTGCAGCTGTTCGACCTCGACAAGCATGGCGACAAGGTCACCCTCGCGGCGGGCGGTTCAGGCGGCCTGGGCAATCTGCACTTCAAGTCCAGCACCAACCGGGCACCGCGCCAGTTCACCCCGGGGCGCGAGGGCGAACAACGGCGCCTGCGGCTCGAACTGAAAGTGCTGGCCGACGTGGGCCTGCTGGGCATGCCCAACGCGGGCAAGTCCACGCTCATCACACGCGTCTCCAACGCCAAGCCCAAGATCGCCGACTACCCCTTCACCACGCTGCATCCCAATCTGGGCGTGGTGCGCACCTCGCCCGCGCACAGCTTCGTCATCGCCGACATCCCCGGGCTCATCGAAGGCGCCTCGGAAGGCGCCGGGCTGGGTCATCAATTCTTGCGCCACCTCAGCCGCACCCGGGTCTTGCTGCACCTGCTGGACGTGCACTCGCCCGACCCCGATGTCGATGCCTGCGCCCAGGCCATCCTCGATGCCCAGGCCATCGTGCGCGAACTGGGGCGCTACAGCCCCGAACTCGCCGCCAAGCCGCGCTGGCTGGTGCTCAACAAGCTCGACATGGTCGAAGACGCCGCCGCCGTGCAGGCGCGCATCTGCCGCGAGCTGAACTGGGATGGCCCTGTATTCGGCATTTCGGCGCTGACTGGCGAAGGCACGCAAGCCCTCACAGGCGCGCTGCAGGCCTGGCTCGACGAGCAGCTGCGCGCCGAGCACGCACACGACGACGATCCGCGCTTCACCAGGGACAACAACCCCGACGCCGACCCCGCCTGAGCCGACCCCGCGACGGGTGTCCAGCCCGCCAGGGCCGCCGACGCGGGCCACGTCAGGCCGGCTCCGCTATGTCATCCGCAGCGCGCTACACTGGCTGTGGCCAACCGGCACAAAGCGCCAACGACGCACGCTTCGGCCGCCCATGGGCCACGTGCAACCGACCCGGATACATTTCAGCCACTGCTTCTATCGCCCTTCCGCCCAGCATGACCGCCTCATCCCTGCCCTCGTCCATTGCCCAAGACGCGCACCGGCTCGTCCTGAAAGTGGGTTCTTCCCTGGTCACCAACGAGGGGCGCGGCATCGACCTGCCCGCCGTCGAACAATGGGCCGAGCAGATCGCCGCCCTGCACGCAGCCGGGCGCCAGATCGTGCTGGTATCCAGCGGGGCGATTGCCGAAGGCATGGCGCGTCTGGGCTGGCCACGACGCCCCAAGACGATGCCCGAGCTGCAGGCCGCCGCCGCCGTGGGCCAGATGGGCCTCATCCAGGCATACGAAACCGCCTTTGCCCGCCACGGTATCCGCACCGCCCAGATTCTGCTCACGCACGAAGACCTGGCCGACCGGCGCCGTTATCTCAACGCCCGCAGCACGCTGGTCACCCTGCTCAACCTGGGCGTGGTGCCCATCGTCAATGAAAACGACACCGTGGTCACGGACGAAATCCGCGTGGGCGACAACGACACCCTGGGGGCGTTGGTCACCAACCTGATCGAAGCCCACGTGCTCATCATCCTCACCGACCAGGCCGGGCTGTACAGCGCCGACCCGCGCAAACACCCCGAAGCCACCTTCATCCACCAGGCCCAGGCCGGCGACCCCGCGCTCGAGGCCATGGCGGGCGGCTCGGGCAGCGCCATCGGCACGGGCGGCATGCTGACGAAAGTGCTGGCGGCACGCCGCGCCGCCAACAGCGGCGGGCACACCATCATTGCCTCGGGGCGCGAACCCGCCGTGCTGCAGCGCCTGACCTCGGGCGAAGCCATCGGCACCGAACTGCGCGCCGTGCTGCCCGTGCGCTCGGCGCGCCAGCGCTGGCTGGTGAACCACCTGCGCCTGCGCGGGCGCGTCACGCTCGACGCCGGGGCGGTCAAGGCCCTGACCCAGGGCCACCGCAGCCTGCTGCCCATCGGCGTCATCGACGTCGAGGGCGACTTCGAACGCGGCGATGTCGTGGCCTGCGTGGACGAACACGGGGTCGAGTGCGGGCGCGGCCTGATCAATTATTCGTCCGCCGATACGGCGCGCATTCTGCGCCAGCCCAGCAGCCGCATCGCCGACATCCTGGGGCATCTGTCCGACCCCGAGCTCATCCACCGCGACAATCTGGTCATGGCCCGGGGGCGCGGCACCCCGCAGTAAACCCCGCTTATCCGCGCCCGACGTGCCCGCTCGGCGCCACTGCCCCTTCGCGGGCCAATTGCCGCCGACACAGCCCATCAGCGCCCGGCCGACGCCCGCCAGCGGGCATGGGCGCGATGATGTGATGGCGCGATTACTTCTGGGCGGGAATGAAGAGTGATTCTTTGACCTCTTCCATGACCACACAGCTCTTGGTCTGCGTCACCCCCGGCAGGCGCAGCAGGATGTTGCCCAGCAGGTTGCGGTACTGGCTGATTTCTTTGATGCGCGCCTTGATGAGGTAATCGAATTCGCCGGACACCAGATGGCATTCGAGCACCTGGGGCACGCAGAGAATCTCGCGGCGAAACTCTTCGAACGTGCGCTCGGACTTGCTGGACATGCTGATTTCGACGAACACCAGCAGCCCGGCGTCGAGCGCGGCGGGCGACACCCGGGCGTGATAGCCGGTGATGACGCCGTCGCGCTCGAGGCGGCGCACCCGCTCGATGCAGGGCGTGACCGTCAAGCCGACGGCATCGGCCAGCTCGGTCATGGACAGCCGCCCGTTTTGCTGCAGCAGATCGAGGATGCGGCGGTCAATCTTGTCCAGGGTATGGACGGATTCTTTCTGGATACGCATGAGGGGCCTCCGTGACTGGAATCAGCAACGATTTGCAGGCAAAAGACCAGATAATTCCGATCGCGGACAGGGGCCTGGTGATGAACCAGCATTTTGTCCTGTTGGTCGATATTTGTCCAGATCGCGCAAATGAAATTTCATGAAAAGTAGATTTTTTCATGAAAAATAACCTACAGATATTGCCTATCATCATTAAAAATTAATCCATCTGAGGTTTACTATGAAGGTTCTGGTTCTAGGAGCCGGCGTGGTGGGGGTCACCAGCGCCTATTACCTGGCCCGCCAAGGGCACGAGGTCACGGTCATCGACCGCGAATCCGGCACCGCCGAAGAAACCAGCTTCGGCAACGCCGGCCAGCTGTCCTTCGGTTATTCGTCGCCGTGGGCGGCGCCCGGCATCCCCATGAAAGCCCTGAAGTGGCTGTTCACCCAGCACGCGCCGCTCACCATCCGTCCCGACGGCAGTCTGTTCCAGCTGCGCTGGATGTACGACATGTGGCGCAACTGCACGCCCGAGCGCTACGCCACCAACAAAGACCGCATGCTGCGCCTGTCGGCCTACAGCCGCCAGTGCCTGCACGAACTGCAGGCCGACACCGACATCCAGTTTGAAGGCCGCCGCCAGGGCACGCTGCAGGTCTTCCGCACGCAAAAGCAGATGGATGCCGCCCAGCTGGACGTACAGGCCCTCAGCGACGCGGGCGTGGCCTACGAGCTGGTGGATGGTGACCACCTGGTAGACTACGAGCCCGCCTTGCACCAAGTGCGCCACAAGCTGGTGGGCGGCCTGCGCACGCCCGACGACGAAACCGGCGACTGCCGCCTGTTCACCCACGAACTCACCCGCCTGGCCGAGGGTCTGGGGGTCAAATTTCAATACGGCGAAACCATCCAGGCCGTGCACCAGGCCGGCGGCCAGGTCTCGGGCGTCCAGTGCGCCTCGGGCCTGCTGCAGGCCGACGCCTACGTGGTCGCCCTGGGTTCGTACTCGCCGCTGCTGCTGCGCGGCATCGTCGATCTGCCCATCTACCCCATGAAGGGCTATTCGATCACCGTCGACATCACGGACGAAAGCCGCGCGCCTGTCTCCACCCTGCTCGACGAAACCTACAAGATCGCCGTCACGCGCTTTGACCAGCGCATCCGGGTGGGCGGCATGGCCGAGGTCGTGGGCTACGACACACATCTCGACCCGCGCCGCCAGCGCACCCTGGAAATGGTGGTCAACGACCTGTTCCCGGGCAGCTACCAGCCCGGCGACGTGCACTTCTGGACAGGCCTGCGCCCCAAGACGCCGGACAGTACACCGATCGTGGGCCGCACGCGCCTGGGCAACCTGTACCTGAACACCGGCCACGGCACCCTGGGCTGGACGATGTCCTGCGGCAGCGGCCGCCTGATCGCCGACATCGTGTCGGGCCAGGCGACGGCGATCCGCAGCGACGACCTGGGCGTGCAGCGCTACCGGCACTGACCGCAACACCGGGAGCGCGCCGTCGGACGGCCCGGAGCCTGGCCAGCGCCGTCCAGCGGCGCCAACCGGCCAGGCAGCTGGCGCGCTGTTCGGTCAATCCGTACAGCACACTAGGCGACCGCCCAGATGTAGCCAAAATTATGCAGGGGTTCGATGGGCAGCTCGGGCAGACCGTGCGATGCCATGCGCTTGCGCAAGCCATGCACGACGCTGCGCATGCGCGGCGTGCGGGGGTTGCGCCCCGGCACGTCGCGCCAGGCCTGGGCCACAGATTCAGCAATACATGCATGGCTGGCCAGGTGCCCCGGCGCCTCGAAAAGACACAGCAGCAGGGCCCGCTCTGACACCGACAGCCGGATGCTGGCGCTGTCACGGTGGCGCAAAGACCAGCCCAGATCGGCCAGCGCCCAACCATCGATCTGGTCGGCCCGCACCTTGAGCGCCCCGCGCTGCACCAGCAGCGCCCGCACCGTAGCCGCCAGCAAGGTCGGCGCATCGCCATAGCGCAGCACCCAGTGCACTCCGACTCGCAGCAGGGCGGTCATTTCGTGGCTGGAATGGGTACGCGCCAGCGCCACCAGCAAGGCACCGGGCACCAGGCCGCGAATGAACTGGGCCAGCCGACAATTAGTGCCCGTATCCGCCAGCAGGATGAATGCCACGGGCCGCATGCGGGCCGCCAGCTGCCGCGCGGCCATGGGGGCCAGTGCCGCCCGCAGCGCTTCTGGCTGGGCAAAACAGTTCAGGCGCCAGCCACGCGCCCGCATATGCAACTGATAGGCATCGTCCTCGCGTGCCAATACCCAGACCGCTCGTTGATCCATGATTCCCCCCTGCCAGGCGCCCCGCGCCCGTCAACCAGGACAGATTGATTCACATCGTTTTAAATGGCTGATGAACAGCTGATCTATTATTACATTTGTGATATTTATCTACCACCAACGTCATTGGCATTTTTAGTCCAATGGCGTGGTGGACACATTTGGCGATCGCTTAAGAACAACCCGAATCCGGCGCGGCCTCTCGCAGGCTCAACTGGCACGCGCCTGCGATCTATCACAAAGTGCCATCTCGGCCTATGAAAACGGCAGTCGGCTGCCCAAGCAGGCTGCCCGCCTGGCACTGGCGCTGAACGTCAGCCTGGTCTGGCTCAGCCGCGGCGAGGGCAGCGCCGACCAAGCCCGGCAGACGCCGCCGGGTTCGCTGCAGGAAACCGCTTTTGCCTGGCCCTTCGCCTCGATCGAACCACATCGCTTCTGGGCGCTGAGCACCAAGGATCGCCAGGCGGTCGAATCCACCCTCGCGGCCCTCATCGACAGCTTGCAGTCTCATTCCTGATCCGGGGTATTCGCGCCGCCACAGGCCGCTGTTTGCGCGCATCCCGTATACTGAGCCCCACGCAGGGGTACTCGCCGAAGACCGGCGGGTTGAGAAAAACCCTTCGTACCAGTACGGATAATGCCGATGCTGGGAGCGTGCGCGGCATCAGTCTGTCCTCGGGCCGCGCGTCCAATCCTCCCCGACTCGGCTCCATTTCCGAAACCTTTTCGAACCTGGAGCTTTCTCTTGAACACCCAAACTCAATCCTTCTCCGCCCACGCCACTGTGGACGCGGCCGCCGTCGCGCCACTGCCCGCTTCACGCAAGGCCTATGCCAGCGGTTCACGCGCCGATATTCGTGTGCCCTTCCGGGAAATCCGCCAGGACGACACGCCCTCGCTCTTTGGCGGCGAGCAGAATCCGCCCCTCACGGTGTATGACACCAGCGGCCCGTACACCGACCCCGAGGCGGTCATCGACCTGCGCCAGGGCCTGAGCACGCCGCGCCTGCCCTGGATTCTGGAGCGCGGCGACACCGAAGCGCTGTCCGGCTTGAGCAGCCAGTATGGCCGGGCACGCCAGGCCGACCCCGAGTTGGAAGCGCTGCGCTTCACGCGCACCCGCGCCCCGCGCCGCGCCCGCCCTGGCGCCAACGTGACGCAGATGCACTATGCGCGCCAGGGCATCGTCACACCCGAAATGGAATACGTCGCCATCCGCGAAAACCTGCGCCGCGAACAATACCTGGAGAGCCTGCGCCAAACGGGCCCCGAGGGTAGCCGCCTGGCCGAACGCCTGAGCCGCCAGCACCCAGGGCAATCGTTCGGCGCGTCGATTCCCGGCCAGATCACGCCGGAATTCGTGCGCGACGAGGTGGCCCGGGGCCGCGCGATCATCCCCGCCAACATCAACCACCCGGAAGTCGAGCCTATGGCGATCGGGCGCAACTTTCTGGTGAAGGTGAACGCGAACATCGGCAACTCGGCCATCCGTTCGGACATCAGCGAGGAAGTGGAGAAAATGACCTGGGCGATCCGCTGGGGCGGCGATACCGTGATGGATCTGTCCACCGGCAAGCACATCCACGAGACCCGCGAGTGGATCATCCGCAACTCGCCCGTGCCGATCGGCACCGTGCCGATCTACCAGGCGCTGGAAAAGGTGGGGGGCGTGGCCGAGGAACTCAACTGGGAAATCTTCCGCGACACGCTGATCGAGCAGGCCGAGCAGGGGGTGGACTACTTCACCATCCACGCGGGCGTGCGTCTGCCCTTCGTGCCGATGACGGCCAGCCGCATGACGGGCATCGTCTCGCGCGGCGGTTCGATCATGGCCAAATGGTGCCTGGCACACCACCAGGAAAGCTTTCTGTATACGCATTTTGAAGACATCTGCGCGATCATGAAGGCCTACGACGTCAGCTTCTCGCTGGGCGATGGCCTGCGCCCCGGTTCGGGCTACGACGCCAACGACGAGGCGCAGTTTGCCGAGCTGCGCACGCTGGGCGAGCTGACGCAGGTGGCCTGGAAGCACGCTGTGCAGGTGATGATCGAAGGCCCAGGCCACGTGCCGATGCAGCTCATCCGCGAGAACATGGACTTGCAATTGAAGCACTGCCACGAGGCGCCTTTCTATACGCTGGGCCCGCTGACGACGGACATCGCCCCCGGCTACGATCACATTACGTCAGGCATCGGCGCGGCGCTGATCGGCTGGTACGGTACGGCGATGCTGTGCTACGTGACGCCGAAGGAACACCTGGGGCTGCCCAACAAGAAGGACGTGAAGGACGGCATCATCACCTACAAGATTGCCGCCCATGCCGCTGACCTGGCCAAGGGTCACCCGGGCGCCGCGATCCGCGACAATGCGCTGTCGAAGGCACGCTTCGAGTTCCGCTGGGACGATCAGTTCAATCTGGGGCTGGATCCGGATACGGCACGGGCGTTCCACGACGAGACGCTGCCCAAGGATTCGATGAAGGTGGCGCACTTCTGCTCGATGTGCGGGCCGAAGTTCTGCAGCATGAAGATTTCGCAGGACGTGCGGGATTATGCCAAGGAAAACGGGCTGGACGACGCCACGGCTCTGGCCCAGGGGATGGCGGCGAAGTCGGCGGAATTCATTGCGCAAGGAGGGGAGATTTACTCCCAGGCTTGAACGATTCTCCGGGAACATCGGTGTCGTTTGCTGCGCTGAGGGGGGGTGTCTTGGTGCGCTGAGAGGGTTGTCTTGGTGCGCCGACGGGGTTGTGTCAGGTGGCGCAGCGACACACTCCTGGCGGCCCTTCGGGCTTCCCGGATCTACCTCGTCCGGGTGGGCGTCGCCCTATATCGTCCCTGCGGGCCGATCGAGGGCGCCGACTGCCCCCACCCTCCCTTCGGTAGCATCCGGCGCCAGTCGGATGGTCGCTGCGCCACCTGACACAACCCCGCCGGGGCCTGCAACATGCCAAGGCAGCCGTCGAGCCCGCTTGGGTGCTGTGGCTGCCTTTGTGTGGAGGCTGCCCTTGTGTGGGGGCTGACTCTGTGTTGGGATCACCTTTGCGTTGGGATCACCTTTGTGCTGGGTTCGCCTTTGTGCCGAATCTGCTTCGACGCCAAACGCGCTCGGCACCACCGCTCGGCACCAAGCCCGCTTCGATGCCGACACCTGCTTCAGCACCCGCCTCGACGCTGTCTCTGTCTCAACATAAGAATGCGCCAAGATACGCCAAGCCCTGGGTTGGCATGCTCCCGGCGCCGACATTGACTGGCGCCGCAGGCTTCCGAAGGGAGGCCGGGGGCAGTCGGCGCCCTCGATCGGCCCGCAGGGACGATATAGGGCGACGCCCGGCCGGACGAGGAAGATGCGGGAAGCCCGAAGGGCCGCCAGTCACGGTCGGCAGAGGGAGCGTGCCTGCCCAGGGCGCCTCAAGAACCCAGCTGCGAGAGTTCGAGAGCCGCTGCCCATAAACAGAGACGGAACCTTCTACTGCTTCACCGCATACAGAAACAATTCAACCCGGCGGTTCAGCGCCCGACCCTCGGTCGTGCTGTTGTCACCCACCGGATTGGCCGCCCCCTGGCCTTCGGAGGTCAGCCGCGTGGCTGCCACCCCCTGGCCCGCCAGGTACTGCGTGACCGCCGCCGCGCGCCGTTGCGACAGCGGAATATTGATGGCATCCGTGCCCGTGGAATCGGTATAACCGATAGCCTTCGCCCGCAGCTCGGGATGCTGGTTCAGAGCCCGCGCCACACTGTCGAGCACCGGCAGCAGCGCTGGTTTGAGCGCCGATTTGTTCGTATCGAACGACACATTGCTGGGGATGTTCACCTTCAGCGTGCCGTCCGGCATTTCGATCACCGCCACCCCCAGATCGGATGCGCCGGATTTTTCCACGTCCTGCTTGATCCCCTTCCAGTTGTAGCCCACCACGCCGCCCACCACCGAGCCGATCCCCGCGCCGATCAGGGCCGACTGGCTGCTGTCGCCGATGAGCGCCCCCAGCCCCGCGCCAAGTGCCGCGCCGGCCCCCGCCCCCACGGCAGTATGCTGTCCCTGCGGAGACATATTGGCGCACGCCGACAACAAAGCCAGGCAGCTGACCACCGTCACGCTGCGAACAAGACCCCGAGTAGCTATCATGATTGTTCTCCTGAATTCGGCAAAACCTGCCTGGTGAACCGTTTGCTTAAACTTGAAGCATCAACAAGCAAAAGGAAGAATAGCGTAGCAGGATGGCGCGGTAAAAATGTAAACCCTTGTAGCCGAACCAGGGGCCGCCCACGCCCCGGCAGCGCCCTCGGGGCCCAGCCAGTCCCTGGATGCCCCGACAGCGCCTCCCGGCTCGCCCCACGCACCGGGCTCGGCATACAATCTTGGCACCTGGTGTCCCGTTCGGTTGCAACGCAGCAGGGGCTGTGCAGCCATCGAATTCAAGCACGAGCATCAACCGAGCGGAGCACCAGAGGGACACACACCCGGATCGACCCGCAGGCATCCCATGATTGAATTTCAGCACGTCTTCAAATCGTACGGACGCGGCCGCAACATCCTGGCCGACGTCAATTTCCATATCGACCCGGGCGAGTTCATCTTCGTCTCCGGCCCCTCGGGGGCCGGGAAATCCACCCTGCTCAAGCTCGTCGGCGGGCTCGAACCCGCCAGCCGCGGCTCGGTCACCGTCAACAAGCACCGTATCGACCGCCTGTCGCCGCGCACCCTGCCCTACCTGCGCCGCACCGTCGGCCTCATTTTGCAAGACGCCCACCTGCTGTTCGACCGCCACGCCCTGGACAACGTGCTGCTGCCCCTGGCCGTGCAGGGCCTCGACCCGGCCATCGCCGGCACGCGCGCCCGCGCGGCGCTCGAGAAAGTCGGCCTGCGCGGCAAGGAAACCCTCTGGCCCATCGAACTGTCGGGCGGCGAACAGCAGCGCCTGGCCATCGCCCGGGCCATCGTCGGGCGTCCGGCCATCCTGATTGCCGACGAGCCCACCGCCAACCTCGACCACGACAGCGCCACGCACATCATGGACGTCTTCCGCGACTTCAACCAGGTGGGCGTCACCACCCTCATCGCCTCGCACGACACGGCGCTCATGGCCCGCTACGCCCAGCGCACCCTGCACATCGACGCCGGACGCTTCACCGATTTCAAGGGGGTTGCGGCATGAGAACCTGGCTGCGCCACCACCGTTATGCCCTGCGTGTGGCCCTGCGCCGCCTGCGCCTGCACCCTTTTTCGTCCCTGGCCAACATCGTGGTCATCGCGCTGATGCTGGCCGTGCCCATTCTCGGGGCCGCCGTGCTGCAGTCCAGCCAGCCGCTGGCACGCCAGCTGGCGGTTGCCCCGGAACTCACCCTGTTTCTCACCCCCGGCACCACAGCTCCCCAACAACAGGCGCTGATCGGAAAACTGCGCGCGCAAGCAGGCGACAAACTGGCCGACGCACACCTGCTCCCGCGCGACCAGGCCCTGCGGCAACTGCGCGCCGACCCGGCCTGGGCCCAGGCCCTGGACGCCCTCGCCGACAACCCCCTGCCCGACGCCATCATCGTCACGCTGCACGATTCCGACACCCCGGCGCAGGTCGCGCAGTCCCTGGCCGAGACCTGGCGCACGTGGCCCGGCGTCGATCACGTGCAGCTGGACAGCGAATGGGTGCGGCGCCTCGAATCGCTGCTTTCCTTCGTCCGGGTGGGCCTGGGCCTGCTGGCCGTCGCGGTGATCGTCGTCGTGCTGGCCACGGTCTTCAATACCGTGCGCCTGCAGGCGCTCACCCAGCGCGACGAGATCGCCGTGGCGCGCCTCGTGGGGGCCACCGAGTCGTTCGTGCGCCGACCCTTTCTGTACCTGGGGGCGCTCACCGGCCTCGCCGCCAGCCTGCTGGCCCTGCTGCTGGCCTGGCTGGCGATGGCACCGCTGAACACGCTGCTGGGGCGCTTTGCCCAAAGCTACGGCATCGAATGGGCCATGCAGCTGCCCGCCACGCCCGACCTGCTGCTGTCCGGCCTGCTCGTCATCATCCTGGGGGCGGTCGCGGCGCGGCTCTCCGTCACGCACCACACCCAGTTCTGATGTCCCTGCCCGACCCCGCATCCCGCATCGCCGTCTGGCAGAAACAGGCCGGGCGGCACGATCTTCCCTGGCAGGGCAGCACCGACCCCTACCGAATCTGGCTTTCGGAGATCATGCTGCAACAGACGCAGGCCAGTACCGTCATTCCCTACTACGAACGCTTCCTGGCGCGCTTTCCCGACGTCCTCGCCTTGGCCGACGCCCCCGCCGACGACGTGCTGCAGGCCTGGGCCGGACTGGGCTATTACGCCCGGGCGCGCAACCTGCACCGCTGCGCCCAGGTGATCCGCGACACCTGGCAGGGCCGCTTTCCGCGCGGCAGCACCGCCCTGGCCGAGCTGCCCGGCATTGGGCGCTCGACCGCCGCCGCCATCGCCGCCTTTGCCTTCGGCGAGCGCGCGCCCATCCTCGACGGCAATGTGCGTCGGGTGCTGGCGCGCTACCTGGCGCTGGAGGGCGACACCGGTTCGACACGCCTGATGCAGACGCTGTGGCGGCACGCACAGGCCTGGCTGGACGCGGCGCCCGCCGATCTGGATATGCGGGCCTACACCCAAGGGCAAATGGATCTGGGTGCCACGATCTGCACGCGCAGCCACCCCGACTGCGAACACTGCCCGCTGCGCCACGACTGCGCGGCGCGGCGCCTGGGCCTGCAAGACAGCCTGCCCACGCCTAGAAGCCGCCCTAGCCAGCCGCGCCACAGCTGCTGTTTGCTGATTCTGGAATCCGACGGTCGGCTGTGGCTGCAGCGCCGCCCGGCACAGGGCATCTGGGGCGGGCTGTGGGCACTGCCGGTTTTCGCCGACCGCGCCGCCCTGGAAGCCGCCTGCCGCGAACTGGCCGCACCGCACGCGGCGGCCATCGAGACGCTGGCCGCGTTCGAACACGTCTTCACACACTTTCGCCTGCTCATCCAGCCCCTGCGCGTGACATTGCCGGGCCTGTCGCGCCAGGCCGCGAACCTGCTGCCCGCGCCGCACGCAACCGTGGCCGAAAGCGGCGCTGCCCGCCGCGCCAAGCCCAATCCGGCGTTGCTGCCGCCATCGGTGGGGCAATCGGCCTGGACGGCCCTGGACGCCTTGTCCGGGCTGGGCATGCCAGCGCCGGTGGCGCGGCTGCTGGACGGGCTCTACCCGCACCCGCCTGCCTGAAAACACCGCCGTCGCGGCCAGCCTCAGCCGCTGCGCGTCTTGGGCTGGTGCGCCCCGATACTCATCAGCAGCCCGCAGGCGATGCCCAGCGTCATGAGAGCCGTGCCGCCATAGCTCATGAAGGGCAGCGGCACCCCGACCACGGGCAGCACGCCCGTGACCATGCCGATGTTCACGAACACATAGACGAACATCATCATGGACATGGCCCCGCCCAGCAGGCGGCCGAACTGCGTGGGCGCCCGCACGGTGATGGTCAACCCGCGCAGGACGATCAGGGCGTACAGGAACAGCAAAGTCACCCCGCCATAGAGTCCGAATTCCTCGGCGAACACCGCGAAAATGAAGTCGGTGGTGCGTTCGGGAATGAAGTCCAGGTGCGTCTGCGTACCCTGCATGTAGCCCTTGCCGTAGACCCCGCCCGAGCCCACGGCGATCATCGACTGGATGGTATGGAAGCCCTTGCCCAGGGGGTCGGAGCCCGGATTGAGCAGCACACAGACGCGGTACTTCTGGTAGTCGTGCAGTACCACCCAGTCCACGTCCGGCTGGCAGATCTGGTCTTCGTAGGACACCAGAGTCCCCAGACTGACGGCGGCCACCAGCACCACGGGCACCAGCAGCTTGAAGGGGAAACCGGCAAAGTAGATGACGCAAAAGCCCGAGGCCAGCACCAGCAGGGCCGTACCGAGGTCGGGCTGCTCGATGATGAGCCCCGCGGGCACCAGCAGCAGCGCGCTGGCCAGCAGGAAGTCGCGCAGGCGAAAGCGGGTGCTGGCCTGGCGCTGGAAATACCAGGCCAGCATCAGCGGCACCGCGATCTTCATCATTTCCGAAGGCTGAATGCGGCCAAAACCGAGATCGAGCCAGCGCGTGGCGCCCTTGCTGGTGACGCCGAACAGCGTCACGGCCAGCAGCAAGGCCACGCCGCCCACGTAGAAGTAAGGCGCCGACTTCATGATCAGGCCCGGGCGCATCAGCGCCACGGCCCACATCACGGCGAAGGCGATGAGGAAATTGCGCAGCTGGTCGGCAAAGCGCCAGTCGGTGTTGCCCACCGCCGAATGCATGGTGGCCATGCCCACCAGCGCCATCACGACCAGCAGGATCAGCAGCGGCCAATCGAGCACCGCCAGCATCCGGCGGGCCACCAGCACAAGGATTTTCATTGCGATTCCTCCTGGGCGCCGTCTTCGGGCGGCGTCTCGGCATCCGGCAAGGGAGCGGGTTCGGGCACGCCCTCGTCCTCGGGGGCCGGCGCGGCGTCCGGCCCTTCACGCAGCGCCGGATTGACCACCGGGGGGTTCCCCGCGCCGGGGCTGGGGACGGGATTCGCCACCCGGCGCGACTCGTGCTCGGACTGCAGCCGTTGCCTGCGCTCGGCCACCCGCGCCGGGGCCAGCCAGTAATCAAAGACTGTCCGCGCAATCGGGGCGGCCACCGAGGCGCCCCAGCCGCCGTTCTCCACGATCAGCGCCACGGCGATCTGCGGGTCGTCCACTGGCGCATAGGCCATGAACAGGGCGTGATCGCGCAGTCGCTCGTCCACGGCATGCGCCTTGTACTTGGCACCACGCAAGCTGTAGACCTGGGCGGTGCCCGTCTTGCCCGCCGCCTGGTAGGCCGCCCCCTCGAAGGCCCGCCGCGCAGTGCCCTTGCGGATCACATCCACCATGGCGTCCTGCACCACTTTCAGGTTGGCCGGCTTGAGCGGAATGGTGTACTGCGGGCCCACCACCGGGTACGTGAAGCGTCCTGTCAAGGGGTCGATGATGCGCCGCACCAGGTGCGGCTTCATGTACACGCCGTCATTGGCCAGCACGGCGGTGGCCTGCGCCAGCTGCAGCAGGGTGAAGGCGTTGTAGCCCTGGCCCACCGTCACCGAGACGGTCTCGCCGCGAAACCAGTGCTGCTGCGAGGGCTTTTTATAGGCCTGGCGCTTCCATTCGCGCGAAGGCAGTACGCCGCGGCGCTCGCCGTCCAGGTCGATGCCGGTGATCTGCCCGAAGCCGAACTGCTTGCTGAAGTCGTGCAGGGCGTCCACGTCCATGATCGCCCCCAGCGAAAAAAAGTAGGTGTCCGACGAGACCATCAGCGCCTTGTGCAGATTGGTGGGCCCGTAGACCGCCCCACCCGCGTTGCGGAACTTCTGCCCCGCCAGCTCGAAATACCCCGGATCGGGAATCATGTCCTGCGGCCCGCGCAACCCCATTTCCAGCGCTGCCAGGGCAACGAAGGGCTTGTAGGTGGAGCCGATCGGGTACGTGCCGTACAAGGGGCGGTTGATGAGCGGATGGTCGGGCGAGTCGTTCAGCTTGCGCCAGTTCTCGACGTCGATGCCATCGACGAACAGGTTGGGATCGAAGGAGGGCGAGGAGACGAAGGCCAGCACCTCGCCGGTGTGCGGCGCAATCGCCACCAAGGCCCCCCGGCGCCCGGCGAACTGGGCCTCGGCCAGCTGCTGCAGTCCTTCGTCAAGAGACAGTTCGAGGTTGGAGCCCGGAATCGGGTCGGTGCGGCTGAGTTCGCGCACCGGGCGCCCGGTGGCGGTGACTTCCAGCTCTTCGACCCCCGTGCGGCCATGCAGCGCCTTCTCCCAGGTCTTTTCGATGCCCTTCTTGCCCATGACCAGGGTGCCACGGTAATTGCCTTCCTGCCCCGTGTCTTCGAGGTGCTGCTCGTCGGATTCGGAGATGCGCCCCACGAAGCCCAGGACGTGGGCCGCCGACTCGCGTTCCGGGTACGCACGCACCCAGCGGGCCTGCAGGCTGACGCCGGGAAACTCGAAGGCGTGCACGGCAAACCACGACGCCTCGATGTCGTTGAGGTTGTTGCGCAGCAGCACCGGGGCGTAGCGCCCGCTTTGCTGGTAGAGCCGCAAGAATTTGCGCTGATCGGCCTCGCTGATGTAGACCAGCTCGCGCAGGCGATCGAGCATGTCCTCGACCTTGCCCTGCACCTGGGCGCGCGTGACCAGCAGCGTGTAATCGCGCTGATTGGTGGCCAGCACCCGCCCGTGGCGGTCGGTGATCTGGCCACGTCGCGGCGGAATCGGCACGATGGTGATGCGGTTCTGGTCGGCGCGCGCCGACAGATTGTCGTAGCGCACCACCTGCAGATACCACAGGCGCCCCACCAGCAGCAGCAGGCAGACCAGGGCGAACAGCCCCGCCACCCAGGCGCGCAGGGATACCGTCTGGCGCTGGCGCTGGCTGGTCTTGCGAAACTCGAACATGGCGGGCTGTCAGACGACGCCCACGTCGTCGCCATCGAGCCGACGCTGGGGCAGCAGCAAAAGGATGTCGGCCAGCGGCCAGAGCACCCCGGTGATGAGGGCCGACCAGAGCCAGTCCCAGCCCACCCACTCGCCATTGAGCCAGGCGCCGAACAGGCGTGACACCAGGGCGGCGAACACCAGCACGGGCACCACGTGAAAGGTCTGCACCCAGACGTTGAAGTGCTCCAGGCGCCGCTGCAGGCGCAAGACCCCGTAGGTGCTGAGCACGTAGCACAGGGCATGCAGGCCCAGCAGGCCGGAATCGTGCACGTCCATCAGCAGGCCGAAGATGAAGGCGGTGAGCAGGCCGACGCGATCGGATTCGTGCAGGCACCAGAAGCACAGCACCAGCAGCAGCACGTCAGGCACCGGGCTCCAGAGTCGCCAGGGCAGCAGGGACGCCATCCACACCAGGATGAGCGAGCCCCACACCAGCCAGGCCGACGAAGGCCGCTGGAAAGGGCTGGCGTCCACGGGCTGCAGGGACATCAGCGAAGAGCCCCCGGCGGGCCGCCTAGTTGTCACCAAGGGCATGCTCGATCTCCTCGGGTTTGGGCACCTTGGACACATCGACCTTCAGCACCAGGAAATGGCGGTAGCGTTCGGGGTGCGACAAGGGTTCGGCCACGGCCATGGCAAAGCCGGTGCCCGGGTCGCGATCGACCTTCTCGACCCGCCCCACCGACAGGCCCGCCGGAAACAGGCCGCCGATACCGCTGGTGACCAGCGTGTCGCCCGCCCGCACGTCCATGTTGGCCGTGAGATAGCGCACTTCGAGCTTGCCCACCTCGTCGCTGCCAAAGGCGATCAGACGCAGGCCGTTGCGCAGCACCTGCACCGGGATGGACACCTGGTCGTCGATGAGCAGCGCCGCCTCGGAGGTGAAGGGCGTGACGTGGATGATCTGCCCGACCACCCCGCCTTCGTCGATCACCGGCATGCCCGCCTCGATGCCCGCCCGCGACCCCTTGTTGAACACCAGGCGGTGACTGAAGGCATTGGGCGGGACGTAAAAGACCTCGACCGCGACGGACTGCTGCGAAATGGATTCGGACACGTTGAGCAGCCGCCGCAGCTGTTCGTTTTCGGTGGTGAGCTGCGCCGAATGGGTGACCAGCTGAGCCATCTCGATTTGCTGGCGGCGCAGGGCGTCTTGTTCTTCGCGCGCCAGGGTGGCGGCATGCGACCAGCTGTCCATGTATTCCAGCGCGTCGCGCGGCGCCAGCACCACGCGCTGGAAGGGGTAGATGGCCAGCGACAGCGACTGGCGCACGGGTGTGAGCACCGGCCAGTGCGCGTCCGTCACGATCAGCGCCAGACACAGGGCCAGCAGCAGCACCAGGCGCACCTCGACGCTGGGCCCGCGCTTGAACAGCCTGAGCGTTTCGGGTTCACGCATGACGGACAGCGGCCAAGCCCACCCGATCAGTCGTAGATGAAGACGCCGCCCAGGCGTTCGAGGTGCTCGAGCGCCTCGCCGCAGCCGCGCACCACGCAGGTGAGGGGGTCTTCGGCCACGACCACCGGCAGGCCGGTTTCTTCTTGCAGCAGACGATCGAGATCGTGCAGCAGGGCGCCACCACCAGTAAGCGCGATACCCTTGTCGGTGATGTCGGCGCCCAGTTCGGGCGGCGTCTGTTCGAGTGCCGTCTTGACGGCCGAGACGATCTGGTTGAGCGGATCGGTGAGTGATTCGAGGATTTCGTTGGACGACACCGTGAAGCTGCGCGGCACGCCTTCGGACAGGTTGCGCCCCTTGACTTCGATTTCGCGGATTTCGGAACCCGGAAAGGCCGAACCGATTTCTTTCTTGATGAGTTCGGCGGTGGGCTCGCCAATGAGCATGCCGTAATTGCGGCGGATGTAGTTGATGATGGCTTCGTCGAACTTGTCGCCGCCCACGCGCACCGAGCCCTTGTAGACCATGCCGCCCAGCGAGATGACGGCCACCTCGGTGGTGCCGCCGCCAATGTCCACCACCATCGAGCCGCTGGCGTCGGACACGGCCAGGCCGGCGCCGATGGCGGCGGCCATGGGTTCTTCGATGAGATACACCTGGCTGGCACCCGCACCCAGGGCGGATTCGCGGATGGCGCGGCGTTCGACCTGGGTGGAGCCGCAGGGTACGCAGACGATGATGCGCGGACTGGGGGCCAGCATGCTGCGCGGATGCACCATGCGGATGAACTGCTTGAGCATCTGCTCGGTGACGGTGAAATCGGCGATGACGCCGTCTTTCATGGGGCGGATGGCTTCGATGTTGCCGGGCACGCGGCCCAGCATCTGCTTGGCTTCGTGGCCGACGGCCTGAATGATTTTCTTGCCATTGGGCCCGCCGTCGTGGCGGATGGCAACAACGGACGGCTCGTCGAGCACAATGCCCTTGCTGCGGACATAGATCAGCGTATTTGCCGTGCCGAGGTCGATTGCCATATCGCTGGAAAAATAGCTGCGTAGGAATCCGAACATGGGCGCACTAATAAAAGGGGATGGGATGATTCCGCGCGAAAGGCCAGGTGCCGTCTACGAGAGACCACCAGCACAGCGGCACAAGCCGGGAAAGCCGCATGGAATCGGTAATGATAACTTATAATCCCCAGAGGACAGGCGCGAAATACGGGGTAAAGTTTTGCAAATCCCCCGCTTTCAACGCCTGCGGACACATCCGCACACACTCATCTGGCTGCCAGACGATGGCAACCCCTTCGGCACAGCAACATGGCACTCACCGAACAGGACATCACCCGGCTCGCACGGCTTTCGGGCCTGCGGCTCGATTCCACCGACCAATCCCGCGCGCAGCAAGAGCTCGACCGCATCCTCGACCTCATCGAAGAGTTGCAGGCGGTCGATACCACGGGTATCGAACCCATGGCGCACCCGCTGGCCGCGCACCAGGCCATCGCCCTGCGCCTGCGCGACGACGTCGCCGACCCGGCCCAGTCGCCCGAACAGCGCGACGCCTGCCTGCGCAATGCCCCGGCGCCCCACCAGGGGCTGTTTCTCGTGCCCACCGTCATCGAATGACACCCATGACCCAGCTTTCAGAATTCCACAGCATCCAGGCTCTGGGCGACGCCCTGCGCGAACGTCGGCTGAGCGCCACCGAACTGGCCCGCGACGCGCTGCAAGCCGCGCGCCAGTACCGCGACCCCCACGTCTTCCTGCACATCGACGACGCGCTCACCCTGGCCCAGGCCCAGGCGGCCGATGCGGCCCTGGCCAGCGGTCAGGCGGGGCCGCTGACGGGCATCCCCATCGCCCACAAAGACCTTTTCGTCACCCAGGGCTGGCGCACCACGGCGGCCAGCCGCATGCTGGCCAACTACGTCAGCCCATTCGATGCCACGGTGGTCAGCCACCTGCGAGCGGCGGGCACGGTGTCGCTGGGCAAGCTCAGCTGCGACGAATTCGCCATGGGCTCGGGCAATGAAAACTCGGCCTTCGGCCCGGTCAGCAACCCCTGGGACGCCGAACGCATTCCCGGCGGCTCGTCGGGCGGCTCCGCCGCGGCCGTCGCCGCCGGCCTGGTGCTGGGCGCCACGGGCACCGACACTGGCGGCTCGGTGCGCCAGCCCGCCGCCTATTGCGGCGTCAGCGGCATCAAGCCCACCTATGGCACGATCTCGCGCTACGGCATCATCGCCTACGCCTCCAGCCTCGATCAGGCCGGCCCGCTGGCGCGCAGCGCGCAAGACCTGGTGCCACTGCTCGACGCCATGAGCGGCTTCGATCCGCAAGACTCCACCAGCCTCGAATCCTGCGACGGGCGGCCCAATGCCGCCGGGCGCATCCAGGGCGACTACGCCGCGGCCCAGGGCGCCTTTGCGGCGGCAGGCCAGCAGCCGCTCAAGGGGCTGCGCATCGGCGTACCGCGCGAATTCTTCAACGAGGGCCTGGCCCCCGACGTCGGCACGGCAGTCGAGGCCGCCATCCAGGCCTTCGTGGCGCTGGGTGCCACGCGCGTCGATATCTCGCTGCCGCGCACCCGGCTCGCCATCCCGGCCTATTACGTCATCGCGCCCGCCGAGGCCTCCAGCAACCTGTCGCGCTACGACGGGGTGCGCTACGGCCACCGGGCCGAGCACTACACCGACCTCGCCGACATGACCAGCCGCTCGCGCGCCGAGGGCTTTGGCGACGAAGTCCGCCGCCGCATCCTGGTGGGCACCTACGTGCTGTCGCACGGCTATTACGACGCCTACTATCTGCAGGCGCAGCGCGTGCGGCGCATGATCGTCGATGACTTTCAACGCGCACTCGCGCAAGATTGCGACGTCATCATGGGGCCGGTCACGCCCACGGTGGCGCGGCGCATCGGCGACAACCGCCACGACCCCATCGCCGACTGGCTGGGCGACATCTACACGCTGGGCGTCAGCCTGGCGGGGCTGCCCGGCATGTCGATTCCCTGCGGCTTTGGCGGCGAATCGGGACACCTGCCCATCGGCCTGCAGATCGTCGGGCGCTATTTCGACGAGGGCCGCCTGCTGGCCCTGGCCGACCGTTACCAGCAGGTCACCGACTGGCATCAACGCACACCGGAACACGCATAATGGATTGGGAAGTCGTCATCGGGCTGGAAACCCACGCCCAGCTGTCTACACAGTCAAAGATTTTTTCGCGCAGCAGCACACGTTTCGGCGCCGAACCCAACACGCAGGCCAATGCCGTGGACATGGCGCTGCCGGGCTCGCTGCCGGCGATGAACAAAGGCGCCGTCGAGCGCGCCATCCAGTTCGGCCTGGCCATCGGCGCAACCGTGGCCCAGCGCTCGGTGTTCGCGCGCAAAAACTACTTCTATCCCGATCTGCCCAAAAACTACCAGATCAGCCAGTTCGAACTGCCCATCGTGGTGGGCGGCCAGCTGACGTTTTTCGTGGGCGAGGAAGAACACACCATCAACCTCACACGCGCGCACCTGGAAGAAGACGCGGGCAAGTCGCTGCACGAGCACTACACCGGGCCGCACGGCGAATCGTCCAGCGGCATCGACCTCAACCGCGCAGGCACGCCGCTGCTCGAAATCGTCACCGAGCCCGAAATGCGCTCGGCCGCCGAGGCGGTGGCCTACGCCCGCACGCTGCACGGCCTGGTGGTCTGGCTGGGCATCTGCGACGGCAACATGCAAGAAGGTTCTTTCCGCTGCGACGCCAACGTGTCGGTGCGCCCGCGCGGCCAGGCCGAATTCGGCACGCGCTGCGAGATCAAGAACCTCAACTCTTTCCGCTTCATGGAACGCGCCATTCAGTACGAAATCCGGCGCCAGATCGAGCTCATCGAAGATGGCGGCAAGGTCGTGCAGCAAACGCGGCTCTACGACCCGGACAAAGACGAAACCCGCGCCATGCGCACCAAAGAAGACTCGGACGATTATCGGTATTTCCCCGACCCCGACCTGCCACCGCTCGTGGTGTCGCCCGAATGGATCGAGCAGGTGCGCGCGGCCATGCCCGAACTACCGGCGGCCAAGCGCGCACGCTTCGAGTCCGCCATGGGCTTGTCGGCATACGACGCCGCGCAGCTGACGCTGCATCGCGGTGTCGCGGCTTACTTCGAGGAAGCAGCCGCCGCCTTGCCCGCCGATCAGGCCAAGCAGGCGGCCAACTGGATTCTGGGCGAGCTGTCGGCGGCCCTGAACCGCGACGGGCTGGAAATCGATCGCTCGCCCGTGTCGCCCGCGCAGCTGGCGGCGCTGATCGCCCGCATCCTGGACGGCACGATTTCGACGAAGATCGCGCGCGACGTGTTCGCGGCGATGTGGGCGGGCGAATCCGGCGGCGATGCGGACGCCATCATCGAGGCCAAGGGCCTGCGCCAGATCAGCGACACAGGGGCAATCGAAACGATGATCGACACCGTGCTGGCGGCCAACCCGGCCATCGTCGAAGAATACCGGGCAGGCAAGCAGAAGGCGTTCAATTCGCTGGTGGGCCAGGTGATGAAGGCGGCCCGCGGCAAAGCCAACCCGCAACAGGTGAACACCGTTCTCAAGCAAAAGCTGGACGGCTGATCGTTCTCAGGCAACCGCGTCAGATCCCGTACCGGGCGCGGTATGCCGCCACGGCGTCACGATAGTCGGCCAGGGCGGCGTCGCCTGCCAGCAGCGCCATGATGTCCGTCAGCGATGCGATGCTGATGACCGGAATGCCGTACGTCTGTTCGACATCCTGCACCGCCGAGTGCGCGGACAGCGCGCCTTCGGCACCCGCGCGCTCCATGCGGTCGAGCGCGATCAGCACGGCGGCGGGCTGCGCCCCGGCGGCGCGAATCAGCGACACCGATTCGCGCACCGACGTGCCCGCAGTGATCACATCATCGATGATGACCACGCGCCCCTGCAGCGGCGCCCCCACCAGCACGCCGCCCTCGCCGTGATCCTTGGCTTCTTTGCGGTTGAAGGCAAAGGGCACCAGGCGGCCGGACAGGGCGGGCTCGACGGCGAGCGACACGGCGGTGGCCGTGGCCAGGGGAATACCCTTGTAGGCCGGGCCAAACAGCATGTCGAAGGACAGGCCGGCGTCCACCAGGGCCTGGGCGTAGAAGTGCCCCAGGCGGCCCACGCTGGCACCGTCGTTGAATAGACCGGCGTTGAAGAAGTAAGGGCTCAGGCGGCCAGACTTGGTCTTGAACTCGCCGAACCGCAAGACGCCCTGTTCGAGGGCGAAACGGACGAAGGACTGGGCGTGGCTGCCGGGCATGGTCATGTCTCGAAATCTGGAAAACCGACATTATCGGGCATATCCACGGACAGTACCCGCGTCCAGCGTCCAGGGCGACGGCCGCCCCCCGGCAGTGACGTTCCGGCGTCCCGCGAGCCCCACCCGCGCACAGACCCCAGGGCCGACATCCTGCCCTTATCTGGCGCCGTGCATTTCAGCACACAGCCGTCTATCATTCCACAAGCATCAGATCAACTTTTCTTCTTGACCCACCACATGCGCCAACCTGTTTATTTCGTTTCCCATGGCGGCGGCCCCTGGCCCTGGATGCCGACGGCCAAAACCAATTACGCCGCGCTGAGCGCCGCCCTGCAGGGCATCCCGGCCGCGCTGCCGCAAGCCCCGCGCGCCATCCTGATGATTTCGGCGCACTGGATCACGCGCGGCCAGGTCAAGGTATCCGGCCATCCACAGCCCGGCATGGTGTACGACTACCACGGCTTTCCCGCCGACACCTACGACATCCACTACACGGCCCCCGGCTCGCCGCGCCTGGCCGCCCGCGTACAGGCCCTGCTGGACGCCAAAAGCATCCCGGTGGCGGAAGACACCCGGCGCGGCTATGACCACGGCGCCTTCGTGCCCGCCTTCGTCATGTATCCGCTGGCCCAGGTGCCCATGGTGCAGCTTTCCATCGAAGCCGGTTTCGACCCCGCCTGGCACCACGCGCTGGGCGCGGCGCTGCAGCCGCTGCGCGACGAGAACATCCTCATCATCGGCAGCGGCCTCAGCTACCACAACCTGCGGATGTTCGGCCCGGCAGGCCGCGCCCCATCGGCGCAGTTCGACGCCTGGCTGCAGGAAACCCTGGTCGGCACCGCCGCGGACGAACGCCAGCGGCGCCTGAAATACTGGGAAGACGCCCCGGCATCCCGCGCGGCGCACCCCATGGAAGATCACCTGGTGCCCCTGTTCATTGCCGCCGGGGCCGCCGGCGGCGACACCGCCACCTGTTTCCACCACGAAACCGAAGGCTCGGGCGGGCTCACCATCTCCAGTTTCAAATTTGGCTGATGCCGCCCCACCCCCGGGATCGCGTATCATGACAGCGGGCCGCACGCCAAGCGCCGCCGTCCCTGGTGTGCTGTTGGCACACTCACTACCCGCCCAGCCTGACAGCAAGACCACAGACCATGAACCACGCCCCCGCCACCCGATTCACGTCCATCGAGATCTGCGCCGGCGCGGGCGGACAGGCGTTGGGGCTTGAACGTGGCGGGTTCGGTCACTCGGCACTGGTCGAGATCGAACCCCCCGCCTGCAAAACCCTGCGGCTCAACCGCCCCGACTGGAACGTCATCGAAGGCGATGTCAAGGCATTTGATGGGCGCGCCTACAAGGGCGTCGATCTGGTCGCAGGCGGCGTCCCCTGCCCCCCCTTCTCCAAGGCCGGCAAGCAGTTGGGGGCGGAAGACGAACGTGACCTGTTTCCAGAAGCTGTCCGGCTGGTCGACGAAATCCGCCCCCAGGCCGTCATGCTCGAAAACGTGCGGGGCCTGCTTGACGCGGTCTTCGTGGATTACCGGGAAAAGGTTGAAAAGCAGCTCAAAAAGCTGGGCTACGTCCCCGGCTGGCGCCTGCACAACGCCTCTGACTACGGCGTCTCGCAACTGCGGCCACGCGTCATTTTCGTGGGCATCCGCAAAGACCTGGCCGACCACTTCCACTGGCCCGACCCGCTGGGCACCGAACCACCTACCGTGGGTGCGCTACTGCACGATCTGATGGCGGCACGCGGCTGGCGGGGCGCCGACCGCTGGCGCGAACAAGCGGCCGCGATCGCCCCTACGCTGGTGGGCGGCTCGAAAAAGCACGGTGGCCCTGATCTCGGCCCCACGCGTGCCAAGCGCGCCTGGGCGGCGCTGGGCGTCGATGGCATGGGTTTGTGGGACGAGGCCCCCCCGCCGGACTTCGTCGGCATGCCGCGCCTGACGCCCCGCATGACGGCCCGCATCCAGGGCTTTCCGGATGACTGGCAGATTTTCGGGCGCAAGACGGCAGCCTACCGCCAGATCGGCAATGCCTTCCCCCCGCCGGTGGCGACGGCGGTCGCCCGGCAAATCGCGACGGCACTGGCGGCAAAGCGCATCTTCAAGGTGGCCTGATGTCAGACAGAGCCCACTTCCTGACCGCGCGCCAGGCTTTTCACAGTCGGCTGCTGGACTCCATCCTGACCATCAATCAAATGGGGGTCGTCAGCAACGCCGACAGCAGCAGCAAGGCCAGCAAAGCCATCGCCCTGGGCATTGCCGAACGGCTCAAGGCCGAAACCATTGGCGAACGCAGCGCGGGGCAGACCGCCGGGGATCAATTCGAAAGCATTTGCGCCCGCTTCGTACAAGACACTTTCCCTCTCCTGGGGCACTTGCGCCCAGGCACCTGGGACATCCACCAAGTATCCGGGCGCAACCGCCTGGAGATCGCCCGCTATGAACAATATGCCCACCTGGTCGCTCTCGACCGGGCGGCCAAGGCGGACGCGGAGCTCGCTGCTGCGCTGGGCAGCGACTACACCATTACCCCCGACATCGTCGTCGTTCGCAGCCCCGAGCCCGACAACCGGATCAACACGCCCTATATGCTGGTGGATGACAGCACGGCACGCCATGCCAGCTTGCGGGCGCGCAGCGGCGGCAAGCCGTTGCTGCACGCCAGCATTTCCTGCAAATGGACGATTCGCAGCGACCGCGCGCAAAACTCGCGCTCAGAGGCGCTGAACCTGATCCGCAACCGCAAAGGGCATCTGCCGCACATTGCCGTCGTCACGGCAGAACCCACACCCAACCGTCTGGCTTCCATCGCCCTGGGCACCGGCGACATCGATTGCGTCTACCACTTCGCGTTGCACGAACTGCAAGATGCCGTCACCACCCTGGGCATGGACGATGCCGCAGAGCTGCTCGCCATCATGGTGGAGGGCAAGCGGCTCAAGGACATCTCCGATCTGCCGCTCGACCTGGCTGTCTGACGCGTGCATCGGCCGCGCCCGACCAGCACCCACCGAACCTCTTGGAGTCACCGTGTTACGCATTACCTCACTGAACGTCAATGGCATCCGCGCGGCCTTTCGCAAGGGTCTGGCAGACTGGTTGAAGGCACAAGCCCCCGATGTCGTCTGCATGCAGGAAATCAAAATCCAGGATTCGGATCTGAGCGACGAAATGCGCCATCCCGACGGCTATACCGGGCACTTTCATCACGCCGAGAAAAAGGGCTATAGCGGCGTGGGGCTGTACCTGCGCCACCCCGCCGACCAGATCACGAGCGGCATGGGCTGCCCCGAGTTCGACGCCGAAGGCCGCATCCTGCGAGCCGACTGGCCGGGCCTGACCGTCATCAGCGCCTACCTGCCCTCGGGGTCGAGCGGCGACGAACGGCAGACGGCCAAGTACCGCTTCCTGGATCACTACGAAAGCTGGCTCGACGGGCTCATGCAAGAGCACAAGGCAACAGGCCGCGAGTTCGTCATCTGCGGCGACTGGAACATCGCACACCACGAAATCGACCTGAAAAACTGGAAGGGCAACCTGAAGAACAGCGGCTTTTTGCCCGAAGAGCGCGCCTGGATGACGAAGATATTCGACGAACACGGCTGGGTGGACGTCTACCGCCGTCTGCACCCCGACACCACCGGCGAGGCCTACACCTGGTGGAGCAACCGTGGGCAGGCCTGGGCGAAGAACGTCGGCTGGCGCATCGACTACCACGTGGCCACCCCCGGCATCGCCGCCCTGGCCCGCGCCGCCGCCATCTACAAAGACGAGCGCTTCAGCGACCACGCGCCACTGACGATCGACTACGAATACGCCGGGCCGCGATAGAGCAACAGAACCAGAACCCGCAGCACAAACGGCGGGCGGCATTGACACTTTCATGCGCACAAGACATGATTTGTCCTACAATCAAACAATATCGTCATACTGACATCCATTCACCACACCGGAGCCCACATGTCCGATTCCGTTGAAAGCCTGGTTGGCGCCGCCACGGGTCTGCAAAACTACGCGCAAATGCAAGAAGGTCAAAACACGCTGCTGCGCAAGGTGCTGGATGGCCAATCCAACACCATCCTCAGCCTGGTCAACTCGGTGCCCAGCGTGCCTCAGCTGGCCACCAGCGGCATGGTGGGCACGCAGCTGCATACCACGGCATAAAACGGCGCGCCCAAATGGCGCAGTCGGCACGTGTCAGGCAGGCTTGCGCCGACGTCCTCGTCGGCAAGAAGCAACAAGGCCGCTTTCAAGCAGGAAGGCGGCCTTTTTCATGGGCATGCCGATGCCCGGGCTCGGGCGGCGCATGGCGCTGGTAGTTTTGCGCCAGTACCGCGCACACCATCAACTGAATCTGGTGAAAGATCATCAGCGGCAAGAGCACCGGCCCGATGGCCCCGGCGCTGAACAGCACGCCAGCCATCGGCACGCCGGTGGCCATGCTCTTTTTCGAGCCGCAGAATACGATGGTCACCTCGTCGGCCCGTGAAAAGCCCAGCTTGCGGGTAGACCAGGTGTTGAGCACCAGCACGATCGCCAACAGCACGCAGCAGGTGACGACGAGCAGGCCCAGCGACAGGGGATCCACCTGGTTCCAGAGCCCGGCGATCACCGACTCGCTGAACGCCGTGTACACCACCAACAGAATCGAGCTTTGATCCACGGCCCGCACCAGGGTGCGGTGGCCGTCCATCCAGCGCCCGACGAGGGGACGCATCAGGTGGCCCGCCACGAAGGGCAGGAAAATCTGCTCGCCAATGTGCACGATGGATTGCAGCAGCGAACTGCTGTCGAGCGCGGACGTGTCGGTCTCCAGCAGGAGCTGCAGCAGCAGGGGCGTGACGACGATGCCGATGATGCTGGACGCCGAGGCGGCACACACGGCGGCAGGCACATTGCCCCGCCCGATCGAGGTAAAAGCAATGGCGGACTGCACGGTGCCCGGCAGCACGCACAGATACATCACCCCCACGTACAGGTGCTCGCCCAGCAGCGGCACCAGGACAGGCCGCAGCGCCCAGCCAATGAGGGGGAAGATGACAAACGTCCAGATGAAGATGACCCCGTGCAGGCGCCAGTGCGTAGCCCCGGCGATGATCGCCTCGCGCGACAGCTTGGCGCCATGCAGGAAGAACAGCAGTGCAATGGCCGCCGTCGTCAGGTTCTTGAAGAAAACAGCCCCGACGCCATGCGCGGGCAGCAGCGTCGCCGCCGCCACCACGGCAACCAGGATCAGGGTGAAACGGTCGAGCAACAAACGCAACTTGGAGATCATGAACGCAAAACCTTATGTTTCCAGGCGCGGCAGACGCCCCGCCGGGCAGCCCTAAACCATAGCGCACTCGGGGGAATGCCGGCAATCACGCGATTGCCATAGGCCCTATGGAACCTCTGAATACGCTGGCGACAAGCGGACGCGGCGGCTTTGCGCCGGGATTGCTATACGTCCAGCGCGCGGATGAGGCCGCGCTTGAGCCACAGCAGCACCAGGCCCGGCAGGGCAATCAGCACCGTCATGAGGAAAAACACCGACCAGTCGAAATGCTCGACCAAGACCGGGGTGAGCGGCCCGGCCAGGTAGGTTCGCCCCACCGCCGACAGCGCCGACAGCAGCGCGAACTGCGTGGCGGAAAACTGCTGGCGGCACAAGGCCATCAACAGCGCCACGAAGGCGGCCGTCCCCAGCCCGCCGCAGAGGTTTTCGACGGCGACCACCGCCGCCATCGAAGCCAGATGGGGCGGCGTGACCGCCAGCATCCAGTAGCCCAGGTTGGAAACCGCCTGGCAGACGCCAAACAGCATCAGGGCGCGATACAAGCCCAGGCGCGTCATCAGGCCGCCGCCCGCCAGCGCGCCAAGGATCGTGGCCACCAAGCCGAACACCTTGTTGACCATGCCGACCTCGGTCACGTCAAAGCCCGCCCCGCGCAGCAAAAATGTGGTGGACAGCGCCCCGGCAAAGGCGTCTCCCAGCTTGTAGAGCACGATCAGCAGCAGAATCGTCCAGGCACCGGGTCGGCCAAAGAATTCTTTGAGCGGCTCGACCACGGCCAGCTGCAGGCTGCGCGGCGCCTGCACGCTGTGTTCGGGCTCGGGGGCCCAGAAGGTGGCCAGCGCCGCCAGGGCCATGAGCCCGCCCATCAGCAGGTACATGCCTCCCCAGCCCAGCCACTGGTCGGCGATGATGAGCGCGAGCCCGCCCGACACCACCATCGCCAGACGGTAGCCCATCACTTTCAGGGCGGCCCCGGCGGCGCGTTCTTCATGGCGCAGCACATCGGTGCTGTAGGCGTCGAACGCGATGTCCTGGGTGGCCGACAGGAAAGCCACCCAAACGGCCAGCAAGGCCAGGGTCTGCAGCTGCGTGCCCGGTGAAAACAGCCCCATGGCGGCGATGGACAACGCCAGCAGCAATTGGGTGAGCAGCATCCAGCCGCGGCGGCGCCCCAGCAGCGGGGGCGTGAAGCGGTCGATGAGCGGCGCCCACAGGAACTTGAGCGTATAGGCGGTGCCCGCCAGCGTGAGAAAGCCGATGCTTTGCAGCGAGACTTGCTCGACCGTGGCCCAGGCCTGCAAGGTGCCCGAGGTGAGCGCCAGCGGCAAGCCGCTGGCAAACCCCAGCACCAGCAACGGAGCCACCCGTCGGCGCCCATAGACGCGCCAGCCGTCGTTCACGGATGCCGACCCACCGGGGATTCAAAGCGATACAGCGCCAGCATGCTGCGCCAACTGCGCAGATACTTGATTTCGTGGCTGCCGCGAAACGTGGCCAGATCGGTGATGCGCAGCCGCAGCTGGGCGGCCAGCCGCTGAAAATCGGTCAGCGTGCACAAGTGAATGTTGGGGGTGTCGTACCACTGATACGGCATCTGGTCGTTGACCGGCATGCGCCCACGCAGGATCGACCAGCCATGCGGCCAGTAGCCGAAATTGGGAAACGACACGATGCCATAGCGCGCCACCCGGGCCATCTCTTGCAGGATGTGTTCGGTGTGGTGCATGGACTGCAACGTCTGCGACAGCACCACGGTATCGAACTGCTGGTCGTCGAACAGCGCCAGACCTTCTTCGAGGTTTTGCTGGATCACCCGCACCCCGCGGCGCACGGCGGCAATGACCTGATCGTCGTTGAGTTCGACCCCGGCCCCCTGCACCTGACGCGTGCGCTGCAGGTACGACAGCAGATAGCCGTCCGCGCAGCCAAGATCGAGCACGCGGCTGCCAGGCTTGATCCACTGGGCGATACGCAGCAAGTCGATGCGCGGTGAGGCCTCGGTCTGCTCGGCCGTACCGGGCGGCTGCATCAGCACACGCCCGCTGGCGACTGTCTGATTCATGCGAGGACTCCTGTGGTGCTTTGCCGCGCGCCCAGGCCCAGGCGGCTGGCGATCTGGTCGTAGTAGCCCTGGACGATGGCGTGGTAGCGCGGGTCGCCCAGCAGAAAAGCGTCGTGCCCGTGCGGCGCGTCGATCTCGGCGTAGGTGACTTCGCGTTGGTTCTTGAGCAGCGCCTGGACGATCTCCCGCGAGTGTTCGGGGGCGAAGCGCCAGTCGGTGGAAAATGACACCAATAAGAACCGCGCCTGCGTTGGCGCCAGGGCGCGCGCCAGATCGCCCCCCGTGGCCCGCGCCGGATCGAAGTAATCCAGCGCGCGCGTCAGCAGCAGATAGGTGTTGGCATCGAAATAGCGCGAGAACTTCTCGCCCTGATAGCGCAGATAGGACTCGACCTCGAATTCGACGTCGTAGTTGTAGCGGTAGTCGCCGTTGGCGTTGGGCGCCCGCTGGGCTCGGCCAAATTTAGAAGCCATCACCTCGTCGGACTGATAGGTGATGTGGCCCACCATGCGCGCCACCGACAGGCCGTGCGTCGGCACGACGCCGTGCGCGTAGTAATCGCCGTCGTGGAAATCGGGGTCGGTGAGAATGGCGCGCCGCGCCACTTCGTTGAAGGCGATGTTCTGCGCCGTCAGCCGCGCCGTGCTGGCGACGACGATGCAGTCACCCACCCGCTCGGGGCAGGTGATGGCCCAGCTGAGCGCCTGCATGCCGCCCAGCGAACCGCCCATGACGGCGGCAAAGCGCTGGATGCCAAAGTGGTCGGCCACCCGCGCCTGGGCATGCACCCAGTCTTCGACAGTGAGCAGCGGAAACGCCGCCCCCCAAGGCTCGCCGGTGGCCGGATTGAGCGTCGTGGGCCCGGTGGAACCAAAACACGAGCCCAGGTTGTTCACCCCGATGACGAAGAAGCGGTCGGTGTCCACGGCCTTGCCCGGGCCCACCATGTTGTCCCACCAGCCGATCTGGTCGGGATCGTCGGCGTCCATGCCCGCCACGTGATGCGAGGCATTGAGAGCATGGCACACCAGCACGGCATTGCTGCACTGGGCATTGAGCGTGCCGTAGGTTTCGACCGCCAGCGTATAGGACGACAGCACCTGGCCGCTGGACAAGGTGAGCGGCTCGTCGAAAGCGAGAAATTGGGGCGTCACGTAACCCACGCTGCCCGTGGGCACGGGCGGGCGCGCCGACTGAGCGGGCGTGACATCGGAAACGGAAGGCGAAGAAAAGGCAACGGGGGTCATGGAACCTCTTTAGCTGGATTTATGGCGCGCCCGCAAGCGGATCAGGCAAATCGGCGCGATTTCTGCAGTCATTCTAGCACCGTGATTCCCGCATCGAACACCGCCGCCACGCCTTGGCCGCGAGGCCACCGCCATAGCGGAAACAAAGCCCGCGGCCAAGCTGACAGAAGTCCTGGCCGTGGCGGGCCCGAGGCTTGAGGCAAGTCAAGAGAAGTGGACAAAAGCATCCTGCCCAGCGCGTATGCATTTACAGACCTTGTGATACATTCGATCACAAAAGCGCGCAGTAACCAACAATAACGTCTCAATGGGGAAGACAATCATGCCGAACCTGACCGCTCGCGAGAAAGAGTGCCTGTACTGGGCATCGCAGGGGAAAACCAGCTGGGAGATGGGCCGTATTCTGGGCATCACCGAGCGCACCGCCAATTTCCACATTGCCAACCTCTGCGGCAAGCTCGGCGTGCACAACCGCCAGGCGGCCATCATGGCGGCCCTGCAGCGCAACATTCTCAACCTGAGTCAAATCCCGCGCACCAGCCTGACATCAGCGGACGTACGGCAGGCGCGCCTCGGCTAAAATCGGCGTATTCAGACCAACTCAGTACCGATTATCATGACCCTGGCCTCCGACCGGCGCGCCCAATTGGCCGCGCACCCCGAGCTGCTGCGCAGCATCCAGCGCGGCATCGAAAAAGAGGGGCTGAGGGTCGATAGCGGCGGCACGCTGGTGCATACACCCCACCCCGCCAGCCTGGGGGCGGCGCTCACCAACCCGCACATCACCACCGATTATTCCGAATCGCTGCTCGAACTCATCACCAGCCCGCTGGGCTCGCCCGATGCGCTCATCCGCCAGCTGACGGACATCCACACCTTCGTCGCCCTGCGCAACCCCGGCGAAGCCGTCTGGAACCAGTCCATGCCCGCCCACCTGCCCGCCGAAGCGGACATCCCCGTGGCCTGGTACGGCACGTCGAACAGCGGCATGCTCAAGCACGTCTACCGCCTGGGCCTGGCCTGGCGCTACGGCAAGGTCATGCAGTGCATCGCGGGGGTGCATTACAACTTCTCGCTGCCCGACGCCGCCTGGGATTTCCTCGCCGCCGGAGAAACCGAAAAAGAGCGGCGCAACACGGGCTATATGGGGCTCATCCGCAACTTCATGCGCCATTCGTGGCTGCTGATGTACCTGTTTGGTGCCTCGCCCGCGGTATCGCGCAGCTTTTTGCAGCACGTCGGCTTCGAGGCCCAGCTCACCCGCCTGAGCCCGGACACCTACTGCCTGCCCTGGGCCACCAGCCTGCGCATGAGCGATCTGGGCTACAAGAACCCCACGCAATCCGAGCTGCATCTCTGCTACAACGACCTGGACACCTTCACGGCCCGCATCCACGCCGCCGTCACCACCCCCTGGCCCGCCTACGAAACCATCGGCACCCACCGCGACGGCCAGCGCATCCAGCTCAACACCAACATCCTGCAGATCGAAAACGAGTACTACGCCACCATCCGTCCCAAACAGACGGCCAAGCGCTGCGAGCGGCCCAACACCATCTTGCACCAGCGCGGCATCCAGTACATCGAAGTGCGCTGCATGGACATCGACCCCTGGGAACCCGCCGGCATCGCCGTGGACACCAGCCGTTTCCTGGACGCCTTCCTGCTGTACTGCGCGCTGGAAGACAGCCCCCTGTTCCCGGCCCCCGGCACCTGTCAAGAAAGCCAGGGCAACTTTGCCCTGGTGGCGCGCGAAGGGCGCAAGCCGGGCCTGATGCTCAGCCACGACGGCCAGCCCGTCAGCCTGAGCGACTGGGCCGGGCAAATTTTGGCGGACATTGCCCCCTACGCCGCCCTGCTCGACCAGCACACGGACGACCCGCACCACAGAGCGGCCCTGGACGCCCAGCGCGCCAAGGTGGCCGACCCCGCCGCAACCCCGTCGGCCCGTCTGCTGGCCGCCCTGCGCGACAGCGGCCAAGAATTTCACGACTGGACGCTCGCCCAGAGCCAGGCCCACTGGGCGGCCTTGCAGGCCCGCGGCCTGCCCGCCGACACGCTGGCCGCCTTCGACCAGGCGGCACACGCCTCGCTGGCCGAACAAGCAGCACTCGAGGCCTCCGACACCGAAAGCTTTGAAGACTATGTGGCACGCTTTCATGCGGCTTTAAAGTAAAGCAAACGCTCCGTCCAGACCACGCCCCGTACCTTGGCAAAAGCTCAGCCAGTCGGCTACGTCAGCCCGGCATCGGCAAAGAATTTCCAGAGCGTAGGGCTGGCCGAATACGCCACGTTGAATCTGAACCAGCCCTCATCACGCCCATCAGGGTAAAAATACGCCCCCGGTGCCAGCCAGATACTCCGCTGCAGCGCCTCGGCGGCCAGGCCTACCGCACCGCCCGGGGTACGGATGGGCACGCCTGGGCGCGCCCACAGAAAAAGCCCCGCCCCCGGCTCGTGACTCACCTCGAAACGAGCCTCGTGCAGCTGCTGGCAGACCTGGTCGTGCGCCCGGCCAAGCCGCGCACGCACATCGCGCAGATAGGCGCCCTGCCGCCCATCACGCAGCACCTGATGCACGGTACGTTCCATGATTTCAGCCGACGTCAGGCCGAGTGACATCTTCGTTTGCGCACAGCGGCGTACCAGATCTTCATCGCCCACCAAATAGCCTACCCGCAGGGATGGCATGACACTCTTGGCAAACCCCGATACATAAACCACGCGCCGCGTGCTGGCCAACGCCGTCAGCAGCGGGGCGGGTTCGAGCAGCAGTTCGCGCGAAACATCGTCCTCGACAACGATCAGATCGTGGCGTTCAGCCCACTGCAACAGGCGGAAGGCGCCCGCCATGGAGAAACTTGTACCCGTGGGATTTTGCAGCACCGACGTGACAAAGACCGCGCGCAAAGGATATGCCGCCGCCAACTGCTGAAGCGTCGCCTCGTGCAAGCCATCGGCCATCCGCGGCACACCGTGTACCACGATCCCGTTAAGTACCAGGATCTGCAACAAGTTGGCATAGCAGGGCACCTCCACCGCCACGTGCTCCCCGGGCCTGAGTACGGTTCGAGTGACGATGTCCAGCGCCTGCGTGGCCCCGTGTGTCAACAGGACCTGTTCGACATCGGCCTCCACGCCATAACCGTTCAGATAGCGCACCACATCCTCGCGCAGCGGACGATACCCCAGGGGGTGTCCGTAGGACGCCATCTGCCCCACCGGTACACGCGCCAGTTGACGCAAGGCATGCTGCAGCCCGGTTTCATTGTGCCAATCGGGCGGCAACCATCCGCAGCCCGCTTTGATGGCAATGGAATGATCGGCAAAGACATCGGACAGCAGCCACGCAGGCCCCACCCGAGGGGCTTCCCAGACCGTTGACACAGGCCGTTCCGGCCCGGAACCCGGGCGTACCACCCGATACTCGGCACCGGGACGAGCCTGCAAGAACCCACGCGCCACCAGTCGGCTGTAGGCAACCTGAACCGTAAAGGTGGATAGCTGATGGTCGCGGGCAAACCGACGAATCGAGGGCATCGTCATCCCAGGACGTAGAACACGCGCCTCGATGGCCTGCTCGATGGCATTGACGGCCTGATCCGCCAAAGTAAGGCCATCCGGCGAATGGCGAACGGGAGAAAATAGAATCATGAGTTTCGGGCCCGAGGGGAATCTGTACCAGCACAGCAGCCAGCCGGGCGAATGTCAAGCCACACCAACCAATACAGTTGGTTCGATGCAGCCAATACAGTGATGGCCCCATCCTGGCACCGTGTATGTCTTTTGCGGAATCAAAAAACCAGAATAAACATCACCATCTGGTTCTTTCTTCGTGAGGTCACATCATGGGTTCTGATTCTGCAACCACACTGGATTTATCCCACCTGTGGATGCCTTTCACGGCCAACCGCCAGTTCAAGGCACACCCTCGACTGCTGGCTTCGGCCAAAGACATGTATTACACCGCCACCGATGGCCACCAGATTCTCGACGGCACGGCCGGCCTGTGGTGCGTCAACGCCGGGCACGCGCGCAAGCCCATTGTTGACGCACTCCGCCGTCAGGTCGAGAAACTGGACTATGCGTCCAGCTTCAACATCGGCCACGAAGACTCCTTCCGCGCCGCCAGCGCCGTTGCCGCACTGATGCCCCAGGGCATGGATCGCATCTTCTTCACGAATTCCGGATCGGAATCTGTGGACACGGCGCTCAAGATCGCACTGGCCTACCACCGTGCCCGCGGCGAAGGCCAGCGCACACGCCTGATCGGCCGCGAACGGGGCTACCACGGCGTCGGTTTCGGGGGCATCTCGGTGGGTGGTATTTCACACAATCGCACCGTCTTCTCGCCGGTACTACTGCCCGGCGTCGATCACCTGCCGCATACCCACGACATCGAACACAACGCCTTCTCGCACGGCCAGCCAGCCTGGGGTGGCGAGCATTTCGCCAACGCGCTGGAAGGCATCATCGCGCTGCACGACGCCTCCAACATTGCCGCCGTCATCGTCGAACCGCTGGCCGGCTCCACCGGCGTTCTGCTGCCACCCAAGGGCTATCTCGAGCGGCTGCGCGCCATCACCGAGAAACACGGCATTTTGCTGATCTTCGATGAAGTGATTACCGGCTTTGGGCGGCTGGGCGCAGCGACCGCCAGCGAATATTTCGGGGTCAGGCCCGATATCATCACCTTCGCCAAAGGCGTATGCAACGCTGCGGTGCCCGCGGGCGGCGTGGCCGTACGCCGCGAAATCTACGACGCCATCGTCGATGCCAGCCCCGGCGGCATCGAATTCTTCCACGGCTACACGTTCTCCGCACATCCGATGGCGACGGCAGCCATCCTTTCAACACTGGGCGTCTACCACGACGAAGACCTGTTCAACCGCGCCAAAGAACTGTCCAAGGCCTTTGAAGACGCCGCACACGCCCTCAAGGGCAAGCCGCACGTCATCGACGTTCGCAATCTGGGCTTGGTGGGCGGCATCGAACTCAGCCCGAGAACAGGTAAACCGGGCGCACGGGCCGCGGAGGTCTTCAACAAGTGCTTCGACAAAGGAGTGCTTGTACGCTACACGGGCGACACCATCGCCATCTCGCCGCCGCTCATCATCACAGAGAATCAGATCGCACAAATCTTCGAAACGATCGCCGAGGTACTGGGCACCGTCGATTGACCCATCCACTTCGCCGATTTCAACAGGACACTTCTCTATGATTCAGGCATTTACCGATACAGCCGAGGTCGTTCATTTCATCCACGGACAACGCACTGCGGGTGTCGGCACGCACACGCAGGCAGTCTATGACCCGGCGCTAGGCAAAGCGGCCCGTCAGCTGCGGTTGGCTGAAGCTGCCGACGTGGACGCCGCAGTGCAATCCGCCCGCAAAGCTTTCCCGGGCTGGGCCAACACACCCAGCCCCAAACGGGCGCGGGTGCTGTTTCGTTTCCTCGAATTGCTCAACGCGCACCAGGACGAGCTGGCCGCCATGATCACGGCGGAACATGGCAAAGTGTTCAGCGACGCCAAGGGTGAACTCTTTCGCGGCATCGAGGTCGTCGAATTTGCCTGCGGCATCCCGCAGTTGCTCAAGGGCGACTACACCGAAGAGATCGCCACGGGCATGGACAACTGGACGGTACGCCAGCCGCTCGGCGTCGTGGCGGGCATCACGCCGTTCAACTTCCCCGCCATGGTGCCATGCTGGATGTTCCCCATCGCGCTGGCTACTGGCAACTGTTTCATCCTCAAGCCCAGCCCGCGCGACCCGTCGGTCACGCTGCGCATGGCCGAACTCCTCAAAGAGGCAGGCCTGCCCGACGGGGTCTTCAATGTCGTACAGGGCGACAAGACAGCCGTCGATGCCCTGGTGGTCCATCCCGACGTCAGCGCCATCAGCTTCGTGGGCTCCACGCCCATCGCGCGCGCCATCTACGAAGGCGCCGCCAAGCATGGCAAGCGTGTACAGGCGCTGGGCGGGGCCAAGAACCACATGGTCGTCATGCCCGACGCCGACATGGAACAAGCCGCCAATGCGCTGATCGGTTCAGCCTACGGATCGGCGGGCGAGCGCTGCATGGCCGTCTCGGTCGGCGTCCTGGTAGGAGATGCCGCCGAAAAATTGATGCCTGTCCTCGCCCAGCACGCGAAATCCCTCAAAATCTCGCACGGGATGGATGCATCCGCCGAAATGGGCCCCATCGTCACCCGCGAGGCCCTCGAACGCATTCAGAACTATCTGGATATCGGCGTACAAGAAGGCGCCCAACTGGTCGTTGACGGACGCGGCCTGAAGGTGCGGGGCTACGAAGAAGGGTTCTTCCTGGGCGGATGCCTATTCGACCATGTCGAACCAGGCATGCGCATCTACGAAGAAGAAATCTTCGGCCCGGTACTTTCCTGCGTGCGCGCAAAAGACATCGAAACAGCCATTCGCATCATCAGCGAACATCCCTTCGGCAATGCCGCCGCCTGCTTCACCCGCGACGGCCATGCGGCCCGTGAATTCGCGCGACGCACGCAAATCGGCATGATCGGCATCAACGTACCCATTCCCGTGCCCATGGCCTTCCACGGCTTCGGCGGCTGGAAGCAAAGCCTCTTTGGCGACATGCATGTCTACGGAGAAGAAGGTGTGCGCTTCTACACACACCAGAAATCGATCATGCAACGCTGGCCGGACAGTACCGCCAAGGGGGCCGAATTCATGTTCCCCACCAACAGCTGAGGCAGCCACATCAGGCGGCCTGGCGTGGCTGCCTGAATTCAGACCACCGGGAGTCCTTGAAACACACCAGACATACGCGACACATTCCCGACGAACCATGCCTGCGAACCCTCGAAGGCCTGGCACCGTCATCCCACCGGAGACAGGAGATGTTCTATCACTCGAATTGCCGGTCTACGCCTTCACAGAAAGGCAGCCACAATGTCATCACGATTGCTGCGATAAAAGCCCGACGGCCCATATCGGGCTATTTGCAGCAGCCCCACAAGATAAGTCAGGACGCCCTCGGATGTCCGTCCTCGACGCATGGTGCGCTCCAGGCATCGCCAGGCATCTTTCCGCCAGCCTGCCTGAACCCACGATTGCCACTGACCACCCTGGCTCGAACCAAACAAGCAAATGCAAGGCGGCACGCCACGCGTTGGCACCGACTCGTCCGTCAATCGTGAAACTCACAGAGCGCGGGTTTCCCGCGCACGTCGGAGCACCCGGAAATGACATCTCAAACTATCGTCACGCGCGCCGCAACGACGCCCGCCCCGTCCACCAAACTGGCACGCAACCGGCTGGGCACTTTCGCCATCTTCTTTCTTGTCGTCTCGGCCGCGGCACCGCTGACCGTCATCGTCAATAGCGGCATCTTCTACCACTTCGGCGGCATCGGCGCACCCGGCGCGATGCTGTTTGCCGGCATCACACTGATCCTCTTCTCGCTGGGCCTCACCGCGATGTCCCACCACGTCAAGAATGCGGGCGCGTTTTATGCCTACGCCGCAAAAGGCCTGGGCAAGCCCATCGGCGTAGGTATCGCATCCGTCGCCACCTTCTCGTATGCCGTCCTCACGATCGCCTTCTTCACCTGGCTGGGCTTCTACGCCGCACAGTCGGGCCGCGATCTTCTTGGCGTGGACATCTCTTGGGGCGTCTACGCTTTGGTGGGCATCGCCATCGCCGGCGCATTGGGCTACCGCAACGTGGACATCGGCGCCAAGGTCATTGCCGTGCTGCTGACCTGCGAAATCACGCTCATGGTGGTGCTGGCAATCGCCGTGCTCATTCAAGTCGGCCCGGCACAGGTCATTTGGACGCCATTTGCCCCCGAACACGTGTTCTTCGCCCACGGCGCAGGCAGCCTGTTCATCGTGGGTTTTGGATCCTACGTGGGCTTCGAGGGCACCGTCATCTACGCGGAAGAAGCCAAAGACCCCGATAAGAGCGTCGCACGCGCCACCTTCCTGGCAGTCGCCTTTTTGGCCGTGCTGTATGCCTTTCTGATGTGGATTCTGGTCGTCGCTTTCGGCGCGGACGGCCTGCTGAAGATCGTCAACGGCAGCGACTTCGGTGCCGACCTGGCCTTCGACGCCGCCCACCAGTACCTGGGTCGTACCGCCGTGGTCATCATGCACATTCTGATTGTCACCAGCTGGTTCGCCTGCGCTTTCTCCTTTCACAACGCTTGCGCACGCTACTTCTACGCCATGGGACGCGAAGGGCTGTTGCCCAGAATCCTGAGCCATACGCACCATGAAATGCAATCGCCGCACCACGCTTCCCTGCTGATCACCGCCATCGCTGGCATTGCTACCGTGATCAGCCTGGTCTTTGGGCTCGACCCCTTTACCCAGACGTCCATCTGGGCCTATTCGTGCGGGGTCGTCGGCGTCGTCTTCGCACAGGGGGTAGCATCGCTCGCCTCCGTGGGATACTTCACGCGCGTCTCTCACCATTTCAGCAAGTGGCGCGTCATCGTCGCCCCGGCGCTGGGCGCACTGGGCCTGTTCATCGGCGTCTACCTGATCATCTCCAACTTCTCTATCGTCTCGGGGCTGGAAGGCGCCGTGAACTGGATATTCATCGGCGCCACACCACTGTTTTTCTTCGGTGGGCTGATTGCGGGCTACATGATCAAGTGGTTCGCGCCAGACAAATACCGCAAGCTGGCCGAAATCGAAATTGACTGACCCTCAGAGACAGGAGAACGACATGACTACCGAAAACACCCGCCCACGCGCCCGCACCCTGGGCATCCCGCTCGACGGTCAACCCGGCCCCTTCAATGCCATCACCGATGTGTCGGGTGTGGACGTGGGTTACACCACTTTGTTCGAAGGGGATCACATCCGCACCGGCGTCACCGCAATCCTGCCCCGTGGCGCGGCCAAGATCGGCGTACCTTGCGCCGCCGCCAGCTACGTCTTCAACGGCAATGGCGAAATGACGGGACGCGCCTGGGTGGACGAATCCGGCTCGGTGAACATGCCCATCATGATTACCAACACACACGCAGTAGGCGCCGTGCACGAGGGCGTCATCCGCTACGCTTGTGAGCATCACCCGGCGATTGCCCGCGACTGGTTGCTGCCGATCGTCGGCGAGACCTGGGACGGCTATTTGAACGACATGAATGGCCTGCACGTACGTCCGGAGCACGCGGTTCAGGCCATCGAGGCAGCTCGATCCGGCTCTCTGGCTGAGGGCTCGGTGGGGGGTGGCACGGGCATGAACTGCTACGGCTACAAAGGGGGCTCGGGCACCAGTTCACGCCTCGTACCATACGGCGACAGGACATATACCGTAGGGGTCTTTCTGCAGTCGAATTTCGGCGGTCGTGAAGAACTGGTCGTCGCGGGCCACCCGGTGGGCCGCCAAATGCTCGACGACAACCCGATGAGAGACACCGACTGGCTCACGGAAGGCGCGGGTTCAGTCATTGCTGTCGTTGCCACCGATGCCCCCCTGCTGCCCCTGCAGTGCCGATCCCTCGCAAAACGCATTCCCGTCGGACTGGCCCGTACGGGTACATCGGGATCGCACTTTTCGGGCGACCTCTTCATTGCGTTCTCCACTGCCAACGAAGGCGCCCTGAGCAGTCGAATGGGGACGGCCCCTGGATACGAACAGCTCACGTTCATTCCATGGTCGCACATGGATCCATTCTTCACGGCCGTGGCCCAGGCGGTCGAAGAGGCCGTGCTGAACTCGCTGGTCGCCAATGAAGACATGATCGGCCGCAACGGTCACCGGACACCGGGAATCCCCATCACCCGGCTGCTGCAGCTCGTCCGGTAAGCCGGAGGTCAGCCGTTTTCAGAGACAGCGCTGCGTAGTGGCCACCGCTGCGCGGCGACATCTCGCGCCGCCGGGCCGTCGGCCTCCTTGACGCACCCGGCAGGCTGCGCAACGCACTTACTGCTTTTGATACCGGCGGGTTCTGCGTGCAATTCGTGGATCTCGACGAGGCCTTCACCGAAGGTGACTCACTGGAGGAGGCACTTTTCAACGCGGCAGAAGTACTCACGCTCACGTTGGACGGGCGCCTGGCCGAAGGACAGGACGTACCAGAGCCCAGCCACGACGTGGCAGACGCCCATTACATCGCCCCAGACGCAAAAACGCAGGGAGCACTGCTCTTGCGTGCCGCGCGTGGTGATCGCAGCGTGGCAGATCTCGCCAGGGCACTGGAAACCAGTTGGCCCCAGGCAAAGCGCCTGGAAGACGCCCGTCACTGGCCAAGCCTGAAAACGCTGGACCGGGCGGCACGGGTTCTGGGAAAGCGCCTGGTGTTGAGTATCGAATAGACCCGAGCCCGAAGATGAAAAACGAACGTCTTGAGCGGATGACTCGCCACCAACGGCAATATCATCGCAACCACCAATGGAGACTTGGTTGCCGTGGCCTCTTCATCCCGCACGCCTACACCGATATGGAGGTCGATGACCTATCCTGGTGGGATGATGGAGGTTTCATCTTGAATGGACGCCGCGTTATCGTCTGGTGGACACACCCACGGATGCAATACCAAGACGAAATCGAGGATCGGGCGCGGGAAACCGCCGGAGACTCTCCAGACGATAACTGGTTGCTCGAAGGCGGGACAAAAAATTACAAAAAGGTGGGCCGATCCAGAAAGCGCCTTGTCAGCACAACGAGCCGTGCGCCCTCGGCGGAACAGCGAGCCTACTACGACAAGCTCGAAGCAGCCAGAAAGCATTTGGTAGAGCAAGGCATCGACTTCAATGTACGCCCAGTATTCAAAATAGAACGTCTGTGGTGGGCCATGGGGGTGACGCTGACAGTACCAATGGAAATTCGCAGCGAAGCCGAACTCTCCAACGTCCTGACGCTCTGCAAGCAATTGATGCTGCGCAAAACGACCCTGGCAGCTGAATTTCCAGGCTACGTTTACACCCAAGAGGATTGGCTAGCAGAAGCGCGGCAACGGGAAGCAATCGCAGCACGGAAAGCGGCTCTGCGGCTCGCTGCGTCCACATGACAACTGGTGCGCCAGGTAGGGCAAGGGGGGCACTTTCAGCCCACCGCCCGCATTCAGTTCCTCGATGACACCCTCTAGGTCGCCAGTTCTGCCGGTGATCTTGATGCCACAGGCCTTGACCCGAATCTTTTTCACGAGCAAGCGCAATAACTGCTTGCCATAGCCCTTGTCGCGATCCATCAGCATGGCCTGCATACGGTCGCAGGCGAAGGCTACCTGCTTCGGAACCACATGCCGGGCCGACGGCGTTTCACGGTGTGCTTCTGTCATTTGGGCCAGGATGCGCTCGCGCTCGTCCTTGACCCGGTTGACGGGGGCTGATGAACCGTGAAGATATCGTCATCCACGCAGATCCTGTACTTTTGGACGACCGGGGAGTCCGCGAGGCCGGCATACTCTCCGATCTGGCCGCATCGGCCATGCGATTTTGCGGTGACGACCACCTCATCGCCCACGCGGATCACATGCCCGAACTTGCCGCGCGGCGGCTGGCCGATTGATTCCGATGGTGTCACACTCATGTCATTCATTTCCCGACACAACATCGCTTGGTGGCCACTGCTGCGACGAGTGCAGCACGCGGATAACTTCGATCCTGGCCAGCCTGGGCCGCACTCGGTAGACCACTACCAGCGACGTGCGGCTGACCACCAGCTCACGGGTGCCGCGCCGCCGTCCTGGCCGCCCCAGCTCTGGAAACTGCGCAAGCTGGCCGGTCTGGCGCTCGATCTGTGCGGCGACATCCCGCGCCGCTTGGATGCTGTCCTGTGCTATGTAGGTCAGTTGAGCGTCCCGCGTGGCATCGGCCAGGGGCAGCCATTCGATTCTCAATGCTTGCCCTTGGCGCGGGCTTCCAACTGATCCAAATGCTTGTGCATGCGGGCCATGGATTCTTCATGGCTGACCCATTGCGTGGCCGGGTCGTCGGCCTCCTTGATGCCGGCGTCCACCTGGGCACGGAACCACGCATCATAGGCAGCGGCTTCATGGGCGCGTTTCATCCGTGCGGCCGCATCAGGCCGACCTGGCCGGTTCACGTCAGCGTTGCTGTGGTGCGTGGCGTCGATCCCGTCAATGCGCACGATGGACAGATCCTTGCGCAGGTATTCGGTGAGGGTGTCTAGGCTGCGCCAGGTGCGCGGCTTGTCCTGCTTCTGCGAGCCCAGGGGCTTTTCCAGCAGGCCCGTTTTCAGCATCACACTCCAGCCTCCAGGCTGACCGATGATGGAGACGCCCCGGATGGTTCCCGCTTCGGCCATGCGCCGTGCCGTGGCCGTGTCGATGGTCTGGTTCATGGTGAGATACCCTCCTGGATATGTCCGATGGATAGTTATAGCTTATCAGATAATTACTAGGTAAATATTAAGAAGGCTTTTGCTGCGAGTCTTATCAAGATGACATAAGACCCGTTATGCAGCCTGCAAGGCAAACGCTGGGGATCTCACGAGGAGTGATCGAGCGCGCCCGCGTGCGCGCCACCGACAAGGACACCAAGACGCACACCGTCCGCGACATCAGCTTGCTGACGCGGGCGCAACAGGCCATCACCAGGCAGAAGGCGCACTCATTCCTGGCTGGTGGGCACGTTTTTCTGAACCCAGTCACGGAGGAGCGTTTCACTGACACATCGGCACCCATGGATATCGTGTGGCGCCCGACGCTGAAAGCTCTGGGCATCCGGCACCGGGATGCCCGGCAAACCCGCCACACCTACGCCACGATGTGCCTGATGGTCAGTATGAACCCGGCCTATGTCTCATGCCAGATGGCGCGCCCGACAGGAATCGAACCTGTATCAGAAGCTTCGGAAACTCCTATTCTATCCATTGAACTACAGGCGCTTTGCTGGTCGGCCTGGCAGCCGACGTACGCCGCATATCGTTGCAATACGCGGGCCCGTCATTGTAGCGGGTTTATCCCAGCCCTGCAGTGCCTGGGGCCTGTCGCTATAATTGAAACGTTGAGGCCTGTAACACACGTCAGCCGGGCGCCCAAAACACCGGCCACGGGCCTATTGCCGAATACCATTCTCCCAGGAAACCATCATGAGTCTCCCCGAACCCGACGACACCGCGCACGGGCACGAAAGCCCCATCAAGACCCCCAAGCAGCTGCTGCTCACTGTCGTCCTGGCCTTCCTGATTCCCATCGCGGTCATCATCCTGCTGGTCAACCTGGTGGGCTCGTCCATCCGCACGGGGTATGGCTCGGACAGCCAGACCGAAGAAGCCATCGCCAAGCGCATCCAGCCCGTGGCCGGGTTCAAGATCGAAGACGCCAACGCGCCCAAGGTCTTCAAGACGGGCGAACAAGTCTTCCAGTCCACCTGTTCCGCCTGTCACGGCACGGGCGTGGCCGGTGCGCCCAAGTTCGGCAGCAAAGAAGCCTGGGCGCCGTTCATCAAGCAGGGCTTCGACGACCTGCTCAAGAACGCCATTCACGGCATCGGCGCCATGCCGCCCAAGGGGGGCAATGCCTCGCTCGACGACTTTGAAGTCGCGCGCGCCGTGGCCTACATGACCAACCACTCGGGCGCCAACTTCCCCGAGCCCAAAGAACCCGCCGGCGGTGCCGCAGCCCAGGCAGCGCCTGCCGCAGCTGCGCCCGCCGCCAAGTCGGCAGAACAAAAGCCGACGGCCCAGCCCGCCGCCAAGGCCGCTGAAAAGCCCGCTGAACAAAAGGTTGCCAAGGCCGAAACCGCCCCCGCTGCCGCCGGCAACTCGGCTGACAACGCCGTGGGCAAAAAACTGTACGAATCCGTCTGCATCACCTGCCACTCCGTCGGTGTGGCGGGCGCGCCCAAGTTCGGCGACAAGGCCTCCTGGGATCCCTTCATCAAGACCGGGCTCGATACCATGCTGAAAAAAGCCATCTCGGGCGTGGGCGCCATGCCGCCGCGTGGCGGCTCGCAAGCCACCGACGCCGAACTGAAGGCCGCCATCGAATACATGGTCAGTGCCGCCAAATAATCGGCAGCATCCAGGGCCCCTCAACGCTCAAGCGTTCGAGGGGCTTTTTTTCATGCTGATTCAAACGATCGTTTGATTTAGAATGACGAGATTGCCTGGCGCGCCCGGACTGCTCCGGCTGCCACACAAGGCAACCACCACTTGCGGGAGACACCCTATGCCCCACCCTTTAGTGACTGAACTGCATCAGTCCATGAGCCTGCCCGTCATGGCAGCCCCGATGTTCATCGTATCCAACCCCGAGCTGGTCGTGGCGCAATGCGCCAGCGGCATCATCGGCTCGATGCCGGCGCTCAACGCCCGCCCGCAGGAAAAACTCGACGCATGGCTCAGCCAGATCGAAGACGGCCTCGCCGCCCTGCGCGCCGCCGAGCCGGATCGCCCGGTTCCCCCCTACGCCATCAACCACATCATCCACCAGTCCAACGACCGGCTGCAGCACGACCTCGAAGTCTGCGCCCGGCACCGGGTGCCGCTCATCATCACCAGCCTGCGGGCGCCCAATCAGGTGGTGGATGCCGTGCACGGCTGGGGCGGCAAGGTGTTTCACGACGTCACCACCCTGCGCCACGCGCAAAAAGCCATCGAAGCCGGCGTGGACGGCCTGATCCTGGTGTGCGCCGGGGCCGGCGGCCACGCGGGCACGCTCTCGCCCTTTGCCCTGCTGGGCGAAGTGCGGCGCATCTTCGACGGCCCCATCTGCCTGTCGGGTGCCATCAGCCGTGGCCAGGACGTGCTGGCCGCCCGCGCCATGGGCGCCGATTTCGCCTACGTGGGCACGCGCTTCATTGCCAGCACCGAGGCCAATGCCCAGCCTGAATACAAGCAGATGATCGTCGATACCGCCGCTGCCGACATCGTCTACACGCCCTATTTCACCGGCATCCCGGGCAATTATCTGAAACCCTGCGTGCGCAACATCGGCCTGGATCCAGACAACCTGCCCAGCGCCCACGGCACAAACTTCGGCAGCGACAGCAAGAAGGCCTGGCGCGACATCTGGGGGGCCGGCCAGGGCGTCGGCAACATCGACGGCGTGCTGCCCACCGCCGCCATCGTGGCGCGCCTGCGCGACGAATATCAACAGGCGCTGCTTGCGGTGCGCGACCACTTCGCCACGGAGACCTGCGCATGATCCGCCTCGAACAGCACGGCCCCATCCTCGAAATCCTCATCGACCGCCCCGAGCGCCGCAACGCCCTGACCGACGCCATGTACCGGGACATCGAGCAGGCCTTGCGGGCGGCGGACGCCGACGTCGGCTGCGCGGCGGTGATCCTCTCGGGCGCGGGCGGGCATTTCACGGCGGGCAACGACCTGGCCGAGTTCCAGATGCCGCAAAGCACCCAGGACGTGGGCTCGATCGCCTTTCTGCACACCCTGGCCTCGGTGAACGTCCCGGTGATCGCCGCCGTGCAAGGCCAGGCCGTGGGCGTGGGCGTCACCCTGCTGGCGCACTGCGACTTCGTCTACGCCGACCGCAGCGCCGTTTTCCGCCTGCCGTTCGTGTCGCTCGGGCTGTGCCCGGAAGGCGCCTCCAGCTACCTGCTGCCGCGCCTGGCGGGTGCGCGCCGCGCGGCCCGCTGGCTGCTGCAGGCCCAGCCCTTCGACGCCGACGAGGCCCTGGCCGGCCAGCTGCTCAGCGAGATCACCGACGACCCGCTGGCCGCCGCCCGCGCCTGCGCCCAGGCCCTGGCCGCCCAGCCCATCCAGGCCGTCCGGGCCAGCAAGACCTTGCTGCGGGCCCCCGAGCGCGACACCATCCACCAGGTGCTCGACACCGAGGCCCAGGCGTTCTTCGAGCGCCTGAAGTCCGCCGAGGCGCAGGCGGCCTTTCGCCAGTTCTTCGCCCGCAAGAGCGCCTGATCCAGGCCGGGGGCGGTGCGGCGTCCCGCCCCCGATCTGGCAAAACCAGCCACACGGCAAGTCCCACATCGGGCACCGCGCCCGGCCATGGGCATGGGCATGGGCATGGGCATGGGCATGGGCATGGGCATGGGCATGGCATCATCCCCTCGCCCGACCGCCCTGTGGGCCTTTTCACCACACTTTCAGCCCGTTTTTCCAATAAAACGGCACCCCCATGGGATATTAGGGTTTACCCCTATCTTTATTCTAGGGTTTACCCTATACTGACCTTGTTGAAATCTGCAGCTTCTGAAACAGGAGTCAGTCGTGAACTACGTACAAACACCCAACCTGCTGTCTGATGCGCTTGAACGCGCTTATGCCCATTCGATTCTGAACGAATCGCAACCTTTGTCGATCGGCAAGGGCTTGAAGAAGATCGGGCATGGCCTGCGTCGCGCCGCCAAGGCAGTGGGCCGCGGTATCGCCAGCACCATCAACGCCCAAGTCGAGGTGCGCGCCCGCAACATGCTGTACAAGCGCCTGTACTGGTAATCGGTGCAAAAGCTCCCGGCCTCTGGGCCGGGGCGCGCGCTCAGGGCCTTGCCGCAAACGCGGCAAGGCCCTTTCTTTTGTCCGGCCAGGCGCAAGCTGACTGCGACGACACGTGGCAGCGCACATCACAACGCAACACAACACGGTGCGGTGCGGTGCGGTGCGGTGCGGTGCGGTGCGGTGCGGTGCGGTGCGGCAGCACTATATTGCACCCGACGCGCTCAGCGTCCGAGGAGATCTTTCAAGCGGCTGAGGGTGCGGTCGGGATCGTGATCCGCCGCTTCGGTGGATCGCGGAGCCTCGGCCTGCAGGCCCATCTCGGCGATGAAGCGCGAGGGCTCGCACACCGTGTCCTCGCGGCCCCGTCGGCGCTTGCGGCACCAGCTGATCTGCAAGGTGCGCTGGGCGCGCGTGATCCCCACGTACATCAGGCGGCGCTCTTCCTGGATGCGCCGCACGCGCGCCGCCACGGCGGCCTCGCTCACGTCGCCGTCCTCGTCGCCCCCCCGGTGCGGCAGCAGGCCTTCTTCCACCCCGATCAGGTAGACGTGGGGAAACTCCAGCCCCTTGGAAGCGTGCAGCGTGGACAGCTTGACGGCGTCGGGTTCTTCGTCGTCCGAGCGTTCGAGCATGGTGACCAGCGCCACGTGCTGCACCAGCTCGAGCACGGTGAGGTCGTCCTCATCGGCCTTGCGCTTGAGCCAGTCGATGAGTTCCAGCACGTTGCCCCAGCGCGCCTGGGCTTGGCGCTCGTCGAACTGGTCGTACAGATAGCGTTCGTAGTCCACGACGGACAACAGATCGTCGAGCACCCGGCCCGCGTGATCGTGCTGCAGGCCATCGGCGCCCACCGGCCCGGCGGCCGCCCCCGGCGGTGCGGCAGGCGTTGCGCCGCCCGCGTCGGCCAACGCAGCCCGCAGCGCGCCCAGCTCGTGCGCCGGATCCGTCCCCGGCGCGGGCGGATCGGGGTCGAAGCCCAGCAAATCGCCCTGCACCTGGGCCGTGGGCAGCGGCAGCACCGCCGCCCCGTTGCGCTGCGCCGCACGCACCTGGAAGTGCTGGATCAGGCGCACGAAATCGCGCAGGATTTCGCGCTGGCGCGCCGCGGGCAAAACGGCCTCGGTGACCTCGGCGGCGACCGCATACAAAGAGACGTTACGCCGCGCGGCCTCGGCCCCGAGGGCCTGCAAAGTGCCCTGGCCGATCCCTCGGCGCGGCGTCGTGGCCGCCCGGATGAAGGCCGGGTCTTCGTCCTCGTTGGCGATCAGGCGCAGCCAGGCCAGCACATCGCGCACCTCGGCCTTGTCGAAAAAACTTTGCCCGCCCGACACGGTGTATGGGATGCGCAAGGTACGCAGCGCCTGCTCCATCACCCGCGCCTGGTGGTTGCCACGGTACAGCACGGCAAAATCCTTCCACTGCGCCTGGCGCTCGAAGCGCGCCGCCGACAGCCGCATGGCGATGGATTCGGCCTCGATCAGGTCGGAATCCATCGCCATCACGCCGATGGGTTCGCCCACGCCCAGCTCGGACCACAGAGTCTTGTCGAAGGTCTTCGGATTGTGGCTGATGACCTGGTTGGCCGCCTGCAAGATGCGCTGCACCGAGCGGTAGTTCTGTTCCAGCTTGATGAGACGCAGGGCTGGGTAATCGTGTTCGAGCTGGGCCAGGTTTTCCACCGTGGCCCCACGCCAGGCGTAGATGGCCTGATCGTCGTCACCCACCGCCGTCAGCTGGGCGCGTTCGCCGCACAGCATGCGCACCAGCTGGTACTGGCAGGCGTTGGTGTCCTGGTATTCGTCCACCAGCAGATATTGCACGCGGGCCTGCCAGCGGGCGCGGGTTTCCTCGTCGCGGGCCAACAGCTGGGCCGGCAGGCGGATGAGGTCATCGAAATCGACCGACTGATAGGCCCGCAGGGTGGCCTCGTAGCTGCGGTACACCCGCACGGCTTCGGATTCGTCCGGCCCCAGGGCCACGCGCGCGGCGGCGTCCGGATCGAGCAGGGCATTTTTCCACAAAGAGATGGTTTGCTGCACCGCCCGCAGGCGGGCCCGGTCGGTCGTGGCGAGCAGTTCCTGGACGATGCCTTGCGCATCGGTCGCGTCCAGGATGGAAAAGCCGCGCTTCAGGCCCAGCCGCGCATATTCCTCACGCAGAAAGCGCAGACCCAACGAGTGAAAAGTGCCCACGGTCAGGCCGCGCAGCAGGCGCGGATCGACCAGGGTGCGCACGCGCTCGTTCATCTCGCGCGCCGCCTTGTTGGTGAAGGTCAGCGCCACCACGTGGCGTGCCTGGTAGCCACACTCGCGCAGCAGGTAGGCCATTTTTTGCGTGATGACGCGCGTCTTGCCGCTGCCCGCCCCTGCCAGCACGAGGCATGGCCCATCGAGATACAGTACCGCCTCGCGCTGGCGGGCGTTCAAGCCGGCGGGCAAGGTGGAACCGGGCGGCAAGCCGGCGGCGAAAGGCGTGTTCATGAATCAGATATCCTGGGGATCGACCTCGATGCCCCAGCGTAGCGCCGCGCTGCCCGCCAGCGCGTCGAGCCGGGGCAGCAGGGCGTTCAGCAGCCGGTGCAGGGCCGGGCGACGGGTGGACTCGAGCAGCAGCTGGGCCCGTTCGACCCGGGCCACCCGCACCACGCGCAGGGGTACGGCATCATACAGCCGCACGCCCGCCGCCTCGGGCAGGGACGCGGCGCAGTCCCGCACCGCGAGCAGAAAATCGAGGGCGTCGGCCAGGCGCGGCGCCTGCGCCGTCAGCAGCGCCTGGCTGGAAAACGGCGGCAGGCCCAGATCCTGTCGCTCGGCCAGGGAGGCCTGCGCAAAGCCCGAATAATCATGGCGGCACAAAGCCTGATAGACCGCCTGGTCGGGATAATCGGTCTGCACCAGCACCTGGGCACCCGCGGCCCGCCGCCCGGCCCGTCCGGCCACCTGCATCAGTTGAGCAAACAGGCGCTCGGGCGCGCGGAAATCCTGGGCGAACAGGGCCGCGTCGGCATTGAGCACCCCCACCAGGCCCAGCCCCGCGAAGTCGTGCCCCTTGGAAACCATCTGCGTGCCGACCAGAATGTCGGCCTCGCCCGCATGCACCTGGGCGAACAAGGCTTCGGCGCTGCCCTTGCGCCGCGTTGCGTCCGCATCGATGCGCACGATGCGCGCCTGGGGAAAATGTTCGGCCAGGAATTCTTCGACCCGCTGCGTGCCACGCCCCATGGGCTGAAGGTCTTGATCGCCGCAATCGGGACAGGCGCGCGGCACCGGCTGGGTGTCGCCGCAGTGGTGGCATTGCAGCACGGCCCGACGGCCCGACGCGCGGTGCACGACGGTATGCGCCGTGCACTGTCGGCACTGGCTGACCCAGCCGCAGGACGGACAGCGCAGCACGGGCGCATAGCCGCGGCGGTTGATGAAGACCAGGCTTTGTTCACCCTGCCGCAGGCGCGCTTCAAGCGCCTGCAGCAACTGGGGCGTGAAGCCTTGTTCGAGCTGCGCGCGGCGGGTATCGACCAGGCGGATGTCGGGCAGCGGCTGGGTCTGGGCCCGCTCGGGCAGGCTGACGTACTGATAGTCGCCTTCCTGGGCGTGACGCCAGGTTTCCAGCGAGGGGGTAGCCGACCCGAGCACCACGGGGATGCCCAGATCGTGCCCGCGCCAGATGGCGAGGTCGCGCGCCGAATAGCGCAGACCATCCTGCTGTTTATAGGACGCGTCGTGCTCTTCATCGACCACGATGAGCCCCAGGCGGGGCATGGGCGTCATGAGGGCCAGGCGGGTGCCCAGCAAGAGGCTGGCCTCGCCCCGGCTGACGCGCAGCCAGGCGCGCAGCCGGTCGCCCTCGGAGAGGCGGCTGTGCATGATGGCCAGGCCAGGTGCGCCCGCCGCCGCATCCGGCATGAGGCGGTCTCGCACCACCTGCTCGAGCTGCGGCGTGAGGTTGATCTCGGGCACCAGCAGCAGCACTTGCCGCCCCTGGGCCAGCACCTGCTGCGCCAGCCGCAGATACAGCTCGGTCTTGCCGCTGCCCGTGACGCCATGCAGCAAGGCCACGCCATGCCCGCCTGACAGCAGGGTCTGCAGGCGGGCCAGGGCGGCCTGCTGATGCGCGGTGAGCTGGGGCGCCTGGCCGCGCGCCGCGTCTGGCGAGCCAACCGCCGCCTCGGCGCCCGCTACTGTCCCGGGTGCCGAGGCGGCGTGCCGGGGCTGCCTGCCGCCGGGCCGCCTGTCCGCCCGGCAGACGGGGCCGCCCGCCGAGCGCGCCCCCGTGTAGGCCGAGGGCTTGCGCAACGAAGGCGGCAGGGCCGGCAGCACCACTTCGCCCAGCGGGTGGTGATAGTAGCGCGCCGCGAATCCGGCCAGCCGCAGCCAGTCGTCCGGCAGGGGCGGCAAGTCGTCGAGCACCGATTCGATCGCGCGCACCTTGTCAGGCGCCACCTGGGGCTGCTGGCGCACCGCCCACACCATGCCGATCATGGCCCGGCGGCCAAACATGACCCGCACGCGCACGCCTGGCGCCACAGGCACGTCATGCGCGTAGTCGAACAGACCAGGCAGGGGAACATCCAGCGCAACGGCCAGATAGACAGGGTCAGACATGAGGCAATGGCGCAACCTGTGGATAACTTTGTGGAGAAGGAAGGTACAAAGGAGGGCCGTATACAGCCGGGGCGCCTCCAGCACTGGGGACAACTTCAAAATACGATGTATTTTCTATATAAATCAATGATTTATGTTGTCATTCAAGATTTGTTCAGAAGACATCGCCCGAAACCGGCCTGTTCACGCGATTGTGCATAAGCACAACATTCAAACGCCCCGCCCGGCAAGGCAGGCGGGGCGCTGTCTCAGCCGTGATACGCCCGGCTGGCGGTATGCACTTCATCGACCAGGGAAACCACGGCCTCGGGTGGCGTGAATTGCGAGATGCCATGCCCCAGGTTGAAAACGTGCCCCCCCTGGCCCACCGGCCCGAAATCAGCCAGGACGCGGCGCGCTTCGGCCCGGATGGCGGCGTCTCCGCCAAACAAGGCCATGGGGTCGAGATTGCCCTGCAAAGCCACCCGGTCGTTCACGCGCTGGCGCGCGGCGGCAAGGTTGGCCGTCCAGTCGAGGCCCACCGCGTCGCAACCGCTTTGGGCGATGGCTTCGACCCACTGCCCGCCGCCCTTGGTGAAGACGATGACGGGCACGCGCCGCCCTTCGTGCTCACGCTGCAGGCCGGCCACGACCTGCCGCGTGTAATCCAGAGAAAACTGCTGGAACAGGCCGTCGGCGAGGACACCGCCCCAGCTGTCGAACACCATGACGGCCTGGGCGCCCGCCTGAATCTGGGCATTGAGATAAGCCGCCACGGCCTGCGCGTTGAGGCCGAGAATGCGGTGCAGCAGGTCGGGGCGTTGATACAGCAGCGTCTTGATCTGCCGGTAGTCGCTGCTGCCCTGCCCTTCGACCATGTAGCAGGCCAGTGTCCAGGGGCTGCCCGAAAAGCCGATGAGCGGCACGCTGCCGTCGAGCTCGCGGCGGACGAGCGACACGGCGTCGAAGACGTAGCGCAAGCGGTCGAGATCGGGTGCCCGCAGGGCGGCGATCGCGGCTTCGTCGCGCAGGGGCCGCTCGAAGCGCGGCCCTTCGCCCGTCACGAACTGCAGCCCCAGGCCCATGGCGTCGGGTACGGTGAGAATATCGGAGAACAGGATGGCGGCATCCAGGGCAAAACGGCGCAGGGGCTGCAAGGTGACCTCGCAGGCGTATTCGGGGTTTTGCGCAAGGCCGAGAAACGACCCGGCCTGCGCCCGCGTCTGGTTGTATTCGGGCAAGTAGCGGCCTGCCTGGCGCATCATCCAGATGGGCGTGTAGGGAACAGGCTCACGCATCAGGGCGCGCAGGAACACATCGTTTTTCAGCTGAGTCACGTCGGATTATCCCGTAGGATGCCCAGCCGTTTCGGGGCGGGCATCGGCTTATCAAGAGAGTGACCCTGGATTTTACCCGGCATCGCCCGGATCGACCCGATACGGGCCCGGGTCGATATCGTGCTTGCGCATCAGCGCCCAGAAAGCCCGACGGTGCTTCTGTGCCGTGCGGGCCGCCAAGGTGATGTTGCCGCCATGGCGCCCCAGCGCCGCGCGGATGTAGGCTTGTTCAAAGCGCGCCACCACCTGGCTCTTGGCGGCGCGGAAAGAATCGCGCGAGGTGGCCCGCTGCAAGGCCACGGCCACGGCATAGGCCTCGAGTTCGCCCCCGGAGCGGCTGAGAATGGATGCGCACAACGCGGCCTCGGCGGGCAGGACGGGCATGCCGGGCGCCGCGCACGCGCCCCCGGCGCCGTAGCGGGGCGCGGGCTCGGCCAGGCTGACGGGAGCCAGGCGGTCGAGCGCGTGTTCCAGCCGCGCGCGCAGTTCTTCGGGACAAAACGGCGCCTGGACGAAATCGGTGGCACCCAGCGAGATGAGGTCGTGGATCGCCTGCGCCTTGAGGCCCACGGCATAGATCAGCAGCACCGCAGGCAGCGTGCCCGCACGGGCGGCGAGCGCCCGCCGCCAAGCCGACAGCGTGGCACCGTCGGCATACGCCAGCGCCGCATCGTAGCGCCCGCGGGCCAAGGCCGGGTCATCCAGCACGCGCTCTGGCGGCGCCCCCGCGGTCTGCACGCCATGCAGCTGCAGGCGCCCACCCAGATAGCGGCCATCCAGCGCCATGGCCCAATCGGCATGCCCCGGTGCCAGCAAGGCACAATCGATTCGTTCCCGCATCTCGGTTCTCCTGTGGTTGACGCGACACGCCCTGGACAACAGGGCGGTCGACGCGTCCGGTTATGAATTCGTCTGTCAGGCAGCAGGATACGAAGGCCGCACGCCGCGCGGTAGTCGCAAAATTACGCTAGGGATTACCCTTGCTTACGGTCTGATCGTGTGTTTTTTGGAAATTATTGCTGGTTTCTTCCAAATTTCAGGGATTTCAGCTGAAACCATGGTGGTAGCATGGCGGCCAATTTATATCAGGAAGCGGGAGACACCCTTTGGAATTCCTCACCACACTCGTCAACGACGTCAACGGCCTGGTCTGGGGCCCACCCATGCTGGTGCTGATTCTGGGCACAGGATTTTTCCTGATGCTGCTGCTGCGGTTCATGCCGCTGCGCCGCATCGGCACCGGCTTTGCCATGATCTGGCGCGGGCGCCACCGCGGCGACGCCGCCACCGGGGAAATCAGCCCCTTTGAAGCCCTGATGACCTGCCTGGCCGCCACCGTCGGCACCGGCAATATTGCCGGGGTCGCCACCGCCATCGCCGTCGGCGGCCCGGGCGCCCTGTTCTGGATGTGGTGCACGGCGCTGGTCGGCATGGCCACCAAATACTGCGAAGTGGTCGTTGCCGTTCATTTCCGCGAAAAAGACAAGCGCGGCGAACACGCCGGCGGCCCCATGTACGCCATCAAGAACGGCCTGGGCCGCAAGTGGCTGTGGCTGGGCTTCGCCTTCGCCATCTTCGGCGGCCTGGCCGGCTTTGGCATCGGCAACATGGTGCAGGTCAACAGCATGGCCCAGGCGCTGGAAGCCACCTTCCACGTGCCCGGCTGGGTGACTGGCGTGGTCACCATGATCCTGATCGGCCTGGTGATCCTCGGCGGCATCAAGCGCATCGGCGTCGTGGCCGCCTCGCTGGTGCCCTTCATGTGCGTGGCCTACGTGCTGGCCGGCCTGGTCGTGCTGGCCGTCAACGTCGATCGCATCCCCGAAGCGCTCGACCTCATCTTCACCCACGCTTTCTCGCCCATCGCCGCCACGGGTGGCTTTGCCGGCGCCGCCGTCATGGCCGCCATCCGCTTCGGTGTCGCCCGCGGCATCTTCTCGAACGAGGCGGGCCTGGGTTCGGCCGGGATCGCCCAGGCCGCCGGCACGACCAGCAACGCGGTTGAGTCGGGCCTGATCGGCATGATGGGCACGTTCATCGACACCCTCATCATCTGCAGCATCACCGGGCTGGCGATCGTCTGCTCGGGGGTCTGGAGCAGCGGCAAGAGCGGCGCCGAACTCTCGGCCATGGCCTTTGAGGTATCCATGCCCGGCATGGGCGGCATCATCCTCACCATCGCGCTCGTGATCTTCGCCTTCACCACCATCCTGGGCTGGAGCTACTACGGCGAGAAGTGCTGGGAGTTCCTGCTGGGCACGAAGTCCACCGTGCCCTACCGCGTCATCTGGGTGATTGCCATCCCCTTTGGCGCCATCACGCAACTGGACTTCGCCTGGCTCATGGCCGACACCCTCAACGGCCTGATGGCCCTGCCCAACCTGGTGTCCCTGATCCTGCTCAGCCCGGTCATCGTCAAGCTGACACGCGACTACTTCAAGAACCGCGCCGAGGCCGGTGAACTGAGCCTGCAAGGCAAGTAAGCCACCCCAATCCCTCGCCGCATCGGCGAGGGGCGCGCAAAGCCATCGTCACGCCCAGACGATGGCTTTTTCATTTCAGGATGACTTCAAGCCCGCGCTTTACCGGATCGCGCCACCGCCACATCCAGCTGATTCATCAACCGCGCAGCTGCGCGATCCAGTGACAGGTAGAGGCGTCGTGGTCACTCGGACGATCGGCAGGACGCGTGGCGGCAGTCTGCGCCACCGTATCCAGCGCGCTGTCCCAACGGGCTTCGCTGGCCACCGGCTGCAGCGCCTGCGCGATGCCGCGCGCCAGCACCTTGCCGTATTCCACCCCCCACTGATCGAAGGGGTCGATGCCCCAGATGACACCCTGGGTGAAGACCCGGTGCTCATAGAGCGCCAGCAAGGCCCCCAGCGAATACGGTGACAAGCGGGGCAGTACGATCAAATGATTGGGGCGCCCCCCCGGATGCACGCGGTGCGGCGCCAGCCAGTCGGCCTGCTCGGGCGTCAGGCCCTCGGCCAGGCATTCGGCGCGCGCCTGCGCCAGCGTCTTGCCGCGCATCAGCGCCTCGCGCTGGGCCAGGCAATTGGCCAGCAGCTGCCGGTGGTGCGAAGCCCAGTGATGATCCGCCTGGCTGCAGAGGATGAAATCCACCGGCGCGCCATCGCTGCCTTGGTGCATCCACTGAAAAAACGTGTGTTGCGCATCCGTGCCCGGCATGCCCCAGACGGCGGGGCCGGTGGGCACGCCCACGGGCCGCCCGGCCAGATCGACTGACTTGCCCAGGGATTCCATGTCCAGCTGCTGCACATACGGCACCAGATTGGCCAGGCGCGAATCGTAGGGCGCAATGTTCAGGGAGCCATGGCCCAGAATGCTGCGGTTGACGATGCCCGCCAGCGCCATGCGCACGGGCGCGTTGGCCAGCAGGGGTGCCTGGGCAAAGTGCGCATCCATGGCCGCCGCCCCCATGCGCAGCCCCGCCAGCACGTCCGACCCCACCGACAGCGCCGTGGTGAGGCTGACCGCCGACCAGATGGAAAAACGTCCACCCACCCAGTCCCAGAGACGGAAGATCTGCGCCTCTGGAATGCCCCAGGCACGCGCGCGTTCAGGGCGCGCCGTGACGGCCACCAGGTGGTCGGCGGGATCGAGCCCTGCCGCGACCAGCCATTCGCGTGCCCGGGCGCCGTTTTCCAGGGTTTCGGACGTGGTGAACGACTTGGAGACCAGCACGACGAGAGTGTCGCGCGGATCAAGCCCGGCGAGCCCGCCCTCGATGGCATGGCCATCGATGTTGGCCACGAAACGCACGTCACGCCAGGTGCCCGCATACCCAAAGGCGGACACGGCCAGCCGCACACCCCAATCGGAACCACCGATGCCGACGTGGACGATGTGGCGCCAGCGGCGCTCGGCGTCGGCGCGGCGCACCCAGGCATCCATGCGCTCGCGTTCGGCCTGGACGTCAGTCGGGGCCGTGGGCGCGCGCAGAATCGTATGCCAGGCGGCACGATGCTCGGTCACGTTGACCTCGTCGCCCGCCAGCAGGCGCTGGCGCTGCTCGGCAAACCCCCGGGCTTCGAGCAGGGCCTCTCCGGCAGCGAGCAACTCGGGCGCATGTCGCTGGCCGCTGGCATCCAGCACCAGCCCTGGCGCCTCGATGAGGTCGAGCTCATCGGCGCGCGCCGCACAGGTTTGCGCCGCCACCACGAAGCGCTTCCACGCAGGCAGTTCAGTCAGCGGCGCGCGCGCGGTGACCAGGAAACGAGAAGGAGCATTGGACATGGCGAAAGTATAAGAGGAAGCGAGCCGCCATTTTCTGCGGCGCCACTGTGATACGCAATACGGCACCCGAAGGTGCCGTATTTCAATCAGTCATCAGGCGAAGAAGCATCCGGCCAGATGACCCTGGCCGGATACGCCGCGTATCAGCAGCGCTCGTAAATGCCCGCGGCCCCCATGCCGGTGCCCACGCACATGGTCACCATGCCGTACTGCAGATTGTGGCGGCGCATGGCGTGGATAGTGGTGGCCGAGCGGATGGCGCCCGTGGCCCCCAGGGGGTGGCCCAGGGCAATGGCGCCGCCCATGGGGTTGACCACCTCTTCGTTCAGCCCCAGGTCGCGGATGACGGCCAGCGACTGCGCGGCAAAGGCTTCGTTCAGCTCGATCCAGCCCATCTGATCAAGCGTCAGGCCCGCCTTCTTCAGCACGGCCGGAATCGCCTCTTTCGGGCCGATCCCCATGATGTCGGGCGGCACGCCGCGCACGGCAAAGGACACAAAGCGCGCCAGCGGCGTGAGGTTGTGCGCTTTCAGGGCGCGCTCGGACACCACCAGCAGGGCGCCCGCCCCGTCCGAAGTCTGCGAGCTGTTGCCCGCCGTCACACTGCCCTTGGCGGCGAACACGGGGCGCAGACGCGACAGCACTTCCAGGCTGGTATCGGCGCGCGGGCCTTCGTCCAGGGCGACGGTATGACGGGTTTCGCGCACTTCGCCCGTGGCGAGGTCAGGCACGCGGCGCACGATCTCCACCGGCAGCATCTCGTCGGTGAATTCGCCCGACTTCTGGGCGGCCAGCGCACGCTGGTGCGAGCGCAGGGCAAAGGCGTCCTGGTCTTCGCGGGAGATATCCCAGCGATTGGCCACCTGTTCGGCGGTAGACCCCATGCCGTAGGCAATGCCGATGTTTTCGTCGTTCAGGTACACGTCGGGGCTGAACGAGGTGTTGATGCCCATGGTGGGCACCAGGCTCATGGACTCGGTGCCGCAGGCCAGCATGACGTCGGCCTCGCCCACGCGAATGCGGTCGGCGGCCATGGCCACGGCAGTAAGGCCCGAGGCGCAGAAGCGATTGACCGTGACCCCGGCCACGGACTGCGGCAACCCCGCCAGCAGCGCGCCGATGCGTGCCACGTTCAGCCCCTGCGGGCCTTCGGGGATGGCGCAACCGACGATGGCGTCTTCAATGGCCGCCGGGTCGAGCGTGGGCGCCTGGGCCAGCACGCCACGAATGGCCTTGGCCAGCAGGTCGTCGGGCCGGGTGTGGGAATACATGCCGCGCGGGGCCTTGCCAATGGGCGTGCGGGTCGCCGCGACGATATAAGCTTGTTGCAGAGCAGTCATCGAATGTCTCCTTAATTGCGCACGGGCTTGCCGGTTTGCAGCAGCCCGGCAATACGCTCTTGAGTCTTGGGATTGGCGAGCAGGCTCAGGAAGGCCTGGCGCTCGAGCTTGAGCATCCAGGCTTCATCCACCAGACTGTTGGGATCGACGTCCCCGCCGCAGATGGCCGTGGCCACTTCCAGGCCGATGTGGAAGTCGTACTCGCTGATGTAGCCGCCCACGAGCATGTTCACCAGCTGCGCGCGCAGGGTGGCGATGGCGTCGCGCCCGGCCACCGGGAAACGCGCCGCCAGCGGTGGACGGTAGCCCTGCTCGGCCAGGTTGGCGGCCTCGCGCACGGCCACGTACAGCAGTTCGTGACGGTTCATGACGATGGGGTCGGAATCGCGCAGGTAGCCGATTTCACGCGCTTCGAGCGCCGACTTGGACACGCGGGCCGTGGCCACGGACAGCACGAAATTCTTCACGTAGGCCAGCAGCGGAGCGTCCGGCGCCGACTGCGCCTGGATTTCCGCGGCGCGGCGCGCGCTGTAGGTCATGCCGCCCGCACCCGGCACCAGGCCGATGCCTACTTCGACCAGGCCGATGTAGGTTTCGAGATGGGCGACGCGACGGGCGCAATGCACCGACAGCTCGCAGCCACCGCCCAGCGCAAGGCCCGCCACGGCGGCCACCACCGGCACCTGGGCATAGCGCAGGCGCAGCACCATGTCCTGCATTTCTTTCTGGATGGGCTCGACGGCCTTGACGCCACCCGTCATGAAGGCGGGCAGCATGGCCTTGAGGTCGGCCCCGGCCGAGAACGGGTCTTCGAGCTGGCCGATGACCATGGCCTTGTAACCTTGTTCGGCCAGATCGACGGCGTGCAAGACACCGCGCACCACGTCCGGGCTGAGTGTGTGCATCTTGGTCTTGAAAGACGTGATGAGCACATCCTGCGGGTGCGGCGCGGGCAGCGTCCAGCACAGCACGGCGTCGTTCTCGAACACGACCTTGGGCTGGATGGCCGGGCCTTCGCCCACCAGGCGCGGCGCGCCGATCTGGCGCTGATAGACGGCCAGCGTACTGCGCGGCACATAGGCGTTTTGCGCCGGGCTGAACGAGCCTTCGGGCGTGTGCACCGCCTGTTTGTCCCACACCGGGCCGCTGGTGACCCAGGCGGGTAACGGCGCGGACGACAGCGTCTTGCCCGCGGCAATGTCTTCGTTGATCCAGCCCGCCACCCGCTGCCAGCCGGCGGCCTGCCAGATTTCAAACGGCCCGAAGCTGTGGCCAAAGCCCCACTTCATGGCCTGATCCAGTTCACGGGCGCTGTCGGCGATCTCACCCAGGTGCACCGCGCTGTAGTGGAAGGTATCGCGCAGCACCGCCCAGACAAACTGGGCTTGCGGGTGGTCGGAATCGTGCAAGGCCTGCAGGCGGGCGGCGGGATCGCGCTCTTTGAGGATGTCCTTGACTTCATCGTCGGCCTTCTCGCCGGAGGGCACGTACTCGCCCGCCTTGGGGTCGAGGCGCAGAATCTTCTTGCCTTCCTTCTTGAAGAAGCCGGCCTTGGTCTTTTGCCCCAGGGCGCCTTTTTCGATCAGGGCCGCCAGCACGGGCGGGATGGTGAAGTGCGCGTGGAAGGGGTCGCCCGGCAGCTGTTCCTGCATGGTGTTGATGACGTGCGCCAGGGTGTCCAGGCCCACGACGTCGGCCGTGCGAAACGTGCCCGACTTGGCCCGGCCCAGGCGCGTGCCGGTGAGATCATCCACCAGTTCGTAGGGCAGATCGAAAGCCTGCGTATGGTGGAACACCGACAGAATGCCAAACACGCCGATGCGGTTGCCGATGAAATTGGGGGTGTCTTTGGCGCGCACGACGCCCTTGCCCAGCTGCGAGACCAGGAAGGTTTCGAGGTGATCGAGCAGGGCCGGTTCGGTGGCGGCGGTGGGGATGAGTTCCACCAGCGGCATGTAGCGCGGCGGGTTGAAGAAGTGCACACCGCAGAAGCGGTGGCGCAGGGTTTCGGGCAGGGCCTCGGACAAGGACGTGATCGACAGGCCCGAGGTATTGCTGGCCACAATGGCGTGCGGGTTCAGGGCCGGAGCCAGCTTGTGATAGAGGTCGCGCTTCCAGTCCAGCCGTTCGGCGATGGCTTCGATGACCACGTCGCAATCGGCCAGCAGGTGCAGGTCTTCGTCGTAGTTGGCCGGGGTGATGAGTTCGGCCAGCTTGGTCACGCCCAGCGGCGCGGGGTTCAGTTTCTTCAGCTGCGCGATGGCGCGCTGCACGATGGCGTTCTTGCCGCCCTTGCCGTCGTCTTTGGCCAAGTCGAACAGTACCACCGGCACGCCGGCGTTGACACAATGGGCGGCAATCTGCGCGCCCATGACCCCGGCGCCGCACACCGCCACGCGGCGGATGAACAGGGGGGCGGACTGACTGGTTTGCATGATATGGTGTCCTCTCACAATGATGGCAGATCCCGGATGGGGGCTTGCTGTGTCGGCCCCGGAAGCCGGGTACTCCAGGCATCCTCTGGTTCCGGGCATCCTCCGATCCCTTACCGAAAGCCGATCTTCTGATTGTCGCTGATTTGCAGCCAAAATTCAAACGATCGTTTGAATTTTATTCGTTCTCTATAATTTCAGGTTCTTGACGCCTGTGCCGCCTCAAGGCGGCTGCAAGATACCCCCATGGCCCGTCTGTCTCGCCTGTATGCTCCCCGCGTTCCACAACTGGTGCAAGCCCGGCTTGCCCGGCCCCTGGCGCCCGCCGACGCGCCCGCGCCCGCGGAAGCGCTGGACACGATCGCCGGCTGGCTGGCCGAAGCGGCGCGCGCGCCCGTATCGGTTCACGCCTGGGCCGTTTTGCCCGACCGCATCACCCTGCTGGTCACACCCGGCGATGACCAGGCCCTGCCCCGCCTGATGCAGGCCCTGGGGCGGCGCATGGGCTCAGGGCTGCTGCGCGCCCGGGTGTACGCGGGCCGCTATCACAATGCCCTGCTGGAACCGGGCCGCTGGGTGCTGCCCGCCATGATCTGGGTCGAGTCGCTGGCCGTCGCTACGGGCCAGGTATCGCTGGCGACCCAGTGGCCCTGGTCGTCGGCCAACGAACACACGGGCCTGACGCCGTCCGGGCACGACGCGGCATCGGGCATGCTGCGCGACCATCCCGACTACTGGCGCGAAGGCGACACGCCGTTTGCGCGCCAGGCCGCCTGGCGCAAGCGCCTGACCGACGGCCTGCCCGAATCACAAGGGCGGCAGATCGAAGCGGCCCTGCTCGGTCAGTGGGCCCTGGGGGAAAAGATTTTTCTATCGCACCTGGGGCGCCTGGCGTCGCGGCGCGTCAGCCCGGCACCTCGGGGACGGCCAAGGAAAACGACCTAGGCGCGATGCGTCTTCAGCCAAGTCTTCAGCACGGCATCCACCCGCGCTTGCCAACCCGGCCCCGACGCTCGAAAGCCGTCAACGACCTCAGGCGACAAGCGGATCGTGATCAGCTTTTTGACGGGCGCCTTTTGCGGGCCTCGACGGCGTATGCCCAATTTCTCGTGCAAGGCGACCGGCAGCACTTCGGCGGCAGGCCGCGCCCGCGCGAAATCCGCATCACTCCATTCCGGGTTGTCGGCATCGGATAATTCGGGATCCGGTTTTTTCATATTGAGCCACCTCACGCACATTGGCTTTACGCAAACTGATGACACGCAATGCCACGCCCCTGACCGTAAAAATCACCACATGCAGGCGCCCTTGTATCGGCCCCAGCGCCTGGAAGCGCGGCTCCGCATAGTCCTTGCACCTATCCTGGATGACCAGCGTCTTATTCCAGTCCAGGTCTCGCACACGCTCGAACGACAAGCCGCGGTCAGCGATGTTCCGAATATTTTTGGCAGGATCATATTCGATTTCCACAGGACGCTGCACTCATGTAAATTGTAATTACATTCAGGGTGCCTGGCAAGACCACGATCGTCTTGGACACGCACGTGATACGCCCCATGGTAAAAGTCCCATGCCTCTTGGGAAAAGGGGACATGGGACGAACTTTTCACAGCGACAGATCAATCAGAACGAGCTGGTCACTTCCATGAAGAAGAGGCGGCCGGGCTGGTTGTAGGTGTAGGCGCCCGCGCCGTAGATATCATTACCAGTACCGATATTGACGCCAATCGCATTGCCCCGGCGGAAGATGCGCTTGTCGAATACGTTATCGACGCCCGCCGTCACACGCAGATGCTTGTTGACCTTGTACTGTGTGCTCAGGCCGAACAAGGCATAAGGCGGAACTTTGTCCGTGGCGCTGCCCGTCAAGGGCTGGCCGTAGTAGTCATACTTCGGCCCTTCCTGTTCGCCATAGACCGTCGCCTTGGCGCGCAGTGACCAAGCCGACGTCACAGACCAATCCAGCGCGCTGTTGATCGTGTACTCGGGGATGGTGGACAGATGTTCGCCGGTCTCCTTGTTCTTCGACTCGATCATATAGGTGAAGTTGGTCGACCACAGCCAGTCTTGAGCGAAGGGCCAAGTCAGGTTGCCCTCGATGCCCTGTACGACGGCACGGGGGATGTTTTCCCATTGGAAAATATTTTGCGTATGCAACGCAGGCGGATTACCGCTGATCCCCATGAAAGAGCCTACAGGCGTACGCCCCGCCTCGATCTTATCGCGATAATCATTGTGAAAATAGGTCAAGCTGGCACCCAAGCCATCAGGGCTGCGAAATTCAACCCCCAATTCCTTGTTGATGCTGGTCTCTGCCTTCAAATCGGAGTTGCCCATCAGGAAGCAGCCATCAGGGCCTCCCGGCGGGTTGCCCCAGCAGCCATTGCCTGCGCTATAGAGCACATAGCCGGAATTACTTTGGTAAAGATTAGGTGCCTTGTAGGCCCGGGCGATACCAGCCTTGACCGTCCATTGTTCGTTGACTAGATAGGACAGATTCAGCGAAGGGCTCCAATTGTTACCTTGGAGGCTATGATGGTCAAAACGCAGGCCTGGTGTCACCGTCCACCGATCGCCGACATACAAGTTGTCCTCTGCGAACACTGAATAGATGTTCGCATGCGCCTTAGGCTGATAAACCATCGGGAAAGCAGGCACACCCGACAAATTTCGCTTCGACAGGTCAGAGGCATAGTCTTCCAGATCCTGACGCACCCACTCCAGCCCAAACGTACCCATCTGGTCGATGCCGCCCCAATTCAGGCGGCGATTCAGTTCGGTGTGAGCCGTCAGCGTGCGCAGATTGATATCACCAAACTCCTGCCCCGCAAACAACCCTTCCGTACCACCAGCCAAGCCTTCTAGAAGACGGGTGTTGCGTGTCTGTTCGTACTGCAAGTAGCTAAGGGTATGGGTATCCGCATTCCAGTCACCATTGTGAGAGATGGAATAGGCCTGTCGATAGATACGGTTTGTTTCCCCACCAAGAGAACTCTTTACATAGCCCGTTTTCTTATCGGTATTAGTATTCTGTGTATCGCCAACATAGATGTTGCCTTCACGACCATAGCTGGCCTCGAAATCAATCTTATGACCAGCGGCGGGTTTCCAGCTCAATACGCCGTTAATGTCGCGGTTCTTGAAACCCTCGCGACCGGCAGGGAAAGTGCCTTCATTGCCCCCTTTTCTGAGAGTTTGATGCCCCTCATTGATGTCGTACGCATCCCCCTGGAAATTGGCGGCGCTGCCGGTGAGGCGAAAATCCAGGCTGTCAGACAGTGGGCCAGCCAGGCTGAAGGTGGTGCGGGCGGTCGAGCCCTCGTCGCTGTGCTCGGGGGCGTTGGCATACACCGACACCGAGCCGGTGAGCTTGTCCGAGGCGGGTTTGGTGATGATGTTCACCACGCCGCCGGCGGCGCCGTTGCCGTAGCGCGCCGCCGCCGGGCCGCGCAGCACTTCGATGCGTTCGATCTGTTCGGGTGGCACCCAGTTGGTATCGCCGCGTGTGTCGCGCTCGCCGCGCCAGCCAAAGCGCACCGACCCGCGCGAAGACACCGGTTTGCCGTCGATCAGGATCAGGGTGTTTTCCGGGCCCATGCCGCGGATGTCGATCTGGCGGTTGTTGCCGCGCTGGCCGCTGGACGAATTACCGGTGAGGTTCACCCCCGGCATGGTGCGGATGATTTCCGACACGTCATTGGCGGGCGGCGACTTCTGGATGTCGGCGGCGGTGATGGTGGACGCGCCCGGGGTCTGCTTGAGCTCTTGCTCGGCCTTGACGACCACGCGATCCAGCTGGGTGACGTCCGCACCCGTCGAATCGGTGGACTGCGCCTGGGTGGCCGGAGCCAGCACCCCTAGAGCAAGGCAAAGCCCCAGCGTGGGCAGCGCCGGGGCGGGTCGGTTGGAAAGCGGCATGAAGCGTCCTTCGGTTGCGGATTGAGGTTGGAGAATGAGAACTATCAAGATTCACAAGAATATAAATAACAATTGTTCTCATTCGCAACCTTAATTCGCAATTCTGCTTCACAACGCAACACCACCAGGCCACGCGCCTCGCAGCATCACCTCGCAGCATCACCCGCCAGCAGCCAGCGCCACCCCGGCAGCAGCGCATCCTGCGGCGCGGTGCGGTGGACATGGCCCGGCAATACTGTGTGACGCAGCCGCAGGCCGGGGGCGACGGCCAAGTCCGCCGCCAATGCGCCCACCCCGTCCACCATGGCACGGCGCTGGCGCTTGAGCAGCTGTTGCGCGCGCGCCTCGGGATCCAGATCGGCCTCTTCGGGGCTCAGGCTTTGCTCGAACTCGCCCACCGACAGGGCCAGACCCAGGGACGGCAGGCCCTGGCGCACCAGCCAGGCCAGGCGGCGGCGCACCAGGCGGCGGGCATAGCCGCCGCCCCACCAGACCGACGGGCTGGACAGGACATAACCGTCAAATGTGCCAGGGCGATGCAGCAACACGTACAGCGCGAACAGCGCCCCCAGCGAATGGCCCGCCAGCACCTGGCGCGCCGGGTGCAAAGGAAAATCGGCCGCCAGCCGGGCGCGGACACGATCGAGCACCCGCAGCCAGCAGGCCGCGCCAGCACACAGGCCAGCGGGCGGCTGGCCCGGCGCCACATAGCCGGGCGGGCGGGCGGCGGGCGCCAGTGCCGCCTCCTCGGGCGGGCTCGCCGCCCCGGGCCAGCGCAAGGGCACGTAGTCCCAGACACGCTGCGCGGGCACCTGCGGCGCCAGGCCCACCAGCAGGCCCGGCAAGCCGTGCGGGCCTGCGGTCAGGCACATCGTGTCGAACTGGCTTTGGTCGAGCACATAAGCCACCGGCCAGCCCCCCGGCGGCACGGGGCCGACGGGCACGGCCAGCCGCACGACGCACGGGCGGCCATCCGTCCGGGAAAGCGTGAATTCGGTGGAAAATGCCGTCATGACGCAGCAGCTCTCGATCCTCTATACTGGCGGAATTGTAAACGTTTCTCATTCATGGACATCACCCAAACCGCCGCCCCCGCACCCTTGCAGCACTACCAGCAGCTGCTGCGCCGCCGCTGGCTGCTGGTGGGCTTGCTGGGATGCGTCATCCTGACCTCGATCCTGGCGGACTTCATGCTGGGGCCCTCGGGTCTGGGTTGGGCCGAACTCAGCCACGCGCTGTTCCAGCCCTCGCTCGCAGACCCCACCACACGCGTCATCGTCTGGGACATCCGCCTGCCCTATGCCCTGATGGCGGTGTCGGTGGGCCTGGCGCTGGGCCTGGCGGGCGGCGAGATGCAAACCATTTTGAACAACCCGCTGGCCAGCCCCTTCACCCTGGGGATATCCTCGGCGGCGGCCTTCGGCGCTTCGTTGGCCATCGTGCTGGGGCTCTCGCTGCCGGGCGTGCCGCAATCCTGGATGGTGGCCGCCAACGCCTTTGTCTTTGCGCTGGTATCGGCCCTGATGCTCGACCTGGTCGCCCGCTGGGGCGCCATGAGCACCTCGGGGCTGATCCTGTTCGGCATCGCGCTGGTGTTCTCATTCAACGCCGCCGTGTCGCTGGTGCAGTTCGTCGCCAGCGCCGAGGCCCTGCAAGGCCTGGTCTTCTGGACGATGGGCAGCCTGGCGCGCTCGTCCTGGCCCAAGCTGGGCATCCTGCTGCTGGCCATCGTCGTGCTGCTGCCGCTGTCGCTGCGCGACACCTGGAAGCTCACCGCCCTGCGCCTGGGCGAAGACCGCGCGGCCAGCTTCGGCATCGACGTGCCGCGCCTGCGCCTCACGGCGCTGGTGCGCATCAGCATCCTGGCCGCGCTGGCCGTGTCGTTCGTGGGCATCATCGGCTTCGTCGGCCTGATCGCCCCGCACATCGCCCGGCGCCTGTTTGGCGAAGACCACCGCTTCTACCTGCCGGGCAGCGCCCTGGTGGGCGGCACCATCCTGTCGCTCGCCTCGATCGCGTCCAAGAACATCGTGCCGGGCATCATCGTGCCCGTAGGTATCGTCACCTCGCTCGTGGGCGTGCCCTTCTTCTTGTCCGTCGTCCTGCGTCGGCAGGTGAAATGACTTCAGACACACGCTGACCATGCTGCAGATCCAGGATCTTTCCGTGGCCTATGGCCGCCGCCCCATCATCCACCGGCTGAACGCCGGCCCGCTGGCCCCGGGCCGGGTGGTCTCGCTGCTGGGGCCCAACGGCAGCGGCAAGTCCACCCTGCTCAAGGCCATTGCCGGGCTGCTGAAATGCGGCGGCCAGGTCGTGCTGGACGGGCAAGATCTGACCCGCCAATCGTTCGAGCGCCGCGCCCAGCAGGTGGTCTACCTGCCGCAATCGCTGCCCGCCTCGGTGCACCTGCGGGTGTTCGAATCCGTGCTGGTCGCCGCACGCGCCTCCGACCTCAGTCCCCAAGCCCAGGCCGTCAGCCCAGAGCGCATTCTCGACGTTTTATCCCGGCTGGGCATCGAACAGCTGTCGATGCGCTATCTGGACGAGCTGTCGGGTGGGCAAAAGCAGTTGGTGGGCCTGGCCCAGGCGCTCATCCGCACCCCGCGCCTGTTGCTGCTGGACGAACCGCTCTCGGCGCTGGATTTGAACTACCAATGCCACGTGATGGACTTGCTGCGCCACGAAACCCAGGCCCAGGGACTGACCACCATGATCGTGCTGCACGACCTGAACATGGCTCTGCAGCACAGCGACGACACGCTGCTGATCCGCGCAGGTGAGCTGGTGGGTCACGGCAGCCCGGAGACCGTCATCACCACGCAGTCACTGGCGCAGGTGTATCAAGTGAATGCGCGCGTGGAAACCTGCTCGCGCGGGCTGCGCCACGTCTTGATCGACGGCCTGTGCACCCCGGCCGTCTGACCGCCCCATCCCTTGCAAGGCCTCACCATGATTTCGACCCAGGCTCACCCTTCAGCCCCACGACGCCGTCCGGCCTCACGACGCAGTTTGGCCCCATTGCCCGGCACCGACGCGCGCCAGCCCACGACGCCATCCAACCCTGGCCCGCGCTGCAAACCAAGCCTGTGGCGCCGCGCGCACGGGCTGCTGGCGGCCCTGCTGCTTGCCTGCACCGCCTTGCTGGCGGGCCCGGCCAGCGCCGCACCCATCCAGGTGACGGACGTGCTGGGGCGCACCGTCACCCTGCCAGGCCCCGCGCACCGCGTGGTGCTGGCGCAGGCGCGGCACTTCCAGGTGCTGTCGCTGCTCACGCCCGACCCGGCGGCCATTCTGGCGGGCTGGTCGGACGAATTCAAGACCTCGTTCGCCCCCGATTACCAGGCCGCTCTGAAGCGCTTTCCCAGCCTGGCCAAGGTGCCGGTGGTGGGCCGCCACACGGCAGACTCCTTCTCGGTGGAAAGCGCGCTGGCGCTGCGCCCCGACTTGGTAGTGATGACGGCCTCGTTCGCCGGCCTGGCGCAGGGGCAGCGCGCTGAAGACTCGCCCATCATCCGCCGCCTGGAAGCCGCCCAGGTGCCGGTCATCGTCATCGACTTCTTCATGCGTCCGCTGGAAAACACGGTGCCCAGCCTGCGCGCCCTGGGCACGGCCATCGGCCACGTCGCCCAGACCGAGGCCTTCATCCGCTTCTACGAGCAGCACATGCAGGCCGTAGCGCAGCGGCTGGCCGACCTGCCCGAGGCGCAGCGCCCGCCCGTCTTCGTGCATGCCCATGCGGGCACCACCGACTGCTGCAATTCGCCGGGCGTAGGCACCTTCAATGAGATGATCCGCTACGCGGGCGGGCACAACATCGGTGCCGACGCGCTGAAGAGCGCCACCGGCAAGCTCAATTTTGAATACATCAATGCCCGCGCGCCGCAGGTCTACGTGGCGACGGGCACCGGGTCGAGCGCGTCCACCGGCCTGGCCATCGGGGCGGGCGTCGGCGAAGCGCAGGCACGCGCCAGCCTGCAGCGGGTCATCCAGGCCAACCACCTCGAAGCCCTGCCCGCCGTGCGCACGGGCAACAGCCACGGCATCTGGCACGCCTTCAACGATTCGCCGCTGCACGTCGTCTTCATCGAAGCCCTGGCCCACTGGATACACCCGCAGCGCTTCGCCGACATCGACCCCGCCGCGATGCTGCGCGCCATCAACACACAATTCCTGGCGGTGCCGCTGCAAGGCACGTATCTGGTCGATCTGCAGCCAGGCTCATGAGCCCGGCCCCCGCCGACGGATCTCTGACGCGGGTCGTCGCGCTGCACGGCTTGCCCGACGCACGGCAGGCACAACACCTGCGGTGTGATCTGCCGGACGCGGAGTGGCGGTGGATCACCCGCTTGCGCCAGCCACACGACCAGTTGCGCAGCCTGCTGGGACGCGCCCTGGCGCGCCGTCTGCTGGCGCAGCGATTGAACCTGTCGCCCGCCCGGGTGCCGCTGATGGCGGGCCCGCACGGCAAGCCGCAACTGGCCGCCACGTCGGGCGCGGATCCCGCCTGGCATTTCAATGTCGCCCACAGCGGTGACCAGGTGCTGGTGGCCGTCGGCCCGTACCCCATGGGCGTGGATGTTGAGCGGTGTCCCGACACGGTCAACGCAGCGCTGTGGCGCTACGCCACGGGCACGCCGAACCGCCATCAGCCAGAAGGCAGCGCAGAAAGCAACGTCAGCGGCGAACAGGCATTCTGTGCCGAGTGGGTGCGCCGCGAAGCCACGCTCAAGGCCTGCGGGCTGGGCCTGCTGCTCGAACCCGGGCAGCTGCGCTTCGCGCCAGGGCCAGGCTGGCAGGCCGTGCTGGCCCCCACCCAGGTGGCCGGGTGGCACGTCCGGCTGCTCTGGGACTCGGCAGCCCACTGCGCGGCGCTGTGCCTGCCCACGCCCACGGCCAGCTGGTGCCTGACCCGGTGCTCGCTGGACGCCTGGCTGGACGGGCCGCGCTGAACCGCCGCGAAACCAGGCGCGTCGGCCCGCAGGCGAAAACCACGAGGCACTAGACCAACGTCCGGCACATTTTCTATACTTAAGACCGTTCTCATTCTCATTATCATGTGCAAAGTGACCTCAAGCACACCGCTCCCGACCCAGCACTGGCCGGATGAATTCGCCAAACGCTACCGGGCCGTCGGCCATTGGCGCAACGAAACCTTCGGCGCCTGGCTGCGCGAGCGCGCCACCGCCCACCCCGACCGACTGGCCGTGGTCGGCGGCCAACAGCGCTGGACGTACGCCGAACTCGACCGCCGGGCTTCCTCGCTGGCGGCGGGCTTCGCCCAGGCCGGCCTGCAGCGCGGCGATCGCGTGGTGGTACACCTGCCCAACATCCCCGACTTCATCGGCACGGTCATGGGCCTGTTTCGCGCGGGGCTGATCCCCGTCTACGCCTTGCCCGCCCACCGCATCACCGAGATCGAGCACTTCGCCAAGGGCTCGGGCGCCCGGGCCTACGTCGCCGCCGCCACGCACGCCGGCTTCGATTACCGCGCGCTCGCCACCGAACTGCAGGCCCGCTGCCCCTCCGTCGAACACGTCTGGATCAGCGGCGACGCCGAGCCGTTCACACCGCTGGACGCGCTCTACGCCATCGACGGCAGCGCCCTGCCCTCCAGCGTCTCGCAGGGTTCGCAGGTGGCTTTCCTGCAAATCTCGGGCGGCAGCACGGGGCTGTCCAAGCTCATCCCGCGCACGCACGACGACTACATCTACACCCTGCGCGAATCGGCGCGCATCTGCGGCCTGGGGCCCGACACCGTCTTTCTGGGCGCGCTGCCCATCGCGCACAACTTCCCCATGAGCTCGCCCGGTTTTCTGGGCACGCTGTATGCGGGCGGGCGCGTCGTGCTCAGCCCCTCGCCCGACCCGGAATCAGCCTTCGCGCTGATCGAGCGCGAACACGTCACCGTCACCAGCCTGGTGCCGCCGCTGCTGCTGCAATGGCTCGACCTGGCGCCGCGCAGCGCGCACGATCTCAGCAGCCTGCGCACGATCCAGGTGGGCGGCGCCAAGCTGTCGGCCGAGATCGCCCGCCGGGTACGCCCGGTGCTGGGCGCCACGCTGCAGCAGGTCTTCGGCATGGCCGAAGGGCTGGTCAACTACACCCGGCTCGACGACCCCGAAGAACGCATCATCCACACCCAGGGCTGCCCCATCAGCCCGGACGACGAAATCCTCATCCTGGACGACGCGGGCCAGCCGGTGGCCCCCGGCCAGGCGGGGCACCTGCTCACCCGCGGCCCCTACACCATCCGCGCCTACCACGACAACCCCTCAGCCAACGCCCGCTCGTTCACCGAAGACGGCTACTACCGCACGGGCGACATCGTGCGCATGACGCCCGAGGGCTATCTCGAAGTGCAGGGCCGCGCGGGCGACCACATCAACCGGGCAGGCGAAAAAATCTCCGCCGAGGAAATCGAAGACCACCTGCTCTCGCACCCCCAGGTCTTCGATGCCGCCGTCGTCTCCGTGCCCGACGAATACCTGGGCGAACGCAGCTGCGCCTTCATCATCCCCAAGGGCGACAAGCCGCGTGCCGCCGACCTCAAAAAGTGGATACGCGGGCGCGGCATCGCCGACTTCAAAGTGCCCGACCAGATCGTCTTCGTCACGCAATTCGCCGCCACAGCCGCCCTGAAAATCAGCCGCAAGGCCCTGCGCGCCCAATTGCGGGCCCAACTGCTGGCCCAGGAAGCCAGCGCCGCCGGCACTACCGCCGCCAACGACTCAACCGCCACCTCATGACCACCCTGACCCTCGAAAGCATGCGCGCCGACGTCGCCCGCCTGCTGCATGAATCCCCCGCCGACATTCTCGACGACGACAACCTGATGAATCTCGGCCTCGATTCGATGCGGCTCATGAAGCTCGCCTCGCTCTGGCGCGAAGCCGGTGCCCAGGTCGAATTCGCCGACCTCGCGCTCGAAGCCACGCTGGCGCAGTGGTGGGCGCTGGTGTCGCGCACCGCCACGCCGACCCCAGCCAGCCACCCATGAACGCCACGGCACCGGCCTCCCCCGATGGCGCACGGCCGTCCAACGCCGCGTCGCCAGCCCCCGCCTGGGTGCCGCTCACCGAGGCACAGGAAGGGCTCTGGTACGCCCAGCAGCTGGATCCGGGCAATCCCATCTTCAATCCGGCGCACTGCACCACGGTGCGCACGCCGCTGGACGTGCCGCGCTTCGAGCAGGCCGTCAACCAGGCCCTGGCTGAAGCCCAGGCGCTGGCGCTGCGCTTTGCCACGGGCCCCGAAGGCCCGCGGCAATGCCTCGACCCCGCACGCCAGCCACGCCTGGATGTGCGCGACCTGCGCCACCTGCCTCCTGAACCAGCCCACGACCAGGCCTGGGCCTGGATCCGGGCCGACCTCGAACGCCCCGTCGATCCGCTGCGCGACCCGCTCTGCCGCCAGGTGCTGTTTCTCTGCGGCCCGGCCCTCGCCCTCTGGTATCAGCGCGTCCATCACCTGGCCGCCGACGGCTATGCCATGGCCCTCATCGAGGGCCGCGCCATCCGCCTGTACGCTGCTTCCGGCGGCCAGGCGGATGGCGCACCGGACAACGCACTCACTCCGCTCGCGCCGGTCTGGGACGAAGACCAGGCCTGGCGCGGCAGCGAGGCCCGTCTGCGGGCGCAGGCCTTCTGGCGCGAGCACTGCGCCGCACACGTCCCCGCCGCCAGCCTGGCGACCGGCAGCGCGCTGAGCGCACCGCGCTGCCTGCGCCACGAGCAGGCGGCCGCTCCCGCGCTCGTCACCGCCCTGCAGGCGCTGGAAGCCGCCACCGAGGTCAGCTGGCCCGACATTCTCACGACACTGGGCGCGGCCTACGTGGCGCGCCACCTGGGGCCGACGGCCTGCGTGGTCGGGGTGCCCGCCATGGGCCGCCTGGGCAGCCGCAGCGCGCGCACCGTCGCCACCGTCATGAACGTCGTGCCCTGGGTGTGCGCGCTGGACGAAACCGCCCCGCTGCCCGATCTGTTGACGCAGGCTGCCCGCGGCCTGCGTGGCCTGCGGCGCCACAGCCGCTATCGGGCCGAGCAGCTGCGCCGCGACCTGACGCTGCCCGGCGGGCTGCCGCGCCTGCACGGCCCGATTTTGAACGTGCTGCCCTTTGACGCCCCCTACGCCGCAGCGGGCCTGGACGCCGCACAGGCGGTGCTGTGCACCGGGCCGGTCGAAGACCTCACCTTCAGCTTTCGCGCCGCGCCCGACGGTGGCGGGCTGCGTCTCGAAATCGAAGCCAACCCGCGCCTGTACACCGAAGCACAAATACGGGCGCACCTGCGACGCCTGGCGCATTTCCTGGGCACCGCCCTGGGCGCCGCGCGGCTGGCCGATGTCGCCACCCTCACTCCCGACGAGCACGAACGCTGGGCGCTCGCCCCCAACCGCAGCGATCATCCGCTGCCCCCTGGCACCCTGTGGTCGCGCATCCACGCCCGGCTGCGGGCCCAGCCGCGGCACCCGGGCCTGCAAGACGCCGCTGCCGATGCGCACGCCTGGACGTACGCCGAGATCGACGCCTGGACGGCCAACGCCGCCCGCCACCTGCGCGCCCTGGGCGCGCGGCCCGGTACGCGCGTGGCCGTGGCCCTGCCACGCTCGGCCCGGCGCGTGCTGTGTCTGCTGGCCATCCTGCGCAGTGGCGCCGCCTACCTGCCGCTCGACCCCGGACAACCAGCCGCCCGCCTGCGACAGATTCTGGACGATGCCCAGGCGGGCATCTTGCTGGGCCCCGCCGCCCTCTGCGACGGGCTGAGCACCCGGCCGCTGGCGCCCGACGACCTCGAACGCCCCGTCGCCGGGACGGAGACGGACACCGCCCCGGCGGCAGGGCCGGACGACCCGGCCTACGTCATCTACACCTCGGGCTCAACGGGCGCCCCCAAGGGGGTGATCGTGCCGCACGCGGCGATCGTCAACCGGCTCGAATGGATGCAGGTGCACTACGCCATCGGCCCGGACGACCGCATTTTGCAAAAGACCCCGGCCACCTTCGACGTCTCCGTCTGGGAACTGTTCTTGCCCTTTTTAAGCGGCGCACGCTTGCTGGTGGCCCCACCCGACGCGCACCGCGACCCGGCCTGGCTGTGCCGCCTGATCCGCGCACACACCGTCACCGTGCTGCACTTCGTGCCGTCCATGCTGGCGGCCCTGCTGGAAGACCCCGACGCGCGAGGCCTGTGCCCACGGCTGGTGTTCTGCAGCGGCGAGGCCCTGCCCGCCGCCCTGCGCGATCGCTTCCACGAGACCATCGAGGCCGAACTGCACAATCTGTACGGCCCCACCGAAGCCGCCGTCGATGTCTCCTGGTGGGCCGCCAGCGCCAGCGACGACAGCCAGCCCATCCCCATCGGCTGGCCGGTGTGGAACACCCAGCTGCACGTGCTCGACACCCTGCTGCGGCCCGTGCCGCCCGGCACGCCGGGCCAGCTCTACTTGGGCGGGCGGCAGCTGGCCACGGGCTATCTGGGCCGCCCCGACCTGACCGCCGAACGCTTCATCCCGGCCCCTGCGGGGCTGCCCGGCCCGCGCCTGTACGCCACGGGCGATCTCGCCACACGCCGCGACGACGGCGCCATCGTCTATCTGGGACGCATCGACCACCAGGTGAAGCTGCGCGGCCAGCGCCTCGAACTGGGCGAGATCGAGGCCGTGCTCATGGCCCGGCCAGACGTCGCCCAGGCCGTCGTGCTGGTGCGCGAAGACCTGCCCGGCCACGCGCTGCTGGCCGCCTACGTCGTGGCCGAACCAGGCACGGCCCCCGAACGCGCGGCCCTGGCCGCCGACCTGGCGGCGCGGCTGCCCGACTACATGGTGCCCACGGCCTGGGTGTTCCTGCCGCACCTGCCCGTGACCGCCAACGGCAAGCTCGACCGCAAGGCGCTGCCCGCCCCGGCCCACACCCCCCAGACCCAGGGCCGCCCGCCGCGCGGCGCCAACGAAGCACGCGTCGCCCAGGCCTTCCGTCAGGTGCTGGGCCTGCCCGAGACCCCGTGCGCCGAGGATGATTTCTTCGCCCTGGGCGGCCACTCGCTGCTGGCCGCGCGCCTGGCCTTGCAGCTGCGCGGCGCGCACGACATCGCGCTGGGCACCATCTTCCAGCACCCGACGGTGGCGCGCCTGGCCGCTCACCTGGATCACCTGGACGCGCACCCGGCCAGCACGGCCCACGACGGCTTTGGCGACGTGATCACGCTGCGCGAAGCGCCCGGACGCCCGGCCCTGTTCTGCATCCACCCGGCGGGCGGCCTGTCCTGGTGCTATCGCTCCCTGGCCCATGCCCTGGCGACACCTCGCACGGTCTATGGCCTTCAGGCAGCCACGCTCTCACCCCAAGGCCGTCCGCCCGCCGCCAGCCTCGCCGAGATGGCCCAGGGCTACGTCGAGCGGATCGAATCCCTGCAGGCCCAGGGGCCCTATCACCTGCTGGGCTGGTCGGTGGGCGGCATCCTGGCACAGGTCGTGGCCACCCGGCTGCGGCAGCGGGGCCAGCGCGTCGGCAGCGTCATCCTGCTGGACGCCTACCCCTGCGAAGTCTGGCATGACCATCCCGCCCCCGGCCCGGACGACCTGTACAAGGCCCTGCTGCACATCGCCGGCGCCGACCCGCAGGCGCTGCCATCCGAACAGTTGAACCGCGCCGGCGTGGTCGCCTTTCTGCGCGCCGCGGGCCATCCGTTGGGCGAGCTGTCCGACGCCCAGCTGGAAGCCATCTTCGAGACGGTCAACCACACCAACCGCCTCGTGCGCAGCCACCGGCACAGCGCCTACGACGGCGCCGTGCTGCACGTCCAGGCGGCGCTGGATCACGGCGACTCGGGCTTGCGCCCCCAGGCCTGGCTGCCGCACGTCGGCGACCTGCACACCCATGCCATTGCCACGACGCACGCAGCGCTGCCCGGCGCGGATGCCGTCCGCCGCATGGCGCCCTGGCTGGACGCCGACCTGTGCGCCCGCGACCCGGCGCCGCACGCCCCCTCTTTCGCTTTTCCATTGAACAAGGAAACCGCATGACCCCGCACTTTGCCCAACGCACCCCGCTGAACCGCGTCCTGAAGACCGCCCTCGCCTGCGCGCTGCTGGGCCTGGCGGCAGGCTGCGCCACCCAGGCCGGCGCGCCCGCCGACACTGCGGCCACGGCCACCGTCGCCCCGCAATGGGCCTTCCAGGCACAAGCCATCGACCTCGTGCCAGGCGTCTACCAAGGCGCTTACAGCGCCCGCAGCCAGCGCCTGTACGTCGCCAGCGCCGTGGGCCGCCCACCCGTGCGTGAATCGAAGCTCGTGAAGTTTGACCCATCCCGTCTGCGCATCGAAACCCTGGTCACGCCCGCGCCGCAGGCCAGCCGCCAGGACGGGCAGGTGCAAGCCGCCTACGGCATCGCCGTGGACGACACCCATGGGCAAGTCTGGACGAGCAACACCCGCAGCGGCTCGATCGCGGTCTACCGGCAGGACGACCTGAGCCTGGTCAAGCAGTTTCCCGACGATGCCACGCCACATGCCCGCGACGTGCTGATCGACGCCGCGCACAGCCGCGCCTACGTGTCGTCGCCCGCCAGCAACGTGATCCACGTCTTTGACACCGACACGCTGCAACCCCTGCCCGGCATCACGCTCAGCGGCGCGGGCGAGGCGCCCAAGCCCATGAGCCTGGCGCTGGACGCGGCCCACCAGCGGCTCTATACCGTCAGCCTGAACACGGCGGAAGTCTTCGGCATCGACACGATGACGGGCCGCCAGGTCACCCGCTACAACGTCCCCGGTGCACAGGGAGCCTCGGGGCTGGCGGTCGACAGCCAGGCGCAGCGCCTCTACGTGACGGCACAGAAGTCGGGCGACGTCACGGTGCTGGACAGCCGCAACGGCCAAGTGCTGCAACATATCGCCACAGGCGCGGGCGCCTTGAACGTGGCCTTCGACCCCCTGCACCGCCTGGTCTACGTGGCCAACCGGATGGCGGGCACGGTCACGGTGCTGGACGACGCGGGCGTCGTCCAGGCACAGATCGCCACCGGTTCGGCGCCCAACCACATCGCCCTCGATGCGCAAGGCACGGCCTGGGCGCTGGTCAAAAAGAGCAAGGACGACCCGCGCGCGGATCGCCTGGTACGCATCGAGGCCCGCCGCTGAAATGGACATGCTGACTCGCACCACGGCTTGCGCCGCCCCCGGCGCAAACGCTGACTTCCGCCCCGGCGACACGCTGTTTGCCACTGCCGACGAGGTGCTGCACGGGCGCGGCTGCCTGCTGCGCGCCGAAGCGCAGGGCGATGTCGGCGCACAGGCGGCGCGTCTGCTGGCCGAGGCCGCCCGCCAGCAGGCGGCCCCCCGGCTGCTGGGGTTGCTGCCCTACGACCCGGCGCACCCGGCGCAGCTGCTGATCCCCGAAACCCTGCTGCACACGCCCAATGCCGCGGCGCCCGCCACGGCCCCGCGCCCGACCGCGGTGCTGCGGCGCCACGAGCTGCCCTCGGGCGCCCGCTACGAAGAAGGCGTGCGCGCCGCCCTGGCGCGCCTGGCGCACGAACCGGGCCTGCGCAAGCTGGTACTGGCACGCACGCTGCGGCTGGATTTGGCCGAGCCCATCGACCTGCCCGGCGTGCTCGCCCGGCTGTGGCGCGGCAACCCTCACGGCTACACCTACGCCATGCCGCTGGGGACCGACGGCGGCGCCTACTTCATCGGCGCCAGCCCCGAGTTGCTGGTGCAGCGCCGGGGCCGCCGGATTTACATCCATCCCCTGGCGGGCACGGCGGCGCGCCACCCCGAGGCCGAGCGCGACGCCCACCAGGCGCAAGCCCTGCTCGACTCACCCAAAGATCTGCGCGAGCACGCCGTCGTGGTCGAGGCCATCGAGACCGTGCTGCGGCCTTTGTGCCGCACGCTGGACATCCCCGCGCGACCCAGCCTCACGTCCACCGCCCGGCTCTGGCACCTGGGCACCCCCATCCACGGCGAACTGGCCGACGCCAGCCTTACGGCCCTGGATCTCGCCATCGCCCTGCACCCCACGCCCGCCGTCTGCGGGCTGCCCACCGCACAGGCCCGACAGGCCATCGCCGACATCGAACCCTTCGAACGCGGCTACTTCGCCGGTGCCGTCGGCTGGTGCGACGCCCACGGCGACGGCGTCTGGTCGGTTGCCATCCGCTGCGCCCACACCCACGCGCGCCGCCTGACGCTGTACGCCGGCGCGGGCATCGTGCCCGGCTCGGTGCCCGCGCTGGAACGCACCGAAACCGGCAACAAGCTGCGCACCATCCTCGACGCCCTTGGCCTGGAGGCCGCCGCATGAGCATTCCCTCGCTGCCCACCTACACCATGCCGGACGCGCCGGTCGACAATCGCGCGCACTGGGCGCCCGACGCCCGCCGCGCCGCACTGCTGATCCACGACATGCAGGACTACTTCCTGGGCAAGTACGACGTGGCCCAGGCCCCCATCCCCGCGCTGATCACGGCCATCACCCGCCTGCGCGCCCGCTGCGACGCCCTGGGCATCCCGGTGTTCTACACCGCCCAGCCGCCCGTGCAGCCCGCCGCCGACCGCGCGCTGCTCAACGACTTCTGGGGGCCGGGCCTGACCGCACCCGGGCAGCAAGCGCAGGCGGGCATCGTGGCGGCGCTCAGCCCCCGGCCGCACGACACCGTGCTGACCAAATGGCGCTACAGCGCCTTTCAGCGCAGCGACCTGCGCGCCCGCCTGGCGGGCCTGGGGCGCGACCAGCTGCTCATCACCGGGGTCTACGCGCACATCGGCTGCCTGAGCACGGCGCTGGACGCCTTCATGCAGGACGTGCAGCCTTTTCTGCTCATCGACGCCTGCGCCGACTTCAGTCTGGCGGATCACCAGATGGCCATCCGCCACGTGGCGCAGCGCTGCGGCATGAGTCTGACCACCGCCGAAACGCTCGCCGCGCTGGAACACAGCGGTCAGCAGGCCGCGGCACAGGAAATCCACGCATGAACACCCCCGCCACACCATCCCCCATGACGGCATCCTCCGTCGCATCCTCCCCCGTCGGCGCGCACGCCCCGATGACCCAGCCTCAGCCAGCCGACTTTCAAGGCCGCCACATCCTGGTGACAGGCGCTGCCAGTGGCATCGGCGCGGCGGTCGCGCGGCAACTGCTGGCCCACGGCGCGCGCGTCTCCGCCGTTGACCTGAACGCCGAAGGTCTGCGGCACCTGTCGATTGCGCACGTCTCCGAGGCCCAGGCAACACCCGGAACACCGGGCATCCAGCCCGAACCGCACGAGGCCGCACACACGCCGACAGCCCGCACCCAGGCCAACCTGCCACCGCTGGCAGGCCGGCTCTGGACAGCCGCCCTGGACGTACGCGACGCCGCCCAGGTGGAACACGTCGTCGCCCAGGCGGAAGCCGTGCTGGGGCCGCTGGACGGCCTGGCCAGCGTGGCCGGCGTGCTCGAAATGGGCGAAGTCGTCGATCTGGACGATGCCCAGTGGGCGCACTGCTTTGCGGTCAACGCCACCGGGGTGTTTCACGTCTGTCGCGCCGTGGCGCGCCGCCTGCGGGCACGCCACGCGGGCGCCATCGTCACCGTCAGCTCGAACGCCGCCAGCACGCCGCGCGCCGGCATGGCCGCCTATGCCGCCTCGAAGGCCGCCGTCACGCAGTTCAGCCGCTGTCTGGGGCTGGAACTGGCCCCGCACGGCATCCGCGTGAACATCGTCTCGCCCGGCTCGACCGACACCGCCATGCAGCAAGCCATGTGGGCGCTGGGCAGCTCGCGTGAAACCGTCATCCAGGGCAATGCATCGCAGTGGCGGCTGGGCATCCCCCTGGGCAAGATCGCCACGCCCGACGAAATCGCGGACGCCGTGCGCTTCCTGCTGTCGGATCAGGCCAGCCACATCACGCTGCACGACCTGCGCGTCGATGGCGGCGCCACGCTGGATCAAGGCTGAGTCGGTGGACGGCCCCGGCAACGGGCGCCGTTCAACGGGCGCCACAGCCGTGCCCAGAAAATTCCGCACGCATTCAACCCGGGCTTTCCCTGAGCCATCGCTTTGAACAGTGAGACGGCTCATTTTATTTTTCATCGAATTTGATATGTCCCCATTTATAAATCATTTGATATATAGGCGAAGTAAATAGGGACGTATCAAGTAAAAACCTATTGTGGACAAGGGCTTGTGGGCGTAATTTTCTGATTCCACCCTGCGGGCGCCGCGCGCAGACCTGCCGGGCGGGCATTCCATGAGGCCGCCGTCGTCGGCTTCCGTGTCACCCTAGCGAGTCCAGCCATGACCCACCCTGTCTCCTGTCCCCCCGGCCTGCCGGCCGCCCAGGGTCTCTACCACCCCGAATACGAACACGACGCCTGCGGCGTGGGCTTCGTCGCCCACATCGAAGGGCACAAAAGCCACACCATCATCCAGCAGGCCTTGAAGATCCTGGAAAACCTGGATCACCGGGGCGCCGTGGGGGCCGACGAGCTGATGGGCGACGGCGCCGGCATCCTGATCCAGATTCCCGACCAGCTGTACCGCGAAGACATGGCCGCCCAGGGCGTCACCCTGCCGCCGCCCGACGACTACGGCGTGGCCATGGTGTTTCTGCCCAAGGAAACCGCCTCGCGCCTGGCCTGTGAACGCGAACTGGAACGCGCCGTGCGCGACGAGGGCCAGGTGGTGCTGGGCTGGCGCGACGTGCCCATCGACCACGACATGGAAATGTCGCCCACGGTACGCGCCTGCGAGCCCGTCATCCGCCAGCTGTTCATTGGCCGCGGGCCGGACATCATGGTGCCCGACGCGCTGGAGCGCAAGCTGTACGTCATCCGCAAGACCGCCAGCCACGCGATCCAGCGCATGCAGCTCGCGCACGGGCAGGAATACTTCGTGCCCTCCATCTCGGTGCGCACCGTGGTCTACAAGGGCCTGCTGCTGGCCAGCCAGGTGGGGGTGTACTACCGCGACCTCACCGACACGCGCGTCGTCTCGGCCCTGGCCATGGTGCACCAGCGCTTTTCCACCAACACCTTCCCCGCCTGGCCGCTGGCCCACCCCTACCGCATGATCGCGCACAACGGCGAAATCAACACGGTCAAGGGCAACTTCAACTGGCTGCGCGCCCGCGAGGGGGTGATGAGTTCGGCGGTGCTGGGCGAAGACCTCGCCAAACTCTACCCCATCGTCTACGAAGGACAGTCTGACACCGCCACCTTCGACAACTGCCTCGAACTGCTGGTGATGTCGGGCTATTCGCTCGCCCACGCCATGATGATCATGATTCCCGAGGCCTGGGAACAGCACGCCGACATGGACGAATCGCGGCGCGCCTTCTACGAATACCACGCCGCCATGATGGAGCCCTGGGACGGGCCCGCCGCCGTCACCTTCACCGATGGCCGCCAGATCGGCGCCACGCTGGATCGCAACGGCCTGCGCCCGGCGCGCTACCTCATCACCGACGACAAGATGGTGATTCTCGCCTCGGAAGCCGGCACCCTGCCCATCCCCGAGCACCGCATCGTCAAGAAGTGGCGCCTGCAACCCGGCAAGATGCTGCTCATCGACCTGCAGCAGGGCCGCATCATCGAAGACGCCGAAATCAAGTCACAGCTGGCCAACGCGCACCCCTACCCGCAGTGGATTCAGCGTCTGCGCATGAAGCTCGACGACCTGCCCCTGCTCAAGGCCGACGACCTGCCCACCCCCGGCGCCAGCCTGCTCGACCGCGAACAGGCTTTTGGCTGGACGCAGGAAGACTTCAAGTTCATCCTCGAACCCATGGCCACCACCGGCCAGGAAGCCATCGGCTCGATGGGCAACGACGCGCCGCTCACCGTGCTGTCCGACCGGCCCAAGCCCTTCTACAACTATTTTCGCCAGATGTTCGCCCAGGTGACCAACCCGCCGATCGACTCGATCCGCGAGCAGCTGGTGATGTCGCTGGTGTCGTTCATCGGCCCCAAGCCCAACCTGCTGGACATCAACAACGTCAACCCGCCGCTGCGCCTGGAAATCAGCCAGCCGGTGCTCGACCAGGCCGCCATGGCGCAGTTGCGCCACATCAGCCAGCAGACGAATGACAAGTTCCGCTGCTACGAGCTGGACATCACCTACCCCGTGACCTGGGGCCGCGAGGGCATCGAAGCCTGCCTGGCCTCGCTGTGTGCCACGGCGGCCGATGCCGTGCGCAGCGGCAACAACATCCTGCTCTTGAGCGATCGCAAGGTGGACGCCGAGCGCGTCGCCATCCCGGCGCTGCTGGCCACCTCGGCCATCCACCAGCACCTGATCCGCGCCGGGCTGCGCACCAAGACCGGCCTCATCGTGGAAACCGGCTCGGCGCGTGAAACGCACCACTTCGCGCTGCTGGCCGGCTACGGCGCCGAGGCCGTGCATCCCTGGCTCGCACTCGAAGCGCTGGCCGGGCTGGAAGCCACAATCCCGCACGCCACGGAAAACTACATTCACGCCATCGGCAAGGGCCTGAAGAAGGTCATGTCCAAGATGGGCATCTCGACCTACATGTCCTACACCGGGGCGCAGATCTTCGAAGCGGTCGGCCTGCACAGCAGCCTGGTGCAGAAATACTTCACCGGCACCCCCAGCAACATCGAGGGCATCGACATCTTCCAGGTGGCCGAAGAAGCCTTGCGCACGCACCAGGCTGCCTTTGGCGCCAGCCCCGTGCTGGCCGACCGGCTGGACGAAGGCGGCGATTACGCCTTCCGCATCCGCGGCGAACAGCACCTGTGGACGCCCGACTCCATCGCCAAGCTGCAGCACGCCACGCGCGCCAACAACTACTCCACCTTCAAGGAATACGCCCAGCTCATCAACGACCAGTCGCGCCGCCACATGACGCTGCGCGGCCTGTTCGAATTCCGCGTCGATCCGGCCAACGCCATCCCGCTGTCCGAAGTGGAGCCCGCCAAGGAAATCGTCAAGCGCTTTGCCACGGGCGCCATGTCGCTGGGCTCGATCTCCACCGAAGCGCACACCACGCTGGCCGTGGCCATGAACCGCATCGGCGGCAAGTCCAATACCGGCGAGGGCGGCGAAGACGCCCTGCGCTACCGCGCCGAGATGCGCGCGGGCAAGCCCACCGTACGCAAGGGCGACACCATCGCCTCGGTGCTGGGCAAAGACCGTGTCGTGGCCGACATCCCACTGGCCGCCGGTGACTCTTTGCGCTCGCGCATCAAGCAGGTGGCCTCGGGGCGCTTTGGCGTCACCGCCGAATACCTGTGCAGCGCCGACCAGATCCAGATCAAGATGGCCCAGGGCGCCAAGCCGGGCGAAGGCGGCCAGCTGCCGGGCCACAAGGTGTCGGACTACATCGCCCAGCTGCGCTATTCGGTGCCCGGCGTGGGGCTGATTTCACCCCCGCCGCACCACGACATCTACTCCATCGAAGACCTGGCCCAGCTCATCCACGACCTGAAGAACGTCAACGAGCGCGCGTCGATCTCGGTGAAGCTGGTGGCCGAAGTGGGCGTGGGCACGGTGGCCACCGGCGTGGCCAAGGCCAAGGCCGACCACGTCGTCATTGCCGGGCACGACGGCGGCACGGGGGCTTCGCCCGTGTCCTCGATCAAGCACGCCGGCATCCCCTGGGAACTGGGCCTGGCCGAAACCCAGCAGACGCTGGTGCTCAACCGCCTGCGCAGCCGCATCCGCGTGCAGGCCGACGGCCAGATGAAGACCGGGCGCGACGTGGCGATCGCCGCCATGCTGGGTGCCGACGAGGTGGGTTTTGCCACCGCGCCGCTCATCGTCGAAGGCTGCGTAATGATGCGCAAGTGCCACCTGAACACCTGCCCCACGGGCGTGGCCACGCAAGACCCCGAACTGCGCAAGAAATTCAACGGCAAGCCCGAATACGTCGTCAATTATTTCTTCTTCGTCGCCGAAGAAGTGCGCGAAATCATGGCACAACTGGGCATCCGCACCTTCGACGAACTAGTGGGCCGCGTCGATCTGCTCGACATGCGCAAGAGCATCAGCCACTGGAAGGCGCACGGGCTCGACTTCAGCCGCATCTTCCACCAGGTGACGACCGACGAGCCGGTGCACCACGCGCAAAACCAGGATCACGGCCTGAGCCACGCACTGGATCACCAACTGATCGAACGCAGCAAATCGGCGCTCGAACGCGGCGAAAAAGTGTCCTTCATCACCCCCGTGCGCAACCGCAACCGCACCATCGGTGCCATGCTCTCGGGCGAAGTGGCGCGCCGCTACGGCCATGAAGGCCTGCCCGACGACACCATCCACATCCAGTGCAACGGCGCCGCCGGGCAAAGCTTCGGCGCCTTCCTCGCGCACGGCATCACGCTCGACCTGGTGGGCGAGGCCAACGACTACGTCGGCAAGGGCCTCTCGGGTGGCCGCCTCATCGTGCGCTCGCCCAACGACTTCCGCGGCTTTGGCCCGGATCACATCATCGCGGGCAACACCGTGCTCTACGGCGCCACGGGCGGCGAAGCCTACTTCAACGGCGTGGCGGGCGAACGCTTTGCCGTGCGCAACTCGGGCGCGGTGGCCGTGGTGGAAGGCACGGGCGACCACGGCTGCGAATACATGACGGGCGGCACCGTCATCGTGCTGGGCGAAACCGGGCGCAACTTTGCCGCCGGCATGTCCGGCGGCGTGGCCTACGTCTGGGATCCGGAACACGTCTTCGCGCGCCGCTGCAACAGCGACATGGTGCACCTGGAACCCGTCACGACGCACGAAGCCCAGCAGCAGGCGGGCGAGGTGCAGTTCTGGCACCACCAAAGCCGCGACAGCGAGCGCGAGACCGACGAGACCATCGTGCGCCGCCTGGTGGAAAACCACTTCCGCCACACCGGCAGCTTCCGCGCCCGCGAGATGCTGGACGACTGGAATCAGGCGCGCAACGCCTTTGTCAAAGTGACGCCGATCGAATACCGCCGCGCGCTGGCCGAACTGTGGCAGGCCGCTCAATCCCGCGACCTGGCCGCCTGAAGGAATACTGCATCATGGGAAAAATCACTGGTTTCATGGAATTCGACCGGGTCTCGCCCGCCAAGCAGGCCCCCGAGGTGCGCATGCACCACTGGAAGGAATTCGTCTCGCCGCTCACCAACGAAGAAGCACGCGTGCAGGGCGCGCGCTGCATGGACTGCGGCGTCCCCTTCTGCACCCACGCCTGTCCGGTCAACAACATCATCCCCGACTGGAACGACCTGGTCTACAAGCAGGACTGGAAGCGCGCGCTGGACACGCTGCTGTCCACCAACAACTTCCCCGAGTTCACCGGGCGCATCTGCCCGGCGCCCTGCGAAGCCGCCTGTACGCTCAACCTGAACGACACCGCCGTGGGCATCAAGTCGATCGAGCACACCATCATCGAGCGCGGCTGGCAGGAAGGCTGGGTCGTGCCGCAGCCGCCCGCCCGCAAGACGGGCAAGAAAGTGGCCATCGTCGGCTCGGGGCCCGCCGGCCTGGCCTGTGCCCAGCAACTGGCGCGCGCGGGCCACAGCGTTTCGGTCTACGAAAAGAGCAACCGCATCGGCGGCCTGCTGCGCTACGGCATCCCCGACTTCAAGCTGGAAAAGACCAATATCGACCGGCGCCTGGCGCAGCTGGAGGCCGAAGGCGTGGAGTTTTTCCCCTCCACCTACATCGGCCGCCCCGAGGACGCCGAGGACGGCTTGAACACCATCGCCCCGGATGATCTGCTGACCAGCCACGACGCCGTGGTGCTCGCCGGCGGCTGTGAGCACCCGCGCGACCTGCCGGTGCCCGGGCGCGATCTGCGCGGCGTGCACTTCGCCATGGACTTTCTGCGCCAGCAGAACAAGGTCAACCATGGCGACCGCATCGCCAAGCCCATCAACGCCAAGGGCAAGCACGTGATCGTGATCGGCGGCGGTGACACGGGCTCGGATTGCGTGGGCACCAGCAACCGCCAGGGGGCCGCCTCGGTCACCCAGTTCGAGCTGATGTTCCGTCCCCCCGAAGAAGAAAACAAACTGCTCACCTGGCCCTACTGGCCCATCAAGCTGCGCACCTCGACCTCGCACGAGGAAGGCTGCCAGCGCGACTGGGCGGTGGGCACGCAGGCCTTCGAGGGCAAGGGCGGCAAAGTGGAAAAACTCGTGGCCACGCGCCTCGAATGGCTCAAGGACAAGGCCACCGGCCAGATGAAGATGCGCGAGGTGAAAGACTCCCGCTTCGAAATCCAGGCCGACCTCGTGCTGCTGGCCATGGGCTTCGTCGCGCCGGTGCGCTCCGTCCTGGATGCCTTCGGCGTCGAGGTGAACCCGCGCGGCAACGTGCTGGCCAACACCGACGACTACTGCAGCAGCCGCGCCAAGGTATTCGCCGCGGGCGACATGCGCCGCGGGCAGTCGCTGGTGGTCTGGGCCATCCGCGAGGGGCGCCAATGCGCGCGCTCGGTGGACGAGTACCTGATGGGCGCATCGGTGCTGCCACGCTGAACCGCCCTGCCGCGCCAGGGGCGCGCTGACGCACGACCGACCGCGCACCCGCGCACGAACGCCGCCGTGCCCTTGACGGGCGCGGCGGCGTTTTCACGATCGGCGCGCAACACAACAGGTACAATCCAGAGTCATAGCAGAAGGCCAGAAGGCGCGCTCCGTTCTCATGACCCCCACCCCCACTCCTCTCGTGACATTCGCCGACGTTGCCCTGGGCTACGGCGACTTCACGGTGCTGCGCGACATCGACCTGCAAGTCATGCCGGGCCAGGTCGTGGCCATGATGGGCGGTTCGGGCTCGGGCAAGACCACCTTGCTGCGCGCCGTCACCGGGCAGCTGCCGGCCCGCGCCGGCACCATCACGGTGTTTGGCCGCGACATGGCCACGCTGCGCGGCGAGGCCCTGCGCGAAACCCGCCAGCGCATGGGGGTGCTGTTTCAGGGCGGGGCCCTGTTCACCGACCTCGACGTCTTCGAGAACGTGGCGTTTCCGTTGCGCGAACACACCTGCATCTCCGAACAACAAATCCTCGAACGCGTGCTCGACAAGCTCGAAGCCGTCGGCCTGCGCCACGCCGCGCACCTGCGCATCGCCGAAATCTCGGGCGGCATGGCGCGGCGCGTGGCCCTGGCGCGCGCCATCGTGCTCGAACCCGAACTCATCCTCTACGACGAACCCTTCGCCGGGCTCGACCCCATTTCCCTGGGCATCACGGCCCAGCTCATCCGCGGCATGACCGACAAGCTCGGCTGCGCCTCCATCCTCATCACCCACGACGTGGCCGAATCCTTCGCCATCGTCGATCAGGTCTACCTCATTGGTCAGGGGCGGCTCATGGCGCACGGCACCCCGGCCCAGCTCTCAGCGGCGCAAGACGACTACTTGCAGCAGTTCCTGCAGGGCAAGCCCGACGGCCCCATCGGCTTTCACTACCCGCTCACGCCCGCCTTCGAACGCTGGCTGGCCGCGCGCCGGGGGGCCGCATGAAAACGCTGACGCACCGCATCGCGGCCCTGGGACACGGGCTCATCGCCCTGCTCACTGGCCTGGGCGCCTTCGCCCGCCTGCTCGCCGCCATCCTGGCGCGCAGCAGCGTGCTCTGGCGCCGCCCTCGGCTCACCGCCCAGCAGGTGCACTTCATCGGCAACCACTCGCTGCTCATCATCGGCGTCTCGGGGCTGTTCGTGGGCTTCGTGCTCGGCCTGCAGGGCTATTACACCCTCAACCGCTACGGCTCCGAAGAAGCCCTGGGCCTGCTGGTGGCCCTGTCGCTGGTACGCGAACTGGGGCCCGTGGTCACGGCGCTGCTGTTCGCCGGGCGGGCAGGCACCTCGCTCACCGCCGAAATCGGCCTCATGAAGGCCGGTGAACAACTCTCGGCCATGGAAGTCATGGCCGTCGATCCCATCCGCCGGGTGCTCGTCCCACGCTTCTGGGGCGGGGTCATCGCCATGCCCGTGCTGGCCGCCGTGTTTTCCATGGTGGGCGTCCTGGGGGGCTGGTTCGTGGGCGTGGTGCTCATCGGCATCGACCCGGGCGCCTTCTGGTCGCAGATGCAAGGCGGCGTGGACGTCCTCAACGACGTGCTCAACGGCGTCATCAAAAGCCTCGTGTTCGGCGTGGTGGTCACGCTCATCGCCCTGTACCAGGGCTGGACGACCCAGCCCACCCCCGAAGGCGTCTCGCGCGCCACCACCCGCACCGTCGTCAATGGCGCACTGGCCGTGCTGGGGCTCGACTTTCTGCTCACCGCGCTCATGTTCGCGCACTGAGGGTTCTATTTCATGACACGCGAAAAAACCGATTTCTGGGTTGGCCTGTTCATCCTGCTGGGCATCATTGCCCTGGTCTTCCTCGCCCTGCGGGCGGGCAACATGAGCTCGTTCTCGTTTGCCCCCACCTACCAGGTGCAGGCCTACTTCGACAACGTCGGCGGCCTCAAGGTGCGCGCGCCCGTCAAGAGCAGCGGGGTCGTGGTGGGGCGCGTGGCCTCCATCGGCTTCGACAACCAGCGCTTTCAAGCCAGCGTGGTGGTCGATCTCGAAAAACAGTATCAATTCCCGGTCGATTCCTCGGCCTCCATCCTCACCTCGGGGCTGCTGGGCGAACAATACATCGGCCTCACGCCGGGCGGCGAAGACAAGAACCTGGCCGACGGCGGCACCATCCGCTTCACGCAATCGGCGGTCGTGCTCGAAGACCTGATCAGCAAATTCCTGTACAACTCGGCAGAGAAACAAGGCTCGGCGGCCCCGGATACGGGCGCGGCGCCCGCGGCGGCGGGCGGCAGCGCGGCAGCCCCCGCCGCCGCGCACTGACACCGGGCCGCCATGCCCCGCGCGGTGCACCGGCCGCCCGTCCCGCGCCGCCCGCCCCGTGTCCGCCACCGCCGCCTCCAGGCCATCCGTTACAATGCGAAGCACATTCAGCCCGATCCGAACACCCCCGACCTGACCGCCTCCGACTTTTCTTCACCATGACCACGACCGCCCAGCCCCGTCCGCCCTGTATCCGCCACCGCCGCCTTGCGCGCACCCTCGCGGCAGGGGCCGCCGCAGTCGTGCTGGCCGGTTGTGCAAACGTACCCCACCCCTCGCCCAACGACCCCTGGGAATCCTACAACCGGGGCATGTACACCTTCAACGACACGGTGGATCGGGCCGTGCTCAAGCCTATCGCCACCGGCTACGAAAAGGTCACGCCGCAGCCGGTGCGCACCTGCATCCACAACATCTTCGGCAACCTGGGCGACGTCTGGTCGGGCATCAACAGCCTGCTGCAGGGTCGCGGCCGCGATTTCGTCGATACCTTCGGGCGCGTGCTGTTCAACACCACGGCGGGCCTGGGCGGCTGCATCGACGTCGCCTCGATGCATGGCGCCCGCAAGATCCCCAACGACTTCGGCATGACGCTGGGCGTGTGGGGCTTTGGCCAGGGCCCCTACGTGGTACTGCCGTTCCTGGGCCCCAGCACCGTGCGCGACGGCGCGGGCACGGCGGTCACGCTGGCAGCACCCGTCACCCCCACGGCGGCGGTGCTCGCCATCGACAACGTCCCCGTGCGCAACTCCCTCTTCGGCCTGTACATCGTCGATACCCGTGCCGGCCTGCTGCAGGCCGACCGCCTGGTCGACCAGATCGCGCTGGACAAATACAGTTTCATTCGCGACGCCTACCTGCAGCGCCGCAAGGCTATGCTGGATAGCCGCCAGACGGGCGCGCAGGCCAGCACCGAAGACACGCTCGACCAGGCCGCCCGGCCTGCCGACCAGGGCGCGTTGCCCGTCTACGAAGACCCGGACGCCCCCGACACCCACTGACGCGCCCTTGCCGCCCGACGCGGGCCGGTGCAACCACTCGGGTGTCGGCGCCCGTCCCGACCCCCCGGAGCCTCCAACCATGACGATGTTCTTCTCCCGTTTTTTCCAATCCAGCCGCACCGCGCTGCTGGGGCTGGCCCTGAGCCTGGCCGTGCTGCCTGCCGCACAAGCCAGGCAGGCCGTCAACCCCAAGGCGGCCCCCGACGCCTTCATGATGGCCGTGGCCGGCAACATGCTCGACGCCGTCAAGGCCGACCCCAAGGCGCTGCAGGGCGACACCAGCCACATCACCGCCCTGGTGCGCGAATACGCGCTGCCGTACGTGGACATGAACAAGACCACCCGCCTGGCCGCCGGACGCTACTGGCGCCAGGCCACGCCCGCCCAGCAGCAGGCGCTGGTGGACGCCTTCATGGGCACGCTCATCCGCACCTATAGCGGCGCCTTCACCAAGGTGACCCCCGACACCTCCATGGCCCTGCTGCCCTTCCGCGGTGACGACGCCACGGGCGACGCCGTCGTGCGCACCACCGTGTCGCAATCCAACAGCTCGCCCATCAACGTCGATTACCGCCTGGAGCAGACCGACGCGGGCTGGAAAGTCTACGACCTGGCCGTCGAAGGCATCTGGCTCATCCAGAACTACCGCAACCAGTTTTCCCAGGAAATCGCCCGCAGCGGCATCGACGGCCTCATCCAGGCCCTGAACGCCAAGAACGGTGGCTAGCCCGGCCTATCGGCACAGCGGCCGGACGCCCCGCTGATGCGCGGCCGCCGGGTTCATACCCGCCATTCAGGCAAGGCAGCGGCAAACGATATAATGCTGGGTGGTGCCCACTTGGGGTTTTCCCGCCCGACATGCCTGCTCTCGACCTGCAACATATTTCCAAGATTTACGCGCCGGCGCATCAGCCCCTGCGCGAGCGCCTGCTGAGGCGCCCCGCCCCCCGGGGCTTTCAAGCCCTGCACGACGTCAGCCTGACCGTCGAACACGGCGAATTCTTCGGCCTGCTGGGCCCCAACGGGGCCGGCAAGACCACGCTCATCTCCATCCTGGCGGGCCTGGCCCACGCCACGCGGGGCACGGCGCGCGTCTGCGACTACGACGTGGTCGCCGATTTTCGCCGCGCCCGGCAGTCGCTGGGGGTGGTGCCCCAGGAAATCGTCTACGACCCCTTCTTCACGGTGCGTGAAACCCTGCGCCTGCAATCGGGCTACTTCGGCCTGCGCAACAACGACGACTGGATCGACGAAATCCTCGACAACCTGGGCCTGCTCGACAAATCCGAAACCAACATGCGCGCGCTCTCGGGCGGCATGAAACGCCGCGTACTGGTGGCCCAGGCGCTGGTGCACCGCCCGCCGGTCATCATTCTCGACGAACCCACGGCCGGGGTGGACGTCGATCTGCGCCGCACCCTGTGGGATTTCATCACGCGGCTGAACCAGGCGGGCCACACCATCCTGCTCACCACCCACTACCTCGAAGAAGCCGAATCCCTGTGCGGGCGCGTGGCCATGCTCAAGGCCGGCCACATCGTCGCCCTGGACACCACCCAGGCCATCATGGCGCGCTTCGGCGGCCGCGACCTCGAAGACGCCTTCGTGCACATCATGCACGACGACTCGCTCGTCGAGGTCGCGCCATGAGCCGCACCCCCGCCGTTTCACCCGCTACAGACAAGGCCTCGTCGTGATCCGTCCCGTTTCTCAAGCTCGCCCGGCGATGGGGTCGGGCTTTCCCACCCTGCTGCACAAAGAACTGATGCGCTTCTGGAAGGTGGGCCTGCAAACCATTGCGGCACCCGTCGTCACGGCGCTGCTGTACCTGCTGATCTTCTCGCACGTCCTGGAAGACCGCGTGCAGGTGTACAACAGCCTGCCGTACACCGCCTTTCTCATCCCTGGCCTGATGATGATGAGCATGCTGCAAAACAGCTTTGCCAACCCCTCGTCCTCGCTCATCCAGAGCCGCATCACCGGCAACCTCATCTTCGTGCTGCTGCCGCCGTTTTCGCACCGGCAGATCTTCACCGCCTACCTGGTCGCCTCGGTGACGCGCGGCCTGTGCGTGGGCCTGTGCATCTGGGCCGTGGCGCTGTTCTTCGTGCGCCTGCCGGTCACGGCGCCGCTGTGGATGCTGGCGTTTGCCGTGCTGTCCTGTTGGATACTGGGCACGCTGGGGCTCATTGCCGGCCTCTGGTCGGAAAAATTCGACCAGCTGGCCGCCTTCCAGAATTTTCTCATCGTGCCCGCCACCTTCCTCTCGGGTGTGTTCTACTCCATCCACAGCCTGCCGCCCTTCTGGCAGGCCGTCTCGCGCTGGAACCCGGTGTTCTACATGATCGACGGTTTCCGCTACGGTTTCTTCGCGGTGTCCGACGTTTCTCCCTGGCTTGGCCTGGCCGTCGTGCTGGCCGTCGCCGTCGCCCTCAGCCTCTTCGCCCTGCGCCTGCTGGCGCGCGGCTACAAACTACGGAGTTAAGCCATGCAGCCGACCCCCGAACACGTCCGCCAATACATCGCCGAGCACCTCGACTGCGAGCACCTCGAAGTCTATGGCGACGGCGCCCACTTCGAAGCGCTCATCGTCAGCAAGGCCTTCGAAGGCCAGAACACCCTGGCGCGCCACCGCACGGTCTACCAGGCACTGGGCGACCGCATGCGCGCCGAAATCCACGCACTGTCCATGCGCAACCTCACCCCCGCCGAATACGCGGCCTCGCAAGACAATGGATAAGCTGCTGATCCAGGGCGGACGCCCCCTGCAAGGCGAGGTCACCATCTCGGGGGCCAAGAACGCCGCCCTGCCCATCCTGTGCGCTGCCTTGCTCACCGCCGACGCCGTCGAGCTGGACAACGTCCCGGCCCTGCGCGACATCGGCACCACCCTGTCGCTGCTCGAACGCATGGGCGTGCGCACCCAGCGCCCCGGCGACGAACAGGTCACGCTGCAGGCCGATCACATCCACAGCCAGGAAGCGCCCTACGAGCTGGTGAAGACCATGCGCGCCTCGATCCTGGTGCTCGGCCCCCTGCTGGCGCGCTTCGGGCGCGCCCGCGTCAGCCTGCCCGGCGGTTGCGCCATCGGCCAGCGCCCCGTTGACCAGCACATCAAGGGGTTGGCGGCCATGGGCGCCAGCATCCACATCGAGCACGGTTTCGTCGTCGCCGAGGCCCCGCGCCTGCGCGGCGCCAACATCCTCACCGACATGGTCACCGTCACCGGCACAGAAAACCTGCTGATGGCGGCTACCCTGGCCGAAGGCCGCACCGTGCTGGAAAACGCCGCCTGCGAACCCGAAGTCGTCGATCTGGCCAACATGCTCATCGCCATGGGCGCGCGCATCGAAGGCCACGGCACCGACCGCATCGTGATCGACGGGGTCGGGCAGCTGCACGGGGCGCGCCACCACATCGTGCCCGACCGCATCGAAGCCGGCACCTTTCTGTGCGCCGTGGCGGCCACGGGCGGCGACATCACGCTGCGCCGCGCGGCACCCGACACCCTGGGTGCCGTGCTCGACAAGCTGCGCGACACGGGGCTCGACATCACCACCGGCCCCGACTGGATCCGCGCCCGCATGCACCGCCGCCCACAGGCCACGGGCTTTCGCACCAGCGAATACCCCGGCTTTCCCACCGACATGCAGGCCCAGCTCATGGCGCTCAACACCCTGGCCGAAGGCACCGCCGTCATCACCGAGAACATCTTCGAAAACCGCTTCATGCACGTGCAAGAACTCTGCCGCATGGGCGCCGACATCGAAATCGACGGTCACACCGCCGTGGTCAAGGGCGGCGAGCAGCTGCTGGGCGCCACCGTCATGGCCACCGACCTGCGTGCCTCGGCCAGCCTGGTCATCGCCGGCCTGGCCGCCCAGGGGCAGACCACCGTCGAGCGCATCTACCACCTGGATCGCGGCTACGAACGTATGGAGCGTAAACTCCAGGCCCTGGGCGCCGACATCCAGCGCATCCAATAAGCCCGATCAGCGAGACACCACATGGCACAAGCCCCCCTCACCCTGGCCCTGTCCAAAGGGCGCATCTTCGAAGAAACCCTGCCGCTGCTGGCCGCCGCGGGAGTGGGGGTGCCCGAAAACCCCGAAACCTCGCGCAAGCTGATCCTGCCCACCGACTCCGACGCCCTGCGCATCATCATCGTGCGCGCCTCCGACGTACCCACCTACGTACAGTACGGCGCGGCCGATTTCGGCATCGCCGGCAAAGACGTGCTCTATGAGCACATGGCCCAGCACCCGGGCGGCCTGTATCAGCCCATCGACCTCAACATCGCGCGCTGCCGCCTGTGCGTGGCGGCCCCCAAGGGTTTCGACTACCAGATCGCCGTGCGCCAGGGCTCGCGCCTGCGCGTCGCCACCAAATACGTGCGTGCCGCCCGCGAGCACTTCGCCGCCAAGGGCGTGCACGTGGACATCATCAAGCTCTACGGCTCGATGGAACTCGCCCCGCTGGTGGGCCTGGCCGACTGCATCGTCGATCTGGTCTCGTCGGGCGGCACGCTGCGCGCCAACCAGCTGGTCGAAGTCGAGGAAATCCGCCAGATTTCCTCGCGCCTGATCGTCAACCAGGCCGCCCTCAAGATGCACGGCCCGCGCCTGCAGCCGTTTCTGGATGCCTTCGCCCAGGCCTCCACCCAGATGGCCTGAGGCCCGCCCGCCGGGCAGCCCCCACGGCGCCCGGCACAGACACGGTCGGCAACATGCCTGAGCGCCCGCCTGCGGCAAATTCGGTAAGATAGCCTTTTACACGCTCAAACTGTCATGTCGCTCATCAACCGTCTCGATGCCCGTGCCGCCGATTTCGACGCCGCACTCACCCAGCTGCTGGCCTACGACGCCTCGCAGGACGAATCCATCGAGTCCACGGTGCGCGACATCCTGCACGACGTGCAAAGCCGCGGCGACGCCGCCGTGCTCGACTACACTGCACGCTTCGACCACGTGCAGGCCACGCAGCTCTCGGCCCTCGAAATCCCGCGCGCCGACTGGCAGGCGGCGCTCGACGGTCTGCCCGCCGACCAGCGCGCCGCCCTGCAGGCCGCCGCCCAGCGCGTGCGCAGCTACCACGAACGCCAACGCGCCGACACCTGGACCTACACCGAACCCGACGGCACGCTGCTGGGGCAGAAAATCACCCCGCTCGACCGCGTGGGCCTGTACGTGCCCGGCGGCAAGGCCGCCTACCCGTCCTCGGTGCTGATGAACGCCATCCCGGCCAAGGTGGCCGGCGTGCCCGAACTCATCATGGTCACCCCCACGCCGGGCGGCACGCGCAACCCCATGGTGCTGGCCGCCGCCGCGCTGGGCGGGGTCGATCGTGTCTTCGCCATCGGCGGGGCCCAGGCCGTGGGCGCCCTGGCCTACGGCACGCAAACGCTGCCCGCCGTGGACAAGATTGTCGGCCCGGGCAACGCCTACGTGGCCGCCGCCAAGCGCCGCGTCTTCGGCACCGTGGGCATCGACATGATCGCCGGGCCCTCCGAGATCCTCATCCTGGCCGACGGCAGCACGCCCGCCGACTGGCTGGCCATCGACCTCTTCTCGCAAGCCGAACACGACGAACTCGCCCAGGCCATCCTGCTGTGCCCCGACGCGGCCTACCTGGATGCCGTCTACGCCGCCATCGAACGCCTGCTGCCCGGCCAGCCGCGCGCACACATCCTGCGCACCAGCCTTGCCAAGCGCGGCGCACTCATCCACACGGCCAGCCTGCGGCAGGCCTGCGAGATCGTCAACCGCATCGCCCCCGAACACCTCGAACTCTCGGTGCAAGACCCGCAGGCCCTGTTGCCGCACATCCGCCACGCGGGCGCCATCTTCCTGGGCGCCTACAGTTCCGAATCCCTGGGCGACTACTGCGCCGGGCCCAACCACGTGCTGCCCACGGCGCGCACGGCGCGCTTCTCGTCTCCGCTGGGCGTCTACGACTTTCAAAAGCGCAGCAGCCTCATCCAGGTCTCCAAGGCCGGGGCGCAAACCCTGGGGCGTATCGCCGCAGTGCTGGCCACCGGCGAGGGGCTGCACGCCCACGCGGCCAGCGCCACGCTGCGCCTCGACCCCTGACGCCCGCATGCCGCCCCGCAGCAGATACCCGGCAGCCAGCCCCCGCCCTCCCCGCGGCCTTCACCCCGCTTAATCACCAGGCTCAGTCTCACGTCATGCGCACCGCCACGATCGAACGCAACACCCAGGAAACCCGCATCCGCGTCAGCATCAACCTCGACGGCACCGGGGCACGCACGCTGGCCACCGGCGTGCCCTTTCTCGATCACATGCTCGACCAGATCGCCCGCCACGGCCTGTTCGACCTCGACATCCACTGCCAGGGCGACACCCACATCGACGACCACCACAGCGTCGAAGACGTGGGCATCACGCTGGGGCAGGCCTTTGCCGCCGCCGTGGGCAACAAGGCGGGCCTGCGCCGCTATGGGCACGCCTACGTGCCGCTGGACGAAGCCCTGTCACGCGTGGTCGTCGATCTCTCCGGGCGTCCGGGCCTGTTCTATTTCGTCGATTACCACCGCGCACGCATCGGCACCTTCGACGTCGATCTGGCGCGCGAATTCTTCCAGGGCTTCGTCAACCACGCCCAGGCCACCGTGCACATCGACAACCTGCGGGGCGAAAACGCCCACCATCAGTGTGAAACCATCTTCAAGGCCTTCGGCCGGGCGCTGCGCATGGCCACGGAAGTCGATCCGCGCGCCGGCGGCACCATCCCCTCCACCAAGGGGGCGCTCTAAATGGCCCACATCGCCATCGTCGATTACGGCATGGGCAATTTCCACTCGGTGGCGCGCGCTCTGCAAGCCGCCGCCCCCGAACAGACCATCCGCATCGCCCGCAGCGCGGGCGACATCCAGTCGGCGGATCGCATCGTCTTTCCCGGCCAGGGCGCCATGCCCGACTGCATGCACACGCTCGACGCCTCGGGCCTGCGCGAGGCCGTCCTGCAGGCCGCCCGCAGCAAGCCGCTCATGGGCGTGTGCGTGGGCGAGCAGATGCTCTTCGAGGACAGCGACGAAGGCGACACTCCCGGCCTGGGCCTGTTCCAGGGGCGCGTGCGCCGCTTCCAGGGCCCCGCCTTCGAACGCCCCGTCGCCGACGGCCCCAGCTGCCTGTCCGCAGCCCCGACGCCGCCCGACACCGCCGCGCAGCCGATGGCGACAGGCCCCGGCCCGGCCATGCGCCTGAAAGTGCCGCACATGGGCTGGAACGCCGTCACCCAGACACGCGCCCACCCGCTGTGGCACGGCATCGCCCAGGACACCCCGTTTTATTTCGTACACAGCTACTACGCCGACCCCGCCGATCCAGCCCTGATCATCGCCACCAGCCGCTATGGCCAGCCGTTTTGCTGCGGCGTTGCGGCCGACAATATTTTTGCCGTACAGTTTCACCCAGAAAAGAGCGCCGCACCCGGCCTGCGGATGTACCGCAACTTCGCCCGCTGGCACCCCTGAATCCATCCGGATCCGTTTTCAAGTTCCTCCTGCACTGACACGACGACCATGCTTCTGATCCCTGCCATCGACCTCAAAGACGGGCGCTGCGTGCGCCTGCGCCAAGGTGACCTGGCCGATGCCACCGTCTTTTCCGACGATCCCGCCGCCATGGCCAGGCAGTGGGTAGACCAGGGCGCCCGCCGCCTGCACCTGGTTGACCTCAACGGCGCCGTGGCCGGCAAGCCGCGCAACCGCGCCGCCATCCAGGCCATCGTGGATGCCACCGACGAAGACATCCCCATCCAGATCGGCGGCGGCATCCGCGACCTCGACACCGTCGAATACTACCTGGACAACGGCATCTCCTACGTCATCATCGGCACGGCCGCCGTCAAAGACCCTGGGTTTCTCAGCGATGCCTGCTCAGCCTTTCCCGGCCACATCATCGTCGGGCTCGACGCGCGCGACGGCAAGGTGGCCACCGACGGCTGGTCCAAGCTCACGCGCCACGACGTCATCGACCTCGCCCGCAAGTTCGAAGACTACGGCTGCGACGCCATCATCTACACCGACATCGGGCGCGACGGCATGCTCAGCGGTGTCAACATCGAAGCCACCGTGCGCCTCGCGCAGCAGGTGCGCATCCCGGTCATCGCCTCCGGCGGCGTGGCCTCGCTGGACGACATCCGCGCCTTGTGCGCGGTCGCGGGCGAAGGCATCGACGGGGCCATCCTCGGGCGCAGCATCTACGAAGGCACGCTCGACCTCGCCCAGGCCCAGGCGCTGGCCGACACGCTCGACGAACGCGAAGACGACCCCGACGACGCGGCGGACGCCGAGCCCGGGCAGTCGGCATGACCCCCACGCACGCCTCCTCGCAGGCAAGTCAGGCCCCCGCCAGCCGATCTGACATCACGCCCCCCCAACCTGACTCCGGCCTGTGCTGCCGCATCATCCCCTGCCTGGACGTCAATGCGGGGCGGGTGGTCAAGGGCGTCAACTTCGTCAACCTCACCGACGCGGGCGACCCGGTCGAAATCGCCCGCCGCTACGACGAACAAGGCGCTGACGAACTCACCTTCCTCGACATCACCGCCACCTCCGACGACCGCGGCCTCATCCTGCCCATCATCGAAGCCGTGGCCCGCCAGGTCTTCATCCCCCTCACTGTGGGCGGCGGGGTGCGCCAGGTGGCCGATATCCAGCGCCTGCTCGACGCCGGGGCCGACAAGGTCTCCATCAACAGCGCCGCCGTGGCCCGCCCCGAACTCGTGGCCGAAGCCGCCAGCCACCACGGCTCGCAATGCATCGTCGTGGCGCTCGACGCCCGCCGGGTGTCGGGCGACGGCGAGCCCCCCCGCTGGGAAATCTTCACCCACGGCGGACGCAAGGGCACGGGCATCGACGCCGTGCAGTGGGCGCAGCGCATGGCCGACCTCGGTGCGGGCGAACTGCTGCTCACCAGCATGGATCGTGACGGCACCAAAGCGGGGTTCGACCTCGAACTCACGCGCGCCGTGTCCGATGCCGTCCCCATCCCCGTGATCGCCTCCGGGGGCGTGGGCACGTTGCAGCACCTGGCCGACGGCGTCCTCCAGGGCCACGCCAGCGCCGTGCTGGCCGCCAGCATCTTTCACTTCGGCCAATACACGCTGGCCCAGGCCAAAGACTATCTGGCCGCCCAGGGCATCCAGGTGCGCCGATGAGCCCGCAGCAAGTCCCCGCCCAACCGGCGCCCGCCTGGCTGTCCGAGCTGCGTTTCGACGCGCAAGGCCTCATCCCCGCCATCGCACAAGACGCGCACACGGGCACCGTGCTGATGATGGCCTGGATGAACGCCGAAGCCGTGCAAGAAACCGTGCGCACGGGCCGGGCCGTCTATTTTTCCCGCTCGCGCCAGCGCCTGTGGCGCAAGGGCGAAGAATCTGGCCACGTCCAGCAGGTGCACGACATCCGCCTCGATTGCGACGGCGACGTGCTGCTGCTGAAAATCACCCAGGTGGGCGGCATCGCCTGCCATACCGGCCGCGAACGCTGCTTTTATCGCAGCCTCGAGCGCACGCGCCCCGACCCTGCCTGGGTCGCGCAAGACCCCGTGCTGAAAGACCCGCAGGCCATCTACGGGTCAGGCCACACGCACCCCTGACGGCTCACCGCCCGTTTCCATCCCCATGACCCCGACTGATTCCAATACCGACATCCTCGCCCGCCTGGCCGACACCCTGGCGACCCGCCGTCCCGACCACGGTGGCGACCCGGCCACCTCCTACACGGCCAAGCTGCTCGCGCGCGGCCCCGACGCCTTTCTGAAGAAAATCGGCGAAGAAGCCACCGAACTGGTCATGGCCGCCAAGGACGAGCGCCCCGAGCGCATCGTGGCCGAAACCGCCGACCTCTGGTTTCACTGCCTGGTCGCGCTCACGCATTTCAATCTGCGCCCCGAGGACGTGCTGGCCGAACTCGCCCGCCGCGAAGGCCTGTCCGGCCTGGCGGAAAAGGCCGCCCGCCCCAAAGACTGAACCCGGCCAGGCCCGCCCACGCGCCGGTCTTGGGGGATAACCCTCGGGCCGCGCGCGCCTTGGCCTAGATCAGTACAGTCTCTTGAAAATTGTGGCAACATACGAAGTTGAGCGGGTCGATGTCCGGCCCCATCTGTGTTGATTCCCATGAGCCACGATTGCCTGTTCTGTAAAATCGCCCGGCACGAAATCCCGGCCAAAATCGTGCACGAAGACGACGAATTTCTCGCCTTTCACGACATCAATCCGGCCGCCCCCGTGCATCTGCTGCTGATCCCCAAGCACCACGTCGCGTCGCTGGCAAGCATCACCGCCGACGACCAGCCCTGGCTCGCGCGCATGCTGCAACTCGTGCCCGAGCTGGCCTTCGCCAATGGCTGCAACCCGCTGCCCGAAGGGGGGTTCCGGCTGGTCGCCAATACTGGCACCGAAGGCGGCCAGGAAATCGACCACCTGCATTTTCACATCATGGGCGGCGCACGCCCCTGGTCAAAACGCGCGGCCCCCGCCGCCTAAGGAGCACTCATGGGTAGTTTCAGCATCTGGCACTGGCTGATCGTTCTGGTCATCGTGGCCCTCATCTTCGGCACCAAAAAGCTGCGCAACATCGGTGAAGACCTCGGCGGTGCCGTCAAGGGCTTCAAAAAGGGGATGAAAGACGCCCAGGACGAAGCCGAAAGCAAACCCGCCGTCACCCAGAAGGTTCAGGACGACACCAACACCGTGGATGTCCAGGCCCGCGAAAAGACCGACGCCTGATCCCTCGTCCTTGAGTCACAGCCACCATGTTTGATGTCAGCTTCAGCGAGTTGATGCTCATCGGCGTCATCGCGCTGATCGTCATTGGCCCCGAACGCCTGCCCAAGGTTGCCCGCACCGTCGGGCACCTGCTGGGCCGTGCCCAGCGCTACGTCAACGAAGTCAAATCCGACATCCAGAAAGAAATCGATCTCAAGGAAATCGGCGACATCAAGAACCAGATGGAAGACGCCGCCCGCTCGGTGCAGTCGTCCATGACGTCGTCGGTGGACGACCTCAAGGCCGCCGTCACCCAGCCTACGCAGGCGCTCAAAGACTCGCTGGACGAGGCCCGCCAGGCGCTGGATATCCACGCCACGGCGGCCACGGCCCCCGCCGCCGAATCCAGCGCGCCCGCAAGCCAGACCGACGCCAATCGCAGTGCCCCGGTGCCCGAAGCGGCAGCGCAGCCCGCGTCCGCGCCGACCCCCGAAATCCCCGCCGCGCCCACCATCCCGACACCGGCCGTCATCCAGCCGCGCGTCGGTGAACCCGCGCAGCCCGAACCCGCGCGCGCCCAAGAGCCCGCCTCCCCCGAATCCAGCCAGACGCCCACGGCATGACCGACGCAACCGACGCCTCGTCCCAGGACACCTTCATCTCGCACCTGATCGAACTGCGCACACGCCTGTTGCGGGCCGTCATGGCCGTCCTGGGCATCTTCGTCGTGCTGTTCCTCTACCCGGGGCCCTCAGCCATCTACGACGTGCTGGCCCAGCCCATGCTCAACTCGCTGCCCGAGGGCACACGCATGATCGCCACGGGGGTCATCACACCCTTCATGGTGCCCATCAAGGTCACGCTGCTCGCGGCCTTCGTGCTGGCCCTGCCCGTGGTGCTCTACCAGGCCTGGGCCTTCGTCGCACCGGGGCTCTACCGCCACGAACAACGCCTGGCCCTGCCACTCATCATTTCCAGCACCTTCCTGTTTCTGCTGGGCATGGCCTTCTGCTACTTCGTGGTCTTTCACACGGTCTTTCGCTTCATCGCGCACTTCGCACCGCACTCCATCACCCCGGCGCCAGACATCGAGGCCTACGTCAACTTCGTCATGACCATGTTCATGGCCTTCGGTGTCACCTTCGAAGTGCCCGTGGCCGTCGTGCTGCTGGTCAAGACCGGCATCGTCACTGTCAAGAAACTGCGCGAAGTGCGCGGCTACGTGGTCGTGGGTGCCTTCATCCTGGCCGCCGTGGTCACGCCGCCCGACGTGCTCAGCCAGGTCTTGCTCGCCACGCCGCTGTGCCTGCTCTATGAAATCGGCATCCTGGCCGGGGCCGCCATCGAAAAACGGCGCACCACCCCAGAAGACGACGACACCGGCAGTGCGCTTGCCACGCAAGACGACGAGCAGGCCGACAAGAAAGAATCCGCCTGAGCCTCGCGGCAGCACGGCGATCACGGCAGTGCGCGCCTCGCCAGGACGGCGTGCCGGCTCGAAGCGCCTGCTCGAATCAAACGTACAGACTAGCCGCCCAGCACGCGCTCTTGCACCTGCAAAAACGCCTCGGCCTTCTTGAAGCCGATCACGCGCGCATCAGGCAGCAGCTGACCGCGGGCATCGAAAAACAGGATGCCCGGCGGGCCAAAGAGATCGAACCGGGCCAATAGCGCCTTGTCGTCGGCCGTCATGCGGGTGACGTCCACCTGCAGCAGCCGCATTTGACCCATGCGCGCCGCCACCTCGGGGTGGCTGAAAGTGAATTTCTCCATCTCCAGGCAAGACACGCACCAGTCGGCATAGAAATCCAGCATGACCGGACGGTCGGTGGCCGCGAGCGCGGCATCCAGCGCGGCCACGGAAGCCACCCGGGTGAAGCGCGCCCGGATCGCCTCCGGGCTCGCGGCAGCCGCCGGAGCGCCGACCGTGGCCCCCGAGGCAACGCCCGGCGCAACCGCGGCGCCCACAGCGGCAAAGCCGGATGCGGCCTGCGTAAACGGCGCCAGAGGCCGCAGCATGTCGTGGCCCCCCGCCAGCAGGCCAGCCCCTTGCGCCAGCCCCCACAGGGCCAGCATCAGGGCGACGGCGCGGGTCAGCAAGTGCAGGGGCCCAGCCATCGCAAGTCCGGACGAGGTATCGCCCCGTGCGCCGTCCGCGCTTGAGCCCCGTCCGGTGTGCCGCGCCCCCGCCGCCCCCCAGAGCAGCAAGGCGGCCCACAGCGCCAGCAAGACCCAGCCGGCCACGTATGCGCCATCGGCCAGGATGGGGCGCGCCATCCACCAGGCGGTGGCCAGCAGCAGCACGCCAAAGCCTGATTTCAACGGCGTCATCCAGGCGCCGGCGCGCGGCAGCAAGGCCCCGGCCCCCGCGCCCACCAGCAGGAGCAGAACGCCCTCTCCCCAGGCCATGGCGAACAGCGCCGCCCCGCCAATGACGACGTCACCCGTCTGGGAGATGAACAGCAGCACGCCCGCCAGCGGCGCCGCCACGCAGGGCCCGACAATGAGCGCCGAGAGCATCCCCATCAGGAACACGCCGCCGGCCTGGCCGCCGGGCAGGCGCTGCATCCAGGTCTGCAAGCGCGATTGCAGCTCGACAGGCGCCTGCAGGGTAAAGACGTCCAGCATGGCGAAGCCAAAGAGGGCCAGCAGCACGGCAAAGGCGCCCAGCACCCAGGGCGACTGCAGCCAGGCGGCCAGCCCGGCCCCCAGCAGGCCCGCGGCCACGCCCAGGGCGGTATACACCAGTGACATGCCCAGCACGTAGACGGCGGCCAGGCCCAGGCCGCGCAAGCGCCCCACCGTGCGGTGATCCCGTCCGGCGATCACGGCCAGCAAGATGGGCACCATGGGCAGCACGCACGGCGTGAAAGACAGCAGCAGCCCGAGCACGACGCTCAGGCCCAGAATCTGCCACAGCGGCGCCTGGTGCAGCCAGGCCGCCATACCGGTATCGCCCAGATCGAGCAGGGCGCCAGCCCCGGCGGCGGCGCCCGGCTGACCATTCGCGGCGAAAGCCGGGCCGGCGCCCGATCCGCCGCCCGCGCCCGCGCCCGCGCCTGCACCTGCACCTGCACCTGCACCTGCACCTGCACCTGCACCTGTGTCTGTGCCTGTGCCTGTGCCTGTGCCTGTGCCTGTGCCAGCCTGCCGGTCACCCGCCAGCAAGTCCAGCCCGGAACCAGCGCCAGGCTCCGCCGCGCGGGTGGTGCCCGCGGGAGCCTGCTCGTCTTGCGGCGCGGGCACGCGGGCCGCAACGAACGGGCCCTGGGCCGCGTAGCCGTCGCCTCGGGCCTGCAGCGCGATCTGCTGTGTCATGGGCGGATAGCACAGGCCCGCATCCGAACAGCCCTGCCCGGTCACGCTCACCTGCAGGGGCGCGGCGGCGCCCGCCGACAACGGCACGCGCAAGGTGACGCCACCGTGAAAGACCTCCATGTTCTTTTCAAAGGTGGGGTCGTATTTCACCTGCCCCTTGGGCAGGAACAGGGGCGCCGTCCAGCGCGGCGTGCGCGTCTCGACATCGTCGGGCGTCAGCGCCGAGCGGCGAAACAGCAGCAGCTGGCCATCGGCGTCTTCCACCTTGACCTCGAAGCGCTCTTGGTACATGTAATAGCCGGGGGCGATTGCGTAGTGCACGTCCAGCGTCTTGGGGTCGGGATTGGCCACCGTCAGCACGAAGGCCTGCTCGGGGTCGAGAAACCCGTCTTCAGCCCAGGCCGGGTGCGCCCCCCCAAGCAGGGAGAGCAACAGGAACAGCAGAGAGAACCACGTCTTCATGAATACTTCGCTCACAGCAGGGGCGTGCGCGCGGCACACCCCGATTTCGGGCCAGGCGAACGGTGATTGAACCGCCCGCCAGGCATACGCGCCACCGTGCGGTCTCAGGCCCGCGGCTGCACGGACTGCGCCACCCAGTTGAGATACGCCGCGCTGCCCACCGGCACGCCCAGCACGAGAAACTCGGGGATCTCGTAGGGATGCAGCTCGGCAAAGCGCGCGTACAAAGCGGGCAAGGCCTGCGCGGTCGTCTTGAAGGTCAGCGGCACTTCGTCCGTGCCTTCCAGCTTGCCCTGCCACAAGTACATCGAGGTGACGGCGGCGCCCACATGGGCACAGGCCACCAGCGATTCTTCCACCAGAATGTGGGCGATGCGCTTGGCGAGCAGCTCGTCGGGCGCCGTAGTGGCCACCACCACCGTGTCGCTGGGCTGCCTGTCCTGGCGCCACAGCAAGGCGGCGGTTTCGGGCGCTGTCGGCCCGGCCTGGGGGCGTTGGGGGTCGGCAGGGACAGGCGCATCGGCAGGATTGGTCATGGCAGGCTCAACTGAACGAAACCGTTTGATTCTACACGGGTTTTCCCTGATTCCATAGGACTCATGTCAAAGCCTGTGCGCGGATGGCGTCCAAGAAAAACCCCCGCAGGGCACACCATGCGGGGGTTTTGCGGCAGGCTGGCGCGCCCTGACGGGCGCCGTCCATGCGTGCTTATTCGGCAGCGGACTCGGTCTCGGGGCGATCGACCAGTTCCATGTACGCCATGGGGGCGTTGTCGCCCTGGCGAAAGCCCATCTTCAGGATACGCGTGTAGCCACCGTTGCGCGCGGCAAAGCGCGGGCCAATATCGGCGAACAGCTTGGTGACGAGTTCACGATCGCGCAGGCGGGCAAAGGCCAGGCGGCGGTTGGCCAGCGTAGGGTTCTTGCCCAGGGTGATGAGGGGCTCGACGATGCGGCGCAGTTCTTTGGCCTTGGGCAGCGTGGTCTTGATGGCTTCGTGCGTCAGCAGCGAGACCGCCATGTTGCGGAACATGGCCAGACGGTGGCTGCTGGTGCGGTTGAGTTTACGTAGGCCGTGACGATGGCGCATTTTGCTTTCCTTGTTGAATCTATAAACCCGGATCTTCTATCAGCGGGGGCAAAGCCCGGTGCTGCGGCCCGGATGGGTTGATGATCGCCGTCCAGATGGACAGGCGCGGTATTTTACCACGCAGCCAGACAGGGGCCGCGATCGCCTGGCGGCCCCCAGCCAGCAAGACCAGGGGCCGCCAGGCGGCTGACATCAGGGGCGCTCAAGCCCCACGGGCGGCCAGTTCTCGAGCTTCATGCCCAAGGTGAGGCCACGTGCAGCCAGCACTTCCTTGATCTCGTTGAGCGACTTGCGACCCAGATTGGGGGTCTTGAGCAGCTCGTTTTCGGTACGCTGAATGAGATCGCCGATGTAGTAGATGTTTTCGGCCTTCAGGCAGTTGGCCGAACGCACGGTGAGTTCGAGGTCGTCCACCGGGCGCAGCAGCACCGGGTCGATGGGGGCCGACTGGCCGCCCAGCGGCGTGCTGGTGGTGAGCTGGCCAGCGTCCTTGTCGGCCAGCGACACGAACACCGCCACCTGATCCATCAGGATGCGGGCCGATTGGCGCACGGCTTCTTCGGGGCTGATGACGCCGTTGGTTTCCACGTCCAGCACCAGCTTGTCGAGGTCGGTGCGCTGTTCGACGCGAGCGTTTTCCACGGCGTAGCTGACGCGGCGCACGGGGCTGAACGAGGCATCCAGCACGATCTGGCCGATGGTGGCCGAGCGGTCGTCCACCAGGGCGCGCACGTTGCCCGGCACATAGCCGCGGCCTTGCTCGACCTTGATCTGCATCTCGATGCGGCCCGTGTCGGTCAGCGTGGCGATGAGGTGGTCGGGGTTGATGATCTCGACGTCGTGCGGCAGATCGATGTCGCGCGCGCGCACCTCGCCCGGGCCTTGCTTGTTCAGCTGCAACGTGACTTCTTCACGGTTGTGCAGCTTGAACACCACGCCCTTGAGGTTGAGCAGGATATCGACCACGTCTTCGCGCACACCCGCGATGGTGGAGTATTCGTGCACCACGCCGACGATCTGCACCTCGGTGGGAGCATAGCCGGTCATGGACGACAGCAGGATGCGGCGCAGCGCATTGCCCAGCGTGTGGCCATAGCCACGCTCGAAAGGTTCCATGACGACCTTGGCGTGGTAGGGGCCCACGGACTCGACCGTGATGGTGCGGGGCTTGAGAAAACCTTGTGCAGACATGAATGTTCCTTTTCAATACCCTCGGCTCGTTACACCGATAAGGCTGATGGGAATAAAACCGGCCAGGCCGGAGAATGACCACAGCCCACCTGGCCGCAAAGCCAGAGGTGGGCTGAGTGAAACCAGCGCGATCGCTTAGCGGGAATACAATTCCACGACCATCGATTCGTTGACGTCGTGCGCCACGTCGGCACGATCGGGGGCCTGCTTGTAGACACCCGACAGCTTGGCGGCATCGACTTCCACCCACTGGGGCAGACCATTGCCGGAAGCCAGCTCGAACGATTCTTTGATGCGAATCTGGTTCTTGGCCTTTTCGCGCACGGCAACCACGTCGCCCGCCTTCACGATGATGGAGGCGATGTCGGCGGTGTGGCCGTTGATTTCGATGGCGCGGTGGTTCACCAGCTGGCGCGCTTCGGCGCGCGTCGAGCCAAAGCCCATGCGGTAGACGACGTTGTCCAGGCGCGATTCGAGCAGCTGGATGAGGGTCTCACCGGTGTTGCCACGGCGGCGATCGGCCTCTTCGAAGTAGCGGCGGAACTGCTTTTCCAGCACGCCGTACATGCGCTTGAGCTTTTGCTTTTCACGCAGCTGCAGACCGAAGTCGGAGGTGCGCGAACCCGAGGTGCGGCCATGCTGGCCGGGCTTGGATTCGAGCTTGCATTTGGAGTCCAGCGAGCGGCGGGCGCTCTTCAGGAACAGGTCGGTGCCTTCGCGACGCGAAAGCTTGCATTTGGGTCCAGTATAACGAGCCAAGATGATCCCCTTAGATGCGACGGCGCTTGGGCGGACGGCAGCCGTTGTGCGGCACCGGCGTGATGTCGGAAATGCTGGAGATCTTGATCCCCAGGGCATTCAGGGCGCGCACCGAAGATTCGCGGCCCGGGCCCGGGCCCTTGATACGCACTTCGAGCGTCTTGATGCCGTATTCCTGGGCCACGCGGCCAGCGGATTCAGCAGCCACCTGAGCGGCGAACGGGGTCGATTTGCGCGAACCCTTGAAGCCGGCGCCACCCGAAGTGGCCCACGACAGGGCATTGCCCTGGCGGTCGGTGATGGTGATGATGGTGTTGTTGAAGGACGCGTGGACGTGAGCAATCCCGTCGGACACGTTCTTCTTGACTTTCTTGCGGACGCGAGTGGCGCCGGCTTGTGCTTTCGCCATGGTGATTCCTTAATTATTTCTTCAGGGACGCTGCTGCGCGACGCGGGCCCTTGCGGGTACGCGCATTCGTGCGGGTACGTTGACCACGCACCGGCAGGCCGCGCTTGTGGCGCATGCCACGGTACGTGCCCAGGTCGATCAAGCGCTTGATCGACAGCTGCACTTCACGGCGCAGGTCGCCTTCAACCGTGAAAGAATGCACTTGCTCGCGGATCTTTTCCAGTTCAGCGTCGGAAAGATCTTTGATCTTCTTGGAATACTCGATACCTGTCGCTTCGCAAATCTTGCGGGCACGAGCGCGTCCGATGCCGAAAATGGCGGTCAAGCCAATTTCGGTGTGTTGATGCGGCGGAATATTGATGCCAGCAATACGGGCCATGACTGTTCCTCGTGAAATCCGTGATGCCCGGCCTTAGCCTTGGCGTTGCTTGTGACGCGGGTCGGTGCAGATGACTCGCACCACGCCGTGACGTTTGATGATTTTGCAGTTGCGGCAGATCCGCTTTACCGATGCCATTACCTTCATGGGATTCTCCTGGTTTTGACCGGCCGCTTATTTGGAGCGGAAAACTATCCTGGCGCGCGACAGGTCATAGGGCGTGAGCTCCACTGTGACCTTGTCGCCCGGAAGGATCCGGATATAGTGCATACGCATCTTGCCGGAAATATGGCCCAGCACCATGTGGCCGTTTTCAAGCTTGACACGAAACGTTGCGTTGGGCAGGTTCTCGATGACCTCCCCTTGCATCTGGATGACGTCGTCCTTGGACATGATTCTTTAGCGCATTGGAAGACCCGCACCCTTGAAGTTCGCCTTCTTGAGCAACGAATCGTACTGTTGAGACATCATGTAGGCCTGTGCCTGGGCCATGAAATCCATGGCGACGACGACGATGATCAGCAGCGAGGTGCCGCCAAAGTAGAACGGCACGTTCCAGCGCATCTGCATCAGTTCGGGCAACAGACACACCAAAGTGACATAGATGGCCCCCGACAGCGTCAGCCGCATGAGAATCTTGTCAATGTAGCGCGCCGTCTGCTCGCCGGGACGAATCCCGGGCACGAAGGCACCGCTTTTCTTCAGGTTGTCCGCCGTCTCACGGCTGTTGAACACCAGCGCCGTGTAGAAGAAACAGAAGAAGATGATCAGGCCCGAATACAAGGTGACATACAGCGGCTGGCGCGGGGACAGCGCCGCAGCCAGATCACCCAGCCAGCGCATGTTGGGATTGCTGGAGAACCAGCTGGTCACCGTGGCGGGCAGCAGGATGATCGACGAGGCAAAGATGGGCGGAATCACGCCGGACATGTTCAGCTTGAGCGGCAGGTGCGAGGACTGGCCGCCGTAGAGCTTGTTGCCCACCTGGCGCTTGGCATAGTTGACCGTGATGCGGCGCTGGCCCCGTTCGACGTAGACGACGAAGTAGGTGACCGCGACCACCAGGGCCAGGATGAACAGCACCGACAGCACCGACATCGAGTCTGTGCGCACCAGATCGAGCATGCCGCCCAGCGCGCCCGGCAGGCCGGCCACGATCCCGGCGAAGATCAGCAGGGAAATGCCATTGCCCAGGCCACGTTCGGTGATCTGCTCACCCAGCCACATGAGGAACATGGAGCCGGTGACCAGCGTCACGATGGTGGTGAAGCGGAACATCAGCCCCGGATCGATCACCAGGCCAGGCTGGGATTCGAGTGCCACCGAAATGCCCACTGCCTGGAACAGTGCCAGAAACACCGTGCCATAGCGGGTGTACTGCGTGATCTTGCGCTGCCCCGACTGCCCTTCTTTCTTGATGGCTTCGAGACTGGGCACCACCACTGCCAGCAGCTGCATGATGATGGCCGCCGAAATGTACGGCATGATACCCAGCGCCAGCACCGAGAAGCGTTCGAGTGCACCACCCGAGAACATGTTGAACAAGCCCAGGATACCCCCCTGGTTTTGTTGGAACAGGTCGGACAGTGCGTCGGGGTTGATGCCGGGCACGGGGATGTGCGTCCCCATGCGGTAGACGATCAGCGCCAGCACGAGAAACAGGATGCGGCGCTTGAGATCGCCGTATCCCGCACCGGGCTTATGTGCCTGAGCTTTGGCCACTGCTGCCCCTTAAGCCAGCGAACCGCCAGCAGCTTCGATCACGGCACGCGCGCCCGCCGTGGCGGTGATGCCCTTGAGCGACACCTTGCGGGTGAGTTCGCCGGTCTTGATGACCTTGGCATAGCGCACCATTTCGCCCACGACGCCGGCGGCCTTGAGCACTTGCACGTCGATTTCATCGACGGGCAGCGCTTGCAGGTCGGACAGGCGGACTTCGGCGTACAGGTGACGGCCCAGCGGCGTGAAACCGCGCTTGGGCAGGCGGCGCTGCAGCGGCATTTGACCGCCTTCAAAGCCGACCTTGTGGAAGCCGCCTGCGCGCGACTTCTGGCCCTTGTGGCCGCGGCCCGCGGTCTTGCCCAGGCCCGAACCGATGCCACGACCCACGCGACGGCGGGGACGCTTGGCACCTTCGGCGGGCGCGAGTGTATTCAGTTGAGTAACGGACATCTGAATTCCTTTCTTCAGGCTTCCGAGACGGTGACGAGATAATCCACCTTGCGGATCATCCCACGCACCTCGGGAGTATCGATCAGGACGCGGCTGCTGTTGACCTTGCCCAAGCCCAGACCACGCACGGTGGCGCGGTGAGACTTGTGCGTGCCGATGACAGAGCGCACGAGCGTGACTTTGATTTGCTTCTGTGCCATGTCTTACCCCAGGATTTCTTCGACGGTCTTGCCGCGCTTGGCAGCGATTTCCGACGGGGTGGAGCAGGCGCGCAGGCCGTTGAGCGTGGCGCGCACCATGTTGTAGGGGTTGCTCGAACCGAGGCTCTTGGCCACGACGTTGCGCACACCCATGACTTCAAAGATGGCGCGCATCGGGCCGCCGGCGATGACGCCAGTACCTTCCGCAGCGGGCGAGATCAGCACCGTGGAGGCGCCATGCTTGCCCACCACCGTGTGGTGCAGCGTGCCGTTCTTCAGGGCAACCTTGACCAGGCCGCGACGGGCCTGTTCCATTGCCTTTTGAACCGCGACCGGCACTTCGCGTGCCTTGCCCTTGCCCATGCCGATGCGACCATCGCCATCGCCCACCACGGTCAGCGCAGCGAAGCTCATGGTGCGACCACCCTTGACGACTTTGCTGACGCGGTTGACCGCGATCATTTTTTCGCGCATGCCGTCGTCGCGTTCCTGCTCGGCGGCGTGCTTGCCTTGTGCTTTAGCCATGTGATTCCCTTAGAACTTCAAGCCGGCTTCACGCGCGGCTTCGGCCAGCGCCTTGACGCGGCCATGGTAACGGAAGCCCGAACGGTCGAAAGCGACGAGTTCGATACCGGCAGCCTTGGCCTTCTCGGCCACACGCTTGCCGACCAGGCTGGCCGCGGCGGCGTTGCCGCCGTTGGCCTGCTGGCTGGCGAGTTCCTTGCGGACTTCGGGCTCGAGCGTCGAGGCGCTGACCAGAACCCGATCGCCTTCCGGGGAGATGATGTTGGCGTAGATGTGCAGATTCGTGCGGTACACCGACAGGCGGTGCACACGCAGTTCGTGAATCTTGCGGCGGGTGGCCGCAGCACGACGCAAACGGGAGAGTTTCTTATCCATGATTCGTCCTTGCCTGCGCGCTTATTTCTTCTTGGTTTCCTTCAGGATGACGCGCTCGTCCGCGTACCGTACGCCCTTGCCCTTGTAGGGCTCGGGTTGACGGTAGGCACGGATCTCGGCGGCCACCTGACCGACAGCCTGCTTGTCGGCGCCCTTGACCACGACTTCAGTCTGGGACGGGCACTCGATCTTGATCCCGGCGGGGATGTCGTGCAGGATGTCGTGCGAAAAACCAAGTTGCAGTTTCAGCGCATTGCCTTGCACCTGGGCACGGAAACCCACGCCAACCAGGGTGAGACGGCGCTCGAAGCCCTGGCTCACGCCCGTGACCATGTTGTTGACCAGCGCGCGCGTGGTGCCCGACATGGCATTGGCCTCGCGGGAATCGTTGGCGACGGCAAACGTGAGCTGACCGTCTTCCTGGGCCACGCGGACGTTGCCGCTCAGGGCTTGCGTCAGGGTGCCCAGCGGGCCCTTGACGACGATCTGACCGGCGCTGATGGTGGCTTCGACGCCCTTGGGCAGCGCGACGGGGTATTTAGCGATACGTGACATGTCTGTTACCCCCTTATGCCACGTAGCAGAGCACTTCGCCGCCCACACCGTTGGCGCGGGCCTTGCGGTCCGTCATGACGCCACGGGGGGTGGAGACAATCGCCACGCCCAGGCCGTTCATGACCTGAGGAATGTGATTGCTGCCCTTGTAGATGCGCAGGCCGGGACGCGAGACGCGGTCGATGCGCTCGATGACCGGACGGCCGGCGTAGTATTTCAGGGTGATTTCGAGCTGCGGCTTGGCTTGTTCGCCGGCCACGCGGAAATCTTCAATGTAGCCTTCATCCTTGAGCACGGCTGCGATGGCAGCCTTCAGCTTCGAGGAGGGCATGGAAACCGACGTCTTGTTGACCATTTGCGCATTGCGCAGGCGGGTCAGCATATCGGCGATGGGATCGCTCATGCTCATGTGTAATTCTCCTACCAGCTGGCCTTGGTCATGCCCGGCACTTCGCCGCGCATGGCCATTTCACGCAGTTTGTGGCGCGTCAGCCCAAACTTGCTGAACACACCGCGCGGGCGACCCGTGACCACGCAGCGGTTGCGCTGGCGGGTGGGGTTGGCGTTGCGCGGCAGCGCTTGCAAAGCGAGGCGAGCCTGATAGCGTTCTTCGTCGGATTTGGACTGATCGGCAATGACGGCCTTCAGTGCCGCGCGCTTGGCGGAGAATTTCTCGGCCAGCTTGGCGCGCTTGATATCGCGATTGATGAGGGAAAGTTTTGCCACGTCAGCCCCTTAGTTGCGGAAGGGGAAGCTGAATGCGCTCAAGAGCGCCTTGGCTTCCTCGTCGGTCTTTGCGGTGGTCGTGATGCTGATGTTCATCCCGCGCACGGCATCGATCTTGTCGTATTCGATTTCGGGGAAGATGATCTGTTCTTTCACGCCGATGTTGTAGTTGCCACGGCCATCGAAGGCACGACCGGACACACCACGGAAGTCGCGCACGCGCGGCAGGGCGATGGAGATCAGACGATCGAGGAATTCGTACATGCGCTGGCCGCGCAGGGTGACCATGCAGCCGATCGGGTAGTCTTCACGGATCTTGAAGCCCGCGATAGCTTTGCGGGTCTTGGTGATCACGGGTTTCTGACCAGCGATCTTGGTGAGATCGCCCACGGCGTTTTCGATGATCTTTTTGTCGGCAACGGCCTCGGACACACCCATGTTGAGCGTGATCTTGGTGATGCGCGGCACTTCCATGACCGACTTGTAGCCGAACTTGGCTTGCAGGTCGGCAGCGACCTTGGTGCGATAGAAATCTTGTAAACGAGCCATTTGTTGCGCCCCTTATGCCTTCGCGCCAACGACAGCGCCGTTGGAGCGGAAAATGCGGACCTTGGCTCCGTCAACCACCTTGACGCCTACGCGGTCGCCCTTGCCGGTTTCGGGATTGAAGATCGCCACATTGGAGATGTGGATGGGCAGGGTCTTGTCGACGATGCCGCCGGGCACGCCCGCCATGGGGTTGCCACGGCTGTGCTTCTTGACGACGTTGATGCCCTCGACCAGCACGTGGTCGTCATCGACGCGCGCGATGACGGTGCCGCGACGGCTGCGATCGCGGCCGCTGAGGACAATGACTTCGTCGCCTTTGCGAATGTTTTGCATGATCTGCTCCTTACAGCACTTCGGGCGCCAGGGACACGATCTTCATGAACTTCTCGGTACGCAGTTCGCGCGTGACCGGTCCGAAGATACGCGTGCCAATGGGCTCGAGTTTGGCGTTGAGCAACACGGCCGCGTTGCCGCCAAAGCGGATCAACGAACCATCTTTACGGCGCACGCCCTTGGCGGTACGCACCACCACGGCGTTGTAGATTTCGCCTTTTTTCACGCGCCCGCGGGGTGCTGCGTCTTTGACGGACACCTTGATGATGTCGCCAATGGCGGCATAGCGGCGCTTGGAGCCGCCCAACACCTTGATGCACATGACAGAGCGTGCACCTGTGTTGTCGGCCACGTCCAGCGTGGTCTGCATTTGGATCATGATTTTTCCTGTTCCAACTTAACAACGAGGCCCAAGGAATGGTCTTGGTCAGACCGACCTTCAGCTACGCAGCCAGTTTTGGTCCCGTCAAGCCCGGCGCACTGACGGCGCACAAGCTCTGGGTTGAAATTCCTGTTTGTGCAAAGACTTTGCACATAAACGAGATTACCAACTTGACCCGACCCGGTGGCTGGCAACAAAAGAAGCCCTGCGGCATCCCTGATGAATACTACCCACTAGGTAGTTAGGCCAAGATCGACATTATAGGCATGTCGTGATATGGAAAGCAAGCAAAAAGTCACCCGCCCTGTTGCAGGCGCGGCAGGCCGCCGTATTCAATGACCATCTGCCGGGTGGCCTCATCGTCGGCATCATCCACATAGACCCGCATGCCCATGCCGATGGCTGTTTCAGTGACCGCCACCATCATCTGCACCCCGCCGGGGCTGGACAGCAGCTCGCGCACGAAGGCGCCCCCCAGCTTCACATAGGCGAAATCGACCTCGTGGATCTTGCGCAAGGCATCGGGCTGCTGATCGAGCCCGCGCAGGCCCACCGCAATGCCCAGCTGAATGAGCCCCTGGGCAAAGACCTTGAAGGCCTCGAAGTGGCGGCTCAGGCCATAGGCGTCGAGTTCGACCACCACGCGCCGCAAAAGCTCGGGATCGGCGAAGTCGGCCACGCGGCGCACCTCGTCCAGATACTGGGAATCCAGGATCGAGGACATCGACATGCGCACGACCAGCACGCCTTCGTGCTCGCCCAGCCAGCTCAGGGCCAGGGCCAGGGCGCGCATGTCGCAATCGGACGACAGGCCCAGGCGCGCGGCGGGCGGCATGAAGAGATAGCCCGAAAGCGGCGGCTGCGCGGGGTCGTCTTCCTGCAGGCTGAGCGAAGCCTCGTAGCGCTGCGCGATGTCATCGCCCTCGTAGCGCACGGCGCGCACGTCCAGCGACAGGCGGTCGTGGTCGAGCGCCTGCGAGATCAGCGTGCGCCAGGAAGCCTCGCCCATGCGCAGCTCGCCCGTCTCGCGGTCGGCGTGCGACAGGAACTCGACCTCGGAGTGCCCGGCGCTCTCGGCGCACATCAGGGCCAGGTCGAGGCGCGTCAGCACGTCTTTGGGCGTGCACTGCGCCGTGTAGTCCGTCAGCGCAAAGGCCCAGCGCGACAGATTGTGGCTGTCGAGCTTGACGCGCAATGTCTCGAAGAGTTCGTGCAGGCGCTGCACCGGGCGCATGACCTCGGGCCCGCCGCCCACGGGAAACAGCACCACGAAATCAGCGCCGTTCAGGCGCGCCGCCATGGCGCGGGCCTGGGGAAAGCCCGCCAGCACTTCGGTGAGGCGACTGCCCAGCAGACGCAGCCAATCGTCCATTTCTTGGCGATCGCTTTGATTTTGCAGACGCGCCATGTCGCGCTGGCGCACCAGAAGCACATAGCCGCTGACGGCCCCCTGGCGGGTGTCGTCGCGCAAGACGCGCTTGAGTTCGTTGAGAAAATAGACGCGGTTGGCCAGGCCGGTGACCGGATCGCGGTTGAGTTCGATTTCCAGCTGCTCGATGCGCGCCATCTGTTCGCCCATCGAGGGCGCCACCCGCTCGCGCACTTCGTCGAGCAGCTCGGCGTTTTCATCGCCGTGCGTTTGCGTGACCTTGATCTCGGGGCCTTCGGCGGCGGGGGTCTCGGCCAGCGCCTTGCGCAGGCGTGCCAGCAACGCGGCCAAAAACAGCGCCCAGAAGGCGGCGATGCCCAGGGCCAGCCACAGCCACTGCGCCACGTGGGCCCACAAGGCCTCGCGCGCGGGCGTGGGATCGAGCACCAGGGACAGGCGCCCCACCCCCGCTATCTGCCGCTGGGCCTGGTGCGGCTGGATGTCGGCCCAGGCCATCAGGCCGCTGGGCGCTCCGGCCACGCCGGGCGACAGGCGGCGGGCCTCGAACGCCACGGTGTCGTCATCCCCCCGCAGCGCGAGCGCGGCAAAGCGCCCCTGCTGGAAGGCGGCCGCAAGCACGCGGGCCCGCGCGGCGGCATCGGGCTGCACACTGACCAGCAGGGCCAGCGTGGCGACGGCATTGTCGCCGTCGATCTGCAGCTGGCCATCGAGCTGCCGATCCATCATTCGGGTGCCGACCGCCAGCATCCCGACGAGGATGCAGGCAATGACCAGGGTCGAGATCACCAGCAGCTGCCGAACAGACGCCATCGTGCTCCTCTATATCACTTTGAAACGAACTTCGAAAGTGTATCCTTTGCGCTCTGAATCCCCAAGAAAAGCATCAAATCGTTGACGGATACCACCCGTCCTAGGGCTAACACGTATACCGTTTGCCAACGGATTGTGTATAGTTTTAAAACAAACGTTTGAATCAGACATGACACTTTCCCGCTCCTCCCTCACCCGTGATGCCATTCTCGATGCCGCAGAACGCCTGTTCGCAGAGCAAGGGCACGACAAGACATCCATGCGCCAGATCACCAAGACGGCGCAGGTCAACCTGTCGGCGGTCAATTATCATTTTGGTTCCAAAGACGCCCTGATTGAAGCGGTTTTCCAGCGTCGGCTGGACGCCCTCAACGACGAACGCCTGCGCATCCTCGACGACCTCGAGACCCAGGCCGGGGGCCAGCCCCTGAAACCATCGGCCATCGTCGAGGCCTACTTCGGCCCGCTCGTGCGCCACGCCTGCAGCGCGGGGGCCGAACGGCGCGCCTTCATGCCGCTGCAAAGCAGCAACCTGTCCGACCCCAACGGGGCCATCACCGCCCTGTTCGAGGCCGAGCGCTCCGTCGTGGCCCACCGCTTCACCCGTGCCCTGCTGACGTCGCTGCCCGGCGTGCCCGAAGCCGAGATCGTCTGGCGCTTCCACTTCATGCTGGGGGCCACGGCCTACGCCATCATGGGGGCCGAGTCCTCCAGCCAGGTCATGAACCTGCAAGGCGACACCAGCATCAACGCCGAAGAACTGCTCAACCGTTTGATGACATTTTTGCTGGGCGGGCTGCGCGCGCCGCTGCCCACCCAGCTTTCCGCCCTGCCCGCCGGGCAGGCGCACGCACCGGCCGGAGCCTCCGCGCGGGCGGCCACCGACCACCACACGTCTTCATCTTCTCAGGGGGGCATTCATGACACCAAATGATGGCTGATCCCCCGCTCATGCCGGTCTGATCCCGGCGTCTTTCTGAAAACACCCAGACACTGCGCTCACGAGCGCCGTGCGGGCTTCTGTATGCCTTGAACGCCGCCCCACCGGGTGCGGCAGGGGTCTTTGCGCGCCTGAATTTCTCGGACGAACAAGCCCCGACACTCATCACTGGAGGAGAACCTATGAAATCGCATCACCCGATCAAGACCCTGTCGGCCCTGATCCTGGGCCTGGGCAGTGTGGGCGTGGCCCATGCCGCGGGCTTCCAGCTGCTGGAACAGAACGCCAGCGGCATCGGCAGCGCCTTCGCGGGCTCGGCGGCCATCGCCGAGGACGCCAGCACCGTGTTCTTCAACCCGGCCGGCATGACGCTGCTGCCCGGCATGAACGCCAGCGCGGGCGTGGTGGCCATCAAGCCGAATTTCGAGTTTTCGAATGACGGCACGACCAAGGGAAACAACGGTGTCCCGGCCCTCTCCGGCCAACCTTCGGGCGGCTCTGACGGAGGCAACGCGGGATCCTGGGGCGTCGTCCCCAACGCCTACTTCACCTGGGAAGTGAATCCCAAGGTATGGCTGGGCCTGGGCATCGGCGCGCCGTTTGGCCTGATGACAGACTACGAAAAAGGCTGGGCTGGACGCTATCACTCGGAAAAATTCTCGATTGAAAGCATCAACGTCAATCCGTCCATTGCCTTCAAGGCCACTGACACCCTGTCTTTCGGCGTCGGCCTGAACTGGATGCAGCTGAACGCCGACTACCGTAAAGCGCAGGCCGTTCGCGTGCCGGCCCCGATGCCGGGAGCAGGCACCTACATGGGTGATCTCAATGCCAAGGTCAAGGCCGACGGCGACGGCTGGGGCTGGAACGCAGGCGTTCTCTGGCAAGCGACCCCAGATACACGGCTGGGTCTGTCCTACCGATCCAAGGTCAAAATCGACGCGGATGGGACGACAAAAATCAGCAATAGGGATGTCGCCAACGCCACGATTCTAGGCGGCCTGCAGGCCCAGGGGATCCTCGGCTCGCATAGCGCCGACGCCTCCATCGAACTGCCCGACACGGCCATCTTCAGCGTCGTCCATAACCTGAACGATCGCTGGACGCTGCTGGGCGACGTCTCGTGGACGGGCTGGAGCAGCATCCCCGAGCTGAAGATCAAGAACAGCGGCGTGCCGGATGCCGAGCTCGATCTGCGCTTCAAGGATGCCTGGCGCGTGGCCCTGGGCGCGCACTACCGCTACAGCGACAGCTGGACGTTCAAGGGCGGCGTGGCCTGGGATCAATCGCCGGTGCAAAGCGATGCCTACCGTCCCTCCGCGCTGCCGGACAATGACCGCTACTGGGTGTCGCTGGGCGCGAAGTACAACTTCAGCAAGAACACCAGCATCGACGTCGGCTATGCCCACCTGTTCGTCAAGAGCACCTCGGTGAACAACCACTCGGCGGACAGCTCGGCCGGCACGCTGAAGGGCACCTACGACAGCAGCGCCGACCTGATCGGCGTGCAGTTCTCGCATCGTTTCTGAGCAGGAGACGCTGTGAACCCTGTGTTTTGCCCGCTGCGGTTTTGGCCAGGCTCGAATGCGGCATCCTCGGCCTGCCCCAAGCCCGGCAGCTTGTATTCAACCCGATCGGCTCTGGCCGCGCGGGTCGGCGCCAAGTCGGCAAATGCCGTCTGGTCGATAAAGGGCAGGACACGGGCATGAAGCTGTCGCAGTTATCCCGCCTGTCGCCACGATGGGCGGCCCGTGCCATGCGCATGGGCTTCAATCTCCACCCGGCCTTCCGGGCAACCGGCGGCCGGGTGGTCTTCGTCGCGCCTGACTTGCTGCACATCCGCGTGCGCCTGGCGCTGACCCGGCGCACGCGCAACCTGGTGGGCTCCATCTATGGCGGCTCGCTGTTTGCCGTCACGGACGGCGTGCACGCCGGCATGCTGATGGCGCGGCTCGGCAGCGACGTCATCGTCTGGGACAAGGCCGCCACCATCCGCTACCGCAAGCCCGCCTTCCACACATTGACGGCGGACTTCCGCCTGTCGGAAGCCGAACTGCGGGACATCCGCGAGGCCCTGCGGCGCGACCACGAAACCGAGCGCACCTACCCCGTCGAGCTCAAGGGCCCGGACGGCACGGTGCATACCGAAGTGCAACGCACGCTCTATCTGGCCGACAAGGCCTGGTACAAACAACACAAGCTGCGCCACGGCGCGGCAGGAGACCCCACATGACATTCCGCCTTCCATCGGTCATTTTCAATGCCTTGCCACGCCGCCCGGCCGCCAGCGTCCGCCAGGACAAGCGCGGCAACACACGGCAACGCGCCACGACAGCCATGCGCGAAACGCTGCTGGCCCTGACATTGGCCGGCGCGGCCCTGGGCCTGAGCCCCGCAGCCCAAGCGGTCACCGTCGGCACCGTCAACGTCCCCGAGCAGCAGACCGTCGATGGCCAGGCCCTGGTGCTCAATGGCGCGGGCCTGCGCCAACGCTTTGTCTTCCACATCTATGTGGCGGCGCTTTACCGCCCGCAGCCCACGCACGACGTGGAGGCCATCCTGAAGAGCAGCGAGCCGCAGCTGCTGCGCCTGACGCTCTTGCGCGACATCAACAGCAAGGCCCTCACCGACGCACTGAACGACGGCCTCAAGGCCAACAACAGCGAAGCCGAGCTGGCCGCCATGGGCGCCACCATCAAGGCCTTTGAAGCCTTCATGCAGACGGGCGGCGAAGGCGCCTCGGGCGATCTGGTGGACATCGTCTTCCAGCAGGGCAAGGTGGCCGTGACGTTCAAGGGCAAGGCGCTGGGCGAAGTCAACGACCCGCGCTTCGCCACCGCGCTGCTGAAAGTCTGGCTGGGCTCGACGCCAGCGCAAGAATCGCTGAAACTGGCCCTGTTGGGTCAGAAATCCGCAAACAACTGATTGATCCCGATTTGCAATAAGGAAACACACCATGGAACGCATCTGGCTGGAACATTACCCGCACGGGGTGCCGGCTGACATCACGGAGATGGCCGCAAGCTACCAATCCCTGGCCGATCTCTTCGAGGAAAGCTGTCGGCTGTACGCCCACAACACGGCGTACATCAGCATGGGTGCGTCCCTCAGCTACACCGAAGTGCATCAACGGGCCCAGCATTTCGCCGCCTGGCTGCAAACGCAGGGGGTGGCCAAGGGCGACCGCGTGGCCCTGATGATGCCCAATCTGCTGCAGTACCCCATTTGCCTGTTCGGCACGCTGATGGCGGGTGCCGTGGTGGTCAACACCAACCCGCTGTATACCGCGCACGAGCTCAACCACCAGCTGGCCGACTCGGGCGCCACCACCGTGGTGGTGGCCGAAAACTTCGCCCATACACTGCAAGAAGCCATGCCGGGCACCACCGTACAACGCGTGGTGGTCACCTCGCTGGGCGAGATGCTGGGGTTTCCCAAGGGCCTCATCACCGACCTGGTGGTGCGCCACGTGAAAAAGATGGTGCCGGCCTGGCGCATCCCCGGGGCCTTCCGGCTCAAAGATGCGCTGACCGCGGGCGCCCGGGCATCCTACCAGCGCCCCGAGCTCACGCACCACGACCTGGCGGCGCTGCAATACACGGGCGGCACCACCGGGGTGGCCAAGGGCGCCATGCTCAGCCACGGCAACCTCATCGCCAACGTCTGCCAGGCCTATAGCTGGGTCAAGCCCTTCTGCGCGGGCGAACGCGAATGCGTGGTCACGGCCCTGCCGCTCTATCACATCTTCGCGCTCACGGCCAACTGCCTCACCTTCATGAAGCTGGGGGCCAGCAACCTGCTCATCGTCAACCCGCGCGACATCCCGGGTTTCGTCAAAGAGCTGGGCAGCGTCAAATTCACGGCGCTCACGGGGGTCAACACCCTGTTCAACGCCCTGCTCAACAACCCCGATTTTGCCAAGCTGGATTTCAGCAGCCTGCACACCACGTTGGGCGGCGGCATGGCCGTGCAAGAAGCCATCGCCGAGCGCTGGCTGAAGGTCACCGGCAAACCCATCGCCCAGGCCTATGGCCTGACGGAAACCTCGCCCGCGGTCACCATCAACCCGCTCGACAAGGTCGATTTCAACGGCTCGATCGGCCTGCCCGTGCCATCCACCGACGTGGCCGTGCGCACCGACAACCGCAGCATGGCCATCGGCGAATCGGGCGAAATCTGCGTCAAGGGCCCGCAAGTGACGTCAGGCTACTGGAACCGTCCCGAAGAAACCGCCAAGGTCTTCGACGCCGATGGCTGGTTGCTCACCGGCGACATCGGCTACATGAACGACAAGGGCTACGTCTTTCTGCTGGATCGCAAGAAAGACATGATTCTGGTGTCCGGCTTCAACGTCTATCCCAACGAAGTCGAGGCTGCCGCCATCGAGCACCCGGGCATCCTCGAAGCCGCCGCCATCGGCGTGCCCAACGGCCATTCGGGCGAGGTTGTCAAGCTGTACGTCATCCGCAAAGACCCCAATCTCACCGAGGCCGAGGTCATCGCGCACTGCCGCAAGCTGCTGACCGGCTACAAAGTGCCCAAGTTCGTCGAATTCCGCGACGACCTGCCGCGCAGCAACGTCGGCAAGATCTTGCGCCGCGAACTGAAAAATCAAGAAGCGGCCAGCAGCGCCACGCCGTCAGCCTGAAGGGGCAGCTTGAACAAGGCCACGGCCTGCGCCAGGTGCTGCGCCTGATCCTGCAGGGCCTGGGCCGCAGCGGCGGCCTGCTCGACCAGCGCCGCGTTTTGCTGCGTGACGCCGTCCATCTGCGAGACCGCCGTATTGATCTGCCCGATGCCGCTCGCCTGTTCAGCCGATGCCGTCGAGATTTCGCTCATGATGCGCGTCACTTGCGCCACTGAATCAACCACCTGGCGGATCGTGTCGCCCGCGCGACTGACCTGCTGGGTGCCGGTGGAGACTTTCAGCACCGAGTCGTCGATCAGCGATTTGATCTCTTTGGCCGCGCCCGCGCTGCGCTGCGCCAGGGCACGCACCTCGGAGGCCACCACGGCAAAGCCTTTGCCCTGCTCGCCCGCGCGCGCCGCCTCGACGGCGGCATTGAGCGCCAGGATGTTGGTCTGGAAGGCAATGTTGTCGATGACGCCCACAATTTCCGCCATGTGAGCGGAGCTGTCGGCAATCGCGCCCATGGTCTGGATGACGCCCTCGACCGCCTCGCCGCCGCGCTGCGCCACCGAGGAAGACGCGGACACCGTGCTGCTCGCCTGATGGGCGTGCTCGGCGTTCTGCTTCACCGTGGAGGACAGCTGCTCCATGCTGGCCGCCGTCTCCTGCAGCGAGGCGGCCTGTTCTTCGGTGCGGCTGGACAGATCGGTATTGCCCGCCGAAATTTCCTGCGTGCTGAGGTGGATTTCCTGTACGCCTTCGCGCACCTGGGCCACCAAGCCCACCAGGCTATGCTGCATGTCCTGCAAGGCGCGCAGCAGCACGCCGATCTCGTTGCGTCCGTCGGCGTGAATCCGGCGCGTCAGGTCGCCCGCCGCAATCCGCTTGAACTGCTCGGCGGCAGCCAGCAGGGGACGCACGATCAGGCGTCGCGCCATGACGTTGACGCCCAGGGCCGCCAGCAGACTGACCAGCAGCGTCACGGCCAGGGCGCCGATGAACAGCGTGTAGAACGACTCGATGCGCTGCATGGTACTTTGCCCAAATTGTTCGGCATTGCTCACGAAGCGATCGCGCACCGACATGTAGTTGTCCTGCACCTTCTGGGTGCCCTGCTTCAGGTAGGCCTGCATGTCGCCCGCCGACAAGACGCGATCGACCCCCTTGAGGTTGTCGCTGTACTGCCGGTAGGCCGTCAGAAACGGCGCCATGGCGCGCGCGTCATCGGCCCCGAGGCCTTTTTGCAGATCGGCGATGCGAACGTCCGCGGCGGCGATCAACTTGCGCGCATTGAGCAGGGTGTCGTTTTGCTCCGGGTGATTCTGGGCGACCCGGGTGGAGTAGCGGCTGAGGTCGGTGCGCGCCGTGATGAGGGAAAGCGTGGCGGCATTGACCGTATTGGTCTGCACGATGGCGCTCTGGTAGAGCGTCTGCACCCGGTCGTTGACGCGATTCAGGGCCCAGTACCCCAGTCCGCCCAGCACCGCCTGCAGGCAGATGAAGGCCAGGACGACGGTCAGCAGGGTATTGGAAATCTTGATATTTTTGAACATGATGAGTCTCTTGGCGTGCCGGACGGGCCGCGGCCCCCGGCGCCTTTCAGTGGATTTTGACCTGATAGCGGAAGTGCTGCGGCAAGCCGTACGACTTCCGGTACTCGAGGGGCTGCCCGACCAGGTCGTGCGCCACCCGCTCGATGCAGACCACCGGATCGGGCGGGCGCACACCCAGGTAGGCGTCCGTGCAGTCACAGGAAACCGACAGGGTCTCTTCGACGGAAAACACCCGCTGTTGACAGGTCTCTTCAAAAAAGGGGTACAGCAGATTGCCGAAGCGGGCGGCGGGCACCTCGGCCAGGGCGGCGAACAAGGCGGCGGGCAGCCAGATGCGCTCGCTGAGCACGACGCTGTTTTCCACCAGGCGGATGCGCGTCAGGTGCACCAGGCGCGCGTCCTCGGGCTGTTGCAGCTTCTGGTTGATGACGGCATCACCGGCCGCCAGCGCCACCTGCTTGACGACGCCCACCGGCAAGACAGGCTGGCCCGCGGCGTCGCGCAGACGAAAGAAGCGCAGCAGCGAATGGCTGAAATCGGGGCGTCGCAGAAACGTGCCGCTGCCCTGGCGCTTGACCAGCAGCCCATCGGCCACCAGCCGCTCGATCGCCTTGCGCACAGTGCCGATCGACACACCGTATTCCCGAGCGAATTCTTGCTCGGTCGGAATCGGCTGATCGACACCCCAGGCCTGCTGCGCCAGCCTTTGCTGGATGGCAATGCGCACGCGCTCGTAGCGCGGGATGCTGAGGTTTTCCAGCGTCTGGGCGCTGGGCAGGGGTGAAGTCGTCATGCGGGAAACCCAAACAGGCGGCAGGCATTGTCTGCCAGGATCTGGCTGCGCAAAGCAGCGTCGGGCAGCAAGTGTGCCATGAAAGCAACGGCGGCCTCGTACGTCATCGACTGGTGAAACTGCGTGTGCGGCCAGTCGCTGCCCCAGACCAGATGATCGCGCATGCCCAGATCGAGCAGCAAGGCCAGCGCCTCCTGGGCCAGGGATTCACCCCGGTGCCCCTGGCCCAGCCGGTAGAAACCCGACACCTTGACCCAGTGGCGGCCCGGATCGAGCAACGCCAGCACGCGCTGGTAATCGGGATCCTGGACGCCTTGGTCGGGATCGATACGGCCGAAGTGATCCAGCACCACGGGCGCCTGATAATCGCGCAGCTGCGCCATCAGCCCGTGGGCAAGCCGCGGGGGGCAGTGCAGCTCGATCTGCCAGCCCAGCGCCTCGGCCTGCGCCAACAGGCGGCGCCAGGCCGGGCCGGACAGATCGGGGGTCGGCTGCCCGAACAGATTCAGGCGCAGGCCCACGATGCCCTGCTGATCCAGCGCCTTCAGGGCCGCCGGATCGCTGTCGGCGGCCACCACGGCCACCCCTTTCAGTCGCTGCGGATTGGCGGCGATCGCCGCCAGCATCTGCGTATTGTCGCAGGCCAGAAAGCTGGGCTGGATCAGCACGCCGTATTCAAAGCCGTGCTGGTCGAGGTGCGCGAGATAGGCCTGCGGCGTGGCGTCCGCCGCGGGGCGGTAGCGAGCGCCAGGCGCCAGGGGGCTGTCGGCGCGGAATACGTGCGCATGGGTATCGACCTGCTTCATTTACAGCACCCCCTGCAGCACCGCTGTTGCCAGCAGCGCCGCGCCAAACCCCAGCGGCACGGCACGAAACAACAGATCGTTGAACAGCCGCCGCTGATCCATGCCGTGCGGCGCCGAGCCGAGAATCAGGCTGCCGCCCGACGAGAACGGCGAAATGGCGGACGCCTGCGCCCCAACCACGATGCAGACGAACAGGATCATGGGGTCGTAGCCGGTGGCCGTTGCAATGGCGGGCACCACCGGAAACAGGGCGGGCGTCACCACGCCCAGCGTGCTTGAAAACAAGGACATGATGGCGCCGATGACGCACATGGCCAGCGGAATCATCCACAGGGGGATGGTGGTGGACACCCAGTCGGACAGCGTGCTGATGACCCCGGCCTTGATTGCCACCTCGATGAGCATGCCCACGCCGCAGATCATGATGAGCGTGCCCCAGGGGACGAAGGCCACGACCTTCTTCTCGTCGGCCAGGCGCAGCAGCAGGCTGATGACGGAGAAGATGATGGCCATGAAGGCGATGTCCACCCGGGCATTCAGGTACGTGATGCTGTGGTTTTCCGGAAACAGGATGTGCAGCAGCGGAAACACCAGCAGCAGTGCCATGAGCAGGATGATGAGCCACAACGACTGCTTCTGCCGGGCATCGAAAGGAGCCGGCTTTTCGGTGGCGACGCGGATGTTGAGTCGGTGCCGGAACACCAGCACATAGCCGCCCACCACCAGCAGCGGCAGGATCAGCGTGGTGATGAACATGGCCGAGGCATAGGTGAAGGCCGCCGACGGCGCCACACCCGCCCCTTCCATCAGGCCGCGAAAGATCACGCCGCTTTGCGAGGTCATGAAATTGGCTCCCGCCAGCGCGCCGTAATTGACCGCCATGCCGCCGATCATCTTGCTCATGCCGGTTTTCTGGCACAGCAGCAGCGTCATCGGGGCCATGAAGGCCAGCACCGTGTAGAAGCCCGCCCCCAGGGCGGCGATGAGGGTGGACGCGGCGAAGATGGCCAGGGGCAGCAGCGCCGGAAAATGCCGACAGGCGTATAGCAGATGTCCGGCCAGCTTCTCCAGCGCCCCATTGGCCATGGCGAAGTTGTAGAACAGCGTCACCGACAGGATGACGAAGAAAATCTTCACTGGCCAGAACTGCACCACCTGCGAAGCCGACATGCCCATGCCGTAGGCGCCGATCAGATAGGCGAACACGATGGCAAAAAAGCCGATGTTGATTTTTGTCCGGTAGCCCACTGCGATCGACAGCAGAATGGCGCCCACGATAAGGAAAGTCATAGAAATACCCACGAAAGATGGCGAATTGTATCATCCAGTCATCTATATGAATAGATCATTTGACCCCTTATTTCAGATTCCAAGCGATCGGCATTCCGACAGTTCAAGTCCTCCTGCGCCCGGGGCTCTCTCAGTACCCCAGGGCTGCGCCATCCGGGTTGCGCGGGTCGGAGGCGCCATACAGCAGCCCGTCGCGCACCTGCACCGTCTGCGTGCGGCCCATCGTGGGCATCACGGCAATGTGCTGGCCATAGCCGCGCAGCAGGCGCAGCGTATCGGGGCTGAAGCCCTTTTCGACGCGCAGCTGGTCGGGCCACCACTGGTGGTGAAAGCGCGGGGTGGCGGCGGCCTCGGCCGGGTTCATCTGGAAATCGATCGCATCCACCACGGTTTCCAGCACGGTGGTGATGATGCGCGCCCCGCCCGGGCTGCCCGTGACCAGCCAGGGCTGCCCGTCCTTCATCACCAGCGTGGGCGTCATGGACGACAAGGGACGCTTGTCTGGCTGGATGGCGTTGGCCTCGCCGCCAATGAGTCCATAGACGTTGGCCACGCCCGGCTTGGCGGAGAAGTCGTCCATTTCGTTGTTCAGCAGGATGCCGGTGCCATCCGCCACGATGCCACTGCCGAAATTGGTGTTGAGCGTATAGGTGACCGCCACCGCGTTGCCCGCGGCATCCACCACCGAGAAGTGCGTGGTCTGGTCGCTTTCGTAGGGCTGCGGCTTGCCGGGGTGAATGTCGCTGGAGGGCCGGGCATGGGTCGCGTCGATAGTGGCCGCCAGCGCGCGCGCGTAGGCCTTGGAGGTAAGCCCCGCCACGGGCACCTTGACGAAGTCGGTGTCACCCAGATATTCGGAGCGGTCGGCGTAGGCCAGCTTCATGGCTTCAGCCATGTGATGGATGGTCTGCGCGCTGCCCGCGCCCCAGTCGCGGACGGGCCAGCCTTCCATCATGTTGAGAATCTGCACCAGGTGAATGCCACCCGAGCTGGGCGGCGGCATGGTGACCACCCGAAAGCCGCGATACTCACCCACGATGGGCGTGCGTTCGACCACCCGGTAGCGGGCCAGATCCTGGGCGCTGATGAGGCCGCCGTGCCGGGCCATTTCGGCCACGATCTTCTGGCCGATGGGCCCCTGGTAGAAAGCCCTGGCCCCCTGGCTGGCGATCAGGCGCAGCGAGCGGGCGAGGTCTTTCTGCACCAGCGGGTCGCCCGCCTTGAGGGGCGCGCCATCGCGCCAGAAGATGGCGCGCGTGGCCGGCCACTGGCCCATCGTCTTGGCCGTCTTGGCCAGGGTCTCGGCCAGGGTCTGGCTGACCGGATAGCCCCGTTCGGCCAGGCGGATGGCGGGCGCCATCACCCGCGACAGCGGCAGCGTGCCCCAGCGCTGCTGGGCATGGGTGAGGCCGGCCACACTGCCGGGCACGCCCACAGCCAGGTGCGTGAACAGCGAACGGCCATCCGCCACCTGGCCGCTGGCGTCCAGATACATGTCGCGCGACGCCCGGCCCGGCGCCGTCTCGCGGAAATCGAGGGCAATGTCGCGGCCATCCTGGGCGCTGTGCACCATCATGAAACCGCCACCGCCCAGGTTGCCGGCATTGGGCAGCACCACCGCCAGGGCAAAGCCCACGGCCACGGCGGCATCCACCGCATTGCCACCCGCCTTGAGGGTTTCGAGGCCCGCCTGGCTGGCCAGGGCCTGTTCGGAGACCACCATGCCGTGCTTGGCCACGACCGGATGGAAGACGTCCATGTCGAAGTCGTAGGCGGCAGCGGCGGACTGCGCCGCGGCGGTGGTGGTCGGCGCGGCGCGCGCGGCATCGTGCGGGGCGGGCGTGGCGCAGGCGGACAGCAGCGCGGCCACCACCGCCAGCGGCAGAAACAATCGGCGTATCGGCATGGCAGGTCTCCTCTTGGGGTTTTTCTGCCTGCTACGCTAACACGGGACTTGGCCGATTCACCAGGCCTGAAGCCGTTCGTCACCAGCCGGGAGGCGACATCCACGGACGCCGCACAACGAACAAACCCCGCACGGGGCGGGGCTTGGGGTACTGCGAGGTCACACGAATCGGGCCGACCAGCCAGGGCGCAAGCCCCAGCCGGACACGGCGGCATCAGATGATGCGCACAGCCTCGATCAGGCGCACCACCGTCCAGGACTTCTGCTTGGAGATGGGACGGCCTTCGGCGATCTCGACGGTATCGCCTTCGTTGTACTGGTTGGCTTCGTCATGCGCCTTGTACTTCGCGGTGCGGTTGACGAACTTGCCCAGCACGGGGTGCTTGACGCGGGTCTGGACGCTGACGACGACCGTCTTGTCCATCTTGTTGCTGACGACCTTGCCGGTCAGCGTGCGTTGACGCTTCGCGGTGTCTTTTTGCGTTTCGGTAGTCATATTACTTTCCTGCGTTCTCAGTCATGATGGTGCGGATGCGCGCGATGTCGCGGCGCACCTTGCCCAACTGGCTGGTGTTGGAAAGCTGCTGAGTGGCACGCTGCATGCGCAGGTTGAAGTGTGCCTTCAGCAGGCTCTCGAGCTCGGTCTGGAGCCCGGCGGCATCTTTTTCGCGCAGTTCACTGGCTTTCATAGATGGTCCCCTTAGGCGCCCACGCGGCGCGACACGAAGGTCGTGCGCAGGGGCAGCTTGGCGGCGGCCAGACGGAATGCTTCGCGTGCGACTTCTTCGGACACGCCTTCCATTTCGTACAGCACTTTGCCAGGTTGAATTTCAGCGACCCAGAATTCTGGATTGCCCTTGCCGTTACCCATCCGGACTTCGGCGGGCTTTTGGGAAATGGGCTTGTCCGGGAAGATGCGGATCCAGATGCGGCCGCCGCGCTTGATGTGGCGGTTGATGGCACGACGGGCAGCCTCGATCTGGCGCGCCGTGAGGCGGCCGCGATCGGTGGACTTCAGGCCGTACTCGCCAAACGACACGTTGGTGCCGCGCGTCGCCAGGCCGGTGTTGCGGCCTTTTTGCTCTTTGCGGTATTTCCTGCGAGAGGGTGACAACATGGTTATTCTCCTTCAGGCGCCGGTGCCGCCGAGGCGGCGTCGCGGCGCGGGCCACGGCCACGGCCACGGTTGTCGCCGGGACGGCCCGGACGATCACCACGCGGGCGGCGCGGGCGACGTTCTTCGTCGCGCGGGGCAGCGGTTTCCGGCGGCATTTCGCCGTTGGGCAGCATGTCGCCCTTGTAGACCCAGACCTTGATGCCGATGATGCCGTACGTCGTCTGCGCTTCGGAGAAGCCGTAGTCGATGTTGGCACGCAGGGTGTGCAGCGGCACACGGCCTTCGCGATACCATTCGGTACGCGCGATTTCGATGCCGTTCAGACGGCCCGACGACATGATCTTGATGCCCTGGGCACCCAGACGCATGGCGTTTTGCATGGCACGCTTCATGGCGCGACGGAACATGATGCGCTTTTCGAGTTGCTGGGCAATCGAGTCGGCGATCAGTTGCGCGTCGGTTTCAGGCTTGCGGATCTCTTCGATGTTGACGTGCACGGGCACGCCCATCAGGCGCTGCAGATCGGTCTTGAGCGTCTCGATGTCTTCGCCGCGACGGCCGATCACCACACCCGGGCGAGCCGAGTAGACCGTGATGCGGGCGTTCTTGGCTGGACGTTCGATGACGACACGACCGACCGAAGCCGATTTCAGTTTCTTCTTCAGGTACTCGCGCACACGAATGTCTTCGGCCAGCATGTCGCCGTAGACCTTATCGTTGGCGTACCAGCGAGAAGTCCAGTTGTGGTTGACCGCGAGGCGGAACCCGATTGGGTGGATTTTCTGTCCCATTGCGACTCCTTACGCCCCGACCTTGACCACGATGTGGCAGGTCTGCTTTTCGATGCGGTTGCCACGGCCCTTGGCGCGTGCCGAGAAACGCTTCATCGACTGGCCCTTGTCCACATAAACGGTGGTGACCTTCAGTTCGTCGATGTCGGCACCGTCATTGTGCTCGGCATTGGCGATGGCCGATTCGAGCGCTTTCTTGAGGATGCCAGCCGCCTTTTTCGGGCTGAACGTCAGGATGTTGAGCGCATGCGCCACGGATTTTCCACGGATCAGATCCGCCACCAGGCGGGTCTTCTGAGCGGAAATATGGACGCCGCGAATGACTGCGGTAGTTTCCATGGCTTACCTCTTGGCCTTTTTGTCTGCCGCGTGACCCTTGAAGGTACGCGTCAGGGCGAATTCGCCGAGCTTGTGACCGACCATGTTCTCGTTGATGTACACGGGAACGTGCTGACGGCCATTGTGCACGGCAATCGTCAGACCGATGAACTCGGGCAGGATGGTGGAACGACGCGACCAGGTCTTGATCGGCTTCTTTTCTTTGCCCCCGACGGCGGCATCGACCTTTTTGATCAGATGCGCATCGACGAATGGGCCTTTCTTGATCGAACGTGACATAGTGTTCGCCCCTTATTTGCGCTTGCGGCGCGAGACAATCATATTGTCTGTGCGCTTGTTACGACGGGTACGATAACCCTTCGTCGGAGTGCCCCACGGACTGACGGGCACGCGGCCTTCGCCTGTGCGGCCTTCACCACCACCGTGCGGGTGATCCACCGGGTTCATGACCACGCCACGAACGGTCGGGCGGATACCGCGCCAACGCGTGGCACCGGCCTTGCCGATCTGGCGCAGGCTGTGGTCGCCGTTGCCGACTTCACCGATGGTGGCGCGGCAATCGATGTGCACGCGGCGCACTTCGCCCGAGCGCAGACGAACCTGGGCGTAGACGCCTTCGCGGGCCAGCAGCACGGCGGATGCGCCGGCCGAGCGGGCCATCTGGGCGCCCTTGCCCGGCTGCATTTCGATGCAGTGGATCGTGGCACCCACGGGGATGGCACGGATGGGCAGCGTGTTGCCGGAGCGGATGGGGGCTTCGGCGCCGGACACCACGGTGGCACCGACTTCAAGACCGCGCGGAGCGATGATGTAACGGCGCTCGCCATCGGCGTAGCACAGCAGGGCCAGGTGGGCCGTGCGGTTGGGGTCGTATTCGAGACGCTCTACCTTGGCGACGATGCCGTCTTTGTTGCGACGGAAATCGACGACGCGGTAGTGCTGCTTATGACCGCCCCCACGATGGCGCACCGTGATGTGGCCATTGTTGTTGCGACCAGAGCCACGCGTTTTCTGTTCGAGCAGCGGCGCATAGCCCGGGCCCTTGTGCAGTTCGGGGTGCACGACCTTGACCATGCCACGACGGCCAGCGGACGTCGGTTTGACTTTAACCAGCGGCATTTAGTTTACCTCCGTAAAGTCGATTTCCTGGCCGGCCTTCAGGGAGACGAAGGCCTTGCGCTCGTTGCGGCGACGACCGATGAAACGGCCGAAACGCTTTTCCTTGCCCTTGCGGTTGGCAACCTGCACGGACTCGACCTCGACCTTGAACAGCAGCTCGACGGCGGCCTTGATTTCGGGCTTGGTGGCGTCGGCAATCACGCGGAAAGCGACCTGGTTGTTCTTTTCGGCGATCATCGTGGCCTTTTCAGTGACCACGGGCGCCAGAATGACTTGCATCAGACGTTCGGCATTCATCCCAGCAACTCCTCGAGTTGGGCGACCGCCGGCTTGGTGACCAGCACTTTCTTGTAGTGCACCAGCGAAAGCGGGTCGGCGTAGCGCGTTTCAATGACCGCCACGTGAGGCAGGTTGCGCGTCGCGAGATAGACGTTTTCGTCCAGCGCATCAGTGATGATGAGGACGGACTCGGCGATGCCCAGATCTTTCAGCTTGGCGGCAGCCAGCTTGGTCTTCGGGGCTTCGAGGGTGAAGCTTTCCACCACGGCCAGACGGTCTTCGCGCACCAGCTGCGAGAAAATGGCGCGCAGACCTGCGCGGTACATTTTCTTGTTGACCTTGTGGCTAAAGTTTTCGTCGGGCGAGTTCGGGAACGCGCGACCACCCCCACGCCAGATGGGCGAGGACGTCATCCCGGAGCGCGCACGACCGGTGCCTTTCTGGCGCCAGGGCTTCTTCGTGGAGTGCTTGACCGTTTCGCGATTCTTTTGCGCGCGGTTGCCCATGCGGGCGTTGGCCTGGTAGGCCACCACGATCTGGTGAACCAGCGCTTCGTTGAATTCGCGACCGAAAATTTCATCGTTGCCGGCAACGGTGGCCGACGACTGACCCTGATCGTTCAGGAGCTTGAGTTCCATGATTAGGCTCCTTTCTTGGGCGCTGCCTTGACGGCAGGGCACACGACGATGTCGGCATCTTTGTGGCCGGGGACGGCGCCCTTGACCAGCAGCAGACCGCGCTCGGCGTCCACGCGCACGACGTCCAGGTTCTGCACGGTGCAGGTGACGTCGCCCATGTGACCGGACATGCGTTTGCCGGGGAAGATGCGGCCCGGATCTTGCGCCTGGCCGATGGAGCCGGGCACGCGGTGCGAGCGGGAGTTGCCGTGCGAAGCGCGCTGCGAACCGAAGTTGTGGCGCTTGATCGTACCGGCAAAGCCTTTACCGATCGAGGTGCCCGTGACGTCAACCTGTTGACCCACTTCGAACACGGACTCGACGGCGACCACGGCACCTGCCGTGAATTCGGCGGCGCGGGCGGGATCGAGACGGAATTCTTTGAGGCTGGAGCCAGCTTCGATGCCTGCTTTGGCGTAATGACCGGCTTGCGCCTTGGTTACGCGCGTGGCGCGCCGCGTGCCATAGGCAAGCTGCACAGCCGCATAGCCGTCGACTTCAGGCGTCTTGACCTGGGCGACGCGGTTGTTGGACACGTCCAGCACAGTGACCGGGATGGACTCGCCTTCCTCGGTAAAGATGCGGGTCATGCCGACCTTGCGTCCCACGAGCCCGAGGCGCCAGGCCGCGGGCGTAGGTGTCGAATTCGACATTGTTTTCTCCGGGGTATTGAAACCCGTAAGCTTAAATCCCGACTACGATTGGCCGGGGCTCGATGGGCGGCGCCCTGATGCTGCAAACGCCATCCCAGACGGCGCGTACTGCAAGCGCCGCGCACGCTACCCATAAATACAGATAGCGAAGCCTTGCATTCTAACATGCAAAAGCCGCTCTGCCTAGACAAACAGAGCGGCTTGAGGTATACGCCCCACAGGGGGGCGGGCTACCGGATTACTGCAGCGCGATTTCGACGTCCACGCCAGCGGGCAAGTCCAGACGCATCAGGGCGTCCACGGTCTTGTCGGTGGGATCGACAATGTCCATCAGGCGCTGATGGGTGCGCATTTCAAACTGATCGCGCGAGGTCTTGTTGACGTGCGGCGAACGCAGCACGTCATAGCGACGGATGCGCGTGGGCAGCGGCACCGGGCCACGAACCACGGCGCCAGTGCGCTTGGCCGTATCGACGATCTCGGCGGCGGACTGATCGATCAGCTTGTAGTCGAACGCCTTGAGGCGGATGCGGATTTTCTGGCTTTTCATGGGTATCCCTAAAGAACGAGTCTGGGCGAAGGCCGAAGCCTTCGCCTGCG
>NZ_BCWN01000004.1 GCF_001592225.1 Castellaniella caeni NBRC 101664 | reverse complement strand
TAGGTGCCGCATAGGCGCTTCGCGGTAGCAAGCCTAGGAGCGGCGGAGCGGGCAAGGTCGCACCGCTATCATAGCCCGGCCTATCGCAAGCCACCGCTCAAAGCGAAAGCGCAGCCCTTGGGCTGCGCTTTCATCGTGGGCGGATGGTAGAGGCGTCCGCATCGTCAACTCGGCTTCGGCGGGGCGGCCTTGCCTGCCCCTCCTTTTCTGAATCCCCGATCCCCCGCCATGAACGCTTCCAGCATGTGCGGGATCAGCGTCGCCGCATCGACTGCCTCGCCATACGCCTGCGCGTGCAGCGCGGCGTAGCGGTCGAGGTCGGTTTTAAGACTGGCCGGGCAGGCAAAGGTGAGCTTGACGCTTTCGGTCTTGGGCAGCGGCCCCAGCCGCAGCTTCTTGGTTGTGCTCATCGTGAAGTCCCCCGATTGAAGAACAGCGGCTGGTACGGCCGCAACACCAAGTCGCGGTTGACGATGATCCGCACCGGCAGGCCGGGCCGTTGGGTCAAGGTGGGCTGGATGTTGAGGTTGCGCCGGGTCACTTCCTGGCCGATTTGATTCACCGTGTCCTGCAAACTGTCACGCCCGGCGATGATGACGCGATCGCCATCTTGTCGATTCTCCGGCGCGGCCAGTTCGGCGCCGACGCCCAGCAGGGTCGTCAGCGCCGCACCGGCAAAGATGCGGCCCCAGTGGTAGTCCACATCGTCTTCCAGGCCGGCATAGCCGGCCGGATCTGCGCCGGCCAGATTGTCGAGCGTCAACGAAGACGTGTCCGGCAGAATGATCCGATTCCAGACGACTTGAACGCGGCTCTGCCCGTAACTGACCTGGCTGTTGTATTTGCCCAGGATGCGCGAACCCTGCGGGATCAGCAGGAAACGCCCGGTGGCCGTGTCATAGACCGGCTCTGTCACAGTGGCGATCACGTCGCCGGGCAAGTCCGACTTGATGCCCGTCACCAGCGCTCCGGCAACCACCGTTCCGGCCATGACCTGATACGGCGAAGCCGGCAGGGTCAGGTTGCCGGAATTGCGGGTTTCCGTAGAGCCGCCTTTCAGGAAAGCCTCCTTCTGGTCTTGCCGGTTCTGCACGGCGGTCGGATCGGCAGGCTGGGCCGCCGTCGAGGCCGGCCCGGCGGCCATCGGGTCGAACGCCGCATTGGCGGCGAAGCCCGGCGCGGTGGCGGCCTGCGACTGCGCGACCGGCGCGGCCGCCTGCGCACCCGAGCGGAAGAACACGGACGATGCTGCGGCAGCTTCGGCTTCCTTGCGCAGCGCATCGTTCGGGTCGTGGCCGGGAGCCGCGTAGGCGGCTGTCACCGGCTGCTGCGACTTCACGATGGCCGGGCCGAGGTCGCCCGGCAGCGGCGGCCCCAGCTCGGGTACATCGTGCGGCAAGGCTGGCGGCAGCTTCGAGTAGTCCGTCGGTAGCGCATCCAGCCCTTCGGACTTCGAGACGCGATCGACGTTGTAAAGCTCGGTTTGCTCGCCCGTACCGCGCCGATGCGGTTGCAGCGACCAGATCGTGGCCCCAAGCACGGCGACCGACAGGCCGCCCGCGAGGATGGCCAGCGTGCGCCGGTTCAGGCGCGTGACCGGACGCGGCTGGGCACGCAGCGCCACAGCCTCGGGCGCCACCTTGCCCGCCGGCGGAGCGGCGAGGTCGGGAGTGTCATCCTGGCTCATGGTCAGTTCCTCCGCGCCACGCCATCGGTGCGCTCGATCCGCACCACGTCGCCGCCATCGCCGCCCAGCCGCAGTTCGGCCGCGCCGAACAGGCGATCCACGATGTAGTACGGCGAGCGGAAACGATAATTCACCAGTTGCCCGTCGCCCTGCACGCCGATGACGAACAGCGGCGGCAGCTCACCCTGGGCAATGCCCGCCGGAAACTGGATATAGACCTTCTCGCCGTCATCGAAGGCACGCAGCGGCTTCCACGGCGGGTTGCTGCCCGATACCGCGTAACGGAAGCGGATCTTCTCCAACGCCAGGCCGGTATCGACTGGCGCGGCGGCGCTGGCCGCCTGCGACTGGCGCTGCAAGGCCAGCATCCGGTCGCGTGGATAGTCCCAGGATACCGAGGCCATCCATGCCTTTTCCGTTGAGGTCAGCTCCAGCAGGTAGGTGCGCCGACTGGTGGTGATGACCAGATTGGTTTTCAGGCCCGAGCGGATGGGCTTGACCAGCACATTAACGCGCAGCGCGTCGCTGCTGCCGCTGGACGTGTCGCCCACGATCCAGCGCACGGTATCGCCGGCGGCGACCGTCACCAGTTCCTCGCCCGGCTGGAGCGAAACCACGGTCACGCGCCCCGGCGAGGCATAGACCTGATAAAGCGCACCATCGGTGAAAGGCCACACCTGGATAGCATTGACGTAGCCCTCGCGTGTGGGTGCGATGCGTGCCTCGGCGTTGGCACGGGAAACACGTACCTTCTCGTCGGCTGGCTCCGGCGCAGCCGGGGCCGCATCGACCTCCGGCAGTGGCTTCAACTGCGCCGGCAACGCCAGCGGCTCGGGGACGGCGACGACTTCCACCGGCGCGAGCGGTTCGGGCAGCGGCTGGGCCAGCACTGACTCATCAAGTGAGATGGTCGGCGGCGGCTTGCCCTGCGAGGCGCAGCCCGCGAGGGCAAGCAGGATCAACGGCAAAGCGTGAAAGCGGAAAGGCAGGTTCATGGCTTGGCTCCTTCGGAAGAATCCAGTTCGCGGCTCCACGACAGGCCGTTGACGTAGATACCCAACGGGTTCTTGCGCAGGCGCTGTTCGGTGCGCGGGGTTTGCAGGACGGTGGAAAGCACGGCGTTCCAGCGTTCGGTGCCAGCGGGTGCGCCATTGACGAACCGTTGCTCCGTCCAGCGCACGTTGAAAGACGTGTCGCTGGCACGCACCACGCTGGTGATCTGCACCGTCACCGATTCCTTGCCGATGCGAGCGAATGGATCATTGGTGCGGGCGTAGTCGTTGAGCACGGCCGCGCCCCGGTCGGTGGTGTAGTCGTAGGCATCGAGCCAGTTTTGCCGCACGACGATGGGGTCGATGGACAGCGAGCGCACCAGGCTGACGAAGCGTGCCAGGTGGTGCGCGATCTGCGCATCGGCGGGCCGGTACGGCGTGGCGGCCTCGCCCACGGCGCGAACCTGTCCGGCCTGATCGACCTCGATGACGTAAGGCGTCACGATGGACTGCGCCGAGCGCCATACCAGGCCACCGGCCATCAGTAGCGCGAGCACCAGGCAGCCGAAGGCCATCAGCCGCCAGTTCTTGGCCTGCACGCGGGCCGAGCCGATACGCTCGTCCCACACCTGGGCGGCGGCTTGATACGGGGTGGCAGGCTGCGGCGTATCGGCGTAGCGCACCTGCGGTCGTTTGAATCGCATGGGTGTTCTCCTTGAGGGTCAGGTATCGGAATCGCGCAGGCTCGGGCCTTGCCCTGAGCCGCCGCCGTCGCCACCGCGCAGCGTGTGGGCGGTGGTGGTCGCGGCATGGGTGATCTGCTGGCGGCGGTGCATCCGCTTGGCCCAGGCGGGTTGCTCTTGCTTCTGCGAGTTGGCAGCGCCGTCTGCGGCCTCGCTTGCGGCGGATTGGCCCGCCGCGGCTGCACCGGCATCGTCCGAAGATCCGTTCCAGCCGGCACGAAAGGAACTGGTCATCTTCTGCCCTGCTGCGGAAGCACCAGAAGCGACGCGGCGGCTGGCGGCCTGTGCGCTGGTCTTGGCGACATTGCCAAGGCCAGCCGCCGCGCCTTTGGCCCCGCCGCCCGCAGCGGTGGAACCCGCCTGGAACGCCGACCGCGCGTTGCCAGCCGCTGAGGTGGCGGCACGCGCCCCGGCACCGGCCAGCTTCGCGGCGGCTGGCGCCATGCGTGCCCCGGCGGCTACGGCGGCGCCCACGCCGGTCGCGGCGGCACCGATGGCGACGCCCGTGCCGACAGCGCCGACAGCAGCACCGGCCATCGCGCCCGCGCCAAGCTGAGGCGCACCGGACACCAGGCCGGTGGCGATGCCGGGGCCGAAGATGCCCAGCGCCAGCAGCGCGAGCGAGGCCAGCATCACGACCAGCGCATGGTCGATGGATGGTTCATCGGGATGCGCTTGGAACTCGGCGAACAGACCCGAACCGATGCCGACGATGACGGCCAGCACCAAGACTTTGATGCCCGAAGACACCACGTTGCCGAGCACCTTTTCCGCCAGGAAGCTCGTCTTGTTCCACAGCGCGAACGGCACCAGCACGAAGCTGGCGAGCGTGGTCAGCTTGAACTCGATCAGCGTGATGAAAAGCTGCACCGCCAGCACGAAGAAGCAGAGGATCACCACCAGCCAGGCGAGGAACATCACCACGATGGGGTCGATGTTCACGAACACCTCGGGGAACCCGGCCATGTCCCCGATCTGTTCCAGAATCGGTGCTCCTGCGTCAATGCCGGTTTTCGCCAGCCGCCCCGGCTGAAGAAAATTCTCCATCGTGATGGCCGATCCGGTGGCCGTGATTCCCAGGCCGGCGAACGAGCGGAACACGATGCTCGCCAGCCAGTTGAAGTTGCCGATGATGAAGGGTTGCCGGGCGGAATTGCCCGACCCTTCCGTGGCACGGCGCAGCGCAAGCAGTCAGGGGGCAACGACGGCCGCCAGGACGCAAGCGCCATCGGCGCGCAGCCCTTGACGGCGAGCACGCCGTGGCACGATGAAGGGAACAGCAAGACCGCCTCCCTTGCACCTCCATATGCGTCGGTTTTAGGCGAGCAGAGCACCCAGGTCGGAGGCGCCAGGGGGCATAGCCGGATGGCCGTGATTCGACACGAAGCGCGGGACATAGCCCGCGAACCCGACGGCGGCACGAGGTTCTGTTTGCTGGTTTCTTGCACAATGATTCAATAAATGTTGTATTATCGAACCATGAACGAAGATCAAGCTGTTTCCGCCCTCGGTGCCCTGGCCCACACCCAACGCCTGCGCGTGTTCCGCGCCCTGGTCGTCGCAGGCCCCGAGGGGCTGACGCCCAGCGTCTTGGCCGACCAGCTCGACGTGGCCCGCAACTCTCTGTCCTTCCATCTGAAGGAGCTGGCTCACGCTGGCCTCGTCACCATCGAACAGCAAGGGCGCAACCTGATCTATCGCGCCGACTTCGCGCAGATGAACAGTCTGCTTGGCTACATGACCGAGCACTGCTGCCAGGGCGGCGTATGCGAAGTCACTGAATCTCCCTCCACCTGTGCCTCCTGCTGAAAGGAACTCTCCATGAAGCGCTTCCACGTCCACCTGCACGTCGATGACTTGAACCGCAGCATCGGCTTCTATTCCCAACTATTCGCGGCGCAGCCTGCGCGCGTCGAAGGCGACTACGCGAAGTGGATGCTCGAAGACCCGCCGGTCAACTTCGCCATCTCCACGCGCGGCAGCAAGCCGGGCATCGACCACCTGGGCATCCAGACCGACGACGCCGAGGAACTGGCCGCCCTGAAACTCCGCGCACAAGCCGCCGACATGAAGTTGCTCGACGAAGGCACGACCACCTGCTGCTACGCACGCAGCGAGAAGCATTGGGTCACCGATCCGCAGGGTATTGCCTGGGAGCACTTCCACACGTTAGGCAGCATCCCGGTCTTCCATGAAGCGGCCTCAGTCACGACACCGATCACCGCACCGGCTTGCTGCACAGCAAGCCCCCGTTCTTCCTGCTGTTGAGAAAGCACACCATGACCACAGAGGCCGCATACAACGCACTGTTCATCTGCACGGGCAATTCCGCACGCTCCATCCTCGCCGAAGGCATCCTCAACAAACTGGGCCAAGGGCGCTTTCGGGCGTACTCGGCAGGTAGCCAGCCCAAGGGCGAAGTGCATCCGCTGGCGCTCGCCACGCTGGAGAGGCTGCACATGCCAACGACTGGCTACCGCAGCAAAAGCTGGGATGAGTTCGTAGCGCCGGGGGCGCCGGTGTTCGACTTCATTTTTACCGTCTGCGACAACGCCGCTGGCGAGGCGTGCCCGTTTTGGCCGGGCAAGCCGGTATCGGCTCACTGGGGCGTGCCCGATCCGGCAGCCGTCGAAGGCAGCGAAGAACAACGACTCAAAGCGTTCAAGGATGCCGCGCTGATCTTGCGCCGCCGCATCGAGCTGTTTCTCTCGCTGCCACTGCAACGCCTGGACGCCATGTCGCTGCAACGCGAGTTGCGAAACATCGGCCAAGAGTGAAGAGCGTCACTTCATCAACAACCAATTTGAAAGGACACCCCATGCCAAACATCCAGATTTTCGACCCGGCGCTATGTTGCAGCACTGGCGTATGTGGCGTTGAAGTGGATCAAAACTTGGTGAACTTCGCCGCCGATGTGGATTGGGCCAAGCAAAACGGTGCTCAGGTCGAACGCTTCAACCTGGCACAGCAACCCCTCGTTTTCGCCGAAAACCCGACTGTGAAAGGCTTTTTGCAACGCTCGGGCCAAGAGGCGCTGCCCCTGGTTCTGGTCGATGGTGAGGTGGCCTTGGCCGGCCGCTACCCCAGCCGAAGCGAATTGACCCGCTGGGCTGGCATCGAGGCGCCCGAAGCCTCGCCAGCCCAAAATGCCTGCTGCTCTGGCGGCCGCTGCTGCTGAACAAGGAGATCCCATGCACTTTCTGACCCAGCCGCCTCGCTTCCTGTTTTTCACCGGCAAAGGGGGCGTCGGCAAGACCTCCATCGCCTGCGCAACGGCCGTGCAACTGGCGACCCAGGGCAAGCGTGTGCTGCTCGTCAGTACCGACCCGGCTTCCAACGTGGGGCAGGTTTTCGGCGAACGCATCGGAAACCACATCACGACGATTGCCGCCGTGCCGAATCTATGGGCACTGGAAATCGACCCGCAGGCAGCCGCGCAAGCGTACCGTGACCGCATAGTCGGCCCAGTGCGAGGCGTGTTGCCCGATGCGGTAGTGGATGGCATCGAAGAATCCCTGTCGGGTGCCTGCACCACGGAAATCGCCGCCTTCGATGAGTTCACGGCCCTGCTGACCGATGCGGCGCTGACGCAGGATTACGCGCACATCATTTTCGACACAGCCCCTACCGGCCACACCATCCGCCTGCTGCAACTGCCGGGCGCATGGAGTGGCTTTCTGGAAGCAGGCAAAGGCGATGCGTCGTGCCTGGGGCCGCTGGCGGGCCTGGAAAAACAGCGCAGTCAGTACAAGGCTGCGGTAGAGGCGTTGGCCGATCCCTTGCGCACTCGTCTAGTGCTGGTTGCCCGTGCGCAGCGCCCCACGCTGCGCGAGGCGGCCCGCACCCATGAAGAACTGGCCGCTATCGGCCTGTCACAGCAACACCTGGTCATCAACGGCGTATTTCCTGCCAGCGAGGCCGAAACCGATACGCTTGCCGCTGCCATCTACGAAAAAGAGCAGGCTACGCTGGCCGCCATTCCGTCTGTCCTCCAGGCGTTGCCTCGGGATCAGATCGCGCTCAAGCCGTTCAACCTCGTGGGCCTCGACGCTCTGCGCCATCTGCTGGTCGATACCGACGCCACATATGGCGCCGATGCCATCGAGCTGCCCGACCAGATCAATGCGCCGGACTTATCCGCCCTGGTCGATGAAGTCGCTGCCGATGGGCACGGTCTGGTCATGGTGATGGGCAAAGGCGGCGTGGGCAAGACCACGCTGGCCGCTGCCATTGCCGTGGAGCTGGCGGGCCGGGGCCTGCCCGTGCATCTGACCACCTCCGACCCGGCTGCGCATCTGGCCGACACGCTGGAAGGTTCGCTTCCCAATCTGGCTCTCAGCCGCATCGACCCCCAGGAAGCCACGGCACGCTATCGCCAGCATGTGATGGACACCAAGGGCGCGCAGCTCGATGCCGAAGGCCGCGCCTTGCTGGAAGAAGACCTGCGCTCGCCCTGCACCGAGGAAATCGCGGTGTTCCAGGCATTCTCCCGTGCCATCCGCGAAGGGGGCAGAAAGTTCGTGGTGATGGACACCGCGCCCACAGGCCACACCTTGCTGCTGCTCGACGCCACCGGCGCATACCACCGCGACATCGCCCGGCAGATGGGTGAGACGGGCGTTCATTTCACGACGCCGATGATGCAGTTGCAAGATCCGAAGCAGACCAAGGTGCTCATTGTCACCCTGGCCGAAACCACGCCCGTGCTGGAAGCGGCCAACCTGCAAGACGACCTGCGCCGCGCGGGCATCGAGCCGTGGGCCTGGATCGTTAACAACAGCGTGGCGGCCGCACATCCGCATTCCCCGCTGCTGCGCCAGCGTGCACGCAACGAGTTGCGGGAAATCGACGCCGTGGCCACACAACATGCCCGACGCCATGCTGTCGTGCCGCTTCTGACCGAAGAGCCGGTGGGAGTGGAGCGTCTGCGGGCTTTGGCAAACAGGAAAACCTCATGAATCACGACAGCCCCCAAAGCGGGCATTCGATGCTGAACACGCCATCGCGCCTGTCCTTCCTAGATCGCTATCTCACCGTCTGGATTTTCGCCGCGATGGCGCTGGGTGTTGCATTGGGTACGTTCTTCGACGGTTTGCCCGATGCGCTCAATGCGCTCTCGATCGGCACGACCAACGTCCCGATCGCCATCGGCCTGATCCTGATGATGTACCCGCCGCTGGCCAAGGTGCGCTACGAGACGCTACACGAGGTCTTCGCCGACCGGCGCGTGCTGTTGCTGTCACTGGTGCAAAACTGGATCATCGGGCCGGTGCTGATGTTCGTGCTGGCGGTGATTTTCCTACGCGACCAGCCGGAATACATGACCGGCCTGATCCTGATTGGACTGGCACGCTGCATCGCTATGGTGCTTGTGTGGAACCAGTTGGCGCGTGGTGATAACCAGTATGTCGCGGGCCTGGTCGCCTTCAATTCGATCTTCCAGATCCTGTTCTTCTCGACCTATGCCTGGTTCTTCCTGTCGGTGCTGCCGCCTGTGTTCGGCCTGCAAGGCAGCGTCATTGACGTGGGCTTTTGGACGATCACCGAGGCGGTACTGATTTACCTGGGCATCCCGTTCCTGGCCGGCTACCTGACCCGGCGCTCGCTGATTCGACGCAAGGGCCAGGACTGGTACGAGCGTGCATTCCTGCCGCGGATCAGTCCCATCACGCTGGCGGCGCTACTGTTCACCATCGTGGCCATGTTTAGCCTCAAAGGTGCCGACGTGGTGCGCCTGCCGATGGACGCGCTAAAGATTGCCGTGCCGCTGACACTCTACTTCGTGATCCAGTTCCTCATCAGTTTCTTTATGGGCCGGCTGATCCAGGCCGACTACCCACGCACCACCGCCATCGCCTTCACTGCCGCAGGCAACAACTTCGAGCTGGCCATCGCCGTGGCTATTGCGTCGTTCGGCCTGGCTTCGCCTGTCGCCTTCACCACGGTGATCGGGCCGCTGGTGGAAGTGCCGGTGCTCATCCTGCTGGTGCATGTCGCCTTGCGGTTGGGCCGCCGGTGGCGGCTCAAGGGCGCCAGCATGTATTCCGCCAACCCCACGAATCCCTGAACCGAGGCAATGGCATGAGCCAGATCACCATCTATCACAACCCCGACTGCGGTACGTCGCGCAACGTGCTGGGCTTGATTCGCAACAGCGGCGAAGAGCCGACCATCATCGAATACTTGAAAACACCGCCCGACCGCGAGACGCTGAAAACGCTGATCGCTGCGATGGGTGTGCCAGTGCGTGCGGTGCTGCGCGAGAAAGGCACACCTTATGCGGAATTGGGCCTGGATGATTCCAAATGGAGCGACGAACATTTAATCGACTTCATGCTCCAGCACCCCATCCTCATCAACCGCCCCATCGTGGTCTCGCCGCTGGGCGCACTGCTGTGCAGACCTTCGGAAGCGGTGCTGGACATCCTGCCCCAGCCGCAGCGCGGTGCATTCAGCAAGGAAGACGGCGAAGCCGTCGTGAATGCGGAAGGCCGCCGTGTCTGAATCCAGAATCGACCTACCCAATATCGACACCGCGCTGTTCCAGCAACCCGATGCCCAGCGGTTAATGGCACCCGAGCGTGCCACCCACGCGCCGCGCTTCCTGCTGCTCTATGGCTCGCTGCGCGAACGCTCGTTCAGCCGCCTGGCTGCTGAAGAAGCGGCACACATCCTGAGCGCGCTCGGCGGCGAGACACGGATGTTCAACCCCTCGGGCCTGCCGTTGGTGGATGACGCGCCTCACGATCACCCAAAGGTCAGGGAACTGCACGAACTGGTGCAATGGGCCGAAAGCATGGTGTGGAGTTCGCCCGAGCGCCACGGTGCCATGACCGGCTTGATGAAGACCCAAATAGACTGGATTCCTCTGTCGGTCGGCGCGGTGCGCCCGACACAGGGCAAGACGTTGGCGGTGATGCAGGTGTCGGGTGGATCGCAGTCCTTCAACGCCGTTAACCAAATGCGCGTGTTGGGCCGCTGGATGCGGATGCTGACCGTCCCAAACCAGTCTTCGGTCGCCAAGGCATACCAGGAGTTCGATGAAGCGGGACGCATGAAGCCCTCGGCCTATTACGACCGCATCGTGGATGTGATGGAAGAGCTGATGAAGTTCACGCTGCTCACGCGCGACGTGGCGCCATATCTGGTAGATCGCTACAGCGAACGCAAGGAAAGCGCCGAAGCCCTGAGCCGGCGCGTCAATCAAGCAGCGATCTGAGAGCCGCCATCGCAGCAAAATGGGGGCCGAAGCCCCCTCGGTCAAATCAGACCGCGTTCGGCGAAGGATATGGTGCTGCCACCCGCCACGATGATGTGATCCAGCGTGCGGACATCCACCAGCGCCAGCGCCTCCCTGAGCCGCTGGGTCAGTACCTTGTCGGCGCCGCTCGGTTCGGGGTTGCCGCTCGGATGGTTGTGCGAAACGATGACCGCTGCCGCATTGAGCCGCAGCGCCTCCTTGACCAGCTCGCGTGGATACACCGATGCACTGTCGATGGTGCCTCGGAAAAGCTCGCTGTATTCGATCAGGCGATGCTGCGTATCCAAGAACAGCACAGCGAAGACTTCATGCTCGAAACCAGCCAACTTGGCGCTCAGGTACTCCTTGACCGCCACCGGCGAACTGAACGACGCACCGCGCTGCATCTTGTACTCGATGGCCTGGCGCGCGGCCTCCAGAATTTGGTCGGCCGTCGCCAGCAGGTAGCGGCCCTGTGCATCGCGCACCATCAGCGAGGCATCGAACGAGGAAAAGGACAGTTGCGACATGATCGTGCTCCGGTTGCTCGGGCGGAATTGCCCGGAACCGTGGCCAGCACGGCGCAGCGCAAGCAGTCAGGGGTCGCAGACGGCCGCCAGGACGCAAGCGTGCATGGCACGCGCCGCCCTTGACGGCGAGAACGCCGTGATACGGTGAAGGGAACAGCAAGACCGCCCACACCCCGCCCACTGCACACTGTCGTCTTTTGGGCAAGCGAAGCACGCAGGCCCGGCAGGGCCGGAGGCGGCAGGGGCCAAAGCCGGATGGCCGCGATTCGGCACGAAGCGCGGGGCGCAGCCCGCGAACCCGACGGCGGCACGCCGGGACGCCCGACTGCTTGGGGCAGGGCTACTCGTTGTCGGTCTTGCGCTGCTCGATCTGCAACTGCGCCCGCTGCGTTGCCTGTTGTAGCCGCTCCACCAGCACGCCCCTCGGCGGCAAGGCGGTCAGGTACTCGGCGACGTGGATGCCCGACTTGTCCAGCTCCAGCAATTCGATCTGCTCGCGCTTCTTGCCAGTGCAAAGGATGATCCCCAGCGGGGAGGCTTCCTCCGGCTCGCGTTCGTGCTTGTCCAGCCAGCGCAGATAAAGCTCCATCTGTCCCTTGAAAGCCGCCTTGAACTCGCCGACCTTCAACTCTACTGCCACTAGCCGCCGCAGCTTGCGGTTGTAAAACAGCAGGTCAAGGTGGAAATCCTCGCCGTCAATTTGGATGCGCTTCTGCCGGGCCACGAAGCTGAAACCCGCGCCCAGCTCCAACAAGAAAGACTCCATTTCGCGGATGATCGCCGCCTCCAAGTCGCCTTCCTGCCAAGTGTCCCGCAGCCCCAGGAAGTCGAGGATGTACGGGTCGCGCATGACCAAAGCGGGCGACATGCGCTGCGCATCGCGCATCTTCGCCAACTCCTGTGCGATCGTCTCGCCCGGCTTTTGGGACAGCGCCGTGCGCTCATACAGCATCGAGTCGATGCGTTCGCGCAGCGTGCGCACGCTCCAGCGTTCGGCACTCGCCATCTGCGCGTAGTAGTCCCGCTGGAGCGGGTCTTTCAGCGGCATCAGGGCGATGAAGTGCGTCCAGCTCAATTCTCGTATCAGTGATACGAGAATCTGCTCGTCGGGGAAGGTGGCCGCGAACTGCACCATACGGCGCAGGTTCTGCTCGGCAAAGCTGCTGCCGTACTCCTTCACCAACTGCGCCGCCAGGGTGGGCAGGACTTCCTTGCCATAAGCGCCCCGGCGCCCGTCCAAGACCTGCGTGCGGATGCGCTGGCCGATGCGCCAATAGAGCATCGTCAGCTCGCTATTCACCGTCGAGGCGGCGCGCTTGCGTGCCGCCTCGATCAGTGCCCGAATGTCGCCCAGCAGCGCCGACGGTGCTGCGGGCGATGCCACAGATGACCGTCGCCTGGTCATGCTGTCGCCTCCGCAGGAGGCTGCTTGGCGCCGGTAATCGCCTTGCGCCGGTTCGCCACCAGTTCGGCCGCCTCGCGCACTGGATCGTCCTCGGTGTGGACATAGCGCATGAACATCACGACGGTCTTGTGCGCCGTCAGCGCCATGCCGACCTTGACCGGGATACCTGAATTGGCAATGTCGGTCGCAGAGCGATGGCGGATGCCATGCGTCCCCACGTGCGTCGCGCCAGCCGCCTTGAGCGCGCGGCACCAGCCTCCGTAATATTCGCCTGTGGTCAGGTGCTGCGCCGGATGGCGTGGCGACGGCAGCACATAGGGATTGCATTCCTGTCTCGGTGCCGTCGAAAGCAGCCGGTAGGCTTCCTCGCTCATGGGCTTGGACATGCCGCCGGTCTTGCTGTCGGGCCAGACGACGCGCCGATTCTCCAGATCGACCCATTCCCATTCGAGCGTGACGATTTCGGAGCGGCGGGCGGCGAACTCGAATTGCAGGCGAATCGCCAGAGGGATGACGTAGTTCTCAAGCCCTTCGACCTCGATCTTGTCGAGCTGCCGGAACAGCTTGCCCATGTCGTCGTCGCTGATGAGATGGGTGGACTTGCCGGCAGGGAACATCGGGACATGGCGGCAAGGATTGGTGCCGTCTGGCCGATAGCCCCACACCTCCGCCATGTTGAACATCTTGCGCAGGATGCTGAACGCCTTGTTCGCCTCGGTCTGCTTGTATGAAAGTTTCTCCATCAGTCCGGCAACGTCCGGCCGCTTCACGTCGTGAACCTTCTTGCGGCCCAGCAGCGGGATGATGCAGCGGTCGATGACGCCTTGATAGCCGACTCGGGTGCTGGGCTTGTTGCGCTTCTTGGAGTAGTCCTCCATGAACTTCTTGCACAATTCCTCAACGGTGGGTGCCTGGCGTGCCTCGGCCTTGTCCGCTGCCGGATCGCCGCCCCGGCGCACCTGGGCCAGCCATTCCTGCGCCAGCGAGCGGGCCTGCTCAACGGTCAACTCGCCGAACAGGCCCAGGGCCGGCTTGCGTCGCTCGCCGGCGTTCGTTCGGTACTGGAGCATGAACACCTTGCGACCGGCCGGCGTAATCTTGCACAGGAAGCCGGGAACAAGGGTATCGCGCAGCTCGATGGCTTGCGCTTGGGGTTGTGCCGCATCTACTGCGGACTTGGTGAGCTTGATCTTAGCCATGATGACTCCTCGGAAAGACCCGATTCCCAGGAGCCTCGTAGGAGCCAGTAGAAGGGAAGCCGGGTCAAGTTTCAGAAAGCACCGGCATATGTTGAACTCGCCTAAGTCATTGATAAACCTGCTGTATATGGCTGTGGCGTAGTCCAGCAAAGTGCGGTACTGGAGTCATCCTGAAATAAAAAAGCCGCCTGCAAGAGGCGGCGGTGTGGCCGGGCGAGGGGGCTCAGGGCACGATGTGGAAATCGATGACGATTTCGCCCGGATTGCGGGCCAGGTATTCAAACTGGATGTTTTCGCCGAAGTGGTTCTTTAGCTGCTGCAGAAGCGGCAGGGGGTCGTGATCGTTGCAGAAGCGCATGGTTTCGCCCGGCTGCAGGGCCGACAGCGCGCCGAAGATGGCGGCGTGGCGAAAGCGCTTGGCGATGCCGCGGGCATCGAGGGGGTAGGTGTTTTCGGCAAACATGGGGATAGCGTCAGAAGCCACGGTGCGTCATTCCTGATGAGGTGAGTCGAGCTTCTGATTATAGGAACGCGACCCCGTGAACGCGGCAGGAACCCTATGCCCAGCGAGGGAACCCGGCAGGTCAGTCGGCCTGCGCCGGTTTCGCGTGGCGCAGATCCCATTCTTTGACCGCCTGTTGCCAGGCGCGCTTTTCATCGGCGTAGGTGTCGAAGACGCACGGGCAGCAGCCGTTGCCGCAGCACTCGTTCAGATCGGGTTCGATGGGTTCGACCGGGCGCGGGTCGTCGGTTTCGATGGTAGTGCTCATGGTGCGCTGGATGATGGGTTGGCGATGAAGGCCGGCGGGGCGCTCTCAGGCGCAGGCCAGGTTTTCGCGGTTGGCGCGCTGGATGGCTTCGGGGATGGCGATTTGCTCGCTGTGCTGTCGGCGGCCATCGGCAAACATGAGCAGCTCGCCCGTTTTGAACGGTGTCCAGGTTTCGTTGTCGGTGAGCGGCTTGGTGGTGATGACCGACACGCAGTCGCCGGGCTGCGTCACTCGGGAAAAATCAAGCGAGGTGCCGGTATCGACCAGGTGTGCCACCTGAAACGGCCAGGCGCGGGTGATGTAGGCCAGCCGGGTCGAGCAGTGCGCCAGCATGCAGCGCCCGTTGGAGAGCAGGAAATTGAACACCCCGTAGCGGGTCAGCTGCGCCGTCAGCTCGGCCACGGCGGCGAACAGGGCTGCATCGTCGGGCTCGTGCGTGCCGAAGCGGGCGCGCAGGCCTTCCATCATGAAGCAGAAGGCGCGTTCGCTGTCGGTCTGGCCGACGGGTGAATAGTCGCCTCGCAAGGCCGGTTCGAATGCCTTGAGGTCGCCATTGTGGGCAAACAGCCAGTGCCGCCCCCACAGTTCGCGCACGAAGGGGTGGCAGTTTTCGAGTTCGAGCGCCCCTTGCGTGGCCTTGCGAATGTGCGCGATGACGTTGCGCGACTTGATGGGGTAGCGCTTGATGAGTTCGGCCACTGGCGACTGGCAGCAGGGGGTGTTGTCGATGAAGCAGCGCGCGCCGCGATTTTCGTAGAACGCGATGCCGAAACCATCGGCGTGGTGATCGGTATTGCCGCCGCGCGCGGCAAAGCCGGTAAACGAAAAGGTGATGTCCGTGGGCGTGGCGCAATTCATGCCCAGTAGCTGGCACATGGCAGGCTGGTCTCAAGAAGATCGGGATGCTCGCGCCCGGCGTGCTCGTCGCTGGATTGCCACCTGCCGAAGCGGGCGGTCGGGGTGCGAGTCACCCTGAATGGTTCATGCTTGAAATTGTAGCCTTCCTGGCGCCGATATCACCGTCAGTTGGTATGGAAAATCCGCATGAGCTTATGCAGTGTGCCCCAGGCGCCACGGTTGCGGCCATGTCCGCCCTAATCGTCGTGCCGGATCATCAAAATGGCTTGCCGATAGCCGCTGGCCGGGTAAATGGCGGGCATGGGTGGGTGCTCGTCGCTGGGCTCCAGGTGCCGGGTGCCCGCCAGCAGCGCCTGGATCATGGCTTCGAGTTCGAGCCGGGCGAGTGGCGCCCCCGGACAGGCGTGGATGCCCACGCCATAGAGCAGGTTGAGTGCGGGGTCGCGGTCCAGGCGGAATTCATCGGGGTCGCCAAAGACGGCCTCGTCGCGGTTGGCCGAGGCCCAGATGAGCGTCAGGCGCTCGCCTGCCTGGATCTGCGCCGCCCCCACGCGTACCGGACAGGTGGGTGTGCGCCGGTTGGCGATGAGCGGCGCGTGGATGCGCAGGATTTCGTCGTTGGCCGCCCGCACCAGGCTGGGGTCGTGGCGCAGCTGGTCTTGCAGCGCCGGGTGGGCTGCCAGATAGTAGGCGATGATGCCTACGCTGGAGGCCATGGTGCCCAGCTCGCCCACGGTCCAGTTGCGCAGGATGCTGACGATTTCTTCTTCGGTCAGCGGCTTGCCGTTGACGGTTTCGTGCATCAGGCGCGTGGTGGCATCGTCGGGTGCCTGGTCGCCCGCCTGGCGGCGCACCTTCAGCAGGTCGCGGATGGTCTGGTCGAACTCGGTGGCCACGGCGGCGATGGCGTGCGCGTCGCCCGAGAGCGTGGCCACGTTCTTTTTGTTGATCCACTGCAGCAGCGGTTCGTACAGCGTCTTGGGCCAGCCCAGGAAGGCGCACTGCATGCGCAAGGCGAACGGGTGCGCCAGGCCGAACATGATCTCGGTGCTGGCGTTGTGCTGCAGGGCGGCCACCAGCTCGGCGCAGATCTGCCGACAGGTGGGCTCGAACTCGGCCATGCGTGTGGCGTTGAAATAAGGTTCGATGGCGGCCCGGTAGGCCGTGTGCTCGGGCGGGTCCATGCTGTTGGGCACCGAGACGAAGCGCGAGGCCTGGCTGCTGAAAGTGGTGTGATCTTGCAGGATGCGCATCACGTCGGCATGGCGGAAGACCGAATGGTGCAGATAGTCGCTGTGAGCCACCGGGCAGCGCTCGCGCATGCGGTCGTAGGCGGCGATAGGGTCGGCAAGCACCTCGGGGGCGCGGGGATCCCAGTCTTGATAGGGTGTCATGGCTGTCTTCGGAGGAAATCAGTGGCCTTGGACAAGGTCGAGCCGACTGTAGCACCTGCCTGCCGGGCAAGATTTGATCGAAGTGCAATTTAAAAGTTTATCTGGCTGACGTTTGATTTTGCTCAAGAATATGGCTGCGTTGCTTGTGGGCATTGCGCCGTCAGCGAAGGGGCGGTTGGCAGGCAATATTATAAGAGCTAGTATAGTGTCACTTAAGTTCGATCTATACATACAAAAGTATTTTTAATGACACTTACGCTTTGTTCTGCAGAAGAAATTCTTCAAGCTCTGGGTCGGCGCTTGCGTGCGCAGCGGCTGGCTCAGGGCTTGCCGCAGCGCGAGCTTGCACAGATGGCGGGCCTTTCGCTTGGGGCGTTGCGTAAGCTAGAGGGCAATGGCCAGTCTTCGCTTGAAACGCTGGTTCGCGTGGTGCAGGCGCTGGGGCTGGCAGATGAGCTGGATGACGTGTTTGTGCTCAAGCGTCAGTCCATCGCCCAGATGGCACAGGCCGAATCCGTCAAGCAGCGGCAGCGGGCACCTCGCCGGAGAACCCCATGAAGCAGCTGGCTGTTTACTACTGTGGCTGGGACGAAGATTGGCTGTTGGGCCACCTGGCAGACGATGGTGCCACGCTATTGTTCGAATATGCGCCTGAGGCGCTGACCCAGGGGCTGGAGCTCTCGCCTTTGCACCTCAAGCTTCGTGCTGCCGCGTATGGCGACTTTCCGCAGTATCTGCACCGCCTGCCTGGCCTGATCGCGGACAGTCTGCCCGATGGCTGGGGGGTGTTGCTGATGGATCGGCTGTTTCGTCAACAAGGGTTGCGTCACCCGGGGCCTCTGGATCGTCTGGCCTTTATCGGCGACCGCGCCGTGGGCGCCCTGCGCTTTGCCCCAGCCGCAGGGCTTGATGCGTCAGAACCGGATTGGGATTTGTCGACCCTCGCCAAGGAAAGTGATCGGGCTCTGACGGGAGAAGCAAACGTCGCTTTGCGTGAACTGGCGCTTGCGGGTGGTTCGCCACAGGGGGCACGGCCCAAGGCCATGGTGCAATACGATGCCGCGACTGGCAATGTCAGCACGCGCAGCGGTGCCCCCGGTGTCCCTTGGCTGGTGAAGTTTCCGGCTCAAGACGAGCACAAAGAGGTCTGTGCCATCGAGCAGATGTACGCTCAGCTGGCCCGTGATTGCGGTCTGGATATGCCAACGAGCAGGTGGTTCGATTTGTCACCCAAACTGGCGGCTTTCGGCGTGGCGCGTTTCGATCGCCAGCAGGCCGTGCGCGTGCCGATGCATAGCTTGGCGGGACTGCTGCATATAGACTTTCGCCTGCCAGGCAGCACCGATTACACCGCCTTTTTGCGGGCTACCCGTTTATTGACCCGCGATGAGCGCGAGGTATGCAAAGCCTACGCTCGGGTGGTTTTCAACGTGCTGTTTCACAATCGCGATGATCACCCAAAGAACTTTGCCTGGTGTCTTGGGCAAGATCGGCGCTGGCGTCTGGCGCCTGCCTTCGACCTGACGTTCAGCGATGGCCCGATGGGCCAGCATCATATGGATATTTGCGGTGAAGGTGCTGCCGTAGAAAGACAGCATATGCTGCGCCTGGCATCGGAAGGTGGTGTGTCTTTGAAAACGGCCGGGGCGCTTATTGATCAGATGCTCGCGCAGGCAGGCACTTTCGCGCAGCGGCTGGATGCGTTTCCGATTCGTCGTGCGACGGCACGGCGGATGGCGGCGGATGTCGATGCGTGCCGGGGTTTACTTGGGTGAGCGCGTTGCTGTTTCTTGATACAGCCGCTTTAATACAGCACGTCACGCAATTCAACCGTGGCCAGCAGGTAGCGCAGGGCCTCGCGGGTGCCTGAGCCTTCGGGGGCCAGTTCGATGATGTGCGCCAGCTTGGGGCGCCAGTAGGCGTCGGGGATGTGGCTGGCGACGAAGTGCTGGGCGAAAATGGTTTCTGGATGGCGCCGCGCAATGTCGGCCTGATCCAGCACTTCGCCCAAGGTGGTGGCATCCAGGCCGCAGGCCTGGGCCAGGACGGCGCAGGCGTTCATGGCCTCCAGCAGCAGGTCGCAGCGTACGTCCACCGAGCGCTGGCCGTCGGCGCTGAACAGCTGCACATACAGCCCCTCGGACATGATCCATTCCAGATCGTCGATGCTGCGTACTGGAAGCTTGCCCAGGTTGACGGCTTCCAATGTTTTGTAGGCCACCAAAGACACGTGTTGCTCCTGTGATGATGACAGGCACGATGCCTGTCGCAGGCGGCTTGGCGAGCACATGTCGATGGCGACATGTTCGCGCAGCGATGTGTGTGCAAGCTGCCTGCTGGATCATTGTGCATCCGCCCGGACAAAAAAGTGCCTAAGGCATTAGGCCCGACGCTGGATAGATGAGTACACTGAAATCAGATTCATGGCTCGTCAGTCAGGCGTGTCTATTTGCGGGGCCTGTGCTTGAAAACCGGCTGACCGACCGCATGTATCGAATATCGGGGCGTGATGCCCCCTCCCACTAAGGGATCACTCATGCGATTTGACAAACTGACGACCAAGTTCCAGCAGGCGCTGGCCGATGCCCAGAGCCTCGCGGTGCGCCACGATCACCCCTATATCGAAAACGTCCACCTGCTGCTGGCCTTGCTGGCCGACACCGACAGCGGCTCGTCCAGCCTGCTGGCGCGCGCGGGCGTGGCCGTGCCGCGCCTGCAGGCCGAGCTCGACCGCCAGCTCAAGGCGCTGCCCACGGTAGAAGGCACCGAAGGTAATATCCAGGCGGGGCGCGACTTGCAGGCTGCGCTGGCACGCACCGACAAAGAAGCCGGTCAGCGTGGTGACACCTACATTGCCAGCGAGCTCTATCTGCTGGCCCTGGCCGACGACAAGGGCGAGGTGGGCCGCGCGCTGCGTGAGGCGGGCCTGCAGCGCAAGGCCCTTGAGGCCGCCATCGAGGCGGTGCGTGGCGGGGCCAGCGTGTCGGGGGCCGACGACGAAGACAATCGCCAGGCGCTCAAGAAATACACGCTCGATCTCACCGCCCGGGCGCGCGAAGGCAAGCTTGACCCCGTCATCGGGCGCGACGACGAAATCCGCCGCACCATCCAGATCCTGCAGCGCCGCACCAAGAACAACCCCGTGCTCATCGGCGAACCGGGCGTGGGCAAGACCGCCATCGTCGAAGGCCTGGCCCAGCGCATCGTCAATGGCGAAGTGCCCGAAACGCTCAAAGGCAAGCGCATCCTGGCGCTCGACCTCGCGGGCCTGCTGGCCGGGGCCAAGTACCGCGGCGAATTCGAAGAACGCCTGAAGGCCGTACTCAAAGAACTGTCGCAGGATTCAGGCCAGACCATCGTCTTCATCGACGAGCTGCACACCATGGTGGGCGCGGGCAAGGCCGAAGGCGCTATGGACGCCGGCAATATGCTCAAGCCGGCGCTCTCGCGCGGTGAGCTGCACTGCGTGGGCGCCACCACGCTCGACGAATACCGCCAGTACATCGAGAAGGACGCCGCGCTCGAACGCCGCTTTCAGAAGGTGCTGGTGGACGAGCCCAACGTCGAGTCCACCATCGCCATCTTGCGCGGCCTGCAAGAACGCTATGAACTGCACCATGGCGTGCAGATCACCGATCCGGCCATCGTGGCCGCGGCCGAACTCTCGCACCGTTACATCACCGATCGCTTCTTGCCCGACAAGGCCATCGACCTCATCGACGAGGCGGCGGCGCGCATCCGCATGGAAATCGACTCCAAGCCCGAGGTGATGGACAAGCTCGACCGGCGCATCATTCAGCTGAAGATCGAGCGCGAAGCCGTGCGCAAGGATACCGACGAGGCCTCCGAGCGGCGTCTGAAGGCCATCGAAGAAGAACTCGAGGCCCTGCAGCGCGAATACAACGACTATGAAGAGGTCTGGAAAGCCGAAAAAGCAGTGGTGCAGGGGTCGCAGGCCGTCAAGGAAGAAATCGACCAGGTGCGCGCCGAGATGGCCGAGCTGCAGCGCAAGGGCCAGTACGACAAGCTGGCCGAACTGCAGTACGGGCGCCTGCCCGAACTCGAAGCGCGCCTGAAGGCGGCCGAATCGGCCCCCAAGGAAAGCGAGTCCGGCAAGCCGCGCCTCTTGCGCACCCAGGTGGGCGCCGAAGAAATCGCCGAAGTCGTGTCGCGCGCCACGGGCATCCCCGTGTCGCGCATGATGCAGGGCGAGCGCGCCAAGCTGCTGGGCATGGAGGCCGTGCTGCACGAGCGTGTCGTGGGGCAGGACGAGGCCGTTCGCCTGGTGTCCGAAGCCATCCGCCGCTCGCGTGCCGGCCTGGCCGACCCCAACCGCCCGTACGGCTCGTTTTTGTTCCTGGGCCCCACGGGCGTGGGCAAGACCGAACTCACCAAGGCGCTGGCGCGCTTCCTGTTCGATTCCGACAGCCATCTGGTGCGCATCGACATGAGCGAATTCATGGAAAAGCACTCGGTGGCGCGTCTCATCGGGGCGCCGCCGGGCTACGTGGGCTACGAGCAGGGCGGCTATCTCACCGAGGCCGTGCGGCGCAAGCCCTATAGCGTGATCCTGCTCGACGAGATCGAGAAGGCGCACCCGGACGTCTTCAACGTGCTGCTGCAGGTGCTCGACGATGGCCGCCTGACCGATGGCCAGGGGCGCACGGTGGACTTCCGCAACACGGTGGTCATCATGACGTCCAACATCGGCTCGCAGCACATCCAGAACATGACCGACCAGCCGTACGACGTGGTCAAGGAAGTCATTCGCGACGAACTGAAGACGGCGTTCCGGCCCGAATTCCTCAACCGCATCGACGAGATCGTGGTGTTCCACGGCCTGGATGCCAGCCACATTGCGCCGATTGCCCGCATCCAGCTCAAGCGGCTGGCCGAACGTCTGGCGCAGCAGGACATGCGCCTGGAGGTCACCGAGGCGGCGGTCAAGGAACTGGCCCGGGTGGGGTACGACCCGGTGTTCGGCGCCCGGCCCCTGAAGCGCGCCATCCAGCAGTATGTCGAGAACCCGGTGGCGCGGCTCATTCTCGAAGGCCAGTTCGGCCCGCGCGACGTGGTTCCCGTCGATTGGGACGGCGAGCACTTCGTCTTTGAGCGCACCTTGCAGTAAATCGCGACCTGCCTGTTGGCTCAGTCGGACAAAGGGGGCGATGGAATTTTCATCTGCCCCCTTTTTGCGCCTACGCAGCTGGCTGCAGCGCAGTGCTTATTGCTTCCAGATGGGGCAAGTCGATTCTTCTGGTGTGGTGTACACCTGTTCGCCCGGCATGGTCTTCAGGATCTTGTAATAGTCCCATTTGCCTTTCGATTCTGCGGGGGTCTTGACTTGCGCCAGATACACGCTGTTGATCATGCGGCCATGAGAACCAGGAACAGGCGGCCCGATTGCACAATGCGATGCAGGAACTGGAGACCGCTGACGAACGCCGCGATACGCAAGCCTTTTCCACTGCCCGTCGCCGTTTCTATCGTGCCTTGCTGGAAATGGGGGGCATCCGGAACGCGAGGCCGGGGGCATTGGCGACAAGGCCGATCTCTCAATTCAAATCAACTCAGCGGACTTGTGGTGTGACAGAGGGGGCCGCAGCCATGACGCATAGCACGGTTCCCAAATATCTACTGTTCGAGCACAATACTAGCTGTTAAGTGATTTCCCGAAGGGTGTTTTATGTCTACCTCTGAAACCATCGACCACCACACGCTCACGCGCCTGGTTGAGGCCGGAGCCGTGCGCAGTGCAACGGTGATCGGTCAGCCTGGCGGCTGGGGCGTCGTGGTGCAGTACGGCATGACGGAGCGGGCCATTGCCGTCAAGCGCGGCCCGGTGCGCGTGTGGCGACGTTTCGAGACGCTGGCCAGCTACTTGAAGGACATGGGCCTGAATCGCTACCAGGTGGACGCGGCGAACTACTCGCCAGAGTCCCCGAAAGCCTCAACTCCCAAACGCCCGGATGCGGCCGAGCGGATGCGCCGTGCCCATGAAGCCGCCGCCTACGATGAGTGGCTGCGAGGCAAGGTTGAGGCCAGCCGCAACGATCCCCGGCCCTCGATCTCCAACGACGACATGAAGGCCGAATTTGCCAAGCGCCGCGCCGCCTTGCGGGCCAAGGCCATGCAATGAGCGGCGCGGCCAAGCCCGTGCGGGTGGTGTGGCGTCCCGAGGCGCGGGCTGACCGTATTGTGATCATGGATTACATCGCCCAGGACAGCCCCCCTCTAGCGCCACCCCCCACAACTGCCGCACCGCATCCCGTTCCCGCACCAGTTCACTGGCGGGCACGCGTGCCTTTTCCGCCCCCTGCAGCCGCAACGCATGCTGCCGCCGTCGGAACACCCGGTAAGCGTCCGCTACATCGGCCGCCAGCACCACCGGGATCAGGCCCGCCTGTGCCGCCAGCCCCAGCAGCGCAATGTTCCCCAGATTCCCCAACAACTCAGGATGCGCCGCCGACTGGCTGAGCACCAGGAACTGCGTGATGAATTCGATATCGACCATGCCGCCGCGGTCGTGCTTGATGTCGAAGTCGGCGCTGCGGTTGGGGTGGCCCTGCGAGATTTTGTCGCGCATGGACAGCACTTCGCGGCGCAAGGCCTCGATGTCGCGCGGCATGAGCAGAATCCGTTGGCGAAAGGCCTCGAAGCGCGCCCCGATGGCGGGGTCGCCCGCGACGAAGCGGGCGCGGGTGAGCGCCTGGTGTTCCCAGGGCCAGGCCTGCTTGAGCTGGTAGTGCTCGAAGGCGTCGATGGGCAGGGCCAGCAGCCCCGCGTCGCCGTCGGGGCGCAGGCGCAGGTCGATTTCGTACAGCCGACCCGAGGACGTGAGGGTGGCGAGCCACGAGGCCACCCGCCGCCCCAGCTTGGCGTAGCGTTCGCCCGCCTCTTGGTCGGGGTCGTCGTACAGAAAGACCAGATCGAGGTCGGAGGCGTAGCCGATCTCTTTGCCGCCCAGCTTGCCGTACGCGATGATGGCGAAGTGGGGTGTGCCGGGGTTGGCGCGCCGCTCGCGCGGCAGCACCTGCGGCCACACCCGGTGGATGGCCTCGGCCAGCATCAGGTCGGCCAGTGCCGAAAGATGGTCGGCCAAGCCCTCGACGGAAATCGTGTTTTCCAGATCTTGCGCCAGCAGCTGGAATGTCACCTGGTGCTGTACGTCGCGCATCAGGTTCATCTGCTGCTCGACGTCGGGCTGCCCGTCGGGCAGCACGCAGGCGTCCAGGTCGGTGCGCAGCTGTTCGGCCAGCGCCGGGAAGTCGGGCGCCTCCATCAGGCTGCGCCATTCGATCAAGCTGTCGAGCAGCAACGGGTAGCGCGTGAGGTATTGCGAGGCCCAGGGGCTGGCGCTGACGATGCGCGCCACGCGCGCCAGGGTTTCGGGGTATTCGGCCAGCAGCGCCAGGTAGGCGCTGCGCTGGGCGATGTGCTCGACGAGGTCGAGCAGGCGCAGCAGGGTGCCGGGCGGGTTGTCCGTCTGGGTGGCTGCCCGCACCAGGCCGGGCAGCAGGGCCTGCAGCCGTTCCTGGCTGACGCGCGGCAGGCTCTGGATGCGGTGGCTGTCGAGCAGGTGGTCGATGTGCGTCTGCATGTCGCGCGCCTGTTCGTCGGACAGATTGCCTGCGGGCAGGGCTTCGATGACTTCTTCCAGGTCTTGCGCCGGGGCCTCGCCGCCCATGCCCGCGATGCGGAAGGCATCCTGGAAACAGTGGGCGACGTAGGCCCGGTGGCGTTCGAGGACGGCCTGGAAACTGGCCATGTCCGCATGACCCATGGCCTGCGCCAGGGCCGCCATGCCGCTGGGGTCACGCGGCAGCAGGTGGGTCTGTTCGTCCTCGCGGTATTGCAGGCGGTGTTCGAGCCGCCGCAGAAAGCAGTAGGCGTCTTCCAGCCCCCTGGCCTGCGCGTCGTCCAGAATGCCGGCCCGGTGCTGCTTGCGCAGGGCGGCCAGCAGGTTGCGTTGCTGCAGCGAGGGTTGGCGCCCGCCGCGGATCAGCTGGTTGAGCTGAATGACGAATTCCACCTCGCGGATGCCGCCTTCGCCCAGCTTGATATTGTGTTGGGTGTCCACCCCGTGACGCGCGCTGGCGCGCCGCTGCCAGTCTTGGCGGATGCGCTCGCGCAGGCCGCGCAGGGCCGAGAGCGCGTCGAAGTCGAAGTATTTGCGGTAGACGAAGGGGCGGCGCAGGGATTCGAGTGCCTGCCCCTGGCGCGTGAAATGGGTGTCGTCGAACAGCGGGCAGGGGATGAGCCTGGCCTTGAGCCAGGCGTAGCGTTCCCATTCGCGGCCCTGGGCGACCAGATAGTTTTCCAGCGCGGCCAGGCTCCAGGCGAGCGGCCCGCTGTCGCCGTCCGGGCGCAGCCGCAGATCGGTGCGAAAGACGTAGCCGTCGGCATCGAGTTCGGACAGGATCGGCATCATGAGGCGGCAGACTTTGCCGTAGAACTCGTGGTGGCTGATGCGCCGCCGCCCGTCGGTTTCGCCTTCCTCGTCGTACAGCATGATGAGGTCGATGTCCGACGAGACGTTGAGTTCTTTGCCGCCCAGCTTGCCCATGCCCAGGATCAGCATGTCCTGCGGGGCGCCGGTCTCGGGATGGCGCGGCGTGCCGTGGGTTTCCATCAGCGTGCGCATGGCGCAGGCGTAGGCCTGCCCCACGGCCAGATCGGCCAGCGCCGACATGGCGGCCACCACCTCGTGCAGCGGCGCCAGGCCGGCCAGGTCGCGCACCATCAGGGTGTGGAACACGCGCAGGCGCAGCTGCCGCAGCGCGCGCTGCAGGGGGGCGCGCTCGGGCGCCGGGTCGTGCGCCAGCGCCTGCTCGTACCACTGCTGCAGGGTCTTGCGCGTCAGCGGCTCGACGCTGTCGGCAATGAGGCGACCCTGATCCTGGGGATGCGCGGCCAGATGGCGGCGCAGTACGCCGGACCATTGCAAGGCGGGCTCTAATATAATGGCGCTGGGCATTGTTGTTTGGTTTGCAGTTTGCTGAGGCGGTGTCCCGTCTGCTTGTCTCATCCGTCCGAACGCATGAACCACACGGGGTGCCCGGTCCGCCGAGACCAGGCTGGCAGGGGCTCAAACATAACGCAAAACCTGGCATGCGCCAATCCATTTCAACCTTGATTCACCGCTGGGGGCGCCGTGCGCTGGTACTCGCGGTGGGCCTGTACTTCGTGCTGGGGGTGGCGCTGCTCGTGGCGCGCTACGCAGTGGCGCCGACCATCGACGGCTGGCGTCCGCAGATTGCCCAGGCGGCCTCCCGGGCGCTGGGCGAGCAGGTCACGCTGGGGCCCTTGCAGCTCGTCTGGCGGGGTTGGCGTCCACAGTTGCGAGCACGCGACGTCCACATTGCCGATGCCCGCGGACGGCCGCTCTTGACGGTGCCCCAGCTGCAGGCGCAATTCCAGTGGTTGCCCCTGGGGGCGGCGCGGCCCATCGGCCTCAGCCTCGACGTGCGCGGGATGGATCTTTCTATCGAACGGTTGCCCGATGGCCGCCTGCGGGTGCTCGGGCAGGTGCTCGACGACACGGAATCCAGCGGCACGCCCGCCTGGCTTTCGTGGTTGCTGTCGCAGCCCCGCATCGCCTTTCACGCAAGCACCTTGCGCTGGCACGACCGCGTGCGCCAGGCGCCCGAACTGCTGCTGCGCGACGTCGAGGCCGTGCTGCAGCGCCAGGGGCCTCAGGGGCTGGGGCTTGCGCTCGACGCCACCGCACCCGAGGTGGGTTCCGCGCGACTGGCGCTGCGGGCGCGCCTGTCCGACCGTACCGCTCTCGACTCACTGTTGGATCCGCTGCCACCGCGGAGGCCGACACCCTCCGCGGTGGCAGCGGCGTCCCCCGCGCCCGAGGCCGCGTCCGATGGGGCGGCCGCCGGGGTTGGGGATGGCATGGGCCACCTGGGGCAGTTTGGCGCCTGGCTGCACCTGTCGCAGGCGCAGGCACCGGCCTGGCGGGCCTGGCTCGACCTGCCGCCCGAAATGGGCGATGGGCGGCTGGATGCCCGGTTCTGGCTGCAAAGTGAAGCCCAGGCCTCGCCGCAGTCCCCACGGCTGACGGCGCAGATGCGCGTGCAAAACCTGCAGTGGGCGCTGGGCGTCCAGGGCGGGCTGCAGGTGCCCCGCGCCGAAATCTGGGCCCAGGGCGGGCTGGATCAGTGGCGGCAGCTCGCGCAAAGCGAGCGTCCCGGCTCGCAGCCCCGGGTGCAGCCGCAATCGCAACCGCAACCGCAATCTCAGCCTCAGCCCCGGCTCCAGGCACAGTCTCCGGCGCAGCCAGGGACTCCGGTGCAGCCCGAGGCACAGCCGTACCCGCGGCAGAATCCGCCCGACGGGCTGGCTTTCCAGCTGCGTATCGATCAGGCCCGGCTGCGGCAGGCCGATTGGTTCGATCATGCGCTGGACTTCGGCAGCGTGTCGGCCCAGGGGCGGGTGAGCCATGCCGGGCGATGGACGCTCGACCTTCAGCGCTTCGCGTGGCAAAACCCGGATATCGCGCTGCAGGGGGCCGGGCGCTGGTTGGCCGATGGCGGGGCGGGGTCGGCCGATTTTCAGGGCACCATCGCGCGGGCCCGTTTTGATGCCATCCACCGCTATCTGCCGCGCGAAGTCAACGCCGATGCGCGCAGCTGGCTCGAACACGGCCTGCAGGCAGGCACGCTGCAGGATGCCCGCTGGCTGCTGCGGGGCAAGCTGGACGAGTTCCCCTTCACCCAGGATCCCCAGGCCGGCGACTTTCGCGTCTGGGGGCCGTACCGGGATGTGCAGATCGAGTTCGTGCCGCAAGCGCCGGCGCAGCCCGGTGCCGTACAAAACGCTGGTGCCGCGCAGCCCGCCCCCGCAGCGCAGCGCGCGTCTGCCGCAGGGGCGCCCGCCGCCCGCCCGCCCGCCGCACCGCCGTTGTGGCCGCTGCTGGCCCGGATGGACGGCACGGCGGACCTGCACCGCATGGATTTGCGGCTGACGGCCTCGCGCGCCCTGATGGAGCCCATCCAGGGCCAACCCATCGCCTTCAGCGGCCTGCGGGCGCGTATCCCCGATCTTGAACACGACGCTACCTTGCAGGTCTCCGGCCAGACGGCCGCCGATGGCGGCGCCTACCTCGGCCTCATCCGGCAGACGCCGCTGGCGCACATGCTCAGGGGGGTGTTCGACGAGGCGACGGGGGCGGGCGACTGGCGCGTGGCGCTGTCGCTGACCATCCCCCTGATGCATACGCTGGAGACCCGCGTGCAGGGCCGCGTCGATCTGCAAGACGCCACGCTGCGGTTTCTGCCCCAGTCGCCCGCTTTCCAGCAGATCGACGGCAGCCTGCACTTCGACGAGCACGGGGTGAAGATCGCCCAGCCGCTGCAGGCGCGCTGGCTGGGCGGGCCGATGCGGGTGAGCGGCGCGCTGGGCGGCAGCGGCGCGTCCGGGCTGGCCTTGCACGGGCGCGTGACGTCCGCCGCCCTGGCCGCTTTCGTCGGCGTGCCGGGGATGCGACGGATCACGGGGACGGCGGACTATCAGGCGCGGCTTGCACAGCAGGGGCACGACTACGTGCTGGATCTCGAATCGGACACGCGCGGCCTGGCGCTGGATTTTCCGGCCCCTCTGGCCAAGCCCGACACCGAGCCGCGCAGCCTGCGGGTGCGCTGGTCGGACGCGGACGCACAGGCCGACACGCTCGATGTCCACTATGGCGCCGACGTCGTGCTGGCGCTGCGCCATCCGCGCGGCCAGAAGACGGGGCCTTATTTCCAGCAGGCCGCCATCGGCATCGGCCAGGCGCCCGACACCCAGGCCGACGGCCTGCGCCTGAGCCTGTCCTATCCGCTCTTCGACCTGGACTACTGGAACCGCCTCGTCAACGAGTTCTCGATCCCGCGCCGCGGCCAGACTTCTGTGGCCAAGGGGGCGGCGCGCAGGCCCCTGTGGCCCGATCTGGCCCTGCTCAGCCTGCAGACCGACCAGCTGCGCCTGCTCGACACCCGCCTCGATCAGGCCGTCCTGCGCGTGACGCGCACGCCCGCCGAGCAGTGGTCGATGAATCTGCGCTCGCGGCAGACCACCGGTACGCTCAAGTGGCAAGAGCAGGACGGCAAGGTGGTGGGGCGCATGTCGGGGCGCTTTGCGCGCCTGAGCCTGGGCGACGATCCGCGCGACTCGCATTCGCTGCTGCCGCAGGCCGACCCGGATGACGAGACGGTCGTCGATGACGATCTGGATATCCCGGGCATCGTTCTGCAGGCCGACGAGCTGCGCCTCTATGGCCGCGCCATGGGGGCTTTGGCGCTCGAGGGCACGCGCGACCGCGCACGGCACGACTGGGTGCTGAGCCACCTGCGCATGGGCGACGATGCCGCGCTGCTGCAGGGCACGGGCGTCTGGCGCCTGCGCGGCCCCGACCGGGGGCTGACGCTCAAGGCGGACGTCGCGGCCAGCGACCTGGGCGAGTGGCTGACCCGGGCCGGCTGGCCCGGCATGCTGTCGGGCGGGCAGGGCAGCCTCAAGGGGCAGTTCGAGTGGCGCAACCTGCCCTGGCACCACGACAAGGCCGACCTGCAAGGCCAGCTGCAGATCGAGCTGGGCAAGGGGCGTTTTCTCAAGATCGGCTCGCAGACGGCCAAGCTGCTGGAGGTGCTGTCCCTGCAGTCGCTTACCCGCCTCAACCGTCTCGAACAAGGCCTGCTGGGCCTGCCCAAGGACGGTTTCCCCTTTGACCGACTGCTGGGCTCACTCAGCCTGCGCCAGGGGGTCGTGCAGGCGCACGACTACAAGGTGATCGGCCCGGTGGGCACCATTTTGCTTGAAGGCGATACCAACATCCTCGACAAGACCTTCAACCTGCAGGCCGTCATCGTGCCCAATCTGGACATCAGCGGCGCGGCGCTGGCCGCCGGCATCGCCATCAACCCGCTGGTGGGGCTGGGCGCCTTCGTCACCCAGTGGCTGCTCAAGACGCCGCTGGCCAAGGCCATGACGCTGCGCTATCACGTGACGGGCACCTGGGACGACCCAAAAATCCAGGACGTGCCGGTGGCTCAGGCACAGCAGTCGGTCAAGCCTGCGTCGTAAGCGGCGCCCGCGCGGCGGTCGGCGTCCCGCCCCGCAATGGCCCTGTGCGGCGGCTTGCCGTGGACAAGAAAAAAGCTCCCGAGGGAGCTTTTTTCACGGATGTGCTGACATCTGTGTGGCGGGCATTTAGTACACCCCTTGGGCCAGCATGGCGTCGGCAACCTTGACGAAGCCGGCGATATTGGCGCCGTTGAGGTAGTTGACCTGGCCGTCGTCGCTGCCGTAGCGCACGCAGTTTTCGTGGATGTCGCGCATGATGGCATGCAGCTTGGCGTCCACTTCTTCGCGTGTCCAGGACAGGCGCTGGGCGTTTTGGCTCATTTCGAGACCGGAGACCGCCACGCCGCCCGCGTTGCTGGCCTTGCCCGGCGCATACAGCACGCCCGCCGCGATGAAGGCGTTGGCGGCTTCGATGCTGGAGGGCATGTTGGCGCCTTCGGCCACGCAGCGCACGCCGTTGGCGATGAGCGTCTTGGCGTCTTCGATTTCGAGTTCGTTTTGCGTGGCGCAGGGCAGGGCCACGTCCACCGGCACGTGCCAGGGGCGCTTGCCGTCTTCGTAGGTGAGGCCGAACTGCTTGGCGTATTCTTCGACGTTGCCGCGCTTTTGCGTCTTGATCTCGATGAGGGCGGCCAGCTTTTCGGGCGTGAAGCCTTCGGGGTCGACCACGCAGCCGTGCGAGTCGGACACCGTGACCACGCGGGCGCCCAGCTGCATGCATTTTTCGATGGCGTATTGCGCCACGTTGCCCGAGCCCGAGACCGAGACGCGGTAGCCTTCGAGCGACTGGCCGGATTTCTTGAGCATTTCTTCGGCAAAGTAGACCACGCCGTAGCCCGTGGCTTCGGGACGGATGAGGCTGCCGCCGAAGGTGAGGCCTTTGCCCGTGAACACGCTGCCCGTCTGGTTGGAGAGCTTTTTCATCATGCCCGCCATGAAGCCCACTTCGCGCGCACCCACGCCGATGTCGCCCGCCGGCACGTCGGTGTCGGGGCCCAGGTGGCGGAAGAGTTCGGTCATGAGCGCCTGGCAGAAGCGCATCACTTCGGCGTCGGACTTGCCCTTGGGGTCGAAGTCGGAGCCACCCTTGCCGCTGCCCATGGGCAGGGTGGTGAGCGCGTTCTTGAAGGTTTGCTCGAAGGCCAGGAACTTGAGGATGGACAGGTTCACCGAGGGGTGAAAGCGCATGCCGCCCTTGTAGGGACCGATGGCCGAGCTGTGCTGGATGCGAAAGCCGCGGTTGACGCGGGTGTGGCCGGTGTCGTCCATCCAGCAGACGCGGAACTGGAATGCGCGTTCGGGTTCGACGATGCGTTCGAGCAAAGCCTGGCTGGCGTAACGCGGATTTTTCTGGATGAAAGGCCACAGGCTGTGCATGACTTCTTTGACAGCCTGCATGAATTCGGGCTGATGGGGGTCGCGTGCCTGTAGCTGGCTGAGAAACTGCTCGACGGAAGGAAGACTCATGAAAGATGCTCGCTTATTTCTTCATCATGTCAAAAAATTCGGCGTTGTTTTTGGTGGCCCGGATTTTGTCCAGGATGAATTCCATGGCCTCGATCTCATCCATGTCGTGGATGAATTTGCGTAGCACCCAGACTTTTTGTAAAAGTTCGGGTTTGATCAGGAGCTCTTCGCGACGCGTGCCGGATTTGTTCAGGTTGATGGCCGGGTAAATACGTTTCTCGGCCAATCGGCGTTCGAGGTGCACTTCGGAGTTGCCGGTGCCCTTGAATTCCTCGTAGATCACTTCGTCCATACGGCTGCCGGTTTCGATCAGGGCCGTGCCGATGATGGTGAGCGAGCCGCCTTCTTCAAGGTTGCGCGCGGCACCGAAGAAGCGCTTGGGACGCTGCAGGGCATTGGCATCGACCCCGCCGGTGAGCACCTTGCCCGAGGCCGGAACCACGGTGTTGTAGGCGCGTGCCAGCCGGGTGATCGAATCCAGCAGAATGACAACGTCCTTTTTTAACTCAACCAGGCGCTTGGCCTTCTCAATGACCATTTCGGCGACCTGCACATGGCGGGTGGCCGGCTCGTCGAACGTGGAGGCCACCACCTCGCCGCGCACGGTGCGCTGCATCTCGGTGACTTCTTCCGGGCGCTCGTCCACCAGCAGCACGATCATGACGGCATCGGGATAGTTGCTGGTGATGGCGTGCGCGATGTGCTGCATCATCACGGTCTTGCCCGACTTGGGGCTGGCGACGATGAGCGCGCGCTGACCCTTGCCGATGGGGGCGAAGATGTCCATGATGCGCCCGGTGATGTTTTCTTTGCTCTTGATGTCGCGTTCGAGCACCATCGGCACGTCGGGGTGCAGCGGCGTGAGATTCTCGAACATGATCCGGTGCTTGATGGCCTCGGGCTGCATGCCGTTGACCTTGTCGACCTTGACCAGCGCGAAGTAGCGTTCGCCGTCTTTGGGGGTGCGCACCTCGCCCTCGATGGAGTCGCCGGTGTGCAGGTTGAAGCGGCGGATTTGCGACGGCGAGATGTAGATGTCGTCGGTGCTGGCCAGGTACGAGGTGTCTGGCGAGCGCAGGAAACCGAAGCCGTCGGGCAGCACCTCGAGCACGCCGTCACCGAAGATCTGTTCGCCCTGCTTGGCGCGGCGTTTCATGATGGCAAACATCAGTTCCTGTTTGCGCAGCCGGCTGGCGTTGTCGATCTCGAGACCGGCGGCCATGTCGAGCAGCTGCGAAACGTGCAGCGCTTTGAGTTCGTTCAGGTGCATGGGAAAGGGAGAAAAGGAAGAAACAAACGTCGGGTTGACGGCGGGCCAGGAACGGGCCCGCGCGTGAGGTCAACGCAACAGGTAGGGGAGACTAGAGGGATTCGTCGAGAAACGCCTGCAGCTGGCTACGGGACAGGGCGCCCACCTTGGTGGCGGCAACCTTGCCGTCTTTGAACAGCATGAGCGTGGGGATGCCACGGATGCCGTACTTGCTGGCGCTGTCGGGGTTGTCATCGACGTTGAGCTTGGCGATGGTGACCCGGCCCTGGTATTGCTTAGCGGCTTCATCGAGCAGCGGGGCGACCATCTTGCAGGGGCCGCACCATTCGGCCCAGTAGTCGACGAGAACGGGAAGATCGGATTGGAGCACGTCGTCCTGGAAGGACGTGTCGCTTACGTGCTTGATGGAGTCGCTCATAGTGTGTGCGGTCAGTGCGCAAATGCTGGAAAAGGGAAGGCGGGGGCCAGATTGTGTAATCGCGCAGCGGGGCGCGGCGGGCCCGATGTCGATAAGCATACCATTATCTTCGTAAAATGGTGGTCTTTTTGATGGTTGATGGGGCATATTCGTGAGCACTGCACGCTACGACGAATCGTCGATTCGGGTTCTGAAGGGGCTGGAGCCAGTACGCCAGCGGCCCGGGATGTATACGCGCACCGACAATCCGCTGCATATCGTCCAGGAAGTGATCGACAACGCGGCGGACGAGGCCCTGGCGGGCTTTGGCCACCGCATTGCCGTCACGCTGCATGCCGATGGCAGCGTGTCGGTGGAAGACGACGGGCGCGGCATCCCGGTGGGCGAGCACCCCGAAGAACACGCGCCGGTGGTCGAACTCGTGTTCACGCGCCTGCACGCGGGCGGCAAATTCAACAAGGCTGACGGCGGCGCCTACGCGTTTTCGGGCGGTCTGCACGGGGTGGGGGTGTCGGTCACCAACGCGCTGTCTGGTCGGCTGGAAGTCACGGTGTGGCGCGACGGCGGCGAATACCGCATCGTCTTTGCCGATGGGGCCGTGGTCGAACCGCTCCGCCAGGTGGGGGCCGTGGGCAAGCGCCGCTCGGGCACGCGCGTGCGCGCCTGGCCCGACGCCCGCTATTTCGACCAGGCGCAGATCCCGCTGGGCGAGCTTGAACACGCCCTGCGCAGCAAGGCCGTGCTGCTGCCCGGCACGCGCGTCACGCTGACGTTGGAAAAATCGGGCCAGCAGCGCGAATGGCACTACGAGGCGGGCCTGAAGGGTTACCTGAGCGAGGCCTTGGCGGGCACCGAGCCCCTGGTGCCGCTGTTTGCCGGCCAGCAGTACGCCGCCGAAGACGACGAGCAGTACGCGCTGGGCGAGGGCGCCCAGTGGGTGCTGGCCTGGACGGCCGAAGGCGCGGTGGTGCGCGAGTCGTACGTCAACCTGATCGCCACGCCCGCGGGTGGCACGCACGAATCGGGCCTGCGCGAGGGCCTGTTCACGGCGGTCAAGTCGTTTGCCGAGCTGCACAATCTGCTGCCCAAGGGCATCCGCTTGTTGCCTGAAGACGTCTTTGCCCGGGCCAGTTTCGTGTTGTCGGCCAAGGTGCTCGACCCGCAGTTCCAGGGGCAGATCAAAGAGCGGCTGAACAGCCGCGACGCCGTGCGCCTGGTGGGCGGTTTCGTGCGCAATGCGTTGGAACTCTGGCTGCACGCCAACGTGGAATACGGCAAGCGCCTGGCCGAACTGGCCATCGGCCAGGCGCAGGCGCGCACCCGGGCGGCGCGCAAGGTGGAAAAGCGCAAGGGCTCGGGCGTGGCGGTGCTGCCGGGCAAGCTCACCGATTGCGAATCGTCGGACGCCGCGCGCACCGAAGTGTTTCTGGTCGAGGGCGATTCGGCGGGCGGCTCGGCCAAGATGGGGCGCGACAAAGAATTTCAGGCCATTTTGCCCTTGCGCGGCAAAATCCTGAACGCCTGGGAGGTCGAGCGCGACCGCCTCTTTGCCAACAACGAAATCCACGATATTTCCGTGGCGATCGGCGTCGATCCCCACGCGCCGGGGCAGGACGTCGATCTGTCGGGCCTGCGCTATGGGCGCATCTGCATTCTGTCGGATGCCGACGTCGATGGCGCGCACATTCAGGTCTTGCTGCTGACGCTGTTCCTGCGCCATTTCCCGCGCCTCATCGAAGCGGGCCATGTGTATATCGCCCGCCCGCCGCTGTTTCGGGTGGACGTGCCCGCCGCAGGCAAGCGCCCGGCGCGCAAGCTGTACTGTCTTGATCAGCTCGAACTCGATGCCGTGCAGGAAAAGCTGCGCGGCGAAGGCGTACGCGAAGGCGCCTGGCGCATCAGCCGCTTCAAGGGCCTGGGCGAGATGAATGCCGAGCAGCTCTGGGACACCACGCTGAACCCGGACACGCGCCGTCTGGCGCGGGTGCGCCACGGTGACACCGGGCGTCCGGATTCGGTACGGATGTTCGACATGCTGATGGCGCGCGGCGAGGCCAATCAGCGGCGCAGCTGGCTCGAAGAAAAGGGCAACCTGGCCGAACTGGACGTGTAAGGAAAACCGATGGATGCAAACATGCCGAGCCTGCCGGATGCAGGCGGTGATGAATCGCTGGTGCTGGCCCAGTATGCCGAACAGGCCTACCTGGATTACGCCGTTTCGGTGGTGCGCGGACGCGCCCTGCCCGAGGTGTCGGACGGCCAGAAACCCGTACAGCGGCGCATTCTGTATGCCATGGACGCCATGGGGCTGGGGCCGCAGGCCCGGCCCGTGAAGTCGGCCCGGGTGGTGGGCGACGTGCTGGGCAAGTATCATCCGCACGGCGATCAGGCCGCCTACGATGCCATGGTGCGCATGGCGCAAGACTTCGTGCTGCGCTATCCGCTCATCGATGGTCAGGGTAATTTTGGTTCGCGCGACGGCGACAACGCCGCGGCCATGCGCTATACCGAAGCGCGCCTGACGCCGTTTTCGCGCCTGCTGCTCGACGAGCTCGACGAGGGCACGGTCGATTTCACGCCCAACTACGACGGCAGCCAGCAAGAGCCGGTGTGCCTGCCCGCGCGCCTGCCCATCATGCTGCTCAACGGTGCTTCGGGCATCGCTGTGGGCATGGCCACCGAAATCCCCTCGCACAATCTGCGCGAAGTGGCCAAGGCCTGCGTGGCGCTGTTGCGCAAGCCTGGGCTGGATGATGCCGATCTCTACGCCCTGGTGCCAGGGCCGGATTTTCCCGGCGGCGGACAGATCATCTCCGCGCCCGAGGACATCGCGCAAATCTACGCCACGGGGCGCGGCACACTGAAGGCGCGGGCGCGCTGGCACTTTGAAGAACTGGCGCGCGGCCAGTGGCAGCTGGTGGTCACCGAACTGCCGCCCGGCGCTTCGTCGCAGAAAATCCTCGAAACCATCGAAGAACTGACCAACCCCAAGCCGCGCGCGGGCAAAAAGACGCTGTCGGCCGAGCAGCAGCAAAACCGCGCCCTGGTGCTGGGTCTGCTCGACACCGTGCGCGACGAATCGGGCAAGGATGCGCCCGTGCGCCTGGTGTTCGAGCCCAAGTCGCGCACCATCGACCGCACGGAATTCGTCAATCTCCTGCTGGTGCGCACCGGCCTGGAAGGCAATGTGTCGCTCAACCTGGTGTGCATCGATACCGATGGGCGGCCCGGCCAGCGCAGCCTGCGCCAGGTGCTCGAATCCTGGCTGGCGTTTCGCGCGCAGACCGTCACGCGGCGTACGCGCCACCGGCTCGACAAGGTGCTCGACCGCATCCACATCCTGGAAGGGCGCAGCATCGTCTACCTCAACGTCGATGAGGTCATCCGCGTCATCCGCGAGGCCGAAGAGCCGCGCGCCGCGCTGATGCAACGCTTTGCGCTCAGTGAACGCCAGGCCGACGACATTCTGGAAATGCGCTTGCGCCAGCTGGCCCGCCTGGAGGGCATCCGCATCGAACAAGAGCTGGCCCAGAAGCGTGAAGACCAACAGGCCTTGCAGGATCTGCTGGACAACCCCGAGGCCTTCAAGCGCCTGATGATCCGCGAGATCGAGACCGACGCCAAGCAGTACGGCGACGATCGGCGCACGCTCATCGAGGCTGCCGACCGGGCCGTGCTGGAAGCGCAGGTGGTTGACGAACCGGTCACCGTCGTCATGTCGCAAAAGGGCTGGCTGCGTGTGCGCCAGGGCCATGGGCACGACGCCAGCCAGTTCAGCTTCAAGACCGGCGATGCGCTCTACGACGTGGTCGAATGCCGCAGCACGCAAGACCTGCTGGCCCTCTCCAGCACTGGGCGCAGCTATTGCGTGCCGGTGTCCAGCCTGCCGTCGGCCCGGGGCGATGGTCAGCCCGTCACCGCGATGCTGACGCTGGAGGCGGGCAGCCGCATCGTGCACATGCTGGTGGCGCCGCCCGAGCAGCGCGTGCTGCTGGGCGTGGCCTCGGGCTACGGCTTCGTGGCGCGCGTGGGCGACCTGGCCACGCGCCAGCATGCGGGCAAGCAGTTCATCACGGTCGAAAAGGGCGACACCCTGCTCAAGCCGCTGCTGTTGCGCGCCGACGACCAGGCCGTGGCCCTGTTCAGCGAGAAAGGCAAGTTCCTCGTGGTGGCGCTGGACGAGTTCAAGGTGCTCTCGGGCGGTGGGCGCGGCACCATTCTCATGGGGCTGGATACCGGCGACCGTCTGGCCCAATGGGCCGGGGTGGGGCCCACGGGGCTCGTGCTGCGCGGCGTCTATCGCGCCCGCGACACTGAACTCGTGCTGTCGCCGGACGATCTGGCCGAGTACACCGGGCGCCGGGCGCGCAAGGGCAAGCTGCTGGATGTGAAGATCAAGCAGCCCAGCCTGTTTGCCAAGTAGGCCGGGCGGTTCACGCGCGATAGAATGCCTGCTTCTGTGACATTTTTTTGTGGAATGCCTCATGAGCTTCAAGGTCTCGGTGCAGCCAGCGGGTCGGGATTTCATCGCCGAGCCCGGCCAGACCATACTCGATGCCGCCCTGGCCGCCGGCATGGTGTTGCCCTACAGCTGTCGCAACGGCACGTGTTCGACCTGCCGCGGCAAGGTGGTGTCGGGCAGCTACGAAGCCGGGGTGGCGCCCGAGCGCATTCTGGATGCCGCCGACCTGGCCCAGGGCTACACCCTGTTCTGCCAGGCGCGTCCCACATCCGACCTCTGCATCGAGGCCGAAGAAGTGCGGATGCGTGGCGACATCGTCGTGCGCAAGATGCCGGTGCGGGTGCAGGCGCTCACGCCGCTGGCCACCGACGTCATCGAGCTCACCTTGCAGCTGCCGTCCGCCGAAGCCTTCAATTTTCAGCCGGGCCAGTATCTCGAATTCCTCTTCAAGGACGGCAGTCGGCGCAGCTATTCCATGGCATGCGCGCAGGTGCACGACCATCGCGTGCAGCTGCACGTGCGTCACATGCCGGGCGGGGCTTTTACCGATCGGCTGTTTGGCGGCACCGATCAACCGCTCAAGGCGCGCGACATCCTGCGCATCGAAGGGCCCTTGGGGTCGTTTTTCCTGCGTGACGACGATCGGCCCATCGTCTTCCTGGCCAGTGGCACGGGCTTTGCCCCCATCAAGGCCATGGTCGAAGGCATGCTCGCGCGCGACGACCGCCGCCCGGCCGTGCTCTACTGGGGCGGGCGCCGCCCGGCAGATCTTTATCAAGCCGATCTGGCGCGAGCCTGGCAGGCGCAAAGGCCCGGTTTCACCTTCGTGCCGGTGGTCTCCGACGCCCGGCCCGAAGACGGCTGGGCGGGGCGCACCGGCTGGGTGCACCAGGCCGTGATGGCCGATTTGCCCGATCTGTCCGCCCATCAGGTCTATGCCTGCGGCGCGCCGCCCATGGTCGAAGCCGCCCGGCGCGATTTCGTCCACCTGTGCGGCCTGCCGCCGGACGCCTTTTATGCCGATGCCTTTACGTCCGAGGCCGACCGCGCCGAGGTGCGGGCATGAAAGTTGCCGTTTTCGGGGCGGGCATCATCGGGGTGTCCAGCGCCTGGTGGCTGGCCCGGGCAGGCCACGAGGTCGAGGTCATCGACCGCCGCCCGGGGGCCGCACTGGAAACCAGCCGCGCCAATGGCGGCCAGATATCGGTCTGCTATGCCGAACCCTGGGCCAGCCGACACACGCTCAACAACATCCTGCGCTGGATGGGGCGGGCCGACGCCCCGCTGCGGGTGCGCCTGCGGCTCAGCCCGCGCCAGTGGCTGTGGTGTGCGCGCTTTCTGGCCGAATGCCGCGCCGCGCGCTTCAATGCCAACCTGCGCGCCATGGTCGGCCTGGCGCAGTACAGCCGGGCCACCCTGCGCGAACTGCGCGCCGAGCTGGGCATCGAATACGATCACCTCGAACGCGGCATCCTGGCCTTCTACCGCGATCCGCGCGAGTTCGAGCACGCCCAGGCCAGTGCGGCGCTGATGCGCGAGCTGGGGGTGGATCGCCGGGTGCTGGACGCCGCCGAAGTCGTGCGCATCGAGCCCGCCCTGGCCGCCGCGCGCGATCCCATCGTCGGCGGCGACTTCACCGCCGACGACGAATCGGGCGACGTCCATCTCTTTACGCGCGCCCTGGCCGAGAAGGCGCGCGACGCGGGCGTGGTTTTTCGCTTCAATACGCACGTCAACCGCCTGGTGCCCGTCAACGGGCGGGTGTCGGTGGCCGAGCTCATCGAGCCCGACGGTTTCTTTCGCGCCCTGAAGGCCGACGCCTACGTCGTGGCGCTGGGCAGCTTCAGCCCCATGCTGCTGGCCCCGCTGGGGGTGGCCTGCCCGGTGTATCCGGCCAAGGGCTATTCGGCCACCTTCGGGCTGCGCGATCCCGACGCCACGCCGATGGTGAGCCTGGTCGATCAAGAGGCCAAGATCGTCACTTCGCGCCTGGGCGATCATCTGCGCATGGCGGGCACCGCCGAGATCGGCGGCTATTCGCGCGCGCTGGATACGGGCCGTTGCAATCAGCTGGTGGAACACGCCCGGTCTTTGTTCCCAAATGCCCTCGATTTTGATAACGTTCAGTTCTGGTCCGGCCTGCGGCCAACGACGCCTTCCAATGTGCCGTTGATTGGCCGCTCGCGCATCCGCAACCTGTATCTCAACACAGGGCACGGCAGCCTGGGATGGACCATGGGCGCTGGCTCGGGCAGGGTGCTGGCCGATCTGGTTTCGGGCCGCGTGCCGGACATTCGTTTTCCTTTTTTGGACTGACTCACTATGAAATCCCCCTTTGGCTCCGGCGTGCAGCGTCCGGGATTGCGTGCTGTCTGCGCGCTGGTCGCGGCTGTCGTGGCCGTGCCGGTCTGGGCCGCCACGAACGTGCCCGTCTGGGTGTCGCTCAATGGGCATAACGCCGAGGCCTTCCAGAGCCTCGTCAAGGCCTACAACCGCAGCCAGTCTGCCGTGCAGGTGCAGGTGCGCGCTTTCGACACGCCCGCCGCGCTCAACCAGGCGCTCGACGGCGCCGCGCGAGGCAAGGGGCTGCCCGCGCTGGCCCAGCTGGGCGACAGCCATACACTCGAAGAAATATCCGCGCGCAGCTACGTGCAGCCGCTGTACACCCTGCAAAAAAGCGGCCCGCTCAAGAATGTGCGCTGGTTCGTGTCCTCGGACAATGCCTTCATCCACGATGCCAAGGGGCGCCTGATGGCCTTCCCGGCCATGCTCGAAGTGCCGGTCATGTACTACAACCAGGATGCCTTCAAGAAGGCCGGGATTGCCCCCGCCGCGCCCAAGCGCACCTGGATGGATCTGCAGGGGCAGCTGGTCGATCTGGCCAACCACGGGTCGCGCCAGTGTCCGCTGGCGTCCGATCTGCCGGTCTCCATCAACCTCGAAAACCTGGCCGCCGTCAACAACCAGCTGTACGCCAGCGCCGATAACGGCCTGAAGGCCAAGGGCCTGCCCAGCTTCTCGTTCGACACCACCTACGTGCGCCACCTGTCGCTCATGGTGAGCTGGGTGCGTTCGCAGATCATGGTCAAGCCCGAGGCCGGCCTGCAGTCGGCCAGCCGCTTTGCCGAAGGCCAGTGCGCCGTGTTCATGTCCAATTCGGGCAACATCGGTCAGTTCAACAGCCAGCGCAAGCTCAATTACGCCGTCTCCGGCCTGCCGTACTACCCCGAGGTCACCAAGGTGCCGGGCAACCCCTTCGTCAGCGGCGCCGGCCTGTGGGTGATGAAGACGTCCAAGCCCGTCACCGAGGCCGCGGCGTCGTTCCTGGCCTGGATGGCGCAGCCCGAGCAGGCGGCCCGCTGGTATCAGGAAACCGGCTATCTGCCGCTGACGCAGGCCGCCTTCGATGCCACCCCTGCCAGTTATTACAGCCGTCTGGGGCAGTGGCGCAGCCTGGTGGCCGTATACGCGGGGCGTTCGGCGGTCACCGGCCAGGGTTTCCGCATCCATAACTATCCGGCCATCCGCTCGCGTTTCCAGCAGATTCTCACCACCGCGCTCGACGGCCAGCAGCCCGCCGTCACGGCGCTCAGCCTGGCCGCCACCGAGGGCAACCGCCTGTCGCGCCAGCGCTGAGACTCTTTTATCCGTTCGTACTTCCCAGTCTGGCGGCGCCCAAGCCGCCAGGCCACCATAGGCGCCTGATTCCTCGAATCCGGCGCCTTTTGCTTGCCGCATTCGAGCTTGCGAACGGAGGGCGGCATGTGGAAGCGGCTGGTGGCAGTGGGGTTGGCAGTGGGGCTGGGCGGCTGTGCTGCTACCGGGGACAGCGCCTGGTGGCGGGCATTCGCCGGTCTGGAGGCGCCGGTGGGCGCGTATCACTTCGACTGGCGCCTGTCGGGCGACCCCGGCCTTGCGCCCCTGCAGGTCTTTGACGACGGCCAGGATACCTGGCTGCAATACCCCCAGGGGCAGGCGGTTCCCGCCCTCTTTGCCCGCACGGCGGCGGGCGATCGCCTGCTGACGCCGCGCCGCGAGGGCGATTACCTGGTGGTGCGCGGTGTGCCTGGGCACCTGGTGATGCGTGGCGGCCTGCTGCAGGCCGAGGCGCAGCGCGTCTCGACGGTGGGGCAGGCGGATGGCGCGGCTGGCGTACATGACGCGACTGCCGCCGTGGCGGCGGCCGTGGCTGTCGCCGCGCCGTCGGCGCCTGAGGTGGGCGGGTTTGCCGCGCTGCCCGCAGCGCCCGTTGCGGCGCCTGTTTCGGGTGCGGCGCCGTCGCCCGAGAGGCTGCCTGTTGCTGGCAGGGCGGGGTCTGATTTGCCAGCCGCAGGCAGGGCGGACGGTGTCGTGGCAGGCAGCCAGGCCGGTGGTGGGGCCGCGATGCGCGGGGGCCGGACGGGCGGCGAAGGTGCGACCAGCGAGGCTGCGGTCGGCCGTGTGCATCCGCCTGCCGCGCGCCTGGAATCCTTCGAGGTGACGCCTGCCGACGGCAACGTGCGCCGTGCCCTGGGGCGCTGGGCGCGTCAGGCGGGCTGGACGTTCGATACCGAGCACTGGGCGGTGGATGTGGACATCCCGCTGGCCGGGTCGGCCGTTTTCCAGGAGCCGTTTCGCGCCGCCGTCCGGGGCCTGCTCGCGGCCACCGAGCTGGGCGACCGTCCGCTGCAGCCTTGCTTCTATAACAACCGGGTCTTGCGCGTCGTGCCGCTGGCACAGCGCTGCGACCGCACGCAGGCAGCCGGGGCCGAATCATGAGCTGGCGTCTCGTGAGCGGCGGGCTGGCGGTCGGCCTCACCTTGTCCGCCTGCACCTTGCCCGAGCGCCTGCGTCAGGCGGCGCAGGACTATCTGCGCGCCGACCAGGCCGTCGAACAGGGGCACGAGCGCTTCGGCCGTGCGCTGGCCGATCCGGCGCGGCGGCTGGCCGCGCAAGACGTTGACAAGCCCTGGGTGGCGGGTCGGGCGCAGCCCCTGGCGCGCGAAGCGCTGTTGCCGTCCGCGTTGCGGGCCTCGGTGAAGACAACCTTGCTGTTTGCCGATGGCACGGACGACCTTCGCGTCCTGGGGCGGCGGATTGCCGCCGTCACCGGGATTCCCGTCACGGTGCGGCCAGACGCGCTCTTGCCCGCCTGGCACTTCCTGCCGCGCCTGGCGAGTCTTGCCGGGCAAGGCGGGGCGGCTGCCGCGCCGGAGCCGGCCTTCGACCCGGCGGGCGGCCCCGCCCCCTTGCCGGAAATCCTGGATCGCATCAGCGCCCACGCCGGGGTGCGCTGGCGCTATGAACAGGGCCGCCTCGAATTTTTCCGCACCGATACGCGCGTCTTCAACGTCCGTGCGCTGACGTTGGACGCGCGGGCGCAGGCGTCATTGGGCCTGGGGGCGCGCCAGGCCGAGGGCGGCTTCATCAGCACGTCCAGCACGCAACTGAGCAGCGGCGAGCAGGACGTCATGAAAACCGTGCGCGCCCGCATTGAGCCCTTCCTGTCGCGGGCCGGGGTGCTGGCCGCCGAGCCCGGGGCGGGGGCCACCGTCGTGGTCACCGACACCCCCGAAGTGCTGGATCGCATCGCCCGCTATCTGGATCAGGAGAACCGCGCGCTCACGCGGCGCGTGCGCCTGATCTTTGAAGAACTCACGGTGGCGCTCGACGAGCAGGCCCAGCTCAGCCTCGACTGGAATCTCGTCTTTTCGGGTGCCCGGGTGGCGGCGGGGCTGGCGCTGCCCGCGCTGGCGAGCGAGTCGGCGGCCAGCCTGGGGGTGGGGATGGTGCAGGGGGCCATGACGGGCAGCGAGGCCGTCATCCGCGCGCTGGGCGAGTCGGTGCGTCTGGTGCGCCGCAGCAGCGTCCCCATGCTGACGCTCAATCGCCGTCCGGTCACGCATGCCGTGCGTACGACTTTCTCGTACATCGACCGGGTGGAAACGACCCCCTTGTCCGGGGTCAATGGCCTGGCTGTGCCCGCGGTCTCGGTCAACCAGAAAGAAGAGACCGTCGGGTCGCTGCTCACGCTGGTGCCCGACGCGCAGGAGGACGGCCAGATTCTCCTGTCCCTGGCGTATGACAACACGGTGGCGCAGCCACTCAAGAGCGTCACCTTCGGCGACAAGAACAACCCCCTGCAGCTGCAGCAGCTCACGATCGAGGGCAACGGCACGGTGCAGCAGCTGGCCTTGCAGCCAGGACAGCCACTGGTCGTGTCCGGCTTCGACCGCCGCCAGACCGAAAGCGGCGAGCGGCGCCTGAACCCCGGCCTGCCCGCGATCCTGGGCGGCGGCGAGCAGCTGCATGCGCAGCGCCTGGCCACGGTGCTGATCATCACCGCGCAGGTCGAAGAGGGGTTGTGAGCATGCGGACGACGCGCCTGGTCTGGGTAGAACAAATCCCGTTGGTCTTCGGGCTCGAATGGCTGCCCCTGCTGGGCGAGCCCGATCGTATCGCGTCGCAGGCGCGCCAGGAAGGCGCGGGGCACTGGGTTCTGTCGGGTAATCCGCCCGCGGCGCTGGGGCTGGCCCGGGGCCTGGCCGTGCGTCGTCCGTGCTGGTCGGCGGCGGCGCTTTGGGCCCGGCAACATCCGCAGGGCACAGTGGCCTGTGTGCTGGCACTCGACACGCACAGCTGGCACGTGCTGGCCAGCCACGAAGGGGTGGCGCTGGCGCGTGCCGACCGTGGTTATCCGGATCAGGCCCTGGCCACGCAAGCGCTTGAGACCTTGCGCCTGTCCTATCCCCGCCTGCGGCAGGTATGTGCCGACGACGACGGCGTGCCCAAGCAGCTGGCGGGCCTGGCTGCCGGGGCGCCGCCCATGACGCGTGTGCATCGGCGCGCCCGCTGGCTGTTCGTCGCGGCCCTGGCCCTGGCGCTGGTTGCGGCGGGCGCCATCTGGCTGCGCGGGTGGACGGCGGATCGGCCCGCCGCCGATGCCCGACAACAGGGGGCCTGGGAGGCGGCGCTGTCCGCCGCTCTGGCCCGGCGGCCCATTCATGGCGAGGCGGGCACGCGCGCCTTGCTGGGCGCGGTTTACCGGCAGCCCGCCCGCCTGGCGGGCTGGTCTCTGCAATCCCTGTCGTGCCAGCCCGCGCCGCCTTCGACGCAATGGCACTGCCGCAGCGAATACCGGCGCCGGGATGCGCGGGCGGACAACCGAGGTCTGCTGCGGGGGGCGCTGGCGGGCTGGACGGTGGATTTTCCGGCGCTGGACATCGCCCAGGTCACCTGGCGCGTGCCGGTGCCCGCGCAGCCGCCCGATCCACGGCGGCTGCCCCGCGCCCGCCTGGCCATGCGGGACTGGGCCAGCGCCTTGCAGGCCGTGCTGCCCGCGTTCACGACCCTGCGCCTCGAGGCTGCCCGCCCCCTGACGGTCGAGGCGCCGCGCGACGAACAGGGTCGCGCGCTGCCGCCGCCCGCCACGCTGCCTGCGCTTGCCTTGCGCGCCCTGCGGGTCGAGGGGCCTTTGCGCTCGGGGGTCTTGCTGGCGCCGCTGGCGCAGTCCGTGTCCTGGCAGAAGCTCTCGGTGTCCCATCTGCCGGGCACGCGCCCGGGGCTGCGGGCCAGCCGCCTGTCGTTTCATCTGGAGGGCCATGTCTATGAAAATCATCCCTGAGCGGCAAGGCCGCGTGCGCAGGTCGGCATGCGCTGTCCTGCTGTGCCTGTTGCCCCTGCTGTCCGGTGCATTGTCGGCCCGCGCGGCGGTGCCAGGTGGGGCCGTGCCGTCCAAGGCGCAGCAGGCCGTGACGCAGGCATCGCCGCCACGGGCGCCCTCGCCGCAGCAGGCGCCCGGTGACGGCCCGGGCGGTCTCCGGGCCGATGCCCCGGGCAATTCCCAGGCGGATCCCCAGGAACACTGGCAGGTGCAGTCGATTCACGAACTGATGCAGCAAGACCTGAACGACGCCCACCGCCGCGCCGCCGCGCCCGAGCGCGCCGCTGGTTCGGCGGTGGGGCTTGCCGCCCAGGGGCTGCTGGCCCCCCGGCTGGTGGCGCTCTACGGCGTGGGGCAGGCGCTCATGGCGGAAGTGCAGGTGGGCCAGCGGGCCTATCTCTACGTGCGCGGCCAGGCCTACCCCGCCGGACATGCCGGGGATCGCGGCGTCTATCAGTTGCGCGGCATGAACGGGGCCTGCGTCCAGCTCGAACGCGGGGACGACCGGCATTCCCTGTGCCTGCGGATGCTGCTGGGCGAGGTGCGGCCATGAAACCGTGGTCGTCCGTCCCGCAGCTGGCCGAGCCCAGCATGCCCTTCGATCTGGCCCAGGCCGCCACCATCGAGCGTCCCGAACAGCTCGCGGCGCTCGAACCACCCTTGCAGCGCCTCTTGGCGCGCGAACTGGGCGTGCTGCCCCTGGCCGACCGCATCTGTCCGGTCGAGCGGGCCAATGGGCAGGTGACGCTGCTGGCGCGTGCCGAGTACGTGGGCAGCGATCAGGCCGATGCCCTGATCCGGCGCATCCAGGCCGCGGGCTACGCCTTGTCCGAGCCTGTGCGCTACGTCGTGCCCGCGCCCCTGTTGCTGGCCCTGTCGCGCAGCCCGGGCGGCGCGCTGCCTGCGCGCCACGGCTCGGGGCGCACGCCCACCGCGCTTGCCGGGGTGTTCCAGGATCTCGTCGAATGGGGCGTGCGCCAGGGGGCCACCGACCTGCACCTCAACGTCTACCGGGACGCGCCGGAATCCGAGGTGCGCTACACCGTGGCCGGGCGCTATGTCGCGCCCGACCGCTTCCGGCCCATGCCCACCGACTTGCTGATGGACGTGCTGTCGGTGGCCTGGATGGACATCCAGGGCGGCAATGGCGCCGTCTTCGACCCTTTGTGCGAACAGCAGGGCAGTCTCCTGCGTCAGGTGGATGGCCGCGCCTACACTCTGCGCTGGGCGTCGCTGGCGGCTGATCGCGGGCCCAGCGTGTGCCTGCGCTTCCTGGCGCGCGACGCGGACGCGCAGTTTGCCACGCTCGAAGGGCTGGGATACCAGCCCGGACAGGTAGCGTGCTTCGAGCGCGTCCTGTGCTCCGAAGGGGGGGCTGTCGTGCTCGCGGGCACGGTGGGCTCGGGCAAATCCACGACCCTGGCCACGCTGATCCGGTGCCTGCCGGGACACCGCAAGGTCATCACGCTGGAAGAGCCGGTCGAATACCGCATCGAGGGCGCCATCCAGAACACGATCGCGCGCGATCCAGGCGCGGCGGCACAGGGCCCGTACGCCGCCAAGCTGCGCACCCTGAAGCGGTCGGCCATGAGCGATGTGCTGCTGGGCGAAATCCGTGATGCCGACAGTGGCGTGGCGTTCATGGATCTGGCGGGCTCGGGGGTCAACGTCTACACCACGGTTCACGCCCCCGGCGCGCACGCCATCGTCGATCGCCTGGCGTCCCGCTTCATCGGCATGCCGCGCGACTTCCTGCTGACGCCCGGCGTGCTCAAGTTGCTGGTCTTTCAAGTGCTGCTGCCAGTGCTGTGTCCGCGGTGCGCCGCGCCCGCCCGCGAGGCCGAACTGTGCCGTGGCGATGCCACGGGCCGCAGTGTGGCGGACTGGACGCGCTGGCTGGGCTGGATCGAACAGCTCTGGGGCATCGACCGGGCCGCCTTGCGTCTGCGCAACCGCGCGGGCTGCGCCCACTGCCGCGCCGAGCAACTGCCGACGCTGGCCGGGTACTGGGGGCGCACCGTGGCGGCCGAACTGCTCGAGCCGGGTCTCGCGGCGCTGGCGTCCGAGGCAGGGCACGCCTATCTTCCCGATCCACGGCACAGCGCCATGGCGCACGCCATGGAGAAGGTCGGGCGCGGCCTGGTCGATCCGCGCGACGTCGAGGCGCGCTTCATGGCGTTTGAAACCCTGCTGCTGCGCCGCCAGCGCCTGGCCGCCGCCGACGGGACGGTGCGAACCAGCGCCGGAGGTGCGTCATGAAAGCGGGCCTGCCCTGGGTGCGGCGGCTGCGGCAGCGCCTGGACGTCTGGCGCTTCGCCGCGCGGCGGGCCGATTATTTCGATTACCTGCACGCGGTGCTGGCGGCCAGCCAGGGGCGGCTTACGCTGCGCGAGCTGTTCGACCGGGATGCGCTGCGTCACGGCCCCGCATCCGTGCGCGGGCGCCTGTCGCGCGGCTGGTCGGCTCGCTGCGAGGCGGGCGGCGGCGATCTGCACACCACCTGGCGCGGATGTTTTCCGGGCGACGAACTGGCCCTGGTGCGCTCCGCCCAGGCGCTGGGCAATGCGCGGCTGCTGGCCTGCTTTCAGGCGCTGGCGCGGCACCTGGGCCTGCTGATCCAGGCCCGGCAGCTGGTTTGGGCCACCCTGGCGGTCGCAGGCGTGGCGCTGCTGGTGCTGGCCGGGCTCATGCTGGCCATTCCCCTGTGGACTGCGCCGGCCTTGCAGCAGGCGTTCCAGGGCTTGCCTCCCGTGTACTACGGTGGCCGGGCGCAGGCCCTGTTTGCCGCCGCCCAGGCGCTGCGGCTGTGGGGCTTCGCGCTGCCGCTCGGGGTGCTGCTGGGCCTGGCCGCGCTGCTGAGCACCTTGCCCCACGCCAGCGGGCGCTGGCGTCGTCGGCTCGACCGGCTGGGGCCCTGGCGCCTGTATCGCCAGGTGCAGGCGCTGCGCTTCGTGGCGCTCATGGCCATGCTGCTGCAAGAGGGCGGCGGGCATTCCACGCAGGTGCGTCCCGTGCTGGTCTTGCTGCATGAAGACGCCCGGCCCTGGCTGGCCGCCCACCTGCGCGGGATGATCGCCCGCGTCGATCAGGGCTGCGTCGGCGCGCGGGCCTTCGATACGGGGCTGCTCGACCGCGAGCTGATCTGGTTTCTCGACGACATGGTGGCGGCGCGTGGCCTGCAGGCGGGCTTGCAGGCCACGCACGCGCGCATGCGGCAGGTGTGGATGCGGCGCGTCCGGCGCGAGGCCCAGGCCATGCGCTGGCTGGTGCTGCTTGCCTGCGTCGGCTGCGCCGTGGGCCTGGCGCTGTGGCACTACGCCGTCATCGACGACCTGCGGCGTGGCTGGATGATGTTTCAAGCCAGCCAATAGTGGCTGGCTCAAGGGCCGGAAGACCGGCAAAGGAGGCGTGATGCAAGAACAGGATCATGAGCGGGATCGTCGGCAGGATCGGGGGCGGGCGCGTACCCGCGGGCGCCGCGGGCTGGCCTGGCGCCGACAGCGGGGGTTCTCCCTCATCGAGGTGTCCATTGTGACAGCCATCGTGCTGCTCATCGCCGTCATCGGCATCCCGGCCATCGGCGGCTACGTGATGGAGAACAAAGTGCCCCAGGTGGGCCAGGAGCTGGTGCGCTTCATCACGCACACGCGGGTCAACGCCGGCACGTCCGGCGACCCGCCTTACGAGTCGCTGGGCACCGCCAATCTGGCGGCCCTGGTGGCCGATTCCAGCGTGCTCACCCTGGCGTCGGACGGTTCGGTGCTGCACGGCCTGGGGGGCGACGGCACGGTCGAGGTGGAGGCAACCGACGGCGGCACCGGCTTCTTGCTGCGGCTGCTGCGGGTGAACCACGTGGCCTGCCCGTCGATTGCCTCGATCTTGCAGCGGGTGGCCGAGCGCATCACGGTCGCTTCCGCCAGCGGGGCCACCCGGACGGTGAAGGACGAAACCACGCCGTACAGCGCCCTCACCACCGAGGGGGCTTGTGCCAAGGGCAACACCAACCAGTTCGTTTTCCATGTGCGCTGAACCGCGTGCCCGGGGCGCCGCGCAGCGCGGCTTTCTGCTCATGGAACTCATGCTGGTGGCCGCCCTGGCCTTGATGCTGGCCATCTGGGCGGGGCAGGAGTGGATGCGGCGCGCGCGGCTTGCCCAGGTTCAGGCGCTGGCGGTGTGGATGGGCACCGCCCATCAGGCGCTCGAAGCGTTCGTGCGCGAGCATGGTGGCGCGCTGGCCCGCGCACCCGCCGATGGGGCCAATGCCGCCGTGCCGGGCGTGGCCGACTGGACGGCGCCGCAGGCAGGCGAGTTGCGCGCCCTGGGGTTTCTGCCGCCCGGCTGGCAGGCTCGTGGCCCCTTGGCCCAGGCGCTGGAGTTTCGTCTGCGGCGGGATGCCACCTGTCCCCAGGCGCCTTGCCGTTTGCAGGCGCTGGTGGCCGCGCGTCCCGGGCTGCTGCGCCCGACGGGGACGGCGGACGAGGCCTTGGTGGCCGAGTGGTTGCTAGCCGCCCAGGGCCAGGGCCTGGCTGTGCGAGACGCTCGCCCTCAGTGGTTGCTGGGCGCCGGGCAGCAGATCGGCCTGTCCGCCGACTGGCGCTGGCAGCCTGGCACCGTGGCGCTGGGCGTCTTCCGGGTGCCGGGCGCGGATGGCACGCAGGGCACGGGCGATGGGACGGGCGGCGGGGCCCGGGACGATGAGACGGACGGCACGGATCATGCCGATTACCTGCGGGTGCGCGATTCCCGCGATGCCGACTTCCAGTCCACGCTGACCGTGCAGGGGCAGATCCGCAGCGGCACCTGGTTGCAGGCCCGGGATGGCCTGTTGCTGGAAGAGGGGCAGCGAGACGGCACCGCCTGCGCGCTCGAAGGCGGCGTGGGGCGCGATGACCGCTACGCCGGGTTGCTGGTGTGCCGCCAAGGGTTCTGGCGGCAGCTGGCCCGTCCACAGGGGGGCGGCTATCTGTCCAATAGCCGCCGGGGCTGCGCCAGCGCCAGCGGTCAGGCGACGCTCAACCCGGTCACCGGCAGCTGCAGTTGCGGGCCGGGTTACAGCGAGGTACAGGTTGCCGAAAGCGGGGCGCTGACGGCCCCCGAGGGCCTGAGCCGTGGCTACGTCTGCCAGCCCAATTGAAAAAGGCCGCAGGCCCTGCGTCCCGTGGTGGGGCGCAGGGCCTGCGGTGACGACGGCCCGGGCCCCGATCCGCTGGATGGGCCCCTGTGCCGTTACTGCTTACTTGCCGTTCCAGGCGGCGATGACGGCGCGCTCGTCGTCGGTCATCTGCGTCAAGTTGCCCAGCGGCATGTACTTGTTGCCCACCACTTCCTTGATCTTGGCAGCGTGCTGGATGATCTCGTCGTTGGTGTCCAGCATGATGCCCGCCGGAGCCGCCGCAAAGCCGGCCTGCGTGGGCTTGGCCGAGTGGCATTCCACACAGCGCGAGGCGACGATGCCGTGCACTTGCGCCACCGTCACGGTGCTGGCGGCGCCCGCCGACGCCTGGCTGGGCGCGGTGGCCGCCACGGGGGCGGGCGCGGCGATCCAGCCGATCAGCGCCAGGGCGATGATGCCGGCGGCCGGGTAGCGCAGGTCGTTCTTGCCCGTATGACGCAGCACGAAGTACTGGCGGATCACGCCGCCGGCGAAGATGAACAGCACCATGATCACCCAGGCGTACGCGTTCGAGTAGGTGAACGAGTAGTGGTTGCTCAGCATCAGGAAGATGACGGGCAGGGTGAAGTACGTGTTGTGCACCGAGCGCTGCTTGCCCCAGGCGCCGTCCAGCGGGTTGGGCTTCTGGCCGGCCTTCAGGGCCTTGACCATGCGTCGCTGGCCGGGAATGATCCAGAAGAACACGTTGGCCGACATGCAGGTGGCCATGAGCGCGCCGGTGATGAGAAAGGCGGCGCGGCCCGGGAAGATCTGCGTCGTGAGCCACGACACCAGAATCATCATGACGCCCACGCCCACGCTCAACCAGCCGTCGTGGTTGACGGTGGGGCTGATGATGCGGCACATGCGCGAGTACACGTTGTAGCCCACCACCAGGAACAGCACGGCCAGGATGCCGGCCTCAACGCCGCTCATGGCGCGCGCCCAGGCCCAGGGGCTGGCCGGGTTCACCAGGTAGATGTCGGCTTTCAGCAGATACAGCAGCATGAACAGGCCAAAGCCCGACAGCCAGGTGGTGTAGGCCTTCCAGAACGACCAGTGCAGGTCGTCGGGCAGCTCGGCCGGGTTGGTGAGATATTTTTGGTTGTGGTAGAAGCCGCCGCCGTGCACGGCCCACAGCTCACCATAGACGCCCAGCTTCTTGGCCTGTTCGCCCTTGGGCGCGTGCAGGCTGAGGTCGAGCATCACGAAGTAGATTGATTCGCCGATCCAGGCGATGGCGGCGATGACGTGCAGCCAGCGCAGCAGCAGGTTGCCGTATTCCAGAAAAAAGCCTTCCATGACAAGGTCTCCTCTTCTTGTAATTGGGTAGGGGGTGGGGGACGGTGCGCGGTCTAGCTGCCGCGGTACGTGGACCAGGTCCACGGCGTCACCACCAGGGGGACGTGATAGTTCTGTTCTGGATTGGCCACGCCAAAGCGCAGGACGACGACGTCCACGAAGCGCGGTTCGGGCAGCGAGATGCCCTTGCCGGCAAAGTAGTCGCCCGCATGAAACACCAGCTCGTAGGTGCCCTTGGTCAGGGCGTCGCCGCTGAGCAGGGGGGCATCGCAACGGCCATCGTGGTTGGTGGCTGTCTGGGTGAGCAAGGTGCGGTGTTCGCCTTCAAGGCGGTAGAGTTCCAGGGCGACGCCCTGAGCCGGCACACCGTGAACGGTGTCCAGGACATGGGTGGAAAGTTTTCCCATGAGATTGATCCCCGGTCAATATCCTGCCAGTGCGGCCCCCGGTCTGGCCATCCCGGTGTGAGGCACCGGGGCGCGAAGCGAATACGTGGAAGAAATGCTTCGGGGCAGGATGGTTTACGTCGGCTTCAAGCTGGGTTCTGCGACCCCGGGATCGAGCGGCCGACACATTGTCAACAATTTGTGTTGACGATTTTCGTTTGATCCACAATAATTGTCAACAATTTTTGTTGATCATGCAATCGACCTTCGATCGCTCGTGCCGATGCTTCAGTTGAAACCCCCGCGTGGCGCCTCGCCCGATCTGCGCGCTCCCAGGGCCTCGTCCCTGCGCAATCCCAAGGCGGCCAGCAATCCGTCCGAAGTCGAGCGCGTCTATGGCGAAATCTTCGACGCCGCCATGGATCGCCGCCTGCTGCCCGGTGCCAAGCTCACCGAGGCCACCCTGTGCTCGATTTTCGACTGCTCGCGCAGCACGGTGCGCGCCGCCCTGGCGCAGCTGGCCTACGACAAGATCGTGCTCATCGAGCCCAACCGCGGCGCGCGCGTCTGGCAGGCCACGCCCAAGGAAGTGCGCGACGTCTTTGCCATGCGCCGGGCGCTGGAAAGCTTCACCATCGACCAGCTGGTGGCGCTCGACGACGTCGAGCAGCGCCTGACGGCCCTGGACGACATGGTCAGCCGCGAGCATCGGGCCTACGAGCAGGGCGACCGCATCAGCTGGCTGCGCCTGTCCAACGCCTTTCACGTCGAGCTGGCCCGCCTGCTCGACAACCAGGTGCTCACCGACATGCTCTCGGGCCTGTGCGCGCGCACCACGCTCATCATTGCCCTGGGGGGCAGCCCCGAAAGCAGCACTTGCTCGTACGTCGAGCACCAGGACATCCTGAACCGCATCCGCCAGCGCGACGCGCAGGGCGCCAAGGCGGCCATGAACCATCATTTGCAGGATTGCGAGCAGCGGGTCGGAAGCCCGTCGGACGACGCTTCCAACCCCTGGTCGGCCTTTAGCGTGCGGCGCTGATGCCCGGCAGCGGGCATCCACCAGCGCTTTCATTCACCAGGAGACTTTTCATGACTGATCCCAATTACCCGCGTGACCTCATCGGCTATGGCCGCACGCCCCCGCAGGCCAACTGGCCGGGCAAGGCACGCGTGGCCGTGCAGTTCGTCATGAATTACGAAGAGGGCGGCGAGAACTGCGTGCTCAATGGCGATGCCGGTTCCGAGCAGTTTCTGTCCGAGATCATCGGCGCGGCCTCGTATCCCGACCGCCACCTGTCGATGGAATCCATCTACGAATACGGCTCGCGTGCCGGGGTGTGGCGCATTCTGCGCGAGTTCGAGCGCCGCGGCCTGCCGCTGACGGTGTTTGGCGTGGGCATGGCGCTCGAGCGCAACCCCGAAGTGGCGCGCGCCTTCGTCGAGCTGGGCCACGAAGTGGCCTGCCACGGCTATCGCTGGATTCACTACCAGAACGTGCCCGAATCGGTCGAGCGCGAGCACTTCCAGCGCTGCGTCGAAATCGTCACCCAGTTGCTGGGCCGCCACCCCGAGGGCTGGTATACCGGGCGTGACAGCCCCAATACCCTGAAGATCGTCGCGGAAGAAGGCAAATTCCTGTACGACGCCGACTACTACGGCGATGATCTGCCGTTCTGGACGGAGGTAGACCTGGGCCACGGCAAAAAGCACCCGCAGCTCATCGTCCCCTACACCCTCGACACCAACGACATGCGCTTTGCCTCGCCGCAGGGCTTCAACACGGGCGACCACTTCTTCCACTACCTGCGCGATGCCTTCGACGTGCTGTACGCCGAGGGCGAAACCGCGCCCAAGATGATGTCGGTGGGCCTGCACTGCCGCTTGACGGGCCGTCCCGCCCGCTTCGCCGGCCTGCAGCGCTTCCTCGACCACATCCAGAAGCACGACCGCGTCTGGATTGCCACGCGTGCCGACATTGCCCGCCACTGGGCCAAAGAGCACCCCTTCCAGGCGGCCTGATTCGCCTGTCACCCGGAAAGAGGCCCGCGGTTTCTTTCCGCCCCCCCCTGTGGGAGGGCGATCATGCCCGCCCCCCGCTCACGCAGTTTTCTCCGCCGGGTGCGCCCGGCGCCTCATCGTCCGGGCCGCATCGTCCGGACGGGTTTTTCTGAATCTCTGGAGCGTATTTCCATGGCCTCACCCAATCTGCCCGTCGGCACCGTGATCGACGCCCCGGCTGTCGATCTTCCAGCCTTTGCCACCCGTCACCCCAATCTGGCCAGCGAAAAGCTGGGTGCCAAGATCGTGTCGTGCACGGACGAGTTCTTTGCCAGCGCCTCGCGCATGTTGCAAGACTCCGAGCCCGTCTTCATCGTGGGCAAGTTCGATGACCATGGCAAGTGGATGGACGGCTGGGAAACCCAGCGCCGCCGCAATGGCGGCAACGATACCGCCATCATCAAGCTGGGCCTGCCCGGCAGCATCCGGGGGCTGGACATCAACACCAGCCACTTCACCGGCAACTTCCCGCCCGCGGCCTCGGTGCAGGTGGCCAATTGCGCAGGCGAACCCGATGCCCAGACCGAGTGGGTCGAACTGGTGCCCGCCAAGTCGCTGCAAGGCAATTCGCACCACTTCGTCGAATTCGACGACGAGCGCGTGTGGTCGCACGTGCGCCTGAACATCTTCCCGGACGGCGGCGTGGCCCGCCTGCGTGTCTACGGCCAGCCGGCCTGCAACTGGGACAAGCAAGATCCCAGCGCGCTGTACGAAGTCTCGGCGCTGGCCAGCGGCGGGCGCATCGTCGCCTATAACGACTCGCACTTCGGTTCGCCCATGCCTCTGCTCACGCCGGGCCGTGGCGTCAACATGGGCGACGGCTGGGAAACCCGTCGCCGCCGCGAACCGGGCAACGACTGGGTCATCATCGAGCTGGGCCACCCGGTCACGGTCGAGAAGATCGAAATCGACACCGCCCACTTCAAGGGCAACTACCCCGACCGCGTGTCGGTGCAAGGCGCCCTGGTGAAAGAGTCCACCGATCAGTCCCTGGTCACGCAAGCCATGTTCTGGCCCGAAGTGCTGGGCGAACAGAAGACCGAGATGGACAAGCAGCACTTCTACGAAGGCGCTACCCTCAAGGCCGTGGGCCCGGTCTCGCACGTGCGGGTGAACATGTTCCCCGACGGCGGCATCAGCCGCGTGCGCATCTGGGGCCGTCTGGCCCGCTGACGCGCGCCGTCCCGGCCAGTGTCCCCGGCGCGATGCCGGGGTATCGATCGCACAGGCGCCTGCGGGCGCCTGTTTTTTCAAATGCCTTCATTGAAAATCCGGCGCGGCTGGCCGCCCGCCAGAATCCAGGAGCAGATGGACATGACGACGAACAACGCGGATACCCTGCGCCCCCGGCTCGACGCCTGGGTGGACGCGCATTTTGATGAGCAGGTGGCGTTCTTGCAGCGCCTGGTGGGGATTCCCACCGACACGCCGCCGGGCGACACGGCGCCGCACGCCGAGGCCGTGGCCCGCGAACTGGAAGGCTGGGGCTGGACGGTCGAGCGCCATGCCGTGCCGGACGACGAAATGAAGGCCTATGGCATGCAAAGCATCACCAACCTCATCGTGCGCCGTGCCTACGCGCCGGGCGGCCCGGTGATCGCCCTGAACGCCCACGGCGACGTGGTGCCGCCGGGCGAGGGCTGGACGCACGACCCCTACGGTGGCGAGGTGGTCGATGGCCGCCTGTATGGGCGCGCCTCGGCGGTCTCCAAGAGCGACTTCACCACCTATCTGCACGCCGTGCGCGCCCTGGAAGCCAGCGGCGCGCCGCTGAAAGGCGGCGTCGAGCTGCACTTTACCTACGATGAAGAATTCGGCGGTCTGAAGGGCCCGGGCTGGCTGCTCGAACATGGCCTGAGCAAGCCGGATTACGTGGTGTGCGCAAGCTTCAGCCACGCCGTGGTGACGGCGCACAACGGCTGCCTGCAGTTCGAGGTGACCGTCCATGGCAAGGCCACGCACGGCTCGGCGCCCAAGACGGGGCACGACGCGCTGCAGGCGGCCAGCCGCATCCTGGCCGAAATCTACCGCCAGGCGGCCGCCCTGGACGAGGTGCATTCGGCGATTGACGGCATCACCAATCCCACCATGATCGTGGGCCGCATCGATGGTGGCACCAACACCAACGTCGTGCCGGGCAAGGTGGTCTTGAAGATGGATCGACGCCTCATTCCCGAAGAAGACCCGGTGCAGGTCGAGGCCCAGGTGCGCGCCTTCATCGCCGCGGCGGTCGAGGGCCTGCCCGGCATCACGGTGGACGTCCGCCGCCTGCTGCTGGCGCGTCCCCTGCGCCCGCTGCCCGGGCACGAAAAGCTCGTAGCCAGCCTGCAGCGCCAGGCGCAGGCCGTGTTCGGCGAGGCGATCCCGGCGCTGGGCACGCCGCTGTACGCCGATGCGCGCCTCTACGCCGAGCACGGCATCCCCACTGTGATGTACGGTGCGGGCCCGCGCACGGTGCTCGAATCGCGCGCCAAGCAGGCTGACGAACACGTGCTGCTCAGCGACCTGAAGGGCGCCACGCGGGTGATGGCGGGCCTGCTGGCCGACTTTCTCGCCGCCTGAGCGGTTTGCCCCGCGCGGGCCGACACGCCTGCGATGTGCTGTAATGCAGGCTTGTCCGCAGCATGAAGGTGAGTGAAGTGGCAGATGATGCAGGCGCGCTTGAAAAGCGCATCATCGAGCTGGAATTGAAGACAGCCTATGCAGACGATCTGCTCGACCGCCTGAATCAGACGGTCTTTCGCCAGCAACAGCAGATCGAGGGGCTGGCGCGTGCGCTGGCCGGGCTGCGCCAGCAGCAGGCGCCCGAAGGCCCGGCGGGCGCGCGCAACCCCGCCGACGAGCGCCCGCCGCACTATTGATCGTGGTCCCGGGTTGATGCGGGGCAAGGCATCGGCGCGGCCTGTGTGCTGCAATGAGGCCTGTCCTTCACGACCACCAAGAGGCTTGCACCATGAAACTCAATGTCGGCACCATCGACCGCGTCCTGCGGCTCATCCTGGGCCTCGTCCTGATCGTCCTCGCCGCCAACGGCACCGTCGGCTGGTGGGGCTGGCTGGGCCTGGTGGCCATCGCCACGGCGCTCTTTCGCTTCTGCCCGCTCTATGCGCTGCTGGGCATCAATACCTGCCCCGTACACCCGCGCGAATAGGCGCGAACGGGTGAACAGCCATCCACAAGGAGTCATGTCATGAGTCAGTCGTCCGAATACGTTCCGCCCAAGGTTTGGGTCTGGGAAAAACCCAGCGGCGGGCGTTTCGCCAGTATCAACCGCCCGGTTTCGGGCCCGACGCACGACCAGGAACTGCCGGTGGGCAAGCATCCCCTGCAGTTGTATTCGCAGGGTACGCCCAACGGTATCAAGGTCACCATCCTGCTCGAAGAGCTGTTGGCGGCGGGGCACGGCGGGGCCGAGTACGATGCCTGGCTCATCCGCATCGGCGAGGGCGATCAGTTCGGCAGCGGCTTCGTGGGCATCAACCCCAATTCCAAGATTCCGGCGCTGGTCGATCGCAGCGTACAGGCGCCTGTTGCCATCTTTGAATCGGGCGCCATCTTGCAGTACCTGGCCGAGAAATTCGGCGCGTTCTTGCCCACCGAGGCAGCGGCGCGCGCGCAGTGCCTGTCGTGGCTGTTCTGGCAGGTGGGCAGCGCCCCGTACGTGGGCGGCGGCTTCGGGCATTTCTACAACTACGCCCCGTTCAAGATCGAATACGCCATCGACCGCTTTGCCATGGAAACCAAGCGCCAGCTCGACGTGCTCGACCAGCGTCTGGCGCAGCACGAGTTCGTCGCGGGTGATGCCTACACCATCGCCGACATGGCCATCTGGCCCTGGTACGGCGGGCTGGTGCTGGGGCAGCTGTACAACGCCGCCGAGTTCCTCTCGGTGCACGAATATTCGCACGTGCAGCGCTGGGCCCGGCAGCTGGCCGAGCGCCCCGCCGTGCGGCGCGGGCAGGCGGTCAACCGTACTTCGGGCGAGGCCGTGCTGCGCGAGCGTCACGCCGCCGCCGATTTCGCCGCCATCGGCCTGGTCTGATACCGTCCCGGCCTGCCTTAAACGTGGCTGGCTGACAGGGGCTGGGGGCCGCGCCAGCGGTCTACGGCAATCGACACCATCAAAATCACAAAGCCGCCCAGCGCCAGGCCGGTGCCCACCCAGCCGGGCGACGTCCAGCCGTAGCCGCCCGCGATCGCCATGCCGCCCAGCAAAGGGCCCAGGGCGTTGGCGAAATTGAACGCCGAGTGATTGAGCGCCGCGGCCAGCCCTTGCGCGTGTTGTGCCACGTCCATCAGGCGGGTTTGCAAGATGGTGCCCAGGGCGCCGCCGAAGCCGATGAAAAAGACGCTCAGCGAGATCGTCCAGGCATTGCCCGCGGCCAGCGGAAACAGTGCCCCCATGGCGGCGCTCCAGAGCAGCAGCCCGGCTGCCGTGGGCATGAGCGCCTTGTCGGCCAGCCAGGGCATGATGATGTTGCCCACCGTCAGCCCGATGCCAAAGACGGCCAGCACCAGCGGCACGCCGTCGGGCGACACGTGCGTCACTTGCAGCAGGATGTCGGCCAGATAGGTGTAGACGGCAAAAAGGCCGCCAAAGCCGATGGCGCCCACCGCCAGCGTGAGCCACACCTGCAGGTGCTTCAGGGCGCCCAGCTCGCGCAGCGGGCTGGCGCCGACGGCGGGCGGGCTGTAGGGTGCCAGACGGGCGATCAGAGCCATGGTGAGCAGGCCCGAGGCGGCCACGAGCGCAAAACCCCAGCGCCAGGTGAGCGCGTGGCCCAGCCAGTTGGCAAAGGGCACGCCGACGATGGTGGCCACCGTCAGGCCCAGAAACATGCGGCCCACGGCCTGGTTGCGCTGCCGGTAGTCCACCATCGAGACGGCCACCAGTGAACCGATGCCGAAGTAGGCGCCGTGGGGCAGGCCGCTGAGAAAACGCAGCACCAGCAGCGACTCATAATTAGGCGCAAAGGCGCACAGGGCGTTGAAGACGGCGAACATGCCCATCAGCGCGATCAGCAGGGTGCGCCGGGCGATGCGCGCCGCCAGCACGGTCAGCAGGGGCGCGCCCACGACCACGCCCAGCGCGTAGGCGCTGATCACGTGCCCGGCAGTGGGGGCGTCGATGCCCAGATCCTGTGCGAAATAGGGCAGCAGGCTCATGGTGGCGAATTCGGTGGTGCCGATGGCAAAAGCGCCGATCGCCAGAGCAAAGATCACCAGGCGGGCGGAAGCCGTCGATGAGGCGGCGGAAGTGGATGTCTGGGGCATGGACGAAAAAAGGGCTGGGGAACCGTGTGACGATGTGGTGTGGAGGTGCCGTGCGGCAATGCAGTGTACTGCATAAGGGTAAACCCTAGGTGGCCATGGATTGGCTGCCGACCATTGCCAGGAAGGCGTGCCGTGCAGTAGCCTGATCGCTTTTGCCCGCCTGAGGAGGCTTCCGTCATGCAGTTTACGACCATCGGTGCCGCCATCGTGGATATCGTCGTGTCCCGGGTGCGGCCGATGCGGGGCGCCAAGCAGGATGTCGAGCACATCGGCCTGTACGCCGGGGGCGGCGCCGTCAACGCAGCCCTCAACGTTGCCGCGCACGGCGCCCGGGTGGCGGTGCATGCCTGCGTCGGGCGCGACCTCGAAGGCGGGCTCATCCGCGATTTGCTGCAGCGTCACGGCATCCAGGCGCAAATCCCCGATCACCGCCTGCCCACCGGCAAGGCCGTGGTGATGGTGGATGATTCCGGCGCGGCGCGCGCCTATGCGCAGCGCGGCGCCAGCGCCTGGGTGGGCGAATCGGGGTTTCCGGGCCTGGCGCACGCCGACGTCGTATACGTCACCGGCCTGTCGCTCGAATCGCAGGCCTGGCTACAGCGCTCGCTTGCGCCGCGCACCGCGCGCCCCTTCAAGCTGGTGGTCACGCCGGGCGCGCGTCAGCTGTCCGACCCGGCAGCTTTACACGGCCTGTGGGATGAGGCCGACCTGCTGTGCGTCAACGCGCGCGAGGCTGCCCGGTTGTGCGGCGACAATGGCCCGCAAACGGACGAGCCGTCCGCCGACGTGGCCGAGCGGCTGGCGCGCCACCTGGTGCGTCGCCCCGGCCAGGCTATTTTGGTGACGCTGGGGGCGGCAGGCGCGTTGTTTTTCGACGGCGCGCAAGGCCATCACCATCCGGCCTTGCGTGTCGAAGCCTTGTCCACCATTGGCGCAGGCGATGCCTTCGCCTCGGCCTTCGTGCACGCCTGGGCTGGCGGCGCCGACCCTCAGTCCGCCCTGGCGGCGGCTACCGAAAGCGCGGCGCGCGTCATTCAGGTGATCCCGGCAAACCTGGCCGGCCCGCTGCGCGCCTGAGCTGACGCGGTCGGCTCAGGCACCTGGGCAACATGCGTCGCACAGTGTCGTCGCGCAGGAAATAATGGTGATACAGCGCCGCCGCGGCGTGCAGGCCGATCAGGTAATAGCCCAGCGTGCCGATGGTCTCGTGAACATCTTGCAATGTACGCGCCAGGGGCTTGTCGGGGGACAGCAACGCGGGCCAGTCCAGGCCCCAGAACGGCACCGGCTTGCCTTTGGCACTGAGCGTCAGCCATCCTAGAAGGGGGACGATGATCAAAAAGGTGTAGAGCATCCAGTGCATGGCGTGGGCGGCTTTGTCCTGCCATGGCGGTGGGGCGGGCGTGATGGGGGGCGCGTCAAACAGGCGGCGCAGCACCAGGCGCGCAAACACCAGGCAGAAGACGGTCAAACCCAAGGTCTCATGCCAGGTTTTCATGCCTTCGCGCAAAACGCTGCCCTTGGGTGCCAGGCCCCGCAGCTCAATGAGCGCGTAGAGCATCACAAGAAGGACGAGCGTCAGCCAATGCAGACCGATCGACAGGCCGTGATAGCGATTACCGGGGGATTTCATGATGTCCGGGCTCCGGATGAGGCGTCAGAATCATGGTAGATCGCCACGGATGAACGGCAAATGAATGAAAAACTTACGAAAGGGGTACATGAGTCTATATGGCGGCTACGTGGAACCACACAGGGACGGCGATGGCGACACGAATCAAGCTCACACAATCGATTTGTTGCAGATGTGGCATGCCAAGTATGAGCATTGGATACTGGAACAGGCCGGCATCGAGCAGCCCCAGGCCGAAGCCGCAAAACCGAAGGCAGTTACCGTCGCCTGACAACAACTACCATTTATAGCAAAAAAGAGATAAAATGATGATGTGGCGTGTAAAGCTGTTGCCCGTGGCAGAAGACGAACTGATGACCATCCCCGCCGATATGCGAGCGTGGTTCTTGCATATATCCGAGTTGCTGGAAGAGCTGGGGCCGCAGAACGTCGGAATGCCCCATGTCCGGCATCTGGAAGGCAAGCTGTGGGAAATGCGCATGACCGGGCGCGATGGCATTGGCCGTGCGGTGTATGTGGCGCGTACCGGCAGGGTGCTGAGGATGCTGCATGTGTTTGTCAAGAAAACACAGAAGGCGCCGCGCAAGAATATTGAAATCGCCTACGAGCGATTACGGAGCCTTGATGATGACTGATCTATCCAAACTGAAAGCCCGCTTGTTGGCTGACCCCGAGACGCGGGCCGAATATGAGGCGCAGGCCCCGGAGTTTGCCATTGCTCGCGAATTGATCGCCGCCCGTGTGCGTGCCGGCCTGACTCAAGACGAAATAGCCAGGCGCATGCACACCACGCAATCCACTATTGCCAGGCTGGAAAGCGGTCGCACCATGCCATCCATGCGCACGCTCACGCGCTATGCCGAGGCGACGGGCAGCCGCACCGTTATCAGGCTGGAAGCGGAAATGGCCTGACTGAACTATGACCTACGCGCAACCCTTTACCGGCTCAAGGCACGGGTACTGACCAGTTGAAAAGAAGAAAGGCATCCGGTGGTGCAGGGTACGAGCCCGCGTCGGATGCCTGGACGCTGATTGCCTGTTGGTGCTGTCCATGGCGGCTACATGGAGTCAGAAAGCAAAAACGCCACCCGGTAAAGGTGGCGTAAATGCTTGATTTTGTTGGTGCCGGCTAGAGGAGTCGAACCCCCGACCTTCTCATTACGAATGAGCTGCTCTACCAACTGAGCTAAGCCGGCCATGATTGTTGTAGTTAACAATCACTTCATCGGCAGAAAGTGACTTCCACCAAAGCCAGCTATTATACATGGATTTTCATAAATACAAAGGGGCACTCGATGCACGCGATTCCTGTACTGATGCTGGTGGCCGCCGTGCTGCCGTATGGCGCCGCCATCGCGGCCAAGGCGGGCGGCAAGCATTTCGACAACGACGACCCCCGGCCCTGGCTGCAGGCCCAGCAGGGCTGGCGGGCGCGGGCCAATGCCGCGCAGGCCAATCTCTTCGAGGGCCTGCCGCTGTTTTATGCCGCGGTGCTGTATGCCTTGTACGCCGGTGTCGAGCCTGGGCGGCTGGTGGGCCTCATGGGGGCCTGGATCGGGCTGCGCGTGCTCTTCATTCTGGCCTACATCCTGGGACGTGGCACCGTGCGCTCGATCATCTGGGCCGCCGCCCTGGTGGTGAACCTGATGATTCTTTTCGCCTGATCGGCCACCTGCCTCTGTGGCGCAACGGCCTGGCGGGCTGCGGCTTCTTGGATCAGCCCTGGTCTTCGCCGGTGCTGGATGCGTCCGCTTGCGCGGGCGGCTCCCGGTTCTGGATCATTGCCATGGCGTCGGGAAACAAATCCCAGCAGGACATGAACAGCGCCGCGAACAGCGGGCCGATCACGAATCCGTTGAGGCCGAACACCGACAGCCCGCCCAGCGTGGAGATCAGCACCACGTAATCGGGCAGCTTGGTGTCCTTGCCCACCAGGATGGGGCGCAGCAGATTGTCGATGAGGCCAATCACCAGCACACCGAAAGCCGTGAGCGTGATGCCCTGCCAGTAGGCCCCGGTGACCAGAAAATAAATGGCCACCGGCACCCAGATGAGCGAGGCGCCTACCGCAGGCAAGAGCGACAGGAACGCCATCACCACGCCCCAGAACAAGGCGCCCTGGATGCCCAGGAAGGCGAACATCAGCCCGCCCAGCAGGCCTTGTGTGGCGGCGATGGCGATATTGCCCTTGACCGTGGCGCGCACCACGGTGGCGAATTTTTCAAAGAGCTTGCGCCGGTGGCTGTCTTCGAGCGGAATCAGGCGCTTGAGCGTGGGCACCATGGCCGTGCTGTCGCGCAGCAGAAAAAACAGCAGGTACAGCATCACCCCCAGGCCGACCACGAACTGCAGTGTGTTTTGGCCGATGCTCACGGCCTGCTTGGCGAGCAGCTGGCTGACTTGCAGTGCGCCGGCCGAGAGTTTTTCACGGATGCTGAGCAGATCGCCCCAGCCGTAGGATTCGAGCCAACCGTGCACGGAGGGCGGCAGCGCCGTGACCACCTGCTCGTAGTAGCGCCCCAGGTTGAACTGCCCCGAGTTGATGCGGGAATAGATGCCCGCGACTTCCGTGGTGAGCGCCCCGGCGATGAAAATCAGCGGCAGGATGACGATCAAGGTGATGCACGCCACAGTCAGGAAAGCGGCCAGCCCGGGCCGCGCCCCGCCCAGCGCATGCAGCAGATGTCGGTGCAGGGGGCTGAAGATGACAGCCAGCACGCCGGCCCAGAAAATGGCGGCATAGAACGGCATCAGGATGCTGAGAAAAGCAATCGAGACGGCGGTCAGCAGCAGAAGAAAGCTGCGAAAGTGTAGGGTGGTCGTGTGCATGCCGGTCTGGGTGGTGCCTTAGTGCCGTCGGGCGTTGTGGATGCGGTAGGCGATGGCGCCGATGATGATGGCGGCCAACGGCATGCTGCCCAGCAGGGCGGTGCGCGCGGAAAGCTCGAAGCCCATGGTGAGGATGCCCTGATACAGCAGTTTGAACAGGCTGAACAGATAGTAGCTGATGGCGATGATCGACAGGCCTTCCACCGCCTTTTGAATCTTGATCTGCGTGTCGGCGCGCGTGCTGAGGCTTTGCAGGATCTGGCTGTTTTGCTCTTCCATTTCGACTTGCACCCGCGCCTGCAGCAGATTGCCCAGGTGCGCCACGGCTTCGCCGATGCGGGTGAGGCGCTGATCGGTCGAGTCGCAGTAGCGCACGGTGGGCCGAAACCGCTGCTCGATGAAGGTGCCCAGCATCTGGCAGTCGCCCGTGCGGCTTTCGTGCAGCTCGACGATGCGCTCGAACACCAGCTGCGCATACGCCTGGGTGGCGCTGAAGCGCAGGCGCGTGCGGGCGCGGGTTTGCGTCACCCGGGCCGACAGCCGGGTGATGCGCTTGAGCAAGGCGCGGATTTCCCCGGCCTCGGCCTGGGCGTTGTCGTCCGACAGCGCCACCAGCTCGGTCTCGTAGTGGCGCAGCTCGGCACTCAGCGAGCGGGCCACGGGCAGCGTGAGCGAGGCCATGAGCCGATAGGTTTCGACCTCCAGCACGCGGCGCACCATGCGCCCCAGGCGGCGCCCGTCGAGCTGGCGGTTGAGCACGAGGATGCGGTTCAGGCCGTTGCCGTTCAGGCGCAGGTCGCTCCAGACCGTGGCCTTGCCGTCGTCCAGGGTCGAGCCCACCGGATCGTGAAAGCCGTAGGCATCGAGCGTGCCTCGCCAGGATGCCTCGGATTCGACGCAGATCTGGTCGGCGTTGATGAGCAGGCGGCTGTGGGCCTCGGCGACCTCGGCCAGTACGCCCGGCAGGGCGGGCCAGGGCGTGCCCGGTGTGCCGGGGCTGACCAGCGTGAGCGTCAGGAATTCGGTGTGGCGCTCCCATTTGAGATGCGCGTCGCCCACGGGAAATTCGCCCTGCGGCAGGGCTGGGTCGGCCAGCGCCACGTGGCGGTCGCACAGCGTGCGCACGATGGTCTGTGCTGCGTCGCCCTCGTCGAGAAACGCCAGGTGAAAGACCTGGGCCGGCGCGTCGAAGTACATCGACGGGCGGGCGTGCAGTTCATTGTGCAGTTCGTTGCGTTGCAGATGCATGCGGTCTCGACGGCGGATGGCAAGAGGGCGGGGGAGACCCAGTGTATCGAAAATCCGGATAAAAAAACGCCGCAGCGTGAGGCTGCGGCGCAAGTGATCGTGTGAACGCTATCTATCCAGGACGCGCCGCGCGGTGCGCAACCACGCGGCGTCGGGCTTATTTCTGCGTCGGTTCCTGCTTCTTTGTGTTCATGTGATGGGTCTTCTTGGCCTTGTGCTGCGCCTTGGCGTGATGCGCCGTGGCATGTTTCGCAGTCGCCTGGGCCGTGGGCTGGGCGGGGGTGCCTGCGGTACTGGCCGCAAAAGCAGGCGAGGCCATTGCGAGGCCAAGGGCAGCCGTCGAGCAGGCCGCCAGATAGGCAATGCGGGAACGTGTCGTCATGACATGAACTCCAGAGAGTGCCCGGCTACACCTTGTAAGCCGGTGGTGAATTGATGAATTGATCCACCTGCATGCTCAGAGCGCCGCGCTGGCAAAAGGTTCTGGCCGGACATCAAGATTTACGATCTTGACGGCTGGCTGAAAAGATCGTCGATGGCCGCACTCGCTGTCCTGGGGGGCGGAGACCGGGATGCCTGGTGCGGACAGGCTCGCAGCGCTGGCACTATGCGTGTGGCTCCTGGAACAGCGGCGCCTGCGCGGGCGGGTACAGCACCGTGGCGTCGTCCTGGACGACGGCCCCGCGGGTGAGGCTGGCGGCATCGACGTGGCCCGGCCCCATGATGTGGAACACCGGCACGCCCCGGGCGATGAGGTAATCGGCGACGATGCGCCGGTGGCAGCGCCACCAGACGGCTTCCGAACACATGATGGCGCAGCGCTGCGCCTGCGCGCGCGTCAGCAGTGTTTCCAGCCCCTGGCGAAAGCCGTCCGTGAGGGCGTAGTCGGCGTAGTGGTGGAAGCTGTCGTTTTCCCAGAAACCGTTGACCTCGGGGGCAACGGTCTTCGATTTGCCTCGCAGGCCGCCCAGCGCTTCGATGTGTTCGTAGTCGATGTGATAGGCCGCCAGCGATTGCGGCAGCGCATCGCGGTTGAATTGCGGGTTCTTGCGCGAGCGCGGCACCGTGCGGATGTCGATCAGCCGCTGGATGCCCGCCTGCGCCAGCAGCTGGGCGAAAGCGGGGATATCGTGCGTGGAATGCCCGATGGTATAGATGGCTGGCAAGGTGGATGGCATGGCTGGGCGGCTTCGTGCGCCGCGCGGATTTAAAGTTTCGGCACTTCAAGAGTACGCTGCTCGTGTATAAGACTTCAAGGCTTCAAGACTTCAGGGATCACCGCATGGACAAGCTTCGACTCGACAAATGGCTGTGGGCCGCCCGCTTCTACAAGACCCGCAGCCTGGCTGCGCACGAGATTCAGGCAGGCCGGGTGCAGGTCAACGGCCAGGTGATCGCCAAGCCCGCGCGCGAGGTGGCGGTCGGCGACCGCATTCGCGTGCGCAAGACCGGGCTGGACATCGAAGTCGGTGTGCAAGCCCTGAGCGGAGCGCGCGGCCCGGCCTCGCAGGCCGCCTTGCTGTACCAGGAAACCCCCGAGAGCGTCAGCGCGCGCGAACGCGCCGCCGAACAGCGCCGCCTGGCGCCGGAACCGGCACAAGACCTGGCTGCGGGCCGCCCCACCAAGCGCGACCGGCGGCTGATCGATCAGATGCGTGGGCGGTAAGGTGCGCGGGCGGCCATGATTTCATGGTGCCCGGAACACCTCATTTGGGCAGGAATCGCCGTGTCAGATGCACCCAGTAGGCAGCGCCGGGGGCGATGTTGCGGTCGTTGAAATCGTAGCCCGGGTTGTGCACCATGCAGGCACCCAGCTGCTCGCCTTCGCCGTTGCCGATCAGCAGGTAGCTGCCCGGGCAGCGCTCCAGCATGTAGGCGAAGTCTTCGCTGCCGGTCAGCGCGGGCCCTTGCGCGGTCATGTCGTTCGCGCCCACAAGCTCGAGCGCCACCTGGCGCGCCAGCGTCGTTTCGGCCTGGCTGTTGATCAGTACGGCGTAGCCGCGCCGGTAATCCACCTGGGCACGCACACCGAAGCTTGCGGCCTGCGCGTGCGCCAGGGCCGTGATGCGTTGCTCGACCTCCTGGCGGATATCCGGGTCGAGCGTGCGCACGCTGAGTTCGAGCCGCGCGCTTTGCGGGATGACGTTGTTTGCCTGGCCCGCCTGCAGCACGCCTACCGTCACCACGGCGGTGGCCAGCGGATCGACGTTGCGTGAGACGACGGTCTGCAGCGCCATCACCAGACTGGCGGCGGCCACCACGGGGTCGGCCGCCTTGTGGGGCAGGGCGCCGTGCCCGCCCCGGCCCTCCAGCGTGATGTAGACCTTGTCCGATGAGGCCATCATCGGCCCGTTGCGGAACACCAGATGGCCCTGCGGCCAGCCGGGCATGTTGTGCATGGCGAAGATGGCGTCGCACGGGTATTTGTCGAACAGGCCGTCCCGGATCATGCGCATGGCGCCGCTGTCGTCCGTTCCGTATTCTTCGGCGGGCTGAAAAATCAGGTTGAGTGTGCCCGAGAACTCGTCTGACTGCGCCAGTGCCTGCGCCGCGCACAGCAGCATGGCCGTGTGCCCGTCGTGCCCGCAGGCGTGCATGACGCCAGGTGTGCGGCTGGCATACGCCAGGCCGGTGGCCTCTTCGATGGGCAGGGCGTCCATGTCGGCGCGCAGGCCCAGGCGGCGAGGGCTGTCGCCGCGGCGCAACTGGCCCACCACGCCCGTGCCGCCCAGGCCGCGCTCGACGGCATATCCCCAGCTTTCCAGGCGGTCCGCCACCAGCTGGCTGGTGCGCTGCTCCTGGAAAGCGAGTTCGGGTTGCCGGTGAATGTCCTGCCGCAGCTTCACGAAGGTGTCGGCGTATTGTTCCACCAGGGCCAGGGTGCCGGTGGGGGTGTCGATTGGATGCATGATGGGTTCCATGAACGGTCGGGCACGTGGCCCGGGGGCGGGAAAAATCAGTCGGCCAGCGCCTTGTCCTGCCCCGTCTCGGGCATGAGCAGCACGCCGACGATGGTGGCCAGGCTGGTGACGATCACGTACAGCGCCGGGGCCGCCGGGTTGCCGGTGACTTCAATGAACCAGGTCACCGCGAACTGCGCCGAGCCGCCGAAGATCGCCACCCCCACCGCATAGACGACAGACAGGCCCAGGGCGCGCACATGGCTGGGAAACAGCTCCGGGATTGCGACGATCGACGGCGCACCGCTCATGGCCGTCAAGCTGGCCAGCACCAGCGTGGTCAGCGCCAGGGTGCCCAGATTGGTGTGCTCGATCAGCAGCATGAAAGCCGGGTACGTCAGCACCAGCAACGCCACCCGGGGCCAGAGAATCAGCGGCTTGCGCCCATAGCGGTCGGACAGCCAGCCGCCCAGCAAGGCACCCAGCAGGGTCAGCAGGCCGTACGTGATGGTGGCCATCATGCCGAGCGTGGGCGAGAGCTTCAGGGTGGTGATGGCGTAGCTCGTCATGTACATCGCGACGTAGGTCGAGACGGTGCCGCCGATGACGATCAGGATGCCCAGGATGACGGCGCGTGCGTGGTCGCGCAGCCTGGGGGCCGCCACCGGTTGCGCGGCTGCGGCGCGGGTCGTGTCCAGTGATTCGGGCATGTGTCGGCGCATGTAGATGGCGACGAAAATCAGGACGGAACCCAGCAGAAAGGGCACGCGCCACCCCCAGACCAGCATCTGCTCGGCGGACAAGACCAGCGTCAGCGATACGCCGATCAGGCCGGCCGTCAGGGCGGCCAGCCCCTGGCTGGCCAGTTGCCAGCTGCCGTACAGGCCTCTTTTTCCGGGCGGGGCCACTTCGATCAGGTAAGACGTCGAAGGGCCGACCTCGCCGCCCAGGGCGAGGCCTTGAACAAGGCGGCACAGTACGACGATAACCGGGGCGGCCACCCCGATGCTGGCGTACGAGGGCGTCAGCGCCAGGCCCAGTGTGCCCACCACGATGAGGGCGATGGTCAGCAGCATGGCCGGCTTGCGCCCAGCGCGGTCGGCAAAGGCGCCGATCAGCACGCCGCCCAACGGGCGGGTGACGAAGCCCACACCAAAGACCGCCACGGACATGAGCAGACTCATGAAGGGAGAGGACGAGGGAAAGAACGTCTTCCCGATCAGCACGGCGAAAAACGCGTAGGTGGTGAAGTCGTAGAACTCGATGGCATTGCCCGCCACCGTGGCCGCGACGATGCGGCGCGTCGTCGTGTGTGGGCGGGCGGCATCCGTTACCAACGGGTTTCTGGGCAGGGTAGGGGCGGCGGCGATGGCGCCGCTGGCATGAGGGCTCATGGGTTTGTCTCCGGGCATGTTGTCGGCTGGGTGCTTGCGTTGTCGTTATTGGTTTCGATCTTAGGGATGACTGAGTAATTCGTCCAATGCATAATTATTGTTAATATGATGCAAATTACTCATCTAATAGTCCGATCGATGTGGCCGCTGCCGCATCGTCACGGGCACCCGACGCAATCATGAACCTGAGACAGCTGCAGCACTTGTTGGCGGTCGCCGATACCGGCTCTTTCAGCCAGGCGGCAGAGCGGCACTACATCAGCCAATCGGCACTGAGCCGCAGCATCCAGGCATTGGAAGAAGAACTGGGCGTGCGCCTGATCGATCGGGTGGGCAAGCGCAACGAACTCACGCCCTTTGGGCGTGCCGTGGCCGTGCGTGCGCAGCGCATGGTGCATGACGCGACCGAATTGCGCCGCAGCGCGCAGCTGCTGCGCGAGGGTCGGATGGGAGCCCTGCGGGTCGGCCTGGGTTCGGGCCCGAGCGCGATTTTGCTCCGCCCCTTTTTGCTTCACATGGCGCGTCATTATCCAGACGTCGAGGTCAGCCTCTCGCCCGGTTCGACCGAACTGCAAGTACCGCAATTGCGGCAAAGGGCCTTTGATGCTTTGGTGGTCGACATGCGTCGGGTGTCACCCAGCCCCGATCTGGTCATTGAAGACCTGGGTGGCATGCGGGCGGGATTCGCGTGCCGGGCGGGTCATCCCTTGCTGGCGCTGGGGCGGCCTGTGTCGTTTGTCGAGTTGCGGCGCTACCCTTTGGCCTCCACGCCGCTGAGCGACGAGGTGGCGCGCCACCTCATTGCCCGCTATGGGGCGGGCGCCGACCCCCAGAGCGCCGTCACGCTGCGCTGCGACGACATCGACGCCTTGCTGGACGTCGTGCAAAACAGCGACGCCGTGTTTCTCGGTATCCTGGCCGCCGTGGCGCCGCAGCAGCAGGCGGGCCGCCTGACCGAACTGCTTCTGTCCCCGGCCCTCGATTCCGTGGCGCGGTTTGCCTTCGTTACCCTGGCGGATCGAACCGAGGCCCCCGCTGTTGCCATCCTGCGCACATTCGTGACAGACGTGTTGCACGACTGAGGGCTGTACCCTGGCCGCCGCGCGCTTGAGGACGGATGCCTGGTGACTGTTTTCAAGGTCAGGTCAGGTGCGTTCAATAGGCTCAAGCTTAAGGCAAATACCCCAGACGACGCATGGACGCGAAGGCATCGCGGAACATGGCCCGTGTGTCGATGCACCCCTGAAAGCCGGCTTGCCGCAGCTTGATGGTGCTGACCAGGGCGGGCGGTATGGCGTGCTCGATTCCGTGGCCGAAGCAAAAGTCGGCGTAGTGGTGGGAATGGCCGACCAGTTGTCCGAGATCCGTGCATCGAAGCTGCCTGTGGTGCGCCAGCGTTTTCCAGGCACTGGCTTTTTCGGGAAACCAGCGCGCCAGGGCCTGCGGTTCTGGCGTGCCCGCGTCCACGCCGAGGCAATCGGCCAGCACGGGCCATATGCCGCGCCAGGTGAACAGGTCGCCATTGGTGATGTTGAAGATTTCATGTGCCGCCGTGGGCGCGTTGCTTGCCCACAGCAGCGCGTCGGCAATCAGCCGGGCGTCCACCGCTTCCAGCGGATAGTCGGGCCCGCCGGGGAAGGAAAATGGCAGGCCTTCCTGTTGCCGCAGCGCGGCGTAGGCCCCGATCACGGGGATCAGGTTCATGGCCGCGCCGATGACGTCGCCAAACACCACCTGCGGGCGAAAGATCGTGAATGCGGTGCCTTGCTTGGCGCAGGCGTCGCGGATGTAGTCTTCCTGCAGCCAATAGAAATTTGGATGTGGGTCTCGAGGCTGGTCTTCACGCGCCGGAACCGGGATGGGGTGGAGGTGCGCGCCGTACGCCTTGGTGCCCTGAAACAGCGAGATATGGGCCAGGCTGCCTGCCCGCAGCAGCGGGGCGACCAGGTTGCGCAGCATCTGCGCGTTGCTCTGCATCTGCTTCGGGTCGCGCCAACCGCGCTTCAGGTCGCTGCTTTCCTGCACGGCGCAGTACACCACGTGGGTGATGGCGGGAAGTGATTCGACGGCGGTGGCGCAGGCGCGCGGGTCGGTCAGATCCAGCGGCAAAAGCGTCACCTTTTCGGGACGGGACACGCGCGGAGCCCGCCTGGACAGCGCAATGATGTTCCAGTCGTCGCGCTCGAACCGGCTCAGGGCGGCCTGTCCGATGACGCCCGAGGCGCCCGCGATGAGGACGCGTTTGTCGTGCTGATGCATGCTGGCTCCGTGTGAGGGGCCGTCCTTGCGGCGGCGGTTTTCTGTGGTGTTTACGGCCTGACGAGCGTGACGCCCGTGACCTTCTGCAGGTCCGCGAAACTCATGTCCACCAGGATTTCCCTGACGACGACGCCCTGGGCGCAGATGTCCATGACGGCCAGGTCGGTGTAGATGCGGTTGACGCAGGCCATGCCGGTGATGGGATACGAGCATTCGGGAACGATCTTGCTGGCGCCTTTTTTGCTCAGGTGTTCCATCATGACGAAGACCTGTTTGGCGCCCAGGGCCAGATCCATGGCGCCGCCCACGGCGGGAATCGCATCGGGGGCGCCCGTGCTCCAGTTGGCCAGGTCGCCGCGCTGGGACACCTGGTAGGCGCCCAGCACGCAGATGTCCAGATGCCCGCCGCGGATCATCGCAAACGAATCGGCGTGGTGAAAGAACGCGCCGCCGGGCAGCAGCGTCACCGGCTGTTTGCCGGCGTTGATCAGGTCGGGGTCTTCTGCGCCGGGGTCGGGGGTGGGGCCCATGCCCAGGATGCCGTTCTCGCTGTGCAGGATGACCTCGCGGTCCGGAGGCAGGTAGTTGGCGACCCGGGTTGGCAGACCGATACCGAGGTTCACGAATGCGCCATCGGGGATGTCCTGCGCCACCCGTTGCGCCATTTGTTCACGCGTCAAGCCTTTCATGACTGTGTCTCCTCGCAAACCACCAGGCGCTGGACGAAGATGCTTGGGGTCACGATCTGTTCGGGGTCGAGAGAACCCAGTTCCGCCACCGCCCCGATCTGCGCGATGGTGCATGTCGCGGCCATGGCCATGATCGGCGCGAAGTTGCGCGCCGCTTTCCGGTAGACCAGGTTGCCCCAGCGATCGCCGCTGCGCGCCTTGATCAGCGCGTAGTCCGCGTGCAGCGCTCCTTCGAAGATATGGTGCTTGCCGTCGATCAGGCGTGTCTCCTTGCCTTGCGCAAGCGCTGTGCCGTAAGCGGTGGGGGTGAAGAAGCCGCCGATGCCGGCCCCGGCGGCGCGAATGCGTTCGGCCAGGGTGCCCTGCGGGGTCAGTTCGAGTTCGATCCGGCCGCTTCTGTAGAGTTCGTCGAACACGTAGGAATCGGCCTGCCGGGGGAACGAACAGATCATCTTGCGTACCCGGCCCGCCTTGAGCAGGGCGGCGAGCCCCGTTTCGCCGTTCCCGGCATTGTTGTTGACGACGGTCAGCTCGCGGGCGCCCTGATCCAGGAGGGCGTCGATCAGCTGCGACGGCATGCCCGCGTTGCCGAAGCCGCCGATCATGATGGTGGCGCCGTCGGCAATGCCCGAGACGGCTGCTTCGAGGGAAGTGCAGATTTTATCGATCATGAGTATTGACCAGTGGATTCCAGCCAGTGCGGGCGATGTGGCTGTTCAGTGGGCGGCCCAGCACCTGTTCGCACAGCGCGGAGGCTTCCAGCAGGCCGTCTTTGTCGATGCCGGTGGCGATGCCCATGCTCTCGAAGAGGCCCACCAGATCTTCGGTGCAGGCGTTGCCGGTGTAGCCGCCGCCGTATTTGACCTGGTGTGGGTGGCCGCCGACTCCCCCCAGGGCGCTGTCGAAGTAGCGCACGCCGGCTTCGTACGCCGCGACGTAGTTGAGCAGGGCCGTGCCGCGCGAGTCGTGGAAGTGGGCAATCGGGGTGGCGTCCGGCGCGACGCGCATCATGTCTCCGAACAGGTGCTTCGTCGTTTCGGGTGTCGCCATGCCGGTGGTATCGCCCAGGGTGATGTGGCGCACGCCCAGTGCCCGGAATCTGCGCACGTCGTCCAGCACCTGTTCGACGGCAACCCGCCCTTCGAACGGGCAGCCGAACGCCACGGAAATGGTGCCAATGATACGAAACCGGTCGGCGGCCAGTGCGACCATGGCTCGGATGTTGTCCCACTGCTGCGCGCGTGAGCGCTTGAGGTTCTTTTGCGAGTGCGATTCGCTGGCGGACACCAGCACGCTGATTTCGTTGGCGCCATAGCCCTTGTCCAGATCCGCCACCGCGCGCTGGACGGCCCGCAGGTTGGCGCAGGTAGCCTTGTAATACACCCCGCTTTTGCGTTGGATGCCGCGCAGCACGTCGCTCGCGTCCGCGAATTGCGCAATCACGGCGGGGTTGGAATAAGAGGTGGCCTCGATCCGGCCGAAACCAAGGGCCGACAGACGATCCACGAGCCGCACCTTGGTGGCGGTGTCCAGGATCGTCGGCTCGTGCTGCAGGCCGTCGCGGCAAAAACATTCACAAATGACGACCGGAGAACCGGTGGCTGACTGTCGTTCCATTCGAGTTCCTTTGCGTCCCGGCGCGTTATTGGTCGCGGGGAAATGTGCGCATCATCACGTTGGTGTCGCGGCCACATTCGAGCCCTTCCATCAGGTCGAGATCCATACAGCGGTAGAAAAGGCGCTTCGTGGCGGCGACGGCCTGTCTGGAATAGGCAGCCCATGTCCGGGCGACGTCCAGGGCGGCCCGCAGCACGCGTTCGTTGCCGTCGTGGCAGCTGTTCGCCAGCCCCCAGGCCGTCATTTCCCCGCCATCGAGCAGCCGACCCGTGGAGACGAGTTCGAATGCGCGCTTGGGGCCCAGCTGCCGTGTCAGGTTTGCCATGACGATGGCCGGGCAGATGCCGTGTTTCAGCTCCGGATAGCCGAATTTCGTGCCGGACTCGGCGATGACCGCGTCGCAGGCGATCGCCAGGCCGGCGCCGCCGCCCAAGGCGTTGCCGTGCACGGCGGCGACCACGGGCTTGCTCAGCGTGCTGAATATCCGGTGCACCTTCATGGTGAGATCCGCGCGGGCCAGGGCGCCCTCCTGATGTTCACCGAAGCCCCGGAATTCGGTGGTGTCGGCGCCTGCGCAAAACGAAGGCCCCGCGCCCGCCAGCACCACCGCGCGGCAGTCCGTGGCCTGGTTCGCCTCTTCCAAGGCCTGCAGCAGGGCCTGCGTCAGCGCCGTATTCAGCGCGTTGTGCTTGGTCGGCCGGTTCATCGTCAGAATCCAGACGGCGTCTTGCTGTTCGATCTTGAGTTCATCCATGTGCGTACCCCTTCGTGCGTGACGGGTTGAATGACCGGCGCGGACTCATGCTGGATCCAGAATGGCGAGTACATCGCCTTCGGAGACCTGGTCGCCCGCCTGCACGCAGACGTCGCGGACGTTTCCGTCAAACGGCGCCGTGTGCTGGTATTCGGTTTTCATGGCCTCTGTCGTCAGGATGAGGTCGCCGCTTTTGACCGCCGCCCCGCTTGCGACGGAGACGGACGCGACCTTGCAGCTGGAGGCGGCGCGTATCTGTCCGTCCGCCGCGGTGCCGTGGCCGCCCAGATAGGCTTCCAGCGTTTTGTCCGTGAATGCGTGGTTCTGGCCGTTCCAGCGGATGTGGATGTGGCTGTCCTCCAGCCAGAACCAGACCTTGAATTCGCCGTCGTTGACCGTGAGGCGGGCGCGGCAGTCGTCTTTGGCAAGAATGCCGATGCGGTATGCGCGGCCGTCCAGCACCACGTCGTAGCGCCCCGCGCTCGTCCACGTCACCTGGGCTTCGGTCGTGATGTCGCGCGCCTTGTCGAACAGTTTGAGCGGCACTGGCAGGGTGCGTGGCACCCTTGCCTGGCCCGGCTGATGGCAGCGCAGGGCGGCCGCGATGGCCAGCGGCTCGTGCGCGGCCATCAGGGGCTGGAGCAAGGCGTCGGCGTGTTCGGCAATGAAGCCGGTGCTGACTCCGCCGTTCAACCAGGCCGGGTGGCTCAGGCAGCTTGCAAGCAAGGGCAGATTGGTTTTCAGGCCAAAGATGACCGTCTCGCCAAGCGCATGCAGCATGCGCATTTGCGCCGCGTGGCGGTCGGGGCCGTGCGTGACGATCTTGGCGAACATCGAATCGTAGTAGGGCGAGATGGTGTCGCCCGACCGAATGGCGCTTTCGACCCTGGCCTGGCGCGGCGCATGCCAGAACGCGGCCCGGCCGCTTTGGGGCATGAAATCGTGATCGCAGTCTTCCGCGCACAGCCGCACTTCGATGGCGTGGCCCGTGAGCCGGACGTCGTCCTGGCGCAGGGCCAGTTCGTGCCCCTGGGCCACCAGGATCTGCTGTTCCACCAGGTCGAGGCCGGTGATTTCCTCCGTGATGCAGTGTTCCACCTGCAGCCGGGTGTTCATTTCCATGAAATAGAACGAACCATCCGTATCCAGCAGGAATTCCAGGGTGCCCACCCCTTCGTATCCGATGGCGCGCACGGCGTCCACCGCGGCCTGGCCCATGGCTTGGCGTGTCGCGGGATTCAGCCCGGGCGCTGGCGCTTCTTCGATGATCTTCTGGTGCCGACGTTGCACCGAGCAGTCGCGCTCGCCCAGGTGGATGGCGTTGCCGTGGCGGTCGGCCAGTATCTGTATTTCGATGTGGCGCGGGTGCCGCAGGGCACGCTCCAGCAGGACATGGCTGCTGCCAAACGATGCGAGGGCCTCCGACTGGGCGGACGACAGGGCGTTGCGAAATTGCTCGCTCGATTCGACCAGGCGCATGCCGCGCCCGCCGCCGCCCGCCGTGGCCTTGATCATGACGGGATAGCCGATGCGGTCGGCCTCGGCCTGCAGGTCATCGGCCTTCTGGCTTTTGCCGTCGTATCCCGGAATGCAGGGGACGCCGGCGTCGCGCATCAACTGCTTGGCGCGGGCTTTGTCGCCCATCGATCCGATCACCTCGGGCGAGGGGCCGATGAAGACGAGGCCGTGTTCGACGCACGCCGCGGCGAACGCCTCGTTTTCGGCCAGGAACCCGTAACCGGGGTGGACGGCGTCGGTGCCGCTGTGCTGTGCCGCCTCGATGATCTTCTGGATGTTCAAGTACGAGGCCGAGGGTTCGGGCGCGCCGATGCAGATGGCCTCGTCGGCTTGCTCGACGTGGCTGGCGCCGTTGTCGATGGAGGAATAGACCGCCACGGTCGTCAGGCCCATGCGGCGTGCCGTCCGGATGACGCGCAGGGCGATCTCCGAACGATTGGCGATCAGGATTTTTCTGAATGGTGTGGGTGTAGGCATAAGGCGGGACGCGGAATGTGGGGGACGATGAACCATCAGGGATGAGGCACTGCAAATGAAAGCGGGTGCGTGACGCGCGCTTGCGCGGCACGGCACATGTGCAGCGCCTGCGCCAGGATGGCCCGCGTGTCGCGGGGGTCGATCACGCCGTCGTCGAGCAAGCGGGCGCTGGTGGCGAAGACGTCGGCCTGCCTTTCAAAATTGCCGACGATCTTGTCGCGCTGTGCGCCGAGCTGCGCTTCGTCCACAGGTTTTTTTCGGCGTGCGGACTTGGCGCGCGTGACGGTCTCCATGGTGTTGGCCGCCTGTTCCGAGCCCATGACCGCGCACCGTGCGTTGGGCCAGGAAAAGCAGAATCTGGGCGAGAACGCCCGGCCGCACATCGCGTAGTGGCCGGCTCCAAACGAGGCACCGCAAAACAGCGTGATCTGCGGCACACTGGCGCTGGCCACCGCCTGGATCATCATCGAGCCGTGCGTGATGCTGCCCGATTGCTCATAGCTGCGGCCCACCATGAATCCAGTCGTGTTGTTCAGGTAGATCAGGGGGGTGCCGGATTGGCAGCAGGCCTGGATGAAGTGGGCCGCTTTCGCGGCGCCCGCGGGGTCGATGGGGCCGTTGTTGGTGATGATGCCCACGGCGATGCCATCGATGCGGGCCTTGCCGCACAGCGTCTCGCGCCCGTATTGGGGGGAAAAATCCTGGAAGTCCGAATCATCGACGATGCGGGCAATCACCTCGCGCATGTCCACGGCGCGGTTGCTGTCTATGGGCATGATGCCCATGAGGTCTTCGGCGTCGTAGCGCGGTGGGCGACGCGGGCCGGATGGGGGGGGCGTCTGTTGATCCCAGTCCAGCAGCGCGACCACCTCGCGCGCAATGCGGATGGCATCGCGGTCGTCGTGGGCCAGGTAGTCTCCAAGCCCCGACACCGAACAGTGCATCCTGGCGCCGCCCAGCTCTTCTTCGGTGGCGTCTTCCCCGGTGGCCGCCTTGAGCAGGGCGGGGCCCGCCAGGAAGGCCTTGGCGTGGCCATCGACCATGATGACGTAGTCGGACAGGCCGATCTGGTAGGCGCCGCCGGCGGTTGCCGAGCCGTGCGCCACGGTGATGACAGGAATACCGGCGGCGGACAGCCGGGCCAGGTTGCGGTATTTCTGCCCGCCGAGCACGAAGTTTTCCACCTTGTAGTTCATCAGGTTGCCGCCGCCGCTTTCGATCAGCTGCACGAAGGGCAGTTTGTTTTCCAGGGCGATTTCCTGCACGCGCAGCAGCTTTTCCAGGCCCATGGGCTGAAAGGCGCCCGCCTCGATGCCGGCGTCGGACGCGCAAATCATGCAGCGGGTGCCCGCGACGCTACCGATGCCCGCGATCAGCCCACCGCCCGCTATTTCCCGTCCCTGCCGGTCGGGCGCCTTGAACCCATAGCCTGCCAGCGAGGCCAGTTCCAGAAAGTCGCTGTCCTGATCCAGCAGCAGCCCGACGCGCTCCACCGGCAGCAGTTGCCCGCGAGACTCGAAGCGCGGGCGCGAGCTTTCGGATGCCTGCCGGGTGTTGGTTTCGATGTGGCGTACGCGATCCAGCAGGGCCTGCATGGCCTGCCGGTTGTTCTGAAACGCTTCGGACGTACGGCGCAAACGGGATTCAATGACAGCCATGGATGTTCTCTTACTTGGATACGGGAAATGGGGCGGAGTGGTCGTTTTCATGGAGGCCACCGGCACTGTTGCCGGATAGGGCCGGGGTCACCGGCGCAATCGGAACAGGCCGTGCGGGCGCAGCATCAGGACGAGCACCAGCACCGAGAAGGCGGTGACCGTCTGCCATTCACCCGACAGGAACAGGCCGCTGAGCTGTTCGGCCAGCCCCAGCAGCAGGCCTCCCAGCACCGTGCCGCGCAGACTGCCCACGCCGCCGAGAAACGTCGCGGTAAAGCCCGCCAGAACGGGGATCAGCCCCATCTCCAGCGATGCGGTGTGGCTCAGGGCCAGCAGATAGCCAGCCACGCCGACCATGGCTGAACCGATGACGAAGACCTTCACGTAGACGGCTTCAGCCGACACCCCCACCGATGCGGATAGGTATGGATTGGTCGCCACGGCGCGGATGGCATGGCCCGTGCGCGAGCGGTTCAGCCAGACGAACAAGGCGCCAATCAGGGCCACGCTGGCGGCCAGCCAGAGAAGCTCGTTCAACGTGACGCTGATGGGGCCAAACTGGAAAGCCTGCGCGGATGAACCGTTCACGGGAATCTGGTTTGCGCCCCAAATGAGCTGCATAGTGTATTTGCCCGCTTCGAGCAGGCCCAGGCTGGCCAGAAAGATGTTCAGCTGCGTGGCGTGGAACCGCCTGAGCGGGCGATACACCGTCACTTCGCTGAATGCCCCGAACGCGCCCCCGACCGCTGCGGCGACGATGAACCCGGTCCAGAGCGGCGCCCCGAAGTCGTTGACGACCGTGATGGCCAGGTAGGCGGCCAGGATGAGCGTCAGCACGTGGGCGAAGTGGAACACTTTTGATGTTGCGTAGATCAGCCCCCAGCTGACGCCCACCAGCGCATACAGGCAGCCGGTCAGCAGGCCGTGAACGAACAATTGCCAGAAAAGGTCCATGGGTTCCTCGGGGTGTTACAAAGGCTCAGCAAGCCGGTTGAACGCGTGAAAGGGAGATCACGGCTTGACCATGACGAACTTGCCGTCGTCGATGTGCGCGATCGGCACCGCCTGGCCGTTGCGCACCTGGAAGACCCCCACGGGCTTGGTCACCGAGCCATCCTTGTGCAGCTGCAGCTTGCCGCCGTATACGCTGTCGAACTGGTAGTTCTGCGCGATCAGCTTTTCCATCTGACTGTTGAGCGCGCCGATTTTGGTCGGGTCTTCACCGGCGGCGATGGTTTTTTGAATCAGGGGGGCGAGCACGTCCTTGACGATCTCGTAGTAGTTCGCGTCGTAGTAGTCCGGCACCTCGCCATAGGCTGTCTTGAATGCCTTCACGAACGATTGGGTGGACGGATTGTCGGCATCGGCGTCGAAGCTGTCGAAGACGGCGGTGTAGCCATCCATCGTGTTCCCGGCAATCTTCAATTCATTGCTCAGGAGCTCCAGCCCCACGATCTTTGCGGAGATGTCGCGTTCTTTGGCCTGCTTGACGATGTGCCCGACGTCCGCGCCCCAGGAACCCAGGATGATGGCATCGGGGGCCGCCGCCTTCACACGGGAAAGCGGCACGCTGAAGTCGGTCGAGCCCAGCTTGTAGGGTTCTTCATCGATGATCTCGCAGCCCAGCGCCTGGCAGGCCTTCTTGACCGCTTCGTTGGTTTCGACACCCGACGAATCGGTGTAATAGACCGTGGCGATTTTCTTGGCCCCCAGCTTTTCCACCGCCCACTGGACGGCCAGGGGGGCTAATTGGCTGGCAACCATGCGCGTGTTGTACAGGTTTTTCTTGTTGATCAGGTTGGATGCCGTGCCACCCCCGTTGAACAGCAGGACGTCTTGTTGCGCCGCCAGCGGTTGTATGGCCAGGGTGATGCCGCCATAAGAACTGAGGACGACCGGTGTCTTGTCGATGCTGACCAGCTTGCGCATGGCGCTGTTGGCCGCGCGCGCGTCGCCGCTTTTATGGTCTTCGATGTGCAGCGCCAGCTTGTAGCCCTTGAGTTCGCCGCTGTCGTTGATCTGGTCGATCGCCAGTTTTTCGCTGCGGCTCATCACCTTGCCGTAGTAGGCGCCAGAGCCGGTCATGGCCAGCACGGTGCCGATGGGGATGGTCTTGTCGCCCTGCGCGGACGCCGTCGGCGCGCTCAGGATGATCGACGCGCCCATCAGTGTGCTTACAGATGCCGAGAGTAGAGTTCGACGGAATGTCATGTTTGTCTCCTTGGTGGTTGTCATCAGCGGCATGGCTCATGCCGTATTCACGAAAATGAGGTATCGGGTGAGACCCCGTCCGTGCTTCACGAGCTTTCTGCGCCGCCGTCGGCTGGCTTGCCGGCCACCAGCGCGCGCAGTTGCTTCTTTTGAACCTTGCCGCTGTCGGTCAGTGGCATGTCTTCGCGGAAAACGATGCGCCTGGGCAGCTTGTACGAAGCCAGGCGGCCGCTTAGCGAGCGCAGGATGTCGTCGGCCTTGAGCTCGACGCCGTTCACGGGTTTGATGACAGCAAGCGGCACTTCGCCGTACACGTCGTCCTCGACGGGGATGACCGCGGCGATGGCCACGCCGCGCACTTGGTGCAGCAGGTCTTCCACTTCCAGGGCCGACACGTTTTCACCGCCAACGCGGATGATGTCTTTGGATCGGCCCGCGAACTCGAAGTAGCCGTCCGGCCTTCTGCGCACCAGGTCGCCCGTGTACAGCCAGCCGTCGCGCAAGGCCTTGGCGGTTTCTTCGGCGTTTTTGTAGTAGCCCAGCATGAGGCTGTAGCCGCACAGCACCAGTTCGCCGATGTCGCCGTCCTTGACCGGCTTGCCGGTTTCGGGGTCGCATACCCGGGCCCTCATCCAGGGGTGCGGCGTGCCCGCCGTATCGAGGCGGTGCTCGGGGGTTTCCAGGTGGTGCGAAATCAGCACGTTGGGGGCTGCTTCGGAAATGCCGTAGACGCCGATGATGCCGGGCATGCCGACTTCATCCGCAATGCGGTGCAGCACGGAGCGGGACCCCGTGGCCCAGCCGGTGCGCACCGAGCGCACCCGCTTGCGGTCGAAGTCTGGCGCGTCGAGCAGCCGCAGAAACAGGGTTTCAATGCCGTTGTAGATCGTGCACTGGTTGGACTCGATGGTATCGAGCACCTCGGCGGGGTTGAAATACGATACGGAATAGGCCGTGGCGCCGTAGAGCACGGAAAGCACCACGTGCATCGTCAGGCCGCCCGAATGAGCGAACGGGCCGGCGCTGAATACCCTGTCGTCTTCCGTGGCGCCAAACGCCTGGCCGACCAGCAGCGCGTTGGTGGTGATCGCGGCGTGGCTGAGCATCACGCCTTTGGGCAATGACGTGGTGCCGGACGTATAGATGAGGACGGCCAGCGAAGATTCGTCAATCGGCCCGAGGCGGGTTGCGTCCGCCTGGGTCGCCGACAGCCAGGCGTGCGCCGCCACGCTGCCGTCTGGCCGCTCGCGCCCCCACCAGACGATGGCATCGCACTTCGGGCATCCGTCCCGCAGCGCTGCCGTCAGGACGGCGGAGTCGCGCTGGTAGAGCGGGCCCGTCATCAGCACGCTGGTGTCGGATTGGTCGATCTGGTAGACCAGCTCGGGCGTCGTGAGCCTGGTATTGAGCAGGACGGCGGCCTTGCCCGCCAGCGCCGCCCCGAACAGGCAGACGACCCAGTCGATCGAGTTCGGCAGCAGGATGCCGACGTGCTTGCCGGGATGCCCAGCCAGGCGCAGGGCGACGCGCGTTGCCCTGTCGAACAGTTCCTGGTAGGTGATGGCACCCTCGCCGTGGATCGAAAAGGCGGTCTTGTCTGGTGACCAGCGCGCGGCCCGAGCGAGGATGTCTGCGAGCGTGAGTTTCATAGCGGGTGCTCCGAATCTGCGGTGTGCATGGATGTCTCGTGCGTGGTTTCGGCGTGACTTAGAAAAGGTTCCAAAGCTCGTCGTGTGACGACAGCTGTCCGCCCGGGCGTTCGGCGATCAGGCGGCCCGCCCGCAGCACGTGGACGCGGTTGGCGACGGAAAACGCCTTTTTGACGTTCTGCTCGACCAGCAGCACGGTCATGCCGAAGCGTTGTGCCATGTCCTGCAGCAGTTCCATCGCCTGATCGACCAGGCTTGGGGCCAGTCCGAGAGAGGGCTCGTCGAGCAGCAGCATCTTTGGCCTGGCGATCATCACCATGCCAAGGCTCAAGATGCGCTGCTGCCCGCCGCTGAGCGTGCCAGCCCTTTGCTTGCCGCGCTCTTTCAAGATGGGCAGGAAGTCGAAGCATTCCGACAGGCGCTCGTCGAAGTCGTCCTGGCCGCGCAACGTGTATCCCGACAGTGCCAGGTTTTCCTGGACGGACAGGTCGCCAAAGACGAACTGCTCTTGCGGGATATAGGTCAGGTGATGCTGCACGCGTTCGGGCATGGACCAGCGCTCGATGGTGGCGCCGCCCATGGAAATGCTGCCGCGTACCGGACTCAGGTGGCCGAACACGGTGCGCAGCAGGGTCGTTTTGCCCGCGCCGTTGTGCCCGATCAGCGAGGTGATTTCCCCTTTGTTGATGGTCAGGGACACGTCGAACAAGACCTGCTTCTTGCCGTATCCGGCATCGACGTTCGACAGAACTAAAAATGGCTCGCTCATGGTGGCGCCTCAGTCCGTGATGGCTTCCTGGCCGAAGTAGATGTCGGCCAGCTCGGTGTTGCGCATGATTTCGTCGGGCGTGCCTTGCGTGACGATGTTGCCTACGTTCATGAAATAGACGACGTCGGCCAGTTCGCGCACCACGTTCAGGTTGTGTTCGACCAGGCAGACCGCCTTGCCCGATTGCGCCAGCGCGCGGATGATCTCGATCATTTTTGCGGCCCAGACCGCATCCACCCCGGCGGCGGGTTCGTCGAACAGCAGAATGTCGGCACCCGTGGCCACCAGGCGGGCAATGGCCAGCAGCTTTTGCTCGCCGTAGCTGAGGTCGCCCGCCGATTCGCGCGCCTTGTCGCTCAGCCCCACCTGTTCCAGCAGCGCCATGGCCTGGTTGCGGTTGTGCTGTTCGTGCCGACGCACGCGGGAGGGCTGGAAGAAGAGCCTGAACAGGCTTTCGCTGTATGGGTCGGGCAGAGCGACCAGCACGTTGTCGATGACCGATATGTTTTCGAAGATCCTGACGTCCTGGAAAGAACGGCCGATGCCCTCGGATACCCGCTGCCAGGCCGGCATGGCCGTGATGTCGTGGCCGCGCACGGCAATGCAGCCGCTGTCTGGACGCAGCACGCCGGCAAGCAGGTTGAAGATCGTGGTTTTTCCGGCGCCGTTTGGCCCGATCAGTGCCGTGACCATGCCGGGTTTCAACACCAGGTTGACGTCCTTGGCCGTCACGACCCCGCCAAACCGTTTGTTCAGGTCGCTGGCTTCGAGGGTGGCCGGTGCCCGGGCCGTCACCGACTGGCTGGCGGCCGTGGCGTCAGTGCCGCTATTGACATTGACCCGGTTTGCGCGCTGCAAGGCGTGTGGCGCGCGATATTTTTGGGTGAAGGCCTTTTCCGGGATGATCCCCTGGGGCCGGAAGCGTGTGAACAGGATCAGCAACAACCCGAAGATGATGCCGCGCGAGGCGCTGACGGTATCGGCGCTGCCTACGTTGAAAAAGGTCAGCAGCTCTGGCAGCCCCAGGATGAGCACGGCGCCGGCGAGGGTGCCGTACAGGTTGGCCGCGCCGCCCAATGCCACCAGCGCGATCACCATGATGGATGTGTCGAGGTTGAAGCTGAGCGGATCGATGAACCCTTGGGCCCCGGCGAACAGCGCGCCGGCCACGCCAGCGATGATGCCCGATACTCCGAAGATGATGACCTTCAGCATGACAATGTTCTTGCCCGCCGCGATGGCCGCGGATTCGTTTTCCCGCATGGCCTTGAGCGCTCGCCCGAAGGATGAGCTGGTGATTTTGTGGGCGGCAAAGAACACCGCCGCGGTCATGACCAACAGCAAGGGCAGCAGCTGCATCGGGTTGAACAGGGTGAGGCTGCCAATGCCGATGGGGGGAATGCCCGGTATGCCCGATGGCCCGCCCGTGACCGAAAGCCATGCGTTCATGATGCCCGAGACGATCATCTGCAAGGCCAGGGTCAGCAAGATCAGGTATTCATCGCGCACGCGCAGCGCGGGGAATGCGGTGATCGCCGCAAAAAGCCCCGCCAGGACGATGGCGATGAGCGCCGCGGGCACGAAGCCCACGCCCAGGCTGGCCGAGAGCAGCGCCACGGCGTAGGCGGCGATGCCGAAGTAGACGGCATGCGCCATGGAAACCATCCCGGCAAAGCCGAGCACCAGGTTCAGGCTTATTCCCAATATGGAATAAATCAGAATGATGTTGATGACGTTGGCCCAGTAGTTCATGTCGCGGATCCATTCTTTTGAACAAGCCTTGGCGCAGGCGGGGAGGCGATCTAGCGCGCGGGTTCGGGGGCGAGGGCCACCATGACCGCTGATTCGCCTGACTGGACGATTTCTTCTTTTTGATTGATCAGGTCGAAGTGGCGGCCGATGATGCCGTGGCGGCCGTTGGATGCCAGGCGTTTTTCAGTAATCCGGATGCGTACGTGGATGGTGTCGTCGATGAAAATCGGCTTGAGGAAGCGCCAGCCGTCGAGGCTGAGCATGGCCACTGCGCTGCCCTCGAAGATGTTGATGCGGGACATGAGCCCCATGCAGTGGGATACGCCCAGAAGCCCGTGCGCCAGGCGCTGGCCGAAACGCGATTTGGCCGCAAATACGGCATCTGTGTGAATGGGGTTGACGTCGCCCGTCCAGGCCGAAAATGTGGCGACGTCGGCTTCCGTGATGGTGCGCGCGGGTGTCGTGAATTCTTGACCGACGTCGAACTCGTCGAAATACATGACCATGGTTTTGTCTCCTGGGTGCGGCAGTTGGGCTTGATAGCCGTTTATCTCTTGTGATTTTTTTCAGTCTAGCATAATACTGACGGTAATCGTCAAAAAATATTTTCAAGCCAGGGTTAAACTTGCGCAGAGATTATGGAGATGGTGTATGACAAGAAGCGTCGGCCGCCCGCGGGACGAGACCCTGGAGCAAAGGGTGTTCGATGCGGCCTGCTCCCTGTATGCGAAGCGCGGCTGGTCGGGCTTCAATTTCGACGAAGTGGCACGGCGTTCGCGGGTTGGCAAGGGGTCGCTTTACCTGCGCTGGCACGACAAGGCCCACATGCTCATCGAACTCGTGCGGTCGCGGGCGTGTTTCATCTCCGGCATCGATACGGGCAATGTGCGTTCCGACCTCATCGAATTCGCCCATCGCTGGCACGCGCACATGGAAACCGATGACGGCGTGCTCATCTACCGGCTGATGGTGGACGCCCGCTTTTATCCCGACCTGCGCAACGCGCTGTATCAAGAGCCTTACCCCGAATACGTCAGAAGCACGCGCCTGATCATCCGCCGCGGCATCGAGCGGGGCGAACTGCCGCAAGGCACGTCGGTGGCGCTGGTGGCTGACCTTGTCGCCGGCGCCGTTTCAAATCATGTGCGCAATACGCCCGAGCACCTGCGCGAACAATTCGCCAGCAAGCTCGATGGATACATTGAAAGCATCGTCGATACCGTCTTGCGAGGGGTGCAGGCCACGACGCCCAGCTGCAACGCCTGATCCCGCCAATAGTCAGAGTGGGGCGTGGCGGCTGCGGTCTCTATGTGTTTGTGATGCGTATTGACATCTTTGGGCTGCCAAATGGCGTGGTCATCGGCTTGGTGAAGTAGCACCTGGAGCCCAGATCAGCACCTTATCCGGCGCGACCGCCTGTTTGAACGGTTCACTGGCAGCGGCCCAGTCTACGATGTCCACCTTCCAGGGAAGATCCGACGTACTGAACTCGTCTGCGAGCGCGGCTCGTGTATCGAGCGTCAGCGCCTGTGGGCTGATGATGGCGAGGTCGAGGTCGGAATAGGGCTTGGCCGTGTGCCTGGCCCGAGAGCCGAAGGCCCAGACTTCACCTGTCGGCACGTGTCTGGCCAGAATGTCCCGGATGATCGCCCACTGACTGGGCGTGACGTCGATATTGGGGATGGGGCCGGTCATGCCTGCCTGGCTTTGAGCTGGTCTCGCAGGTAGCGTGCTTCCCGCAGGAACGCGGGGATATGTTGCACGACTTCGAGCGCGATTTTTTCGTCGTAGGTATGACTGGTTTTTCCGCGCATCTCGCGGTAAGTGCGCCAGCGGGGCCAGTCACCCAGCAGCAGCCCCTGTTCGTTGCCGGTGCGAATCAGGTCCTGGAATGCCATGCCGTCAAACACGGAGGGGCTTGCCGAGCTCATTTCCAGGTAGCGCTTGAGCATCTTGTGGCTGATTTCGTAGCTGAATTCAAAGCGCTGAATCAGGCCATCGCGGATTTGGCCGTCGCTGGTGTCTTGTTCGTAGCGGGCAATGCCTTCCGCCAGCCTTTGCAGCGCCTTATCGAGCGAAGTCAGGTCTAGTGATAGTGCTGCCATGTGCTTCTACCCTGTAGCTGAAGAAACAAAAAACGCTACCGGTAAGGGTAGCGTCAATTGCTTGGTGCTGCTGAAGTTTCTTGGCTCCCCGACCAGGGCTCGAACCTGGGACCTGCGGATTAACAGTCCGTCGCTCTACCGACTGAGCTATCGGGGAATTGCGAAGAAGCAGAACTATAGCACGATTTTTTTACCGTGTGCAAGTGGCCAGCAAAACTTTTGGCAGCGGGCCAAATTTTCTCGCCTGCTGTGGCCTCTGGTGCGCTGGCGGCGCCGCTCCGGTTGGTTCAGATGCCGCCAGCAGGGTGCTGCTTAGTGCGCTGCCGCCGCCGCGGCGCCGCCACCGTGGTTGGCCGTTTTCGGGCGGGCCAGCCAGATGAAGCCGATCAGCGCCAGGAAGATGATCGCCGAGGCCCAGAAGAAGTCTGTGGCGGACATCGTGTAGGCCTGCTGGTTGATGACCCGATCCAGCATGGCGGCGCCATGCAGCGGGTCGATCCCCAGGTTCTGCAGGCCGCTCATGACGTGGTCGAACGCCGGCTCGCCGGGGCGGGCCACTTCGGTCAGGCGCGCGTGGTGCAGGATGGCCCGGTCGTCCCAGACCGTGGTGGTGATCGAGGTGCCGAAGGCCCCGCACACCAGGCGCACGAAGTTGGTCAGCCCGGCGGCGGCCGGGATGCGGTCGGGCCGCAGGCCAGCCAGCGAGATCATCGTCAGCGGGATGAAGAACGTCGCCATGGCCGCCCCCTGGATGAAGGTGGGCAGCATCACGCCGAACAGATCGACGTCGGTGTTGTACTGCGCCCGCATCCAGCTGATGAGCGAGAACACTAGAAAGGCAAACGTGGCGATGATGCGCGGGTCGTGGCGCGCCAGCAGCTTGCCAGCGATGGGCGACATGATGATGGCCAGGATGCCCACCGGCGCCGCCGCCACGCCGGCCCAGGTGGCCGTGTAGCCCATGGTGTTCTGCAGCCACAGGGGCAACAGCACCACGGTGCCGAAGAACAGGCCATAGGCGATCGACAGCGCCACCGTGCCCGAGGTGAAATTGCGCTCTTTGAAGAGCGACAGATCGACGACGGGGTGCGCGGCGGTCAGTTCCCAGATAATGAAATACACCAGCGTGATCACCGACACCACGGCCAGGATGCAGATGAGGGGGCTGGCGAACCAGTCGAGATCCTTGCCCTTGTCGAGCATGACCTGCAGGGCGCCTACCCAGACGACCAGCAGGAACAGCCCCATGCGGTCGATGGGCAGGTGGATGCGCTTGGATTCGCGCGCCCTGTACACCTGCCACGAGCCCCAGGCCGCCAGCAGCCCGATGGGCACGTTGATGTAGAAAATCCACGACCAGGCGTAGTTGTCGGATATCCAGCCGCCCAGCAGCGGCCCGGCGATGGGGCCGACGAGAATGGTCATCGACCACAGGGCCAGTGCCATGCCGGCCTTGGCCCTGGGGTAGCTCGCCAGCATCAGCGACTGCGACAGGGGGATCATCGGCCCGGCGACGGCCCCTTGCAGCACGCGGAAAAACACCAGCGATTCGAACGACCAGGCAAAGCCGCACAGCCAGGACGTCAGCACGAACAGCAACGTCGCCAGCACGAACAGGCGCACCTGGCCGAAACGCTGGGTCAGCCACCCCGTAAGCGGCACGGTGATGGCGTTGGCCACGGCAAATGAGGTGATCACCCAGGTGCCCTGGGTGGTGCTCACGCCCAGGTCGCCGGCGATCGTCGGAATGGAGACGTTGGCGATCGAGGAGTCCAGCACGTTCATGAAGACGGCGGCGGACAGCGCGATCGTGCCGAAGGCGCGCGCCGCGCCTTCGAGCGGCGGGTGGCCCGCTTCTGGCGGCGCCGGGGGCGGAGCTGCGGGGCGCGCGGCTTCGTCCGTCAGGGTGGCGGTGCTCATGAGGCCAGGTTTTCCTGAATGATGCGGTTGATGAGCTGATCGACTTCAGCCGGATTGTGGTCGTACACCGGCGTGCTGAGCACGGGCTCGGCGGCCTGGACGGCGCTGGCGGTCGGGGCGCCTTGCGCGGGCGTGGTGGACAGATCGACGTCCACCGTCATCGAAAGCCCGACGCGCAAGGGGTGCGCCTGCAGTTCTTTGGCATCGAGCGCGATGCGCACCGGCACGCGTTGGATCACCTTGATCCAGTTGCCGCTGGCGTTTTGCGCGGGCAGCAGGGCAAAGGCGCTGCCGCTGCCGGCCGACACGCCGATCACGGTGCCGTGGTAGATGACGCTGCTGCCGTAGAGGTCGGACACCAGGGTGACTTTCTGTCCCGGTTTCATGTCATGCAGCTGGTTTTCCTTGAAGTTGGCTTCCACCCACAGCGAATTGAGCGGCACGATGGTCATGAGCGGGGTGCCCGGCTGGATGCGCTGGCCCAGTTGCACGGAGCGCTGGGCGACCATGCCGGCCACGGGCGCGAGCACCTGGGTGCGTTCCTGGGCCAGCCAGGCCTGGCGCACATGGTCGGCGGCCTGCAGCACGTCGGGGTGGCTCGCCACGGTACTGCCCTGGGTCAGGGCCTGGTTGGTTTCCAGCTTGGCCTTGGCGGCTGCCAGGCCCGCGCGTGCCTGGGCCAGGCTGGCCTGGGCGGATTTCACGGCCACCTGGGCATGCAGCAGTTCTTCGCCGCTCACGCCGCCCGAGCCGCGCAGGGCGTTGCGCCGCTGCAGGTCGTTTTGCGCCTTGTGCAGCTGGGTGTCGGCCTGTTCGACATTGGCCTGGCCCACGGCCACGTCGGCGGCCAGGGCGTCGTTTTGCACGAACAGGGTTTGCGTGTGGCGCACCGTTTGCGCCAGCGCGGCCTGTGCCTGCGCCAGCGCGATGCGCGTGTCGCTGCCGTCCAGGGTGACCAGGTGGCTGCCTTGCTGGATGGTCTGCGTGTCGTCCGCCCCGATGGTGACGACCGTGCCGGGGATCTGCGCGCTGACGGAGACCAGGTTGCCGTGTACGTAGGCGTCGTCGGTGGACTCGTAGTGTGAGGCGAAGATGAGCCACCAGGCGCCGTAGGCCAGGGCGATCAGAATGAAGATGCCGGTCGCAATCAAGAGCAGGCGTTTGCGAGCGGGCTTGGAAGAAGAACTGGTTGCGGTCATGATGCGGTGGGCTTATTTATTTGTTGGAAGTTGAAGTGGATTGGCTTGCCGAGGCGTCCTGGACGGCATCCGGCTCGGCGTAGCCGCCGCCCAGGGCGGTGGCCAGCTGCACGTCCAGGATGTAGGCGCGTGCGTGCAGGTCGGTGGTTTGTACGGTCTGTTTGAGGGCTTCGCTTTGCGCCAGCAGCACCTGCACGAAGTTGCCCAGGCCCGCCTTGTAGCGGTCGAGGGCCACGTCGTAGGCCGAGGTGATGGCCTTGAGGCTGGCTTCCTGGTGGCGGATCTGTTCGTGCAGCGAGCGGATCGAAGCGCTCGCATCGGCCACCTCGCGAATCGCCCCGAGCACGGTCTGGTTGTACTGCGCGATGGCTTCGTCGCGTGCCGCGCGGCGGCCCTCGAGCTGGGCGTTCAGCGCCCCGGCGTGGAAGATGGGCAGCGTGATGACGGGGCCCGCACCGTAGTTTTCGCTGCTGCCGCGCACCAGCTGATCCATGCCCAGCGAGAGATAGCCGAAGGTGGCCGAGAGGTCGATGTTGGGCAGGAAATCAGCCTTGGCGGCCGAGACTTCGGCCCCGGCGGCCTGGGCCTGCAGGCGGGCCGCCGTGATGTCGGCGCGGCGCCCCAGCAAGGCCATGGGCATGTGCTCGGGCACGCCGACCGGCAGCGCCTGTCCGGCGCGCGGCTGCGGCGCGGGCAGTTGCTCGGGGGCCTTGCCCAGCAGGGCGGCCAGCTGGTGCTGCAGCAGTTGGACGTTGTTGTGCGCCTGGCTCAGCTGCACCTGGGCGGAAGAGACGGCCGAGTCGGCCTGATCGACGTCCACCTGGATGCCCAGGCCGTTCTTGTAGCGGTCGCGGGTGATGTTCAGCGCTTCTTGCAGCTTGCCGACGATGGCGCCGATGGCCGAGACCTGCGCCTGTGCGTCCTGCAGCTGGAAGTAGGCCTGCGCCACGGCGGAGACCAGCAAGGTGCGGGCCTGCTGTTGCGCCGCGTCGGCCGCAGCGGCGCGCTGTCGGGCGGCCTGCGCCAGGGCGCGGTTCTTGCCCCAGAGATCGAGGTTGAAGTCCAGCTGCACGCCCAGCCCGGTGTCGGTCTGGTACGAGCCGCCCAGGGGGGGCGGGTAGATGTAGGTTTCGGTGAGGCGTTCGCGGGTCAGATGGTAGTTGGCGTTCACCTGTGGCCATTGCACGGCGCGCGCGCCCTGCAGGGCCGCGCGGGCCATGCGCACGCGCGCGGCGGCGGCGTCCAGCGAGGGGTTGGCCCGCAGCGCCTGTTCGATGAGGCTGTCCAGCTGCGGGTCTTGATAGCGCGCCCACCAGTTCGCCTGGGGCCAGCGGATGGCCTGGTGGGTGTCCAGGTTCAGCTGCGCGCCGGTGAGGGGCTGAGTGGCGGGGGCGCCTGGCCGGATGGGGGCGCAGGCCGACAGGGAAAGAACCAATGCCAGAGGGATGAGTGGTTTCATGCTGACAGGAAGCTGAAAATAGTTGATTGAGTCTGTATCTGACTAGGCAATTATAAAACGATCGTTAGAGATCAAGCGATGTGCGTGGATCGCGTCCGGATGCCCGCGGTGCGTGTCGCCTCAGTCATGGGGCACCGCCTGGCAGCTCTGCCGCAGGTAGTGTTCGCCGTTGCCGATCATGCGCTTGAGCAGGGCCAGCAGCATGCGGATTTCGTCTTCGGAGAAGCCGTCCAGGTGCAGATTGAGAACGTTGGCGATGATGGGCAGAATCTGCTGGGTGGTGGCGAGCCCGGCGTCTGTGAGCACCACTTTGACCACGCGCCGGTCTTCGGGGATGCGCGCCCGGCGCAGAAAGCCCTTGGCCTCCAGGCGGTCGAGCATGCGCGTGATGGCGCCGGTATCGACGGCCATGGCGCGCGCCAGTTCGGCGGGGGTGTCGATGCCCTTGTACTGGATGAACAGCAGGGGGCGCCACTGATTGGCCGTGAGCCCCAGCGGGATGGTGTGCAGGTCGATCACCCGGTGCAGCAGGGTGTGCAGATGCCTGACGAGCTGGCCGACGTTGCGGTCTGCGTTGAGACAGCTGCTCAGGTCGCTGTAGAAGCAGCAGGACGAGGGGGTGTCGGGACGGGGTGGAACGGATGAGGTGGCTGGGGCTTGCATGATAAAATTTTACGCCATCGGTATCTGACTAGGCAAATACATGGCGGAAATTTCTCGTCGGCTGTTCTGGACGGGCTTTGTGCTGGCCGGGCTGGGGGCCGTGCTGTTCTCGGCCAAGGCCATCGTCGCCAAGTTGCTGTATCTGCACGGGGTCGATGCGCTGGACGTGATCGGCTTTCGCATGTTGCTGGCGTTTCCCTTTTTTGCCGTCATCGCCTGGTTTCAGGCTCGCCGCGCGCGCCAGGGCCTGATCGCGCGCCTGGGCTGGCGCGACAGTCTGCGCATCTGCCTGCTGGGCTTCATTGGTTATTACCTGTCCAGTTTTCTCGACTTTCTCGGCCTGCAATACATCTCGGCGGGGCTCGAACGTCTGATCCTGTTCCTGGCGCCCACCTTCGTGCTGCTGATATCGGCCTGGTTTCTCAAAAAGCCCATTTCCTCGCGCCAGTGGCTGGCCATGGCGCTCGCCTATGGCGGGGTGGCGCTGGTGTTCTGGGATGACCTTTCCGTGGCGGGTGAACACGTCATCCTCGGTTCGGCCTGTGTGCTGGGGGCGGCGTTTTCGTATGCCATGTACCTGATCGGCTCGGGCGAGCTGATCGAACGGGTCACGGCCACCCGCTTGACGGCCTACGCCATGACCGTGTCCACCGTGGTGACCATGGCGCACTTTTTCACCGTCAAGGGCTGGGCGGGCCTGGATCAGGCCTTTCCGGTGTATTGGTTGTCATTCATTCACGCCACACTCAATACCGTGCTGCCCACGTTCATGATCATGTGGTCGGTTGCACGCATTGGCGCGCCGCTCACGGCGCAGCTGGGCCTGCTGGGGCCGGTGTCCATCCTGTTCCTGGCCTGGGCTTTCCTGGGCGAGCCCATCACCACCTTGCAGGTGCTGGGCACGGTTCTGGTCGCCGCCGCCGCGCTGGTGCTGGGACGCCGCTCGGGCGCTGCCAAGAAAGGCCCCGCCGCTCAGGCTTCGGCGTAGAGCCCCGCTGCCTGGGTCTGGGCATAGGGCTCTGTCCGGTCGGACTGGATTTCTGTCCGGACGTCCGTATTCACCGGGCGGGGCGGCGGATCGTTCAGCCCATGCTGCTCTCGATCTCGTCGCGGTGCACGTCGTGCGTGATGAAGCCGGCGCTGTTGTCGGGCACGGCCAGGTAGTGCGGGTGCGCCAGGGTGTTGCGGATGTCCTGCAGGCCGGTGGCCCAGTGTTCACGCATGGTGGCCGGGCCAAACTGGAAGTCGCGGAAATGTTGTTCGTAGGGCTTGTCGCGGTAGATCAGGTGGATGACGTTGCTGCGGGCGCTGCAGGCGATCTCCTCGGCCTGGCGGCAGGCGGCATTGGCCTGTCGGGCCTCGGGGGGCACCTGATTCAGCACTTCGCGCAGCAGGCGCTGCATCTTGCGGTGCGCCCGCATTTCTTCGGTGACGAAGCGGGTGCGGCTGGAATAGCGGATGTCCTGCACGCGGTCGCCGATTTCGCTCATGTTGCGCGGGGCCGGGCCACGGGCTGACCAGAGATCCACCTGAAACACCAGCGTGTCGCGCTCGGGGCGCTGCTGCAGCACCTTGGCCAGCGGCGTGTTCGAGACCAGGCCGCCGTCCCAGTAGTATTCGCCGTCGATTTCGATGGCTGGAAAGGCGGGGGGCAGTGCCCCCGATGCCATGAAGTGTTCGGGCGCGAGGCGGATCTTGCGGTTGTCGAAATACGTGAAGTTGCCCGTGCGCACGTTGACCGCGCCCACGGACACGTGCACCCCGCCGTCGTTGATGCGGTCGAAGTCGCACAGGGCTTCGAGGGTTTCTTTCAATGGACGGGTGTCATAGTGGCCCACGCAGGTGGGGTCGAGCGTGGCTGACAATGTGGCGGGCGGGAAGCGCGGATGGAAGAAGCCTTTCTGACCCAGGAAGAGGGCGCTGCCGGCGTGCATGGCACCGAGAAACTGGCGCGCCATGTCGTTGACCTGAAACAGGCTTTGTTCCAGCAAGGCGTTGGTGCCCGGCCCCACGTAGGGCTGGCAGATCAGATCCCAGAACTGGTGCAGGCGCTCGACGCCCTTGTCGATGGGGTTGCCCGCGATGATGGCGACGTTGAGCGCGCCGATCGAGATGCCGGCCAGCTCGGTGAGGAGGATGCCGGCCTCGTTCAAGCCTTCGTAGACGCCCGCCTGATAGGCGCCCAGGGCGCCGCCGCCTTGCAGCACCAGGGCGCGTACGTCGTAGGCTTCGTGGGCGGCGGGTGCGCGGGGTTCAGTCTTGGGCATGAGAATCGACCTCCAGTGAGTGTAGAAACGCTTCGATCAGCGTACCGCGATAGCGGCTGCGGTGCAGCACCAGGGACAGGCGCCGATCCAGCTTGAGAAAAGGGGTGCGCAGCACGCGCAGGCGGCCGGTGGCGACCGCGTCCAGGGTGGCCGCATAGGGCAGGCAGGCGATGCCCAGGCCGGCGATCACGGCCTGCTTGATTGCTTCGATCTGGCCCAGTTCCAGCAGGATGTGGCCGGGTGGCAGGGCGGTCAGGGCCTGCTCGGTCTGGCTGCGGGTGGCCGAGCCGCGTTCGCGCAAAATCCAGTGTGCGTTGGCGAAGTCGTCGGGCGCCAGGCGCAGGCGCTGCGCCAGCGGGTGCGAGGGGGCGGCGCAGACCACCAGCGCATCGCTGCGCCAGCCGATGGTGTCGAGCTGCGTGTGATGCACCGGGCCCTCGACGCAGGCGATGTCGATGCTGTGATCCAGCAGCCGTTCGGTGATGCTGCGGGTGTTGTCCACCGTGAGATGCAAGGCAACCATGGGGTGTTGGGCCACGATGGGCCCCAACAGTTCCCCGACCAGGTAATTGCCGACGGTATTGCTGGCGCCCACGCGCAGCTCACCGCTCAGGGACTCCGGTGTGCCGCTGTGCGGCTGCTGCATGTCGTGCAGGCGTTCGAGGATTTCGCGGGTGCGGGGCAGCTGCTCGGCCCCGCGCGCGTTCAGGCGCAGGCGGCCTCGTTCGCGGTCGAACAGGGGGCTGCCCAGCTGACGCTCGAGTTCGCTCAGCGCCATGCTGATGGCGGGCTGGCTCAGGTGCAGCTGTTCGGCCGCCTTGCGGGCGCTGCCCGTGGTGGCGATGGCGTGAAAGACTTCCAGTTGGCGGATGCTGAGACCGATCATGGTCGTTTGGTCGTGACGGTAGTGGCTGTGGCTGTGCGGGCTGGCGCGGCGCGTGTGGCATGTGTGGCATGTGTAGCGGCGGGTACGCCGCGCCGATATATCAATTTAATTGATGCATTGTCTCATTATTACTGAATTTATTGATCGGTGGCGACTGCTTAGAATGCGCACAGTGCTGGGGCCTTCTGATATCTGTACGTGCCTCGGCCCTGGTTCTCAGTACGTGCCTCGGCCCTGGTTCTCATTGTCTTGCTGCCCTCGGTCGAATTCACACTAGTCCACGCCCGTCCACGTTCGTTTACTGTTGTCCTGATCCGTCATGCTGCCCATTTCCGCTGTGCCATCACCCTTGCCCGCCACGGGCGCCCTGTCCGCGCAAGACCAGGCGGGCGACCCGCCGCGCATGCCCTCGCGCTGGCAGGGGCTGCTGCTGGCCGCGGGCCTGGGGGTCGTGGCCTGGCAGCTGGGCCGCTGGCTGCCGCTCATCGGCGGCCCGGTGATGGGCATCGTGCTGGGCATGCTCTGGCGCAACGTGCTGGGGGTGTCGCCCGTGTTCGTGCCCGGCATCACGTACAGCAGCCGACAGGTGCTCAAGTGGTCGATCATCGGCCTGGGTTTTGGCCTGAGCCTGGGGCAGGTGCTGCACACCGGGGCCTCGTCCCTGGCGGTCACGCTGGTCACGCTCAGCACGGCCTTTCTCGCCGCCTGGCTGCTGGGGCGCTGGCTGAAGCTGGGCAGCCACCTGCAGACGCTGATCGGGGTGGGCACGGCCATCTGCGGCGGCTCGGCCATTGCGGCGGCGGCCCCCATCATCAAGCCCGACGATCACGACACGGCGCTGGCCATCTCCACCATCTTCCTGTTCAACGTGATTGCCGTGCTGGTGTTTCCGCCCCTGGGCCACTGGCTGGGCCTGAGCGACCACGGTTTCGGCCTGTGGGCCGGCACGGCCATCAATGACACCTCGTCGGTGGTGGCGGCGGGCTACAGCTACAGCACGGCGGCGGGCGACATCGCCACCATCGTCAAGCTCACCCGTGCGACGCTCATCATCCCGGTGTGCATCGGGCTGGCCTTGTGGACGGCCTGGCGCGCGCGCAACGCCGAGACGCGCGTCTCGCTGGCGCAGATTTTCCCGTGGTTCATCCTGTGGTTTCTGCTGGCCTCGGGCGCGCGCTCGCTGGGCCTGATCCCCGCAGCGCTGCTCGAACCCCTGCACCGGGTGTCGCAATTCCTCATCATCATGGCGCTCACCGCCATCGGCCTGTCGTCTAACTTGCGCCACATGGTGCTGGCCGGCGTCCGCCCGCTGCTGCTGGGCCTGGGCGTCTGGGTGGCCGTGGCCGCCAGCAGCCTGCTGGTGCAATCCGTGATGGGGTCGTGGTAAGGCGTCAGGCCCGCGCCGATCGCCTGACGCACTGGGTTGCCCGCACTGGCTGTCGCGAGCCGGTGCGGCCCCGGGGCTGCCGGTGGCTCGCCGCGTTTACAGCATCGAAAACCACGAACCCGAGTTCTTGGTGATCGCCACGCCCACGATGTAGGCGAAGATCAGCACCGCGATGAGGGCCGCCGTCAGGCGCCCGCGCGTGGTGTGGCCGCGCTTGATGGCGATGGTGCCCACGCCGATGTAGGCCACCAGCAAGACGATCTTGGTGAGTATCCAGGGCTGGTTGGGGCCGATCATGGCGGCCAGGATCACCCCGCAGGTGAGCAGCACGGTGTCCACCACGTGCGGCAGGATGCGCACCAGCTTGTGCTGCAGCAGGGCCGAGCCCGTGACCGACCAGTACGCGCGCACCACGAACAGCGTGATGCTCAGGACGACGGCGGTGATGTGCAGGTGCTTGATGGGAAAGTAATAGGCGTACATGGTTGTGCTTCACAGGGCGTGGATGAAGGGCTGCGGGCCGCGCGGGCGCCGGTGGCCGCGGGTTCCCGAGGTTTGGTTCGGGGCTTGCGTTGCGGATCGGGCCAGGCCCGCGGGGGACGGGCCATAGTGTAGACGAGCCGATCCGGCGCGCCCGGCCATTTGCCTGGATTTCTTGATGTCTCGCATGGACGGATGGCCCGGGTTCAAATAGGTTTCAACTGCCAGCCGCCGCCTTCGCCTTGCAGGATCAGTTCGGCGCCGTGGTGGCGGCGCAGGGTGCTGCGGTGCCCCACGCTCACCAGGCGGGTGCCGGGCAGCTGCTCGCGCAGCAGGCGGTACATGGCATCTTCCAGGCCCTCGTCCATGGCCGAGGTGGCTTCGTCGAGAAACGCCGCGTCGGGCCGGGCGATCAGCAGGCGGCCAAAGGCCAGGCGCTGCTGCTCGCCCAGCGACAGGATGCGGCTCCAGTCGTCTTGCGTGTCCAGCTTGTCGTGCAGGTGCCCCAGCTGCACCAGCGTGAGGATGGCCTCGTCCTGCCCGGCGGCCACCTGCTCGACGGGCTGCGGGTAGTGCAGGGCTTCGCGCAGGGTGCCCAGAGGCAGATACGGCTTTTGCGCGAGAAACAGCGAAGACGCCCCGGGGCGGATGATTTCGCCCGAGCCATACGGCCAGATGCCCGCGATCATGCGCAGCAGCGTGGTCTTGCCCGCGCCCGAGGGGCCGCGCACCAGCACGGGCTGCTCGGGGGCTACTTCCAGGGTCAGGTCTTTCAGCAGCGCGTGGCCGTCGGGGCGGCAGACGGTGACGTCGTTGAGCGCCAGCCGGCTGCCTTCCTGGCGCGTGTGTGGCAGCTTCATGGCGCGCGCCTGCGCGACGGTTTCGTCAAAGCCGGTCAGACGGTCGAGCGTGGCGCGGTAGCTGGCGAAGCTGTCATACACATTGCGGAAGAACGACAGATTGGTCTGCAGCTGGCCAAAGGCCTGGGCCGTCTGGATCAGGTCGCCCAGGCTGATCTGCTTGGAAAAAAAACGCGCCGCCTGGATGATGAAGGGGAACACCACCGCCGTCTGGGTGACCACGAAGTTGAAGCCCAGGAATTTCAGCGACCGGTAGATGATGTCCCAGGCGTTGCCGATGACCTCGGCAAACCAGTAGCGCAGCGTGCGTCCCTCGACGCGCTCGCCGCGATAGAAGGCGATGCTCTCGGCGTATTCGCGCACGCGCACCAGGGCGTAACGGTAGTCGGCGTTGAGTTTTTCGTTGAGGAAGTTCAGGCGGATGAGGGGCTTGCCGATCCAGATGGCCAGCAGCGTGGCGAGAAACACGTAGATGAAGACCAGAAACACCATGGCGCGCGGGATTTCATGGCCCAGCACGGTCATGGGGCCCGACAGGTTCCAGAGGATCACGGTAAAGGCGATGGTGGACACCAGCGCATTGATGAGCCCCACGGCGAGCGTCATGGAGTTGTTGGCGAAACTGGTGATGTCCTGCTGGATTCGCTGGTCGGGGTTGTCGGCCAGGTGGCTGAGCGATTGCGAGCGGTAGTACGCCTGCTGATCCATCCAGTTTTGCAGCAGGCGTTCGTTGAGCCATTCGCGCCAGTGCACCACGAAGGCCTGCTGGACGTAGAAGTCGATCAGCGAGCGCACCACGTGCACGGCGGCCAGCAGCGCAAAGAGCAGCATGGCGGCCCAGAAGCCGGGCTCGTTGAGCGCCTGCAGCGCGCTGTACATGGTGTTGTACCAATTGGAGAACAGCACGTCCACGCGCACGGCGGCCAGCGTCAGCAGCAGAATCAGGGCCACGCCCGCGAGCGGCCGCCAGTTGCGCCGGGGCGCAAAGAACGCCGCGCTCAGGCGCCAGAACTGATGGCCCCAGCGCGTGTACTTCTGCAAGGCCCAGATGGCGAAGGCCCCCGCCAGCACCGTCAGCACGTAGGCCTTGGCGATCCATACACCGCTTTCAATCAGGGTTTTCTGCCATTCCATGAGCGTTCGATGTCCTTGTAGAAGGTGATGCGGCCCCCGGGCGGGCGCGTGCGACAGCGGGCCCGCGGCTCGACCACGCGGGCGGACGCGCCGCGCGTGGGGAGTGAAGGATTGTAGGTTGGATGGGCCCGACTGGAAAAGGTTTCGTCCCGCGCCGGGTTTGTCGGCCGTGCCAGGCGTGATCCCGCTTCAGGCCCGGGGGGGCGGGCGTACGCGCCTCCGGCGCGCGGATGGGGCTGCGCCGTCAGTCGTCCAGGTGCTTTTTCAGGCCCAGCCGCTTGGCCAGCTTGTGCAGGTTGCTGGCGTCCAGTCCCAGCGCCTTGGCCGCCTGCGCCCAGTTGTCCTGGGCCGCGGCCAGGGCCTGGCGCACGGCCTGGCGCTGGCAGTCGTCCACGCTCTGGCGCAGCGGGGGAATGTCCTGCAGCGCGGGCGTGGCCGATGCGGCTCCGCCCGCTTCGGTGTCCGTGGCGGCCCCCGAGCTTGCGGTCTCGTCCGCCGGGGCCGCGGGCGGCTGGATGTCGAGGTCGAGCAGGTCGGCTTCGATGGTGAGCACCTGGTCGCGCGAGGCGCCGCGGCTGAGCATCTTCAGCGCGGCGCGGCTGATCACGTGCTCGAGCTCGCGCACGTTGCCGGGCCAGGGATAGCGCTGCAGGGCGCGCTCGGCGCCGTACGACAGCCGCACCCCGCGCAGACCCAGGCGCGCGCGGTTGAATTCGAGAAAGTGCCCCGCCAGGATGAGGATGTCGCGGTCGCGCTCGCGCAAGGGCGGGATGGGGATCGGATACACCGACAGGCGGTGGTACAGGTCGGCGCGAAACAGCCCGGCCTGCGTGTTGGCCTTCAGGTCGCGGTTGGTGGCGGCGATGATGCGCACGTCGGTCTTGATCGTCTGGTCGGTGCCCAGACGCTGGATTTCGCCGTTTTGCAGCACGCGCAGCAGCTTGGCCTGCAGGCTGAGCGGCAGCTCGCCCACTTCGTCGAGAAACAGCGTGCCGCCCTGGGCCGCTTCAAAACGCCCGGGCCGGTCGCTGGTGGCCCCTGAAAACGCGCCTTTCACGTGGCCGAACAGCTCGCTTTCCGCCAGCGATTCGGGCAGGGCGGCGCAGTTGACCTGGATCATGGGCTGCTGGCTGCGCCGCGAGTGACGGTGCAGTCGCCGGGCAAAGAGTTCTTTGCCCACCCCCGTTTCGCCCAGCAGCAGGATGGGCAGGTCGGAATCGGCCACCAGGTCGAGCTCGTGCAGCAGCGACTGGATGGCCTCGCTGTGCCCCAGGATTTCGCTCGCCTCGCCGATGCGCTCGATGCCTTGCTGCGAGCTGCCCAGCTGGCGCAGCTGGCGATTTTCGCGCTCCAGGTCGGTCATGCGCACGGCGGCCTGCAGGATGAGCCCCAGCTGCTGCAGGCGCGCCCGGGCGGCTTCGTCGAAGGTGCCGGTGGTGAGCGCGTCGAGCGTCATGATGCCCCAGGGGCGATCCTGGCGGAACAGGGGCAGGCCCAGGCAGTCGTGCACCGGCAGGGGCGAGCCCTTGCGGTCGTCGAGCAGGCCGTCGTAGGGGTCGGGCAGCATGCTGCCCGGGTCGAACCAGGTCGGCTCGCGCCGCGAGAGGATGGCGGCAAAGCGCGGGTGCTGGCCCACGACGAAGCGCCGTCCCAGTGCCTCGTGCGCCAGGCCGCTGGCCGCCACCAGGTGTAGCGTGTCGTGGCCGTCGAGCATCAGCAGGCCGACGGCATCGCAGGCGAAGGCCTGACGGACGGCCACGGCGGCCCGCTGCAGGCGCACGCCGTCGGGCATGTCGGTGTTCAAGTCGGAGAGCAGTTGCGTTTCCATGCGGGTAATTTATACCTTTACACGGTTTTTTTTACCCTTTTTTCAAAGGTAAAAATCACCCTGTTTGATCTATATCAGTAGTTTCCCTAGTCTGGTCAGTTGGCACGCTTATTGCTTGAGGGACAATGAAGTGAAAACGGGGGCGCCAGTCGGCGCTTGTTCTGAAACGTCGCACAGCTGCAGAAGGAGCGCAGGATGCGTGAGTACAAGAAGTTATGGTGGGCGCTGATCGGCGTCTTAGTGGTGTCATTTGGCATCTTGGGGTGGATGGGCAAAGAGGTCTATCACCAGGCACCCCCGATCCCGAATCAGGTGATCACTGCCAATGGCCAAGTCATCATGACCGGCGAGCAGATTCTGGATGGACAGGTGGCCTGGCAGACGGCTGGCGGCATGACGGTGGGCTCGATTCTGGGCCACGGCGCCTATCAGGCCCCCGACTGGACAGCCGACTGGCTGCACCGCGAACTGACGGCCTGGCTCGATCTGGCCGCGCAAGCGAAGGCGGGCGTCAATTTCAGCCAGCTTGACGAAGACAGCCAGGTCGCGCTCGAGCGCCAGCTGAAAAAAGAGTACCGCAAGAACACCTACGACGCCGCCAGCGGCGTGGTCACGGTGTCCGAGCGCCGCGCCCAGGCGATCGCCCAGACGGCGTCGTACTACGACAAGCTGTTCGGCACCGATGCCTCGGCTCATGAAAGCCGGGTTCATTTCGCCATGAAAGAAGACACCCTGCCCACGTCCGAAGCACGCGCGCGGCTGGCCAACTTCTTCTTTTGGACGGCCTGGGCGGCTGGCACCCAGCGCCCCGACAGCGTCGCCACCTACACCAACAACTGGCCCCACGAGCCGCTCATCGACAACGTGCCGACGCCTGAAAACGTCATCTGGTCGATCATGAGCGTCATCATCCTGATCGCGGGCGTGGGCCTGCTGGTGTGGGCCTGGGCCTTCATGCGCAAGGAAGAAGAAGAACCCGCCGCCCCGGCGCGCGACCCCATCTCGCTGCTGGCGCTCACGCCCTCGCAGCGCGCGCTGGGCAAGTACCTGTTCCTGGTGGTGGCGCTGTTCTGCGCGCAGATCTTCATCGGCGGCTTCACAGCCCACTACACGGTCGAAGGGCAGACCTTCTACGGCATCAACGTCTCCAAGTGGCTGCCGTATTCGCTGGTGCGCACCTGGCACATCCAGGCCGCGCTGTTCTGGATCGCCACGGGCTTCCTGGCCGCGGGCCTGTTCCTCGCGCCGATCCTCAACGGCGGCAAAGACCCCAAGGGCCAGAAGCTGGGCGTGGACGTCCTGTTCTGGGCGCTCATCCTGGTCGTCGTGGGCTCTTTTACCGGCAACTTCGCCGCGCTGGCCCACCTGATGCCCGAAAGCTGGAACTTCTGGCTCGGCCACCAGGGCTATGAATACGTCGAACTGGGCCGTGTGTGGCAGATCGGCAAGTTCCTGGGCATCGTCTTCTGGCTCTTCCTGATGCTGCGCGGTATCGTGCCGGCGCTCAAGCAAAAGGGCGACAAGAACCTGCTGGCCCTGTTCAGCGCCTCGGTCATCTGCATCGGCCTGTTCTACGGCGCCGGCCTGGCCTATGGCGAGCGCACCAACATCACCATCATGGAATACTGGCGCTGGTGGGTGGTGCACCTGTGGGTCGAAGGCTTCTTCGAAGTGTTCGCCACGGCGGCCCTGGCCTTCATCTTCTCCACCATGGGCCTGGTGTCCAAGCGCGGCGCCACCACGGCCAGCCTGGCTTCGGCCATCCTGTTCATGCTGGGCGGCACGCCGGGCACCATGCACCACCTGTACTTCTCGGGTACGACCACCCCCATCATGGCCATCGGCGCCTCGTTCAGCGCGCTCGAAGTGGTGCCGCTGGTGGTGCTGGGCTACGAAGCCTGGGAAAACTGGCGCCTGAAAGCCCGTGCCCCGTGGATGGAAAACCTGCGCTGGCCGCTGAAATTCTTCGTGGCCGTGGCCTTCTGGAACATGTTCGGCGCCGGGGTGTTCGGCTTCATGGTCAACCCGCCGATCTCGCTCTACTACATCCAGGGTCTGAACACCACGGCGGTGCACGCGCACGCCGCGCTCTTCGGGGTCTATGGCTTCCTCGCGCTGGGCTTCTCGCTCTTCGTGCTGCGCTACGTCCGCCCCAACATGCAGTTCAACGACGGCCTGATGAACACCGCCTTCTGGTGCATGAACATCGGCCTGGTGATGATGATTTCGCTCAGCCTGCTGCCCATCGGCCTGATGCAGTTCTACGCCAGCGTCAGCCAGGGCACGTGGTGGGCACGCAGCGAAGCCTTCACGGGTCAGGACATCATCCACACCCTGCGCTGGATGCGCACTTTCGGCGACGTGGTCTTCATCGTCGGCGGCCTGGGCGTCATGTGGCAAGTGGTCACCGCACTGCTCGACCGCAAGGCCGCACCGGTGCTCGACGGCCAGCTGGCCGCACAACGCGGCTAAGCCGCTGCGCAGTACAGCCGGGTCTTCCTGGAAGCCCCGGCCGGCGGGGCCCGAAACGGGCCTCGCAAAAGAAAGCCCGCCTTGACATGAGGCGGGCTTTCTTGCGTTTGAGCCAAAGAGATGGCAGTCGTTGCGTTTCTTGGCTCGCGTTGCACGCGGCGGGGCTGTCAGGCCCTCAAGCTGCCGACGCGCTGGTGCGCGCTGCAACCTGCGTGCTCAAGGCGCCCAGCAGGAAAGTGAGCGCCAGAGTCGGCAGCGCGCTGCCGAATTGCGGCGCCCACTGCGCCAGGGCGTGGTAAAAGGCGATGCCCAGCACCCAGATCAGGGCCGGCGCCGCGTGGATGCCGCGCGCGGCGGCGTCCGGGTGCGCGGCCTGCAGGCCCAGGCGCCCCAGAATCGTGCCGAAGAGCGGCACGAACACCGAACTGAGCGTGAGCAGGAAGGGTTCCAGCGAGTGCATGGGCAGCACCATGGCCAGCGCGATCGACAGCACGGCCAGCACCGTGCCCCAGGCCTTCAGGCCGAGGCGGGGCAACAGGCTGTTGCTGTTGACCGAGCCCGAATACAGGTCGCCGTAGGTGTTGTCCAGCTCGTCGATCAGGATCAGGCCCAGCGCGAGCAGGCCGCCTTGTGCCAGCAGCAGGGCGCTGACCATGTCGGTATCAGGCCCGGTGACGGTGATGACCAGCACGCCCAGGGCGTAGCACCAGATGTTGGCCACGGTGAAACCCACCCAGGTGCCCCAGAAAGCGCCTTGGCGGCTGCGGCCATGGCGCGCGTAGTCGGCCACCAGCGGCAGCCACGACACCGGCATGGCGATAACCAGATCCAGCGCCTGGAAAGTGTTCATGCTGCCGTCGCCCCGGCGCAGCCACCAGTCGTGCAGCGTCTGTGCGTCCAGCCGCAGGCCGAACTGCACGGTGAGCCAGATGAGCGACAGCACCACCAGCGGCAAGCCCACGCGGCTGACGATGCGGCGCACCAGGGTCACCATCGAGCCGCGCAGCAGCAGCAGGACGACGACGCCCCAGAAGAGGGTGGGCAGGATGAGCCCGCTGTCGATGCCGAAGGCCTGGCGCCCGATGGCGCGGGTGCCGTCGCGCATGATGACCAGCTCGAAGGTGGCCCAGCCCACCAGCTGGATGACGTTGAGCAGCACGGGCAGGCGGGCGAAGCGCAGGCCGTAGACCGCGTGGATGAGCCCGGCGCTGGAGGCGCCGCTGGCGCAGCCGATGCGCGCCACCCAGGCGAGCAGGCCCGCACCCAGCACCGAGCCGAAGGTGACGGCCAGCAAGGCGGCCTGCGTGCCCAGCGCGGGCACCAGGTAGGCCCCCACCTGGATGACCAGAAGCCCCACGCCCAGGCTGAACCAGAGCGAGAGGTGGTCGTGCCAGCCGAAGACGCGTTCGGCGTCGGGCAGGAGGGTGTCGGAGGGCAGGGAAGCGTCGGCGGGCGTGGCTGCCCGGACGGTTGAAGAGGACTGTGCTTGCATGGTGCGCCTGTCTGTGTACATGTTGCAGGTGACAGACGCAGACGACGGCCAGCCGCCGCCACGGCGAGCTGCTTTCCTGCGCGAGGATGATCTCAATCAGGTTCGAAGGGACTATCTCAGCCGCGGTTGCGGCACCCCTAGCGAGGCTCAAAAATGGGCGAAAACGGATTGATTGTAGGGGGTCGGCCTGTCGGGGGCAAGCATGTCCCTGTCGCGGTATCCGTTTTGCCGGGCCGATCCGGCTCAGTCGTAATGCACGATCTCGAAGGTGAGCCGGTTCTGCTCGTCGCGGCCCACCGAGTAGCCCAGGCGTTCGCGCACGCTGTTGTCCGGGTGGAAGGTGAGCACGGCGGGCTCGATGTGTTCCAGCTCGGATTCCTGGATGTATTCCGAGGTGGCGATGATGACTTCGTCGCCGCGCTGGCAGGTGCGCGCGGCGGCGCCGTTGAGGATGCAGCAGCGCGAGCCGCGTTCGCCGTAGATGACGTAGGTGCTGATGCGCGCGCCCGAGTTCTTGTTCCAGATGTCCACGAATTCCAGCGGCAGGATGCCGGCGGCTTCGCAGTGATCCGGGTCGAGCGTGATCGAGCCGTGGTAATCCAGATCGGCCCCGGTGACGCGAATGCCATGCAGTTTGGCGCGAACGATTTTTCTCACGTGATGTCCAGTGGTGACGATGAAAATGGCCGCATTTTAGCGCGTTGCGCCGCAGCAATCGGGCTGTGCCCCGGCGCGCGGGGCGGATTCCGTCCGCGGCATATGGGCTGTTTGATTTCCGCGCGTGACAGTTCGGGCATCCGCCTGGCGCCTGCGTGTGCATGCGCCGTGGGGGGCGTGGCGCCCCTGGGCGGGCCACCCGGATCGCGCCCAGCTTGTCGCATCAGGCGGCGATGGCGCGGCTGTGTGCGATGGTGTCCTTGAGCGTTTGCGCAAAGCCGCGTTCGAAATCGGCCCGGCGCGTGGCCGCGATCAACTGATCCAGCGAGGCGATCTTCCCGGCGTCGTAGCGCCGCGGAGAACCCAGGGCGGCTTCCAGGGCGTTGGCCTGGGCCGTCGTTTCTTGTGGGCTGCAGCGCACGAGAATCAGCGCGTGTACCAGGCCGATCTGCTGGTCGGGAGGCTGGCCCGGGATGTGACGCCAGACCTGGGCCGTGCCCACCACCTTGCGCGCGGGCTGCCCCGACGCCAGGTTGTAGCGCCCGTCGCAGAAAGAGCCCTCGACGGCCTGGGCGCGCGTGTCGATGCCCCAGTGCAGCAAGGCGGCGGCGATCAGGCCGCACAGCTGCCGATAGCAGGTTTCGGAATGATCCAGCGGACGCCCCGCGAAGCGCTGCGCCAGGCTGAGGTTGAGGATGCCCGGGCCCTGCGGCACCACGCCCCCGCCCGATTGGCGCACGTGGATGGGCCAGCCCCGCCGGGCGAAATCGGCCTGGGCCTGCGCGAAACCGGAGCGCGCGGCGTAGGTGCGTGGCACGACCAGGCCTTGCGCGGCGTGCCACAGGCAGGCCACGGGCCCGTCGATGGCGTGGCGCAGCAGCGCTTCGTCGGCCAGTGGGCCGGGCGCCTGCCCGGCACCGGGCCCAAGCATATCGGGGCCAAGCGTACCGGATCCAAGCGCGTCAAGTTCGAGCAAGCGATAAGGAGGGGTGGACGAAAGGGATGCGGGCGAAGGGGGGACGAGCGGGCTCATGGTGCGTGCGGTGCCCTGGCTTACGACAGCTGCGTGCGGGCGAAGGTTTCGTCGTCCATGAACAGGTAGCGGATGGCGTCGATCCAGCCGATGACCACCGCCAGCGGCACGAAAATCCAGCTCATGAGCAAAAAGCCCAGCCCCCAGCCGATCTGCCCCAGAAAGAAGCGGTGCGCGCCCAGCCAGCCCAGGAAAATGGCCAGCACGATGGCAATGCGCCGCTGCGACGTGGGCCGCCCGAGCGATTCGCGCTGCGAGCGCAGAATCCACAGGCTGATGGGCACGGTGAGCAGGGCGGCCAGCAGCACCTTGCCCGTGTGGACGTGCAGATAGCGGGCGGCGGCGGCAAAAAGGTCGCTGAAATTTTGGATGAGTACCCCGGTGATGCCGGATATCCAGTGAAACACCTGTCCGAAGGCGACTTCACCCACGCTGAGCGCCAGCAGCAAGATGGCGAAGATGGCAATGATGAGAATCAGTTTTTTGAGCATGGGCGCTTGGGTGGTGTCGGCGGGGCGGGCAGGGCAGGGCGTCATGGGCATGCCGCAGGCAGGCGCCCATGCGCCATTCTATAAGGAATGTGGAACAGCGACTGCAGGACGGCGAACACACGGCGGATGGCCCGGCCAGCTTGCCTGTCCCTCAGTTGATGGCCGTATGTGGCCGGCAGCGGGGGGGCGTGGGCTCTCGGTGGCGGGCCTGGTTTCAGCGCGTGCACGCCTGGCGCACGGCCTGATCCCAGCGCGCCAGGGCTTCGGCGGCCTGGTCGCGTGGCATGGCCGGGTCGAACTGGCGCTCGATGCGCCAGAGCGATTCCAGCTCTTGCAGGTCGGCGTATACCCCCGCCTGCAGGCCGGCCAGAAAGGCCGCGCCCAGCGCCGTCGTTTCGACCATGGTGGGGCGCTGCACCGGAATGCCCAGCAGGTCGGCCTGAAATTGCATCAGCAAATCGTTGACGCAGGCCCCGCCGTCCACGCGCAGCGTGCGCAGCTCGTGCGCCCCGGCGGCCTGAGCGTCGCGGCTCATGGCCTGCAGCAGGGCCGCGCTTTGGTAGGCGATGCTCTCCAGCGCGGCGCGGGCGATGTGCGCCATGGTGCTGCCGCGGGTCAGCCCCGTGATGGTGCCTCGTGCGTCCGGATCCCACCAGGGCGCGCCCAGGCCCGTGAAGGCGGGCACGAACATGACGCCGCCCGAGTCGGGCACGCTGCCCGCCAGTGCCTCGATGTCGCTGCTGCGCACGAAGGCGCGCAGCCCGTCGCGCAGCCACTGGACGACGGCGCCACCCACGAAGACGCTGCCTTCCAGCGCATAGGCGGGCTGCTGGTCGGTCTGCGCGGCGCTGGTGGTGACCAGGCCGTTGGTGGACGTCTGGAACTGATTGCCCGTGTGCATCAGCATGAAGCAGCCCGTGCCGTAGGTGTTTTTCACCATGCCGGGCCGAAAGCATGCCTGGCCGAACAAGGCGCTTTGCTGGTCGCCCGCCACCCCGCAGATCGGCACGGCGCGGCCCAGCAGTTCGGGGCTGGTGGCGCCGAAGTCGGCCGACGAGGGCAGGATGGTAGGCATCATCCGCGCCGGGATGTCCAGCTGGTCAAGCAGTTCGGCGTCCCAGGCGTTGCGGTGTACGTCCATGAGCATGGTGCGCGCCGCGTTGCTGACGTCGGTGAGGTGCCGCTGCCCGCCCGTCAGCTGCCAGATGAGCCAGCTGTCGATGGTGCCGAAAAGCAGTTCGCCCGCCTGCGCGCGGGCACGTGCGCCGGGCACGTGATCCAGTATCCATTGCAGCTTGGTGGCCGAGAAATACGCGTCGATGCGCAGGCCCGTGCGCTGCAGGATGGTGGCCTCCAGGCCGCGCTCGCGCAGCTGTGCGCAGCTGGGCTCGGCCCGGCGATCCTGCCACACGATGGCCGGGTAGATGGGCTCGCCGCTGCGTCGATCCCAGACCACCGTGGTCTCGCGCTGGTTGGTGATGCCGATGGCGCTGATGTCTTGCGCGCCGATGCCCGCGCGGTTCAAGGCCTCGTGCAGGGTGTCGCGCTGCGTGTGCCAGATTTCCATCGGGTCGTGCTCGACCCAGCCGGGCTGCGGATAGTGCTGCGTGAATTCGCGCTGGGCGAGCCCGACGATGCGGCCAAAGCGGTCGAACACGATGCTGCGGGTGCTGGAAGTGCCCTGGTCGAGGGCCAGAAGATACGTCATGGGAGACCTCAGGAAACGACGACACAATCGACGTCGGCCGCCTGCAGCAGGCCGGGGTAGGGCTCGGGCGGCGGCGCGTCGGTGAACAGGCGGTGAATTTGGCCAAGCTCGCCCACGCGCACCATGGCGGGACGCCCGAACTTGCTCGTGTCGGCGGCCATCCAGATTTCGCGGGCCGACTGCATGATGGCCTGCGACACCTTCACCTCACGGTAATCGTAATCGCGCAGCGTGCCGTCTTCCTCGATGCCCGAGATGCCCATGAGCGCGATGTCCACGCGAAACTGGCGGATGAGCTCGACCGTGGCTTCGCCGACGATGGCGAGGTCGCGCGGGCGCACGTTGCCCCCGGCGAGAATGACCTCGCAGCCCGGCTGGCGCCCCAGCATGCAGGCCACGTTGATGTTGTTGGTGATGATGCGCAGGCCCGTGTGCCCGCCAAGCGCGCGCGCGATGGCTTCGGTGGTCGTGCCGATGTTGATCATCAGCGAACAGTCGTTGGGTATCTGGCGGGCGATGGCCTGGGCGATGCGCTGCTTGGCCTGCGCGTGCAGCTGCGCCCGCTGCCGGTAGGCGATGTTCTCGATGGTGGAAGCAGGCAGGCGCGCCCCGCCATGAAAGCGCACGAGCAGGTTGGCCTCGGCCAGGCGCTGCACGTCGCGGCGCACGGTCTGCACGGTCACTTGCAGGTGCTCGGCCAGCTCATCCAGGCTGCAGGAACCCTGGGTCTGGATGAGCGTCAGCAGGCGGATCTGGCGGGGATTCGGGCTCATGGATACGAGACGTGTGAGTAATAGGAGAACTGTACAACGAAAGAAAAGGAACCAATCTTAGGGTTTTCATGGAAAGCAAACGAGCTTAAAACGAACAATAATATTCAAAAATGATCAGCTTTCGGAGAAGCATACGATGCGGCTTGAGCTGCTTGGGGTTCAACAGAAGGTGGGGGCGGAAACCTGGCTCTACCCGCTCGACCTGGCCTTGCACGAATCCACCGTCACTGTCCTGCTGGGCGCCACCCGGGCGGGCAAGACCAGCCTGATGCGCGTCATGGCCGGGCTGGACGCGCCCTGCGCGGGCCGCGTGCTGGTCGATGGGCAAGACGTCACCGGCGTGCCAGTGCGCCAGCGCAACATCGCCATGGTGTACCAGCAGTTCATCAACTATCCGTCCATGACCGTGGCGCAAAATATCGCCTCGCCGCTCAAGCTGCGCGGCCAGCGCGACACCAAAGACAGGGTGCTGGCCATTGCCCGCACCCTGCACATCGAAGAATTTCTCGACCGCCTGCCCGCCGAGCTTTCCGGCGGGCAGCAGCAGCGTGTGGCACTGGCCCGCGCGCTGGCCAAGGATGCGCCGCTGATGCTGCTGGACGAACCCCTGGTCAACCTCGATTACAAGCTGCGTGAAGAACTGCGCGAAGAACTGGGGCTGATGTTCGCCGCGGGGCGCTCCACCGTGGTGTATGCCACCACCGAACCCAGCGAGGCCCTGCTGCTGGGGGGCTACACCGCCGTTCTCGATGCCGGCGAACTGCTGCAGTATGGCCCCACCATCGAAGTTTTCCAGCGCCCGAAATCGGTGCGGGTGGCGCGCGCTTTCAGCGATCCCCCCATGAACTTCCTGGCCGGGCAGGCGCAGGGCGGCACGCTGCGGGTGCGTCAGGCCGAAGGCCTGTCCCTGGCGCTGGCAGCCCCCTTGCCCGCGGGCGAGGCCACCATCGGGCTGCGCGCGACCGATCTTTCCCTGCACGATCGCGGGGGCGATTGCCAGCTGGCGGGGCGCGTGCAGCTGGCCGAAATTTCCGGCTCGTTCACCTACGTGCACGTGCAGACCTCGGTGGGCAACCTGGTGGCCCAGGTGCCCGGCGTCAGCCACCATCGCCTGCAAGACCCCGTCACCCTGCATTTTTCCAGTCGGCAGGCGTTTGTTTTCGGCGCCGACGAGGCCCTGCTGCATGCCCCGGAGGCCCGCCATGGCGCGCATTGATCTTGATCTCGCCCACAGCTACCGCAAGACTGCGCGTTCGGATGCCGACTACGCCTTGCTGCCCCTGAAGATCACCTTTGAAGACGGCGGGGCCTACGCCTTGCTGGGGCCCTCGGGCTGCGGCAAGACCACCATGCTCAACATCATCTCCGGCTTGGTCACCGCCTCGCAGGGCACGGTGTGCTTCGATGGCGTCGATCGCACGCAAGCCAGCCCGCAGCAACGCAACATCGCCCAGGTGTTCCAGTTTCCGGTCATCTACGACACCATGACCGTGGGCGAGAACCTGGCCTTTCCCCTGCGCAACCGCAAGGTGCCCGCCGCGCAGATTCGCGAGCGGGTGGGGCGCATTGCCGAAATGCTCGAACTGTCCGCCGTGCTCGACCAGCGGGCGGCCAACCTGGCGGCGGATGCCAAGCAGAAAATCTCGTTGGGGCGCGGGCTGGTGCGCCCGGACGTGTCCGCCGTGCTGTTCGACGAACCGCTCACCGTTATCGACCCGCACCTCAAGTGGGAACTGCGCCGCAAGCTCAAGCAGATTCACCACGAACTCGGGCTCACCCTCATCTACGTCACGCACGACCAGGTCGAGGCCATGACCTTTGCCGACCAGGTGCTGGTCATGTCGCGCGGGCGGGTGGTGCAGCAGGGCACGCCGGCCCAGTTGTTCGAGCGCCCGCAGCATACGTTCGTCGCTCATTTCATCGGCTCGCCGGGCATGAACCTGCTGCCCGTCGAATGCCGCGCGGATCAATCCCTGTGGCTGGGCGCCACGCAACTGGCCGCGCAAGCCGCCGCGTCTTTGCCCGTGGGGCCGCTGACGCTGGGCATCCGCCCCGAATACCTGCGCCTGCTGGCGCAGCCCCAGGCGGGCAGCGTGCCCGCCACGATCGTGCGCGTGCAGCCGCTGGGCACCACGCAGCTGGTCAGCCTGCAGGCGGCGGGCCACGAAATCAAGGCGCACGTGGCTTCCGATCAGGTGCTGCCCGCGCCGGGCAGCGAGGTGCACGCCGCCGTGTTCGAGACGCATACCTGCCTGTACCACAACGAGGAGCTTCTGGCATGAGCGCACCTGTCAAACCCGTCAACCAGAAGGCCTGGTGGCTGATCCTGCCGGTCATCCTCTGTGTGTCGTTCTCGGCCATCATCCCGCTCATGACGGTGGTCAATTATTCGGTGCAAGACATTCTCGGCCCCAATCAGGCGGTCTTCGTCGGCACCGAATGGTTTGCCAGCACCATGCGCGATCAAGACTTGCACGACGCCCTGTGGCGCCAGCTGTTGTTTTCGGGCGCGGTGCTGGCCATTGAAATCCCCCTGGGGGTGGCCCTGGCGCTGTCCATGCCGGCCAAGGGCTGGCGCGCGTCGGCGGTGCTCGTCATCGTCTCGCTGTCGCTGCTCATTCCCTGGAACGTGGTGGGCACCATCTGGCAGATTTTCGGGCGCACCGACATCGGCCTGCTGGGCTGGACGCTCACCCAGCTGGGCATCGACTACAGCTATGTGGGCAACCCGGTGCAGGCCTGGCTCACGGTGCTGCTCATGGACGTCTGGCACTGGACGCCGCTGGTGGCCCTGCTGGCCTATGCCGGCTTGCAGGCCATCCCCGAAGCCTATTACCAGGCGGCCAGCATCGACGGGGCCAGCAAGTGGGCGGTCTTTCGCTACATCCAGCTGCCCAAGCTGCGCGGCGTGCTGATGATCGCCGTGCTGCTGCGCTTCATGGACAGTTTCATGATCTACACCGAGCCCTTCGTCCTGACGGGTGGCGGGCCGGGCAGTTCCACCACCTTTCTCAGCCAGTACCTCACGCAAAAGGCCGTGGGCCAGTTCGACATGGGGCCGGCGGCAGCGTTCTCGCTCATCTATTTCCTCATCATCCTCATGTTCTGCTTCATTCTCTATAACTGGATGCTGCGGGTCGGCACCAGCGATACCGAGGTGCCCCATGACTAAGTCCACCTGGTTGCCGCGCAAGCGCACGGTGTTTCTGTGGCTGTATCTGTTTTTTGCGCTCGTGCCCATCTACTGGATGGTGGTGATGAGCTTCAAGACCAACCAGGGGATTCTGTCCGAGTTTTCCATCTTTCCGCGCGAGTTCACGCTCAACAACTACCGCCTCATCCTCACTGATCCGTCCTGGTACATGGGCTACGTCAACAGCCTCATCTACGTGTGCCTCAATATGGTGATGGCCATCGGCGTGGCCCTGCCCGCGGCCTACGCCTTCTCGCGCTATTCGTTTCTGGGTGACAAGCACGTCTTTTTCTGGCTGCTCACCAACCGCATGACGCCGCCCGCCGTGTTTCTGCTGCCGTTCTTTCAGCTGTATTCCACCCTGGGCCTGATGGACACGCACTGGGCCGTGGCGCTGGCGCACCTGCTGTTCAACGTGCCGCTGGCGGTGTGGATTCTCGAAGGCTTCATGAGCGGCATTCCGCGCGAGATCGACGAAACCGCCTACATCGACGGCTACAGCTTTCCGCGCTTCTTTCTCACGATCTTCCTGCCGCTCATCAAGTCCGGCGTGGGGGTGGCGGCGTTCTTCTGCTTCATGTTCAGCTGGGTCGAGCTGCTGCTCGCGCGCACGCTCACCAGCGTCAATGCCAAGCCCATCGTGGCCATCATGACGCGCACGGTCTCGGCCTCGGGCATGGACTGGGCCACGCTGGCCGCTGCGGGCACGCTTACGATCGTGCCGGGGGCCATCGTCATCTGGTTTGTGCGCCACTACATCGCGAAGGGCTTCGCGATGGGCCGGGTCTAAGGAGAACAGCATGCTCGATTGGATGGTCTGGACGCTGCCGACCGCGGTGTTCTTCATTTGTGTGGCGCTGCTGCTGGCCGGCATGACCGTGTGGCAGCTGAAGTCGCCCACGGTGCCGCGCAAGGGTTTTTTGCCGATGGCGACCACCCGCGGAGACCGGCTGTTCATCGGCCTGCTGGTGGCGGCCTACATCAATCTGGGGTTTCTTGGCCTGGGTGAACAGTTCGTCGACTGGTTCGGCCTGCAGGACGAGCCCTCGGTCTGGATCAGTTTCGTCCTGTCGATGGGGGTGCTGGTCTTCATCATGCGCAAGGGCTGAAGGTATCCGTCTCACATCGGGACGGCGCCGCAGGGTGCCGTGTCCGCGACACGAATCAGGTGTCTTGCCATTCCCCAGGGCAGCACCCGACAGAAGCAACGGGGATTTCCAAACCACGAGGAGAGCATCATGAGATTTCGCCATACCACGGTTGCGCTGGCCATCGCCTGCGCCCTGGGCAGCCAGGCCGCCTGGGCCGGCATGGCCGAGGCACAGAAATGGATTGACACCGAGTTCCAGCCATCCACCCTGAACAAAGACCAGCAAAAAGCCGAGATGCAGTGGTTCGTCGATGCCGCCGCCAAGCTCAAGGCCAAGGGCGTGAACCAGATTTCCGTGGTGTCCGAGACCCTGACGACGCACGAGTACGAATCCAAGGTACTGGCCAAGGCCTTTGAAGAGATCACCGGCATCAAGGTGAACCACGACATCATCCAGGAAGGCGATGTCGTCGAAAAATTGCAGACCTCCATGTTGTCGGGCAAATCGATCTACGACGGCTGGGTTTCCGATTCCGACCTCATCGGCATGCATTACCGCTACGGCGAGGTGCTGTCACTCACCGACTACATGAAGGGCGCGGGCAAGGAATACACCAACCCGGGGCTCGACCTCAAAGATTTCATCGGCACCTCGTTCACCACGGCGCCCGACGGGCAGATGTATCAGCTGCCCGACCAGCAGTTCGCCAACCTGTACTGGTTCCGTCAAGATCTGTTCAACCGCCCCGACCTGAAAGAAAAATTCAAGGCCAAGTACGGCTACGAACTGGGCGTGCCCGTCACCTGGACGGCCTATGAAGACATTGCCAAGTTCTTCAGCGAAGACGTGAAGACCATCGATGGCAAGCCCATCTACGGCCACATGGATTACGGCAAGAAAGACCCCTCGCTGGGCTGGCGCTTCACCGACGCCTGGCTGTCGATGGCGGGCGAGGCCGACAAGGGCACGCCCAACGGCATGCCGGTGGATGAATGGGGCATCCGGGTGGCCGACGACAAATGCACGCCGGTGGGCGCCTCGGTGGCGCGCGGCGGGGCCACCAACTCGCCCGCCGCCGTCTATGCGCTGACCAAGTACATCGACTGGCTGAAGAAGTACGCGCCGCCCGTGGCGCAGGGCATGACCTTCACCGAAGCTGGCCCGGTGCCCGCCCAGGGGGAAATCGCCCAGCAGATCTTCTGGTACACCGCTTTTACCGCCGACATGATCAAGAAGGGCCTGCCGGTGGTCAACGAGGACGGCACGCCCAAGTGGCGCATGGCGCCCGCGCCGCACGGCCCGTACTGGAAGGACGGCATGCAAAATGGCTACCAGGACGTGGGCTCGTGGACGTTCTTCAAGAACCACGATCCCAACAAGGTGGCGGCGGCCTGGCTCTACGCCCAGTTCGTCACGGCCAAGACCACCTCGCTCAAGAAGTCGATCGTGGGGCTTACTTTCATCCGCGACAGCGACATCCACAGCGATTATTTCACCCAGAACGCCAGCAAGTACGGTGGCCTGATCGAGTTCTACCGCAGCCCGGCGCGCGTGGCCTGGACGCCCACCGGTACCAACGTGCCCGACTACCCCAAGCTGGCCCAGCTGTGGTGGCGCAACATCTCGCAGGCCATTGCCGGCGAGAAAACCCCGCAGCAGGCGATGGACAACCTGGCCACCGACATGGACAAGGTCATGGCCCGCCTCGAACGCGCGGGCATGAAACGCTGCGCGCCCAAGCTCAACCCCAAGAGCGACCCCGCCAAGTGGCTGAGCAGCGAGCATGCGCCCTGGAAAAAGCTGGCCAATGAAAATCCCAAGCCGGAAACGGTGTCCTACGACTCTCTCTTGCAGGCCTGGAAGGAAGGCCGCGTCCGTTGATCTGTTGATGGTATGAATACGATGTCCCAAACCGCCGCTGCCTCTCCCGCTCGCACCGATCGGGCTCAATTGCTGCACGCCCTCGAGGCTTTGCCCGAGCTTGACCTGATCGTGATCGGTGGGGGGGCCAGCGGCCTGGGCGTCGCCCTGGATGCCCGGCTGCGGGGCCTGTCGGTTCTGCTGCTGGAATCCCACGATTTCGCCGGCGGCACCTCGTCGCGCGCCACCAAGCTGGTGCACGGCGGCGTGCGCTATCTCGCGCAGGGCAACATCGGCCTGGTGCGCGAGGCGCTGCACGAGCGCCGCGCCTTGCTGGGCAATGCGCCGCACCTGGCCCAGCCGCTGGCCTTCATCATGCCGGCCTACCGGCCCTGGGAACTCCCCTTCTACGGCATGGGGCTCAAGATGTACGACGCCCTGGCCGGTTCGGCCAGCCTGGGGCGCACCGAATGGCTGGGACGCGCGGCCACGGCCCGCCAGCTGCCTGGCGTCAACCCCGGCCACCTCTATGGGGGCGTGAAATACTGGGACGGCCAGTTCGACGATGCGCGCCTCGCCCTGGCGCTGGCGCGCACCGCCGCGGCGCAAGGGGCGTTGGTGCTCAACTACTGCCCCGTGATCGACATCCTGCACGAGGGCGGGCGGGTCTGCGGCGTGCGCTGGGAAGACGCGCTGGCGCCGGACGGCGCGCCGCGCCAGGGCACGGTGCGCGCGCGCTGTGTCGTCAACGCCACGGGGGTCTGGGTCGATCGGGTGCGCCAGATGGACGACGCGGCGCGCGGGCAGGGCAGCTCGGCCATGGTGGCCCCCAGCCAGGGGGTGCACCTGGTGGTCGAGCGCGCTTTTCTGCCGTCGCAAAACGCCTTGCTGGTGCCCCATACGCGGGACGGCCGAGTGCTCTTTGCCGTGCCCTGGCTGGGGCACGTCATCCTCGGAACCACCGATACGCCGCGCCCGGATGCCGTGCGCGAGCCGCGGGCGCTGCCCGAAGAGGCGGCCTTCATCCTCAACGAGTCGGCCCGTGTCCTGTCCCGGGCACCGAAGGCCAGCGACGTACGCAGCGTCTGGGTGGGCCTGCGGCCCCTGGTACGGCCCGACGACAGCGCGGGCGGCAATACCAAGGCCATCAGCCGCGAGCACACCGTGCGCATCAGCCCCTCGGGTCTGGTGACCGTCACGGGTGGCAAATGGACAACCTACCGGGCGATGGCGGAAGACGTCCTGCAGCACTGCGTGCGGGCAGGGCAGCTGGGCCCCTTGCCAAGCTGCCGCACGGCCCGCTTTCCGCTGGTGGGCGCGGCGCCCGGGGCGGCGCCCGTCAGCCTGGCCGCCTTGCCCGGCCCGCATACCTATGGCAGCGAGGCGGGCCTGCTGCAGGCGCTGCCGGGGGCCGATGTCGAGCTCGGGCTGGGGCTGACCGAAGCGATGGTGCGCTTCGCCGCCCGTCACGAGTATGCCCGCTGCGTCGAGGATGTGTTGGCCCGGCGCCACAGGATGCTGTTTCTCGACGCGGGCCTGGCCGCTACAATCGCGCCCCGGGTAGCTCGCATCCTGTTCGAGGAATTGGGGGTCGATGGTCAGTTGGATGCCTTTTTGAGCCTGGCCGCGCAATATGGTCGCGTTCCAGCCTGAAAGCCATCGTCTCGATGTCAGGTTTTATTCACCATTGTTAATATTTGAAATAAACATATTTTCGCTAAACCGCTAAGTAGCTAGGATGACGTGCCTAATTCAGGCTATACTCTGCCCTGTTCATGTCAAATGTGCATGGAAATGTATATTTGATGTCCGAATCTGATCATTCGAACAAACAGAATCGTAACAACACGTCTACCTTGTTGTGTGTCGGCTGGCCTGCTTGTCACCCGATTCCGTTCCTGAGCCCCCAGAACCGTCACCGTGAGCGAAGAGATATCATGTCCAGTCTTGATTCTGCGTTGTTGAATGACATCCGCGAAGTCAATTTGTCTTACCTGATGTTGGCGCAGCGCCTGCTGCGCGAGAATCTGGCCGCCGGCATGTTCCGGCTGGGCTTCAGCGCCGATGTCGCCGAAATCATCCTCAACCTGTCGCCTGCCCAGATCGTCAAGCTCGCCAGCTCCAATTCGGTGCTGTGCGCCTTCAGGCTCAACGACGCACAGCTGCTCAACGCCCTCACGCACGAAGTGCTGGGCGGGGTGCTGCAGCAGGCCCATTCCACCATCCTGATGGCGCGCCAAGAAACGGTCACGGCCTAGGGCAATGAGCAGTAAAAGCGTCTCGCGCGAGGCCGACGACATCCTTCTGGCCACCGACATGGTGCGCCTCGGGGCCCGTCTCCAGGTGCTGCAGGCCGAAACCTCGCTCAGCTACGATCGGCTGGCCCGCCTGTACCGGGAAGTCAAGGGCGCCTCGCCCCCCAAGGGCATGCTGCCGTTCTCGGTCGATTGGTTCATGACCTGGCTGCCCAACATCCACTCCAGCCTGTTCTACAACATCTACCGCTACCTCGATGCCTTCACGCCGGCCAAGAAGTCGCATGCACTGGTCGAGGCCTACCGCCTGTATCTGGAACAGTCCGCCGCCGGTCTGCAGCCTGGCGAACCCGCCGGCGAGCCGGTGCTCAGCTTCACGCAGGCCTGGATGCTGGTGCGCTTCTTTGAAAGCGGCCTGGTACAGCTGTCGTGCTGTCAGCAGTGCCACGGGCAGTTCGTCGCGCATGCGCACGATCCCGAAACCGGCTTCGTCTGCGCCATCTGCAAGCCTCCGCCCCGGGCCGGCAAGACGCGCTCACGGCGCAAGACCAGCGCTCGCGCAAGTGTTTGATTACAGTCAGATACGGGATTTACGTACAAAAAGTCCTGTTGAACCATGCTTTTGAAAGCCTGAAAACGGGCGAACATTGACATCATTCTGACTATCGAGGCGTGCGCACGTGTTTATCATTCTGGGATACCTCATCGTCGCGGTGGCGGTGGCCGTCAGCTTTCTGGCTGGCGGCGGGCACATGGGGGCGTTGTACCAGCCGTTCGAATTCCTGCTCATCGGCGGGTGCGCGATCGGCGCCTATGTCGGCGGCAGCAATGGCGCGTCCATCAAGCTGCTGATCGAAGCCTTTCCCAAGGCGATCAAGCGCAATCCCTATGGCAAGTCTTTGTACATGGACTTGCTCGCCCTGCTCTACACCTTGCTCAACAAGGCGCGCCGCGACGGCCTGATGTCGGTCGAGGGCGATATCGAAGAACCCCAGTCCAGCGCCATTTTTGCGCAGTATCCGCAGATCCTCAAAGATGCCAAGCTCATGGAATTCCTCACGGACTACCTGCGCATCATGATCAGCGGCAACATGAACCCGTTTGAAATCGAAACCCTGATGGATCAGGAAATCGAAGCCCTGCACAGCGAACACAACACGCCCATCAATGCGGTGCGGGCGGTGGCCGACGGCCTGCCGGCCTTCGGTATCGTGGCCGCCGTGCTGGGGGTGGTGCACGCGCTGTCGGCCGTCGATCAGCCGCCCGCCGTGCTGGCCGACCTCATCGCCAAGGCCATGGTCGGCACCTTCCTGGGTATTTTGCTGTCCTACGGCTTTGCCGCGCCGTTTGCCGCCGCCGTCGAACGCCAGTCGGTGGCCGCCGTCAAGGTGCTTGAATGCATCAAGGTCACGCTGCTGGCCAGCATGAACGGCTACCCGCCGCCGTTGGCCGTCGAATTTGGCCGCAAGATTCTGTTCTCCGCCTCGCGCCCCTCGTTCTCCGAGCTGGATGCGCACGTGCGGCAGAGCAAGAGCCAGGCGGCCAAATAAGGAGGGGCAGCCATGGCCAACCAGGAACACGGTCGAGTCGTCGTCCGCCGCAAGCGTGCCTACGGCGAAGGCCACCATGGCGGCAGCTGGAAGATCGCTTACGCCGACTTCATGACGGCCATGATGTCGTTTTTTCTGGTGATGTGGCTGTTGCTGCTGGTGCCCAAGAACGAACTCCAGGGCATCGCCGACTACTTTCGCATGCCGCTCATCACGGCCATCACGGGTGGCCAGAGCCCGGGCACCAGCACCTCGGTCATCCCCGGCGGCCAGCCCAGCCCCATCCCCAACAAGAATCCGCCGCCCGCGAACACGTCGGCGGATTCCGACCAGCTGGACATGCAAGACCTGGAAAGCCTGGAAAACCTCAAGAGCCAGCTGGAAAACCTCATCGAGCACAACCCGGTGCTCAAGCAGTTTCGGCCGCAGCTGTTGCTCGACATGACGCCCGACGGCCTGCGCATCCAGATTCTCGACCAGCAGAACCGGCCCATGTTCGCCACCGGCAGTGCCCGGGTACAGCCCTACATGCGCGACATCCTGCGCGAGCTGGCGCGGCCCATCAGCCAGCTGCCCAACGCCATCACGATTTCCGGCCACACCGACGCCATGCAGTACGCTTCGGGCGACCGCAGCTACAGCAACTGGGAACTCTCCGCCGATCGGGCCAATTCGGCGCGTCGCGAGCTGGTGGCGGGCGGGCTGGTCGAAAACAAGATCAAGCGCATCCTGGGGCTGGGCGATACGGTCAACCTCATCAAGGATGACCCCAAGGCCGCGGTAAATCGCCGCATCAGCATCCTGGTGCTCAACCGCCGCGCCGAGCAGCGCATCGATGCCCAAAACGAGGCGGGCACCGAGGGCGTGCAGATCCAGCGGCGGCTCGAAGAACTGAGCCATCCCACGCCGCCGTCCCCGAACGGGGCGGTCACGCCGCCGACGGATGGGGCGCCCGACGACGGGGCGGCAGCGCCCGCCGCGGCGCAGCCGGGGGCCGGTACGTCGGCACCGGCGGGCAGCGTACCGCCCGCAGGTGCCGTGACGCCCACGGGGGCCGCCCCCGGGGCGGCTGCGCCAGGCCCCGCTACCGCCGTCACAGGCGGTGCCGCAGCCACGGGCGCCGCCCCGTCCGCGGCAGCCACCGCCACGACGGGCGCCGCGCCCGCCAAGATTTCTTCTTCGCCGGCCAGCGCTGAGCAGCCTGCGGCCAATCAACCATCGGGTGCTTTGCCAGCAGCGGCTGGCCGGGCGCCTGGCAACAAACCTGGGTGAGGTAGATCATGAGTGCAGGTGTGGACCTGAGCGAGTTCTACGATACGTTCTTTGACGAAGCCGATGAGTTGCTCGCCAATATGGAGCAACTGCTCCTGGGCCTTGATCTGAGCAATCCGGATTCGGACGACCTGAACGGCATTTTCCGTGCGGCGCACTCCATCAAGGGGGGGGCGGGGACGTTTGGCTGCTTTGAAGAGCTGGCCAAGACCACCCACCTGCTGGAAAACCTTCTCGACCTGATCCGCCACGGAGAGCTGGCGCTGCGTCAGGACATGATTGACTTATTTTTGGAAACCAAGGACGTGTTGACCGACCAAGTGGCCGCGTACCGCGGCTCTGAGAAGCCCGACCAGCAGGTTTACGAACGCATCTGCGCCCAGTTGCGCCAGCTGGCGCTGGAACACCAGCAAGGGGTGGCTGCCCCGGCCGCATCTGCTCCGGCCGCAGCGCCAGCGGCGCCTGCCGCCAGCGCGGCGCCCGCCGCGGCCAGCGCCCCCGCGGGCGATCTGCCCGTGCACGTGCGCGTCAACAACATCCAGGACAAGGACGTCGAGCCGCTGAGCACCGAAATGGGCCTGATGGGCGAAATCCTGCACAAAGAACACGCCGACGGTCACTTGTCGCTGTGGCTGCGCACGAACACGCCGGCCTCCGACCTCGAAGCGGTGTGCTGCTTCATCGTCAACGCCGATCAGGTGACCATCACGCACGAGGCCCTGCCCGGGGCCGCCGCCCCGGCCCAGGCCGCGCCCGCTGCCCAGGCTGCCCCCGCGGCACCCGCCGTGGCCCAGCCCGCCGCAGCGCCCGAGCAGCCGACCGCCGCGCCCAGCCAGCCCGAACCGCACGCCGAAGCCACCGCCCCGACCAGCGCCGACCATCCCGACCCCAGCCACAAGGCCAAGAAGGAAAGCGGCACGATCCGCGTGGGGGTGGAAAAAGTCGATCAGATCATCAATCTGGTGGGCGAGCTGGTCATCACGCAGGCCATGCTCATGCAGGCCTCGCAGTCGCTCGACCCGGTCTTGCACGACCGGCTGCTCAGCGGCATCGAGCAACTCGAACGCAATGCCCGCGACCTGCAGGAATCCGTCATGTCCATCCGCATGATGCCGATGGATTATGTCTTCAGCCGCTTCCCGCGCGTGGTGCGCGAGAACGCGCACAAGCTGGGCAAACAGATCAAGCTGGTCACCAAGGGCCAGGCGACCGAACTCGACAAGAGCCTGATCGAACGCATCATCGATCCGCTCACGCACCTGGTGCGCAACAGCCTGGATCATGGCATCGAGACCCCCGACGTGCGCGTGGCCCAGGGTAAAAGCCCCGAAGGCACGCTCACCCTGTCGGCCCAGCAGTACGGCGGGCAGATCATCATCGAAGTGGTGGACGACGGTGGCGGGCTGAACCGCGAGCGCATCCTCAAGAAGGCGATCTCCCAGGGCTTCCCGGTGTCCGAGGCCACGCCCGACGACGAACTCTGGCAGCTCATTTTCGCGCCGGGCTTTTCCACCGCCGAGAAGGTCACCGACATCTCGGGGCGCGGCGTGGGCATGGACGTCGTGCGGCGCAACATCCAGAACATGGGCGGGCACGTGCAGCTGTCTTCGCGCAAGGGCGAGGGCACCACGACGCGCATCGTGCTGCCGCTCACCCTGGCCATTCTCGACGGCATGTCGGTCAAGGTGGGTGAAGAAACCTTCATCCTGCCCCTGTCGCACGTCACCGAATCGATGCAGGCCACGCCCGAGCAGATTCACCGCATTTCCGAGACCGAACAGATGCTGCACGTGCGCGGCGAGTACCTGCCGGTGGTGGCCTTGCACGAAGTCTTTGGCGTGCGGGACGCCGAGGCCGACCTCACCAAGGCCATTGCGGTCATCCTGCAGGCCGAAGACCAGCGTTTTGCCTTGATGGTCGATCACCTCATCGGCCAGCACCAGGTGGTGGTGAAGAACCTTGAAACCAATTACCGCAAGGTGCCCGGCATTTCGGCGGCCACCATCCTGGGCGACGGCAGCGTGGCCCTCATCGTGGACGTCTTCGCGCTGCGGCGCACGGCGTCGATGCATACAATGGCGGCCTGATTGGCGCTCTGACCATTCAACCAACCAGTTCCCGGAGTCATTATGAATCTGACCGAAGTCAAGAGCGACCAGGCTGAAACCCAGGGCAAAGAGTTCCTCATCTTCACGCTGGCCAGCCAGGAATACGGCATCGACATCCTCAAGGTGCAGGAAATCCGCGGGTATGACAGTCAGTCCGTCACGCGCATCGCCAACGTCCCGGATTTCATCAAGGGCGTCACCAATCTGCGCGGCGTGATCGTGCCGATCGTCGATCTGCGCATGAAATTCAACATGGAAAACGTCGAGTACACGGCGCAGACCGTCGTCGTCATCCTCAACCTGCAGTCGCGGGTCGTGGGGGTGGTGGTCGATGGCGTGTCCGACGTGCTCATTCTGCAGTCTTCGCAGATCAGCTCGGCGCCCCAGTTCGGCTCGGCCTTTTCCACCGAACACCTGACCGGCATCGGCACGGTGGGCGACCGCATGCTGATCCTGGTCGATATCGAAAAACTCATGACCAGCGAGGAAATGGCGCTGGTCGAAACCGCCGTTGCCTGAGCGTGAAGCCTGGCTTGATCCCGATGCTTCCCGCTGCGGCCCGTCTCCAATCTCGCAGACACTCCTTTATGCCCACGAGGTTTTAAATTCATGCAGTTCGGTCAAAAATCGCTGCTTGGCGCGTTGAAAGTACGCACCAGCCTGGTGCTGGTGCTGGTGTTTTTCTTTGTGATGCTGATTTCCGGCGCGCTGCTGGGCGTGCTCTCGCTCAAGCTGAACAACGATGCGCTCAAGCGCATCGCCCATAACGAAGAGGCTGTATCGTTGCTGGACGATGCCGTCAATCAGTACCAGGATGTACAGATTCTGATGGGGCGGGCGCTTGCCAGCATCGTCATCAACAGCGATCTCATGAACAACGCCATTTCCGCCGACTGGAACGCGGGTGGCGAGCCGGATGCCGCCGACGCCTTGAGCAGCGATACGCGTCAGCTGATCGGTCAGGCCCAGGCCAGTCTCGAACAGACGCACCAGGCCATGGAAACCTTCGCCACGGCGGCACAAACTTATCTGTCCGCCGACAGTGGCGCCGATCAGGTACTGGCCGCCTATGCCGATCTGGTGCGCGAGGCTTTGCCCCCGGTGCTGGCGCAGCTGAAAGAGGGCCACATCGACCAGTTCCACCGCCTGCAAAAAGAACGCATCGAGCCCGCCGAGCAGAAACTCGACCAGGCTTACCGCAGCCTCAAGCAGCATCAGCACGCCCTGGCCAATACCGAGATCGCAGCGGAAAACACCCATCTGGAATGGGTCGTGGTCATCGTCCTTGTCTCCATGGTGGTGGCCCTGCTGTTTGCCATTGCCGCCTACGTTTTCCTGCAACGCGTCGTGCTGCGGCCCTTGCGCCGCGCGGGTGAACACTTCGACCGCATTGCGGCGGGCGACCTCACCGCCGTCATCGAGGCGCCTTCGCGTAACGAGATCGGGGTGCTGTACCTGGCCATGCAGCGCATGCAGGAAGGCCTGGTGCGCATGGTGGCCCAGGTGCGCGGCGGCGTGGGCGAAATCCACCTGGGTTCGCGCGAAATCTTCGCGGGCAACACCGACCTCAGCAGCCGCACCGAGCAGCAGGCCGCCTCGCTGCAGCAGACCGCCGCCAGCATGGAACAGCTTGCCAGCACGGTGCGCCAGAACTCGGACAACGCCGAGCAGGCCGACCACCTGGCCAAGAACGCCGCCCAGGTGGCCGAGCGCGGCGGGCAGGCGGTGTCCAGCGTGGCCGAGACCATGACGGGCATCACCAGCAGCTCGGGCAAGATGGCCGAGATCGTCGGTGTCATCGACGGCATTGCCTTCCAGACCAACATCCTGGCGCTGAACGCCGCCGTCGAGGCCGCCCGCGCGGGCGAGCAGGGCAAGGGCTTTGCCGTGGTGGCGGGCGAAGTGCGTTCGCTGGCCCAGCGCAGTGCCCAGGCCGCCAAAGAGATCAAGGGCCTCATCGACGATTCGGTCGTGCGTATCAAGGAAGGCTCGGGCCGGGTGGAAGACGCCGGGCGCATCATGGGCGAAATCGTCCAGTCGGTGCAGGGTGTCACCGCCATCATGAACGAAATCTCGTCGGCCTCGCGCGAGCAGGCCGAGGGCATCAGCCAGATCAACGTCGCCATCACCGACATGGATCGCGTCGTGCAGCAGAACGCGGCGCTGGTACAAGAGGCCGCGAGCGCGGCGGGCTCCCTGCAGGATCAGGCCGAGCAGCTCAATGCCGCAGTGTCGGTCTTCCAGGTGCGCGAAGGCGGGCCTGTCATCGACGTGCACGGCGGCCAGCTGGGGTACGACCCCGCGGTTGCGCCCAGGCCCCTGAGCCTCGGGCAGGCCTGAGGCATCGAGTCACCCATGATCCATGATGGCGCTTCTGTCTCGTACTTTTCGCAACCGGCCTTGCCCAAGGCCGATGCGCAGGACCTGACGCGCGTCGCCGACATCCTGCACAGGCGCGCCGGCATCGTGCTGGGCGATCACAAGCGCGACATGGCTGCTCGCACGCTGGGGCTGCGCGCGCACCACTCGGGCCTGGGCTCGGTGCGCGCCTATCTCGATCACCTCGAACACAATCCCCTGGTCGATGAGTGGGATCGCTTCATCAGCGCTTTCACCATCAACCACACGGCCTTCTTTCGCGAGCAGCACCACTTTCACATCCTGGCCGAGTTCGTCAAGACGCGGCGCAAGCCGATTTCGGTCTGGTGCTGTGCCTCGTCCACCGGCGAGGAACCCTACACCCTGGCCATGACGCTGCACGACGCCTGTGGCCAGTCGGACGCCGGGCTGTCGGTGCTGGCCACCGACATCGACGTGCAGGTGCTGGCCCAGGCGCGCAAGGGCGTCTATACGCTCGACCGCATCAAGCCGATTCCGCCCGAACTTTTACGCCGCTACTTTCTGCGCGGCACCGGGCGGCAGTCGGGCATGGCGATGGTCAAGCCGGTGATCCGCAACATGGTCACCTTCGAAGAAGTGAACCTGGTGGCGCCCAGCTGGCCCATCAACCAGAAGTTCGACGCCATCTTCTGCCGCAATACCATGATTTATTTCGACAAGCCCACCCAGACCCGGATTCTGGAGCGCTTTGTCCCGCTCTTGAAACCCGGCGGCCTGATGTTCGCGGGCCACTCCGAAAACTTTACCTACCTGACCAAGGCCTTGAAACTTCAAGGGCAGACGGTCTATACCGTCGCCTGATGGGGGCCGGGACGTATCACTATGGTTGAAAGCAAGAAAATCCGTGTGTTGTGCGTGGACGATTCGGCGCTGGTGCGCAGCCTGATGACGGAGATCATCAATGGCCAGCCCGACCTCGAAGTCGTCGCCACCGCGCCCGATCCCCTGATCGCGCGCGAGCTCATCAAGCAGCACAATCCCGACGTGCTGACGCTGGACGTCGAAATGCCCCGCATGGACGGGCTCGACTTCCTCGAGCGCCTGATGCGCTTGCGCCCCATGCCGGTGGTCATGGTGTCCTCGCTCACCGATCGTAATTCCGAGGTCACGCTCAAGGCGCTCGAACTGGGGGCCGTCGATTTCGTCACCAAGCCCAAGCTGGGGCTGCGCGACGGCCTGATGGAATACAGCGACATGATCGCCGACAAGATCCGCGCGGCGGCCCATGCGCGCCTGCGTCCGCGCCCGGCGCATGCGGGCGACGGCCCCGTGCGCCCACGCCTGGCCGGCACCTTCTCCACCACCGAGAAGCTCATCATGATCGGTTCATCCACCGGCGGCACCGAGGCCATCCGCCACGTGCTCGAACCCTTGCCAGCCAACAGTCCGGCCATTATGATCACGCAGCACATGCCGGCGGGTTTCACCAAGTCGTTCGTGCAGCGCCTCGACGGCCTGTGCGCCGTGCAGGTCCACGAGGCCGAAGACGGCCAGCGCGTGCTGCCGGGCCACGTCTACCTGGCCCCCGGCGGGGTGGCGCACATGAAGCTCGCCCGCTCCGGGGCCAATTACGTCGTCAAGCTCGAATACTCCGATCCCGTCAACCGGCATCGGCCTTCGGTGGATGTGCTGTTCCATTCCGCAGCCCTGGTGGCGGGCAAGAACGCGGTGGGCGTCATTCTCACGGGCATGGGCAAGGACGGCGCCCAGGGGCTGCTGGCCATGCGCCAGGCGGGCGCGCGCACGTTTGCCCAGGACGAGGCCAGCTGCGTGGTGTTCGGCATGCCGCGCGAGGCCTTGCTCATCGGTGCCGCCGAAGAGGCCGTGCCCCTGGACGAGATCAGCGAACGTATCTTGAAAAGTGCCGGTGCCTACGGGCATCGTGTCTGAACATTGGCAGTCGAAGCAATCAACGCCATCTGCCTGAATTATTCACTGGAGAGTGATCCGTGGTTCAAAAAACCTTGAAAATCCTGGTCGTCGACGACTTCCCCACGATGCGTCGGATCATCAAGAACCTGCTCAAAGACCTGGGCTACGAAAACGTGGATGAGGCCGAAGACGGCGCCATCGGCCTGGAAAAGCTGCGCAACGGCGGTTTCGAGTTCGTCGTGTCCGACTGGAACATGCCGAACATGGATGGCCTGACCATGCTGCAGAACATCCGCGCCGACCCGAACCTGGCCAACCTGCCGGTGCTGATGGTCACCGCCGAGGCCAAGAAAGAGAACATCATCGCGGCGGCCCAGGCGGGTGCCAGCGGCTATGTGGTCAAACCGTTCACGGCGGCCACGCTCGAAGAAAAACTGAACAAAATCTTCGAAAAATTGTAAGGGGCACGTCATGGCTGAAGATCAGGCAGCGGGCGGGCAGGGCGACTTCCAGGCGCCTTCCGTCGATTTGATCCATCGGATCGCGCAGCTGACGCGCACCCTGCGCGAGAGCATGCGTGAACTGGGCCTTGATCAGGCGATCAAGGACGCGGCGCACGCCATCCCGGATGCGCGCGACCGCCTGCACTACGTGGCGCAGATGACCGAGCAGGCGGCCAACCGCGTGCTCAATGCCGCCGAGCAGGTGCAACCCTGGCAAGAGTCGATGCAAAGCGATGCCAAGGCGCTGGATGCGCGCTGGCAGGATTGGTTCGACCATCCCGTCGAGCTCGACCACGCGCGCGCGCTGGTCGATGACACGCGCGCCTTCCTGAAGACGGTGCCGGAAAAGACCCAGGCGTCGCAGAACAATCTCATGGACATCATCATGGCTCAGGATTTTCAGGATCTGACCGGCCAGGTCATCATGAAGATGCTGGGCGTCATCGGCGCCATCGAGACCGAGCTCGTCCAGGTGCTCATCGACAACGCACCGACCGAAAAGCGCGAAGAGACCCAGACCCTGCTCAATGGCCCGGTGGTCAATGCCGAAGGCAAGAACGACGTCGTCACCAATCAAGACCAGGTCGATGACCTGCTGGCCAGCCTGGGCTTCTGAGTAAGCCCGGATATCCGCCCCGATGGCTGAGGACAGCGATCTCGAAAAAACCGAACCCGCCTCGCCGCGGCGCCTGGAAAAGGCGCGCGAAGAGGGGCAGGTGGCGCGTTCGCGCGAGCTGGGCACGCTGCTTGCCCTGCTCAGCGGCATCGGCGCCCTGTGGTTTGGCGGAGATGGCATCTTCCGCACGCTCGAAGGCGTCTTGCACAGCGGTCTGTGGTTCGACCCGCGCATCGTGCGCGACACCGACGTCATGCTCAACGTGGCCGGCTCGTCGGCCTGGCAGGCGCTGCTCATCGTGCTGCCCATCATGGGCCTGCTGCTGGTCGTGGGGATTTTCTCCTCGGTCGCCCTGGGCGGGTTTCTGCTGTCGCCCAAGGCGCTCGAGCCCAAGTTCGAGCGCCTCAACCCCCTGAAGGGCCTGAAGCGCTTCGTCGAGATGTCCACGCTCATCGAGCTCGTCAAAACGCTGGGCAAGGCCGTGCTGGTGGGCGTGGTGGCGGTGAAGGTCATTTCGGCCTACCGCGACGACATGCTGGCCTTGTCGCAGATGGCGCCCACCGAGGCGCTCGTCCGGGGGCTCAACCTGGTGGCGATGTGCTGCATGCTGATCGCCGCGTCGCTCGTCGTGATCGTGCTCATCGACGTGCCCTGGCAGCTCTTCAACCACGCCAAGCAGCTGCGCATGTCGCGCGAGGACGTCAAGCAGGAGCACAAGGAAAGCGAGGGCGACCCGCACGTCAAGGGCCGCATCCGCTCGCAGCAGCGCGCCATGGCGCGCAGTCGCATGATGTCCGCCGTGCCCAAGGCCGACGTGGTGGTCACCAACCCCACGCACTATGCCGTGGCCCTGCGCTACCAAGAGGGGCAGAAGGGCGCCCCGGTGGTGGTTGCCAAGGGGGCCGGGCTGATCGCGGCCCAAATTCGCCAGCTGGCCGCCGAGCACGCGGTGGCCCTGCTCGAGGCTCCGCCGCTGGCGCGCGCGCTGTATCATCACGTCGAGCTTGATCAGGAAATCCCCGCGGCCCTGTACGCCGCCGTGGCCGAAGTGCTGGCCTGGGTCTATCAAGTGCGTCATTGGCAGCAGGGCTCGGGTACACTGCCGCACGCGCCAGGCGCCTTGCCGGTGCCGCCCGAGCTCGATCCGCAACAGGGTCGCCCGCCGACCCCCGTACCCGTCTCATGAACAGTTTCCTGGATTTCCTCAAGACCCAAGGCTTTGGGCACGCCCGCCTGCTGGCCGGCCCGGTGCTGATTCTCATGGTGCTCGCCATGATGATTCTGCCGCTGCCGCCGTTCATCCTCGACCTGCTGTTCACCTTCAACATCTCGCTGTCGGTGATGATTCTGCTGGTGGCGATGTTCACCCGCAAGCCGCTGGACTTCGCCGCCTTTCCGTCCGTGCTGCTGTTTGCCACCTTGCTGCGCCTGTCGCTCAACGTGGCGTCCACGCGCGTCGTGCTGCTCAACGGCCACAAGGGGCCCGCCGCCGCCGGGCAGGTGATCGAGGCCTTCGGCCATTTTCTGGTGGGCGGCAACTTTGCCGTCGGTATCGTGGTGTTCATCATCCTGGTGATCATCAACTTCATCGTCATCACCAAGGGCGCGGGGCGCATTGCCGAAGTGGGCGCGCGCTTCACCCTGGACGCCATGCCGGGCAAGCAGATGGCCATCGACGCCGACCTCAACGCCGGGCTCATCGGCGAAGACGAGGCGCGCAAGCGCCGCGCCGAGGTCGCGCAAGAGGCCGAGTTCTATGGCTCGATGGACGGCGCCAGCAAGTTCGTGCGCGGCGACGCCGTGGCGGGCCTGCTCATCATGGTCATCAACATCATCGGCGGCCTCATCGTCGGCGTGGTTCAGCACGATATGTCGCTGGGCGACGCGGGCAACGTCTATACGCTGCTCACCATCGGCGACGGCCTGGTGGCACAGATTCCGGCCCTGGTGATTTCCACGGCGGCGGGCGTCGTGGTCTCGCGCGTGGCCACCGACCAGGACGTGGGCCAGCAGATGCTGGGGCAGCTGTTCAGCAACCCCAACGTGCTGTTCATCACGGCGGGCATCCTCACGCTGATGGGCCTGATTCCCAACATGCCGCACGTGGCCTTCCTGCTGCTGGCGGCCCTCATCGGCGGCAGCGGCTGGGCCATCTACAAGCGCCAGGAAAAAGAACGCCAGACCGCCGCGGCGCAGCCCGATTCCGAGCAGACGGCGGCCGTGGCGGCGGCTGCGGAAGCCAGCTGGGACGATGTCTCGCCGGTCGATCCCCTGGGGCTCGAAGTGGGCTACCGGCTCATCTCCCTGGTCGATCACCAGCAAAGCGGCGAACTGTTGCACCGCATCCGCAGCCTGCGCAAGAAATTCGCCGGCGAAATGGGCTTTCTGCCGCCCGTGGTGCACATCCGTGACAACCTCGAAATCAAGCCCACCGATTACCGCATTCTGCTGTTCGGCGTCGAGATCGGCAAAGGGGTGGCGCAGCTGGGACAGTGGCTGGCCATCGACCCGGGCGGCGTGACGGCGCCGCTGGCGGGCACGCCCACCAAAGATCCGGCCTTCGGCCTGCCCGCTGTCTGGATCGATGCCTCTTTGCGCGAGCAGGCGCAGATCAACGGCTACACCGTGGTTGATACGGCCACGGTGGTGGCCACGCACCTCAATCACCTGATGCACCGCCATGGCGCCAAGCTGCTGGGCCGCCAGGAGACACAGCAGCTGCTCGACCACATGGCACGCGAGGTGCCCAAGCTCGTCGAAGACCTGGTGCCCAAGACCATCCCCTTGCCGCAGCTGCAAAACCTGCTGCGCAGCTTGCTGGACGAGGACGTGCCCATCCGCGACATGCGCACCATCCTCGAAACCGTCACCGAACACGCGCCGCGCCTGGCGGCGCTCAACCCGGCGGGCACCGGACCCAATCTCGACGAGCTGCTGGCGCAGGTGCGCGTGGCACTGGGGCGGGCCATCATCCAGCACTGGTTCGCGGGCGAAGAAGAATTGCGCGTCATCGGGCTGGACGCGCGCCTGGAGCGTGTGCTGCTGCAGGCCATGGGCACCAACGGCGCGCTCGAGCCGGGGCTGGCCGACAATCTGCTCAGTGAAACCCAGCGCCTGACGCAAGAACAGGAAGACCGCGGCGACGCCCCGGTGCTGGTGGTGCCGCCCGCGCTGCGCGCCTCGCTGTCACGCTTCCTGCGCCACCATCTGCCGCACATGGCAGTCCTTTCCAGTGCCGAGATCCCTGAAGAGCGTATGATCCGCATCACGGCAGTCATCGGTGGGAGTCCCGCGTGAACATCAGTCGCTTCTTTGGTGCCACCAACCGCGAGGCCATGCGTCAGGTGCGCCTGGCCCTGGGGTCGGAAGCGCTCATCATTTCCAACAAACGCGTCAATGGCGGGGTGGAAATCCTCGCCACGGACGCCACGTCCTTGCCCGAGGCGGCCCAGCCGACGGATGACGCCGCCGACGTCGGCGCGGTCTACACCCCCAGCGCGCCCAGTGCCGCCGGTTTGCCGCCGTACCGCCAGTCCGCCGCCGCGGCGGGCTATGCCGCCAGCCAGAACGCCGCCGCGCCGACCCGCCCGGTGACGCCTTCCGCGATGCCGGCGGGCGCACCCGCCGCGCCCACCCAGGCGCCGGCCAGCCCGGCTGCCGCCGAACTGGCCGGTGCGCTCGACGAACTCAAGGGCTCGCTCGAAAGCCGCATGGACGAGCTGCTGTGGGGCAACCAGCTGCGCCGTTCGCCCCAGGCCATCACCCTGTTTCAGGGCCTGCTGCGCTTTGGCTTCAGTACCACCTTGCTGCGCGCCATGCTCAAGACCCTGCCCGAACTTGCCGGGTCGCGCGCGGCCATCCAGTGGGCGCGCGGCGAACTCATCCGCCACCTGCCAGTGCTGGCCTCCGAGGCCGACCTCTGGCAGCCGGGCCTGGCGCTGGCCCTGGTGGGTCCCACCGGCGTGGGCAAGACCACCACGATCGCCAAGCTGGCCGCGCGTTGCGTGCGCCGCAACGGCCCCGACAGCCTGGTGCTGCTGACGACCGACACCTACCGGATCGGCGCGCACGAGCAGCTGAAAATCTATGGCCAGATGCTGCGCGTGCCAGTGCACGTCGTACAAGACGTGCACGAACTGCGCCGCGTCTTGCAAACGGTGCGCCCCGACCAGACGGTGCTCATCGACAATGTGGGCATCAGCCAGCGCGACCGCTACGTGGCCGACCAGGCCGCCTTGCTGGCGGGTGCCGGGCGCCGGGTCGAGCGCCTGCTGGCCCTCAACGCTTCCAGCCATGGCGACACCCTGGACGAAGTGGCGCGCTCTTACGTGCGCGACGGCGGCACGCCGCTGCGCGGCTGCATCATCACCAAGATCGACGAAGCCTCGTGCCTGGGCGGTGCGCTCGATACCGCCATCCGCTACCGCTTGCCCATCCACTACGTCTCCAACGGGCAGAAGGTGCCCGAGAACTTGCTGTTTCTCACCGCCGCCGAGCTGGTCGATCGGGCGCTGGTGCCGCTGCAGTCGGTGCGCACGCAGTTCGCGCCCACCGAGGCCGATCTGGCGGCCCTGATGTCCATCACCCAGCCCGAAGAAAGCGCCGAGGCCGTGGCCGAGCGCCGCCGCCAGCAGGTCTTGCTGCCGCAGCTGCTCACGCAGTCGGCGCGCGGTGATTCCCTGGGGCTGGATCAGCTGCGCGCGGCGGTGGCCCTGCTGGATGAAGATTCGATCCTGGCCGAGGGCTACGACCTCTGGCACAGCCGCGCGGCGGGCCAGCTGCCCGCCGCCGTGGGCGCCATCGACCACCTGCGCCGGGTGGCCCGCATGGGCCTGGCCGAGGGCGAAGCCGCCCTGGTCGTCCACGATCGCCAGCTGCTGTCCTGGCAGGGGCGCCGTGGCGCCTGGTGCGCCGCCGCCTGCTTTGGCGGCGATGCCCGCCCGCTGGCGGCCACCGCGCAGCAGGCCGGCCTGGCCGATGGCTGGTATGCCGTTCAAGGGGCGCAGTCGGTGGCGCCATCGGCGCTCGACGTGCTGCATCAGCAGATCGCGCTGGAATCCGAGGGGCTCGACAGCGCCCCCTGCCATGTTTTCGAGGGCGGCAGCCAGGCCTTGCTGCGCGCGCTCAGCGCCGAGGGGCGCGTCTGGCTGTCGGCCATCAGCGCGCGCGCCCGCATTTACCAGGACGGCGAGGCCTGCGTGGCGTCGGCCGCTGCGCAGCGTCTGGCCTATCAGCCGCTGGATGGCGGCCTGTTTGCCAGCTTGCGGGCTCCGGCCGGGCTGGATGGCGCGCAGTTGGCTTGGTGGGCCGGGCAAGCCCCGGCCGAGCTGCATCTGCGCGGTGAAACAGCCTTGCCGGTGCGCCTCTTTTGCCTGCGGGCGGTCGATCCCCTGGATGGGCGCGTCGTGCGGGTATGGCATGCCTTGCAGGGGATGGCGGGCGCGCTGGCGCCCGGGCCGCTTGCCATGGCGCTGGTCTTGCGCCAGGAATGCCACGCCGCCTGGCGTCTGGCTACCCCCTGGCTGGCCGACGCACAGGGCCGTGAGCCTTTGCTCGACCGCGCCGTGCTGGCCGCGCAGCTGGGGCTGGCCGCCTGGCGCCTGGTGCAGGCCCCGGTGCTGGCGCCCGCCGCGCACGCGGTGGCCCGCATGCTGGGCAGCGAGACGCTGACGGCGCGTCAGTCGCCCGCGGGCTTGCTGAAACTGTACGCGCTCAAAGAGCTGCTGGCAGTCTAAGCGCGGCGCGCGCGGACGACGCGCCCGCCACGCCTGTCGTCACGCAGGCGTTGCCGATCCTGGTGTTGCCAGGTTACGTTGCTGATTCTTATTTGGACAGGCGCCCGCGGGCGTCGTATAGATCCTTGCCCATGAGCGTGCGCAGGGTGTCGAGCGCCTGCTGGTTGTGTTCGACGAACGACTGCAGAATCTGCCCGTTGGCGCGGTTCAGTGTGCTGGCGTGTTCGGCGCGTTCGAACAAAGTGTCGAAGGCGGGGCGCAGATCGGGATGCACGGCGCAGACGGCGTCGATGCCCGCGTGGTCGTCGTTTTGCTCGAGGGCGGCCATGGCCGCGGCCCGCGCCTGATCGAGTTCGCCCAGGCGGCGGGCGTATTCGTTCTTGCGCGCGGTCAGTGTGCCGAGCGCCTCGTTGGAGGGCGTTTCAAGCAGCATGGCCCCTTCGGCCTCAAGTGCCTGGATGAACTCGTCGAGCAGTTCGGACTGTTCGTCCACGCAGCGCAGCAGGGCGTCGATGTGGCTCATGGCGGGGCTCCTGTGTCATGGATGCCAGCGCGCCTGCCTGAAAATGACGAAGCCGCCTGGCCTGTTTATTTTAGCAATTCGCGCACGCTGGCCAGCAGGCTGTCAGCGATCTTGCCGGTATCGATTTGCAGTTCGCCGGAAGCGAGGGCGTCGCGAATCTGCTGCACGCGCGCGGCGCGCACGTCGGCGTCGCTGCTGTTGAGCGCGGCCAGCTGCCGGGCGGCCGGGCTGAGATCGACGTCCGCGCGGGCGCTGCCCGCCGGGCTGGCGCCGGACGAGGCCGGACTGTCGGTGCGCGTGTTGCCGGAGACCCCGTTGAGCAGGGGGTTCGACGATGTGGAATTGACTTTCAAGGTCGTCTCCGGTTGAGTGGACAGGGTTCAGTTGGTGCCCTTCTTGTTACGGCAGCCATGCGGAAACCTTTAGCCCGCCCTACATCATAACTTGAACCGTGTTGGCATCGATCACCGTGCCGGTGATGATTTGCCCGCTGGAGGTGCGCACCTGGATACGCGTGCCCGGGTTGCCGGATTCCAGCGCCTGGCCCTCGCCGGTGGCGACGAAGCCCGCGCCTCGGGCGATGGTGCGCACCGCCTGACCTCGCTCGATGGAGTTGGGGTCGCGCAGGGCGCTGGCTTCGATGGGGCCCCCCGCGCGCAGACGGCGGGTGGCGACCCAGCCCAGCAAGCGCGCCGGGTCGCTGATCACGCGGCGCAGGCGCAGCAGGTCGCCTTCGCGCGTGTCGAGGTCGTTTTGCGTGATGGTGCTGCCCCGGTCGATCATGTGGCTGGCGACGTAGTAGGGGCCGACGATGCGCACGCTGGTCTGGACGTAGAGCGTCCAGGGGTGCGGCGCGAGGCAGCGCACGCCCACCGGTGTGCGTGACTGCAGCCCGCCCGACCCGGCGAGAAAGGCTTCCAGCTGGGTGCAGGGCGCCTGGTTGACCAGCCGCGGGGGATCGACGGCCACGGTGACCGAGCCAGGGTAGGCGGCAGCCCGTTCGCGGATGAGGGCCTCGACCTCGGCGACGACCGAGGCGGCGTCTTGCACCGGCGCGGCTGCCGGGCTTGCCTGGGTGGCTTGGGCGTGGCTGACGGGGGCTGCAATGGCCAGTGCCGCTGCTGCCAGGGCCGCGGCCGTGGGGGCTGCAAGCCCTGACGCGTGGGCCCGCCGCGACATGTCCCGGCGCTGGGTGTCGGTGGATGAGCAAGGGCCTGGCTGGCCCGCAGGGCGGCGCGATCTCGGCATGTGCTTATTGTAGAGGAAGGCCCGGAAGCAGGAAGGCTTCAAGCGGGGGCGGGCGCAGGTGCGTGCCGGGCCGCAGCGGCCCGGGGGTGCCTGACAAGGCCGGGGTGTTACAGACAATCCCTGAATAGCCCTTCAAACCCTGCTTTGTTTGCCACTTTATGAGTGGCTGTAACGCCTTACGATGCCACTGTACGCAAATACCGCGAATGGTCAGGGATCATTTGGTGCCCGGTATGCACGTGCCCGACTCTCTTGAATGCACGACAGCCATGATCGACCGAATCAGCAAGGACTTCGACTTCCAACAGCAAGCCCTGGCTCTGCGTCAGCAGCGGCAAGAAATCCTGGCGAGCAACATCGCCAATGCCGATACGCCCAATTACAAGGCGCGCGACATCGATTTCAACGCCACCTTGCGCGAGGCCCTGGGCGAGGGCGGCTTGCCGCGCCTGCCCGACACCGCCCTCACGCTCACGTCCGCGCGGCACATCCCGGCGCGGGCGCACACCACCGGCCCGGCGCAAGAATTGTATCGGGTGCCCACGCAACCCAGTCTGGACGGCAATACGGTCGAGATGAACGTCGAACGCGTGCAGTTTGCCGACAACACGGCCAAGTACCAGACCGACTTGTCCGTGCTCAATACGCAGATCAAGCAGCTGATCGCTGCCATGCAGCAGTAAGCCCGGTTTCCAGGAAAGCGACCCCTATGTCCACTTTCAGCATTTTTCAGATCGCCGGTTCCGCCATGGCGGCCCAGTCGCAGCGCATGAACGTCTCGGCCAGCAACATGGCCAACGCCGACAGCGCGGTGGGCCCCGATGGTCAGCCCTACAAGGCGCGCCAGGTGGTGTTCCAGATGACGCCATCGGCGCAGTCCGACGCCGTGGGCGGCGTGCGCGTGGCCTCGGTGCTCGAAAGCAATGCGCCCCCCCGCCTGAAGTACGAGCCGGGCAACCCCCTGGCCGACGCGCGTGGCTATGTCACCCTGCCCAACGTGGACGTGGTGGCCGAAACCGTCAATATGATTTCCGCCTCGCGCTCGTATCAGGCCAACGTCGAAGTCATCAACACGGCCAAGACCCTCATGGCCAAGACACTCACCCTGGGCCAATAAGGAATCCACATGACCACCGTCAACGATGTCTATGGCTCCAGCGCCGCCGGTACGCTGGCCAACGCGCAGAGCAACTCGCTCATGGGCGATACACAAGACCGTTTTCTCACCCTGCTGGTGACGCAACTGCAAAACCAGGACCCCCTCAACCCGATGGACAATGCCGAGGTCACCTCGCAGATTGCCCAGTTGTCGACAGTGCAGGGCATCCAGCAGTTGAACAACACGCTGCTGGCCTTGTCCGGCCAGATGGACATGTCGCAATCGTTGCAGGCGGCCAACCTGATCGGCAAGGACATCCTCTATCCGGGCGACAAGATTTCCCTGGGCACGGATGCCGAAACCGGGGCCAAGGTGGCCACGCCTTTCGGCATCGACCTGATGTCCGGCGCAGCCAAGGTGAAGGTGTCCATTCTCGATTCCACCGGTAAAGCCGTGCGCGAGATCGATCTCGACGCGACGGATGCGGGTGTCTACCCCCTGAACTGGGACGGTCTGGATGCCGCCGGTGCGCCGGTGCCCGATGGCGCCTACACCGTCCAGGTGGCGGCCTCCGATGACAAGGGCCAGGCGGTGTCCGCCGACGCACTCACGGCGGGCCACGTCAACAGCATCGCCTACACCACGGAAGGCCTCAAGCTCAACCTGGCCCTGGGCGACAAGATTTCCCTGCTGGACATCCGGCAGGTGATGTAGTGTCTTCGGGCGCGCCGCCACACGGCGACGCACCTGTTCCGTCTTTACGAATCAACGCAGTACGCACTCTGAAAGAGGTCAATCATGGGTTTCGGTCAAGGTCTCAGCGGCTTGAACGCCAGCTCACAGAATCTGGACGTCATCGGCAACAACATCGCCAACTCCGGCACTGTGGGCTTCAAGGCCGGCTCGGCCACCTTTTCCGACGTCTACGCCAACTCCCGCGTGGGTCTGGGGGTGCAGCTGGCATCGATCAATCAGCGCTTCACCACCGGCACGGTGTCTACCACCGGCAATCAGTTTGACATGGCCATCGACGGCACCAAGGGGCTGTTTGTCGTGCAGCAGCCCAATGGCGGCGCGATTCTGTATACGCGCAACGGGCAGTTCTTCGCGGATAAAGACAGCAATATCGTCAACGCGCAAGGCCAGCAGCTGCTGGGCTACAGGGCCGATACCACGGTCACGCCACCCAGGCCCATCCTGGGCACCCAGATCGGCCTGACCGTGCCGCTGGGCAATATGCCCCCGAAGGCCTCGACCACGATTGCCGACAAATTGAATCTGGACGCGGGTGCGTCCATCATTGCTGCGCCTGTTCCCACGCCTGATTTGACCGACTCGAGCACCTATTCAAATTCGTTTCCGACGACGATTTACGATTCGCTCGGGGTCGCGCACCGCATTGACCAGGTTTATCAAAAGACGGGTGACAATACGTGGAACGTCACCTACTTGTGGGATGACGGTACTGGGCCACAGAGCGTGGGCAGCGCTTCTTTGAAGTTCACAACAGCCGGTGCGCTGGATACCGCGAATTCGACGGCTGGCACCATTGGATTCAATCCGCCTGGCGCTGATGCCATTGCCATGTCGGTGTCGTATGATGGTTCGACGCAGTTCAACAGCGGCTATACCAGCAATTTCACCCAGGACGGCTATGCCTCGGGTGAATATGCCAGCACGTCGATTGGCACGGACGGTGCGGTCATCGCCAACTACACCAATGGCGCCAAGCAGGTCATGGGCTTTGTTGCCTTGGCTGATTTCAACAATTTGCAGGGGTTGCAGCCCGTGGGCGGCAATGCCTGGGCGGAGACCGCCAATTCCGGTCAACCATTGCTGGGCACGCCGGGTGTCAATGGCATGGCCGCCATCAAGGGTCAGGCCATTGAAGAGTCCAACGTCGATATGTCGCAAGAGCTGGTCAACATGATCATCGCCCAGCGCACCTATCAAGCCAACGCTCAGACGATCAAGACGCAGGATCAAATCCTGCAGACCCTGATCACCATGCGCTAGGCACTGGGCTGAAGCATGGATCGCGTCCTCTACACGGCGTCCAACGGCGCCGCCCGCATTCTCGAGCAGCAGTCGGTCATCGCCAACAACATGGCCAACGTCGGCACCACCGGCTTTCGCGAGCAGCTGGCCATGTACCGCTCGGTGCCGGTGGTGCCGCACGCGGGCGAGCTGCCCACGCGCGTCAGCACCGTGGCCGCCACGCCGGGCAGCGAGTTTTCGCAAGGCGCCATGGTCGATACCGGCCATTCGCTGGATGCCGCCATCGCGGGCGAGGGCTGGTTCGCCGTGCGCACCCCCGAGGGCGGTGAAGCCTATACCCGCGCGGGCGAGTTCGCCGTCAATCAGCAGAACCAGCTGGTGACGCAAAGCGGCCTGCCGGTGCTCGCCAACGGCGGCGAGGCCATCGAGATCCCCGACCGCGGCAGCGTCACCTTCGCCAGCGACGGCCAGATCAGCGCGCTGGGCGCGGGCGACAACCCGCGTGACATCCAGCAGCTGGCGCAGTTGAAACTGGTGAACCCGCCCAAGGATCAGCTGGTGCGCGGCGACGACGGCCTGTTTCGCCTGAGCGGCGGTCAGCCCGCGCAGGCCGATCCGCTCGTGCGCATTGCACCGGGCTTTGTGGAAAAAAGCAACGTCAACCCGGCGGCCGCCATGGTGGCCATGATTTCCAACGCGCGCCAGTTCGAGCTGCAGATGCAGGTGATCAAGAACGCCACCAGCAATGAAGATCGCGGCAATTCCATTCTTTCGGCAGTGGGCTAAAGCCGCTGCGCAGCAACAGGATTCTTCACCATGATTCGTTCCCTGTGGATCGCCAAGACCGGTCTGGAAACCCAGCAGACCAGCATGGACGTCATCTCCAACAACCTGGCCAACGTCAATACGGCGGGCTTCAAACGCAGTCGAGCCGTCTTTCAAGACTTGCTCTACCAGACGATTCGCCAACCGGGCGCCGCCGTGGGTGCGGCCAATCAATTGCCTTCGGGCTTGCAGCTGGGGACGGGCGCCCAGACCGTGGCGACCGAACGCATCCACACGCAGGGAGATCTCAAGGAAACCGGCAATTCGCTCGATGTCGCCATCCAGGGCAACGGTTTTCTACAGGTGGAAATGCCCGACGGCTCGTTTGCCTACACCCGTGACGGCAGCATGCAGCGTGACCAGAATGGCATGCTGGTGACGGCGGGCGGCTATCCCATCCAGCCAGGTATCAACATCCCCGACAATGCCCTGTCCATCACCGTGGGGCGTGACGGCACGGTGTCGGTCACCCAGCCCGGGGCCACCGGCACCAATGTGCAGGTGGGTCAGCTGCAGTTGGGCACCTTCATCAACCCCACGGGCCTGCAAAGCCTGGGCGAGAATCTGTACGCCGAGACCGACGCCTCGGGGCCGGCCAATTTGCTGCAGCCGGGGCTCGATGGCGCCGGGGTGTTGCTGCAGAATTACGTCGAGACGTCCAACGTCAACGTGGCCGAAGAACTGGTCAACATGATCACCACACAGCGCGCCTTCGAAATGAACAGCAAGGCGGTGTCGACGTCCGACCAGATGCTGGCGCGGCTGACGCAGCTGTAAGCCGGATGAGCAAGACGCAAATATCGCGGGGCGCGGCGTGGCTGCGCGCAGCCGGGCGCAAACTGCCGCGGCTGGCGTGCGCCAGCCTGATGGCGCTGGCCTCCGGCTGCGCCCTGGTGCCGCCCGAACCCGTCGTCACCGGGCCGCTCACGGCCTCGCCGCCGCCGGTCATCGCCCCCGCCGCTGAAGCCAATGGCTCGATCTACCAGCCCACGGCCTATGGCAATTACCCTCTGTTCGAAGACCGTCGCCCGCGCAACGTGGGCGACATCGTCACCATCGTCATCCAGGAAAAGACCAACGCGGCCAAGACCGTGGATACGAACACCAACCGCAGCGGCGGCGCCAGCATGAACATTGGTCTGGCCCCCGCCATTCTGCCCACCGATCTGGGGGCCAAGCAGAACTTCGAAGTGGCCAGCGGCAACAAGTCGGACGGCAAGGGCTCCAGCAGCGCGACCAACGTCTTCAGCGGCACGCTGACCACCACCGTCATCGGCGTGCTGCCCAACGGCAATCTGCAGATCGCCGGCGAGAAGCAGATCGCCATCAACCGCGGCAGCGAATATGTACGCTTTTCGGGCGTGGTCGATCCGCGCACGATCTCGGGCAACAGCACGGTGTCGTCCACCCAGGTGGCCGATGCGCGTATCGAGTATCGCAGCAAGGGCGTGATGGACGAGGTGCAGACCATGGGCTGGCTGCAGCGCTTCTTCCTGAACATCGCGCCGTTCTGAACGCATGAGCAAGCACATGGTTTTTATGCATACCCTGGCGGCCCGTCTCGCGGGCCTGGCGCGGGCCGCGCGCGGCTTTCGAATCGTGCCGCCGTCCGGCGCCCGGACGCCTGGCCGCTGGCGGCGCCTCGTGCTGCTGGCCGTGCTGGGCTGCATGGCGCTGCCCCCCGTTGCCGCGCAGGCCGAGCGCATCAAGGACATGGCTACCTTTACCGGCGTGCGTGACAATCAGCTCATCGGCTACGGCCTGGTGGTGGGCCTGGATGGCAGCGGCGACCAGGTGCGCCAGACGCCCTTCACCCAGCAAAGCCTCACCAACATGCTTTCGCAGCTGGGCGTCACGGTGCCCCAGGGCACCAATATGCAGGTGAAGAACGTGGCGGCGGTCATGGTCACGGCTCGTCTGCCCGCGTTCGCCCAGCCGGGGCAGACAGTGGACGTGGTCGTGTCTTCGATGGGCAACGCCAAGAGCCTGCGCGGTGGCACGCTGCTGATGACGCCGCTCAAGGGCGCCAACGGTCAGGTGTATGCCCTGGCCCAGGGCAACCTGCTGGTGGGCGGGGCGGGGGCCTCGCAAGGGGGGGCCAGCGTCCAGGTCAACCAACTCAATGGTGGCATCGTGCCCAATGGCGGCATTGTCGAGCGCGGGGTGCCCACCACGTATGCGCAGAACGGCAGCGTCCGGCTCGAACTGAACAACGGCGACTTTGCCGTGGCGCAGAACGTGGTGGCCGCCCTGAACCGTCGCTTCGGTGGCCAGACCGCCACCGCCCTGAATGCCCGCACCATCGAGCTGCGGGCACCCATCGATCCGCAGGCCCAGCTGGCTTTCCTGTCACAGGTCGAGAACCTGCAGGTCAGCCTGCCGCCCGCGCGGGCCCGGGTGGTCATTAATGCCCGCACTGGCTCGGTGGTCATGAACCGCACCGTGATGATCGACGAGGCGGCCATCGCCTATGGCAATCTGTCGGTTACCATCAGCCCGCAGCAGCAAGTCAGCCAGCCCAATACGCCGTTGGCGGGCGGACAGACGGTGGTCACCAACAATACCGACATCGAGATGCGCAGCCAGAACGGTTCGCTCAAGCGGGTGAGCACCAGCGCCAATCTGGCCGACGTCGTCAGGGCGCTCAACGCGCTGGGTGCGACGCCGCAAGACTTGCTGTCCATCCTGCAAAACCTCAAGAGCGCCGGCGCCTTGCGCGCCGACCTCGACGTGATCTGAGGCGCGCCATGGCATTCACCACCAGCACGCCCCTGCCGCAAAGCGGCGCCGCGCCCTCGGCGCTGGACTTCAGCAGTTTGAACACCCTCAAGCAGGGCGTGCGCGCGGGGGCTGCCGCGCCTGCCGAGCAGCAGCGCAAAGTGGCGCAGCAGTTCGAGGCCATGTTCATCCAGATGCTGCTCAAGCAGGCGCGTCAGGTGTCGAACCAGACCCCCTCGTTATTCGATTCGCAGGGCACGCGGATGGCGCAAAGCCTGAGCGATGAGCAGGCCTCGCTGGCCCTGGCCAATCCGGGCCTCGGCCTGGCGGATGCCCTCATGGCGCAGATGCGGGGCGGTGCGCCGGACAAGCAGGCGCTCGATCCCCTGGCCAATGCGCCCGAGGCCGCACGCTCGCGTCTGCCCGGCCTGCAGTCGCGCATCGGCGAGGGTCGCCAGCAAGTGGCCGATTCGATCACCGCGCTCATCGACGCGCTGGCGCAGCGCCAGACGGGGCAGCGGGTGCGCAGCGCCATCCAGGGTGCGCCAGAACACATCCGTGCGTTTGTCGACCAGATGGCGGCGGCCGCCGACGTGGCCGCCCGGCGCAGCGGCGTGCCCGCCAAGCTGATCCTCAGCCAGGCGGCGCTGGAATCGGGCTGGGGGCAGCGCGAAATCCTGCGTCCGGACGGCAGCAGCAGCCACAACCTGTTCGGCATCAAGGCCGGGCCGGGGTGGCGCGGCGAGGTGGTGCAGGCGACCACGACGGAATACGTGGACGGGCAGCCGCGCAGGATGACGCAACCCTTCAGGGCCTATGCCTCGTATGCGGATTCGCTGTCCGACTATGCACGGCTGATCAGCCAGAGCGAGCGCTACAGCGATGTGATGGCCGCCCGTACGGCGGAAGAAGCCGCGCACAAGGTGCAGGCGGCGGGCTACGCCACCGATCCTTCTTACGCACAGAAGCTCATTTCCATCATGGGGTATTTCAACGCGCGCTAGCGCGCGAGGTTGGTCTTCTGCGGGCCATGGCTAAATTTTCGGCCGCCCGTGCCGTTATGTAGACAAATGAAATCTGTGCGCGCCCTGGCGAGCGTGCACATCACAGACAGGATTGCAGCAAATGAATCTGGCGAATCTGGGCAAGGCTGGCCTGCTGGTCGCGCAAAACCGTCTGGAGACGGCGGGCCACAATATCAACAATGCCGCCACCGCAGGCTACAGCCGCCAGACCGTGCTGTCGCAAACGGCGGGGGCCACGCCGACGGCGGCCGGCTGGATTGGGCGCGGTGTACAGGCCGTGAGCGTCATGCGCTCGTACGACAGCTTTTTGTATACCCAGCTGACGTCATCGCTCACCAAGGGCGCGGCGCTCAAGACCTACGGCGATCAGGTGGCCCAGGTCAACAACCTGGTTGCCGACCGCACCGTGGGTATTTCGCCGGGCATCCAGAAGTTTTTCGACAGCCTGGACGCCATCGCTTCGGCTCCCGCCGACGCCGCGGCCCGCCAAGAGCTGATCGGCCAGTCCAACAGTCTTGCCTCGCAGTTGCGTGACGCCAATGCCTTTCTGGACAGCCAGCGGCAAAACGTCAATACGCAGATTGAAACCACGGTCACGCAGGTCAACAGCTACCTCGACCGCATTCAAGACCTCAACCGTCAGATCACCACGGCCAAGGCCACCAACCCGAACCAGCCGCCCAACGACTTGCTCGACCAGCGTGATCAGCTGGCTTCCGAACTGGGCCAGCTGGTGGACATCCATGTCTACGAGCAGGACGACCGCTTCAACATTACCATCGGCAACGGCCAGACCGTGCTGGGGGGCGATTCGGTCTATCACCTGCAGGTGCTGCCCTCGGCGGCCGATCCCAGCCGCATGGCCGTCAACTACACCGTTCCGGGGCCCAACGGCACGCTGAAGCCGGTGGAGATGAATGACAGCCTCATCACCGGCGGCCAGCTGGGCGGGCTGCTCACCTTCCGCACCGACGTGCTCGACGTGACGCAAAACGACCTGGGGCGGGTGGCGCTGGGCATCTCCATGTCCATCAACGCGCAACACCTGCAGGGCTACGACGCCTCGGGTGCCAAGGGTGGCTATTTCTTTGCCAACAACGGCATTGCCGGTGCGCAGGCGACGGCGGGCGCGGGCAACGCGGCCACGGGCTCACTGGCTGTCACGGTCAACGACCCGACACGCGTGCCCAATCAGGCATACCAGCTGACCTTTGACGGGACGAACTACACCGCCACCGTCATGCCCAAGACCAACCCGCCCGTGAGCATCACGATTGCGCCCGGGGCCACCGGAACGCTGGACGGGGTCGATATCGACACCAGTGGCCTGACGGGGGCTGCCGCGGGTGACACCTGGGACATCCAGCTGACCGCCCAGCCCGCGGCCAAAGTGATTGGCAACGGCAACAACGACCCGCTGGCGGGCGATCCCACGGCCTATATCCAGGACGTCTCCCAGCTGACCGACCAAGACTATCGCCTGCGGTTCGACGCGGCCAGCAATCAGTACAGCGTGACGCGCGTGCCCGAAGGCACGGTGCTGGGGCAGATCGCAGCGGGCGACAAAGCCGTGTTCGACGGCGTTGAAATCAATACCGACGGCATGAACCCCGCCGAAGGTAACTCCTGGCTGATCCAGCCCACGCGGGCGGCGGCGGGCGACATGCAGGTGGCCATCACCGACCCCGCCAAGGTGGCGGCCGCGGGCTGGGACGCCGATGCCGTCGATACCAATGGCAACCCCGCTCCGAGTCCGGCGGGCTCGGCCAATGGCGACAACGCCCTGATGCTGGCGGCCCTGCGTTCGGGCAAAGTGCTGGGCAATGGCACCATGGGCCTGAACGAGGCCTATTCCCAGCTGGTGAACACGGTGGCGGTCAAGACGCAGTCCAACACCACGGCGCAAAAGGCGCAAGAGTCGCTCATCCAGCAAAATTACTCGGCACAGCAGGCCGTGTCGGGCGTCAACCTCGACGAGGAATACATCAATTTGCAGCAGTTCCAGGAACAGTATCGCGCGGCCGCCCGCCTCATCGACACCGCCTCGACCCTGTTCGATACCCTGCTCAGCCTGCGCAGCTGAGCGCTGCCGCATTTTTAGGAAATCATCATGCGCATCAGTTCCAGCCTCGTTTTCCAGACCGGTCTGAACACCATCAACGCCCAGCAGTCCGACCTCATGCATCTGTTTCAGCAGATCGGCTCGGGCCAACGCATGGTGACACCCGCCGACGACCCGCTGGCCGCTTCGCAGGCCATCAACATCTCGCAATCGCAGGCGCAGAACACCCGCTATGCCAGCAACCGGGCCGTGGCCAACCAGAACCTGGGCACCGAGGAAAACGCGCTCAGTTCTCTGACAACCCTGCTGGCGGACGTGCGCACGCGCCTGGTGGAAGTGGGCAACGGCACGTTGTCGGACGCCGACCGCCAGACTCTGGCCGGCGTGTTGTCCAGCGCGCGGGCGACGGCCCTGGGCATCGCCAACGCCACGGACGGCAATGGTCAGTATCTGTTTTCGGGCTCCAAGGGCAGTCAGCCCGCCTTCGATACGGATGGCAATTACCTGGGCGACAGTTTGCAGCGCATGATCCAGGTCAATGAAACGCGCCAGCTTGCAGGCAGCGACGTCGGTTCGGACGTCTTCGCGCGCGCGCAACCCGGGACGCTGGCGTACGGCAGCGCGGCCGGGGCCGGCAATACCGGCACGGCCATCGTCACCGGCCCGTACATTGCCGACCGGGCGGCCAATGCCGACCCCACTGACCAGACGCTGGCGGGCTATTCGTTCTCCGTGACCGTCAAGGCGCCCGCCACGCCCGGCGCCGCCTTTTCCTATGATGTCGTGGCGACAGCCAAGGACGGCTCGAGCACCACCACCAGCTTCGATGCGCAGCCGGGCGACACCGAACTCGATCTGGGGCATGGCGTCAAAGTGCAATTCACGGGCGCCCCCAACGCGGGCGATACCTTCGAGGTCGAGCCCCTGCAGCAGCAAAATGCCAACCTCTTCCAGAGCATCGACAATCTCATCGACGCGCTCAACAAGCCTTCGTCGGGCGACGATGCGGCCACGGCGGCCTTGCGCAACCAGATCAACACCACCATGCAGCAGGTAGCGTCCAGCTACGACAACGTGCTGACGGTGCGTGCGTCCATCGGCTCGCGCATGAACGAACTGACCGCGCTCGACGACAGCGGCGCACAAAGCGGCCTGGGCTTTACCAAGGCGCTTTCGGGGCTCGAAGACCTGGACTACTACACCGCCACCACGCAGCTCAGCCTGCGCAAGATGGCGCTCGAGGGCGCGGGCCTGGCCTTCCAGACGATCCAGGGCTTGAGTCTCTTCAATATGGGCAAATAGGTATTTCGTGGTGCCGGGCGCGCCTGTTCATGGCGGGGCTTTCCGGCGCTTCTTCGCCCGGCAGGGACGGAGTGTTTACCGAAAACAGGGCCCATAAGGCCCTGTTTTCTTTCCGTAGCACGCAGCACGCGTATGGCATGCTGACGATCAGCAGAAGGTGAGGTGACATGAAAGTACGTTTTCCGAAATTCCGCCCTGTGGCGCTATCCTTGCGAGCCCGGCTCACGTTCGTGGTCGGGCTGTTGTCCTTGTTGACCTTCGCCGCCGTGGGCAGCGCCTGGTTCGTGCAGCAGCAAAGCCAGCGGACCATCGGGCAGTTGGCCGTCGTGGGCGTACAAGCCAATTCCGACGTCAAGAACGCCCTCATCTACGCCCAGCAGGCCGCCACCCAGATCGAGGGCGCGCTGGCCATCAACAATGAAAAACAGCGGCTTTGGGAACTTGGCCAGGCCGACCAGTTGCTCAAGCGTTCGCACGAGCACATGGACGCCCTGCTGGCCGGTCGGGCGCTGGCGGGCTCGCAAACCGAATCCCTGCAGCACATCCTCACCGCCAGCTTCAAGGATTACTGGGCGCAGGTCGAGCAGCTGCGTACCTTTGCCGCCCAGCAGGATGCCAAGGGCTTCGAAGCCCTCAAACGAGGCCGCCTGCGCGGCGCCGCGCGTGGCATGGACCGCGCTTTCGGGCAGTTCGACCAATTCATCCAGAACAGCAGCGCCCAGTCCCGCGCAACCCTGGCGCAGCAGTTTTCCTGGGCCAACTACGGTTTCCTGGCGCTGGTGGTGGTGGCGGTGCTGCTGGCGCTGGTCACCTACCGTATTTTGATGCGCACGGTGCTGCGCCCCCTGCAAAGTGTGGGGCGCCACCTGCAGACCATGGCGGGCGGCAACCTGGCCGTGGCCATCCACCCGCGTTCGCGTGACGAAATCGGCGCCCTGCTGTATGGCCTGAAAGAAATGCGCGACGGGCTCGAATCGCTCATCCGCAGCGTGCGCGCCCGCATGGATCGCATGACGTCGGGCACGCAAGGCATTGCCCGCGGCAACCTCGACCTCAGCAGTCGCACCGATCAGCAGGCCGCCGCGCTGCAGCAGACGGCCGCCAGCATGGAACAGCTGGCCAGCACGGTCAAGCAGAATGCCGAGCACGCCAAGCAGGCCAACCAGCTGGCGGGCACGGCGCACCAGGTCGCCTCGCGCGGCGGGGCGGTCGTCCAGGAAGTGGTGCAGACCATGGAAGGCATCTCCGGCAGCTCGCAGAAAATCGCCGACATCGTCGGTGTGATCGACAGCATCGCCTTCCAGACCAATATCCTGGCGCTCAATGCCGCCGTCGAGGCCGCCCGCGCGGGCGAACAGGGCCGCGGCTTTGCCGTGGTGGCCAGCGAGGTGCGGGCGCTGGCCCAGCGCAGCGCCGGTGCGGCCAAAGAGATCAAGGCACTGATCGATGACTCGGTGGGCCGCGTGCGGGCCGGGTCGGATCAGGTCAACCGGGCGGGCGCCACCATGGACGAGATCGTGCAGGCGGTCAGCCGGGTGTCCGACATCATGGGCGAGATCACGGCGGCCACGGTCGAGCAGTCCACAGGCATCGACCAGGTCAACCTGGCCATCGCCCAGATGGATGCGGTCACGCAGCAAAACGCGCTGCTGGTGCAGCAGGCGGCCACGGCGGCGGGCTCGCTGGAATCCTTGGCGGCCGAGATCGAGACGTCGCTGGCCGTCTTCCAGCTCAGCGAGCAGGCGCTTGCGGGGGATATTGCCCTCGAATCCGCACTGTCCCATGAGGCGCTGGGCGCGGCGTCCGCCGCCCGGCTGCCTGGAGCCGCTGCGCCTGACGCCGTGGCCCTGGATGTTTCCAGTGTCGAGGCCGCCACGCGGCGCGAATCGCCACGCGCCGTCCGGGCCGTGGCGGCAGACAATGAAGACTGGAAGGAATTCTGAAGATGATATGGAATCGCGTGATGGCGGGCAGCACGCGCCGTCGGTGGGCCGCCTGGCTGGCGGTCGCGGGCGCCAGCGGCTTGCTGGCGGGCTGCAGCGTCACTGGGCAGACCTTCAATACCGGGGGGCTGAACAAAGTGGTGGTGGGCCGCACCACCTTGCAGCAGGCCGCCGACGATCTCGGCGCGCAGCCGGTCGATACCTGGCAGCAGGGCGATGGCTCGGTGCTTGCGCGCTGGGCTTATACAGGCACCATGGCCACGGACGCCGTGTATTTTCGCCAGGAGGCCTGGCTGCTCTTTGGCCCCGATGGCCGCTTCGTGCGCCTGGCCAACGGCATCAATCTGCCGCTCATGAACCACCCTCGGACGCAAGAAGAAGCGGATCGCGAAGCCGCCCAGGCGCGTGCCCGCGTCGCCGCCGCACAAGGCCAGCCGGTGCCTGCCGCCAGCCCGGCCGATGCGGCGCAGGGGCCGATTCCCGTGCCTGCGCCCCCGCCTCTCGCACCGGTATCGGCAGCGTCGCCCGCCACTTCGGCGACCTCCGCCACGCGCATGTCCGGCGGTGCGGGGGGGGCCGCCAGCCCGGCGGCGGGGCTTGCGACGGATCAGCCGCTGCTGCCCGCGGGTTCGACCGTGCAGCCCGGCACCCACTATTCGTTGTCGCCGAATACGCCCTCGGGGCGCTGACCGTCCGGCGTGTCCTACTGGCCCGCGAGCCCCTGGGCGATGCGGGCCATGGCCTGATAGCCTTCCTCGAAGAAGCGCGTCAGAAAGTCGCTGCTCTGGGGCAGCACGATGGCCAGCATGATGAGGCCGGTGGTGAGCGAAATCGGGAAACCCACGGCAAAGACCGACAGCTGCTGCGCCGTGCGGTTGAGAATGCCCAGCGCCAGATTGATGGTCAGTAGCACGATGACCAGCGGCAGGGCTAGCAACATCCCCGAGATCCACAGCTGCGCGCTCCAGTCGAGCAGGACGCCCCAGCCGTTGGGGTTCAGGCTGGCGCCCACGGGCAGGATGGTGAATGTGCGGATGAGGCCGTCGAGCATCAGCAGGTGGCCGTTGACCGCCAGGAAGATCAGCATGGCCACCAGGTTCAGCAGGCGCGAGAGCACGGCGGTGTTGGCGCCGGTGGCCGGATCGAAGAACGAGGCGAAGGCCAGGCCCATCTGCAGACCGATGAATTCGCCCGCCATCATGGTGGCGGTGAAGATCAGGCGCATGCACAGGCCCAGGGCCATGCCGATCACCACCTGTTGCAGGGCGATCAACAGGCCCGCATAAGAAGCCGGGGGGACGCTGGGCATGGGCCCCGCGAGCGGCGCCACCACGATCGCGCACAGCACGGCAAAGCCCACCTTGAGGCGCATCGGGATGCTGGATTCACCCAGGACGGGAGCGAGGCTCACCAGCCCGGCAATGCGAAACAGTGGCCACAGCAGAGCGTTCATCCAGCCGTAGAGCTGGTCGAGCTGAAAGTCGATCATGGCTGGGGCGCGGGGGAAAGCGGTGTCTCGGACACGTCGGCCCTCCGCGTCAGCTGGCCAGGCCGGGTATCGAGTTGAACAGGGTCTGGATGTAATCGACCATCGTGGTGATGAGCCAGGGCCCCAGCAGCACCAGCGTGGTGCCTACGGCCAGCAGCTTCGGGATGAAGGACAGCGTCATCTCGTTGATCTGCGTGGCCGCCTGGAAGATGCTGATGATGAGGCCCACCAGCAGGGTGACCAGTAGCAGCGGGCCGGCCATCACCAGCGCCACCCGCAGGGCCTGATAGGTGAGGGACATGACGGCTTCCGGGGTCATCGGCGGGCTCTCATTGATAGAAGCTGCGGGCCAGCGAGCCCAGCAGCAGGTGCCAGCCGTCGGCCAGCACGAACAGCATCAGCTTGAAGGGCAGGGAAATGGTGACGGGCGGCACCATCATCATCCCCAGCGCCATCAGCAGGCTGGCCACCACCAGGTCGATGATGAGAAAGGGGATGAAGATCGTGAAGCCGATCTGGAAGGCGGTTTTCAGCTCGCTGGTGACGTAGGCGGGTACGAGCACCCGCAGCGGGGTGTCCGCCGGGGATGCCAGGGGGCCCACCTTCGCCATCTCGGCGAACATGCTGAGATCGGCCTCGCGCGTCTGGCGCAGCATGAAGGTCTTGAGCGGCTGGCTGCCGACGTCCAGGGCCTGCTCGAAGGTGATCTTGTCGCTGGCCAGCGGCTGGTAGGCCTGGGTGTAGATCTGGTCGAACACCGGCGACATCGTGAAGAAAGTGAGAAACAGCGCCAGGCCCACCAACACGGCATTGGGCGGCGATACCCCCGTGCCCAGCGCGTTGCGCAGCAGGCCCAGCACGATGATGATGCGCGTGAAGCTGGTCATCATCAGCAGCGCCGCCGGCAGGAACGACAGCATGGTCAGCATGACCAGGGTCTGCACACTGAGCGACCAGGTTTCCGTGCCGTTGGGGCCGGGGGTGTTCGTCAGGGCGGGCAGGGTGGCCTGGGCCAGGCCGCTGAGGGGCCAGGCCAGTATCAGCAGCAGAACGGCGAGCGCGCAGGCCCCGGGGCCGGGCAGGCGGAGCATGCGGGAAAGAGAGAAACGGTGCATCAGGTTCTGGCGGCGGCCTTGCCCAGCGCGTCGGCAAAGTCGTCGGGGGAAGAGGCGCTGGCGGGCAGCGTGTGCAACAGCGTGACCTGCTGCGGGGTGACGCCCAGCACCAGGCGGCTGTCTTCGACTTGAACCACGGTGATCGAACAGCGCGCCCCCAGGCTTTGCGTGCCCAGGATGCGCAGCTGCGTGCCGTGGGTGCTCTGGCGTAGCCAGCCGCCGCGCCGCGCCGCCCAGGCCAGGGCCAGCAGCAGGCCCAGGATGAACAGCAGCGACAGGATGACGCGCAGCAGCTGGCCCTGATCCATGGTCTGAGCGGGCTTAGCGCCGGTTGTTCAGCCGTGCGATACGATCGGACGGGGTGATGATGTCGGTGACGCGAATGCCGTATTTTTCATCGACGACGACGACTTCGCCCTGGGCGATGAGATAGCCGTTGACGAAGATGTCCATGGGCTCGCCGGCCAGGCCGTCGAGCTCGACGACCGAGCCCTGGCCCAGCTGCAGGATGTTCTTGATCGTGAGACGGGTGCGCCCGAGTTCGACCGACAGCTGGACGGGGATGTCCATGATCATGTCGATGTCGCTGTCGCCTTCGGTGACTTGTCCCACCAGGGGCTGGAAGACCTGGGCGGCCGCGGCCTGGGCGCCTTCGGGCGCCGGGGCGGCCTGCGTGGCCGCCGTCTGCTCGGCCAGCGCGGCGGCCCAGTCGTCTTCCGTGCTCAGGCCGGCGGCCTGGGTGGGCTGATCGTGGGCCGTTTGCTGTTCGGCCAGCGCGGCGGCCCAATCGTCTTCCAGCTTGCTCGCGGGGGCCGGTTCCGTCTGGGAGGGGTCGTTGTCTTTGATATCGCTCATTTCTTGGTGCGGGCTAGCAGTTGGTCGGATTCCCCAGGCGTGGTGAGGATTTTTTGCACGCGCAGCGCGTAGCGCCCGTTGAACGTGCCGTAGTTGCACTCCATCACGGGAACACCGCCGACGCGGGCCGTGACGCTGGGCTGAACCTCGACTGGCAGCACGTCGCCCACCGCCAGGTGCAGCAGCTCGGCGATCGAGGTTTCGATGCGGGCGAATTCAACGCTCATCTCGACTTCGGCGCTGCGCACCTCGCGGGAGAGCTGCTGCGTCCAGCGCTGATCGATGGCATCGGCCGCCGATTGCTGCAAGGGGCGCGTGAGCAGGTCGCGGATGGGTTCGAGCATCGAGTAGGGCAGGCAGACGATGAGCTTGCCCCCGGACGAACCCATCTCGATGTTGAACGAGGATACCACCATGACGTCGTTGCCCGCCCCGATGCTGGCGAACTTGGTGTGCATCTCGGAGCGGATGTATTCGAATTCGATGGGGTAGACGGCGTCCCAGGCCTGGCCGTAACACTCGAGCGTGAGGTTGAGCAGGCGGCGGATGATGCGCTGTTCGGTGTTGGTGAAGTCGCGCCCCTCGACCCGGGTGTTGTAGCGCCCATGCCCGCCAAACAGGCTGTCGATGACGAGGAAAACCAGGTTGGGGTCGAACGAGAACAGGCCCGTGCCGCGCAGTGGTTTCATGGCCACCATGTTCAGGTTGCTGGGCACTGGCAGATTGCGTTCGAACTCGGAGTACGTCTGGATTTTGATGCTGTTGACGGTGATGTCGGCATTGCGCCGCATGAAGCCGAAGAACATCGAACGCAGGCGGCGCGCGAAGCGTTCGTTGATGAGTTCGAGCGTCTGCATGCGGTGGCGCACGACGCGGTCGGGCGACCCCAGATCGTAGGGGCGTACGCCGTCTTGCGGGGCCTCCGCGGCGGGCGCGTCCGCGGATTCTTCGCCGGTGACGCCCGCCAGGAGCGCATCGACTTCATCCTGAGAAAGCATGCTCTGGTACGGCATTACTGCACCACGAAGGCCGTGAACAGCACGTCGGCGACCTGCGGTCCGGGCAGCTGGGGCGCGAAGGGGCGCGTCAGCTCGGCCTTGACGGCTTCAGTGAGCGCCTTGCGGCCCTCGGGCGTCTGAATTTTTCCCAGTTCCTGGGCGGAGAGCACCTTGATGATGCGGTCGCGCACTTCGGGCATGTAGTCTTGTATCTGCTTGCGCGAGTGCTCGTCGCCCAGGCGCAGGGTGATGGCGGTATAGAGGATGCGGTTGCGTGTTTCACCGTAGATGGTGACGGTGAAGGGGTCGAGCTCGGCGAAGATGGGCGCCGCTACCACGGGGGTCGGCGCGGGGGCCCCGGCGGCGGGACTGGCTGCAGGCGTGGCCGCTTCGGCTTGGGCGGCAGGAGCGCTGCTCTTGTTCATGAACCACATGGTGCCGCCAATCGTGGCACCGATGACGATGATGAGCAGGAGAATGAATTTGAGTAGCCTGAGCATGGTTCCGGGTCGGGGGGATATGGGTTCGAGTGCGAGGCCGTATTGTAATGGTTTGCCCGCTCAATGTTACCAATTTGCTTACACGAAGGTGTCTACCAAAGCGTCGGGCCGCGAGGCGGCACGCCCCCCCGAACTGGCGAGCGCCGCTTCTGGAGCCACCTGGAAGCCCCCATCCAGGCTGAATTGCACGCCCTTGTCGGCGTGGCCGGACTGTTGCGTCTGTGCAAATGACTGCTGCCCGGCCTGCTGGTCGCTGACGTTGGCCTGCCCGAGCGACAGCCCGGCCTGCGCCAGCTGTTGTTCGAGGTGCGGCAGCGCGCTTTCGAGCGCCTGGCGCACGTTGGCGTGGGGCGAGACGAAAGAGGCCTGCGCGAGGTTGTCGCCAATGTGCAGCGTGATGTGGATCGGGCCGAGTTCGGGCGGATTGACGTGCATGAGCACGGTGTGACCACCGGCACTGGTGCCCGTCTGCGCCAGGTTGAGTACCTGGCGGCTGAAGTCTTGCGTCCATTGCGCGTTGCCCAGCGGCGTGGCGACCGTCGCCTGCAGTGGCGCGGCGGCGGGTGCGGTGGCCGGGGTGTTCAGCAGGGACGCCCCGGCAGGCGCCGCCGCGCTTTGCAGGGCGCTGGTGTCTGGCAGCGGGCCATCGGCCCGCGGAGCCGCCGTCGGCAGGCCGGTGCTGGCGGGGGAGACGGCTTCGCCGGGGCGGGTGCCGACGGTACTGCCCGGCAGGCTGGTGCCGCCCGGGGTGCCGCCGCGCGCGGGCGAGGTGGCGCGGCTTGCCGCGGGATCCCCTGGGGCGGCAACAGCGGCCTGGGCCGGGATGTTGGCGCCGCCGCGCGCATCGGGTGCGGCGAGGGCGGCGAGGGCGGCGAGGACGCGGGATTGGGGCGCGGCCGCGGCGCTGTCTTTGCGCTGTGGCGCCGGGTCTTCGACCAGCGCGTCGGCGGCGGGGGCGGCCAGCGTGGCCAGTGCCTTGCCCGGCCGGTGGTTGTCGGCGGCTGGCTGCGCGGCGTCTTCCAGGCCGCGATCCGCCGCGGCCTGGGCTGGCCTAGCCTGCGCGGCGGCCTGCATCAGGGGCAGCGTGGTGCTGCTGAGAATGAAGGCCAGGGTTTCTTCGGGGCCCATCGGCGCCTGCTTGTCGGCGTCGTCCGGTTTTGCCGGGCCGCGCGCGGCGCTGGGGCCCGTGTGGGGGGCGGCGGTGTCGGGCGCGCGCTGGCTGGAGAGCACGTTGGAGAACGCCGCCGTGCTGTCGTCGGCTTCGGCGGGACGCGCCGCTGTTTCGGCGGGTGCCGGAGCGGCGGGGCTGACGGGGAGCACGGGTATGTTCATGATGAGTGCACGTTCAGTGTGACGGTTGTTGGCGTCGGTACAGGCCGGCGGAGATTTCATCGCTGGCGCGCTGTTCGCGACGCTGTTCGCGGTACTGAAACTGGCGCAGCTGGCGGGTCTTCAGGGTTTCGTAAGAGTTCAGTTGACGCTTTTCGGCGTGCCACTGGCGGCGACCGGTCTCGATCTGGGTGTCGATTTGGGCAATGATTCTATTTTGCTGGGAAATCGCCTCGTCCAATGTAGCGATAAAGTGCCTAAAGTTGTGGTAATTCGAGGCGGTCAGGCCCCCTTCTGTGGTGCTTTGCAAGCGCCGCGCGTAGTCGCTGCGGTAGCCGTCGAGCGTGCCGAGCTGCTGCTGCGCGTTGCGCCGCTGCGTGCTCAGGTCGGCCAGCACGTGCCCCGCCTCGTCGAGCCGATCCTGGGCCAGGTTGATCAGGATGTCGAGCGAGGTTTCTTTAGGCATGGTTGGGCTCCTGGCCCAGGACGGCGGCCAGGGCGGAGACCGCCGTGGGGTAGTCCACCTGGACGTCGATGCCTTGCTGCAGGTAGTTCTCCAGCCAGGGGTAGCGTTCGATGGCCTGGTCGATTTCCGGGTCGTTTCCCGCAGTATAGGCACCCACCGCGATCAGGTCACGGTTGCGCTGGTAACGCGACACCATGCGCTTGAACTGGTGCACGCAGCGGAACTGGCTGGCAGGCACGATGGCCGACATCACGCGTGAAATCGAGGCTTCGATGTCGATGGCCGGGTAGTGGCCGGATTCCGCCAGGGTTCTGGAGAGCACGATGTGGCCGTCGAGAATGGCGCGGGCGGAGTCGGCGATAGGGTCTTGCTGGTCGTCGCCTTCGGTCAGCACCGTATAAAACGCCGTAATCGATCCTGCGGCCCGGCCTCCTTGCGGGGCGCCGTTGCCGGCGCGTTCGACCAGCGCGGGCAGCTTGGCGAAGACCGAGGGCGGGTAACCCTTGGTGGCGGGCGGCTCGCCGATGGCCAGGGCGATTTCACGCTGGGCCATGGCGTAACGGGTGAGCGAATCCATGATGAGCAGCACGTGCTTGCCCTGGTCGCGGAAATATTCGGCCAGCCGCGTGGCGTATACGGCCCCCTGCAAGCGCAGCAGCGGCGAGACGTCGGCGGGCGCGGCTACCACCACTGAGCGCGCCAGGCCGTCGCTGCCCAGGTTCAGCTCGATGAATTCCTTTACTTCACGGCCACGCTCGCCGATCAGGCCGACGACGATGATGTCGGCTTGCGTGTAGCGCGCCATCATGCCCAGCAGCACACTCTTGCCCACGCCCGAACCGGCGAAAAGCCCCATGCGCTGGCCGCGGCCCACCGTCAGCAGGCCGTTGATCGCGCGCACGCCGACGTCCAGCACGGTATCGACGGGGGCGCGCGCCAGGGGGTTGATGTGGATGGCGCTGAGTGGCGCGAGGTCGAGGTCGGTGGGCAGGGGCTTGCCGTCGAGCGGGCGACCGGCCCCGTCCAGCACGCGTCCCAGCAGCGCCCAGCCCACGGGCAGGTGGCGGGCCTGGTCGGTGCCCACGGGGTGGCTGGGTTCGGGGCTGGCGCTGGAGGGCAGGGCGACCGGATCGAGCTGCAGCGTTTCAGCGGGCACCAGGCGGGCGCCAGGCCGCAGCCCCGTGGTATCACTTTGCGGCATCAGGTACAGGGTGTCACCGTAAAAGCCCACGACTTCGGCGTCGGCCCAGAGGTCGCGCCCGGGGGAGACCTGCACCTTGCAGGCGGCGCCCACGGGCAGCTGCAGGCCGGTGGCTTCAAGCACCAGACCCGTGGCGCGCGTCACGCGGCCCTGGCTGCGCGTCGCCTGGCGCGCTTCGATGCGTTCTTCGCACAGGCCCAGCTGGGCGCGCCAGCGCGCGCCGACCGAGTCCAGGGGCTGATCCGGGGCGCTCATGGCTTGGCGGGTTTCTGGCCCAGTGCCGAGATGATACGGTGCCAGCGGGTTTCGAGGGTGGCATCGACCGAGCCCAGCGCGGTTTCGGCGATGCAGCCGCCGCGGGTGATGCGTTCGTCAGCCACCAGGCGATAGCCGGCGAAGTCGGGATTTTGCGCGAGAAAAGCCTCGACCAGCGCCACGTCGTCCGGGTGCAGGCGCAGGGTCAGCGCGGTGCCCGGTTCGGGGCGGGCCCGCATGACGTCCTCGACGAGTGCCAGAACGTGCCCGGGGTGCGCTTGCAGCTGGGTATGCAGCACCTGTTCGGCAATGCGGGTGGCCAGACTGATGAGCGACTGGCCGACTTCGGCTTCGAGCTGGTTGAGGGCCGTGGCGCAGGCTTGCGCCAGGTGGGCCAGCTGCGCCGCCTGCTCTTGCACCAGAGCCCGACCTTCGGCCTGTGCTTGCGCCAGACCCAGGGCATGGCCTTCTGCGCGCCCTTCGTCCAGGCCCTGGGCGTGTCCCTGCTGGCGCCCGGTTTCCTGCCCCTGGACGCGGCCTTCGCGTTCGCCCTGTTCGAACCCGGCCTGGTAGCCCTGGCGCAGGCCTTCTTCGCGCGCCTCGGCCAGGGCCTGGGTGCGCTGGCGGGCGAGTTCGGCCCGGTGCGCTTCGCTGTCGGTGACTCGCCGGTTCTGCGCGCGTTGGCGGGCTTCCAGTGAATCCATCTCCCAGCGCTGCCAGCGGGCGCGCGCCTGGAGACTGCTGGAGGGCTTTTCAGACGTACTGGTCATTGCCCATGCTCAGATTGATCTGCCCGGCATCGGCCAGTTTGCGCGCCACCATGAGAATGGCTTTCTGCTCGGTTTCCACGCGCGACATGCGCACCGGGCCCTGGGCTTCGAGGTCGTCGCGCAGGATTTCGGCGGCGCGGTTGGACATGTTCTTGAAGAACTTGGCGCAGAGTTCTTCGCTGGCACCTTTGAGGGCGATGGTGAGCGAGGCGGTGTCGATCTCTTTGAGAATGAGCTGGATGGCGGCGTCTTCCACGTCGGCCAGATTGTCGAAGACGAACATCTCGTCCACGATGCGCTGCGCGAGATCGGCGTCGATTTCGCGCAGGCTGCTGACCACGGCTTCTTCCTCGGTCGTGTTCATGAAGTTGAGGATCTCGGCCGCGGTGCGCACGCCGCCCATCTTCGAGCGCTTGGCGCCCTGGCCCGAGAGCACTTCGTTGAGCACTTGAGTCAATTCGTGCAGCGCCGAGGGCTGTACGCCGCCGAAGGTGGCGATGCGCATCATTACGTCGTTGCGCAGGCGTTCGTTGAGCAGCGCCAGGATGGCCGAGGCGCGGTCGCGTTCGAGGTGCACCAGAATGGTGGCGATGATCTGCGGGTGCTCGTCGGCGATGAGTTCGGCCACGTTGCTGGGTTCGAGCCAGTTCAGGGCGTCGATGCCTGTGCTGGTGCCTTCGCTGCCCGATTCGAGGATGTCCTCGATGAGGCCCGCAGCGCGGTCGGTGCCCAGCGCCTTGGTGAGCACCGAGCGGATGTAGTCGTCCGAGCCCAGCGTGACCGCCATGAACTGGTCAGCCTCGCGACGGAAGTCTTCGAGCACCTGATCGACGTCGGCGCGCGTGACCTGCTTCAGGTTGGCCATGGCCGAGCCGATCTGCTGCACCTCGCGGGATGACAGGAACTTGAAGACCTCGGCGGCGGCGTCCTCGCCCAGCGACATCATGAGAATGGCGCAACGGGTGAGATCAACTTCAGGATTTGGCATTTTTGGGGTCCATCCAGGATCGCAGAACCATGGCGACGGCACGCGGATCGCGCTGTGCCAGCTCGCGGGCGGTGTCCAGGTTTTCCTCGTAGCGGTTCATTTCGGATTGGCGCAGCTCGTCCTGGCGGCGCTGCTCGCGCATGGTCTCGAGGTGCGCCTCGTTCTTCACCCGCTCGACCTGCGCGTTGGCAAAGCCTTGCACGATGGGCCGGATGACCGAACGCCAGATGAAGAACAGGACGGCCAGGATCAGCAGCACCTTGCCGATTTGCAGGGCCAGGTCGCGGTAGACCGGATCTTCCCAGGGCTTGACGACGGGTTCCTGGCTGGTGAATTCGCTGTTGACCACGCTGAGCGTGTCACCGCGTTCGGCCGAGTAGCCCATGGCCTGTTTCACCAAGGCGTTGATGTTGTCGATTTCGGCGGGGTCGAGCGGCTTGGGCTCGCCGTCCTTGTCGCGATAGTTGACGACCACGGCGACGGACAGGCGCTGCAGCGTGCCCAGCTCGTGCTTGACGTGGCTGATCGTGCGATCGACTTCGTAGTTGACGGTGGCGTCGTTGCGCGCCGAACCGTGCGCGGCGCTGCTCGTGCCAAGGGTGGTGTTCTGTGCCGCGCCAGCGGCATTGGCGCCGTTGTTGGCCGCGCCGGGGGCGGGCGGATTGGCGGGCGCGGTCTGGATGGGCGCGGTGGCGTTGGCCGGCGCCTGGTTGCTCAGCGCGCCCGGCACGCCCTCGGGCGGATTGACCCCGTTTTGCAGGGAGTCGCTGGTCTGTTTGCTGCGCACGGCGGCGGTGCCCGGCGTTTCATTGGGCTTGTAGACCTCGGAGGTCTGCTCGCGCTGCGAGAAATCGACGTTGGCGCTGACCTGGGCGCGCACGTTGCCGGGGCCGACGATGGGGTTGAGCAGCGTGAGGATGCGCTGGGTGGTGCGCTGCTCGATGTCGCTGATGAAGTTGCGCCGGGTGCTGTCCAGGCCGGCTTCGCCCCCGGGGTTGGACAGCAGACGGCCATCCTGATCGACGATGGAGACGTTTTCCGCGTTGAGCTTGGGCACGCTGGACGAGACCAGCCAGGTGATCGCCGAGACCTGGGCTTCGCTCAGGCTGCGCGAGGGATAGAGGGTGACGAGCACCGAGGCGGTGGGCGCCTCGTGGTCGCGCACGAACAGCGACTGGCGTGGGATGGCCAGGTGCACGCGCGCGGACTTGACCGGCTGCAGGCCTTCGACGGAACGCGCGAGTTCGCCTTCCAGCGCGCGCTGGTAGGTGACTTGCTCGGTGAACTGGCTGGCGCCGAACTGCGGCTTGTCGAGCAGTTCGAAGCCGACGCTGCCGCCGCGCGGCAGGCCTTGTTCGGCCAGCTGCAGGCGCAGGGTGTAGACCTGATCGGCGGGGACGAGGATGGTGTTGCCGTTGTCGGCAAATTTGTAAGGAACGTTGCGCTGGTTCAGCACGGAGACGATGGCGCCGCCGTCGCGCGATTCGACGTTCGAGAACAGGGTCTTGTATTCCGGCTCGCGCATCCACAGGCTGGCGACGACCAGGACGGCGACGAGCGCGGCGCCCAGGCCGAGCAGCACGGGGCGCGGGAGGGCGGTCAGTCGCGCCAGGGCGGGATTTTTGTTCATCCAGTCGGCAATCGGGTTCATCGGGCAGGCAGTGCGGAAAAGGCCGTCAGGCGGTGCCCTGGCCAGAAACCGGGGATCTGGATGGTGTGCATGCTCATGCGGCAGGAATAGGGATTCAATGGCCGCCATTATGGCGGTGATTAGCGTGGAGGCAAGCGCCAAAAAGCGCGGCTTTTGGGGCTTAGTTGTCGGATATCGATGGTTACACCGCGGCCCGCAATCGGCCAAACTACCTGGCTTTGAGCCCGTTATTGGCCCGCTGCCCGGCGCGCGGCGCAGCGTATATTACTGCAGAGGCCTCTCGTGCGCCTGCCGCCCCGTGAGGCCTTCCCGGATTCCGCCTTTCTATTCTTTTGCCCCTTGACCATGATCACCTCGCAAGCCCTGGCCAGTGTCGAAAACCTGCTTTCCCAGATGCGCGCCGTCGCGCGCGCCTCGCAAGGCATGACGGCGCAGCCCCAGACGGCTGCGCTCGAGGGGCAGGGCAGCTTCGCCGCCGAACTGGCCCGTTCGCTCGATCGGGTTTCGCATGCCCAGAACGCCGCCAACGCCCAGGCCCGCGCCTTCGAACTGGGCGACCCCGACGTGTCGCTCAGCAACGTGATGATCGACCTGCAAAAAGCGGGGCTGTCGTTCCAGGCCACGGTGCAGGTGCGCAACCGCCTGGTCGATGCCTACAAGGAAATCGCCAATATGGCCGTCTAGCGGCCCTGCGTCTGGCCGGGGCCCCCCGGCCCCGTGTCTTTGTGTTTCAGGCGCCGGTGTCCGGCGCCGTTTTTTTGCTGACGCCCTGGCCGTCGTTGTCCAGGGCGTACAGCCAGGCCAGCAGTTCGGCGATGGCGACGTAGAGTTGCGGCGGAATGTGGGCGTCGAGATCGACTTGCATCAACAGCCCCACCAGCTCGGGCGATTCGTGCACGTACAGGCCGTGTTCCTGGGCGGTACGGACGATCGTGTCGGCCAGGTTGCCGTAGCCCTTGGCGACCACGCGGGGCGCCTGGTCGCTGGGGTCGTAGGCGATGGCCACGGCGCTGGCACGCTGTGCGTCGGCCGCGTGGGACGTGGTCGGTTGCGTCATGGGGTGTTGCCTTCGAACGTATCGATGCTGGACATGGCGTGGGCGGCTGCGATGTCGTCGGCGCCGCCCCTGGCCGTCGGCGTGTTGCGCCCGGCGTGCGCCGTATCCGGGTCGGCGGGGTCGTGCGCCATCACCGACAGCTGGCTGGCTTGCAAGCCCTGCGCGGACAGGCGCGCGCGCAGGGGTTCGATGGCCTGGCTCAGGCGCGCCGCCGATTGCGGCGCGGTGATGCGCATCACCAGCTGCGTGCCCGACAGGCTCAGGCGCGCCTGAACCTCGCCCAGCGTGGGCAGCCGCAGCTTGAGCTGCGTCGCCCAGTGTTCCTGGTCGGCCTGGGGCATCTTGCCGTCGTCGGGCTGGCGACGCTGTACCTCCCAGTGCATGTCGGCGCCGGGCCAGGCCTCGCCCTGCCAGACGAACCCCTGGTTGGCCAGCACCTCGAGCTGCTGGCGCACCAGCAGCTGGGATTGCGGATCGATGCCCGGGACGGGAACCGGAGGCGGGGCATTGCCGACGGCGGCGTTTTGCGTGCCCGCGGTGCCGCCCGCCGTCGCCGTGCTGGCGGCATCGGGCGCGCCCTGGCCCTGGCCGCCGACCGTGTCCGGCTGGGCCTGCTGCACCAGCGCGGCCAGCGAATTGGGCGGTGCACCCGCGGGGCGGGCGGCGGTATCCGCCCCGCCGGCGGGATCGGCCTGTGGCCGGATCTGCCCCTGTGGTTCTTGTTGCAGGGCCTGCGCGGTGGTCTTGCCGGCGGCCAGTTGCGCCAGGTGCGACTCGTAGAACAGGCCGCTGGTCTGGATCGACTGCGACAGCGCCTGGGCAAACTGCGCGCTGAGTGCGCCGGGCTGGTTCAGGGCGCTGGCGAGCTGGGCCCAGAGCCGGGTGGCGCTGCCCAGCGGGCCGGGCGAGCTGGCCGCCGCGGACTGTGCCGCCGGGGGCGGCGGCAGCTGGCCCGTGGCCTGTGCGCCGCCGCTGGCGCCGGTGCCGCCGCCTGTATTGCCGCCGGATTGCTGCACGAGCGGGTTGCGCCCCTGGATGGCCTGATTGGCTTGCGGGAATTCGTTGAGCAAGGCCAGGATGATGCGGGCGGCGTAGCCCAGCGTGGTGGGCGCCGACTGGGTGGCCCCACGAAACGTCGTGGCGCGCCCCAGCAGGTTGTCCAGCTGCATCTCGCGCACGGCCTTGCCCACTGCGGCGCGCTGTTGTCCCTGGCTGCCGGCCCGGTCGACCGATTCTTTCGGGTCGCGCTGGGCCGGGTTCCGCAGTGCGGTGGGGTTTTCCGGAGTGCCTGGCTGAGGTACGGCCTGCGGCCCGGCGCCCGATACGACGTTGGCTTGCTGGCTCAGCGTGGTGCCCAGCGTCTGGTCGAGCCGCTGGATGAGCAGAGTGCCGAGGTTGGAGGGGGCCCCGATACTCATGGCTTACCGGGGCCGGACGGTACTGTAGTAGGTTTCCAGGACGGTGCGTTGGCGCTTGATCGTGCCCAGCAGGTGGCTCAGCCGGTCGAGCTCGGGGGCGACCAGCTGACGGATGTGGGCGTCGTCGTCGAGGATGCGCGCGAGCAGGTCGCGTCGTGCGGCTTTTTGCTCGTCGTCGAGTGGCGCCATTTTTTGCAGCCGTTCGACGGCCTGGTGGTAGTGCGTGCCCAGCTCGACGAGTTCGTCCCAACGCTGAGACTGGGCCAAGGCGCGCATGCGCGACGAGATGTCAGCGATCGCCTGGTAGTGCTGCAGGAGAGTATCAGGTGGCGCGCTCAATGGCTGTACCCCTATGGATTAGTGGTTTGCAGAAGGGGTCTTGAATTGGGGATCGACTGCGGTGTACCAGGCGTCGGCCAGGTCGCCGAGCTGCTTGGTGGCCGCCGCCAGCTTGTCCGCGTCGTTGTGCAGGTTGGCCAGCATCAGGTCGCGGGTGATGACTTCGTATGAGGCGATCAGCAGTTTCGCGACGTCGCCGCCGCGTTCGGTATCGACGCCGGCCTTCAGGCCGGAGTCGATGATGTCGATCGCCTTGGACAAGGCCTTGCCGCGTTCGGCGATGTTGCCGCTTTCCAGATGGTAACGTGCCTGGGACAGCGCCGTCAGCGCCCCGCGAAACAGCAGCGAGATGAGGCGCTCGGGCGAGGCGCTGAGCACCTCGGTTTCGAGGCCGATGGTGGCATAAGAGCCGGTGGCCCGCGCCGTGCGGGAGCGAGGTACGTAGGTCATGGCGTGTTTCAGCCCTTGCTGGCGCTCAGGGCGCTGAACTGCTGCGACAGATAGCTGGTGAGCGAATTCATTTGCGACACCATGGTGTCAAGCTGGGTGAATTGCGCCCGGTAGGTTTCCATGCGCTGGTCGATGCGATCGGATTCTTGATCGTATTGTTTCTTGATGTCGGCGATGGTCTTGTTCAGGCCGTCGGTGGCGTTGGTGAGCTTGCCGTCGAACTTGATGAAGGAGTCGGCGGCCTGGCTGACCCGCTTGCCTGCGCCCAGGTCGCCCGAGAACAGGGACTTGACCGCGTCGGGGTTGTCGCTCAGGGCCTTGTCCAGCTTGGCGTCGTCCACCGAGAGCCGACCCGTCTTGGGGTCGGTGGTGATGCCGGCCTGGCTGAGGTTGAGGCCCTGTGTGGGGTCGAAGGCCCCGGAGATTGCGTCGCGCATGCTGGTTTGCACCGAGCGGGTGACGGAATCGCCCGTGAGCGGTTGCGAGGTCTGGCTGGTGGTGTCGTACTTGGTTTGCGCGTCGATGGTGTCCAGCAGGCTGTTGTAGGCCTTGACGAAATCGCTGACGGCCTTCTTGGCAGCCGTGTTGTCTTGCGTGAGGTTGAGGCTGGTAGCCTCGGTGGTGGTCTTGTTCAGCGTCAGTTTCACGCCGTCGATGACGTTGTCGATGACGTTGCTGCCGCTGTGGATGGCGATGCCGTTGATGGTGAGTTCGGCGTCTTGCGCCGCCTGGCCCTGGGTGACCGTGGCGGTGTCGCTGCCGTTGTATTGCAGGAACGTGTTGAGGTCGTCGTTGCCCGTCACGGAAATGGACGTCGCGGCGTTGTCGGCCCCGGTTTCGCGGCCGGTGAGCAGCAGGCGATAGGGCGTGCCGCTGCCGTCGTTGACGATGGTGGCGTTGATGCCAATGTCTTTATCGGCATTGATGGCCTTGGCCAGGCCATTGAGCGACGTGTCGTCGCCTAGATCCAGTGTTTTGGTTTCGCCGTTTGCCAGCGTGACCGACAGCGTGCCGCCTGTGCCGATGCTGGTGGTGCGGTCGGTTTGCCCGGCATACACCAGGGTTTGCGAAGTGGCGAGCTGATTGACGTTGACGGAGTACTGCCCGGCGATGGCCTGGGGGGTGGTCGTGACGGAGAAGGCGTCCGACCCCGTGGTGGCGGCCATCGCGCCGAAGGCTTCGGGTTTGACCACGGCGTCGGCGGTTTTCTGGAAGGCGGAAATGGCGTCTTTGAGCTTGCCGTAGGCCGAGAGCTTGTTCTGGGCGTCGGTCTGGCGGTTCTTGATCAGTACCAGCGACTGGCTTTCGTTGTTCTGCAGGTTGGTGAGCAGATCGGTGAGGGGCAGGCCCGAAAGGCCGAGCGAAGAGACTGTTGCCATGGTGTGTACTCCGTTTGAGCCATTATGATCTGGAATCGCTTGCGGCAAAACCGGTGAGTGTGGCTCGATTCAATTACTGTTTGGTTTTTCAGGCCTGGGTATCGACGCCGGTGCCCTGGAACTGGGCGATCATCCGGGCGATGCGCAGCATGGCCTCGGAGGGGATCTTGCGCAGCACTTTGCCCGTTTCGCTGTCGACGATGGACACCACCAGCTGGTGGGCGTCTTCATCCATGTCAAAGCGCATGCCGGTGGACCAGGCCTTGAGGCTGTCGTTGACCGCGTCGAGCGCCTTTTCCAGTGATGACTTCGGGGGCTCGGGCTGCTGCTTCAGCAGCGAGTTGTCCTGGCTGGCGTCCTGAAACAGGCTGGATTGGGTGTCGCCGGGGGGCGCGACCTGCTGGGCCGCCGGGGCCCGGACGGCGGGGTAGTCGGAAGCCGCGGGATTCAACCCCAGATTGGCGGGGGTGAGCTGGTTGCCGATGGGGTTGATCATGTGCGTTCCTTTGCGGAATTCGTTGCTGTGTCCTGAAAAGAATGGCTGGAACAGACGCGTCGAGCCATTCGTCTGAAATGCTCCTGCACCTGTAACGGCAGGTCTGGACAAAAGTTTAGGGCTTGTTTGGGGGCTTGTTCGCGGCTTTCGTCCAGGTGGGAAAGCCCGTGAAAACCCAGGTGAAAGCCGGTCTTCTTCGCGGGACGCGGGCAGGCGAGCTGGTGCATACTGCTGCTTTGAATCGTTCGTCACGGGTTGTCTGATGTTTCCGTCCGAGGGCCAGCTGATCGCTCAGTATGCACCGCTCGTGCGCCGTCAGGCGCTGGGCCTCATTGGCCGCCTGCCCGCCAGCGTCGAGCTCGACGACCTCATGCAGGCCGGCATGATCGGCCTGCTCGATGCCGTGCGCCGCTACCAAGAGCAACCCGAGGCCCAGTTTGAAACCTATGCCATCACGCGCATCCGGGGCGCCATGCTCGACGAGCTGCGCGGCCAGGACTGGCTGCCGCGCAGCGTGCGCACCAAGGCGCGCAGCATCGAACAGGCCGTGCAGGCGCTGCACCACCAGCTGCTGCGCCCGCCCACCGAGACCGAGATCGCGCAGGAAATGGGGGTCGGGCTGGCCGAATACCAGACATTGCTCGAAGAAGCCCATGGCGTGCAGGTGCTGATGGTCGAGGACCTGGTGCAGCACCGCGAGGGTCTGGACGGCGGCGCGCTGCTCGACGCGGCGGGCGGCGAGGGCAATCCGCTCGACTGGCTGATGCGCGATGGCTTGCGTCGGGTGCTGGTGCAGGCCATCGAAAACCTGCCCGAACGCGAACAGCTGCTGCTGTCCCTGCAGTTCGAGCAAGACCTCAATCAAAAGGAAATCGCCGCCGTCCTGCAGGTGACGGAAGGGAGGGTGTCGCAATTGCGCTCGCAGGCCGTGGCGCGCATCCGGGCCTGGCTTGCCAGCCACTCCTGGGAACCCGAGGCAGGCCAGGAAAATTACGAAAATCTGCTGTGACCAGCCCCTGCGACGGCTTGACAGCGCGTGTTGCTTGCCGTGATTGGACAATATAAGCACTTGAATATCAATTGCTTAGGGTTTTCACTGATTATTTTGTTGTCGGCTTTAAAAGATTCATTTAATATGCATCTTATCCGGCTGAAACAGCCGGGCCGTTCGACGAGGGAAACTCACCATGAATATCGATCGCTTCAAGAATCATCACGTTGAAATCCTCAGCGGCATTGCCACGCTGCGCAAGCTGACTCACCAGGGGGTCGCCGATTACGCGGTCGATATCGCCCACGAGCTGAAGGCGTTGGCGCAGGTGGTCACCCAGCACCTGGCCATCGAAGACCGCATCCTGTATCCGTCGCTCGAGCGCAGCGGCGACGACCACATGGCACGCATGAGTCGCGCCTACCAGGACGACATGCAGGGCATCGCCACGTCCTTCATCAACTTCGCCCGCCGCTGGAGCAACGCCACGCTGCTCACCAAAGACCCCGATGGCTTTCGCGCCGACGCCAATACGGTGCTGAAAAGCGTACATACCCGGATGGTGCGTGAAAATCACGAGTTCTATCCCGCCATCGAAGCCATGCACGAACCCGCCTACGCCTGATGCGCGGTGGCACGCGGCCCGGCGCAGTGGCCGGGTCGGCGGGTGGTGGGGCACAGCCATTGGTAACGCGGGGCGGCGGTGCGGCAGCAGTGCGGCAACGACCGCCCAAGCGCTGGTGCAAAAGCCATTTATAATGGCGGGCTGGTTTCCCCTTGCGGTCAAACGAATGAAAACCTCCGAAATCCGTCAGAAGTTCCTGTCCTTTTTTGAATCCAAAGGGCATCAGATCGTGCCGTCGTCGCCACTGGTGCCGGGCAACGATCCCACCCTGCTGTTCACCAACGCGGGGATGGTGCAGTTCAAAGACGTCTTCACCGGCAAGGACACCCGGCCTTACCATCGGGCCACGACGGCGCAGCGCTGCGTGCGCGCCGGGGGCAAGCACAACGACCTCGAAAACGTGGGCTACACGGCCCGGCACCATACGTTCTTCGAGATGCTGGGCAATTTCAGCTTCGGCGACTACTTCAAGCAAGACGCCATCCGCTACGCCTGGACGCTGCTCACCGAAATTTACGGTCTGCCCAAGGAAAAACTGTGGGTGACCGTCTACCAGGAAGACGACGAGGCCTACGACATCTGGGCCAAGCAGGTGGGGGTGCCGGTCGAGCGCATCATCCGCATCGGCGACAACAAGGGCGCGCGCTACGCGTCCGACAATTTCTGGCAGATGGCCGACACCGGCCCCTGCGGCCCCTGTTCGGAAATTTTCTACGATCACGGCCCCGACATCTGGGGCGGCCCTCCGGGTTCGCCCGAAGAAGACGGCGATCGCTACATCGAAATCTGGAACCTCGTGTTCATGCAGTTCGAGCGCGACGCCCAGGGCAACATGAACCCCTTGCCCAAGCCCTGTGTCGATACCGGCATGGGGCTGGAACGCATTGCCGCCGTCCTGCAGCACGTGCATTCCAACTACGAGATCGACCTCTTTCAGAACCTCATCCGCGCGGCGGCGCGCGAGACCGGTGCAACCGACCTTGGCGACAATTCGCTCAAGGTCATCGCCGATCACATCCGCGCCTGCAGCTTCCTGGTGGTCGACGGCGTCATTCCCGGCAACGAGGGGCGCGGCTACGTGCTGCGCCGCATCATCCGCCGCGCTCTGCGCCATGGTCACAAGCTGGGCCAGAAAGGGGTGTTCTTCTATCGTCTGGTGGCCGATCTGGTTGCCCAGATGGGGGCGGCCTATCCCGAACTCGCCGCCCAGCAGGCGCGCGTCGAGCAGGTGCTGCGCCAGGAAGAAGAGCGCTTTGGCGAAACCCTCGAAAACGGCATGCGCATCCTCGAGGCGGCCCTGGCCGAACTGCCCGTGGGGCAGGCGCTGGATGGCCAGACGCTGTTCACCCTGTACGACACCTACGGCTTCCCGGTCGACCTCACCGCCGACATCTGCCGCGAGCGCAAGATCGCGGTCGATCTCGACGGCTTTGAACACGCCATGGCGCATCAGCGCGAGCAGGCCCGCGCCGCAGGCAAGTTCAAGGCGGCCGCCGGCCTGTCCTACGACGGAGTGGCCACGCGCTTCGACGGCTACGAACACCTGCAGGGGCAGGCCAGCATCACGGCGCTCTACGTCGATGGCACGGCCGTGCCCTCGATCGCACAGGGCCAGGATGCCGTCGTCGTACTCGACGCCACGCCGTTCTATGCCGAGTCGGGCGGCCAGGTGGGCGACACTGGCCTCATCAGCAACGCCGCGGCGCGCTTCCAGGTGGCCGACACGCAAAAGATTCAAAGCACGGTCTTCGGGCACCATGGCAGCCTGCTCGAAGGCACGCTCTCCGTGGGTGACGTCGTCGGTACACAGGTCGATGAACAGCGCCGCGCCGACACCATGCGCAACCACTCGGCTACGCACCTGATGCACAAGGCTTTGCGCCAGGTGCTGGGCGAACACGTGCAGCAGCGCGGCTCGCTGGTCGATCCCGAAAAAACCCGCTTCGACTTCGCCCACGACGCGCCCATGACGCCCGAGCAGATCGCGCGGGTCGAGGCCATCGTCAATGACGAAGTGCTGGCCAACCAGGCGGTGCGTACGCAGCATCTCAGCTACGACGAGGCGGTCGCGGGCGGGGCGATGGCCTTGTTTGGCGAAAAATACGGCGACGTCGTGCGTGTGCTCGACATCGGCTTTTCGCGCGAGCTGTGCGGCGGCACCCACGTGGCGCGCACGGGCGACATCGGCCTGTTCAAGATCGTCTCCGAGGGCGGCGTGGCCGCCGGCATCCGCCGTGTCGAGGCTATCACCGGGCGCAATGCGCTGGCCTGGGTGCAACATACCCAGGGGGTGCTGCACGCGGCGGCGGGCCTGCTCAAGACGCAGACGGAAAACGTGCCCGACCGCATCCAGGCCTTGCAGCAGCAGGCGCGCCACACCGAACACGAGCTCGCGCGCCTGCAAGACAAGCTGGCCGCGGCGGCCGGTTCCGACCTGGCGGGGCAGGCGGTCGATGTGGCGGGCGTCAAGCTGCTGGCCACGCGCCTCAATGGGGTCGATCCCAAGGCGCTGCGCGGCATGATGGATCAACTGAAGTCCAAGCTCTCCAACGCGGTCATCCTGCTGGCGGCCGTCACCGACGACAAAATCAGCCTGGTGGCCGGGGTCAGCGCCGAACTCACCTCGCGCGTCAAGGCGGGCGATCTGGTGGGCGCCGTGGCGGCCCAGGTGGGCGGCAAGGGCGGCGGGCGCCCCGACATGGCCATGGGCGGCGGCTCGGACGTCGCCGCGCTCGATGGCGCGGTGGCGGGGGTGGCGGCCTGGCTGCGCGCGCGGCTGGGGGCGGCCTGATGGCCGACGCCCTGCCGCAGGCCGACCAAGAGGTCGATGCGCGGGGGCTGAACTGCCCCCTGCCCATCTTGCGCACCAAAAAAGCCCTGGCGCGTCTCGAGGGCGGCCAGGTGCTGGCCGTGCTGACCACCGACGCCCATGCCGGGCGCGATTTCCAGGCGTTTTGCCAGCAGACGGGCAACCCTCTGCTGGCCCAGCATGCGCGCGACGATGGCGTGACGGTGCACTACGTACAGCGGCGTCCGGCCTCTTGAGGCCCGGCTCGAAGCGCTGTTCTGTTGTTTTTCATGGCCTGGCGCCAGGTGTATCCAGACAAGCCATTGCGAAGTCTGGATGCGAGGTGCTAGAATTTCGTGTTTTACACCGATTTATCAAAGGATTATCAATGGTTGTGATTCGTCTGGCCCGCGGCGGCTCGAAGAAGCGTCCCTTCTACAATGTCGTTGCTGCTGATTCGCGCAATCGCCGCGATGGTCGCTTCATCGAGCGTGTGGGTTTCTATAACCCGGTGGCCGGTGAAGGCCAGGAAGGCCTGCGCATTGCGCTCGATCGCGTGCAGCACTGGGTGTCCAACGGCGCACAGCTGTCGGGCACGGTCGATCGTCTGGTCAAGGAATACTCCGCCAAGGTCGCGGCCGCTGCTTAAGCGGCATGCCGAGCATGGTCAGCCACGCGTCTTCCGGCCCGCTCGTCCCTGACGATCTGGTCGAGGTCGGGCGCGTGACGGCAGCACACGGCGTGCGCGGCGAGCTCAAGGTGCAGGCCTATTCGCCGCAGGCGGATGCCCTGTTCAATGCGCCGACCTGGTGGCTCAAGGCGCCCGATTCATCATTGGATCCGGGCGCTTTGTCGCGTGCGCACGAAAACCCGCGCGCCCTGACCATCCGCAGCTGCCGCCACCAGGGCGGCCAGTTTCTGGTGGTGCAGGCCGAAGGGTTGGCCGATCGCGATGCGGCCGAGGCGCTGCGCGGCCAGACGGTCTGGGTGCCGCGGACGGCGTTTCCCGCCGCCGAAGCCGATGAATACTACTGGGTCGATCTGATCGGCTGCGACTTCTACGGCCTGTCGCAGGCTGGCGCTCTGACGCTGCTGGGGCGGGTCGACCAGGTGCTGGACAACGGCGCGCATGCCCTCTTGCAGGTGGTGCGCGGGCAGCTCGATACGGCGGGCCAGTGGCAGGCGCAAGCGGATGCCAAGGGGCGTCCGCTGCAGGTGCTGGTGCCATTCGTCGCCGCCCACGTCCAGCACGTGGACATCGCCGGGCGGCGCATCGAGAGCGACTGGCCCGCCGATTTTTGAGTCGCGGCATGCGCTTTGATCTGATCACCCTGTTTCCCGAAATGTTCGCGGCGCTGTGCGACCACGGCGTCACCGGGCGTGCGCATCAGCGGGGCCTTTGGGCGCTGCACACCTGGAACCCGCGCGATTTCACCACCGACGTGCATCGCACCGTGGACGACCGCCCCTTTGGTGGCGGGCCGGGCATGGTGATGATGGCCGAGCCGCTGGCCCAGGCCATCGAGGCCGTGCGCCAGGCGCGCCTGGCCGCGCGTGCCGACCCCGATGCGCACGCGGCGCCCGTGGTGCTGCTGTCGCCCGCGGGACAAACCCACGATCAGGCGCGGGCCCAGGTCTGGGCCCAGGGCAGCGGGGCCATTTTCATCTGCGGCCGCTACGAAGGGGTGGATCAGCGCCTCATCGACCAGTACGTCGATCTCGAAGTCTCCCTGGGCGACTTTGTCCTGTCGGGGGGGGAGCTGGGTGCCATGGTGCTTATCGACAGCGTCGTGCGCCTGCTGCCCGGCGTGCTGCACGATGCCCAGTCGGCGGTGCAGGATTCCTTCAATCCCGCGCTCAACGGCTTGCTGGACAGTCCGCACTACACGCGTCCGGAGGTCTGGCGCGACCTGCCCGTGCCCGACACCCTTTTATCGGGCCATCACGCGCGCATCGCCGAATGGCGTCGCGCGCGCTCGCTGCAGCTGACGGCGCAGCGCCGCCCCGACCTGCTCGAAAAAGCCCGGCAGGCGGGCGAACTGAGCCGCAAAGACCTGGCCGTGCTGACGGTGTGTCAGCCGCCCGGCCAGGACAAGCCCCTTTAAGCAAGCTTTAAACAAACCCCTTTAAACAAACCCCTTTGACTTGCCGCTGTCTCGCGGCCGCAGCCACAGCCGCTTCAGCGGGGCGGCTTGCTTGCCGGGATGGGGTACTGGCGCCAGACCCAGGCGGCTTCGGGCCCTTTGGGCCGCGAGCAGGGTGCCTGGGGCCGACAGTAGCGCGGGTCGTTGGCCATGTAGTGCAAGAACGTGCCCGTTTTCAGCGCCTTTTGCGTGGCGCGCAGATTGGCCGGGCGTTCCTGGCTGGGGTAGCCCAGGTAGGCCTGGGCGCGGTACGGGCCCGGCGCCTGGCGCATGGCGTCGATGACCAGGCGGGCGCTGGCGATATGGTCTGGGTGATCGTGGCCGACGCAGCGCCAGCACAGCTGGGTATACGGAATCGCGATCGAGGCGTCCATCAGACGTATGACGCTGGGCTGCTGCGCGCGGATGAGGCCCGCCAGCAGATCCACCAATGCTGCGCGTGTGTAGTGCTCGGGGTAGGGCGCGTAGGCCCGCACCTGGGTTCCGGCGACGGATTCCAGGCGGCTGAGCGGCGTGAGGCTGCCCCAGCCGCGGCCCAGCCAGGGGTCGGGGATGCGCAGCATGATGAGCTGCACCTCGGGGTGGGCCCGCAAGGTATGGCGCACCAGGTGGTGGCCCGCGACGTCCAGGCTGTCGGTCGTCCAGCGGTTGGCCGCGCCCGCCATCTCGGCGTAGGCGGCCATGAGGCCGCGTTCGCGCGCCCGTGTGTACGGCAGGCCTTCGCCCCGATCGCCCGCCGTCAGGTACACCGTGTGCAGGCATTGGTCGCGCGCGATGCTGGCCTGCTGATCCGGGTTCATGAACAGCAGGTCGTCGTCCGCGTGGGCCACGAAGGCCAGCACCGTGCCCGCCGCGCAGTGGGCCGTCGCCGAGGCTGGCGCGCCCGCGGCCAGCAACAGGCAGGCCAGCCCCCAGAGCGCGAGGCGGCGAATCGACAAATGGAGGGACGTGGGTGTCATGAAAGCGACCTTTGAGGCCGCTATTCTAGAACCGATTGGATACGCGCGTTTACATCGTTGCGTTCATACTGCCATCCGGCCCACGGCCAGCCTTAGCCGCCGGGCGCCCAGGCCCAGCTGTTGCACCTGCTCTTCGGCGTCCTGCGCCTCGCGCAGATTGTCTTGGGCGATGGTCTGCACCTGGGACATCGATTGTTCCAGCTCCAGAATCTGTTCGCCCTGGTCGCGGTTGGCCTGGAGAAATTGCGACAGCGTGTGCGACAGCCCCTGAACGCCTTCGGCAAGCTGCTGCATGATGCCGCCGCTGCGCTCGATGAGCGCCGTGCCTTCGCCGACCTGCTGGCTGCTGGAACTGATCAGCTTGCGAATCTGCTGCGAGGCCTCGGCACTGCGTTGGGCCAGCGTGCGCACCTCGCCCGCTACGACGGCAAAGCCTCTGCCGTGCACGCCCGCGCGGGCGGCTTCCACCGAGGCGTTGAGCGCCAGGATGTTGGTCTGGAACGCGATACCGTCGATGAGCGTGGTGATGTCCTCGATCTGTCGGGAGAGTGTTTCCATGGCGTGCATGCTGTCCACGGACTGGCGCATGATGCGGCTGCCTTCCTGGGCCAGAACCGTGGTCTGCAGCACGGCCTGCTCGGCGCTTTCGGTGCGTTCGCGGTCAGCGCTCAATGAGTCGGTGAGTGCGCGGATGGATTCGACCGCCTGGGCGATGGCGTCGGCCTGGTGGTCGGCACCCTGGCTGACGGTTTCGTTGCCGTCGCGCAGGCGCCCCAGCGCCTGGTCGATGGACAGCGCCTGGGCCTGCACATTGGCGACTGCGGCGGCGATGGCCTGCAGCACCTGATAGAGTACTGTGGCAGCCGGGCTGGCGGGCGCCTGTTCAGACAGCGCGAGGCGGATCTGCCCGGCGTCCATCAGCTGGCTCACCATCTGGGTCAGTTCGTCGGCCTGGCGGGCGTCCTTGCGCATCCAGTGGGCGATGTAGCACAGGAATCCGGCTTCCACCACCACGTAGGCGGCGTGCGCCAGGACGCGGCCCAGGCCGGGCTGCGTGAAGCAGTAAGTCGGGTAGCCCAGCGTCTGCAGGGTGTTGAAGCTGAGGTGGTGCAGCGCGACCACCGCAGCGGCGATCAGGATCACCGACCAGTCGCGGTAGCACAGCAGGACGGCCAGCAGTACGAAGATGCCGAAGTGCAGCTCGATGGTGCCCATGGACTGATGAATTTGCAGAGCGCAGAACAGCATGAAGACGACGGCCACGGTGACGCGGGTGGCCTTGTGTCCCGGCAGCCACAGGATGAGGGCGGTGGGCACGAGGGCCAGTGGCAGGCCGACCAGCAGGGCCAGCGTCCAGGTATCGTGCCAGGGGGCCAGGCCCAGCGACGTGGCGAACAGCACCCACAGTAGCGGCAGCATGACCCGGTCGGCATGATGGGCGCTGCGGTTGATGGAAAAAGACTCTGGGTGCGGTTGATTCATGTCGTCGTGCGGGGAGGGTCGGGGCGTGGATGCGATGAAGTCCATGGAACCGGGCGGATCCATGGACTTCAATCAAACGTCTGTTTGATTTTTAAAAATTATAGAATTTAAGGGTAAACCCTGTATCAACCCCTGGTGTTTCGCCCGTGATCGACGCTTGAATCCGTTGCGATTTTGTCACACGGCCTCGGCGCTGAGGGCCAGCCGCGCCGTGGCCCTGGTGGCGGGTGCGCGGACTGCGTCGTCGGCCGCGTGGGGCTCGTCCAGCCCGCCCAGATGGAAGAAAGCCATCAGCCGCGCCAGGTGCTCGGCCTGGTCTTTCAGGCTGGCGGCGGCGGCCACGGATTCTTCCACCAGGCTGGCGTTCTGGCGCGTGACGTCGTCCATCTGAGTGACGGCGACGTTGATCTCTTCGATGCCGGTGGTCTGCTCGCGGCTGGCCGCGCTGATGTCTCCCATGATGTGGGTGACGCGCTGAACGTCGGCGACGATCTGCTCCATGGTGCTGCCCGCCTGGGCGGCCTGCTGGTTGCCCAGGGCGGTTGCCTGCACCGAGGTGTCGATGAGGCCCTTGATTTCTTTGGCGGCCGCCGCACTGCGCTGGGCGAGCCCGCGCACCTCCGCGGCCACCACGGCGAAGCCGCGGCCCTGTTCGCCCGCGCGGGCCGCCTCGACCGCCGCGTTGAGTGCCAGGATGTTGGTCTGGAAGGCGATGCTGTCGATCACGCTGATGATTTCAGTCACCTGGGCCGAGCGGCTGTTGATGTCCCGCATGGTGGCCACCAGCTGGTGCACGATGGCCCCGCCTTCGGTGGCCGACTGCGCCGCCGCCGCGGCCAGCGTGTTGGCCTGCTGGGCGTTCTCGGCGTTCTGGCGCACGGTGGATGTGATCTGTTCGGTGGTGGCGGCGGTCTCAGTGAGCGAACTGGCCTGCTGTTCGGTGCGCGAGGACAGATCGAGGTTGCCCGCCGATATCTGCGCCGAGGCGCTGGCGATGGAATCGGCCCCGTGGCGCACGTTGCCGACGATGGCTGCCAGGTGGTCGCGCATGTCCTGCATGGCAAAGAGCAGGCTGGATTGGTCTCCCGTTTGCAGGGTGATGGGGACGGCCAGATCACCCTCCGAGATGCGGTTCAGGATCGAGGCGGCGTAGGCGGGTTCACCGCCCAGCTGGCGCAGCAGGGCCCGCGTGATGCGCCAGTTGACATAGGCGGCGATGAGGCTGAGCAGGACGATGAGCCCGCCCAGCAGGTAGCGACTGGCGACGAGCGCGTCGGCGCGGCTGGTGAGCAGGGCCTGCAGCTGCACGAGCACGGCCTCGTTCAGCTGGAATTGCGCGTCGATGGCACTCGTGAACTGCCGCATGTAGTCGTTGGCGGGAAATTGCAGCGTGCTGGCGCGGATGATCTGTGCCTGAGCCAGGGCGATCGCCTGCCTGGCGCTGTCGAGCGCCGCCTGGCTGCTGGGTTTGAGCGTATCGCCCAGGCTGGGGTTCAGTCGGCCTGCGTTGGCCAGTGCGTTGCTCAGGGCTTGGTAGTGCTCTTGCGCGCGATCCATCAGCACACGCAGCTCGATGCGCTGCTCGGGCGAGGCCTGGTGTTGGGCCAGCAGACCGACGCCAAACCCGCGCGTCTGGCCGAACAGCTCGGTCAGACGAGGGGCTTCGTCCAGCGCCGCCGTGATGAGGTAATAGCCTTGGGCATCGGGATCGAAGCTCAGGCCGTAATCCTGCATGAGCAGCGACTTCAGCTGCAGCAGGTCGGCGTTGAGTTGTGTATGGGCCGCGTAGCTCTCCGCACTCGAGATCTGGCCTTGGTCGATACCGCCCTTGAGGTACTGCCAGTTGTTGCGCACAACCTGCCAAACCGCATCGAGCATCGGGTTGTGTTTGACTTGCTGCAGCGACTGGTTCAGCGTGTCGAGGGCCTGATCAACCTCGCGCTGCTTGCTCTGGCGCGCGGCGCGCGCGCTGGCGTCGCCATTGAGCGCCAGTGCCGACAGGCCGCGGTGCTGTTGACTCAGCTGCAGCAACGTGAGTGTGTCATGCAGCGGCCGCAGGCCTTGCGTTTCGAGCCGGGTTGCGTCGATGACTTTGCCCGATTCGTGCAGATAGAGGATGGAGGGCGCGGCGACCAGCACGACCCCGAACAGGGCCAGGACGGCGAATTTCTGCCAGAGGCGCAGGCGGTTGAGATAGGTATCGATGCGATTGGGAGCGGGCGACATTGTCATCCTGATCAGGGTGGCGTTTGCTTGACGAAAGGCGCATGCCCGGATGGGGCTTGCTGCCGTCATCGTACGGGTAGCGGCAAACGCCCGATTTGTCTTACATCAAGAATCAGCGGCATCCCTTTGTCGCATTCGCTGCGTGGCGCGCCGCGCGTGGGTGGGGAGACACAGCGATTTGGTGTACCGGGAGGGCGGCGGTATAAAGAGAGGGAGTGTCGGCCAGCGTCGCGCAGGGGCTGTGTCGGCGTCCCTTTCTTCTTTCGGAGCCCCGACCATGCATGAATCCCCCCAGCTGGCTGAATGGATCATCGAGCAGACCACCGATGCGCTCATCTATGCCGACCGGGCAGGCGACATCCAGCGCTGGAACGCGGCGGCCACTGCCTTGTTCGGTTTCCCAGCCAGCGAGGCACTGGGGCAAAACCTGGATCTCATCATCCCCGAGCACCTGCGCGCGGCCCATTGGGCGGGGTTCGAGGCCGCCATGGAGCGCGGCCGCCTGAAGCTGGGGGGGCGCCCCACGCTGACGCGCGGCCTGCACAAGGACGGGCGCAAGCTCTATGTGGAAATGACTTTCGCCCTGGTGTGCGATTCCGCGGGTGAAGCCGTGGGTGCCGTCGCCATGGCCCGGGACGTCACCGAGCGCACCGAGCGCGAGCGCGCGGCGCGCAAGGCCGCGCAGGGTGGCGCATCCGCTCAGGTTTGATGTCTGAAGAGGCTGGGCGGGGCGCGCACCGGGGTGCGGCGCTGGCCCGTGGCCTGTCTGGCCCGCTTAGCGCGTGCTCAGCGTCTTGGGTTTGCCCTGTGCGTCGATGGTCTCCAGGGCCAGGGGGCGCCGCCAGACCCGCCCCAGGTATTCCAGCACTTTCTGGGCGCGTTCCAGATCCAGGCCGCGCCCGTCCGACGCGTGGTCGTGGCGCAGGGCGAGGCTGCCGTCGTTGCTCAGGCTGACGGCCTGGATGCGCGGTGCGGCGAAATTGAATTTCGGCGCGATCAGCTGTTCGCGCAGCGTCTTGATGTCGGCGTTTTCGATGCGGATGCGCGTGCCCGTCGCGGGGTCGTCGCGTACGCGGTAGCTGAGCAGCTGCAGCTTCTCGGCCAGGGCTTCGTCCAGGTGGTTGCGGATGAAGCTGAAGTCATCTTCTTCGCTGCGGATGCGCAGGGCCGCTTCCAGACCGTGGCGCTCGATGATGTCTTCCCACATCGTGAAGCCGACGTGGTAGGGGTTGAGCGACAGCGAGAGTTCTTTGCCCTGCGCGTAGGGGCGGATCACGTCCGAGTGCGACTTGATGGCGTCCAGGTAGAGGTCGTTGGGCAGGAAATCGGCCTCGCGCAGCAGTCGCGCGTGCCAGTAGCTGGCCCAGCCCTCGTTCATGATCTGGCAGGCAAAGACCGGGTAGAAATAGAACGACTCTTCGCGCACGGCCAGGAAGATGTCGCGCTCCCAGCCGTCCATGTCGGGTGCGTAGCGCGCGATGAACCACAGCAGGTCGGATTCCGGGTAGGGCGGAATGGGCGCGCGCGTGCGCCGCCGGATGGGGGGCGCCTGCTCGCCGGGCAGCGCGGCGTAGCGCGAGCGAAAGCCCGAGGGCTTGGGGCCGGACTTGGGCAGGATGTGGGTCGGATAATCGGGCCGGTGAATCGGCTGATTGATGTCGATGTGTTGTTCCAGCGCCAGCGCGGCGTCCAGCACGGCCTCGACGCGCTGCTGGCCGTGCTCTTCGATGGCCGCCTGGATGTTGCGCGCCCGTTCCGCCGCCTCGGCGACGATGTGGTAGCCCACCTGCTGCTGCATGCGGGCGAACAGGGCGTTGTTCTTGGAAAAATCGGCATGACCCAGGACGTGGGCCGTCACCAGGGTGTTTTGCGCCAGGCCGTTGTCGGTGACCAGGTAGGCGCGGTTGGGGTTGCCGGGAAACACCACCTCGAAGATGTGCGAGCCGCCCATACGGTGCTGCACCTGCTGGTGGATGTAGCGCACGCCGAACGACCAGTGCGGCATGCGGATCGGCAGGCCGTAGACGGCCACCTCCATCATGAAGGTGTTGGGCACCAGCTCGAAATCGACCGGATCATAGTCCAGCTTGTTGCGCGCGGCCAGTGCCTCGATCTTGGGCATATAGCGTGTCAGCTGCTCCATGCCCTGGGTATGAGCGGCTTGCATGTCAGGCCTCCTGGCGCAGGGCCGCGCTGGCCTCGTGCTGGAAGAAGCGGCGCACGGCGTTCCAGACGTCGCCGCGTTCGTGCATGGTGTAGGTGCCGACCGGGTAGTTGCGCGCGGCCAGCGCATGAAACAGGCGGCCCGTTTCGGAGAGCCCCGCTTCGTTCGGGTTTTGCGGCGTCTCGACGAAGCCCATGAAGTTGACGATGTCGCCCAGCTGGCACAAGAGTTTGTCGGCCTGGTTGCGGTCTTCGGGGAAGTTTTCGCCGTCCGAGGCGTAGAACAGGTAGTGGTTGTAGCGCCGCGTGGGATAGCGCTTGGCGAACACGTCCAGCGCCAGCTTGAAGGCGCTGGAGGCGGTGGTGCCGCCAGTGGCGGTCACCTGGAAGAACTGTTCTTCGGTGATTTCCCACGCCTGGTCGGTATGCGCGATGAAGACGATTTCCAGTGCGCTGCCGTACTGGCGCCGCAGGCCTTGCACCACCCAGAAGAAGAACGACTTGGCCAGCTTGCGCCGCTCTTCGTCCATCGAGCCCGAGACGTCCAGCACCAGCGCCACCACGGCGTCGGTAGCGGGGCGCTGGCGCCGCGCCAGCTGGCGAAAGCGCAGGTCTTCGTCGGAGAATGGGGCGGCGTCTTCGGCCTGGGCGTGGCGCCGCTTGATGGCTTCTTTCAGGGTGAGGCGGCGATCCAGGCGCGAAATGGGGCCGTGGTGGCTCCAGCCCTCGCGCACCAGGTCTTCGTCCTTGAGGGCGTCGCTGGTGCGCGGCTTGAGATCGGGCAGGTGCAGCTCTTCCCAGATCCAGTCAACGATGTCCTCGATCTTGAGTTCGAGCAGGAAGCGCAGTTCGCCGCCGCCGTTGCCGCCCGCACCGGCCTGGCCGCCTTCGCCGGGCTGGCCCTGACCTTGCTGGTATTCGTCGCCCGGCTGGCCGCCGCCCTGGCCCACGCCGGCGGCCTCGTCCGGCGTGTTCAGGCGGAAGCGGTAGTGTTCAAGAAAACGTACCGGCACTCGCACCGTGTGGCTGGACGGGCGGCTGAGGATGTCCGCCCCGGCGATCATGTCGGGCAGCTGCTCGCGCACGGCCTCGCGCACTTTCTCGTTGTGCCTGAGCCAGTCGCGCGCCCCGCGCGAGAACAGGTCGTACCAGTGGTGCGCCTGGGCCAGGTTGGACAAAGGCCGTTTGGCTGGCTTGGTCATGATGGCGACCTCGCAGGTAATGGCTACTCTCGGCTACTCTTGCGCCAGCAGCGTCGTGACGTAGTTGAGCGCTTCGTGCGCGCTGTGGGCGTCGTAGCCGTAATCGTTGACCAGCCGTTCTTCCACCGCCGAGATTTTCTTCAGGGTCTCGGAGTCGGCGCGGGCGCTGGACGTGACCAGGCGCAGCACGTCGCGGCGTTCTTCGAACAGGTATTGTTCGATGGCTTCGCGCAGGCGCCCGTGTTCGGCCAGCGTGAACTTGGTGCCGCGCTTGTAGGCGTTGAGTGCCTTGCGCACGATCTCCTGGCGGAAGGACGTCTTGCCGGAGTCGGAAATGCTGATCTTGGTCTCGACGCTGCGCAGGAAGCGCTCGTCGGCGTCGTGTTCTTCGCCGGTGATGGGGTCTTCGACCTTGCGGTTTTCGAGCACGGCCTCGACTTCGTCGAGGTATTTGTCGAGCAGCTCTTGTGCCTCGTCCTGAAACGAGACGAACAGGGCCTTGTGCACGTCTTCCTTGACCCAGCGGTTGTAGAACTCTTTGCGCGTGGTGACGAGGAAGTCGGTCCATTGCTTCTTCACTTTGGCGTCCATGCGGGCGTCGAGCTCGATGGCGTCTTTCAGCGCCAGCATGACCTCCATGGCGGTGAGGCTCTTGCTTTCGGACTGGCTGATGGCCCCGGCCAGGGCGTTGACGATGAAGCGCGGCGAGACGCCGTCCATGCCTTCGTCGGGTTGTTCGCGGATGATGCGTTCGGCTTCGGTGTCGGAGATGCCCTCGACGGCCTCGTGGGCGTGGATGCGCAGCTTTTTGCTGAGGTCGAGGTCGGGCCGCTCGGACGGCTTGAGCCGTGTGAGGATGGCGAAGACGGCAGCCACCTGCAGCGCGTGCGGATCGAGGTGTACCTGGCGAAAGGACGGCGTGGCCGACGTGAGCTTGTGGTAGATGCGGGCTTCGTCGGTGTAGCACAGCGTATAGGGCACTTGCACGATCACCATGCGGTCGAGCAGGGCCTCGTTTTCCTTTTCCTGCAGGAAGCGGCGAAATTCGGCCATATTGGTGTGCGCCACGATGGTCTCGTCGATGTAGATGAGCGGAAAACGCGAGACCTTGACCACCTGTTCTTGCGTGAGGGTGAGCAGCAGGTAGAGAAATTCGCGCTTCACCTTCAGGATTTCGATCATCTCGAGCAGGCCGCGGTTGCCCGCGTAGACCGCCCCCGACCACGACCAGGCGCGCGGGTCGCCCTCGTCGCCGTATTCGGCCACCCGCGAGAGATCGACCGAACCCACGAGGTCGGCGATGTCGGCCGTGGTGGGGTCGTGCGGCGCATAGGTGCCCACGGCGCGGCGGTCGGCCTCGTCGATGAAGATGCGGTGCACGGGTACGCGGGTGAAGTCGCCGCCGTACTTTTCGTCCAGCAGGGTGCGCGTGAAGGGGGAGAGCTCGCCATTGAGCTTGACGCCGTAGAAGTCCTGGAATTCGGCCTGCTTGCCGTGCGGGATGAGCAGCAGGGGCGATTCCTGGATGGGGCTTTCCTGGATGGCGTACAGCGCGCCTTCGTCGGTACGGCTGTAGGCTTCCAGCCCGCGCTTGAGCAGCGTCACCAGGCTGGACTTGCCGCCCGACGGGGGGCCCAGCAGCAGCAACAGGCGCCGCCCGACTTCGGAGCCCTCGCTGGCCGCCTTGAAGTAGTTGGCAACGCGTTCGAGCGCCTGGTCGATGCCGAAGAGTTCGTCTTCGAAGAGCTTGTAGCGGGTGGGCGCGTCGGCCTGCTTTTGCACTTCGAGCCCGCGCCAGCAGATCATGTCCCAGATGTACTGGTGGCTCGAGCGGGCGGCTCGGGCGGGATTGCTGGCGACGACGTCGCGCAGGTAATCGTTGAAACTGCCTTCCCAGCGCTGTGCCTGTTGCTTGCGTGAATAATCGACCAGCGACTCGACGAACTCCGAGCGTTGCCGCTCTGTGTTTTGATTGTGATCGGCCACGGCTTTCTCCCGACGTGCTTTGAGCGAGCTGCCGACAGACAGGCTGGCTGCGAACCGGTCTACGTCAGTCGCTGTCTTAACGGTAGTCGCTTGGCGGCGAAATGTCCAACCTCGCTGACCATCTTTTGACGGCTGAAGTTGTTCCTGTCGTTCAGGACAAAGTCAGGAATCAAAAAGGACACTGAAATTGCAAATATCCATGTTTGAAACATAGGTATCCGGCCGTGGAAAGCTGGTACGCGCCCGCAACCGCTGCCTGACGGTTTCATCAGTCGTCTTGCCAGGAAACTCCAAAGTTGCTCCATCACCAGGAGAACGCAATGGACGTGTCATTCACCACCAAAATGAGTCTGCTGGCCGGTGGCCTGCTGCTCACCTTGTCAGCCTGCAGCGATCCACAACAGGCTGCCCAGAAATCACTGCAGAAAATCGCGGCATCTTTGCAGCAGGAAAAAACCGACCTCGACCCGCAAAAGCAGCTGGCCGCCTATCAGCAGATGGTCACCGACGTGCAGGCCATCACCAAAGACTATGCCGACTCGGCAACGGGCAAGGCGCTGGCGGCGGGCCAGAGCGTGGACGGCATCTCGGTGGCAGGCCTGACCAAGCTGCGCGATGCCATGGCGGAGCGTGCTCCGTGCTATGCCAGCCCCACCTCGGCCTGCCTGCGGCCCTTTTCACATCATCCATCCGGCCCGACGCAAGCGCGGGGCGGGGCCGCCGCTTCGGGCAGTGCGCAGCAGGCGGCTGAGCAAATCTGCTCTCAGGGCTTTGCCGCGGCCGACAAAGCGCTGGAGGGCATGAAGATCAACAAGCCCGCCTACGCCAAAGAGGTCATTCAGCTGGGGTTGGCGGCCGGACAATGCCAGCGCCCGGACGACGTCAAGGCGGCGGTCAATGCGTTCATGGCCATTTATCCTGGCGCGGACGAGCAGCAGGTCAATTCGCTGCTGAGCATCCTGGCCACCCCTGGGCTGCAGGCAGCCTGGCCAGAAGTCATGGCCCAGCTGGAAAAGGGCTTGCAGTCGGGACAATACGGCAAGAACGCGACAGCTTCGGTGACGCTGAACCTGGCCCTGGGCTACGCCAACGCGGGCAACAGCGCAAAGGCTTTGGAAAAATATCGTGATTTCACCGATACGCTGCATTACCGGGCCGATCCATCCACGCAGCAGCAGCTTGCCGCAGCCATCATGGCCAGTGGCGATATCGATTCCGGCTTGAAGATCATGGGAGCCACCGCCAACCAGGACGTCCTGGCCGTGGCTCTGAACCAGGGGATCAACGCGCTGGCGACCCGGTTGGGCCTGTTTCAGCCGGGCATCACGACCCGCTTGCCGTTCAATGAGAACACCACGCTTCACGATTACCTGTCTGCCGTGTCGGCTGATGTGAAACCCGCTTATCAGTCGGCCACCCAGGCGTTCGAGGGCCAGATCGACAACATGGCACCTACCGTCAGGCGCAGCAACCAGACTGTGGGGCTGATCGGCCTTGATCGGGACTATGCGCTGCTGGCCTTGATCCACCAAAAGCTGGGTGAGCCACAGCTGGCGACGGCAGCCTTGAAAAAAGGGCAGGCGTATGGCGCCCGCATGCTGGGCCAGCCAGAGAACAGTCCAGACTACCCCAGCATTGCCGCCCCCGGTGCGGTCGTCCTGATCGCGCAAGGTGACTATGCCGGGGCCGCCCACCTGATCCAGGCCGGCAATCTGTCTTCGGATGCCTATGGAGCCTTGCTGATGAAGGCGGCGGGGCAAACGATGAATGCGGAACAGACGCTGGACATCGCCAACACCATCAGTCGGCAATATGGCCTGTACAACACGTACACCGTTGTGATTCCCGAAATGGCCCAGGCCGGGCGCATGGACGACATCGACAAGCTGATTGCGGCCTGGGCGGGAAACCCGGCACAGAAGCGACTCTTCTACGGCCTGATTTTGGATGGTCTGGTTGCTCATGGCGATGCGGATGCCGCCAAAGAATACGCCCAGAAGCAGCACTTGGCCGACGACGATCTGGGCAAGCTTCGCCTGGACGCGCAGCTGTTGAAAATTCCTGCGATCGCCACCAGCCAGGCCAAGGCCGAGCCCCTGATTCGTGAGATGTTCCAGATCGGCCAGACGCTGGACAAGGGGCAGGGCGTGCAGTATAGCGGGGGCTCCGACCGGATGATTGCCCAAAACGCGGCTGCCGCCGCATTTCGCAATGGCTATGTCGATCTCGGGATCGAACTGTACCGGGCTGCCGCCAACAAAGATCAGCGCCCCTTGCTGGCGGCATTCGAGAAAAAGATTGCTCCGCAGGACACGACCCGGGTGTTGATGCTGGCTAATAACCAGCTTTCTGGAGATCGCATGAAGACGGTCGTTGACCACGCCATCCGGGCCTTGGACAGCTGATCGGGACTGGGCGGGCCCTTGATACGCCGGCCCAGGCTTTCGCGAACGAAATCCGCAGCTACGTCGGCCAGGTGGATTTGCCCCGGGGCTGCCATGTGCTTGCGCCCTGGCGGGGCTGGGCCGAAAGTGGCGGGCGAAAAAAGCCGACTGAAGCGTTAGGTGATTTTTGGGTAATTCAAGACAATGCATTTGCATTGGAACGATAAGGAAATTGCATTATCATGCAAAGCATCCTCCATCCTTAACCGGAGCGCGCCATGTCAGCCATCTTTGAAGTCGAATCCACCCTGACCGACCGCTATCAGACCACGGTGCCGGAAACCGTGCGTCGCGCTCTTCGCCTCGGCAAGCGCGACAAGATCCATTACATCATCCGCTCCAGCGGCGAAGTTGTGCTGACACGCGCCGATGCCGCCGAAGTTGATGACCCGGTGCTTGGTCAGTTCTTGGGCTTCCTGGCACGTGACATCGCCAGTCACCCGGAGCGCCTGCAGGCCATCGACGCCACCTTCGTGCGTCGTCTCCAATCCTTGACCGGCGACATCGAAGTCGATCTCGATGCCGCCCTGCCAGCAGACGGTGAATGAGCGTGAGCAAGCCCGCGCCTTTGGTCATTCATGGCTGGACGGTTTTCGCTCATCCGCTGTTCCTCGCGCAGATTGAAGCGCTGGCGCGGCAAGTCGAAGCTTTCAAGCAGAAAGATCCGGTCGGGTATGTAAAGAAGAACGCCAGCAAGCGGCTGGCGGCAATCGCCAAGCTGGCTTTTGACGTCATCCCGCAAGACCCGGCACGGCAGGAGTACCGGCAAGGCAACACCTTGGGCGACGAGCATAAGCACTGGTTTCGGGCGAAGTTCTTCCAACAGTACTGGTTGTTCTTCCGCTACCACGCGCCCAGCAAGGTAGTCGTGTTTGCATGGGTCAATGATGAGGACACCAAGCGTGCCTACGAGAGCAGCGGCGACGCCTACCGGATGTTTCGCAAGATGCTGGAAAGCGGCCATCCTCCAGACGACTGGAACCAGTTGCTGGTCGAAGCGCGAGCCGAAGGCCAGCGCCTGCAGCAGTTCGCTGCGGGCATTGCACCGTAACACTTTTCTTGATGGCGAGATTCGACAGCGGCCGTTCGATCTCCCGGTCAGACAGTCTGCTGCCCTCGATACGGGGGGGCAAATGCCCGAATCCGCGCCAGCACTGGCGTTTCGAGCAAAAAAATCCCAACCGATAAGGGTTGGGATTTTGGGTATTGGTAGCAAATCCGAATATGAAGCTACGTCCGCGTTTTGCCGGAAACGTATCCGCAATCGTGGCTTTAAATCGCCGCTTGGGCCCTGCGCCCAGCGCCAGCGGGCTTGTGCTCAGGAGTGGCATCCACACCCAGATGCTCTATCACTACAGGGGGACGGTTTGGGAACTGCGCTACCAGCTCGAGCTTGCCGCCCATGCTTTCAATGTAGTGACGCAGCGTCGAGAGCAGCATGTCACTGCGCTTTTCCAGACGAGAAATGGTGTCCTGACGCACGCCCAAGGTGGCGGCCAGTTGTTCCTGCGTCTGCTGCACGGCCTGGCGCAGGTCTTTGAGGGTGGCGAGCTCCATGGCGCGTGCTTCTACCCGCTGCTGGCGGGCTTTGGGCAGCGCGGCCATAACGTCATCGAGTTTTCTTGCCATGATGGCTCTCCTTGCTCTGCTGGGCCAAGCCGCCCACGTGTTCGTCGTAGCGTTCATCAGCGACCTGAATCAGGCGCTTGTAAAACCTGCGCTGATCCGCACCGCCTTTGTCACCGCCTGCCAGCAAGATGGCTTGCCGCTGCGGGTCGAAGGCAAACGCCACTCGCCAGACCTGACCGCTCCAGGAAAAGCGCAACTCTTTCATGTTGGTGTGGCGCGACCCCTTGAGCGTATCGACCGTGGGTCGACCCAGGTTTGGCCCGAATTCCGCCAACAAATGTGCGTGCGCCAGCAACTCGTCCTGCAGATCTTCTTTCAGGTCGCTGAACTCTGCGTCAAAGGCGTCATGAAAGAGAACGATCCAAGCCATGTGCGTATTATGGATTCAAAGTCATATGGGGTCAAATCCATATTTCGTTCTAGCTCTGGCTGTCCACTGCGGCCTCTGGAATGATGCTGTTTATGGATGCTGAAATCACCGACTCCGCCAAGAGCACCGTATTGCGCCCACTGTGCTGCGCGATGTATGTGCGCGTGCCGGTAGAGGACAAGCAGGATGCACAGATGCCGTCCATCGAGGAGCAAGCGATCGGCGAGCGCACGCGCGGGAAATTGACGGCTACCCGGCCTTTTCTTTGCGGGAGGGGGTTGCCCTCGGCATGTCATCGAGAAGATCGCGAAGCTTGAACTTTGACAGTGGGCGAACATCCACAAAGTCTTCTGCGGTGACTTCAGCCTCTACCGCGGTCGCCCAATCTTCTGCTGCCTGTCTTGTCGTGAAAGTCTTGCTGATGAGCTTCTCGCCCTTTCTGATGACGCGTGCCTGCCACTGGAATTCGCCGCGCTTGCGAATAGATGCCATGTCTTTTCTCCTGTTTGTTGCTGACTCACTGGTTATAGTGAGTTGGACAAAAATTGGACAAAAAGACCGTGATAGCAAAAAAGCCCTTGGCATGTATGTGCCAAGGGCTTTTTTGCTGGATTTTCTTGGTGGAGACAAGGAGGATCGAACTCCCGACCTTCGCATTGCGAACGCGACGCTCTCCCAGCTGAGCTATGTCCCCGAAAGCACAGAATTCTAGCATAGAAATTTGTCTGGTGCGGCGGCCCCAGAAGAAAATGTCGCTGCGCCTGCCGGGCGGTGGGCACGCGGTGCGTGGGGACAGCTTTCCCAGGCGCAACGATATAATGGCGGATTGTTCTTACTCTGGCTAAAGTCACGTCCCATGAGCACAACCATTCTAGAAAACCTGCCGGTCGGGCAGAAGGTCGGCATCGCCTTTTCCGGCGGCCTGGACACCAGCGCTGCCCTGCTGTGGATGAAGAACAAGGGCGCGATCCCGTTTGCCTACACGGCTAACCTGGGCCAGCCCGACGAGCCGGATTACGACGAAATCCCCCGCAAGGCGCTGCGCTATGGCGCCCAAGGCGCCCGCCTGGTCGACTGCCGCGCGCAACTGGTGGCCGAAGGCATTGCCGCGCTGCAGTGCAATGCCTTTCACATCTCCACGGGCGGGGTCACGTATTTCAACACCACCCCTATTGGGCGCGCGGTCACGGGCACCATGCTGGTGTCGGCCATGCGCGAAGACGACGTGCACATCTGGGGTGACGGCAGCACCTTCAAGGGCAACGACATCGAGCGCTTCTACCGCTACGGCCTGCTCACCAACCCCGAGCTGAAAATCTACAAGCCCTGGCTTGACCAGCGCTTCATCGACGAACTGGGCGGTCGCGCCGAGATGTCGCAGTACCTGCAGGAAAACGGCTTCGACTACAAGATGTCGGCTGAAAAGGCCTATTCCACCGATTCCAACATGCTGGGCGCCACGCACGAGGCCAAAGACCTCGAGCACCTGAATTCAGGTATCCGCATCGTCGAGCCCATCATGGGCGTGGCCTTCTGGAAACCCGAGGTCGAGGTCAAGGCCGAAGAAGTCACCGTGCGCTTTGAAGAAGGCCATCCGGTGGCCCTCAACGGGGTGGAATACAGCGACGCGGTCGAACTGATGCTCGAAGCCAACCGCATCGGCGGGCGTCATGGCCTGGGCATGAGCGACCAGATCGAGAACCGCATCATCGAGGCCAAGAGCCGCGGCATCTACGAGGCCCCGGGCATGGCGCTGCTGCACATCGCCTACGAGCGCCTGGTTACCGGCATCCACAACGAAGACACCATCGAGCAATACCGCATCAACGGCCTGCGCCTGGGCCGTCTGCTGTACCAGGGCCGCTGGTTCGACCCGCAGGCCATCATGCTGCGCGAAACCGCCCAGCGTTGGGTGGCGCGCGCCATCACGGGCGAAGTCGCACTCGAATTGCGCCGTGGCAACGATTATTCGCTGCTCAATACGCAGTCGCCCAACCTGACGTATCACCCCGAGCGCCTCACGATGGAAAAGGGCGAGTCGATGTTCTCGCCGCTCGATCGCATCGGCCAGCTGACGATGCGCAACCTCGACATCGTCGATACGCGCGCCAAGCTGTTCACTTATACCCAGGTGGGCCTGCTCACCAAGACGGGGCAGTCCGACATCCCGCAGATCAAGCAGGATTCCAGCACCAAATAAAAGCGCGGCTGGCGGGCCCGCCGCCACAGGCGCGCGGGGGGGCTTCAAGCAAAAGGGCACGGAACCGGTTCCGTGCCCTTTTTGATCTTGCTCAGCGGCCGATGATGGGAGGTTTCGTCTCGACGACGGCGTCGGTCTCGCTGGTCTGCAGGTGGTTGCTTTCGGCAAAGTCGCAGGCAAACTTCCAGGCGAGGGGTTCCAGTTGGCGCAGGCGGTGGTCGATCTGCACGCACGGGAAGCCTTCGATGGTGCGCGGCATGGCGTAAGGAGAGTAGGACAGGTGGCTCTGGGGCGCGCCGGAAGGGCGGAACTGGGACAGGACGCCCGCCAGGCGTTCGGCCCAATCGCTGGGGCGGAACTTCTGGCCTTCCAGGGTTTTGCCATGGATGATCAAGTACTGGACTGGGTGGCTCATGTGGCTTCCAAAGACGGGGCACGCCCGTGTGGTACAGCCGCGCATCATCCCCTACGCCGCGCATTGTATCCGATCAGCGTTTTGCGCGTGCCGCGAGCACACGGTAATATGATCCCTTTACTTAGGGTTTGCCATGTCTTCAGCCACTTCTCCCGGGCCATTGCGGCATTTCTTGCAGTTGCGCGATTTCTCTGAAGACGAAATCCATTATGTGATCGATCGGGCGCGCCTCATCAAAGACAAGTTCAAGCGCTACCTGCCGCATCACACCCTGCACGACCGCAATCTGGCCATGGTGTTTGAAAAGGCCAGCACGCGTACGCGGGTGTCGTTCGAGGCGGGCATGTACCAGCTGGGCGGCTCGGTCATCTATCTCACCACCGAAGGCTCGCAATTGGGCCGTTCCGAGCCCATCGAAGACACGGCGCGCGTCATTTCGCGCATGGTCGATCTGGTGATGATCCGCACCTTCGAACAAACCCGCATCGAGCGTTTTGCCGCGCATTCGCGGGTGCCGGTCATCAATGGCCTCACCAACGAATACCACCCCTGCCAGATCCTGGCCGACATCCTCACCTTCGTCGAGCATCGGGGGGCCATCCGCGGCAAGACGGTAGCCTGGATCGGCGACGCCAACAACATGTCCTACACCTGGCTGCAGGCCGCCGAGATGCTGGGCTTCACCCTGCACGTGTCAGGGCCCGCGGGTTATCGCCTCGACCCTCTGCGGGTGGGGCAGCAGCCCGACAACGTGCTCAAAGAATTCGACGATCCTCTCGAAGCCTGCAAAGGCGCGCACCTGGTCACGACCGACGTCTGGACCAGCATGGGCTACGAATCCGAAAACGAGGCACGCCGCCTGGCCTTCGCCGACTGGTGCGTCGATGCGCGCATGATGGCGGCAGCACAGCCCGACGCGCTCTTCATGCACTGCCTGCCAGCCCACCGGGGCGAGGAAGTCACGGGCGAGGTCATCGACGGGCCGCAAAGCGTGGTCTGGGACGAAGCCGAAAACCGCCTGCACGTGCAAAAGGCGCTGATGGAATTCCTGCTGCTGGGGCGCCAGGGTGTGTAGTGGGTGAGGCCAAGAAGCGGCAGCTTCTTGGTCGTTGGCCTGCCGGGCGGCCTTTCAGCTGCCTTGCAGCAGGCAATAAAAAAGGGTGTCTTGCAGACACCCTTTTTGCAGTTCAAGCCGCGTTTCGGAAGATCAGGCCAGCGCCTTGATTGCGGCCGACAGGCGGCTTTTATGGCGGGCGGCTTTGTTCTTGTGGATGATTTGCTTGTCAGCGACGCGATCGATCACGCTGCTGGCTTTGCGGAAGACGTCGTTGGCGGCAGCCTGGTCGCCGGCTTCGATGGCTTGGCGCACGCGCTTGATGGCGGTACGCAGCATCGAACGCATGCTGGCATTGTGCTTGTTTTGGGCAACGGCCTGGCGGGCGCGTTTACGGGCTTGTGCGGAATTAGCCATAGAGTGTTATCTGATTTCGTGAAGTGAAACGGCGGCTTGAGCTGCCAAGAAAGACAGTAAGTGTATCCTACGGTCGCCGACGTGTAAAGTCTCTTGGGCGAAAACCGAATAAAAACAAGGTGCTGAAGTAGACCAGCACCGTGGCCAGCAATACGCCCAGCAGCCAGAACGCGCGCTGTCCCGGGTGCTGGCCCAGGGCGAGCCAGTCCAGGTGCTGGTCGGCCCACAGCAGCACGACGGCGACGGCGGCCAGGGCGGGCAGCAGCTTCAGCAAAAAGCGCGTCCAGCCCGCCTGGGGCTGGTACAGGCCGCGCTTGCGCAGCAGCACCACCAGGCTGCAGGCATTGGCCGTTGCGCCCAGCCCGATGGAGAGCGCCAGCCCGGCATGCGCCAGCCAAGGCACCAGCACCACGTTCATCAACTGGGTGAAGACCAGCACGGCGATGGCGATCTTGACCGGGGTGCGGATGTCCTGCTTGGCGTAAAAGCCGGGGGCCAGGATCTTGATCGCCAGCAGCCCGAGCAGGCCCACGGCATAGGCCATGGCCGCGAGTCGCGTCTGGGCCACGTCGTGGGCCGAGAATGCTCCATAGTTGAACAGCGTGGCCACCAGGCCGTCGGACAGCAGCGCCATGCCCAGGGCGGCGGGCAGGCCCAGCAGCAGCACCAGGCGCAGCCCCCAGTCGAGCAAGGCGTTGTAGCCTGCGTGATCGTTGCGCGCGTGGGCCGCCGACAGGCTGGGCAGCAGCACCGTGCCCAGGGCGACCCCCAGCAGCGCGGTGGGAAACTCCATCAGGCGGTCGGCAAACGAGAGCCAGGTGACGCTGCCGGGCGCCAGCCACGTGGCGATGTTGGTATTGATGAGCAGCGACAGCTGCGCTACCGACACGCCCAGCGTGGCGGGCAGCATCTGGCGCAGGATGCGGTGCACCGTGGGGTCGCGCCAGGCGGCCCGCAGCCCGTCGCCGTAGCGCGGCAGCAGGCCCAGGCGCCCCAGGGCCACCCATTGCACGGCCAGCTGCAAGGTGCCGCCCACCAGCACGCCGATTGCCAGGGCGTGGATGGGCTCTTGCAACCGGTGGGCCAGCAGCAGGCTGGCCGCGATCATGGAGAGGTTGAGCAGCACGGGCGTGAAGGCCGGCACGGCAAAGCGGCTGAAGGTGTTCAGCACCCCCGACGCAAAGGCCACCAGGGACATGCAGATGATGTAGGGAAACATCAGCCGCGTCATCCAGATGGCTTCGCCGAACTCGTGCGCGCGCGAGGCTTCGCGCATGCCGCTGGCCATGGCGGTGACCACCCAGGCCGCCCCTAGCGTGCCCAGCGCCGTGACGGCGCACAGCGAGACGAACAGCATCAGCGCGACGCGGTCGAGCAGGCGACGCAGCGCCGTGTGATCACCGCGCTGGCGCACTTCGCCCAGGATGGGGACGAATGCTTGCGAGAAGGCGCCTTCGGCAAACAGCCGCCGCAGCAGGTTGGGAATGCGAAAGGCTACCCAGAAGGCGTCGGTCAGGGCCCCGGCGCCGAACACGCTGGCGATGAGCACATCGCGCAGCATGCCGGTGATGCGGGAGAACAAAGTAAGGCCGCTGATGGTAGCGGCCGATTTCAGCAGACTCACGACGGATTCACGCGGCCTTACTTGGGCGCCATGCGGATGGCGCCATCGAGACGGATGGTTTCACCGTTGAGCATGTCGTTGTCGAGAATGCTGATCGCGAGCTTGGCGTAGTCTTCGGGGCGCCCCAGGCGCGAAGGAAAGGGCACGCTGGCGGCCAGCGAATCCTGGACTTCTTGAGGCATGCCAAAGAGCATGGGCGTGCCGAAGATGCCCGGCGCGATGGTCATGCAGCGGATGCCCAGCTTGGAGAGGTCGCGCGCGATGGCCAGCGTCATGCCCACGATGCCGGCCTTGGAGGCCGCGTAGGCGGATTGCCCGATCTGGCCGTCGTAGGCGGCGACGGATGCCGTGTTGATGATGACGCCGCGTTCGCCGGTGGCTTGGGGGTCGTTGCTGGTCATGGCCTGCGCCGCCAGGCGGGCCATGTTGAAGGACCCCACCAGGTTGATGTCGATGACTTTGCGAAAAAGTGCCAGGTTGTGCGGTCCGGACTTGCCCACGATACGCGCCGCCGGGGCGATGCCCGCGCAGTTGATGAGCGCGCGCAGCGGCCCCAGCCGAGTGGCCGCATCGACGGCGGCCTGCGCGTCGGCTTCGGCGGTGACGTCGCAGTGCACGTAGGTCTGGCCTAGTTCGGTGGCCAGGGCCTGGCCGGCTTCGTCCTGCACGTCGGCCAGCACGACTTTGGCGCCCTGGGCGGCCAGGGCACGCGCGGTGCCCGCGCCCAGGCCCGAGGCGCCGCCGGTGACGAGGATGACTTGATGACGGATGTCCATGGTGGGCCTCTCTCAGGCAGCCTGGTGGGTGCGCAGGATGTTGAGAATGCGCTCGCGGATTTCTTCGACCGAGCCGACGCCGGAGATCTTGGCGTAGTGTGGCGCCTTGGCGTCGCCGGTGGCGGCCCATTGCGAGTAGTAATCGACCAGCGGGCGGGTTTGCTCGCGGTAGACCGACAGGCGATGGCGCACGGTGTCTTCGTGATCGTCGGCGCGCTGGATGAGGGGTTCGCCGGTTTCGTCGTCCAGGCCTTCGCGTTTGGGCGGATTGAACTTCACGTGGTAGGTGCGCCCGCTGGCGACGTGTACGCGCCGCCCGCTCATGCGTTCGATGATGTTGTCTTCGGGGACGCTGATCTCGATGACGTAGTCGAGCGGAACCTGCGCGTCTTTCAGGGCGTCGGCCTGGGGAATGGTGCGCGGAAAGCCGTCGAACAGGTAGCCCGCCTGGCAGTCGGCTTGCGTGAGCCGGTCGCGCACCAGGCCGATAATGATGTCGTCGGACACCAGCCCGCCTTCATCCATGATCTTCTTGGCCGCGATCCCCAGGGGAGTCTGCGCCTTGACTGCGGCGCGCAACATGTCGCCGGTCGAGATCTGCGGGATGCCGAATGCCTCGGTGATGTACGCGGCCTGGGTTCCTTTGCCTGCGCCCGGGGGGCCTAGCAGAATCAAGCGCATGATTTTCCTCCGAAAGTTCTTTTGAAATTTTTCCGATTATGCCGCAAGGCGGCCATGGGGGCGAGAGGCTCGGCTCATGGGGCCGACTCGCCCGGGAACAGGGCTCGCACGCGCGCCAGGTCTTCCGCCGTATCGACGCCGCGGGCGGGCAGGCTGGCCGCCCGGTGCACCACGATGGTGTGGCCGTGCTCGAGCGCGCGCAGCTGTTCGAGCGACTCGACTTGTTCGAGCTGGCCCGTGGGCAGTGCGGGAAAGCGCCGCAGAAAGGCCGCGCGGTAGGCGTACAGACCGATGTGGTGCCAGGCGGGCAGGCCGGGGGCCAGGCGCTGCCGGCCATCGGCCAGGGCGTCGCGCGCCCAGGGAATGGGCGCGCGCGAGAAGTACAGGGCGCGCCCCCGCTGGTCGCAGACGACCTTGACGGCGCTGGGGGTGAACAGCGTCTCGGCGTCGCCGATGGGCGCCGCGCAGGTGGCGATGGCCGCGTCGGGCCGGTCGCGCAGCAGCGCGGCCACGGCGTCGATGAGCGCTGGGTCGATCAGTGGTTCGTCGCCTTGCACGTTGACGACGATGGCGTCGTCGTCCAGGCCCAGGCGCTGGGCGACTTCCGCGAGGCGATCCGTGCCAGTGGGGTGGTCGGCGCGCGTCAGCAGCGCTTCGATGCCGTGACGGGCGGCCGCCTGGATGATGTCGTCATGATCGGTGGCAATGAGCACCCGGCTGGCGGATGACTGGGCCGCCTGGCGTGCCGTGCGCACCACCATGGGCAGGCCGCCGATGTCCAGCAGAGGCTTGCCGGGCAGGCGCGTAGAGGCCGCTCGGGCCGGAATGACGACCGTGAAGCTCATGCGGTGTGGTCGCTGCCGACCGTGTCGAGTGCGCGTGCTTCGCCCGGCAGCATGATGGGCACACCGTCGCGGATGGGGAAGGCCAGGCGGTCGGCGGGGCAGATGAGCTCGTGGTGCTCGCGATCGTGGCGCAAGGGGCCTTTGCACACGGGGCACACGAGGATCTGCAGCAAACGGGTATCCATGGAATCTGGTGTCGGGGTGAATGGCAAAGCAAACAGTTTAATGCCTGTTTCCCTGCTTGTGCGGGCGTGTTTCAGCAATTCTGCTTATATCGTTCTCCAGCGCGGTGAACCAATGCGGGTCGGAAAATTGCGCGCTGGGGTAGACCACCCAGAGACGCGGGTCGATCGGTGCCGTGTATTTGATCCCGTCCTTGGCCGTGATGAGGATGGGGCCGGGGGGTAGTCGCCGCAACGCGGCGGTGCCGGGCGCCTGGTGGTCGGGAGCACTGAGCGTGGCTGCCAGTCTCAGCCCTGCCTGGCGGAGCATGCCGAAAAAGCGCTCGGGCTGGCCGATGCCGGCCGCCGCGCTGCAGGGGCTCTGGCCGTGTTCGGCGAACCACTGCGCCCAGGTGCGGGATTGGTCGCTGGCCAGGTGCACCAGCCGTTCAGGCGCCAGGCGCAGCGTCAGGCAGCGGGCGGGGTCGGTCAACGTGGCCTGGGCCGGGAGGGGCTCGCCGGGTGCCAGGTGGGTGATGAGCCAGTGGGCCTGGCGCAGCCGGGTGGCCGGTTCGCGCAGCGGGCCCGCGGGCAGCAGCCGCCCGTTGCCCGTGCCGCGCGCGTCTTGCACGATGATTTCCACATCGCGCGCCAGGGCCCTGTGCTGCAGGCCGTCATCGGCAATGAGCACGTCGGTTTCGGGGTGCGCCGCCAGTAGCGCCTGGGCGGCCTGCGCGCGGCGTGGGTGCACCGCCACCGGCACGCCGGTGGCGGCGTGCAGCAGGGCTGGTTCGTCGCCCAGATAGGCGCCGCTGGTGTCCGTGTCGCTCAACCGTGCCGTGGTGCCTGCGGCGATGCCGTAGCCCCGGCTGAGGACGCCCGGATGCCAGCCCTGGGCGCGCAGGTGCTGGCAGATAGCTGCCGTGACCGGCGTTTTGCCGGTGCCGCCCACCAGGATGTTGCCGACGACGACGACCGGGACGGGAGCCTGCCAGGCGTGCCGTGCCTGACGGCGCAGGCGTCGGGCCGACAGGCAGCCGTAGAGCCAGGCAAAGGGCGTGAGCAGGGCGCTGGCCAGGCCCCGGGTGCGCCAGACTGCCTGCAGCCAGTCTTCGCCGCGGCGGCGCAGCGAGGGGCGGGCCGCCTGGCTCATGGCTGGAACTGCGTGAGGAAGTGGATTTGACCGATGCCGGCCACGCGTGCGGCTTCGAGGGCCTGCACCACCGTGGCGTGCGGCGTGCGGCCGTCGGCGTCGATGTTCAGGGCCGCGCCGGGCTGCGCCGCCGCGGCTGCGCGCAGCGCCTGAGCGAGCGACTGGCCGTTGCCCTGCTCGATATAGTGGCCGTCCAGCGCGAACTGGCCGTCCTGACTGATGGCGAGCGTGAGCGCGGGGCGCGCGTCCAGCGCTTCGGCCTGGGCTTGCGGCAAGGCCACCTGCAGCTGCCGGGTGCGGGTGAACGAGGTGGAGGCCGCCAGGAAGATGAGGATGACCAGCAGGACGTCGATCAGCGGGATGAGGTTGACCTCGGGCTCGTCGTCGTGGTGGCGGTGGTCGAAGTTCATGCGGCGCCGCGGCGGCTGATCAGTCGGCTCAGGGCGCTGGCCTCGCGTTCCATGGTGTGCAGGAAGTATTCGACGCGGGCGCGGAAGTAACGGTGGAAGATGAGCGCCGGGATGGCGATGAGGATGCCAAAGCCGGTGTTGTAGAGGGCCACCGAGATGCCGTGGGCCAGCTGGGCGGGGTTGCCGCCCGAGGGGTCGTAGGCCCCGAAGATGTCGATCATGCCCACGACGGTGCCAAACAGCCCCAGCAGCGGGGCGACCACCGAGATGGTTGCCAGCCCGGCCAGATAGCGGTTGAGCCGCCAGGAGACGTCGCGCCCGACGGCTTCGATGGCGGCTTCGCGCGCGGCGTCGTCCAGCTGGCGCTGGGTGGCGACTTCGGCCAGAATGCGTCCCATGGCGCTGCCGCGGGCCAGGCGCAGAATCGCCTCGGGCTCGTCTTGCTGGCGGCGTACGAGTTCGAGCGCCTGCTCGGGCAGGCCCTTGGGCATGACTTGGCTGGCGCGCAAGGCCACCAGGCGCTCTATGATGATGGCCAGCGTGATGACGGAAGTGGCGATCAGCAGCCAGATGGGCCAGCCGGCGGCGTGAATGATGTCCTGCAAGATCGAGTCCTTGGTGGGCGTGTGGCGGCGAGGCCGGTGTCAGCCGCCCATTTTATCCCGTGCCTTCGTTCGCGTGTGCGAGAGGCGGGTGGCGCCGGGCGCCAGGCTTCAGGGGCGACAGACGGGCTGTCTGCCAAAGAGTTCGCCAAGTATCCACAGATTCTGTGGATAATTCTGTGTACAAAGCTCGCCAAGCGCTGGTTTTACGCCTTCTGGCGGTTCATTGGACATTTTTTGCACGTTGGCGATATACAATGGAAATTGTCAATTATCAATGACTTACGACGCTTTCTTCATGTGATGTTGCATAAGGTTGCTGTGAGCGCCCGAAAATGCGTCGGTTTGACAAAAGCAAATTCTCTGTGGATAGGTTTTCATGAATTTTCCTGATCAGGAGGCCGCGGGACGTGGCCAGGCGGCGGAAGACCCCGTACTGAGCGTGTCGGCGCTCAACCGCCAGGTAGCCCGCCTGCTCGAGGCCGGCATGCCGCGCGTCTGGGTGGCGGGCGAGGTGTCCAACTTCACCCGCGCCGCTTCCGGACACTGGTATTTTTCCATCAAGGACGAGTCGGCGGTCGTGCGCGCGGTGATGTTTCGCGGACGCGCCCAGAGTGTGGGCTTCGTGCCCGAGGTCGGCGGGCGCTACGAGTTTCGCGTGCAGGTCACCCTCTACGAGCCGCGCGGCGACTACCAGGTGCAGGTCGAAGCCGTGCGTCGGGCGGGGCGCGGCGACCTGCACGAGGCGTTTTTGCGGCTGAAAGACCAGCTCACGCGCGAAGGCCTCATCGACCCGCAGCGCCGCCGCGCGATCCCCGCCATGCCCCGCGTCGTGGGCGTGGTCACGTCCTTGGCCGCCGCGGCGTTGCGCGACGTGCTGTCGGTCATGGCCCGGCGCGCGCCCCACGTGCGCGTGATCCTCTACCCGTCGCCGGTGCAGGGGCGCGAAGCGGCGGCTCAGCTGTGCGCGGCGCTTGAGCAGGCCGCCGCGCGCGCCGAAGTAGACGTCCTGCTGCTGGTGCGCGGGGGCGGCAGCCTCGAAGACCTGTGGTGCTTCAACGACGAGCGCCTGGCCCGCTGCGTGGCGGCCAGCCCGGTGCCGGTCATCAGTGGCGTGGGCCACGAGACGGACTTCACCATCGCCGATTTCGTGGCCGACTTGCGCGCGCCCACGCCGACGGCGGCGGCCGAATTGTGCTGCGACAGTCGTGAGCAGATGCTGGATCGCGTGCAAGGGGCTGGGCAGCAGCTGGCGCGCGCGCAGCGCCGCCGCCTGGAACACGCCGCCTTGCGGCTGGATCGCGCGGCGGCGCAGCTGCTGTCGCCCGCGCAGCGCGTGCAGCTGCACCGCCAGCGCCTGCGACATGCCATCGAACGCTTCCTGCCGCCCGTGCAGCAGCGGCTGCTGGCGGGCCGTCAGCGTGTGCAGCACAGCATCGAGCGCCTGCCGCCGCTTGCGCGGCAGCAGCTGCAGCGGCGCGCCCTGGCGCTACAGACGGTGGGCCAGCGCCTGCAGGCCGGGATGGGGCGCACGCTCGAACGCCGTCAGCGCCGCCTGGCGGTTGCCGACGGCACGCTGCAGGCGCTCGATCCGCGCGCGGTGCTGGGCCGCGGCTACGCCATCGTCCATGCCGCCAACGGGAGCATCGTCAAAAATGCGTTAGACTTAAACGTTGATGAACGCATCGATATCGAGTTCGGCCAGGGTCGGGCTCAGGCCAACGTCACTCGCACCGATGCGCTGCTTTAGGCCCGCGACCCCTCCGGTTCATTCAAACGTTTTATAAAAGGAAATGTCATGGCTTTCACTCTGCCGCAGCTTCCGTACGCGCTGGACGCGCTTGCTCCCCACATCTCCAAGGAAACCCTCGAGTTTCACTACGGCAAGCACCACCAGGGCTACGTCACGAACCTGAACAAGGCCATCGAAGGCACCGAGCTTGCTTCCCTCAGCCTCGAAGACATCATTCGCAAGTCCACGGGCGGCGTGTTCAACAATGCGGCGCAGGTCTGGAACCACACCTTCTACTGGAACAGCCTGTCGCCCAACGGCGGTGGCGAACCCAGCGGCGCGCTGCGCAGCGCCATCGAAGCCAAGTGGGGCAGCGTCGATGCCTTCAAGGATGCCTTCTCCAAGTCGGCCGCGGGCAACTTCGGCTCCGGCTGGACGTGGCTCGTCAAGAAGGCCGATGGTTCGCTCGACATCGTCAACACCAGCAATGCCGGCACCGTGGTCAACACGCCGGACACGGCCCTGCTCACCTGTGACGTCTGGGAACACGCCTACTACATCGATTACCGCAACGCGCGTGCCACCTACCTGCAGCACTACTGGAATCTCGTCAACTGGGATTTCGCCGCCAAGAACCTGGGCTGATCGGTAAAGCCTCGCCGGGCAAGGGCAGTTTCGGCTGCCTTTGCCCGTTTTTTATCGCAGGCCGGGCAGGCCCTTGATTTTTGTGCCGATGGCGCTGCCGGTTTGCGCGAACCAGCCCTGGTTCATTTCCAGGGCCGCGGTGACGGGGGTGGGCGGGCAGTGCGGGTCGAGCGCGCCGGGCCGCATGTCCTGGATCGAGATGATGTGCCCCTGGGCGTCGATGAAGGCGATGGACAGCGGGATGAGCGTGTTCTTCATCCAGAAGCAGTAGATGTCGGGTGCGCCCAGCATGAACAGCATGCCTTGGTCGGCCGCCAGCGCCTTGCGGTGCATCAGCCCTTCTTTGAGCGTCTGCGGTGTGTCGGCGAGTTCGGCCCGAACGGTGTGCTGCCCGACGCGCAGCTGCACGGTGGGCAGCGCCGGGCCCGCCAGGGCGGCGCAGCCCAGCAGGGCTGTCGCCAGGCCGACCAGCAGCGGGACGCGGCGTCGTTGGCGAAGCGGGCGGGCGGCCCGCTGTGGGCCGCAGGCGGAAATGGGGGTAGAAATATCACTGGAGTGCATCATAAAAACAGGGCCCTTGTAGGGCCCTGCATCGCGGTAAAATGAGGTGCGGATGCCGCTGAGGTGTCAGGCGGCGGTAATATTCAAGGCTTGCTTGCCTTTCGGACCCTGCGCGATATCGAAAGCGACCTTCTGACCCTCTTTCAGGGTTTTGAAGCCGTTCATCTGGATGGACGAGAAGTGGGCAAAAAGGTCTTCGCCCCCATTATCGGGGGTAATGAAGCCAAAACCCTTGGCATCATTGAACCATTTAACCGTGCCGGTCAGTTTTTGTGATTCTCCGGTGTTTTCGATGGATTCCGACATGCAAACTGCCTCTGTGTGTATGGAGTTTAACGGCGCCGGCCAGCTTTATCGTGTGTTGGCCCGCCGGACACAAGGATCATGCTGAATTCTGCGCCGTTCAGTCAACTATGGAAACCACTAGGTTTTGCTCACCATGCCACCCGTGATCGAGAACCAGCATGAACTGGCCCACGCCCCCGTGCCGGTGCGGCTGGCGCCACCGCCCATGTATCAGGTCGTTTTGCTCAACGACGACTACACGCCCATGGACTTCGTCGTGCACGTCTTGCAGCAGGTATTCCACAAGGGCGGGGAAGAGGCCGAGCGCATCATGCTGCAGGTGCATCACAAAGGGCGCGGCGTCTGTGGCATCTATACCCGGGACGTCGCCGCCACCCGGGTGGACGCCGTGATGCGCCTGGCACATGCCGATCAGCACCCGCTGCAGTGTCTGATGGAGCCCATTCCTCCGTCATCCTGAGGCGGCCCGTCCTCGCCGCCCGGCTCTGGCAGCACACTAGGGACTCTCCCAAGCCTCATCAGGCAAACGTCCGGCGGTTTTAGTCATAGAATAGACCCAACGGATTGCTTGATCCGCTCCGAAGAAGGAGGAAGCGTGATTTCCGAAGAACTTGAAGTCAGCCTGCACATGGCGTTTGTCGAGGCCCGCGCGGCCCGTCATGAATTCATCACCGTGGAGCACCTGCTGCTGTCTCTGCTGGATAATGCTTCAGCCGTCGAAGTCCTGCGTGCCTGCGCGGCCGATGTCGAATTGCTGCGCCAAGATCTACGCAAGTTCATCGCTGAGAACACGCCCGTGTTCCCCGGCGATGGCGAGGTCGATACCCAGCCCACGCTGGGGTTCCAGCGGGTCATCCAGCGGGCCATCATGCACGTGTCGTCCAACGGCTCCAACAAGATGGCGGTCACGGGGGCCAACGTGCTCGTGGCCATGTATGGCGAGAAAGACTCGCACGCCGTGTATTTTCTGGTGCAGCAGGGGGTCTCCCGGCTGGATGTCGTCAACTACCTGTCGCACGGCATCACCAAGACCTCCGAGGAATCCGCCGCGCCGGAAAGCGCCCGGGCCGAACCCCCGGCAGCCGACCCCAAGTCCGAGCAGCAGAAGTCGCCGCTCGAAATGTACGCCACCGACCTCAACGCCGAGGCCCTGAAAGGCCACATCGATCCCCTCATCGGGCGCGAGGACGAGGTCGAGCGCGTCATCCAGGTGCTGTGCCGCCGTCGCAAGAACAACCCGCTGCTGGTGGGCGAGGCCGGGGTGGGCAAGACCGCCATCGCCGAAGGCCTGGCCTGGCGCATCACGCAGGGCGACGTCCCCGAGATCCTCAACGAAACCCAGGTCTATGCGCTCGACATGGGCGCCTTGCTGGCCGGCACCAAGTACCGGGGCGACTTCGAACAGCGCCTCAAGCTGGTGCTCAAGTCGCTCAAGGACAACCGTCACGCGGTGCTGTTCATCGACGAAATCCACACCCTCATCGGGGCCGGGTCGGCCTCGGGCGGCACGCTGGATGCCTCCAACCTGCTCAAGCCCGCCTTGTCGTCGGGCAACCTGAAGTGCATCGGCGCCACTACCTACACCGAATACCGCGGCATCTTTGAAAAAGACCACGCGCTCGCGCGCCGCTTCCAAAAGATCGACGTGCCCGAACCCTCGGTCGAAGAAACCATTCACATTCTGCGCGGGCTCAAGGCGCGCTTCGAGGCCCACCACCAGGTGCGCTACTCGGGCGCGGCCATCACGGCCGCCGCCGAACTCGCGGCGCGCCACATCAGCGACCGCTTCCTGCCCGACAAGGCCATCGACGTCATCGACGAGGCCGGAGCCGCCCAGCGCCTGCTGCCCAAGTCGCGGCAAAAGAAGCTCATCGGACGGGCCGAGATCCAGGCGACCGTGGCGCGCATTGCCCGCATTCCGCCGCAAAACGTCTCGTCCGACGACCGCAACAAGCTCGCCACGCTCGAGCGCGACCTCAAGGCGGTGGTGTTCGGCCAGGATCAGGCCATTTCGGCCCTGGCCGCCTCCATCAAGATGGCCCGCTCGGGGCTGGGGCGGCCCGACAAGCCCATCGGCTGCTTCCTGTTCTCCGGCCCCACGGGCGTGGGCAAGACCGAAGTTGCGCGCCAGCTGGCCTTCGTGCTGGGCATCGAACTCTTGCGCTTCGACATGTCCGAATACATGGAACGCCATACCGTGTCGCGCCTCATCGGCGCGCCGCCGGGCTACGTCGGTTTCGACCAGGGGGGGCTGCTCACCGAGGCCGTCACCAAGCAGCCGCACTGCGTGCTGCTGCTCGACGAAATCGAAAAAGCCCATCCCGACGTCTACAACATCCTGTTGCAGGTCATGGATCACGGCACGCTCACCGACAACAATGGCCGCAAGACCGATTTCCGCAACGTCATCCTGGTCATGACCACCAACGCGGGTGCCGACACGCTCAACCGCAACACCATTGGTTTCGCGGCACCCGAACGCACGGGCGACGAAATGGCCGAAATCAAGCGCCAGTTCACGCCCGAGTTCCGCAACCGGCTCGACGCCATCATCGGCTTTGCGCCGCTGCCGCGCGACATCATCCTGCGCGTGGTCGACAAGTTCCTCATGCAGCTCGAAGACCAGTTGCACGAGAAGCACGTCGAGGTCATGTTCACCACCGCGCTGCGCGAGCACCTGGCGCATGCCGGCTTCGACCCCACCATGGGCGCGCGTCCCATGCAGCGCCTCATCCAGGACACGATCCGCCGCGCACTGGCCGACGAGCTGCTGTTCGGGCGTCTGGCCCACGGGGGGCGGGTGCAGGTCGATCTCGATGCGCAGGGACAGGTCGTGCTCAATTTTCCGGATGATCCCGTGGGCAAGGGGGCGGTGCCTTCACCGTCTCACCCCGAGCCCGAACTCGTGGATTGATGGCGCCTTTAATCGCCTGCCCGCATTGCGATACCTTGCATCAGCGGCTGGATCCCGGTTCCCGGGGTCTGGCCGCGTGCCGTTGCTGCGGTACGGTGCTCTATCGTCGTGGCTGGTTCTCCTTGCGCCAGTGGGTGGCCTTCGGCTGGGCGACGCTCATCGTCTTCGCGGTGGCGCAGGGCTTTCCCATCGCGCAGCTGTCGGTGCAGGGGCTGGACGTCAGCCTGACCTTCTGGAGCGCCCTGCGCCTGTGCTGGGATCGCGGCTATTACGGCGTCTCGGTCATGACCGGCCTGGTCGGCTTCTGGTTTCCACTCGTCCAGATCGCGCTCACCGTGTGGGTCATGCAGGCGCTGGCCGCCCGGCGCCTGCCGCCTGATCTGGCGCGCATCCTGCGGCTGCTGCAGCGGCTGACGCCGTGGTCGATGGCGCCCGTGCTGGTGCTGGCCCTGCTGGTGGCCATCGTCAAGGTGGCGGGTATGGCGCAGCTGCAGGCAGGCCCTGGGCTCGTCGGTTTTTTCGTGCTCAGCTTCATGATGTCGGGCCTGGGGCGCTGGGATGCCCATGCCCTGTGGCGCGAGGCCGAAGATGCCGGCATGGCGTCGATCTCGGGGGCGCATGGCCGCGGGGCGGTGTGCGCGGCCTGCGGCTGTGTGCAGGCGCAACCGGCCTCGGGGCATTGCCTGCGCTGCGGGGCCGCGATGCGTCACCGGCGCCATGGCCACGACCTCGAAGTCTGGGCCCTGGTGCTGGCCGCCGTGATTTTCTACATTCCGGCCAATACGCTGCCGGTGATGCGTGTACAAACCCTGCTGGGCTCGAGCAGCCATACTATTTTGGGTGGCGTGGTCGAGCTGTGGCAGATGGGCTCCTGGGATCTCGCCGTGATCGTCTTCGTCGCCAGCGTGCTGGTGCCGGTGACCAAGCTGCTGGCCCTGTCCTTTCTGTTGCTGCGCAAGCACGTCGATGATTCCCGGACGCAACAGCAGCGTACGCGGCTGTTCACGGTGGTCGAGTTCATCGGCCAGTGGTCCATGCTGGACGTGTTCGTGGTGGTGCTGATGACGGCCATGGCCAATTTTCCGGGCCTGTCGCGCATCGACGTCGGGCCCGCCGCGCTGAACTTCGGGGCGGTGGTGGTGCTCACCATGTGGGCCGCCATGCGGTATGATCCGCGTCGAGGCTGGGATCGGCTGCGCCTGGCCCGGCAAGCAGAGGATTCCCATGCCCGTTGACGACCCATCCAGCACTCCAGCGCCCACGTCGGCTGCGGACGACGCGGTGCCTGCGCCCGTCATCCGGCCCGGGCGTTCCATCCGCTGGTCGTGGGTATGGCTGGTGCCACTGCTCGCCCTGGCGGTGGCGCTCTCTCTGCTGGCTTCCGTGTGGGTGCGTACCGGGCCCGTCATCACCATCAGCTTCCAGTCGGCGGCCGGCGTCGAGGCCGGGCAGACCAAGCTGCGTTACCGGGACGTGGTGGTCGGCGAAGTGAAAAACGTGCGCGTCGCCAAGGATCGCGAGCACGTCCTGGTGGACGTGCAGCTGCAGCGCCAGGGGGCGTCGTACATCACCCAGCAGGGCGCCAAGTTCTGGATCGTGCGCCCTCAGGTCAGCCTGGCGGGCGTCTCGGGCCTCGATACGCTGCTGTCAGGGGTCTATCTCAGCGTCGATGCGCCGATCACCGCGCCCAAGGGCGGCGCCGTGTACGCCTTCGAGGGGCTGGCCAATCCGCCCGAGGTGCTGAGCGGCCAGGTGGGCACGCGCTTTCGTCTGACGGCCAAGTCGCTGGGTTCTTTGGGGGTCGGGTCGCGCGTCTATTACCGGCGCATCGAAGTAGGCCGCGTTGTCAGCTATAGCATGTCGCCCGATGGGCGCGAGGTTGATCTGCAGATTTTCGTCCAGGCGCCATATGACCGCTACGTCACGCCGGACACCCGCTTCTGGAACGACAGCGGCGTGGACATGTCGCTCTCGGCCGACGGCGTGCAGCTGCGCACCAGCGGGCTGGCCGCCATCCTGAACGGCGGGGTCACGTTCGCGCAGGCTGACGAATCCACTTCGTTCGACGGCGTGCTCGATACCTCGCCTGCCGCGCCCAACAGCAGTTACGCCCTGTTCGACACGCGCGAGCAGGCGCTGGCCGACCCGGATGGCGACCCGGTGGACATCGAACTGCGCTTCGATCAGTCGGTGCGAGGTTTGCGCGTGGGTGCCGAGGTCGATTTCCGTGGCATGGCCATTGGCAAGGTGATCGACATCGATCTCGAATTCGACCCGGCGATCAAGCGGTTCTACTCGCGGATACGGGCCCAGGTCTTTCCCATGCGCTTCAGCCAGGCCTATCGCGAGCTGGTCACGTCCGTCAACGGGGCGCAGGGCGAGGCGCTGCTCGGGCCGCTCATCCGGCGCGGCCTGCGCGGCCAGCTGCGCACGGCCAGTCTGCTCACCGGCCAGCAGTATGTGGCCCTCGACTTCTTCCCTGAACAAGAACGGGCCAAGATTCAGATTCCGGGGGCGACGGCGCCCGCGACCGGCTATCTGGTGCCTACCGTGCCGGGCGACTTCGACCAGCTGCAGCGCCAGTTGAGCAACATCGTCACCAAGCTCGACCGCCTGCCGCTCGACGATATGGGGCGCGAGCTCCAAGGCAGCCTCGCCAGCCTGCACCGGCTGCTCAGGCGCACCGATACGCAGCTGGCGCCGGAAGCAGGCAAGACCCTGAGCGCAGCCCGCCAGGCGCTTGACCGGGTAGGTGCCGTGCTGGGGCCCGATGCGCCGGTGCTGAGCGGGGTGCAGGATACTCTGCGGGCGCTGGATGGCGCGGCGCGGGCCTTGCGCCTGCTGACCGATGCGCTGCAGGCGCATCCCGATACGTTGTTGCGCGGGCGGCCCGCCGACCGCTTGCAATGAGGCTCTTGATGGACGGATCTTTCATGCGACGAGCGATGCTGCTGTGTGGGGCGCTGGGCCTGCTGGCCGGATGCACCACGACGCCCAGCCGTTATTACAGCCTGTCGGAGGCCGCGTTTGACGCGGGCGGCGCGCAGGTCGCGCCCGCGCTGTTGGCGGCGGAGCACGTGCAGTTGCGGGTCGTGCGGATCCCCGCCGAGACCGAGCGCCCGCAACTGCTGGTGCGGGTGCCCGCCCAGGCGCCCGCCGTGGAGGTGCTGAACGATTCTTTGTGGGCCAGCCCGTTGGCTGACGAAATCCAGGCGGCCCTGGCGGCGCGGCTGGCGGCGGCTGGGTCGCCCGCCGACGCGCCGCGCGCAGCGGCGGCGTCTGGTCGGCCTGGCCAGCCAGTGCGGCGCGTGGACGTGCGCGTGACGCGCTTTGACCTCGTCTGGGGGCTGGGCGCGGGTCTCGATGCGTCGTGGACGGATCGCCTGACAGGCGCACCGCGAACCCGCGTCTGTCAGGCGCGGCTGCGCGTGCCTGCCGCCCAGGAAAGCGTGGCTGCGCTGGTGGAGGCCCAGCGCCAGGCGGTGCGGGCGCTGGGACGGGTAATGGCCGCGAGCGATACCCTGGATACGGCTGGTTTACCGCCTGCCCCCGAGCTGCGGCAGTATGGTTGCACCTTAATGTAATTTCGGGTTAACCATAATGGCAGCAAAAGGTACAACCTCGTAGTATGCTCGGAGCGGGCGTCCGATCCGGTTTTTGCCGACGGGCGCCAATGTGCGTTGTCATCGTGGCAGCGCGTGCACTTCTCCGAGAGCCCGATCATGGCGACTGTTACCCTGGGTGTAAAGGTCGATGAGACCCTACGCGAACGTCTGCGCGCGCAGGCAGAAAAACTGGGGTGTACGCCCCATTGGCTGCACAAGCAGGCCTTGTTGAGCTACATCGAAGCCATCGAGCGCGGGCAGCTGCCCGCCGAGATCGACCATCGCGCCGACGCGCCCGAACCCGACGCGCCGCCCGAACCCGAGCTGCAGACGCCTTTCTACGAGTTTGCCCAAGAGGTGCAACCACAGTCGGTGCTGCGCGCCGCCGTCACGGCGGCCTATCGCCGTCCGGAGCCCGAGTGCGTGGCCATGCTGGTCGATCAGGCCGAGTCCAGCCAGCCGGCCGAAGTCGAGACCCTGGCTCGCCGCCTGGTACAAACCTTGCGCGACAAGCGCAAGGGGGGCGGGGTCGAAGGCCTGATTCAGGAATTTTCCCTTTCCAGCCAAGAAGGCGTGGCCCTGATGTGCCTGGCCGAGGCCTTGCTGCGCATCCCCGATCAGGCGACGCGCGATGCCCTCATCCGCGACAAGGTCAGCCGCGGCGACTGGCGCGCCCACGTGGGCGAGTCGCGCTCGCTGTTCGTCAATGCCGCCACCTGGGGCCTGCTGGTCACCGGCAAGCTGGTCAGCGTGAACAGCGAACAGAACCTCTCCCAGGCGCTCACGCGCCTGATCGCCAAAGGGGGCGAGCCGCTCATCCGCCGTGGCGTCAACATGGCCATGCGCCTCATGGGCGAGCAATTCGTCACGGGGCAGACCATTTCCTCGGCGCTGGCCAACAGCCGCAAATTCGAGGAAATCGGCTTCCGCTATTCCTACGACATGCTGGGCGAGGCGGCAACCACCGCGGAAGACGCCGCCGACTACTATCGCTCGTACGAGCAGGCCATCCATGCCATCGGCAAGGCTTCGCAGGGTCGGGGCATCTACGAAGGCCCGGGCATCTCCATCAAGCTGTCGGCGCTGCACCCGCGCTATGCCCGGGCGCAGCGCGACCGCGTCATGGGCGAACTGCTGCCGCGCATGATCGAACTTTCTGTGCTGGCGCGCAGCTACGACATCGGCCTGAACATCGATGCCGAAGAGGCCGACCGGCTCGAGCTGTCGCTCGATCTGCTCGAAGCCTTGTGTTTTGAAGAACGCCTGCGTGGCTGGAACGGCATCGGTTTCGTCATTCAGGCCTACCAGAAGCGTGCGCCCTTCGTCATCGATTTCGTCATCGATCTCGCGCGGCGCAGCAAGCACCGCCTGATGGTGCGCCTGGTGAAAGGCGCCTATTGGGATGCCGAAATCAAGCGCGCACAGGTCGATGGCCTGGAGGGCTATCCGGTGTACACCCGCAAGGTACACACCGACCTGTCCTACCTGGCCTGCGCGCGCAAACTGCTGTCGGCGCCCGAGGCGGTGTTTCCGCAGTTTGCCACGCACAATGCACAGACGCTGTCTTCCATCTATTATCTGGCGGGCGAAAACTACTACCCCGGCCAATACGAGTTCCAGTGCTTGCACGGCATGGGCGAGCCGCTGTACGAAGAGGTGGTCGGCCCGTTGTCCAAGGGGCATCTCAACCGTCCCTGCCGCGTCTATGCGCCGGTGGGCACGCACGAGACCTTGCTTGCCTACTTGGTGCGCCGCCTGCTCGAAAACGGCGCCAACACGTCGTTCGTCAACCAGATCGGCGACAAGAACGTCCCCATCGACACTCTGATCGAAGACCCGGTGCACAAGGCACGGGCCATCCAGCCCCTGGGGGCGCCGCACGATCGCATTCCGCTGCCGCGCGACCTTTACCAGGCGCGCGACAACCGTGCCAATTCGGCGGGGCTCGACCTCAGCAACGAACATCGCCTGGGTTCGCTGGCCGCGGCCCTGCTGGGCAGTGCCGAGCAGCAGTGGCGCGCCGCGCCACCGGGCGACTGGCTGGCCGAGCGGGCGCAGCCGGTGCTCAACCCGGCGGATCACCGCGACGTGGTGGGCGAGGTCATCGAGGCCGACGAGGCGGCCGTGCGGCAGGCCTTGAAACGCGCCGAATACGCGGCGCCCATCTGGCAGGCCACGCCGGTGGCCGAGCGCGCCCAGTGCCTGCGCCATGCGGCGCAGCTGCTCGAAGACGAGATGCAGATGTCGATCGGGCTCATTGTGCGCGAGGCGGGCAAGTCGTTTCCCAACGCCATCTCCGAGGTGCGCGAGGCGGTCGATTTCCTGCGCTACTATGCGGCGCGCATCGAAAGCGAATTTTCCAACGACAGCCACCGCCCGCTGGGGCCTGTGCTGTGCATCAGCCCCTGGAACTTCCCGCTGGCGATCTTCACCGGGCAAGTCAGCGCGGCACTGGCCGCGGGCAACGTGGTGCTGGCCAAACCCGCCGAGCAGACCAATCTCATTGCGGCCTACGGGGTGTCCGTGCTGCATCGCGCGGGCGTGCCCGCCGATGCGGTGCAGCTCTTGCCGGGCCGGGGCGAAACCGTCGGCGCGGCGCTGGTGGCCAGCCCGATCGTGCATGGCGTGATGTTCACGGGCTCCACCGAGGTCGCCAAGCTCATTGCCGCCACCTTGGCCGAACGTCTGGATGGGGCTGGCCATCCGGTGCCTCTCATTGCCGAAACGGGCGGGCAAAATGCGCTCATCGTGGATTCTTCCGCGCTGACCGAACAGGTCGTCTATGACGTGCTCAGCTCAGCCTTCGATTCCGCGGGCCAGCGCTGTTCGGCCCTGCGCGTGTTGTGCGTGCAGGAAGACTGCGCCGACCGCACTTTGACGATGCTGCGCGGCGCCATGGACGAACTGCGGGTGGGGCGCCCCGAGCTGCTGTCCACCGACATCGGGCCGGTGATCGACGCCGAAGCGCAGGCCATGATCGAGCGCCACGTCCAGGGCATGCAGGCCGCCGGGCACGCCGTCAGTCGGCGCGCACTGGATGCCGAGCAGGTGCAGTTCGGCACGTTCGTGGCGCCCACGCTCATCGAGATCTCGGATGTCGCCGAGCTCGAGCGCGAGGTCTTCGGGCCGGTGCTGCACGTGCTGCGCTATCAGCGCGAAAACCTGGACGCGGTGATCGACGCGGTCAATGAGCGCGGCTATGGCCTGACGTTTGGCGTGCACACGCGCCTGGACGAGACGGTGCACCACGTCACCGAGCGTGTCCACGCGGGCAATATCTACGTCAACCGCAACATCGTCGGCGCCACGGTGGGGGTGCAGCCTTTTGGTGGCGAAGGCTTGTCGGGCACAGGCCCCAAGGCCGGCGGCCCGCTGTACCTGCATCGCCTGTTGGCGGCGTCGGCCAGTACCTTGCCGGTCAAGGGGGTGGTGGGCAAGGACGCACCAACGATCGAGCTGCCGGGCCCCACGGGCGAGAGCAATCAATACCGCCTCAAGCCGCGTGGCGCGGTGCTGTGCCGGGCAGTCAGCGCGGCGGGCGCACAGGCGCAGTGGCAGGCCTGCCAGCAGACGGGCAATGCGATGCTGTGGGTGGATCATCCCGAGGTGCGGGCCTTCCACCGGCAGCAGGGCACGGAAGCCTCGCTGTCGTGGCTGGCGCCGGAAGCTGTCGATGCCGCCGATTTCCAGGTGGTGCTGTTCGAGGGGGATGGCGACGATCTGCTGACGCTCAACCGCGCCGTGGCGGCACGTCCAGGGCCGGTGGTGCCGGTGCTGGCGCGCCGCTCGCACGAGCTGTCGAGCGGGGTGGGCTATCCGCTGGAGATGCTGGTGCGCGAGGTGTCGGTATGCATCAATACGGCTGCCGCGGGTGGTAATGCGACGTTGATGATGGTGGGATAAAACAGGACACGGGAGAGCCCCTGCGGGCTCTTCCGTGCCTGTTTTATCGGAGCGGCCTGCGGGCCGCGACGTGGGGGTGGGCTGATGCCAAGGCTGTTCTTTCCGTTTTGGCCGACGCAGGCGTACCGAGGCTGCTGGTTT
>NZ_BCWN01000003.1 GCF_001592225.1 Castellaniella caeni NBRC 101664 | reverse complement strand
CCCCCCCAGCCCCTGCGGGCTGATCTGTGCCTGGCGAATCGGATCGGCCTGCAGGCCGATCCGTGTCAATCCTTCAAATAAATATCCAGTCGCTGCGCCGCATTGCGCAGGTGCGTTTCGGCGGCGTGGGCGGCGGCGGCACCGTCGCGCGCCTCGATGGCGTCGAGAATCTGGTGGTGCTCGGTCTGCACGGCCATCACCAGATCTTGATGGTGGGTGACCGTGTTGGTGCGGGCCTGGCGGATGAGCCCGCGCACGTGCTGTTCGAGGTATTCGTTGAGCGCGATGAAGTGCGGGTTGTGCGTGGCATCGCAGATGGCCTGGTGAAAGGCGTAGTCCTCGCTGTCGCCGGGCTGGTCGTTGAGAATGGCGTATTCCATGCCCACCAGCGCGCGGCGGATTGCTTTCAGGTCGGCGGACGTGTGGCGCACGGCGGCGTGCCGCGCGGCGGCGGATTCGAAAGCCACCAGCAGCTCGATGATGTGCTCGATGGCGTCGTGGTCGTCGAGCGCCGTGCTGGAGAGCCGGAACGACTGTCGCGCGCTGCGCGCGTTGACGAACACGCCGCGCCCCTGGTGCGAACTGACCAGGCCCTCGGATTTCAGCTGGGAGATGGCCTCGCGCACGACCGAGCGGCTGACGCCGAATTGCTCGCACAGCTGTTTTTCGCTGGGCAGCTTGCTGCCCTCTGTGAGGCGATTCTGCTCGATTTCGTCCTTGAGCCAATCGACGATGCCGGTCGTCAGCGGCTGCGTGGGTGTATCCATGTTCCTGGTCGTCATATGCAAGGGGCTTTGGCCAGTATTACACGATATACAGGCCGCCGTTCACGTGCAGCGTCTCGCCCGTGACGAAGCTGGCCAGGTCGGAGCACAGGAAGGCGATGACGCTGGCCACTTCGGCCGCCGTGCCAAAGCGCTTCATGGGCGTGTTGTCCAGCAGCGCCTGACCTTTCTGGCGCATCAGGGGCTCGGCCATGGACGTGGCGATGATGCCGGGCGCGACGATGTTCACCCGGGTTCGGGGGGCCAGTTCGAGCGCGAGGCTCTTGCTCAGGCTGCTGACGGCCCCCTTGGAGGCTGAGTAGTGCGCGTGGCCCAGGCTGCCGCGGTGCCCTGCCAGGGATGACAAGGTGACGATGGCGCTGTGGTCGGTGAGGTGCGGGATGACGCTGCGGCACATGTAGAAGGTGCCGTCCAGGTTGATGCTCATGAGCTTGCGCCATTGCTCGTCGCTCATGTCCTCGACGCGCTGTTCCGGGTAGATGCCCGCCGAGTGCACCAGATAGTCGATGCCGCCGTGGTGCCGGGCCACGGTTTGTGCCAGCTGTCGGCAGGCCTGGGCGTCGGCGACGTCCACTGTGTGAGTGGAGGTGCCGCCGGGCGCCGCCGCCAGTTCGTGGGCCAGGGTGTCGAGCGCCTGGGTGGAGAGATCGCACAGGGCGACGTTGGCCCCAGCCAGGGCCATCTGCCGGGCCACCTCGCGACCAATGCCGCCGCTGGCGCCGGTGATGAGTACGGTTTTGCCGGTGAAAGAAATCATGTGGGTCTCCTCTTAGGGTTATTCCTAATGCTGTTCAAGCGATTGAAAACAAACGAATAATTCTTGTTGATCGAGAATTTGTCGCTCGTGCCACGGACTTTCGTTGACAAGCAATTTTCGACCTGACTAGAATTCTACAACTTGTCTGATAAGTGAAGCAAACATATCAGACAAGCATACATATGGATGATTACACAGGAGTGGCAGGAGTGAAGTACACAAAGATTGCAGCAATGATGTCGGTGTGCGGCTTGCTGGCCGTCGGCACCGTCCAGGCCGAACCGCTGAAGATCGCCTTGGTTGAAACTTTGTCCGGCCCGCAGGCCTCGACCGGGCTTCTGTACCGCACGGCGGTCAAGTACGGGCTGGAAGAAATCAACCAGGCGGGTGGCTGGGATGGCGCGCCGGTCGAACTGGCCGAATACGACAACCAGGGCGGGCCCGCGGGCGCGTCCGACAAGGTGAAGGCGGCGATTGCCGGTGGCGCCCGCGTCATCATCCAGGGCTCGTCCTCGGCGGTGTCGGGACAGATCACGGAAGACGTGCGCAAATACAATCTGCGCAACCCGGGCAAGGAAGTGCTCTACCTGAACATGGGCGGTGAGGCGCTCGAACTCACGGGCGACAAGTGCCACTTCTACCATTTCCGCTTCACCACCAACGCCCCGATCCGCGTGAAGACGCTGGTGCATGCCATGAAAGACGCGGGCGACCTGGGCACCAAGGTGTTCTCCATGAACCAGAATTATTCCTGGGGCATGGACATGCAAAAGGCCATCCAGGGCTTTGCCCAGGAGGGTGGCTACACCGTGGTCGAATCCGTCCTGCACGACGTCAACAAGATCCAGGACTTCGCGCCGTACACCTCCAAGATTCGCGCCAGCGGTGCCCAGACGGTGATCACCGGCAACTGGTCGAACGACCTGCTGCTGCTCATGAAAAGCGCGCGCAATGCGGGCCTGAACGTGCGCTTTGGCACGGTGTTCCTCGACCAGCCGGGCAATCTTGCCAACGCCGGTGAAACCGCGCTGGGCCACTACGTATCCACGGCCTTCAACCTCGGCCTGAACGACAAGACCGAGCAGTTCGGCGAGGCCTACAAGGCCAAGACCGGCCACTACCCGACCTTCATCGAGCCGCAGACGGTCTTTGGCATGGAAATGTTGGGCCAGGCGCTGAAGAACACGCCCGCCAAGGACGGCGCGATGCCGGTCAGCCAGCTGGCCCTGAACCTCGAACAGGTGAAGCTGCAGACCCCCATGGGCGAGCAGACCATCCGCGCGGCGGATCACCAGGTGGTGCTGCCCATCGTGGTGTCCAAAGTCAGCAAAGAGGCCAAGTACAAGGCCGACGACACCGACATGGGCTTTCTGGCCGTGAAGACCTTCACCGGCGAAGAAGCGGTCAATCCGGTGGAATCCACCTGCAAGATGAAGCGCCCCGCCTGATCCGGTAGCCGGGGCCGCCGCTGAAGGCGGCCCCGGCTGTCATCGTCTCCAAAAAAACGTCGTCCATCGCGCATGGCCTGGCCCTCGGCCCGGCGCTGCGCTACGGGGAATCCGCATGGAATTTTTCACCATCTCCTTGCTCAATGGCGTGATCTACGGATTGCTGCTGTTCATGGTGTCGGCTGGCCTGACACTGATTTTCGGCATGATGGGGGTTCTGAACTTCGCGCACGCGGCCTTCTACATGCTGGGGGCCTATCTGGCCTACAGTCTGCAGAAAGTGCTGGGGTTCTGGCCCGCCATCCTCCTGTCGCCCGTGCTGGTCGGGATCATCGGCGGCCTGGTCGAGCGCTACATGCTGCGCCGCGTGCACCAGTACGGCCACGGGCACCAGCTGCTGCTGACCTTCGGCGTGTCCTTCATCATCACCGAGCTGGTCAAGCTGTTCTACGGCAACTACCCGGTGGACTACCAGGTGCCGGCTTCGCTCGATTTTTCCGCCTTCAGCATCTTCGGGGCCAACTACCCCTTCTACCGCCTGCTGATCGGCGGCACGTCGGTGCTGATGTTCGCCCTCATCTACCTGCTGCTCACGCGTACCCGCGTCGGCATCGTGGTGCGTTCGGCCGTGTTCAAACCGCGCATGGCCGAGGCGCTGGGACACAACGTGCCCATGGTCTTCATGGGGGTCTTTGCCGTGGGCTCGGCGCTGGCCGGGCTGGCCGGCGCCGTGGCCGGGGCGTTCTATACGACCAATCCGAACATGTCGCTCGAACTGGGCGTCATGGTCTTCGTCGTCGTGGTGGTGGGCGGCCTCGGCTCGCTGGGGGGCGCCATGGTGGCCTCGCTGCTGATCGGCTTGATCACCTCGTTTGCCGTGGGCGTGGACTACAGCCTGGCCGACGGCCTGGGGCTGCTGGGCCTGGGCGATTGGGCCCGGCACGTGGGCGGCCTGCTGACGCTGAAAGTGTCGTCGCTGGCGGGCACCATCCCCTTCGCCCTGATGTTGCTGGTGCTGATGGTGCGCCCCTCCGGGCTGATGGGCAATCGGGAGTAAAAAATGATGTCAAGCCGTATTTTGACGCTGCTGGTGTTGCTGGCCTTGCTGGTGCTGGCGCCCCTGTACCTGCCCACGGCCCTGGTGAACGCCGGCATCCAGATGCTGATCGCCGCGCTGTTTGCCACGGCCTTCAACGTGCTGGCCGGGCAGGGTGGGATGCTGTCGTTCGGCCATTCGGCCTATTTCGCCATCGGCACCTTCGCCACGATCCACGCCATGAATGCCGTCGAGCAGATCGCCGGTTTTCCCACGCCGCTGTTGCCGCTGGCCGGACTGATCGGCGGCGGCCTGCTGGGCGTGGTGGCGGGCTGGTTCTCCACCCAGCGCAGCGGTGTCTACTTCGCCATGGTGACGCTGGCGCTGGCTGAACTGCTGCATTCGCTCGCGCCGCACCTGAGCGGCATCTTCGGCGGCGAGGGCGGGGTGTCGGCCATGCGCATGCCGGCCTGGGGCCTGGATTTCGGCTCATCCATCCAGGTGTACTACCTGACGCTGTTCTGGGTGGTGCTGGGGGTGGCGCTGCTGTTCTACTTCACCCGCACGCCGCTGGGGCGCCTGTGCGAGGGGCTGCGCGAGAACACGCACCGCCTGCGCTTCATGGGCTACGACGTGCACCGTCTGCGGCTCATGGTGTTCACCGTGTCGGCCGCCTTCTCGGGCCTGGCCGGGGCCTTGCTGGCCATGAACAACGAGGCCGCCAACTACGTGCTCTTCGACATGAATTTGTCGGCGCAGGTGGTGCTCAATGCCTACATCGGTGGCATCGGCGCCTTCTTCGGCCCAGCCCTGGGCGCGGCAGTCATGACGTTCTTCGGCTATGCCGTGTCCGACCTGACGCGCACCTGGCTGCTGTACCAGGGCGTGATCTTCGTGCTCGTGATGATGTTCATGCCCGCCGGGCTGTTCAGCATCGGCAAATGGTGGCGCCGCTACAGCGACCGCCATTCGGCGCGCCAGCTGGGCACGGTACTGGCGGGCTGGAGCGCCGCCTGCGTGCTGGGCGCCATCGGGCTGGTCTTCATCGTCGAGGTGCTGGCCGTGATCCTGGCCCAGGATTATCAATCGCTGCTCGTGGCCGGACAGCCGTGGCCCGCCATCCGGCTCTTTGGCCTGTCCCTGCTGCCGGGGCAGACGTGGGTGTGGCTGGTGCCGCTGGCCCTGATGGTGGCCGGGGTGCTGGGAGTGCTGGGTGTCAGCCGCCGCTGGGCCCGCTTGCGTGAGGAGTATGCATCATGAGTCAGGTACATCAGAGGGCGGCCTCGGCCCCGATCCTGCAGCTGTCCGGGGTTCACAAATCGTTTGGCGAGACGCAGATCATCCGTGGGGTGGACTTGTCCCTCATCGAGGGCGAGCGCCATGCCATCATCGGGCCCAACGGCGCGGGAAAATCCACGCTGTTTCACCTGATCTCGGGGCAGCTGCAGCCCACCAGCGGCACCATCACGCTGCAGGGGCGCGAGATCCAGGGCAAGACGCCGCGCGCCATCAACCAGATGGGGCTGGCCCGCTCGTTCCAGATCACCAACATCTTCCCCGGACACAGCGTGTTCGAGAACCTGCGCTTCGGGCTGCTGCGCCGCTATGGCCTGCAATACAACTTCTGGAGCCGTGTGAACCAGGCACGCCAGATCACCCGGGAAACCGAGCAGCTGCTCGACGAGCTGCGCCTGCTGCGTGCGCGCGATGTGCTGGCCGGCGAGCTGTCGTATTCCGAACAACGCTCGCTGGAGATCGGCATGGCGCTGGCCTCCGATCCCAAGGTGGTGCTGCTCGACGAGCCCATGGCCGGCATGTCGCGCGAGGAAACCGACTACACCGTGGGCCTCATCCGCGAACTGACGGCCACGCGCACGCTGATGATCGTCGAGCACGACATGGACGTGGTGTTCTCGCTCAGCGACCGCGTGAGCGTGCTGGTCTATGGCCAGATCATTGCCACCGGCACGCCCGATGAGATCCGCAACAACCAGCAGGTGCAGGAAGCCTACCTGGGCACGGAGGTGAGCGTATGAGCACCGGTCAGACGATACCGTCCGCGGCGCAGCCCTTGCTGTCGGTGCGCGGTCTGCACGCGCATTACGGCAAGAGCCATATTTTGCGTGGGCTCGATTTCGAAGTGGGGCGCGGCAAGGTGCTGAGCCTGCTGGGCCGCAACGGCGCGGGCCGCTCCACCACCCTGAAGGCGTTGATGGGCCTGGTGCCCCCGAGCGCCGGGCAGGTGCGCTTCGACGGCCACGAGCTGGCGGGCATGCAGCCCTATGCTATTGCCCGCCGTGGCATGGCGTTCGTGCCCGAAGAGCGCGACGTCTTTGCCAACCTGAGCGTCGAGGAAAACCTGGTGATGGGCATGCAGCCGCCCCGCAAGGGGGCGGCCCAGTGGACGATCGAGCAGATGTTCACGTATTTTCCGCGCCTCAAAGAGCGACGCAACACCCTGGCGGGCAATCTGTCGGGCGGCGAGCAGCAGATGCTGACCATCTGCCGTTCTTTGCTGGGCAACCCGCAGCTCATCATGATCGACGAGCCCACCGAAGGCCTGGCGCCCAAGATCGTCGAGGTGGTGGGCGAGGCCATCGAAGACATCCACCGGCATGGTGTCTCGGTCATCCTGGTCGAACAGAAACTCACCATCGCCATGAAGATATCCACCGACGTCTGCCTGCTGGGACACGGCCACATCGTGTTCAGTGGCACGCCCGGCGAACTTACCGATCAACCCCAATTGCTCAAGGACTGGCTGGCCGTATGACGACTCCCTACACACTCGATACCCTGCAGGGGCTGGCCCGCGGCCAAGGCTTCGCGGGCCTGCGCGACAAGGTCGTGGTCATCACGGGCGCGGCCAGCGGCATCGGGCTGTCCATGGCACATGCCTTTGCCGCCGTCGGCGCGCGCCTGGCGCTCATCGACCTGAACGGCGCGGCCCTGGAGGCCGCCGCACAGGGGCTGCAACAAGCCGTCCCCGATGCGCGGCTGGCGTGCCACGTAGCCGCGGTCAACGACGAAACCGCCGTGGCGCAAGCCTTTGCCGCCATCGACGCGCAGTGGGGGCAGGTGGACGTGTTGCTCAACAACGCCGGCATTTCCATGAACTGCCCCACGCTCGAACTCTCGGGCGAGGCCTGGCGCAAGGCGGTGGACGTCAATCTCAACGGCGTGTTCTATTGCGCGCAGGCGGCGGCCCGCCGCATGGTGGCGCGCGGCCAGGGCGTCATTCTCAACATGGCGTCCATGTACGGCGTGGTGGCCGCCCCCGAGCGGGCGGCGTACTGCGCCACCAAGGCGGCGGTGGCCATGCTGACGAAGTCCCTGGCCATCGAATGGGGCCCCGAAGGGGTGCGCGTCAACGCCATCGCGCCGGGCTACATCCGTACCGCGCTGGTGGACGATCTCGTGGCGCGCGGCCGCATGGATCTCGACGCCCTGGTGCGCCGCACGCCCAGCGGCCGCCTGGGCACCCCCGAAGAAATCGCCGCCCTGGGCCTGTTCCTGGCCTCGGATCATGCCGCCTTCATCAACGGCCACGTGGCCCTGGCCGATGGCGGCTGGTCGGCCTACAGCTATATCTGATCATCTCGTGGAGAGCACTCATGTCTAAACTTATTTCGCTGTCTCCCGCCGCCCCGTGGGCCGAATTGCGCGTCACCGAGGCCGACTGGAAAGCCGCCGACCCGGCTGTGCTGGGCACTTTGCTGGCGCACATGCACCTGATTCGCGCCTTTGAAGAAACCGTGGTGGGCCTGGCCCTGGACGGCCTGGTGCACGGCCCGGCGCACTCCAGCATCGGCCAGGAAGGCGGCGCCGCCGGGGCGCTGGCGATGCTCACGGCGGCCGACCAGGTCAATGGCTCGCACCGCGGGCACCACCACTTCCTGTCCAAGTCGCTGGCCTACCTCATGCCGTCCGGCGTGGATCCGCGCGCCGCACTGACCCAGCCCGTGCAAGCCCTGCTGCAGCGCACGCTGGCCGAGATCCTGGGCCTGTCGCAGGGCTTTTGCCATGGCCGTGGCGGCTCGATGCACCTGCGCTGGGAAGAAGCCGGCGTCACCGGCACCAACGCCATCGTGGGCGGCGGCGTGCCGCTGGCGGCGGGTTCGGCCTGGGCGCAGCGCCATGCGGGCAGCGATGCCGTGGCGGTCACCTTCTTTGGCGACGGGGCCGTCAACATCGGCTCGGTGCTGGAAACCATGAACCTGGCCGCCGCCTGGAAGCTGCCGCTGTGCTTCTTCATCGAGAACAACCGCTACGCGGTGTCCACCAACGTCGAGGAAGCCACCGCCGAGCCGCGCCTGTCGGCGCGCGGCCTGGCCTTCAACATCCCCAGCTGGAAAGTGGACGGCATGGATGTCTACGCCGTGCACCTCACCATGCAGCGCGCCCTGGCGCACATGCGCGCGGGCAAGGGCCCGGTGGTGATCGAGGCCGACGTCTACCGCTACCTGCACCAGAACGGCGGTTTCCCGGGCAGCGCCTTTGGCTACCGCAGCAAGGAAGAAGAAGCCGCCTGGCGCAAGCGCGATCCGCTGGATCACCTGGCCGCGCGCATGCAGGCGCTGGGCATGATCACCGCCGCCGAGGTCGAGGCCTTGCGCGCGCGCATGCAGGCCGCCATGCAGCAGGCGGTGGACGCCCTGACCGAGGCCGACCCCGCGGGCAAGGCGGGCAAGAAGCGCATCCGCCCCGAACTGTGGCCCGATCCGGGGTTTCGCGACGTGGGTCTGCGCGGCGACCTGCGCGAACTCGACGGCGCCCGCTGCGAGGAGGAATCCAGCTTCCAGGGGGCGCTGCACGAACGCAAGTTCATCGACGTGATCGCCGATACGCTCGATCGCCGCATGGCAGCCGATGAGCGCATCGTCGTGCTGGGCGAGGACGTGCACCGCCTGAAGGGCGGCACCAACGGCGCCACGCGTGGCCTGAAAGACAAGTACCCCACGCGTGTGCTGGGTACGCCCATCAGCGAGAACGCCTTCGCGGGCCTGGGCGGTGGTATGGCGATGGACGGGCGCTTCCGGCCGATCGTCGAATTCATGTATCCCGACTTCCTCTGGGTCGCGGCCGACCAGGTCTTCAACCAGATCGGCAAGGCGCGGCACATGTTCGGTGGCGACAGCAAGATGCCGCTGGTGCTGCGCTCAAAGGTGGCCATGGGCACGGGCTATGGCTCGCAGCACTCGATGGACCCCGCCGGTATTTTCGCCACCAGCCCCGGCTGGCGCATCGTGGCGCCGTCCACGCCCTTTGATTACGTGGGCCTCATGCATGCCGCGCTGCAGCTGGAAGACCCGGTGCTCGTCATCGAGCACGTCGATCTGTACGCCAGCAGCGGCCTGGCGCCGGTGGACGATTTCGACTACCAGACCGCCTTTGGCAAGGCCGCTGTCCGGCGCGAGGGTTCGGCGCTCACCGTGCTGACCTACCTGTCCATGGTGCGCCACTCGCTGGAAGCCGTCGAGCAGACGGGCGTGGACGCCGAGGTGATCGACCTGCGCTGGCTGGATCGGGCCAGCCTCGATTGGGAAACCATCGGTGCCAGCATCCGCAAGACCAACAACGTGCTCATCGTCGAGCAGGGTGCGCGCGGCACGTCGTACGGCGCCTGGCTGGCCGACGAAATCCAGCGGCGCTTCTTCGACTGGCTCGACCAGCCGATCCAGCGCGTCACGGGTGGCGAGGCCTCGCCCAGCATTTCCAAAGTGCTGGAGCGCGCCGCGTGCGCGCGCACCGAAGAGGTGGTCGAGGGGCTGGAGCGGGTGATGCGCGAACAGGGCGCGCCCCTGCGCCCGTGAGGCCGATGCTGCTCGTATCCCCTATCGACGCCCTTGCTGTCGTCGTACGTCAGGCAAGGGCAATCATGATCAATCTTGAACAAGGAGGGCGGTGACATGGCCGTTCTATTACAGATGCCCGAGGTGGCTGCCAATATGGAATCCGCCACCATCGTGGCCTGGAGCAAGGCCGAGGGTGACCCGGTGGCCGTCGGCGACTGCCTGGCGGAGATCGAGACCGACAAGGCGGTCATCGAGTTCAACGCCGAATCCGACGGGGTACTGGGCAAAATTCTGGTGTCCGCGGGCCAGGCGGCGGCCGTGGCCGCGCCCATCGCGGTGCTGCTGTCCCCCGGCGAAACAGACGCGGATGCGGCGGCTTTGATGGGGCAGGTGCGCGATGCGGCAGCGGCCCAGGTGGCTGCGCCGCCGTCGGCCCAAGCAGCCGGTGCGGGTGTGTCGCCTGCCGCTGGCGCGGCAGCCTCTGTTTCGGCGGCGTCGCTGGCCGACGCGCAGCAAGGCCGCGTGTTCGCCAGCCCCTTGGCGCGTCGCCTGGCCGCTGACGCAGGTTTGGCGCTGCAGGGCTTGCCGGGCAGCGGGCCGCATGGCCGCATCGTGCGGCGCGACGTGCAGGCCGCCTTGCAGCAGCCTCGGGCACCCGTTGCGACCGCAGCAGCTGGCGCCGCCACCGCGGGTGCTGCCGCGCAGGTTGCCGGCACGGCAGCCGCCTCAGCGACAGCGGCCGATCAGCCCGGCGTGACGCGCATCCCGCACACGGCCATGCGCCGCACCATTGCCCGCCGCCTGCTGGAGAGCAAGACCACGGTGCCGCATTTTTACCTGCGTGCCGACTGCCGCATGGACGAGCTGCTGGCCTTGCGCCAGCGCATCAATGCCAGCGTGGCACAGCGCATCTCGGTCAACGACCTGATCGTCAAGGCGGCGGCCGTGGCGCTGGCCGAGCTGCCACAGATGAACGTCAGCTGGACAGACGACGCCTTGCTGCAATACGACGCGGTGGACGTGTCGGTGGCTGTGGCCACCGAGTCTGGCCTCATCACGCCCATCGTGCGCCAGGCCGACCAGAAGGCGTTGTCGGCCATCAGCACGGATATCGCCGACCTGGCGGCCCGCGCGCGCGAGGGCCGCTTGCAGCCGCACGAGTACCAGGGCGGCAGCTTTACCGTCAGCAACCTGGGCATGCACGGCGTCACCGAGTTTGCCGCCATCATCAACCCGCCCCAGGCCGCCATCCTGGCCGTGGGCGCCACCGAAAAGCGGGCCATCGTCGATTCGGAAGAGCAGGTTTTCGTCGCCTCCATGATGACGGTGACGCTGTCGGTCGATCACCGTGCCATCGATGGCGCGCTGGCGGCCCGCTGGCTGAAGGTCTTCAAGCGCCTCATCGAGGCGCCCATGAGCATCTTGATCTGAGGGCACCATGGCACAGACTGCATATGACTATGACGTCGCCGTCGTCGGCGCGGGGCCCGGCGGTTACGTCGCCGCCATCCGTGCGGCGCAGTTGGGGCTGCGCACGGCCCTGATCGAAAAGGCCGACCTGGGCGGCATCTGCCTCAATTGGGGCTGCATTCCCACCAAGGCGCTGCTGCGCTCGGCCGACGTACTGCGCCTTGCCCGCGCGGCGGCGCAGTTTGGCGTGCAGGTGACCGAGCCGCGCGCCGACCTGGCCGCCATGGTGGCCCGCTCGCGTCAGGTGGCGGGCCAGCTGCAGCGCGGCGTGGCGCACCTCATGAAAAAGCACGGCGTCGAGGTTATCCGCGCGCAGGCCAGCCTGGCCGGGCGCGGCTGCCTGAACCTTGCCGCCGTGACGGGTGACCAGACGCCGACCCGGCTGCGGGCCAAGTCCATCATTCTGGCAACCGGCGCGCGCGCCCGTGAGCTGCCGGGGCTGGCGCCCGACCCGGCTTCGGTCTGGTACTACCGCGAGGCCCTGGCGCCCACGTTTCTGCCCCGGCGCTTGCTGGTGGTGGGCGCGGGGGCCATCGGCATCGAGTTCGCCAGCTTCTATCACGCCCTGGGCGCGCAGGTGCAGGTGGCCGAGATGGCCGAACACGTCCTGCCCGCAGAAGACGTCGAGGTCAGCGTCCACATGGAAGCCTCCCTGCGCAAGCAGGGCATCCGCCTGCACCTGGGCACGCGCATCACGGCCACCCGCCGGGTGGCGGGGGCCTGGCAGGTGACGCTCGAAGGCCACGAGCAGCCCTGCGACGTGGACGTGATCCTGGTGGCGACCGGCATCCAGGGCAATGTCGAGCAGCTGGGGCTGGAGCGCACCGCTGTGCGCGTCGAGAAGACGCACATCCTGACGGACGCCTGGTGCCAGACTGGCGAGCCCGGCGTCTACGCCATCGGCGATGTGGCCGGAGCCCCCTGGCTGGCGCACAAGGCGTCGCACGAGGCCGTCCTGTGCGTGGAAAAGATCGCCGGGCTGGATACGCACCCGCTGGTGGCCGCGCGTGTTCCGGCGTGCACCTACAGCCATCCGCAAGTGGCCCACGTGGGCCTCACCGAAGCGCAGGCGCGCGCCAACGGGCGCGCCGTCAAGGTGGGCAAGTTTCCCTTCGTGGCCAACGGCAAGGCCATCGCGCTGGGCGACACCGAGGGCTTCGTCAAGGTGATCTTCGACGACGCCAGCGGCGAGTTGCTGGGGGCGCATATGGTGGGGGCGGAAGTGACCGAGATGATCCAGGGCTATGGCATTGCCATGGGGCTGGAAACCACCGAGGCCGAACTCATGCAGGCCATTTTCGCGCATCCGACGCAATCCGAAGCCATGCACGAGGCCGTGCTGTCCGCTTACGGCAGAGCCTTGCACGTCTAGTGCGCTGTTTGTCGGGTTTGCGTGCCCGCCCCGGTATCCGTGGCGTGCACGCTGCGTTGTACTGATGGGCAATTGCCGTTGCTGACGCACACATGGGATGCCGCAGGCCGCCCTGTGGCATGGATGTTCGCCGGGTGGTGACTCCTGTGCGTCGTTTTTATGTGCGACAACATAGGGTTTTACATATTTGAAGCGCTTCATAATTGGTGCTAAATTTGAAGCGCTTCAATTTTGCGAGCGAGACAATGAAACTGATCGATCATGGGAAGGGTGGCGACGCGGCGTGTCTGCGGCTCGTCGAGGCGCCTGTGCCCCGGCCCGGCCCCGGGCAGGTGCTGATTGCCGTCCAGTATGCCGGCGTCAACCGGCCCGACGTGCTGCAGCGTTCGGGCTCTTATCCGCCGCCCGCCGACGCTTCACCTTATCTGGGGCTCGAAGTGTCGGGCCGCGTGTCGGCGGTGGGCGAGGGCGTCACCCAGTGGCAGCTGGGCGACGCCGTCTGCGCGCTGACGCCGGGTGGCGGCTACGCCGAATACTGCGTGGCGGACGCCGGCCACTGCCTGCCGGTGCCCAAGGGTCTGACGATGACGCAGGCCTGTGCCCTGCCGGAAACCTATTTCACGGTCTGGACCAACGTCTTTCAGCGCGGGCGCCTGCAAGCGGGTGAAAGCGTCCTCATCCATGGCGGTTCCAGCGGCATCGGGCTCACCGCCATCCAGCTGGCCAAGGCCCACGGCGCGCGCGTGCTCACCACCGTGGGCAACGCGGCCAAGGCGCAGGCCTGCCGCGAACTGGGGGCCGATGTGGCCATCCAGTATCGCGAGCAGGATTTTGTGGATGTGGTGGCGCAAGAGACCGGAGGGCGCGGCGTGGACATGGTGCTCGATATGGTGGGTGGTGACTACATCCCGCGCAACGTGCGCTGTCTGGCCCTTGAAGGGCGGCTGGTGCAGATCGCCTTCCTGCAGGGCAGCCAGGTCGATTTCGACTTCATGCCCATGATGCTGCGCCGCCTGACACTCACGGGCTCTACCTTGCGGGCGCGCCCGGCGGCACAAAAATCGGCCCTGGCCGCCGAGGTGCACAAGCACGTCTGGCCCTTGCTGGAGCAGGGCCAGTGCCTGCCCGTCATCCACCGCGTGTTTGCCATGGATCAGGTGCAAGAGGCGCATCGCCTCATGGAAAGCAGCCAGCACATTGGCAAGCTGGTGCTCGACATCGCGGGAGAACAGCATGCGGCATGAAGATCGGGTCGTTCTGGTGACGGGCGCAACGGGCGGCATCGGCAGCGCCCTGGTCGAGCGCTACCTGCGCGAGGGCGCGCGCGTGGGCCTGGTCGATCTGGATGACGCGCGCGGCCAGGCTGCCGTGCAGGCCTGGCGCCAGCAGGGGCATGCCGTCAGCTTCGCGGCGGCGGATGTCAGCCGGTACGACGCCTGCGCGGCGGCCGTCGAACAGATTCGCGCCGAGCTGGGCGAGATCGACACCCTGGTGAACAACGCGGGCATTTCACCCAAGCACGATGGGGCGCCGTCGCCGGTGCAGGCCATGGACGCGCTCGAGTGGGATCGCGTGGTGGGGGTCAACCTGAACAGCGCGTTCTACCTCACGCGCCTGCTCGCGCCGGGCATGATCGCCCGGGGGTTTGGCCGCATCGTGTCCATGTCGTCGGTGGCGGGCAAGGTGGCCATCAGCAGCATCGTGGGCGCGCACTACAGCGCCACCAAGGCGGCGCTCATCGGCTTCACTCGCCACGCCGCCGCCGAGCTCGGGCCCCACGGCATCACCGTCAATGCGCTGGCGCCGGGGCGCATCAGCACGCCACTGCTCAGCACCGTGGCCGATGCGGCCAACCAGGCCGTCATCCGCGAAACCGCGCTGCGGCGCCTGGGCAAGCCTAGCGAAGTGGCCGACGTCTGTGCCTTTCTTACGTCGAACGAGGCGGCGTTCGTCACCGGCCAGGTGGTGGACGTGGCGGGCGGCTGGTTGATGACCTGAACGCAGGCGCATAGACCCCCGGCCAAACCACCCGTGTCCCGTTTGGTTGAACCGTATATTTAAATTCGGATGGATACGCGGCATGGCTGCATCAGCGACGAATTTAGGCACGAGTATTAACCAATACGGGATCCCGGATAGGGGCCGATCAAGACTGATGGAGCGACTTTCTCATGATCAACGGAAACACCCGACTCTTCGCCATTGTGGCCGACCCCATCGCGCAGGTGCGCACGCCGCAAGTGCTCAATGCCTACTTCGAGGCGCGCGCGCTCGATGCCGTGCTGGTGCCGGTACACGTGGCGCCCGAAGGCCTGGCCGCCGTGGTCGAGGGCTTTCGCCGCACCCGGAACCTGGACGGCTTCATCGTCACGGTGCCGCACAAGACGGCGGTGGCGGCCTTGTGCGACGCGCTGGGCCCGGCGGCCCAGGCCACGGGCTCGGTCAACACCGTGCGCCGTGACCCTGATGGCCGTTTGGTGGGCGACATGTTCGATGGCGCCGGTTTCGTGCAAGGCCTGCGCACCCAGGGTCATGATCCGGCGGGCAGGCGCTGCCTGCTGCTGGGGGCGGGCGGCGCGGCCGGGGCCATTGCGTTTTCGCTGGCGCAGGCGGGGGCCGCGCAGGTGGTCGTCGCCAACCGCACGCGCGCCAAGGCCGATGCCGTCGTGCAGCGTGTGCGCCAGGCCTTTCCGCAGGCCGATATCCAGGCCGGAGACGCCGACCCACAGGGCTATGACGTGGTCGTCAACGCCACGTCGCTGGGCATGAAGCCGGACGACCCCCTGCCGCTGGCGATCGACCGGCTGCAGCCGCACACCCTCGTGGCCGAAATCATCATGAAGCCGGAACTGACCCCCTTGCTTGCCCAGGCGCAGGCGCACGGCTGCCCGGTGCACTTTGGCCGCCACATGCTCGACGAGCAGGTGCGGCTGATGGCACGTTTCATGTTGCGGGATTGAGGCATCGAGCGGGGCGGACATGCAAGAGTATGACTACGTCATCGTCGGCGGCGGCACTGCGGGCTGCATCCTGGCCAACCGCCTGACGGCGTCCGGCAAGCACCGCGTGCTCTTGCTGGAGGCGGGCGGCGAGGGGCGCGGGTTCTGGATTCCGATTCCCGCAGGCTTCAGCAAGCTGCTGGTCGATCCGCGTTTCAACTGGCGCTTCGAGACCGCGCCCGAGCCCAACACCCTGGATCGCGTCATTGCCGTGCCGCGTGGCAAGGGCCTGGGCGGCTCGTCGCTCATCAATGGCATGATCTACGTGCGCGGCCAGCCCGCCGACTACGACCACTGGCAGGCGCTGGGAGCCCATGGTTGGGGTTGGTCAGACGTCGAACCCTATTTCCGCAAGCTCGAAAACTACGCCCAGGGCGGGGCCGCGCGCGGACACGACGGGCCCATGTACCTGAGCGAGGTGGGCGAGCGCCACGTTCTGGCCGACGCCCTGCTGGCCGCCGCCGCCCAGGCGGGCCAGCCGTATAACGCCGACTACAACGCGGGCGAGCAGGAGGGCTTTGGTTATTACCAGGTGCTGCAGCGCCAGGGTCGGCGCTGGAGCGTCACCCAGGGCTATCTCGATCCGGCGCGCGGCCGCGCCAACCTGACGGTACACACCCAGGCCCAGGTGCTGGGGCTCGACCTGGACGAGGCCCAGCGCCGCTGCGTGGGGGTCAGTTACCTGCACAATGGACAGCGCGTGCAGGTGCGCGCCCGGGCCGAGGTCATCCTGGCCGCCGGCACGGTGCAGTCGCCGCAGATCCTCGAACTCTCGGGCATTGGCGATCCGGGCGTGCTGCAGTCCATCGGCGTGCCGGTGCGCCATGCCCTGCCCGCCGTGGGCGAGAACTACATCGATCACTTCTGCACGCGCATGAACTGGCGCGTGCGGCACACTCAGACGCTCAATGAGCTTACACGCGGTTGGCGGCTGGGGCTGGCGGTATCCGAGTATTTTGCCCGCCACACCGGCATCCTGACGCTGGGTACGGGCCTGGTGTTTGGCTTCGTGAAAAGCCACCCCGATCTGCCCGCACCCGACGTGCAGTATTTTTTCATGCACGCCAGCTATGCCAATGCGGCCGAGCGCAAGCTCGATCACCGCCCCGGCATGACGCTGGGTGTGGCCCAGTTGCGGCCGCAGTCGGTGGGCAGCATTCACGCGCGCAGCGCCGATCCCAACGTCGGCCCGGTCATCCGGCCCAACTTTCTCGATTGCGTGGGCGACCAGGACAGCCTCATCGGCGGCATGCGGCTGGCGCGCCGCATCATGGATCAGCCCGCCATGGCCCGCTACGTCGAACAGGAACTCAGCCCGGGCGCGCAGACGCAGTCGCGCGACGATTGGCTGCGCTTCGCCCGCGAAAACGGCCAGACCATCTACCACCCCATCGGCACGTGCCGCATGGGTTCGGATGCCGCCAGCGTGGTGGATACCGAGCTGCGCGTGCGCGGGCTCGACGGCCTGCGCGTCGTCGATGCTTCGGTCATCCCGGCCATGGTGTCCGGCAATACGCAGGGGGTGGTGATGATGGTGGCGGAAAAGGGCGCCGATCTCATTTTGCAGGCCGCCGCCCGCTGATTGCGAATTCGGGGGCTTGCCGCCAGAAGGCGTCCAGGGAAACGTTTTACTTGGACAGCAGGCGCATTGCCTGTTCCAGGCCGTCGATCGTCATGCCGAACATGCGCTCGTGCATCAGCTCGCGCACCAGGGCAATCGACTGACGGTACTGCCACGAACCGGAGGGCTCTGGGTTGAGCCACACGGCGTGCGGCCAGTGGCCCAGCAGACGCTGCAGCCAGGTTGCCCCCGTCTCGGTATTGTGGTGCTCGATCGAGCCGCCCGGGTAGAGCAGCTCGTAGGGACTCATCGAGGCGTCGCCCACCAGGATCAGGCGCCAGTCTTCGCCATGGCTGCGCAGCAGGTCTTGCGTGTCGATGCGCGTGCTGCGGCGGCGTTCGTTGTGGCGCCAGACCGATTCATATGGGCAGTTGTGGAAATAGAATACTTCCAAGTGCTTGAATTCGCTGCGCGCCGCTGAAAACAGCGCTTCGATGCGGGCGATGTGATCGTCCATGCTGCCGCCCACGTCCAGCAGCATCAGCACCTTGACCGTGTTGTGGCGCTCGGGCACCCAGCGCAGGTCGAGCAGGCCGGCTTGTTCGGCGGTGCCGCGGATCGTGCCGGGCATGTCCAGTTCCAGGGCGGCGCCCTGGCGCGCGAAGCGCCGCAGCCGCCGCAGCGCCATCTTGAAGTTGCGCGTGCCCAGTGCCTGCTGGTCGTCGTAGTCGCGGTAGTGGCGCTGTTCCCAGACCTTGACCGCCGTGCGGTTGCCCGCCGAGGGGCCGCCGATGCGGATGCCCTCGGGGTGGTAGCCGCCGTGACCATAGGGCGAGGAGCCGCCCGTGCCGATCCATTTGCTGCCGCCCGCGTGGCGTTCTTTTTGTTCGGCCAGACGCTCGCGGAACATCTCCATCAGGCGATCCCAGCCGTATTTTTCCAGCGCCGCCTTTTCGGCATCGCTGAGATGCTTGCGGAAGGTTTGCATCAGCCAGTCGGCGGGAATGTCCGCACCCTTGCCCGCGCGGGCTTGCAACTGGCCGATGAAGCTGGCAAAGACCCGGTCGTAGCGGTCATAGCGGGTTTCGTCCTTGACCAGCGCCATGCGCGCCAGGTGGTAGAAATCTTCCGTGCTGGTGGGGGCGGCGGGGCTGCTCAGCAGTTCGAGCAGGCTGAGGTATTCCTGGGTGGAGACCGGGATGCCGGCCGCGCGCAGCTGGGTGAAGAAATCGATCAGCATGGGGTGCTCGATGGGAAGCGCCTAGCGCCCACCGCGCTGGGTGAGCGCGGCGAGCCGCCGCAGCAGGCCGAGGTCTTGCTCGTTCTTGAGCAGGGCGCCGGCCAGCGGCGGGATGTCCTGGCGGGCCAGTGTTTCGGGGGCGACGGATTCCGCCAGCAGCAGGCGCAGCCAGTCGAGAAACTCAGAGGTGGACGGGCGCTTTTTCAGGCCGGGCACCTCGCGCAGGCGAAAGAAGACATCCAGCGCGGCGCCGAGGATGTCGGCCCGCAGCTCGGGAAAGTGCACGGCGACGATGTCGCTGAGCGTGGCGCGGTCGGGAAACTCGATGTAGTGAAAGAAGCAGCGCCGCAAAAAGGCGTCGGGCAGGTCTTTTTCGTTGTTCGAGGTGATGATGATGAGCGGCTTGTGGCGCGCCTGGATGGTCTGCCGGGTTTCGTAGACGTGGAATTCCATGCGGTCGAGTTCGCGCAGCAGATCGTTGGGAAATTCGATGTCGGCCTTGTCGATTTCGTCGATGAGCACGACGCTTGGCGCTTCGGCTTCAAAGGCCTGCCACAGTACCCCGCGCACGATGTAGTTGCCGATGTCGTGCACCGAGGCGTCGCCCAGCTGCGAGTCGCGCAGCCGCGAGACGGCGTCGTATTCGTACAGCCCTTGCTGTGCCTTGGTGGTGGACTTGATGTGCCACTGCAAGAGCGGGCGGCCCAGGGCCTGCGCCACTTCTTCGGCCAGCATGGTCTTGCCCGTGCCGGGTTCGCCCTTCACCAGCAGGGGGCGCTGCAGCACCAGGGCGGCGTTGACGGCCATCTTCAGGGCATCGGTGGCGACGTAGTGCTCGGTTCCCTGGAAGCGGGGAGAGGCGTTGGAGGCGGTGGGGGTGGTCATGATGTCCCGGAAAAGAGGGTGAAAGGTGGCGGGCGGCCCATGCTGTATCAGGGTTTGCTATAGGGTTCAACCGTTTAAGGCTGTCTGTATCAGGTAACTATCGTACAATCGGTAGGCCTCATCGGTCAGGGTTTGAGGGTGGCCGATGCCGACACTAAAACACGAAACACGAGACAAGAGGCCATATGAAGTCAGTCAGATTGACGCGTCATGGTGCGGTCGCCAGTGTGGTGGCATCGTTTCTGGTAGCCGGTTCGGCCCTGGCCGCAGACCCCCCCGCCGTTCAGGGCAATGCGCAGGCGGGTTCTCAGAAAGTATCCATGTGCATCGGCTGTCACGGCATTCAAGACTACCGCGCAGCCTACCCCGAGTTGTACCACGTGCCCATGATCGCCGGCCAAAACGCGGCCTACATCGTCGCGGCGCTTAAAGAATACGCCAGCGGGGCCCGCTCGTTTCCCACCATGGATGCCATCGCGCAGTCCCTGTCGCCTCAAGACATGGCCGATGTCGCTGCCTACTATTCCAGTCTCAAATAGGAAGCCCCCATGCGAACCGTCTCGATTGCTCTCCTGGCCCTGGGCCTGATGTCCGCGGGCGCGCAGGCCGCCGATCTTGCCGCTGGCCAGGCCGCCTTCCAGAAATTCACCTGCTTTTCCTGTCACGGGGCCGACGCCAAGTCACCCATCCAGCCCGATTACCCCATTCTGGCCGGCCAGCACCGCGACTACCTTGCGCATGCCCTGGTGGCCTATCAGCGCGGCCAGAAGGGCGAGCCCGCCTCGGCCAACGTGCGCAAGAACGCCGTGATGGGGGCCATGGCGGCGCAGCTGTCGGCCAGCGACATCGACAACATCACTTCATGGCTGGCCACCTTGCCTTCGCCGCTGTCGGTGCACCCGGACAGCTTCAAATAGTCCGGCTACGCGGCGCTGGGCGCTTGCGCGCGGCATCTCAGCCAACGGTCAGCGCTGTCCGGGCGTGGTGCCAAGTGTGTTCTTTGCTGGCGACCGGGCGTCAGCGCCCGCGGCTGGCGTAGCGCCGGATCAGATCCAGATAGTGGTCATTGTCCAGCGGCGTGCCCAGCCGCTGGGCTTCCCAGACGACCTCGCCCAGCGCGTCCATGATGACGTGGGCGGCTTCGTGTTCGTCGTGCGTCTGCAGCAGGGTGTTCCAGGCCGCGCGGATGCCGGGCGGGTGATCGATCGAAATCTGTTCCTGGATGGCCAGGTGCATCGACAAGTGCAGGAAGGGGTTGGTGCGCCCTGCTTCGACGGGGTATTCGCGCGCTGCGGCCTCGGGGTCTTGCAGGTCGTCGTGGTATTCGGGATGGCGCTCGACCAGATCCGCGGCCATGGTCTCGAGCGGGGTCAGCACCCCGCCCGTGCGTCGCTTGCGCCAGGCCTCAGTGAAAAACTCGCGAACTTGCTCTTTGGACGGATTGAACATGCGGCGGCCAGCGGAAAGATGAGAACGATACACTCATTTTAGCGGCCTGGCGCGGCTATCGCCCGCCGGGCGGGATCAGTAGAATACAGGCGTGACCAGGGGGGCTGCGGTGCCCGTGGCATCGGGTGTACGGCGCCGGAGTGGCGCCAAGGCCCGGATCGGGCCGCAGCGCATTGGCAGGCAGAACGTGAGCGTCTTGATGGGCAGTTTACGTTAAACTCTTATATAAGACTCACACCAGTCACACCATCCTCTTTTTGAACAACAACCCCAGCAACACTGGAGCACTCATGTCTTATCAGCACATCAAAGTCCCGGCCGGTGGTCAGAAAATCACGGTCAATGCCGATTTTTCTCTCAATATCCCAGACGAACCCATCATCCCTTACATCGAAGGCGATGGCACGGGCCAGGACATCACCCCGGTGATGCTGAAAGTCGTGGATGCCGCCGTGGCCAAGGCCTATGCCGGCAAGCGCAAGATTCACTGGATGGAAGTCTATGCCGGTGAAAAGTCCACCAAGATCTATGGCCCGGACGTCTGGTTGCCCGAAGAAACCCTGGAAGCCGTGCGCGACTACGTCGTGTCCATCAAGGGCCCGCTCACCACGCCGGTCGGCGGCGGCATCCGCTCGCTGAACGTGGCCCTGCGCCAGCAGCTCGACCTCTACGTCTGCCTGCGTCCGGTGCGCTACTTCACGGGCGTGCCTTCGCCGGTGCGTGAACCCGAAAAGACCAATATGGTCATCTTCCGTGAAAACTCCGAAGACATCTACGCGGGCATCGAGTTCGAAGCCGAATCCGACAAGGCGCGCAAGCTGATCGAATTCCTGCAAAACGAACTGGGCGTCAACAAGATCCGCTTCCCGGCCACCTCGGGCATCGGCGTCAAGCCCGTCTCGCGCGAAGGCACCGAACGCCTGGTGCGCAAGGCCATTCAGTACGCCATCGACAATGATCGTGCCACGGTCACCCTGGTGCACAAGGGCAACATCATGAAGTTCACCGAGGGTGGCTTCCGCGATTGGGGCTACGCACTGGCGCAAAAAGAATTCGGCGCCCAGCTGATCGACGGCGGCCCGTGGTGCAAGTTCAAGAATCCCAAGACCGGGCGCGACATCACGGTCAAGGATTCCATCGCCGACGCCTTCCTGCAGCAAATCCTGCTGCGCCCGGCCGAATACGACGTTATCGCCACGCTCAACCTCAACGGCGACTATGTCTCCGACGCCTTGGCCGCCCAGGTGGGTGGCATCGGCATCGCCCCGGGCGCCAACCTGTCCGACTCCGTGGCCATGTTCGAAGCCACCCACGGCACGGCGCCCAAGTATGCCGGCAAAGACTACGTCAACCCGGGCTCCGAAATCCTCTCCGCCGAGATGATGCTGCGCCACATGGGCTGGACGGAAGCCGCCGACCTCATCATCCGCAGCATGGGCAAGTCCATCCTGTCGAAAAAGGTCACCTACGACTTCGCCCGCCTGATGGAAGGCGCCACACAAGTGTCGTGCTCGGGCTTTGGGCAAGTGATGATCGACAATATGTAATCGGTTTTCGACTGATTCATTGAAGTCTGCAAAGGCCCCGCTTTCATAGGAGAGCGGGGCTTTTTAGTGCCCGGTAGGGTAGGGCTGAATCCGGGGCCATCGCGTGAGTTTGGGGCCATAGTTTGGGGCCATATTTGCTATCATGGCCCCAAAATTTCAGGATCATGGCCCCATGTCTCGTGCTTTTGCCCACGCGCTGCGCCCCGTCGTCATCAATGCCGCCAAACCCAAGGACAGACCCTATGCCTTGACGGATGGCGGTGGGCTGTAAGCTCCATGAACGCCTTCGAGGATGGACGGGAATTGCGCCGCGCACTCTTGACCTATTGTATGCGCCGCGCTGGGTGTGCAACTGACCGCCCGGCCTGTGCATTCATAGGCAGGCCGTCACCGCACCAAAGGGGCAGCCAGCCAGTAGTGAGGTATTTGGCGAGGTATATTTTCCGGCACTGAACGAAACAGCCGCATAAACAAAGGCTCTTCAGGCAAATTACACAGAATGATCGACTGTTGGATCTTTGGCCAACTGCAAGGTTGGATGATCCGGGCCTCGCTCTTCTTGGGAGAGTGGGGCCTTTGCTTTTTCATGTGAATGAGCGTGTGAGGGGAGTGGGCACCTTGGTTTGTAGTCCGGGAAGGACTACAACAAGACCACGGAGAGATTTGCTGAATCATGGTTTGAAGTCTGAGGCGTGCGACGAACAGCCCGCCGGATCATCCTGCGGTCGTCGTAAACAGGCTTTGTGCGTCGATATAGTTGAAATCGCTGCGCAAGGCGTCGAAGGTGCCTGTGTCGCGGATTGTCCGAACCGCATTCCGGACGCTGCCCAGCGCCAGAGCCGTGAGCGCCGTGGCTGTGCTCAGGCGCTTGACCCCGGCGGCTTTCAGTTCAGCCAGGGGGGGCGTGGCGGCAACGGCCATGACGTTGACAGGGGCGTTCAGCGCCGTAGTGAACGCGCTGATTACTGGCACGTCGAGCAGACCAATGGGATACAGGCAGTCTGCGCCAGCGGCAAGATAGGCGCGGCCGCGGGCAATGGCGTCTTCCAGCGGCGCCTGAGGGTTGTCTTTGGCGTGCATCCAGGCGTCTACGCGGGCGTTGATGACGATGGGTACGCCTGCCTGGTCTGCGGCCTGGCGTGCGGCGCGGATGCGGGCGGCCGCTTCGTCGACCGGGCGCAGCGGCCCGTGTCCGGGCAGGCTGTCCTCCAGGTTGATGCCGGCGGCGCCGGCCTGGATGATGGCCCGCACGGATTCGCCGACGGCTTGCGCGCTGGCACCGTAACCGCCTTCAAAGTCGACCGTGACCGGGACCTTGACGACGCGCGTGATGCGGCCGACGGCGGCCAGCACCTCGGCGAGCGGCGTCTGTTCGCCGTCTCCGTAGCCCAGTGCCCAGGCGATGCCGCCGCTGGTGGTGGCGACGGCCGGAAACCCCTGCTGCTCGAAGACGCGCGCCGTGAGCACATCCCAGGCATTTGGCAGCAGCAGCACGTCCTGGCCGTGGTGCAGCGCGCGCAGCGTCTCGGCGCGTGCCGCCGATGTGTTCTTGTCCATGATGCGATGATCTCCTGAAGGTTGGCCGCAGTTCGATGGCCTGCCAAAGGCCGCGCTGCCGTGTCGTTGACTCGTCGAAGTAATAACATGTTTTGGCGTCCGCAACGGCGGTTCCCGCGAGCCCGACGCTGTCATCCCGTCCGCCCGGGGGCGGACGCCCGGTTCAAGTTCAATGCAAGCCCAGTTCAAGTGGGCGGCGCGCGTATCTGGAGGTTGCCGCATGAAGGTTCCTGTCTTGTCCAGTGCTCCCGAGGCTGGGCAACCGGCGCCGCCGGTCGATCCCCGTACCCGGTTGCGCGTGCTTGTCATTCTCACGATCTGGTTCTGCATGGCGCTGGTCGATGTCGGCATCGTCAATGTGGCGCTGCCCTCCATACAGGAAGATCTGGGCGCCAGCGCCGCCGACTTGCAGTGGATTCTCTCGGGCTATGCGCTCACCTTCGGGACGGTGCTGATTGCCGCCGGGCGCGCTGGCGACATCCTTGGTCATGGCGCGGTGTTTCTGGCCGGGCTGGTGGTTTTTACCGGGGCCTCGCTGGCCGCGGCGCTGGCTGTTTCGCCTGCCTGGTTGAATCTCATGCGGTTTCTGGCCGGTATCGGCGCCGGGGGCATGAGCCCGCAGGTTTACGGCATGGTGCAGCGCTACTTCTCGGGCGCGGCGCGTGGCCGGGCGTTTGGCACGCTGGGCATGGTGGCCAGCCTGTCCGTGGCGCTCGCCCCGCCCTTGGGCGGCGCCCTCATCATGCTGGGCGGCCCGTCTTGGGGCTGGCGGCTGACGTTTCTCATCAACGTGCCCATCGGCCTGGTCGGCCTTGTACTGGGCTGGTGCTGGTTTCCACGCCCCCTGCTTGTCCGTGGGCAGAAGACGGCGGTGCTTGCCGCGCTTGACGGGGTCGGCGGCCTGCTGGCGGCGCTGGCCGTGTTTTCCCTGCTGTTTCCCTTCGTGCGCTTTCATGAGGCGACGGGGCTGGCCGTATGGTCGTGGCTTCTTGTCAGCGGCGTTGCCACGTGGGCGTGGGTCGTCTGGGAGCGGCGACAAAAGCGGCTGCGGCGTCCGATGATGGTGGACGTTGCCGTGTTTGCCGAAGCCGGTTTCCGGAACGGGCTGGCGATCCAGCTGCTGTATTTTCTGGGCATGACCAGCGTCTGGGTGCTCGTCATGCTGTACGCGCAGCAACAGGCGCACCTGTCGGCGTTGGCGGCCGGGCTTTTGAGCGTTCCGTCGGCGGTCGCGGCCGCGTGCGCCGCGCGGTGGGCGGGGCAGCGCGTGCACCGGCTTGGGCGCCGCCTGGTGGTGCTGGGGCAGGCACTGGCGCTTGCCGGGGTCTTGCTTGCCATGGGGGCGCTTGCCGCCAATGCGCTTGCTGGCGCCAGCCTGTGGTGGGTGGCCGCTGCCTTGACGGTCTACGGCGCCGGGCAGGGGGCGATCATCAGTCCCAACCAGACGCTCACCCTCGAGCGCGTGCCGTCCGCTTATGCCGGCAGTGCCGGGGCACTGGTGTCGGCCACGCAGCGCGTTGGTGCCGCAGTCGGGATCGCCATCGTGACGGGCACCAGTTTTGCGGTGCTGGCGCGCAGTACGTGGGGCTGGGCCGCGCTGGCGGGCTTGCTCGTCATCGTGTGCATGATGCTCGTCGCCTTGGGCGTGAGCTGGCTGGACTTGCGCGGCGCGCGGGCGCGTGTTCCGCTGCCGGGCTGATGACGCTTCGCCAACCACCCCGCCGACCATCCTGATGCCCGCGGAATGCGGGCGTCAAATTGACGAATGTCGGCAGATGGGCTCTTTTCGTCCGGACAGGTATTTGACGCAGATGTAACAAGCCGTACAGAATCACAAGATCAACGAAAAGGAACCGTCAACATGACTACCGATGCATCCTGGCAGCAGGCCTCCATGGCCGAACTGGCCAACCATATCGTCAATACGCACCATGCCTACATGTACCGCGAACTGCCGCTTGTCGAGTCGCTGCTGACGGCGCACCTGCGCGCGCACTGGTTCAAGCATCCCGAGCTGCTCAAGGCGCACCAGCTGTTCCGGCAGATGCAGACCGAACTCATGCAGCACATGATCAAAGAAGAAACCGGCGGCTTCTCCCTGCTCAATGCGCGTGCGCAGAACCCCGAAATCTCCATCCAGCCATTTGTCGATTACATTGGCCAGCACCTGAAAGACCATGCTTCGGTGCACGAGCTGCTGGCGCAGATCCGGGCCGCCTTGCATGACTACGTACTGCCCGACGATCTGAAATCCGACATGGAAAGCACCTGTGATCGTTTGCGTCGGATCGAGGCCGATCTGGCACAGCACATTCACCTGGAAGATGACATCTTGTTTGCGAAGTGCCGCCAGGCATGAGCCTGGCCTGGGGCCTGAAGCGGCGCCCGGGCAGTCACAGCCCGCAGAGGTCGGGCATTTCGCGCACCTCGATGTGTACTTCGGCCTTGGTCATGGCCGCCGATGGCAGGGCATAGAGCGCATCCAGAAACGCCGGGATGAAGCTGCCTGGCCCCTGCGCCTGCTGCCCGGCGGCCTGCCCAGCCAGTTTGAAATGCGCGTGGGCGGCAATGGTGGCGTCAAAGGCACTGGCGCCTTCCTTGCAGCAGGCCGCCAGGTAGGCGGCCGTGAGCGAGCCCAGCGAGCAGCCGGTGCCGACGACGCGTGGCATCAATGCATGGCCGCCGCCCAGCCGGGCCACGCGAACCGTGCTGCCGCTGGCTTCGACCACGGCATCACGCGGCCCTGACACCGCCACGACAGCGCCCGTGGTCTGGGCCAGGCTCAGCGCCGCCGTCAGCACGGCATCGACCTCGTCGGTCGAATCCACCCCGCGTCCGCCCGTGCCCAGCCCCGCCAGGGCGGCGATTTCAGAAGCATTGCCGCGGATCACCGTGGGCTGCTGTTCGGCAGCCTGCCGGATGCGGGTGCTGCGATAGTCGATGACCCCGATGCTCACTGGATCGAGCACCCAAGGCTTGTGCAATGCGCGAGCCACGCGGATGGCCGCGTCCGCCGCCAGCAGCTGCTGGTTGGTGGCGGTGCCGAAATTGACGAGTATCGCATCGGCGAGGGCGGCGAACTGGCCCGCGTCGGCCTCGTGATCCAGCATGGCGGGGGCCGCGCCCACGGCCAGCAGCACGTTGGCGCTGAACTGCTGTACCACCGTGTTGGTGATGTTCTGAATCAAGGGGGCTGTGGCCAGCAGCCGTGCATGCAGGGCGGGTAAATCCAGTGCCATCGCGAGTCCTGTCCATCTAGATCAAAAGTCAGAAGGATCTATTGTGCGCCCGCGGGCCACTTGCCGATATGATGATCGTGTCTCCGGGCACGTTGCCCGGGCGTCCGACAAACACCAGGAGAACCTCCATGCTAGGTCGTATTGCCATCCACCTGAGTGACGATCATGACTGCGCCCGGCGCATCGAAGCCGGCCTCATGCTGGCCAGGCAGCACGGCGCCGAGGCCGTCGGCCTGTACGCGCCCGGCGGCAATCTGGGGCGCATGTATGAAGAAAACCTCTTGCCACCCGAGGCCAGCCAGATTCTGCACCAGCGCTACCAGGCCGACCATGATCGTGTGCGCGAACTGTTTCTCGATCGGGCCGCCGCCGTGGGCGCCGCTGCCCAATGGCGGGCGCTCAAGGGGCAGACCGACGTCGCCCTCAGCCTGCACGTCCGCTATTGCGACCTGCTCGTCATGAGCAAGAGCGCCAGCACGGATCGCATGTCTTCTCTGGTGTCCAACCTGCCCGAGGCGGTGATGATGGCGGCCGGGCGCCCCGTGCTGATGATCCCCAATCATGGCACCTTCGATTCCATCGGCCAGCGCGTCCTGTACTGCTGGGATCAGCGCCGCGAAGCGGCCCGCGCCTTTGCCGACGCGGCGCCGCTGCTGCGCCAGTGCCAGTCGCTGGCTGTGCTCGAAATCGACCGCGACACCGAGATGCTGAAAGAACAGGGCCTCACTCCCGACGATTTCGACCACTATTGCGTCAGCCTGGGCTACCCCGGCCCCCAGCACTTGCTGAAAGACAGCGAAGGCTACGGGGTGGGCAACACCATTCTCAACACCGCCGCCGATCTGGGCAGCGACCTGATCGTCATGGGCGCCTACGGGCACAGCCGCATGCGCCAGTGGATCATGGGCGGCGCTTCGCGCACGCTGCTGTCCACCATGACGGTGCCGGTGCTGCTGTCCAACTGAAATACCGCCCGCCACGGCCTGGCGCCCGCCAGGCTGTGGCGTCCGCCCGGATACAAGGCGCCGCGCGCGGTTTTTCACGTTTTCCCTAATTATGAAGTGTCCGGCCCTCGGCATATGATTTCTGACATGTCAGCTTAGATATGCATAGACATTCAAACTGGCATCAACTGCGATTGCCATCCTCCGGTTAAGCCAAGGGTCACCGCAATGAAAAAATTCTGCAAAAGTCTGTTCGGGCAAGTCGTGATCGCCCCTGGTTCTGGGCGTGGTGGTGGGGCTCGAATTCGCCGTGTCGGCAATTGCGTGGGCACGGTGGTCATCGGCGCCTGGGAAGGCGACGTGGATTACCAGCGGGCCCACGACGTGCTGGATGGCCGCGTGACGGTCGATCTGCGCGACAGCGAAAGGGAAGCCGATGAGCCACTGCCGGATGCGGGCCTGCCGCCTGTGGACGCCCCCGTTCGTGCCGGACATGCGTAGATGAAAGATATTCTGCTGGCCGATCAGGCCTTTCAGGCGGTGCGCGGGCTCTTGCTGGATGGCAGCGTGCGGGCGGGCCAGCTGGTGTCGGTGGCCGAACTGGTAGAGGCCACCGGCCTGCCGCTGGCGCCCGTGCGCGAAGCCGTCAAGCACGCCGAGTCGGTGGGCCTGATGCAGATCTTGCCGCGTCGCGGGATTCTGGTCATCGAGCCCGTGCCCCAGACCGTGCTGGCCTGCTTCAATCTGCGCTATCTGTTCGACCAGGAAGGGGCCCGCCTGCTGGCCTTGCACCAGCAGGTGGATGCCCTGGCCGCGCTGCGACAGCAGCACGTCGATGTGCGCCAGCAGGCGGCGCGCGAGATCACCCCCGAACTGCAGCACCGGGCCATCGAGGTCGATTGGCAGCTGCATCAGTCGCTGGCGCAGGCACTGGACAATCCCCTGGCCATCAAGGCGTACACCAACAACCTCGACCGCATCATCGTGCTGCAGCGCTCGCGCCGCCTGCTGCCCGAGCGCATCATCCCGGCCATGGACGAGCACATGAAGATCATCGATGCCGTGCTGGACGGCCAGGCCGAAGAGGCCATGCAGGCGGTCAGAGACCACCTGTCGGGCACGCTGCGCTGGTGGGGCGTACTGAACGCCTTTTAAAGGGCCGCCTCGCGGCGCACAGAGGGCAGGGCGGCATGCGCCGCACCGCGCGCGCCCGTGTGGTTGAACATCAGGTTCAGCACGATGGCCACGACCGCGGACGAGCTGATGCCGGATTGAAAAATCGTCGAGAACCAGGCGGGGAAAGCGTCATAGAAGCGCGGCGCGACGATGGGGATCAACCCGGCGCCCAGCCCTGTGGCGACGATGACCAGGTTGGCGTTGTGCTCATAATCGACGCGTGCGAGAGTGCGGATGCCGCTGGCCGCCACCGTGCCGAAGAGCACGATGCCCGCGCCGCCCAGCACCGGGGCGGGGATGCTGGCGACGAGTCGGCCCATTACCGGCGCCAGGCCCAGGGCAATCAGGATCAGCCCGCCAAAAGCCACCACGAAGCGGCTCTTGACGCCGGTGACGGCCACCAGGCCGACGTTCTGTGCGAAGGCGCTTTGCGTGAAAGAGCCGAACACCGGGGCGATCATGCTGGACAGCATGTCGGCGCGCAGGCCGTTGCCCAGGCGCCGCGAATCGATCTTGGTTTCGATGATGTCGCCCACGGCCAGGATGTCGGCCGAGGTCTCCACCAGCGTCACGATCATGACGATGAACATCGAGACGATGGCCGCTGCCTGAAAGGTGGGCCAGCCGAAGTGAAAGAGCGTCGGCAGCCCCAGGTACGCGCCCTGGGTGACGCCCGAGAAATCAGCCTGCCCCGTGGCGGCGGCGATCGCGGTGCCGATGAGAATCGCCAGCAGGATGGACAGGCGCGCCACGGCCGCGCTGCCCAGGCGGCTGAGCACCAGTACGATAGCCAGGGTGCCCGCGGCCAGGCCGATGTGCCCCATGCTGCCGAAGTCGGGGGCGGCGCTGTTGCCGCCCATGGCCCACAGGGCGGCCACGGGCATCAGGGTCAGGCCAATGGTGGTGATGACGATGCCGGTCACCAGCGGTGGGAAAAAGCGGATGATGCGCGAAAATACCGGTGTGACGAGCAGGCCGAGCAGGGCCGAGGCCATGACGGCGCCGAAGATGGCGGGCAAGCCGCCGCCCGTGTTCAGGATCGCGATCATGGTGGCCACCCCGGAGAACGACACGCCCTGCACCAACGGCAGCTGTGAGCCGAACAAGGGGATGCCCAGGGTTTGCAGCAGGGTGGCCAGGCCACCCATGAACAGACAGGCCGTGATGAGCAGGCCCAGCTCGCCAGGCGGCAGCCCGGCAGCCTCGCCGATGATGAGGGGGACGGCGATGATGCCGCCGTACATGGTCAGCACGTGCTGAAAGCCGAAGGCCAGATTGGCGAGCAGGCCGGGGTTCTCGTCTTCGGGGCGGGTCGATCCGGGCTTAGTGTCGGTGTCGGTCATGGGATGTCTCCTGATTATTGTGGTGAAAAGCGGCGCCGATGCCTGTCGGCCCGCGATGGGGCGCTGAAATGTGTGATTTAGTGTTAGGCCCGGTGGCGCAGCCGCTGCGCGGTGGCTGTATCCGGTTGGCTTCCTGTCGTGCTGCGATCCTGGGCATGATAGGCACGCGTTGTGCCGTGGCCTATTGATGGGCCATGATGTCGGTCATTTGCCGTTCGATATAAGTGCGCTGTTCCCCTATGAACCGGCTTCACTAGGGACATCCCTAGGTGTCAGTTCGGGCGCCAACCTGCATAATGCAGCCCATGCAGGTGAGGAGACAGCCCTGCTTGGGCACTGGCGCTGCGAAGATGGCGCTTTCATTTGTAGCAGTACCCATAAAAACGAAAACCTGACGAGGCCGGTGATTCATCACCGGCCTCGCTCATTCGTGTCCGCTTTATATCCGCTGTCGCCAGTGTCGCGGTGCCGCCCCTGTTTCGGCGTCGTCCGGGTTCGGCGTCGTCCGGGTTCGGTGTTGCGCGCGGCGCTTCAGTGTCCGCCCGAGGCCGAGAACACATTCAGCACCAGCACACCCGCCAGAATCAGGCCAATGCCGATCAGGGCCGCCGCATCCAGCGTCTGGCCAAAGAAAAAATAGCCGATGGCGGCAATGGCCACGATGCCCACCCCCGACCAGACGGCATAGGCGACGCCCACCGGAATCGTCTTCAGCGCCAGGGCCAGCAGGTAAAACGCCAGGCCGTAGCCGACGATAGTCACGATCGACGGCGCCAGGCGGCTGAAGCCTTCCGATACCTTCAGCGCCGAGGTGGCGATCACTTCCGCCACGATGGCGATGAACAAATAAAGCCAGCTGGCATGCATCGGGTTCTCCGTGGACGCGCGCCGGGGCATGGCGCGCAGGCCAATGTTTATTCAGCGGGCCCCTTGTGCGGCAGCCGCAGCAAGACCGTGACGGCGCCGGCCCCGCCGTCGCGTTCTTTGCTCTGCACCCAGGCCTGCACGGCTTCCAGGCGACACAGGTGCTGGCGGATGGGGGCGCGCAACACGGACTCGCCCTGGTGCGAGCCGATGCCTTTGCCGTGGATGATGCGCACGCAGCGGACGTCGTGCTCCAGGCACGAGAGCAGGAAGCGCTCCAGCCGCTCTTGCGCCTCTTCGAGCGTGCTGCCGTGCAAGTCGAGCGTAGCCTGAGCCACCCATTTGTCGCGCCGCAGGCCGCGCAGCAGGTCGGGGCCGCAACCCGGTTGCAAAAATGCCTCGGCGTCCGGGTCGAAGGCCTGCGCTTGCCGGGGACGGTGGCGCGCGGGCCGGGCGCGCGCGGCGGGTTCCGGCCCGCCCTGGGCGTGTTCGCGGCGCGCTTGCAGCAGCGTATCGGGGTCGCGGTGCGCCAAGGCACGAGCGCGCGGCCCGTGGTCGGGCAGCGGCTGCACGAAACGCATGGCCTGGCGAAACAAGGCGCGGTCGGCGGCATCCAGCAACGACGCATCGGGCGGCACCCGCCCGGGCGCGTCGGGCCGAGCCTGCCCGGCGGCGCGTGCCTGTGTACCGGCTTGCACCGATGTCGTGCCTCGTGCCTGCGTGTCGGCCTGTGCCCGCTTGCCGCCTCGCGCCGGGGCGTCCTCCTGGCCGGTGGCGTGTGCGGCCGCCTTCTGGCGCCGCTGGCGGGTCTCGGCCGCGCTTTGCACCTGGCCTGGGCTGATCATGCCTTTGTTGCGCCGGACGGCTGCCGGGCGCGGCGGCTGGGCTGCGGGGGCTGCGTCTTGCTGGTGGGTGAGCTGGCTGGCGGCCGCCTGCAGCCTGCGCAGGTCGGCCAGGGTGGGTTTAGCGTGCTTCATCCAGCCAGCGCTGTGCGTCCAGGGCGGCCATGCAGCCCGTGCCGGCGCTGGTGGTGGCCTGGCGGTACACGTGATCTTGCACGTCGCCCGCGGCGAACACGCCTGGCACGGACGTCATCGTGGCCAGGCCCTGGCGGCCCGTGCGAGTGATGATGTAGCCGTTTTCCATATCGAGCTGGCCTTCAAAGAGCGCCGTGTTGGGCTTGTGGCCGATGGCGATGAAGGTGCCCGTGACGGCCAGGTCTTCGGTGGCGCCCGTCTGCTTGTTGACGAGCCGCGCGCCCGTGACGCCCGAGGCGTCACCCAGCACCTCTTGCAGCTCGCAAAAGAGCTTCAGGCGCATGTTGCCGTTGTGTACCTTGTCCATCAGTTTGTCGACCAGGATGGGTTCGGCGCGGAACTTGTCGCGGCGGTGCACCAGCGTGACCGTACGGCAGATGTTGGACAGGTACAGGGCCTCTTCGACCGCCGTGTTGCCGCCGCCCACCACCAGGACGTCCTGGTTCTTGTAGAAGAAACCGTCGCAGGTGGCGCAGGCCGACACCCCGCGCCCCATGAAGCTGTGTTCGGATTCGAGCCCCAGGTATTGCGCCGAGGCGCCCGTGGCGATGATGAGCGCATCGCAGGTGTAGGTGGCGCCGGTGTCGCCGGTGAGCACGAAAGGCCGCTGCGACAGATCGACGCGGGCAATGTGGTCGAACACCATGTCGGTGCTGAAGCGCGCCGCGTGTTCCATGAAGCGCTGCATCAGGTCGGGGCCCTGGACGCCCGCCACGTCGGCGGGCCAGTTGTCGACCTCGGTGGTGGTCATGAGCTGCCCACCTTGTTCCAGCCCGGTGATCAGCACCGGAGACAGGTTGGCGCGCGCGGCGTAGACCGCCGCGGTATAGCCGGCCGGGCCAGAGCCCAGAATCATCACTTTCGCGTGTTTTGCAGTAGACATCACAGAAATTCCGTTCCTCTCAACCCGGCAATTATAATGTCGTGATGGCTAGAATTCCGGTTACCTCTTCCCGATCCACGCGCAACGTCCGTAACGGCCCCTCGCCCCTGCAGGCGCGGCTCACCGGCCTGTTGCGCGAAGCGCGCTGGATTCTGCTCGCGGCGGTCGCAGGCTGGCTCATCCTGGTGCTGGCCACCTGGCACAAGACCGATCCGGGCTGGTCGCATTCCATGACCTTCGGCACGCCGCAAAACTGGGGCGGCACCTTCGGCGCCTATGTGGCCGACCTCCTGCTGTATCTGTTCGGCGGGGCCACGTGGCTCTGGATCCTGCTCATGCTGCGCCGGGTCGCCATCGGCTTCTACCACCTCACCCGCATCGTGCTGCCCAACAAGGTGCCCGAACTCCTGCCGCGCGTGCGCTGGGAAGTCGGCATCGGCTTCACCCTGCTGTTTCTGGGCTGCATGGGGCTGGGTTCTTTACGCCTGCCCACGCTGGGGGCCGCGCTGCCGGCCGGCACCGGGGGGCAGCTGGGCCACGTACTGGCCTCGATGCTCACCGAGGCCGTGGGCGGGGCGGGGGGCACCTTGTTGCTGCTGGCCTTTGTCGTGGTGGGCTCCAGCCTGTTTTTCGGCTTTTCGTGGCTCACGGTATCCGAGCGGGTGGGCTGGTTCATCGAGACTGTCGTGCGCCGCGTGCGCGACATGCGCAACGCGCGCCAAGACCGCCAGGTAGGGGTCGTCGCCAAGGCCGAGCGCGAAGAAATCGTCGAAACCCGCCAGACCCAGCTCACGCACGAACAGCCCGTGCGCATCGAGCCCACGGTCACCTCGGTGCCCAAGTCGCCACGCGTGCAGCAGGAAAAGCAGCAAACCCTCTTTACCGTCAAGGAAGACCCGGCGCTGGCAGGCAGCCTGCCCGCCCTGTCGCTGCTCGACCCCGTGCAAGATTCACAAGAAACCGTCTCACCCGAGACCATCGAGTTCACCTCGCGGCTCATCGAAAAGAAACTGTCCGATTTCGGCGTCAACGTCACCGTGGTGTCGGCGCAGTCCGGCCCCGTCATCACGCGCTACGAAATCGAACCCGCCACCGGGGTCAAGGGCAGCCAGATCGTTAATCTGGCCAAAGACCTGGCCCGTGCGCTCAGCCTGGTGCGCATCCGGGTGGTCGAGACCATCCCGGGCAAGAGCCTCATGGGGCTCGAACTGCCCAATCCGCGCCGCCAGATGGTGCGCCTGTCCGAAATCCTCGGCTCGCAGGTGTATCACAGCAGCGCCTCGCTGCTGACCATGGCGCTGGGCAAGGACATCGCCGGCAACCCGGTGGTGGCCGACCTCGCCAAGATGCCGCACCTGCTGGTGGCGGGCACCACGGGTTCGGGCAAGTCGGTGGGTATCAACGCTATGATCCTGTCGCTGCTGTACAAGGCCGATGCCAGCCAGGTCAGGCTCATCCTCATCGACCCCAAGATGCTCGAAATGTCGGTCTACGAAGGTATCCCGCACCTGCTGGCGCCAGTGGTCACCGACATGCGTCATGCCGCCAATGCCCTCAACTGGTGCGTGGCCGAGATGGAACGCCGCTACAAGCTCATGAGCAAGCTGGGGGTGCGCAACCTGTCGGGCTACAACGGCAAGATCCGCGAGGCGCAGAAAAAAGAAGAACCCATCCCCAACCCCTTTTCGCTCACGCCCGACGCGCCCGAGCCGCTGGGTACTCTGCCCATGATCGTGGTGGTGATCGACGAGCTCGCCGACCTGATGATGGTGGTGGGCAAGAAGGTCGAAGAACTCATCGCCCGCCTGGCGCAAAAGGCCCGTGCGGCGGGCATCCACCTCATTCTGGCCACCCAGCGGCCCAGCGTGGACGTCATCACGGGCCTCATCAAGGCCAACATCCCCACGCGCATCGCCTTCCAGGTGTCCTCCAAGGTCGATTCGCGCACCATCCTCGACCAGATGGGCGCCGAAACCCTGCTGGGGCAGGGCGACATGCTTTACCAGCCGCCCGGCACCAGCGTACCCACGCGGGTACACGGGGCCTTCGTGCATGACGACGAGGTACACCGGGTGGTCGAAGCCCTCAAAGAGGCGGGCGAGCCCGATTACGTCGATGGCCTGCTCGAAGGCACCGCCGAGGGCGAGACGGGCGACGGGGTCAGCTCGGTCACGGGTTTCGTCGATCAGGAAAACGACCCCCTGTACGATCAGGCGGTGGAAGTCGTGATGCGCAGCCGCCGGGCGTCCATCTCCTTCGTGCAGCGCAACCTGCGCATCGGCTACAACCGCTCGGCCCGCATTCTCGAACAAATGGAACACGCCGGGCTGGTCAGCCCGCAGCAGCCCAACGGCAATCGCGATATCTTGGTGCCGGCCAAGCCCGGCGAGGATGAGTAATATGGTTTTCCCCGTTTTTGGGCGCCGCACCTGGATGGGCGCTTTGGTCTTGGCGTGTGCCATCGTGCTGCCCGGGGTGGCCCAGGCCGTGGACAGCGCCCAGCTGCAGCTCGAATCCTTCATCCAGAAGGTACAGTCGGCCACGGGCCAGTTCCAGCAGGAACAGGCCGGCAAGGACGGCGTCAAGCGCGCGCAAAGCGGCACCTTCGCCTTTCAACGGCCCGGCAAGTTCCGCTGGCAGGTCGTCAAGCCCTATGCGCAGCTCATCGTCTCCGATGGCCAGCGCGTCTACCAGTACGACCCCGATCTTGAACAGGTCACCGAGCGCAAGGCGGGGCAGGCCATCGGGGCATCGCCCGCCGCCCTGCTGTTTGGCTCGGGTTCGCTCGATGACGCCTTCAAGCTGCAGGCCCAAGAAGACCACGACGGCCTGCAGTGGCTGCGCGCCGTGCCCAAATCGCCGGATGCCGGTTTCGTGCACGTGGATATCGGCTTTTCCGATGGCTTGCCGCGCCAGCTGGTGCTGCTCGATGCCTTCGGCCAGACCTCGCGCATCCAGTTTGCCGAGCTGAAGGCCAATCCGGGTATTGCCGCCAGCCAGTTCCAGTTCAGCGTCCCCAAAGGGGCCGCGCTAGTGAAAATGAATTGACGGTGCGCTGATGGTCACGCAAGGAGACCTCCTGGGCGACGCGCCTGACGGCCCGAACGCCGCCCCTGGCTTGGGCACTGATTCTGGCCCGGGCGCCGCTGCTGGCGTGCGCCGTTCCCGGCGCGCCAGCCCGGCGCAGGCCGCGGCGGGCGTTGCCGCGGCGCCTGCCGCTTCCTTGGCCGATCGCGCGCATGCGCCGCTGGCCGAACTGCTGCGCCCGGCCACGCTTGACGAGGTCATCGGTCAGACGCATCTGCTGGGCGAGGGCAAGCCGCTGCGCCTGGCCTTCCAGTCGGGCAAGCCGCATTCCATGATCTTCTGGGGGCCGCCGGGCGTGGGCAAGACCACGCTGGCGCGGCTTACGGCCTCGGCCTTCGATTGCGATTTCATCGCCCTGTCGGCGGTCTTCTCCGGGGTCAAGGACATCCGTGCCGCCATGGCGCAGGCCGAAGGCGGCCAGGCGCGGGGGCGGCACACCATCCTCTTCGTGGACGAGATCCACCGCTTCAACAAGTCGCAGCAGGACGCCTTGCTGCCTTATGTGGAAAGCGGCCTGGTCACGTTCATCGGCGCGACCACCGAGAACCCGTCGTTCGAGGTCAATTCGGCCCTCTTGTCGCGCGCCCAGGTCTATGTGCTGAAGTCGCTCACCGAGGACGAACTGCGGCAGCTGGTGCGCCGGGCACAGGCGCAGACTATGGGCGATCTGGCCTTTGATGATCTGGCCATCGACACCCTGGTCGGCTATGCCGATGGCGACGCCCGGCGACTGCTCAATCTGCTGGAGCAGTGCCAAAGCGCGGCGCAAGCCAGCCGTGTCAACCAGGTGGATGCGGCTTTCATCGAAAACGCGCTCACGCTCAACGCACGGCGTTTCGACAAGGGCGGCGACAACTTCTACGATCAGATTTCCGCCTTGCACAAATCGGTGCGTGGCTCGCACCCGGATGCCGCCCTGTACTGGTTCACGCGCATGCTGGATGGTGGTGCCGACCCCCGCTACCTGTCGCGGCGCATCGTGCGCATGGCCTGGGAAGACATCGGCCTGGCCGACCCGCGCGCCCTGCAGATCGCCAACGATGCCGCCGCCACCTTCGAGCGCCTGGGCAGCCCCGAAGGCGAGCTGGCCCTGGCACAAGCCGTCATTTATCTGGCCATCGCCGCCAAGAGCAATGCGGGCTACGTGGCCTACAACCGGGCACGTGCCTTCGTGAAGCAAGACAAGAGCCGCGAGGTGCCGGTGCATTTGCGCAACGCCCCCACCAAGCTCATGAAAGAACTGGGCTACGGGCACGCCTACCGCTACGCGCACGACGAGCCCAACGCCTATGCCGCGGGTGAAACTTACCTGCCCGACGGCATGGCGGAACCCGGTTGGTATCAGCCTGTCCCGCGCGGCCTCGAACTCAAAATTGCCGACAAATTGGCGCAGCTGCGCCAGTGGGACGACGAAGCGGGCAATTGACGCCGTGCCGCCGGATTATGCCTGCCGCCGTGCCGTTCATCTTCCATTCATCCATGGTGCGCGATGATGCAGCTAGTTTTTTTCAGCTGTTTTTCAGGAAGCCATCCATGTCCGCTCCCAGCCGTTATTCTCCTTTGTCGATCAGCTTGCACTGGCTCACTTTGCTGCTGCTCGTTGTCGTCTACACGACCGCCGAGCTGAAAGGCTTTTTCCCGCGTGAAAGCGCCACCATGGCCACCTTGAAGATGCTGCATTCTTCCTGCGGCTTGACGGTGCTGGTATTGGCCGTGCTGCGCCTGGGAGCCCGGCTCGCGCAGCACGCGCCCGGGATCACGCCCGCGCCCGCCGCCTGGGAGACCCGCCTGGCACAGTTGATGCACGTTGCCCTGTATGCCCTCGTCATCGGTCTGCCGCTGCTGGCCTGGTTTGGCATCAACGCCGCTGGCGGCAGCCCGCGGCTGTGGGGCCTGCCCCTGCCGGTGCTCTCCGCTGAAAACAAGGCGCTGGCCAAGTCGGTGCTGGGCGCCCACAAGCTGATCGCCAATATCGGCTACGGCCTGATCGGACTGCATGCCCTGGCGGCGCTCAGGCACCACTACATCCGCCGCGACGATACCTTGCTGCGCATGCTGCCCGCGCGCAACTGAAATTCCTTGTAATTTGTGCCCTACAATTCTCCCTTCGCCTGCCCGAAGCAGGTCTGGAGAACACAGTTGGATTGCAAGACCGCCCCCAACCAGGGGCATGCGGCGGCCCCCTCTACCCTGGGGGGCACCATGATCGTCGCCGGCACCGTGATCGGTGCCGGCATGCTGACCCTGCCCATCATTGCGGCGGGGATGTGGACAGGCTGGACGCTGGCCGTGCTGGTGCTGTCGTTTTTCATGATGCGCGCCAGCGCGCACATGATTCTGCGGGCCAACTTGCGTTATGCGCCGGGGGCCAGTTTCGACACCGTCGTACGCGGCACCCTGGGCCGCGGCTGGAACCTGCTCAACGGCCTGTCGGTGGGCTTCGTGCTCTACATGCTGATGTATGCCTACACCAGCGGCGGCGGCGCCACGCTCGGGCACAGCCTGGGCTTGTCCTGGCCCCAGGGGCTGGTCAGTCTGTGCTTTGGCCTCTTGCTGGCGGCCTGTATCTTCTGGAGCACGCGAATAGTCGATCGCCTGTCCGTCATCCTGATGGTGGGGATGGTCGTGGCCTTCGTGGCCGCGCTGGCGGGCATGCTGCCCGCCTTTCGCGTAGAGCACCTGGGCGACGGCGGCACGCTGGTCGCGGGTGGCGAGCGGCTGCCCAGGGCCTGGTACGTGCTGGCCACTTTGCCGTACTTTCTCACGTCGTTCTGTTTTCATGCCAGCGTGCCCAGCTTGGTCAAGTATTACGGCCCGGACGAAAAGCGCATCGGCCGCTGCATCTTCTATGGCCTGCTGATCGCGGGTCTGTTCTACGCCGCCTGGATTCTCACCGGTTTTGGCGTGCTCAGCCGCGAGGGCCTGCGCGCGGTCTATGCGCAGGGCGGCAACATCAGCCACTATCTGGCGGCGGTGGAACAGGTTCGCGCCGATGCCTGGCTGGGGCAGGCGGTCTCCGTATTTGCGTTCTTGGCGGTGGTCACCTCGTTTCTCGGAGCCGGGCTGGGGCTGTTCGACTACATCGCCGATGCCTGCTCGTTTGACGACCGTGTGCCAGGCCGCGTGAAGACGGCGCTGGTGGCTTTTGCCCCGCCTGTGCTGGCGGGCACGATTTTCCCGGACGGCTTCATCATGGCGATTGGTTTCGCGGGCTTTGCCGCCGCCATCTGGTCAGTCATCATCCCGGCTCTGATGGAGTGGAAGAGCCTGCTTGCCCACCAGGCAAACCGCGGGCGCCTTGCGCTGGTGTGGCTGGTACTGATCTATGGGCTGCTGTCGGCGGGGTTTCATCTGCTGTCGCCCGACGTGCTCGACATCCTGCCGGTTTACCGCTGATCTCCCGGATACAGGTTCAGGCGCGCGTCGGCCAGGCGCGCGCCCGGCGTAAGCGGGGTCAGCCCCAGCTTGAAGAAGGGCACGTAGTCCAGCGTGATGTGCAGGGTGTCGCCTGTGTCCAGCAAACGTTCGCCACCCAGGTGGGCCGGGAAGCTCGCGCGAAACCGCCCGTGCAGGCAGTGCAGGATGGTGTCGCCGGGGCGCAGCGGCAGCTGTTGTTCGCGTGTGCGCAGATCGACGCAGCCGTGGCCCTGCTTGCGGCGGAACATCAGGTCGAAGGTGTGTGTCGGGCCTTCCGGCAGCGTGGCCCGGTAGGGTGTCTCGCCGGCAAAGTACAGGCGGCCCCCGTAATCCAGCCGTGTGTCGCGCTGCTGTTCTGTGTGGGTCAGGCACAGGGGCGTGTCGCCAGTGACCAGCAGGATGCGATCAATGTCCACCCAGGCATCCAGGGGCCCGTCTTGGCGGATGTCGGTGGTGCTCACGCGCCACAGAAAATCATCTGCCGATGCCTGGGCCGGATACTGCGCCAGCTGTCGGGTGATGGCCGCGTCGTGGTGGCAGGGCGCGCTGGCAAGTTCGTGTGCGTGGATGAGGCGGATAGTGTCGTGCATAGGTGCCCAGTGTACGTGGCCCCAGGCTGAATTGAATACAATGTCCGATTCCCGAATACCGTCATTATCTCGACCATCACTATGCTAGATACCAATCTGCTGCGCAAAGACCTGGATCGCGTCGTGCGCGCCCTGGCCCGCCGCGGCCTTGCCTTCGATACCGACCGCTATCACGCGCTGGAGGCGCGCCGCAAGGCGGTGCAGGTGCAGACCGAAGAACTGCAGGCCCGCCGCAATGCCCTGGCCAAGCAGATTGGGCAGCTCAAGTCCCGGGGCGAAGACGCCTCGGCGGTGCTGGCCGAATCCCAGGCCATTCCCGAGCAGCTGAAAACGCTGGAACAAGACCTGGCCGCCGTGCAGCACGAACTCACCCAGTGGCTGATGACCATTCCCAATCTGCCCGACGACAGCGTGCCCGAGGGCTTGTCCGAGGCCGACAACGTCGAAGTGCGCCGCTGGCTGCCGGGCGCGGCGGACGCTGCGGGCAACCCCGCGGGCTTGGGCTTCGAGCCGCGCGATCACGTGGCGCTGGCCGAACCCTTTGGCCTCGATTTTGAATCCGCCCGCCTGCTGGTGGGGGCGCGCTTCATGATGCTGCGCGGCCCCATCGCCCGCCTGCATCGTGCCCTGGCCCAGTTCATGCTCGACCTGCAAACCGGCGAGCACGGCTACCAAGAATGCTACACCCCTTACATCGTCAACAGTTCCACGCTGTTTGGCACGGGCCAGCTGCCCAAGTTCAAGGACGACATGTTCTGGGTCACCAAGGGCGGCAAGGGCAGCACGCCCGACGATGAAGGCCAGGCCGAAGACCTCTACCTCATTTCCACGGCTGAAATCCCGCTCACGGGTACGATCCGCGAGCGCATTCTGGATGCGCATGATTTGCCCATCAAGCTCACGGCGCACACGCCGTGCTTCCGCTCCGAGGCGGGCAGCGGTGGGCGCGACCTGCGCGGCCTCATTCGCCAGCACCAGTTCGACAAGGTCGAGATGGTGCAGGTCGTACACCCCAGCCAGTCGTGGCAGGCGCTCGACGAAATGGTCGGCCACGCCGAACACGTGCTGCAGGCGCTGGGCCTGCCGTACCGGGTGGTGTCGCTGTGCGCGGGCGACATGGGCTTTGGCTCGGCCAAGACGTTCGACCTCGAAGTCTGGCTGCCCGCGCAGAACACTTGGCGCGAGATTTCGTCGGTTTCCAACTGTCTGGATTTCCAGGCGCGTCGCCTGCAGGGGCGCTTTCGCCCCGAAGGCCCCAAGGCCAAGCCCGAATACGTGCATACGCTCAATGGCTCGGGCCTGGCTGTGGGTCGTGCCCTGGTGGCGGTGCTCGAAAACTATCAGCAGGCCGATGGCAGCATCGCCATTCCGGCCGTGCTGCAACCGTATATGGGCGGGCTGGACGCCATCCGCGCCTGAAAGCCTGGGATCGGCCAAGCCAGGCGCCGCGCAGCGTGTCTGACGCGAGCGCGGGCTGCCTGGTCGAGTCCGCCGCCGCCTGATCACACTCGATTGCGTGCGAGTGTGTGGTGGTGCCTGTTTCCTGGTCGCCGAGTGTGTTGCGCGCGGCTTTCGCGGGTATCAGCCCGAGTGCTTATGGGGCTTGGGGCCGCGATAGTGCGGCATGCCCGGGATGACGGGCGGCGCGGCCTGTGTCGAGGCTTTGGGTTCGCGCTGGGCGCCGATGCGCGTCAGCAAATACAGCACCAGCACCCAGAAGACGAGACTGGCCCCGGTGGCCAGCAAGCTGTTGAAACTGGCGTAGCCTGTGGCGGCCGACGCCTGAATGCCAAACGTGTTGGCCACGAGGGGGATGTTGCCCAGACCTTCGACCAGCAGGCGCCCGGGCAGGGTGACACCCCATTTGAGGGCATCGATGACTTCCCAGCTGGAAATGCTGCCATTGCCGTCGATGTCGAGCACGAAATGCAGAGCCTGGATGTTCATGATGGCCTCCGAAAGCTTGCGATGCCTGAATTCACTATAAGCGGTCTGTCAGCTTTCAACAATATGGGCGGGCGAATTGCATGAGCCAAATTCCGTGCTAGAATGCCGGACTTGACCGCAGTCGAACCGGAGAGGTGGCAGAGTGGTCGAATGTACCTGACTCGAAATCAGGCGTACGGTAACCCCGTACCGTGGGTTCGAATCCCACCCTCTCCGCCAGTTTGAAAAACCTGCCTCGGTCAAGCCGATGCAGGTTTTTTTCTGCATCCTCAAAACCAGGCGGGATGAGCGGTCAAGCCCTAAGCGTCCAGCGCCGCTGCGTGCCGAGGTGCCAGCAGCACCACCAATAGCGTCAGCACCGCCGCCCACAGCATGCCTGTGTATACCTGACGGGTGGACAGATCGAAGGCGGTGAGCAGGAACTGGTGGCTGGCCGTGCCGGGCGCTTCGGTCTGCAGCACACTCACCAACTGGCTCACCGGGGGCAGGGTGTCCGTCAGCGCCGCCGGGGCGGCCGCCAGCTGTTCGCGGATCGTGTGGTTGAACAAGGCGCCGACGATGGCCGCCCCCAGGCTTTGTCCCAGGTATCGCGACCACATGTTTGCGCCAGTGGCGACACCGCGCTGCTGCCACGGCACGGCGGCCTGTACGCCCACCAGCAGCGGCGTGGACAGCATGCCGAAGCCCGCGCCCAACAGAATCTGGTCGGCGGTCACCAGCCAGACGGCGGGGTGCTCGGGCAGCAGGGTAAAACCCAGCACCGCCAGCAGAATCAGCAGGCCGCCAAACAGGGCCGTGTCGCGAAATCCGTACCGCAGGTACAGCCGCCCCGACCAGGCCGAGGCCGACACCCAGCCCAGGCTCATGCTGGCCAGCACCAGGCCGGCGGCGATGGGCCCCAGGCCCAGCACCGACTGGGCAAAGATGGGCAGATAGGTGTCGGGCGCCATCATGATGAGCCCCATGCCCAGCACCCCCAGATTGGCACCCAGCATGGTGCGGTCTTTCCAGACCCAGCCCGGCATGATGGGCTCCGCCGCGCGGCGCTCGCGCCAGACGGTGGCGGCGACCAGCGCGGCGGCCAGGGCGAAGGTCAGCAGGCTGGGCAACGACCCCCAGGCCCAGGCATTGCCGCCTTGCAGCAGGCCGAAGACCCCGACGGAGCCCGCCAGCATCATCAGGATGGCGCCGCCGTAGTCGATGGCATGGCGGCGGCTGGGCGCCTGCTCGTGCAGGAAGTGGGCGATCAGGCCGATCGCGGCCAGGCCGATGGGGATGTTCACCAGAAACACCCAGCGCCACGTGGCGTATTCGGCAAACGCGCCTCCCAGCGTGGGGCCGACGATGGCGGCCACCCCCCAGACGCTCGACAGCCAGCCCTGGATGCGGGCGCGCTCGCGGGTGGAATACAGGTCGCCCGCCAGCGTGTTGACGGTCGCCATGATCGAACCCGCCCCCAGGCCCTGCAGCCCGCGAAAGACGATCAAGGGCACCATGCCCCAGGCCAGGGCGCAGGCCGCCGACCCCAGCAGAAACAGCGAGGCGCCGCCAATGAGCACCGGCTTGCGGCCATACAGGTCGGCCAGCTTGCCGTAGATGGGAATCGTCACTGTCTGCGCCAGCAGGTAGATGGAGAACAGCCAGCTGAACTGCTGGAAGCCGCCCAGATCGCCCACCACCTGCGGGATGACCGTGGCGACGATGGTGATGTCCATGGCCGCCAGCGACATGGTGAGCATGAGGGCCGCGAGAATCCAGCCCCGGTGGGCAACGGGGGGTATTTCGTCGGCGTCGGTGTAGGGGCTCTCCTGCTTTTCCGGAGTGATCGCGTTCATAATGACGGCTATGCAATAGGGCCTCAATGTTAGCCCACGTCAACACAGGAAACACGCATGCACGAGATCAAGCAACCGCTTCGGGCGGGGCACGGAGAATACAAGGTTCCTGGCGGCAAGCTGGTCGTGATCGATCTGTCCGTCGAAGCCGGCCACCTGAAGAACGTGCAGCTGTCGGGTGATTTTTTCCTCGAACCACCCGAGGCGCTGGACGCGATCAATGCGGCGCTCGAAGGCCTGCCTTGCAACGCGGGCGCCGCCGGGCTTGCCCAGGCCGTGCGCGAAGCCCTGTCGGACGATGTGCAGATGTTCGGCATCAGCCCCGAAGGGGTGGCCGTGGCCGTCGAGAGGGCACTGGCATGAGCACCGTGACGACACCCCGCAGCCAATGGGCTGATTTCGACTGGCAGCTGCTGCATCCCGAGCCCCTGCTGCCGCTGCAGCACATGGCGCTTGACCAGGTGCTGCTTGACGAGGTTGCGGCCGGACGGCGTGCGCCGACGTTGCGCATCTGGGAATGGGCCAAACCGGCGATCATCATCGGTATCTTCCAGTCGCTGAAAAACGAGGTGGACGCCCAGGCGGCGGCTGCCCACGGTATCCAGGTCGTGCGCCGCATCACCGGCGGCGGCGCGATTTTCGTCGAACCTGGCAACACCATCACGTATTCGCTCTACACGCCCCTGTCCCTGGTCGAAGGCATGAGCTTCAAAGAAGCCTATGCCTTCATGGACGACTTCGCCGTGCAGGCACTCAAAGACCTGGGTATCAAAGCCTGGTATCAGCCGCTCAACGACATCACGTCCGATGGCGGCAAGATCGGCGGCGCCGCCCAGGCGCGGCGCGGCAAGGCCGTGCTGCACCACGTGACCATGTCGTACGACATCGATGCCGCCAAAATGGTGCGGGTGCTGCGCATCGGGCGTGAAAAACTGTCCGACAAAGGCACCGTCTCGGCGGTCAAGCGGGTCGATCCCCTGCGCAGTCAGACAGGGCTCGAACGCGACGTCATCGTGCAGCGCATGCTCGATACTTTCCGCCGCCGGGCCAGCTTGCATGAAGACGTGCTGCGGGCTGCCGAACTGGCCCAGGCCGAGCGCCTGATTCAAGAGAAATTCGGCACCGAGGCCTGGCTGGCCAAGGTGCCCTGAGGGCGGCCTGGCAGTGTGTGCATGGCGGCAGGCCACCTTTCGTGAGGCGCCAGGGGGTGGCGGAAATGATCGGTTTCCTGCTGTACCCAGGCGGCTGATGTGATCGGGCGCGAGAACAAATACCCCTGGATCGCATCGCAGTGGTGCGTGAAGAGAAAGTTTGCCTGGGCCTGCTGCTCGACCCCTTCGGCGATGGTGCGCAGTTTCAGTTTGCGCGCCAGCAGCAGGATGACCTGCACGATCGCGGCGCTGCCGGCCTGCTGAGGCAACCCGTCGATCAGGCTCTTGTCGATTTTCAGTTCGTGAATCGGCAGTTTCTGCAGCTTCACCAAGTTGGCGTACCCCGAGCCGAAGTCGTCGATCGAAAACCGCACCCCCTGTGCCGAGAGCGTGTTCATGTGCTGGATGGCCTGCTCGTTGTTTTCCAGATCGATGTCCTCGGTGATTTCAAAGATCAGGCGCTGGCCATCGACGCCGGTGTCTTTGATGATCCGCAGGGCTGTCTGGATGAATTGAGGGTCTGTCAGTGTGACGGGGCTGACGTTGATCGACAAAGGGTAGGTTTGCCCGAGCGCCGTCAACTGGTCGATCAGCTGGCAGGCGTGCGCCAGCATCTGGCACGTCAGCAAGGTAAGCTGGCCCTGGCCCTGCGCCAGGGGGATGAACCGGCTGGGGGGGATGTCGCCCAGCTGGGGGTGCTGCCAGCGGGCCAGCAATTCGGCGCCGATCACGTTGCCTCGACGATCGATCTGCGGCTGGACGCAGGCGTGGATTTGCTGGGTGGTGACGGCGTGCGCCAGGTCGCGTTCCAGGTTGCGCTGATACCACAACTCTTGTTGTATCTCGTGGTTGAACAGGATGACCCGGTTGCCGCCCAGGGTTTCGGCCCGGCCCAAGGCGATGCGGGCCTCTTGCAGGCAGTTTTCCAGCGTGGAAGACGCGTCGCCCAGCAAGGTCACGCCGATGCTGATGCGCACGGTGCAAGGTTGTCCGTCGATGACCATGGCGCGATGGGTGAGGGCGTGGTGCAGCTTTTCGGCGATGTCCATGGCCTGGTGGGCTGCTTCCTGTTGTTCGCCGCTCAAGGTGGTCAGCAGGATGGTGAACTCGTCCCCATCGGTGCGGGCGATCGTATCCCTGGGGTAGGTGTTGTGGATCAGCGTTCGCGCGATCTCTTGCAGTACGTGGTCGCCCACCGTGAGACCGTGGCGCTCGTTCACCAGGTTGAGGTCGTCGATGTCCAGGATGAGCAATGCCCCTTTGGCCTTTTGGCGTTGGGTCAGCACCAGGGCCTGTTCGACGCGCGTGTGCAGTATCTGCCGACTGGGCAGGCTGGTGAGTTCGTCGAAGAAGTGCCGCTGCCCGTGCCAGTGGTAATAAGCGCCTGCCGCCAACAGCGAGACGAGCGCCAGGGGCAGCAGCACGATCCAGCGCCAGTCGCTGGTGGTTGAAGCCGACGGTGCCATGCCCCAGTGGGCCAACGCCTGGTAGTAGGGGGATTGCGGGTCTTCCTTCCAGGCTTGCAGGTGCTGGTCGATCTGCGCCAGCAGTGCGGTTTCGTGCCCTTTGGGGGCGGCAAAAAAGATCGGGCTCGACTCCAGCAGCAGGGGTGAGGCGGACAGATGGTAGCGCGCGGCGGATAGCGCGCCGGATATGTCGCCTGCGACAGCGGCGTCGGCGTTGCCTGTTTGCACGAGGCGAAAGCCGTCGACCAGTTCTTTAGTGGCAATCAGGCTGGCGGAAACCCGCTGTTCCTGCAGCTTGTCCGCCAGAAGCGTGTATTGGACAGAGCCTCCGAGCACGGCAATCCGCTTGCCTTCCAGGTCTTGCCAGTGTGTCGGCTCGTGCTGTTCCGGCGCGAAGATCAGTGAAGACCGGGTCAGGGCGGGAACCTGATTCAAATCCAACTGCAGCGCGCGTTCGTTTGAATAGCGAACGTTGGGCAACAGATCGATGGCACCTGTCCGCAGCAGTGCGAGGCAGTCGAGCCAGTGGCAGGGTTGCGCCTGCAGCTCCAGCCCTTTGTCAGCCGCGATAGGCGTGAGAATGTCCGCCAGGATGCCGCCGACCCGCCCGTCTGGCTGCAGATAGATGTCGGGTGGCAGGTCTGGCACCCCCACGCGCAGGGTAGCGGCCAGCGCCCAGGGGCCTGTGCACCAGAGCAGCAGGCTGAGCAGCAGCATCCGGGCCACCCGCCACGACGGATGCGCGGCAGCCAGGCTGGGCACGAGAAAAAAGGTGTGCATCGGCGGTCGTCAGGCGCCCAGCAGGGGGATTGCCGCCTTGTCGAGGCTGGGCGGTCGCATGGGCACCTGGTGACGGGTTTGCCCGGCGCGCGCCTGGCGGTCGGTGCCGATCTGGAAGGTGGCGACCAGCTGGGCCAGGGTGTCGGCCTGTTCTTGCAGGCTGCTGGCGGCGGCCGATTCTTCCACCAGGCTGGCATTTTGCCGGGTGACATCGTCCATCTGCGTGATGGCGACGTTGATTTGTTCGATGCCCGTGGTCTGTTCGTGGCTGGCGGTGGTGATGTCGGCCATGATGCCGCTGACGCGCTGGATGCCGTCCACGATGGCCCGCATGTCGCTGCCGGCCTGCTGGGCTTGGGTATTACCGTGCGCCATGACTTCAGCCGCTGTGTCGATCAGGGCCTTGATTTCTTTGGCCGAGTTGGCGCTGCGCTGTGCCAGCGCGCGCACTTCGGCGGCGACGACGGCAAAGCCGCGGCCCTGCTCGCCCGCGCGTGCGGCTTCGACGGCGGCATTCAAGGCGAGGATGTTGGTCTGGAAGGCAATACTGTCGATGACGCCGACGATTTCCGCGATCTGCTGGGATTTCGTGTGAATGTCGCCCATGGTGAGCACCAGTTTTTCGACCGTGGTGCCGCCTGTTTGGGCGGACTGCGTGGCCTGCCTGGAAAGATGGTCGGCCTGTTGGGCGTTGTCGGCGTTCTGCCGCACGGTGGCCGTGATTTCTTCCATCGAGGCCGCGGTTTGTGCCAATGAGGCAGACTGCTGTTCGGTGCGTGCGGAAAGATCAAGATTGCCCATGCTGATCTGGCTGGCGGCGGTGGCAATGGCATTGGCCCCGCCATGGACTTGCCCGATGGTTTCGCGCAGCCCGGTCACCATGGCATCCAGGGCTTTTTCAAGCTGGGTGATTTCGTCGCGCCCCAAGGCGGTGATCGAGGGGCTGAGGTCGCGGTGGGCAACCTGGGTGGCCAGTTGCACGGCCTTATTGAGCGGGCGTGTGATAGATCGGGTGACGCTGCGGGCAAACCAGGGGCTGAAAACCAGGGCAAGCAGCGTGGCGATGCCGCTGACCCAGAGCCCTTCGTCGATGTCGTGGACGATTTGCCGCTGGGCTTGATTGACGCTGTCGGTCTGGTAGTGCGTAAAGGCTTCGACCTGGTCGATGTAGGTGGTGACAAGCGATGGCATTTCCTGATTGAAAAAGCGCTGGGCATCCTGGGTGTGGCCCGATTCCATCGCGGCCAGCGCGGCATTGCGCCGGGTGACGAAGTCGTGGCGCAGCTGTTCCAGTTTCTGAAATAAGGTGCGGGCCTTGGGGTCTTGGATGCCTTGATCCAGCGACTTGACCAGCGTGGCCGCCTTGGTGGTGGCTGCCTGGATTTCCTGGTCGAAATCTTCGTTGGTGGTCAGCCCCTGCGCCCTGGCGGCCGCCAGGCTGTAGGCCGTATTCAGTTTGATGGCGGTTTCCAGCTCGAGGGCCGTCACCACCAGCGCCTGGCGCTCAATGCTTTTTTGGTTGCTGTCGCGCGTGCCCATCATGAGCCAGCCGTTTTGGATCGCCAGCAGAACCAGCAAGAGGATGAGAACGCCAAAGCCGAGGGTCAGGCGGATGCCGATGGTTAGATTTCGCATTGATGTGGGTGTGGAGGTTTGACCGGGCGCGCGCGGCGCTGCATGACGTGTGTCAAAGGCCCTTATTTTGCGGTTCGGCCAGGCGCCGGACAAGCCACGTTCTGGTTAAAATTCGATCATTTCCAGCCATTACAAATGTAATTTCAATGTTCGCCCAGCCTGATCATCCTTGCCTGCCGCGTCGCCAGCTTGCACTGCTGGTCTACGACGGTATCGGGGCGACGCAATTGGCCGGGCCTTTGATGGTGTTCGATCCTCAAAGCCTGGGCACAAATGCCGTCAAGGTCCGCTGTGTGGCGGTTGATGCCGGGGTCATCAAAACGGGGGCGGGGTTTTCCATCCAGCCCGAAGCCGGGCTGGGGCACCTGCAAAGCGCCGATGCCGTTCTGGTACTTGGTTGGCCTGGGCCCGATGCGCCGGTGCCGCGGGCCTTGAAACAAGCCTTGCGCCAGGCCTGCGCGCGAGGGGCGCAAGTGGTGGGCTTGCACCTGGGCTGCTTTGTCCTGGCCGAAGCCGGCCTGCTGGATGGGCGGCGTGCGACCACGCATTGGCAGTATTCCCGCCTGTTTGCCCAGCGCTTCCCCAGGGTGGACATCGACCCCGACATCCTCTACGTGCGCGACGGCAATCTCTGGACTTCCGCGGGGGGATGTGCGGCGATCGATCTGTGCCTTTTGCTGCTGCGGTATCTGGCCGGGGCCGCGGTGGCCGACCAGGTGGCGGCCAGTCTTGCCGTGGGCCTTTTGCGCCATGGTGACCAGCGGCAGCACATCGACGCGTCCTTTTTTCTTGACGACAGCAGCCGCGAGCTGCGGGGCTTGCTGGTCTGGATGCGAACGCACCTGCAAGAGCAGCAAAACCTGAAGATATTGGCCGACCGCATGCACGTATCCGTGCGTACCTTTACCCGCCGTTTTCATCAATTGACGGGGCTGACGGTCAAGCAATGGCGTCTCAAGCAGCAACTTGCCAGCGCCCAGCAGCTGCTTGAATCCACCGACCAATCGGTCGAGCACGTGGCGACACAGGTGGGGTTTGGGTCGGCGCTGGCGCTGCGTCGTCATTTTCGGGCGTTTGCCGGCCTCTCGCCCAGCGAATATCGGCGGCGCTGTGGCACCGTCAACGGCCTGCGGGCCGTCGCGCAGGCGCCTGGCCTGCCACCGGCCGCCGGCGCCAATTTTTTATCCGATCCCTGAAACACATCTTCAGCGCGCTGCATCCAATGGGTTGAAAGCAGCGATTCGCGCTGCGTGCTTCTGGAGATTCTCATGAAACGTTCATTCTTGACCGCGGCGGCCGCCGCCCTGGCACTATCCGTGGGTTCCGTTGGCGCGTATGCGGCGCAGACCTCCGTCGAGCAGGCCCCGCCCGCAGCCCCCTACAAGGCCGTCAGCTCGCTGGTCAAGCTGCCTGATTTCATCCCCGGCCTGGGGCAGCTGTTCGTTGATCCGTCCACCCTGCCGGCCGGCCCCTTCCTGGGCTACGACCACCATGGCAAGCTGGTCAGCACCACCTATATGATCCCCATCGCGCAAATGAAGCCCGATATGCACTTCCAGGATCTGAAAGCGCCCGCGGGCCACGTGGATCACGTGGACATCCAGTACAACGCGGGGCACCCCGGCGTGGCTGAGCCGCATATCCACATCATTCTGTGGAACGTGCCTGCCGCGCAGGAAGCGAGCGTCGCCAAATGAGCACCGCCGCCTTCAACCCGCAGCGCCGCCGTCTGCTGGCCATGGGCGGCGGTCTGCTGCTGACGGCAGCCGTCATCCGGCGTGCCGGTGCGGCGGAGGCGGTCGAAATCCAGATGTCCGGCACCCCTTCGGGTTCCCAGGTCTGGTTTCGGCCCCATGGCCTGCTGATTCAGCCGGGACAGACGGTGCGCTGGGTGAACAGCGACACGGGCAATGCGCACACCACCACGGCCTACCATCCCAAGAACCACAAGCCGCTGCGCATCCCGGATGGCGCAACGCCTTGGGATTCCGGCTATCTGCTGCCCGGCCAGTCGTTCGAGGTCGTGCTGAGTGTGCCCGGCGTGTACGACTACTTTTGCCTGCCGCATGAGATGGCCGGCATGGTCGGGCGCATCGTGGTGGGTACGGCCGATGCCGCGCACAAGCCCTATGCCGCCACCGATGCGCAGTTGCCCGCCGTGGCGCTGGCGCAGTTTCCCGATGTCGCCGCCATCCTGAAAAGCAAGCGTATCGACTAGGCGGCGATGCGGGCCGTTGGATCGTGTGTCTGCCGCGTGTTCATGGGCGGTCAGCCGGCCCCGGCCCAGCCGCCGCGAGCGCCTGTCGCATCATGCAAAACCCCTCGGCAAACCAGACGTGAGCCTGGTTTGCCGAGGGGTTTTTGCGCAGCGCGACACGTCGTGCGTCATGCCCGTGCGCCTGCTGCCTGCTGGCGTGCGTATATTTACATCGAGGCTTCGTCTTCGGGATGCAGCCCTGCGGCCCGCATGCGCGCGTGCACGCCGGCGACGATGCGGGCGCAGCGTTCACCGGCAAAGGAAAAAGCACTGGCTGCCTTGGGGTCGAAGTCGTGTTTCATGGCGGCTTGCAGCAGGTGGCGGGCGCGCATGAAACGCACCCGCACGGTGGCTTCGGGGATGTCGAGTACCTGGGCGACTTCGGTGGCGGACATTTCTTCCACGCCGCGCAGCATGAAGACCGTGCGGTAGATGTCCGGCAGGGCATCGATCTGCTGTTCGATGTTGTGCCGCAGTTCTGCGCGCCAGGCCGACTGGTCTGGCCGCGAGGACTCTGGGGCGGGGAGGGTAGCGCCGGGAGGGAGCATGTTGTCGGAATTGCCTGATACCTGGTACGCCGATTGGATGATAGTTTCGCGCGATTTGTTTCGCCGTCGGCGCATGAGCGCCTCGTTGACCGCGATGCGCGTCAGCCAGGTGGCGGCCTGGGCGTCGGCGCGAAAGTCTTGCAGGTGCTGGAAGGCCTTCCACCAGGCCTCTTGCACGGCGTCTTCGGCCTCGGCCTCGTCGTGAAGAATGCTGCGGGCCGCGCGGTACAACTGCTGGTTGTGGCGCTTCATCAGGACGTCAAAGGCTTTCAAATTACCCGCGCCGCACAGGGTGATCAGCGACAGGTCGTTGGCCGTGTTCAAGTCGTGCTGAATTTGGGTGTCCACTTCGCCTCCGGAAATTCATGTGATGCCATTGGATGACGGCAGCCTGATGAACGTTTCATCCGCATGCCGGACAGGGACAGTTCAGGCTGGCCGGGCTGTCCGGGCAACGACGCCGCGCACGGGTGCGCGGGCGCGCCGTACGTGCGGGGGATGATTCAGGGGTGCGTGTGCGGGTGCAGGTTTTCGAGTGTCTGCAAGGCCAGGTTGGAGTGCGCGTAGGCGCCGCCCGCGCGCATTTCGGCGGCCACCCAGATGGCTTCCATGATTTCGGCGTCGCTGGCCCCGGCGCGCGATGCGCCTTCGGTGTGGCCCTTGATGCAGTAGGGACATTGGGTGACGTGGGCGACGGCAACGGCGATGAGCTGCTTGGTCTTGGCGTCGAGGGCGCCGGCGGCGAAGACCGCCTTGCTGAAGGCCTTGAAGGCGGCCAGGGGTTCGGGAGCCAGTTCGGCGCGGCGCTTGGCCAGATCAGCGGTGGCGTGGGGATACATGGGTGCGTCCATGGTGGTGTTCCTTTGTTCTGTGGGTTGACTTCATCATAGACCCCGGGCAGGGGATAGGCCAGGGACGCCCCGGTTCCTGGCCGGGTTAATCGGCGATCCGTTGCGCGCCGGACCTGGGGCCGCCACCGACCCGGCCTACAATGTGTTTCCGACAACAGCAGATCGAGAGCAAACGTGGAAAGTCGTCAACCCATGGATGGTCTGGCGTCCGGCCTCATGCTGGTGCTGTGCCTCATCTGGGCGCTGCAGCAGATTGTCCTGAAGGCCACCACCGCGGATTTTTCCCCGGTGTACCAGATCGGCCTGCGTACGGCCATCGGTGGCGTGCTGGTGGGGGCGGTCATGGCCTGGCGCCGCGCCGAACCCCTGGACGAGGCGCTCAAGCTCTGGCGCCCCGGGCTGCTGGCGGGGGCCCTGTATGCGCTCGAGTTTCTGCTGGTCGGCGAAAGCCTGCGCTTCACCACGGCGGGCCACGTGGTGGTGCTCTTGTATACCGCGCCCATCTTCGCCGCCATCGGCCTGCACTGGAAGCTGCCCGAAGAACGTCTGGCCGCCGCGCAGTGGCTGGGGGTGGGGCTTGCTTTCGCGGGGGTCGCGCTGGCCTTTCTGGTGCGCGATACCGGGCATGCGACGGTGGCGGGGGCCATGCTCTGGGGCGACATCCTGGCCCTGGCGGGGGGCGCGGCCTGGGGGGCGACGACAGTGCTGGTGCGCGTCACGCCGCTGGCGTCGTTGCCCGCCAGCCAGACGCTGCTGTATCAGCTGCTGGCCGGAGCCATCCTGCTGCTGGCGGCTGCCGTGCTGATGGGGCAGACCACGTTTCACGCGACGCCGCTGGTCTGGGCCAGCCTGGCGTTCCAGTCCGTCTTCGTGGCGTTTCTCAGCTATCTCGCGTGGTTCTGGCTGCTGCGCAAGTACCTGGCGTCGCGGCTGGGCGTGTTTTCCTTTCTGACCCCGTTTTTCGGCGTGATCCTGGGCGCCTGGCTGCTGGGCGAGCCGATTGGCTCCGGCTTTCTCCTGGGGGCGCTGCTGGTGGTGGCCGGTGTCGTGATGCTGAGCGGCTACGGCTGGTTTGTCCAGTGGCGTGCGACGCACGGCTGATATGTCCCTGGACTGGCCTGCACCGGTGTGCGTGTGACCTGCGGGTTGCCTGCCAGAGGCATCTTTACCGACAGCAACCCTTAACCGGCAAACCCGCCCGCGTCGAGAAAGGCCTGTTCTTCAGGGGTGGTCGCGCGCCCCAGCGCGGCGTTGCGGTGCGGGAAACGGCCAAAGCGCACGATGATGTCCCGGTGCATGTTGGCCCAGCGGACGGAGTCGGGCACGTGCTGTTGGTACAGCGCCAGCGCCTCGTCCTGGACGGCCAGGCTTTCGGCGTGCATGAAGGGCAGACAGACGAAGTTGCGCAAGCCGGGCTCGATCTGGTCGAGCAGCGGCAGGCTGCGCCGGGCATAGGCCAGGGCCAGGCCGTCGGTGGCGAACATGTGGCCCGTGCCGCGAAACGCATTGCGCGGGTATTGATCCAGCAACAGAATCACCGCCAGGGCCGACAGCGGCTGGCGCAGCCAGTCTTCGAGCTCTTGCCGGGCGGCGGCGTAGTGCGCGTCGTAGAAGCGGCTGCGAAAGGCCGCGTCGAAAGCCGCGCTCTTGGCGAACCACTTGGCCGGGCCCGCTTCCTGCCAGAAGTCGATCATGGCCTGGGCCGTGTGCGGGATGGAAGACGGTGCAGGGTGGCTGGATGTCATGGGCTTGGGCAACGGACGTGCGTGAACAGACTCTCTGTACGGTACTCCAAATCCAGACCGTGCGCGGGCTGCGCGGCGCCGCCTACAGCAGCTCGCGGCGCAGGTCGGCGGCCGACTTGGGTGAGAGCAGGCCGGGCGCGACGTCGAACACCGTGCGGGCGCCGGTTTCGCCCGCCCGCTTCAGGCGCCAGGCCGCGCGCGCATAGGCCACCAGTACGCTGGAGGTGAATCCGGGGTTGCTGGCGAGCTTCAGCGAGTATTCCATCACCTGCTGGTCGCCCGCGCCCGACTGGCCGCTGCGGATGACGAAGCCGCCGTGGGGCATGCCCGCGTGCTCGCGGCGCAGGGTGTCGGCGTCGATGAAGTGCACCGTGGTGTCGTAGTCGGCGAAGTAGTCGGGCATGGTGACGATGGCCTGGCGCACTTGGGCGGCGTCGGCGCCGGCCTGCAGCACGACGAAGCACTCGCGGGTGTGTTTGTCGCGGGTACTGAGCTGCGGCTGTTCGCCCGCCCGGACGCGCTCGACCGCGGCGGGCACGGGCAGCGTGTATTGCACCCCCGCGGCCACGCCGGGCACGCGGCGAATGGCGTCCGAATGCCCCTGGCTGAGCCCCTTGCCCCAGAACGTATAGGTGGCGCCCGCGGGCAGGATGGCCTCGCCCATCAGCCGGTTGATGGAAAACAGGCCCGGATCCCAGCCCACCGCCAGGATCGACAGAGTGCCGTGCTCGCGGGCGGCGCGATCCACGGCGTCGAAATACTGGGGGATGCGCGCGTGGGTGTCGTAGCTGTCGATGGTGGTGAACCATTGCGCCAGCCGGGGGCCTTGCTGCGGCAGATCGTCTTTCGAGCCGCCGCACAGGATCAGCACGTCGATGTCCTGCCGGTGGGCGGCGGCGTCGTCCAGCGACCACACCGGCACCGAGGGGTCGGCCAGCGCCAGCGATGCCGGGGCGCGCCGCGAGAAGACGCCTGCCAGGTGCATGTCGGGCTGCTGCGCGATGGCCGCCAGTGCGCCGCGCCCCAGGTTGCCGTAACCGGCGATGCCGACGCGGATGGGTGATGAAGCCATGGGTGTCCTTGTGAAAAAATGGGCGGGCCCGGCCAGCGCCGGGCGGATGCGTCATTTTATCGATTCGTGGCCGCGCCGTTGTCGAGGTAGAATGGCGGCCATTTCCAATTTCCAGTTGGGCACGGGTTTCTCTCCGCGAGATGTTGGGCAAGGCGCATTGTGTTGATCTTCCTGGTCCGTGACCGGACACTCACCAAGGAGCCTTCCCGATGGCGTCTTCCGCCTCCAAACCCAATCCTCTTCTTCAGTTCGTCACCAACGGCAGCTTGGTCATGCAGATCGTCATCGGCCTGGTGGCGGGGGTCGTGCTGGCCTACGTCTCGCCGGATGCCGCGCGCGCGGTCAGCCTGCTGGGCAATCTGTTCGTCACGGCGCTGAAATCGATCGCGCCTCTGCTGGTGTTCGTCCTGGTGGCCGCCTCCATCGCCAACCACCAGAAGGGGGCCAAGACGCAGCTGGGCCCCATCCTGATCCTGTATCTGGTGGGCACGTTCGCCGCCGCCGTGGTGGCCGTGGGCGCCAGCTTCCTGTTTCCGCTGACGATCCAGCTGCAGCTGGGCGACTCGACGCTGAATCCGCCCAGCGGCGTCATCGAGGTGCTGCGCAACCTGCTCATGAGCGTGGTGGACAATCCGGTACACGCGCTGCTGGAGGCCAACTACATCGGCATTCTCGCCTGGGCCGTGGGCCTGGGCATCGCCCTGCGCCATGCGCATGGCTCCACCAAGAACGTCATGTCCGACCTGTCACTGGGCCTGTCGTACATCGTGCGCATCGTCATCCGCATGGCGCCCATCGGCATCTTCGGCCTGGTGGCCGCCACCATCGCGGAAACAGGCTTCGCATCCCTGCTGGACTACGTGCGCCTGCTGGCCGTGCTGTTGGGCTGCATGGTGTTCGTCGCGCTGGTGGTCAATCCGCTGATCGTGTTCTCGCGCCTCCGCGCCAACCCGTATCCCCTGGTCTTCACCTGCCTGCGCGAATCCGGCGTGACAGCGTTCTTCACGCGCAGCTCGGCGGCCAATATCCCCGTCAATATGGCGCTGTGCGAAAAACTGGGTCTGGAAGAAGACACCTATTCAGTGTCGATTCCGCTGGGCGCCACCATCAACATGGCGGGCGCCGCCATCACCATCACGGTGCTCACGCTGGCCGCCGTCAACACCCTGGGGGTTTCGGTGGATTTTTTCACCGCCTTGCTGCTGAGCATCGTGGCGGCGGTCTGTGCCTGTGGCGCCTCGGGCGTGGCGGGCGGCTCTTTGCTGCTGATTCCCGTGGCCTGCAGCCTGTTCGGCATTTCCAACGACCTGGCGATGCAGGTCGTTGGCGTGGGTTTCATCATCGGTGTGTTGCAGGATTCCGCCGAGACGGCGCTCAACTCGTCCACCGACGTGCTGTTTACCGCGGCGGGTTCGTATCGCGCTGTTGCCAACGCTGGATGATGGGCCAGAGGTCGGCGGGCGAGCGGGCGATGATGTCCGCCTGCCAGCTGGCCGGATCGTCCGCGCAATAGCCGTAGGCGGCGGCCACGGTGGCCATGCCGGCGGCCTTGCCCGCCTGGATGTCGCGCGCGTCGTCGCCGATGTAGATGCAGTGCTCGGGGCGCGCGCCCACCTGGCGTGCCGCGTAGAGCAGGGGTTCGGGGTGGGGCTTGGTGTGCGGGGTTGTGTCGCCGCCCACGGTGACCGCGCAGCGCGCGTCCAGCCCGAAGTGCCGCACGATGGGCAAGGCCAATGCCTCGACCTTGTTGGTAACGATGCCCCAGGCCAGCGCCTGCCGGGCCAGCTGCTCGATCAGTTCGGCCACCCCTGGAAACAGTTGGGTGTGTACCAGCATGGCTTGGGCGTAGTCGTCCAGAAACTGCTGCCGGACGCGCGGGTAGGCGTCGTCGTCCGGGTTCAGGTCGAGCGCGGCCTTCAGCAGGCCGCGCGCGCCATGCGAGGCATGGGGCCGCAAGGCCTCGTAGGGCAGGGGCGCCAGCCCCTGGCGCGTGCGTTGCCGGTTGGCGGCGGCGGCGAGGTCGGGGGCGGTGTCGGCCAGCGTGCCGTCGAAGTCGAACAAGATCAGCGGGGACATGGCGTTCATTCCGGGCGGCGTGCCGCCATCAGGTAGTTGACCCCGGCGTCAGAGGACACCTGATATTGCCGGGTGAGGGGCAGGTACTGCAGGCCGTTGACGGCGCTGACCTCGAGCCCGGCCTGGCGCGCGGCGACCGCCAGCTCGCTGGGGGTGATGAACTGCTCGTAGCTGTGGGTGCCCCGCGGCACCATGCGCAAGATGTATTCCGCCGCCACGATGGCGAGCAGGAACGATTTGGCGTTGCGGTTCAGGGTCGAGAAGCAGACCAGCCCGCCGGGGCGCACCAGCTGGGCGCAGGCGCGCACGATGGCTGCGGGATCGGGCACGTGTTCGAGCAGTTCCATGCAGGTGACCAGATCGTACTGCCCGGCCTGCTGCTGCGCGTGGTCTTCGGCGCTGATGCACTCGTAGTGCACCCGCACCCCCGATTCGTGTCCGTGCAGGCGGGCGATCTGCAGCGATTGCTGGGCGAGGTCGATGCCCGTGACCTGGGCGCCTTCGGCTGCCATGGCCTCGGCCAGCAAGCCGCCGCCGCAGCCGACGTCCAGCACCCGGCAGCCCGCCAGCGTGCCCGCCTGGGTGCGAATCCAGCCCAGGCGCAGCGGGTTGATGTCGTGCAGGGTTTTCAGCTCGCCTTGCGGGTCCCACCAGCTGGAGGCGAGTGCGCCGAACTTGTCGAGTTCGGCTTGGTTGACGTTGGCGGTTTGCATGCGGTGTGGGCTCCAGAAATGAATAAGGCCCCGCACGCGCGGAGCCCTAAGTACGGCCATGCCGCAGCATGGCCGTTTCGTGCGGTGAACCGAATTACTTGCGGGTGCCGACGATTTCGATTTCCACGCGGCGGTTTTGCGCGCGACCTTCACGGGTCTTGTTGGTGGCGACCGGATCGGCCTTGCCCTTGCCTTCGGTGTAGATGCGGTCAGCGGGCACGCCTTGGCTGATCAGGTATTGCTTGACCGAAGCGGCACGGCGATCGGACAGCTTGAGGTTGTAGGCCACCGTGCCGATGGAGTCGGTGTAACCCACGGCGATGATGGTTTCGAGGTTGATCGACTGGGCTTGTTGGGCGACTTGGTCGAGCACCTGCTTGCCTTCGGGCTTCAGGTTGGACTTGTCGAAGTCGAAGAACGTGTCGGCATTGAGGACGACCTTGCTGGCGGTCGGGGCGACGACGGGCGCTTCGGCGACGGGCTTGCCGCAGCCTTCGGCGGCGGTAGCGGGCGTCCAGAAAGCATCGCGCCAGCAGTTTTCGCCGCTGGCATCTTTCCAGACGTGGCCGTCAACGTTGGTCCAGTTGTCGGAAGCCGACGCAGTACCGACGGCGGCCATGGCTGCGATGGCGAGTCCAATAGCGATTTTGGAGGGTTTGTTCATGTTTCTCCTCGTTTGAGCATGATGCTTGAAAGTGACCGCAGCGAACCCCCGCCGCATATCTGAAAGAACGTTTCCAGTATAGCAATGTCCAGTTCGGAAACTATGAATTGCGCTGGGTTTGATGCGTGTTAGCCGAAATCTTAAGGCATTTTCCAGGGCCTGGTTAAGTGTTCGGGCGTGTGTGGCCGCTCTGGGCGCGATTTCTCCCGGGGGGAGCGCCAGCCTGTGGGATTTTTGCAACGCCTGGCGGATTTGCCCGGCCGTGCCCCGCGCCCGGGCCGAATGCCCGGAATACCGGCAAAACCATGCTGTCCGAGGGTGGATGATAGAATCAGCGGTTGGCCCAGACTTGTTTTACGCCTGCAGCTTTCGGACGAAACCATGGAATCCTTCGCTAAAGAGACATTGCCCATTTCGCTAGAAGACGAGATGCGCCGCAGCTATCTCGATTACGCCATGAGCGTGATCGTGGGGCGTGCCTTGCCCGACGTGCGCGATGGCCTCAAGCCAGTTCACCGGCGCGTGCTGTTTGCCATGCACGAGCTCAACAACGACTGGAACCGCTCGTACAAGAAGTCGGCCCGTATCGTCGGTGACGTCATCGGTAAGTATCACCCCCACGGCGATACCGCGGTCTACGACACCATCGTGCGTATGGCACAAGATTTTTCACTGCGCTACATGCTGGTCGACGGCCAGGGCAACTTCGGCTCCATCGACGGCGACAACGCGGCGGCCATGCGCTACACCGAGGTGCGCCTGGCCAAGATTGCCCACGAACTGCTGGCCGATATCGACCAGGACACCGTCGATTTCGGCCCCAACTACGATGGCAGCGAACAAGAGCCGCTGCTGCTGCCTTCGCGCCTGCCCAATCTGCTGGTCAACGGCAGCGCCGGCATTGCCGTGGGCATGGCCACCAATATCCCGCCGCACAACCTGTCCGAGGTGGTCGAGGGCTGCCTGTATTGCCTGCGCAATCCCGATTGCACCATCGACGAACTCATCGAACGCATCCCGGCGCCCGACTTCCCCACCGGCGGCATCATCTACGGCATGGCCGGGGTGCGCGAAGGCTACCGCACGGGCCGCGGCCGCGTCATCATGCGCGCCAAGGCCCACTTCGAAGACCTGCCGCACGGCAGCCGCCAGGCCATCGTGGTCGATGCCATCCCGTATCAGGTCAACAAGAAAACCCTGCAAGAGCGCATCGCCGAACTGGTCAACGAAAAGAAGATCGACGGCATCTCCGACATCCGCGACGAGTCCGACAAAGACGGCATGCGCCTGGTCATCGAACTCAAGCGCGGCGAAGTGCCCGAGGTGGTGCTCAACAATCTGTACAAGAACACCCAGCTGCAAGAAACCTTCGGCATGAACATGGTGGCGCTGGTCGATGGCCAGCCGCGCCTGCTCAATCTCAAGCAGATGGTGCAGTATTTCCTGCAGCACCGCCGCGAAGTCGTCACGCGGCGCACCATCTTCCAGCTGCGCAAGGCGCGCGAGCGCGGCCACGTGCTCGAGGGCCTGGCCGTCGCCCTGGCCAACATCGACGATTTCATCGCCATCATCAAGGCCGCACCCACCCCGCCGGTGGCGCGCCAAGGCCTGATGGATCGCACCTGGGATTCCTCCCTGGTGCGCGAAATGCTGCTGCGCGCCGACGCCAACGTGGCCTCGGGCGGACGCGCGGCCTATCGGCCCGAGGGGCTCGAACCCCGCTATGGTCTGCAGGACGACGGCCAGTACCGCCTGTCCGAAGTGCAGGCGCAAGAAATCCTCAACATGCGCCTGCAGCGCCTCACGGGCCTCGAACAGGACAAGATCGTCGGCGAATATCGCGACATCATGGACACCATCGCCGATCTGCTCGACATCCTGGCGCGCCCCGAGCGCGTCACCACCATCATTGGCGACGAGCTGCAGGCCGTGCGCGCCGAATTCTCCGACCCGGCCCGCGATCCGCGCCGCTCCGAGATCGAATTCAACGCCACCGAGCTTGAAACCGAAGACCTCATCACTCCCATGGACATGGTGGTGACGCTCTCGCGCAGCGGCTATATCAAGAGCCAGCCGCTGTCCGAATACCGCTCGCAAAAGCGCGGCGGACGCGGCAAGCAGGCCACCACCATGAAAGATGACGACTGGATCGACCAGCTCTTCATCGCCAACACGCACGATTACCTCCTGTGCTTCTCCGACCGCGGCCGCGTGTACTGGCTCAAGGTCTGGGAAGTCCCCCAGGGGTCGCGCAACTCGCGCGGCCGGCCCATCGTCAACATGTTCCCGCTGGTCGACGGCGAAACCATCACCGCCGTGCTCACGGTCAAGGCCTTCAGCGAAGACCAGTTCGTCTTCATGGCCACCTCGCGCGGCACGGTCAAGAAAACCCCGCTGTCCGACTTCTCCAATCCGCGCAAGGCCGGCATCATCGCCGTGGGCCTGGACGAGGGCGACTTCCTGGTGGGCGCCGACCTCACCGATGGCAAGCACGACGTCATGCTGTTCTCCGACGCGGGCAAGGCCGTGCGCTTCGATGAAAACGACGTCCGTCCGATGGGCCGGGCGGCGCGCGGCGTGCGCGGCATGTCGCTCGAAGACGGCCAGGCGGTGATCGCGCTGCTGGTGGCCGAGGACGAAAGCCAAAGTGTGCTGACGGCCACCGAAAACGGCTATGGCAAGCGCACCTCCATCGTCGAGTACACGCGCCACGGGCGCGGCACCAAGGGCATGATCGCCATCCAGACCTCCGCGCGCAATGGCAAGGTGGTCAGTGCCGTGCTGGTGCAGCCTGAAGACGAAATCATGCTCATCACCACCGGCGGCGTGCTGGTGCGTACGCGCGTTGCCGAAATCCGCGAGATGGGTCGCGCCACCCAGGGCGTCACGCTCATCAACGTCGATGAGGACAGCCGCCTGTCGGGCGTGCGCCGCGTGGCGGAAAGCGATGCCGACGACGAAGACGGCGCCGATGACGACACCACCGACGCGAACCCCGCGCCGGATGCAGGCTCTGATACGGATGGCGCCAATGGCCATCCCGGTTCTGGCGCGGCGCCGACAGACGACACGCCGGATGATTCCTCCCTTTCCTAAGGACTCTTCATGAATCGCCCCTGGAATTTCGCTGCAGGCCCGTCCACTTTGCCTCTTGAAGTCTTGCAGCAGGCGGCTGCCGACATGTGCGATTGGCAGGGCAGTGGCACCTCCGTGATGGAAATGAGCCATCGGGGCAAGCACTACAGCCGCATCCGCGACGAGGCCGAGGCCGATCTGCGCGCCTTGCTGGCCGTGCCGGACGACTTCGAGGTGCTGTTCATGCAGGGGGGGGCCTCGGCGCAAAATGCCCTCGTCCCCCTGAACCTCATCGGGCGCAACGGCAGTGGCCGCGCCGACTACGTGCTCAGTGGCCACTGGGCACGCAAATCATTCAACGAAGCCAAGCGCTACGGCGACATCGCCGTGGCGGCCAGCGCCGAGGGCGCGGCCGAATTCGATGGTCGCCGCTACGGCGACTGGTGCTGGCTGCCCGCGCAATCCCAGTGGAAAGTGCGCGCCGATGCCGCTTATCTGCACCTGTGCGCCAACGAGACGATCGGCGGGGTCGAACAGGCCGTCATGCCGGACATGGCCGCGCTGGGGGCGCCCGAAGTACCGTTGGTGGCCGACATGTCCTCCAACATCCTGTCGCGGCCCATCGATTTCTCGCGCCTGGGCCTGGTCTATGCCGGGGCGCAGAAAAACGCCGGCCCGGCGGGCGTCACGCTGGTGTTCGTGCGCAAAGATCTCATCGGTCATGCGTCGGCACAGTGCCCCTCGGTCTTCGACTACAGCAATGTGGCCGGGGCCGACTCCATGTTCAACACGCCGCCCACCTATGCCATCTACATGGCCGGCCTGGTGTTCAAGTGGCTGCTGCGCCACGGCGGCGTGGCCGCCATGGATGCCGCCAGCGCACAAAAGTCGCAAGCCCTGTACCAGTACCTGGATGGCTCTGCGCTGTACGAGAACCGCATCCAGCCGGCAGTGCGCTCGCGCATGAACATCCCCTTCTTCCTGCGCGACGAATCGCTCAACGCCGCCTTCCTGGCCGAATCCGAAGCCGCCGGGCTGCTGGCGCTCAAGGGCCACAAGTCGGTGGGCGGCATGCGCGCATCGCTGTACAACGCCATGCCCCTCGAAGGGGTGCGGGCGCTCATCGCCTTCTTGCGCGATTTCGAGGCCCGCCATGGCTGAGCCCAGCTTGCAGGCCAGCCTCGAACCGCTGCGGGCACAGATCGACTCGCTCGACGAGCAGATCCTGCAGTTGCTCAACCAGCGCGCCCAGGCGGCCTTGCAGGTGGGCGAGGTCAAGAAGCGCTTCGACGCCGCCGGGCCCATCCTCAAGCCCGAACGTGAAGCGCTCATCATCCGTCGCCTGCAGACCCTCAATCCCGGGCCGCTGCCCGAGGCCGCCGTGGCTGCCGTATGGGGCCAGGTGATCTCCGCCTGTCGCGGGCTCGAAAGCATGCTGACGGTGGCCTTCCTGGGGCCGCAGGGCTCGTTTTCCGAGCAGGCGGCCTACGAGCACTTCGGTCGGGCCATCACGGGCCTGCGCTGCGAATCGTTCGACGAAGTCTTTCGCGCCGTCGAGGCGGGCCAGGCGGACGTCGGCATGGTGCCGGTCGAAAATTCCACCGAGGGCGCCGTCAACCGCAGCCTCGATCTGCTGCTCCATTCCTCGCTCAAGGTGCTGGGTGAGCGCACCATTCGCATCCACCACAATCTGCTCACGCTCACGGGCGGGCTGGAAGGCGTGACGCGGGTGCTTGGCCACCCCCAGGCGCTGGCGCAGTGCCAGGCCTGGCTCAGCCGCAATCACCCGGGGCTCGAACGCATGCCGGTGGCCAGCAACGCGCAGGCCGCTCGCATGGCGTCCGAAGACGCCAGCTGTGCGGCCATCGCCGGCGATGCCGCGGCGGCTGCCTGGGGGTTGAGCACCGTGGCCAGCGGCATCCAGGACGATCCGCAGAACCAGACGCGGTTTCTGGCCGTTGGATTGCAAGATGCCGGGCCGACAGGGCGGGATAAGACCAGCCTGGTGCTCGCTGTCCCCAATCGGGCTGGTGCCGTCTACGACATGCTGGCGCCGTTTTCCCATCATGGCGTGTCCATGACGCGTCTCGAGTCGCGCCCCGCGCGCACCGGCCAGTGGGAATACTATTTCTACGTCGATCTGCTGGGTCATCACGACGATGAGCCCGTCAGCCTGGCGCTGGCCGAGCTGCGCCAGCAGGTCGCGTTTTTCAAGATACTGGGTTCCTATCCCAGGCAATGAGGTGATGACGTCATGACTCAGCCCTTGGCTCCCGATCACATTCTGGCGATCGCGCCCTACCGGGCGGGCAAGCCCATCGAAGAACTGGCCCGCGAATTCGGGCTCGACCCGGCGGGCATCATCAAGCTGGCCTCCAATGAAAATCCGCTGGGCTGCTCGGGGCGGGTGCGCGAAGCGCTCAGCGAGGCCGCGGGCGCGCTGCAGGGGCGCTATCCCGACCCCAACGCGTTCGATTTAAAAGCCGCCCTGGCGGCGCATCACGGGGTGCCCGCCGACTGGATCACGGTGGGCAACGGCTCCAACGATCTGCTCGAACTCGCTTCGCTGGCGCTGCTCGATGCGGGCTCGTCGGCCGTCTACGCCGAGCACGCCTTCGTGGTGTATCGCCTGGCCACCCAGGCGCGCGGCGCGCGCCACCGGATGGTGGCGGCCAAAGACTACGGGCACGACCTGCCCGCCATGCTCGATGCCATTGCGGAAGACACCCGTCTGGTGTTCATCGCCAACCCCAATAACCCCACGGGCACCCACCTGGCGCCCGAGGCCATCGGGCAGTTTCTCGCCGCCGTCCGGACGCGCCACGGCAATCGTGTCGTGGTGCTGCTCGACGAGGCCTACGACGATTACCTTGACCCCGCCGAACGCACGGACAGCACCCAATGGGTGCGTGCCTATCCCAACGTGATCGTCACGCGCACTTTCTCCAAGGCCTATGGCCTGGCGGGGCTGCGGGTCGGCTACGCCCTGGCACAAGCCGGGTTGACCGACGTTCTCAACCGCGTGCGCCAGCCGTTCAACGTCAGCGTGCTGGCGCAACTGGCCGCCCGGGTGGCTTTGGCGGATCAAGAGTTTCTCGCCCGCACCTATGCGCTGAACCGCGACGGCCGCATCCAGCTGCAAGAAGCCTTTGCCGCCTTGGGGCTCGACTTCGTGCCCAGCCATACCAATTTCGTCCTGGTCAAGGTGGGCGATGCGGCGCGCATCGACACCGAACTGCTGCGCCGCGGCATCATCGTGCGGCCCGTGGCGGGTGACGGCCTGCCGCAGCACCTGCGTGTCACGGTTGGCCTGCCCCAGGAAAACGCGCGCTTCATCGAGGCTTTGTCCGACATCCTCGCCCAATGAACGACGCGGCCGATCCTCTGGTTCCCGTGCTGGCCGTCGTCGGCACCGGCCTCATTGGCGGCTCGTTCGCGGCGGCCCTGCGCCGGGTCGGGCAGGTGGGCCGGGTGCTGGGGGTCGGGCGCAACCCGGCCTCACTGCGGCGCGCCCAGGCGCTGGGGCTCATCGACGAGGCGGTCGATCTCCCCCAGGCCGCGGCGCGGGCCGATCTCATCTTCCTGGCCACGCCCATCAGCGCCATGGCGCCCGCTTTGCGGGCGCTGGCTCCCGTGCTGCGCCCCGATACCCTGCTCACCGATGCGGGCAGCACCAAGTCGGACGTGGCCCGGCTGGCGCAAGAGGCGCTGGGCGAGCGCTATCTGCAGTTCATCCCCGGTCATCCCATCGCCGGGTCGGAAATGACCGGGCCCGAGGCCGCCGACCCCTTGCTCTACCATGGCCGCAAGGTGGTGCTCACGCCGTTCGACGATACGCCGGGCCTGGCGCAGCACCGGCTGATCCGCGTCTGGGAAGCCTGCGGCGCGCGGGTGCAACTGATGCGCCCCGATGCCCACGACCGCGCCCTGGGCTGCGTCAGCCACCTGCCGCATTTTCTCGCGGCGGCTTACATGGCGCAGGTGGTGCGGGCCGAAGACGCCGACACGCGCCTGGGGCTGGCGGGCACCGGCTTTCGCGATTTCACCCGCATTGCCGCGGGCTCGCCCGAAGTCTGGCGCGACATCTTTTTTTCCAACCGCGCGGCTGTGCTGGGCGAGCTGGCCGACTTCGAGCGCGTGCTCGGGCGTTGGCGTGCCGCTCTGGAAGACGACAGCCATCCCGAGACCCTTGAAGCCATGCTCGAGCAGGCCGCCCTGGCGCGCCGCTTTTGGGGCGGGCGCAACCAGATGTCATGACCGATCACACCGCTTCCCTGTGTCTGCCGCCGTCCGTGCGTGCGCGCGGCACCATTACCTTGCCGGGCTCGAAGAGCATCTCCAATCGCGCGCTGCTGCTGGCCGCTCTGGCCGAGGGCAGCACCGAACTGCACGGCCTGCTCGACTCCGATGACACCCGCGTGATGCAGGCCGCTTTGCAGGCCTTGGGCGTTTCGCTGCAGGCGCACGGCCCCGGCTGCGTGCGCGTGACGGGCGCGGCCCGCTGGCCGGTGCGGGCGGCCCGCCTGTTCCTGGGCAATGCGGGCACGGCTTTTCGGCCCCTGACGGCGGCGCTGGCGCTCATGGGCGGCGATTACCATCTGTCGGGGGTGCCGCGCATGCATGAGCGCCCCATCGGCGATCTGGTGGATGCGCTGCTGGGTCTGGGCTGCGTCGTGGACTACGAGGGGCAGGCAGGCTATCCGCCGCTGTGCATCCGTCCGGGCGCGCTTCAGCTGCAACAGCCCATCCGGGTGCGTGGCTCGGTGTCCAGCCAGTTTCTCACGGCGCTGCTCATGGCCGCGCCCATCGCGGCGGGCAGGGCGGGGCGCGACGTCGTCATCGAGCTCGACGGGCCGCTCATCTCCAAGCCCTACATCCTCATCACGCTGAACCTCATGGCGCGCTTTGGCGTGCAGGTGCGGCGCGACGGCTGGGCGCGCTTCGTCATTCCGGCCCATGCCCGCTACGTCAGCCCAGGCCGCTATCAGGTCGAGGGCGACGCGTCTTCGGCTTCGTACTTCCTGGGGCTGGGGGCGATTGCCGGCGGGCCGATCCGGCTCGAAGGGGTCGGGGCCGACAGCATCCAGGGCGATCTCGCCTTCGCCCGGGTGGTCGAGGCCCTGGGGGCCACGGTGCGCTACGCGGCCGATGCGCTGGAGGTCGAGGGCGTGGTGGTCGCGCAGGGGGCGCGCCTGCGTGCCTTCGACGAAGACTTCAACCTGATTCCCGATGCCGCCATGACCGCCGCCGTGCTGGCCCTGTATGCCGACGGCCCCTGCCGCCTGCGCAACATCGCCAGCTGGCGCGTCAAGGAAACCGACCGCATCGCCGCCATGCACACCGAGCTGGCCCGGCTGGGGGCGAAGGTCGAGTCCGACGCCGACAGCCTTACCGTCCATCCCCTGGCCGATGACCAATGGCGCGCGGCGGACATCCGCACCTATGACGATCACCGCATGGCAATGTGCTTCTCGCTCGCTGCCTTCGGGCGTGCGCCCGTCACGATTCTTGATCCTGGCTGCGTGGCCAAGACCTACCCGGCCTATTTCTCCGATTTTCAAAGCCTTCTGCAATCATGAGTCCTGTTTCGTCTTCTCCGGATGCACTTCGCATCCCCGTCATCACCATCGATGGGCCGACCGCCTCGGGCAAGGGCACCATCGCGCAGCGCGTGGCCGATCACCTGGGCTGGCATGCGCTCGACAGCGGCGCACTCTACCGTCTGACGGCGCTGGCGCTGCAGCGGGCGGGCGGCGACGGGCAGGACGAGGCGCTGGCCGCGCGCCTGGCGCGCGCGCTGGACGTGCGCTTCCAGGGTGAACGCATCCTGATGGGCGGCCAGGACGTCGCCGGGCTGATCCGCCACGAGGCCGTCGGCAACCTGGCCTCGGAGGTGGCCGCGCTGCCCGCGGTGCGCGCGGCCCTGCTCGAACGCCAGCGCGACTTTCGCCAGGCCCCGGGTCTGGTGGCCGATGGCCGTGACATGGGCAGCGTCGTCTTTCCGGATGCCGACCTCAAAATCTTCCTTGACGCCGACGTTGAAATTCGCGCGCACAGACGCCATAAGCAGTTGAGTGGCAAGGGAATTTCTGCTAATCTAGACGACCTTTTAAGCGATCTTCGGGCGCGTGATGCACGCGATCGGGGTCGGGCGCATGCGCCGCTCGTAGCGGCTGCCGGTGCCATCACGATCGATTCGTCCCGTCTCGGGATCGATGACGTCGTGCAACAAGTGCTTGGCCTTTGGTCGGCACGCGGGCCTGCCTGATACCACGCCATCCGTCTGGCGGGCTTCTCGCAGGATTTTTGCTCACTCCGCCGGGGTCTTTCCCGGCGTGTCATGATTGCCCCTCGGGGCTTATGGATTATTGTTCATGTCCACCCTTACCACCGAAGCCGCTCTGGGCGGCGAAAGCTTTGCCGATCTGTTTGCCGCAAGCATCAAAGATCAGAACATGCGCTCCGGCGAGGTCATTTCGGCCGAAGTCGTGCGCGTCGACCACAACTTTGTCGTGGTCAATGCCGGGCTGAAGTCCGAAGCCTACATTCCGCTGGAAGAATTCCTGAACGATCAGGGCGAGCTCGAAGTCCAGGACGGCGATTTCGTGTCCGTGGCCATCGATTCTCTCGAAAACGGCTATGGCGACACCATCCTGTCGCGTGACCGCGCCAAGCGCCTGTCGGCCTGGCTGCAACTCGAACAGGCCCTCGAGTCCGGCGAGCTGGTCAACGGCACCATCACCGGCAAGGTCAAGGGTGGCCTCACCGTCATGACCAACGGCATCCGCGCCTTCCTGCCGGGTTCGCTGGTCGATCTGCGTCCCGTCAAGGACACCACTCCCTACGAAGGCAAGACCCTCGAATTCAAGGTCATCAAGCTCGACCGCAAGCGCAACAACGTCGTGCTGTCGCGCCGTGCCGTGCTCGAAGCCAGCATGGGCGAAGAGCGCGAAAAGCTGCTCGAAAACCTGCACGAAGGCGCCATCGTCAAGGGTATCGTCAAGAACATCACCGACTACGGCGCGTTCGTCGACCTCGGCGGCATCGACGGCCTGCTGCACATCACCGACATGGCCTGGCGCCGTGTGCGTCACCCCTCCGAAGTCCTGCAAGTGGGTCAGGAAATCGAAGCCAAGGTGCTCAAGTTCGACCAAGAAAAGCAGCGTGTCTCGCTGGGCGTCAAGCAGCTGGGCGAAGATCCCTGGATCGGCCTGGGCCGCCGCTACCCGCAAGGCACCCGCCTGTTCGGCAAGGTTACCAACCTCACCGACTACGGCGCGTTCGTCGAAGTCGAAGCCGGCATCGAAGGCCTGGTGCACGTCTCCGAAATGGACTGGACCAACAAGAACGTCGATCCGCGCAAGGTTGTCACCCTGGGCGAAGAAGTCGAAGTCATGGTTCTGGAAATCGACGAAGACCGCCGCCGCATCTCGCTGGGCATGAAACAATGCCGTCCCAACCCCTGGGAAGACTTCGCCGCCAACTTCAAGCGTGGCGACAAGGTTCATGGCGCCATCAAGTCGATCACCGACTTCGGCGTGTTCGTCGGCTTGCCCGGCGGCATCGATGGCCTGGTGCACCTGTCCGACATCTCCTGGACGGAAACCGGCGAAGAAGCCGTGCGCAACTTCAAGAAGGGCGACGAGATCGACGCCGTGGTGCTGGGCATCGATACCGACAAAGAACGCATCTCGCTGGGTGTCAAGCAGCTCGAAGGCGACCCGTTCAACAACTTCGTGGCTACCTACGACAAGGGCGCCGTGCTCACCGGCACGATCAAGTCCGTCGAACCCAAGGGCGCCGTCGTCACCCTGTCCGTCGATGTCGATGGCTACCTGCGCGCTTCCGAAATCTCGGCTGGCCGCGTCGAAGACGCCACCACCGTGCTGCACGCCGGCGATCAGGTCGAAGCCATGATCATCAACATCGATCGCAAGGCGCGTTCCATCCAGCTGTCCATCAAGGCGCGCGACAACGCCGAAACGGCTGAAACCATCCAGCGCATGACCGAAGCCAGCGCTTCGTCGGGCACCACCAACCTGGGCGCCTTGCTGAAGGCCAAGCTCGATCAGCAGCGCGACAACTGATGCCAGGCCTGACCAAGTCCGAGCTCATAGCCGTGCTGGCGGGTCGCTATCCTCAATTGGCGATCCGCGACATGGATCTCGCGGTCAAGACGGTGTTGGATGCCATGGCCGATGCGCTGGCCCAAGGGCAGCGCATCGAAATACGCGGCTTTGGCAGCTTTTCGCTGTCGCAACGCCAGCCGCGTGTCGGGCGCAACCCCAAGTCAGGCGAAAAAGTGCTGGTGCCAGCCAAGCTGGTGCCGCACTTCAAGCCGGGCAAAGAACTCCGTGAACGGGTCGACCAGGGGCCGCAAACCCCGGGTGCCGACGAACCCGCGACCGTGGCTGACTTGTATCAGATGCATCTGTTCAACGAATGAGCCGACCATTCCGAAGCCGCCCCGCAAGGCGGTTTCGGGCCGGTGACGTTCGGGCGGCCTTCGGGCCGCTATTTTTTTCCCCTTACAATGTCGTGATTCTCTTTCAAGGAGCTGGGCATATGCGCTATCTGGTCTGGTTGTTGCGCTTGGTGATTTTCGTCATCGTGCTGTTGTTCGCCTTGAAAAACACGGCGCCGGTCGATGTGGGTTTCTTCGCCGATCACGTCGTGCAGCAGGTGCCGCTCATCGTCGTCATGCTGGCCGCCTTCGTGCTGGGGCTGGTGTTCGGCCTGCTGGTGGCCTTCTCCGCGGTCTTGCGCCGCCGCCGCGAAATCAACCGCCTGCGCCGCGAGCTGGCCCGCGCGCAAGACGCGCTGGCGCATCCGCCGGTGCATTCGGGCCCCGTCATTCCCGAAACCGTGGCTCCTCTGGCGCCCCTCTGATCAGGACGCATTGCCGTGGATTTTGAACCCTGGTGGCTGATCATCGTCCCTGTCCTCTTCGGTCTGGGATGGCTGGCCGCGCGCTTTGATTTCCGGCAGATGCTCTCCGAGACGCGCGCACTGCCCGATTCCTATTTCAAGGGCCTCAATTTTCTGCTCAACGAAGAGCCCGACCGGGCTATCGACGCCTTCATCGAGGTGGCCAAGCTCGACCCCGAAACCACCGAACTGCACTTTGCCCTGGGCAGCCTCTTTCGCCGTCGCGGCGAGATCGAGCGCGCCATCCGCGTGCACCAGAGCCTGCTGTCGCGTGAAGACCTCCCCATGGCCGACCGCGAAAACGCGCAATTCGAACTGGCGCAAGATTTTCTCAAGGCGGGGATGCTCGATCGCGCCGAGCACGGCTTCCAGGCCATCCTCCAGACGCGCCACGCGCAAGCGGCCATCCGCGCCCTGATCCGCATCTACGAGTCCGAGCACGATTGGCACCGGGCCATCGAGGCGGTGCAGCAGTTGCGCGGACGCACGGAAGAGCCGGTGCCGCAGCTCGCGCATTATTACTGCGAACTCGCCCAGCAGGCGCTCGAACAGAAAGAACCCGATTTTTCCGCCGCCGCCGATGCGCTGGACGCTGCCGACAACGCGGCTCGCCAGAACGGCTCCAGCGACGCTTCGAAGACGCGTGTGCACCTGCTGCGAGCGCAGTACGCCGAACGCCGGGGCGATCTCGAAGCGCAGCGCGTGCAGCTGCAGGACGTGCTGGTGAGCGCCCCCGACTACGCCGGTCTGGTGGCCGATCTGCTGCTGGCCTGCTATGGCGCGCAGGGACGCGCGGACGAGGGCCTGGCCCTGTTACAGGCGCAGTACGAACAATCGCCCACGCTTGATCTGTTCAACGTGGTGTTTCGCGCCCTGCGCACGCGCGATGGCGTCGAGACCGCCTGGGGCTTCGCACGCCAGGCACTGCGGGCGCACCCGTCCCTGCTGGGGCTCGATCGCCTGCTCGAAGTCGAACTGGCCCAGGAAGGCGATCACGGCACGGTCAATCGTCTCGTTCCGGGGGCCGATCTTGGTTTGCTGCGCAGCCTCATTCACAAACATACGCAGCGTCTCGACCGCTATGCCTGCAGCCAGTGCGGTTTCGAGGCGCGGCGTTTCTATTGGCAGTGTCCGGGCTGCAATGCCTGGGAAACCTACCGGCCGCGGCGTCTGGAGGAGATTCGATGATGGTGTTTCCGGCCTCGGCGGTACAGGCGGCACGGATTCTCGTGGTGGGCGACATCATGCTCGACCGCTATTGGTTCGGCGAGGTGGATCGCATTTCGCCCGAGGCCCCGGTGCCGGTCGTGCGCGTGGCGCGGCGCGAAGATCGCCTGGGCGGGGCGGCCAACGTCGCCCGCAACATCGCCGCATTGGGGGCCCAGGTGAGCCTCATGGGCATCGTCGGCGCCGACGAGGCGGGCGCACGGGTGCGTGCGCTCATCCGCGAGTCGGGCATCCGGGACGGCCTGGTCGAAGACGCCGAGGGCATGGACACCACGCTCAAGATGCGTGTGCTCGGGCGCCAGCAGCAGCTGCTGCGGGTCGATTTCGAGCAGGGGCCCGGCGAGCGGGCCCTCGATGCCCTCGACGCCGGGCTGGCCGATGGCCTGCGCGGCGTCGATCTCCTGGTGCTGTCCGATTACGCCAAGGGGGCGCTGGCGCGCGTCGAACATCTCATCGCGCTGGCACGCGATGCCGGGGTGCCGGTGCTGGTCGATCCCAAGGGCCATCGCTACAAGCGCTATCAGGGCGCCACCCTGGTCACGCCCAACCGCAGCGAGATGCAGGATGCCGTGGGTCGCTGGGATTCCGAGGAAGACCTCACCGCCCGCGCGCAGGCCCTGCGCACGGAGCTGGCGCTCGAGGCCTTGCTCATCACCCGTTCCGAGCAAGGCATGACGCTGTACACGCAGGCCGGGCGCCAGCACGCCGACGCGCAGGCGCAAGAAGTGTTCGACGTCTCGGGGGCGGGTGATACGGTGCTGGCCACGCTGGCGGTGATGCGCGCCGCCGGGCTGGGCTGGTATGACGCGATGCTGTGGGCCAACCGGGCGGGTGGCATCGTCGTGGGTAAACTGGGCACATCGATTGTGACCGCACAGGAGTTGTCAGCATGATCGTCGTCACAGGCGCCGCCGGGTTCATCGGCAGCAATCTGGTTCGTGGCCTCAATGCACGGGGCGTATTCGATATTCTGGCCGTCGATGACCTCACCGACGGCGACAAATTCCGCAATCTGGTCGATCTGCGGATCGCCGATTACCTGCACAAAGACGAATTCCGCCGCCGCGTGCTCAGCGGCGAACTGCCGCGCCCGGATGCGGTCTTCCATCAGGGGGCCTGCTCGGACACCACCGAGCGCAACGGCCAGTTCATGATGGACAACAACTTTCGCGTCACGCTCGAACTCTTCGAGTATTGCCAGACGCGCGAGGTGCCCTTTTTGTATGCCTCGTCGGCGGCGGTGTATGGCCCCGGGCCGCGCTACATCGAAGACCCGGCCAACGAGGCGCCGCTCAATGTATACGGTTACTCGAAGCTGTTGTTCGACCAGGTGCTGCGCCGCCGCATGGACACCCTCACCGCCCAGGTGGTGGGGCTGCGCTATTTCAACGTCTACGGCCCGCGCGAGCAGCACAAGGGGCGCATGGCCTCGGTGGCGTTTCACAACATGAACCAGTACGTCGCCGAGGGCCACGTCCGCCTGTTCGGCGGCTGGGACGGCTACCCCGACGGCGGCCAGCAGCGCGATTTCGTCTTCGTCGACGACGTGGTCAAAGTCAATCTGCATTTCCTGGATCACCCCGAGGTCTCCGGCATTTTCAACTGCGGCACGGGCCGCGCGCAGCCCTTCAACGACGTGGCGCAGACCGTGGTCAACAGCCTGCGCATCCACCAGGGGCAGCTGGCCCTGCCGCGCGAAGAACTGGTGGCGGGCGGCCAGCTGCGCTACATCGCCTTTCCGGACGATCTCAAGGGGCGTTACCAGAGCCACACCCAGGCCGACCTCGCCCAGCTGCGCGCAGCCGGGTATACGGGCGCCTTCAGCGACGTGCAGACGGGCGTTTCAGCCTATGTGCAGCGCCTGCTTGAGGCCGGGCAGCTGCGCCTCCGCTGAGATCCGGGCGGCGGGCGGTTCGCCACTCGCTGTGGTGGCTTCCTTATGCCGAAAACTGCGCCGTGACAAATTTGGTCACGGCGCCTGCCGCAAGCGTTCGGCTTGCTGCAAGATATCCAGACCCTCGTTTCCATGAACAGGAGTCTGAATATGAACCCCTTTCTGCATGACACCGTGGCCCGGCCCCAGCCGTCCGCGGCCACGCCCGCGCAAACGTCCGCCGTCGCGGCTTCTGTGCCGTCCGTACGAGCACCCGCCGCCGCCGTCGCTGTTCCTGCCGTAGTTGTGCGGCTTCCCACGGCAGTCGTTCCTGCCGCGCCTGGGCGGCGGTCTGCCGCATCGGCCCCGCCGCGCGCGCCCGCCTCGGGCCACCGCGTGCGCACTCGGGCAGGAAATCCGCTGGCCCGAGCCTTCTGCGTCCTCAGCCTCACCACGCTGGCCTGGGCGGGGGCTGTCGGCGCCGTCGATCTGAACTCGGCCAGCCTCGATCAGCTCAAGGGCATTCGGGGCATCGGGCCCAAGACGGCGCAGATCATTCTCGATGAACGCAGCCGGGGCGGGCGCTACCTGTCGTTCGCGGATTTGTCCGATCGCGTGCGCGGCATCGGCCCGCGGCGGGCGCAGGCCATGCAGTCGGCGGGCCTAACCATCGATGGCGGCGGAACGCGGGTCTCGGGGCAGGGCGCGCAGGCGCGCCAGGCGGCTGAGCCACCGCCCGCGGAAGCCCGGGCCTCCCGCCCAGAGGGCGCGCGTCGCGCGGCTTCGCCCGTCCGGCGCTGAGCGCTTGTCCAAAGCCATGCCTGGTGCCTGCTGGTGCGTAGCGCGTGGCGTCTCTGGCGGGTGGATATCGCCTGTGGCGATATGCTTATTTCTCGAGATCAGATGTCCGGCTGGCCGCGCTGGCCGGGTGTATGATCTCGGGGATGAAAACCTACCCCACCATCGAAGAGATCGTCGGTTCCACGCCTCTGGTGCGCCTGCAGCGCCTGGCCCAAGAGGTGGGTGAACCGCGTGGCAACGTCATTCTGGCCAAGCTGGAAGGCAACAACCCGGCAGGTTCGGTGAAAGACCGTGCGGCGCTCAGCATGATCCGCCAGGCCGAATTGCGCGGCGACATCCGGCCGGGCGATACGCTCATCGAGGCCACCAGCGGCAATACCGGCATTGCCCTGGCCATGGCCGCCGCCGTGCGCGGCTACAAGATGATCCTGCTCATGCCGGACAATTCCTCGCAAGAGCGCTGCGCCGCCATGACGGCCTACGGCGCGCAGCTCATTCTCACGCCGGCGGATCAAGGCGGCATGGAATTCGCCCGCGACGAGGCCCTGCGCATGCAGGCCGAGGGCAAGGGTTTCGTGCTGGATCAGTTTTCCAACGAAGACAACCCGCGCGCGCACTACGAAACCACAGGCCCCGAAATCTGGCGGCAGACCGATGGCCAGGTCACCCATTTCGTCAGTGCCATGGGCACGACGGGCACCATCATGGGGGTGGCCTCCTACCTGCGCGAGCGCAATCCCAAGGTGCGGATCATCGGTGCGCAGCCCGCCGATGGTGCCCATATTCCGGGCATCCGCAAGTGGCCCGAGGCCTATCAGCCGCGCATCTATCACCCGACGGCTGTCGATGCCTTCGAGCCCATCACGCAAGAACAGGCGGAATCCATGGCGCGGCGCCTGGCTGCCGAAGAAGGCATCTTTGGCGGCATCTCGTCAGCGGGCGCGGCGGTGGCCGCCCTGCGGGTGGCCGCCAGCGTGCGCGATGCCACCATCGTCTTCATCGTCTGCGACCGTGGCGACCGCTACCTGTCCACCGGGGTATTCGGCTAAGACGCACGCATCATGAACCCATGCGGTCCGCGATTTCGCGGGCCAGATCGGCTACCGATGCCGCATAGAAATAGCTGCGGTTGTATTTCGTGATGGCGAAGAAGTTGGGCGTAGCGCAGCGGTACTCGTGCGTGCCACGAATTTCGTCCTGCAGATCGATCACTCCCAGCGGCTGGGACTGCCAGCGGCTGCCCGCGCCCGGCAGCGCCCGCGCACCCTCGGCTTCGAGGTGCGTCCAGTCGCTCATGGGTTCGAGCCCGTCTTGCGTGAGCTGGCTGGCGTTGGCGGGCAGCCGGACGGGCGCGAAGACCGGCACGTCGCGTACCCAGCCATGCGCCTGGAGAAAATTGCCCACCGAGGCAATGGCGTCTTCGGGGCTGTTGGTGAGATCGACCTGGCGCCTGCCTTCATAGCTGACGGCATAGCGCATGAGGCTGCCCGGCATGAACTGCGGCAGGCCCATGGCCCCGGCAAAAGAACCCTCGACTGTCCAGGCGTCGAGCACCCCCTGGTGGTTCAGGAGCATGAGGTCGGCCAGCTGGCCGCGAAACATGGCCTGGCGCTCTGGACGTTTGGGGTCGGGATAGCGGAAGCCCAGCGTCGTGAGCGTATCGAGCACCCGATGGTCGCCCGTGTACTGCCCGTAGACAGTTTCGATGCCGATGATGGCCACCATGATGGCGGCGGGCACCCCGGTGCGCGCGCTGACCCGTTCGAGTGCCGTGTGGTGATCCTGCCAGAACTGCACGCCACGGCGGATGCGGATGGGATCGACGTGGCGCGTGCGGTAACTGAACCAGGCGCGGCGGATGCGGCCCGTGCGCGTGGGCGGCGTCATCAGGCGCACGGCGGTGGCGTCGTAGCGCGCGGACTTGAGCAACGCCTCGACCTCGTCGAGCGGCAGCTGCTGGGTGCGGGCGGTGTCTTGCGCGAAGGCTTGCAGCTCGGGCAGCAGCTGCCCCTGGCTGTTCAGGAAGTCGCCCGGCACCGAGAAAGATTTGCCTGGCCTGCGGCTTCTGCTAGAATTAATACGATCGTTTGAAACGATTGTTTGATTTTGAGACTGGGCTGTGTCCGCCGCCGTGGCTTGCGGGCCGTTGCCGCTGGTGGCACAGCCGGATAAAAACAACGACGCTACGGCAACTTGCAAAATACGGGTTGGTCTGAACATAATCGCCCTTATGGAGACGCTCTATATTACTCATCCCGCTTGCCGCCTGCATGAAATGGGCGCCTGGCATCCCGAATGCCCCGCACGGCTCGACGCGGTGTCCGATCAGCTGGCGGCCAGCGGCCTGATGGATTTTCTGCGCCAATGTCAGGCCCGGCCTGCCACGGCGGCTGACGTGCTGCGGGTGCACACGCCGGAATACCTGTCTTTTCTGCGCCAGCATGCGCCTGCTCATGGCTATTTTCCCATCGACCCCGACACGATCATGAACCCGGAAACCCTCGAAGCCGCCTGGGCCGCCGCCGGGGCCGGGCTGACGGCGCTCGATGAAATCATGGCGGGCCATGCGCAGACGGCTTTTTGCGCCATTCGCCCGCCGGGGCATCACGCGCGTCCCGGCCAGGCCCTGGGTTTCTGCTTTTTCAACAACATCGCCATTGCCGCCCGCTACGCCATCCAGCACTACGGCCTCGAACGCGTGGCCATCGTCGATTTCGACGTGCATCACGGCAACGGCACCGAAGAAGCTTTCCTGCACGAAGACCGGGTGCTGATGTGCAGCTTCTACCAATATCCACTTTTCCCGGATACGCGCCAGGAACACGTCGGGCCCAATATGGTCAACATCCCGGTGGATGCCTATTCCGACGGGCAGGTGGTGCGCGATCTGGCCATGGAACACTGGCTGCCCGCCCTGCGCCGCTTCCGGCCCGAGCTGATCCTCGTGTCCGCCGGTTTTGATGCCCACCGTGAAGACGACATGGGCAGTCTCAAGCTGGTCGAGGCGGATTACGCCTGGATCACCGAACGCCTGGTCGAGGTGGCCGCCGAATCCGCCCACGGGCGCATCGTCAGCTTCCTGGAAGGCGGGTATGACCTGTCCGCCCTGGGGCGCAGTGCCGTGGCGCACGTGCGGGCGCTGGGGGGTTACTGATGAAGGCGCGTCAGTCGGCGTCCGCTGTCTGGCGCATTCATTCTTTTTTCTTTTCGTTCTGGAGTTAGCTCGATGAAGGTCTTAGTGCCAGTCAAGCGTGTCGTTGACTACAACGTCAAGGTTCGCGTCAAATCCGATCACACCGGCGTGGACATCGCCAACGTCAAAATGTCCATGAATCCGTTCGACGAAATCGCCATTGAAGAAGCCACCCGCCTGAAAGAAAAGGGGGTGGCCACCGAGGTCATCGCCGTGTCTTGCGGCGTGGCGCAGTGCCAGGAAACCCTGCGCACCGCCATGGCCATCGGCGCCGATCGCGGCGTGCTGGTGCAAACCGACGCCGAACTCCAGCCGCTGGCGGTCGCCAAGCTGCTGGCCGCCCTGGCCCAGAAAGAGCAGCCGCAGCTGGTCATCCTGGGCAAGCAGGCCATCGACGACGACGCCAACCAGACCGGCCAGATGCTGGCCGCCTTGCTCGACTGGCCGCAGGCCACCAACGCCAGCAAGGTCGAGGTGCAGGGCGATCACGTGCAGGTCACCCGCGAAGTCGATGGCGGCCTGGAAACCCTCAGCCTCACGCTGCCCGCCATCGTCACCACGGACCTGCGCCTCAACGAGCCGCGCTACGTCACCTTGCCCAACATCATGAAGGCCAAGAAAAAGCCGCTCGAAACCCTGGCGCCCGCCGACCTCGGCGTCGATGCCGCCCCGCGCTTGAAAACCCTGAAAGTCACCGAGCCGCCTACCCGTTCGGCGGGTATCAAGGTGCCCGATGTGGCCACGCTGGTCGAGAAACTCAAGAACGAAGCAAAGGTGATTTAAATGAGCGTGCTGGTTATTGCTGAACACGATAATGCCCAGCTGGGCGCGGCTACCCGCAACGTGGTGGCTGCCGCCGCCAAGCTGGGGGCCGACGTTCACGTGCTGGTAGCCGGTGCCGGGGCGCAAGCCGTGGCGCAGCAGGCTGCGCAGACGGCGGGCGTGGCCAAGGTGCTGCTGGCCGACGGCCCGGCGCTGGCCAACGGCCTGGCCGAAAACCTGGCTGCGCAGGTGCTGGCCGTGGCGGGCGACTACAGCCACATCCTGTTCGCCGCCACGGCGTCGGGCAAGAACGTGGCGCCGCGCGTGGCGGCCAAGCTCGACGTGGCCCAGATTTCCGACATCGTCGCCGTCGAATCCGCGGACACCTTCGTGCGCCCCATCTACGCGGGCAATGCGCTGGCCACGGTGCAGTCCACCGATGCCAAGCGGGTCGTCACGGTGCGCACCACGGCCTTCGATCCCGCAGCGGAAACCGGCGGCAGCGCCGAGGTCGCCGCGATCGACGCGGTGGCCGATTCCGGCAAGTCGGTGTTCGTGGGCCGCGAACTCGCCAAGAGCGACCGTCCCGAGCTGACGGCGGCTTCGGTCGTGGTGTCCGGCGGGCGTGGCCTGGGCAGCGCCGAGAACTTCAAGCTGCTCGACCCCCTGGCCGACAAGCTGGGCGCGGCGTTGGGGGCCTCGCGGGCCGCCGTTGATGCGGGCTACGCACCCAACGACTGGCAAGTGGGGCAGACCGGCAAGATCGTGGCACCGCAACTGTACATCGCCATCGGCATTTCCGGGGCCATCCAGCACCTGGCCGGGATGAAAGACTCCAAGGTCATCGTGGCCATCAACAAAGATGCCGAAGCGCCCATCTTCGGCGTGGCCGACTACGGTCTGGTGGCCGACCTCTTCGAGGCCGTGCCCGAGCTGGTGAAGGCGCTTTAAACCGTCTTTCGCCAGCGGGCCCCGCAGGCGCCCGGTACGGGTTTGCGGGCGGAGCATGCCGCGCCGCCCAGCCTGTCCCGGCGGCTGCGGGGCCCGTTTTCGATGCTTGCCGCAGTGCCGCGTGCGGGCACTCGCCGGGGGCGCCGCCGCGTCTGCCACCCCCCTTTCTCACAGGAATGATCATGACTTATCAGGTGCCTACCCAGGATGTCCGTTTTGTGCTGCGCGAGCTGGCTGATCTGCCAGGCGTGCTGGCCTTGCCCGGTTTCGAAGAGGTCAGCGACGACCTCGTGGACGCCGTGCTGGATGAGAATGCCCGCTTCGTCGAGCAGGAAATCGCCCCCCTGAACCGCGCGGGCGACACACAGCCCGCGCGCTGGGACGACGGCGTCGTGCACACGACTCCCGGCTTTCGCGCCGCCTTCCAGGCCTTCGTGCAAGGGGGCTGGCAGGGGCTGCCGCACGAGGCCGAATTCGGCGGCCAGGGCCTGCCCAAACTGTTGGCCGCTCCAGTCACCGAAAGCATCAATGCGGGCAATTTGTCGTTTTCCCTGTGCCCCCTGCTCACCGACGGGGTGATCGAGGCGCTGTCGATGGTGGGCACGCCCGAACAGAAGGCCCGCTTCATCCCCGCGCTGCTCGAAGGCCGCTGGACGGGCACCATGAACCTCACCGAACCGCAAGCCGGCTCTGATCTGGCCTTGCTCAAGACCCGCGCGCTCAAGCAGGATGACGGCAGCTACCGCCTCAGCGGCCAGAAGATCTTCATCACCTATGGTGATCACGACATGGCCGAGAACATCATCCACCTGGTACTCGCCCGCACGCCGGACGCGCCCAAGGGGGTCAAGGGGATTTCGCTGTTCATCGTGCCCAAGTTCCTGGTCAACGACGACGGCGGCCTGGGCAAGCGCAATGACGTCTACTGCGCCTCGCTGGAACACAAGCTGGGCATCCACGGCAGCCCGACGGCGGTGCTGCTGTACGGCTCGGGCAAGGGCGACGTGGGCGAGGGCGCCGTGGGCTACCTCATCGGCGAGGAAAACCGTGGCCTCGAATACATGTTCATCATGATGAACGCCGCGCGCTACGCCGTGGGCCTGCAGGGCGTGGCGGTGGCCGAGCGGGCGCTGCAGCACGCGGCCGCGTATGCCGCCGAGCGGGTGCAGGGCAATGCGCTGGAGGGCTCCGCCGGGCCGGTGGCGATCGCCAACCACCCGGACGTGGCGCGCATGCTGGGCGTGATGCGTGGCCTGGCCGAGGGCGCGCGCGCCGTGGCCTACGTGGCTGCGGGCTATCGCGATAAGGCGGCGCACGCCGCCGACGAGGCCGAACGGGCTCGCTGCAAGGCGGTCTACGAATATTGCGTGCCCATCGTCAAGGCGTTCTCCACCGAATCGTCGGTGGAGGTAGCGTCCCTGGGGGTGCAGGTGCACGGCGGCATGGGCTTCATCGAGGAAACCGGCGCGGCCCAGTACTACCGCGATGCCCGCATCCTGCCCATCTACGAGGGCACGACGGCCATTCAGGCCAACGATTTCATCGGTCGGAAAATCGTGCGTGATGGCGGTGCCGTGGCGCACGCGCAGATTGCCGGCATGCGTGCAACCGCCGCCGCCTTGCAGTCCGCCCCAGGGGCGCATGCCGAAGCCCTGAGTGCCATCGGCGCGCGCCTGGATGCGGCGGCCCAGGCCTATGAGTCCGCGGTCGGGTACGTGCTGGGGCACGTGCGCGAGGACGTGCGCGGGGTGTTCGCCGGCAGCGTGCCCTGCCTGATGCTGGCCGGCACGGCGCACGCGGGCTGGCAGCTGGGACGCGCCGCCCTGGCGGCTGCGCGGGCGCTCGAGTCCGGCGCCACTGATGCGTTCTTCACGCGCAAGATCGCCACGGCGGTGCAGTATGCCGCGCACGTGCTGCCGCGCACGGGTGCCCTCGACGCGGAGATTCAGGCCGGCGGCCTGGCCGACCGCTATGCCCGTCACGCGTAAATATAGTTATTACATTCTTGTATTTTTATAGCGTCCTATATTCTGCAAGAATCTTAAGTGTCTAAACCAATTCGTCGCCCGGGATGTCCGGGCGACAGATACTTAAGGAGTTATCGATGGCCTCTTTGCGTTTGGGTGACATTGCCCCCGACTTCGAACAAGAATCTTCCCTGGGGAAAATCAAGTTTCACGAGTGGCTGGGCGACAGCTGGGGGGTGCTGTTCTCGCACCCGGCCGACTTCACGCCGGTGTGCACCACCGAACTGGGCTACACCGCCATCGTGTCCGGCGACTTCGCCAAGCGTGGCGCCAAGGTGATTGCCGTCTCGGTGGATGGCAAGCAGTCGCACATCGACTGGATCAAAGACATCAACGATACGCAGAAAACCGACGTCCAGTATCCAATCCTGGCCGATGAAGACCGCAAGGTCGCCACGCTCTACGACATGATCCACCCCAACGCCAGCACGACGGCGACGGTGCGTTCCGTGTTCGTCATCGATCCGAAGAAGAAAATCCGCCTGATCCTCACGTACCCGGCCAGTACGGGTCGCAATTTTGATGAAATCCTGCGGGCGCTGGATTCCATCCAGCTGACCGACAACTACAGCGTCGCCACGCCGGTGAACTGGAAACCGGGTGAAGACGTCATCATCGCGCCGTCCATCAAAGACCCCGCCGTACTGAAAGAAAAATTCCCCAAGGGCTACAAGGAAATCCGCGCGTACCTGCGCACCACCCCGCAGCCCAATCTGTAAACCGCAAGCGGTACGCGCCCGTGGCGGCACGCGCCTTGAACGGTGTGCGCTTTGGACGCGAGCCGCGCGCCCCGCGGGCAAAAGACCCAGCCCTGGTGCTGGGTCTTTTGCATCTGGCGCGCCGTGCAATGACGCGTGGTGCCTGTGTGTGCGCCGGTATCGCCCCTCTTGTCATCAACGCTGTATTTTTGTACAGTAATTCTGTGCCGCGCAAAAACACCTTCTTCCAACAGGCGGCGCCGGGAGACCACACATGGCAAGCACATCCGCATCCGCATGGCAGGCAGGCCAACTGGCCTATGGGCCACAGCGGCCACAGGCCGTGCGCCCGGTTCCGCGCAAGGCCGCCCGCCGGGCCATCCCCTGGCGGCAGGTGTGGCCCTTGCTGGCCGACGTCCTCATGGTGGCGCTGTGGGCCGCCATGGTGCCTGGCCTGATGTGGCTCGGTGCAGCTGCGGGGTTCTGATATAATCCCTGGTTTACCGCATCCTCTGCCACGGCATCCATTCAACCAACAGCCTGTGCCCAAGATGCTTCGGAGCCCTCAGTGAATCTCATCGAAACCATCGAACAAGAAGAAATCGCGCGCCTGACCGAAGGCCGCACCATCCCCGAATTCGGCCCTGGCGACACCGTCGTGGTCGGCGTCAACGTGGTCGAAGGCACGCGCAAGCGTACCCAGGCCTACGAAGGCGTGGTCATCGCCCGCCGCAACCGTGGGCTCAACTCGGCCTTCACCGTGCGCAAGATTTCGTCGGGCGAAGCCGTCGAGCGTACGTTCCAGCTGTATTCTCCGCAAATCGCCAGCATCGAAGTCAAGCGCCGCGGTGACGTGCGCCGCGCCAAGCTGTACTACCTGCGCAGCCGTACCGGCAAGGCCGCCCGCATCAAGGAAAAGCTGGTGCGCAAGTCCGCCTGAAGGCAGGCCGCGCCACTGGCATAAAAAAAGACACCCGGGCGGGTGTCTTTTTTTATGCATGCCCGCGGTCTGTCACAGGCAGTACACTGACCACAGTGTGTTCCTGTCGCAGAGCCCTTTTCTGGAAGCCATGACGCCCCCGATTCCGCCGCTGGACGCTCCGCAGTCCGCCAGTTTCGACCCGGCCATCCAGCCGCTGCTGTCCTGTCCCGCGCTGCCCAGCCTGCCCGCCGAATGCCTGCGGCTGGATTTCATCCGCCAGGCCTTCGCGCAGCCGGTCGCCTGGCAGGTCGAACCCCTGTTCGCCCAGGCGTTTGCCCCCGATCCCGCCGCGTTGGCCCGGGCGCGCCAGGCGGCCGTCCTGATGCCGCTGGTGCAGCGCCCCGGCGGCCTGGCGGTGCTGTTCACCCGGCGCTCGGATCGCCTGCACGAGCACGCGGGCCAGGTCAGTTTTCCAGGGGGGCGCATCGAAACCAGCGACCCCGATGCGGTGGCGGCCGCCTTGCGCGAAACCGGCGAGGAAATCGGCATCGCGCCGCAGTTCGTGCAGGTCATGGGCCTGCAGCCCACCTTGCTGACCACCACCCGATTTCTGATGACGCCGGTGGTGGGCGAGCTGCTGCCGGGCTTCCAGATCAAGGCCGACCAGGCCGAGGTAGCCGAAGTCTTCGAGGTGCCGCTGGCCATCCTGATGGATCCCGCCCGGCATCAGCTGCATCAGCTGCAGACGGCCTGGGGGCATGGCCGCTGCTATTTTTCCATGCCCTGGCAGTCGCACTTCATCTGGGGCGCGACGGCCATTCTGGTGCGCAATTTCTATCGCTTTTTGGCCGCCGCCGCGGGGCTGGCCGGCCCCGGCCCCCGCTGACACACCGAGTCCCGGCCGGATGCCCCAGGCCCGGGCCGCAATCGGCCTGCCGGGCCGTGCCTGCGCGGTTTGTCTCAGTAGCGCCGTGCCGCCTCGTTTTCGGCCAGTATCCGCAGGTACAGCGCGTGGCGCTGCGCGGTGATCTCGCCGCGCGCCAGGGCGGCCAGCACCCCGCAGCCTGGCTCGTGCTGGTGCGTGCAGTTGTAGAACCGGCACTGGGCGATGGCCGGGGCAAATTCGGGAAACCCCTGCTCGATGTCGTGTGCGCTGAGATGCTGCAGGCCGAAGGCCTGGAAGCCTGGCGAATCGATGAGGTCGCCCCCCATGGGCAGCGGGTAGAGCCGCGTGTGGGTGGTGGTGTGGCGGCCCGTGCCAAGCGCCTCGGAGTGCGCTTGCGTGGGGGCTGCGGCCTCGGGCACCAGGGCGTTGAGCAGGGTAGACTTACCCATGCCGCTTTGTCCCAGCAGCAAGGTGCAACGTCCCTGCAGGACGGGCCCCAGCCGCGCGCGTGTCTGTTCGGTGTCCAGGGCGCTGAGGGTGGTGACGGCAATGCCCAGCGACTCGGGCAGCGCCAGCCGCGCGCGCGCCCGCGCCGTGCCGGGCAGGTCGGCCTTGTTCAGCACGATGTGCGCGGCGATGTCGGCGCTGCCGGCGGCCACCAGCGCGCGTCCCAGCAGGTCGTCTGAAAATTCGGGTTCGGCGGCCAGCACCAGCAGCAGCTGGTCGATGTTGGCGGCAAACAGCTTGCTGCGCTGCGCATCCGAGCGGTAGAACAGGTTGCGCCGTGGCAGCACTTCGATGATGACCCCTTCGTTCAGACCTTCGGGCAGTACGAGCACCCGGTCGCCGACCGCCGGGCCGGCCTTTTTGCCCTTGGTGTAGCAGTGGCGGGGGGCTGGCGAGGCATCGAGGACGACCCGGTAGTGGCGCCCGTGTGCCGCCACGACCCGGCCCGGCAGGGCGGACTCAGCCCTGCTCATGGTGCAGGTGTGCAATCCGCACGGCGGCCGAGGGGTGGCTGTCGTACCAGGCGGAGTGGATGGGGTCGGGCGTCAGGGTGGCGGCGTTGTCGTCGTACAGCTTGACCAGGGCGCTGCTGAGCGGCGCCGCGCCGCATTGCCGGACGGCGTATTGGTCGGCCTGGAATTCGTCGCGGCGCGACATCAGGCTGGCAACGGGTGTGAACCAGAAAGTAAAGACGGGCAGGGTCAGCATGAAGAGCACCAGGGCCAGGCCGTCGTTGGGCCGCCCCAGCTGGGGGATGATGCCCAGGCCGGTGTAGAACCACAGCTGCGTGGACAGCCAGGCCAGCAGCTGCAGCAGCACGCCCGCCGTGATGAAGCTGACGACGATGCGGCGCAGGATGTGGTGATGGGCAAAGTGCCCCAGCTCGTGGGCCAGCACGGCCTCGACCTCGTCGGCGTCCAGCTTCGAGAGCAGTGTGTCGAAAAAGACGATGCGGCGGTGTCGGCCAAAGCCCGTGAAGTAGGCGTTGCCGTGCGCCGACCGCCGCGAGCCGTCCATCACGAACAGGCCCGACAGCCCGAAGTGGCAGCGTTCGGCCAGGGCGTGGATGCGCTGGCTGAGGGCCGGGTCGTCCAGTGGGCTGAAACGGTTGAAGAGCGGAGCGATGAAGCTGGGGTAGAGCCACAGCACCAGCAGGTTGAAGCCGACCCACAGGCCCCAGGCCCACCAGGCCCAGCTGGCGCCGGTGGTATCCATCACCCACAGGATGGCGGCCAGCAAGGGCGCGCCGAGCACCAGGGTGACGAGCAGCATTTTCAGGGCGTCGGTGACGAAGAGCCTGGGCGTCATGCGGTTGAAGCCGTAGTGCGCTTCGAGCCGGAAGGTGCGCCAGGCCGAAAACACGAGGCCCACCGAGCCGAGCAGGGCCAGTACGACGCCGACCAGCGACATCTGCCGCCAGAGTTCAGATTCGATGACGCGCCCGAGGTGCAGGTCGATGGCCTGCAGCCCGCCCAGCAGCGTCAGCCCCAGCAGCAGCGCCGCCTCGACGATGCGTTCGACCATGGCGAACTGGCAGCGAGCGACGGTGTAGTCGGCGGCGCGCTGGTGGCTGTGCAGGCCGATGCGCCCGGCAAAGGCGGGGGGGATGTCGTCGCGATGCGCTTCGACGTGGCGAATCTGGCGTCGAGCCAGCCAGTAGCGGATCAGCAGATCGCAGATCAGGCAGGCAAGGAAGAGGAGGGTCAGCGTGTCCATCGAGCCAGTGTGCGAAAATCTGGTTTTTGGTTGAGAGGATTATAGGTGATGGCTGCGAACGATCAGCGCCTGATCTGGCTGGACATGGAAATGTCCGGCCTGGACCCCGAGAAAGAGCGCATTCTCGAGATTGCCATGATAGTCACCGAGCCCGATCTCACCGAAGTGGCCCGCGCGCCGGTGCTGGTGGTGCATCAGGCCGACGCGGTGCTCGACGGCATGGACAAGTGGAACCAGTCCACGCACGGCAAGAGCGGTCTCATCGGGCGGGTGAAAGCGTCCGCCCTCACCGAGGCCGACGTCGAAGACACCTTGCTGCGGTTTCTCGCGCCGCTGGTGCCCGCGGGCAAGTCGCCCATGTGCGGCAACACCATCGGCCAGGATCGCCGCTTCATGGTGAAATACATGCCGCGGCTCGAAGCCTACTTCCACTACCGCAACCTCGACGTCAGCACCCTCAAAGAACTGTCGCTGCGCTGGAAACCCGAGGTCTACCGCAGTTTCACCAAGGCCAGCAAGCACGAGGCGCTGGCCGACATCGAAGAATCCATCAACGAGCTCAAGCATTACCGCGAGCATTTTCTGCGTCTGTAGCACGGACGGCCCGGGGCCGCGCCCCGCGCCAGCGGCGCGCCTCTCGCGGGCCCGGTTTTCAAGGGGGGCACATGTCACATCCAGGCATTGCCGGCATCGGCACCGACTTGCTGCGCGTGGCGCGCATCGAACACATCTACGCCCGGCATGGCGCGCGCTTCGTCGAGCGCGTGCTGGGGGCCGACGAACAGCTCGTGCATGCGCGCCGCAGTGCGCGCGACCCGCGGCGCGGCATTCTGTACCTGGCCACCCGCTTTGCCGCCAAAGAAGCCTTCTCCAAGGCGATCGGCCTGGGCATCCACATGCCCATGACCTGGTCGCGGGTGCAGGTGCTCAACCGGCGTGGCGGGGCCCCCGAAATCCACCTGTCCGGTCCGCTGCAAACCTGGTATGCCCAGCGTTTTGGTCGCGCGCACGTCTCCATGACCGACGAATCGGACATGGTGGCCGCCTTCGTGATTGTTGAAGGGCTGCCGACCGGCGCCCACTCTGGAGATTGATCATTATGCAGAACCCCTTGCCCCCGGGCCCCGTGATGGTGGACGTGGCGGGCTTCGAGCTCACCGAGGCCGAACAGGCGCGCCTGCGCCACCCCCAGGTGGGGGGCGTCATTCTGTTCACTCGCAATTTTGCCGACCGGGCGCAGCTCACGGCCCTGTGCCAGGCCATTCACGCGGTGCGCAGCGAACCGCTGCTGATTGCCGTCGATCACGAGGGCGGGCGCGTGCAGCGTTTTCGTACCGATGGCTTCACGCCGATTCCGGCCATGCGCGCGCTGGGCGAGTGGTACGACCAGGATCCCCAGGCGGCGCTGCATGGGGCCACCGAAACCGGCTTTGTGCTGGCCAGCGAACTGCGCGCCTGCGGGGTCGATTTCAGCTTCACGCCGGTGCTCGACCTCGATCACGGCGTCAGCCAGGTCATCGGCAACCGCTCGTTTCATGCGGATCCCGCAGTCGTGTCGCTGCTGGCCCGCGCGCTGGTGCAAGGTCTGGCGCAGGCCGGGATGGCGGCCTGCGGCAAGCATTTTCCGGGGCATGGCGCGGTGGCGGCGGATTCGCACCTGGCCATTCCCGTCGATGACCGCCCCCTGGACGACATTCTTGGCGCCGATGCGGCCCCCTACGGCTGGCTGGGCGACCTGGTGCTGCCCGCCGTCATGCCGGCGCACGTCATCTATCCTCAGGTGGCGCCCGAGCCCGCCGGGTTCTCGCGCCGCTGGGTCACCGGCATTTTGCGCGAGCAGCTGGCCTACGATGGCGTGGTGTTCTCTGATGATCTCACCATGGAAGGCGCCAGCGTGGCGGGCGACATCCACGCCCGGGCGCAGGCCGCCCTGGCCGCGGGCTGCGACATGGTGCTGGTCTGCAACCGTCCCGACCTGGCAGACACCCTGCTGCTGGGGCTGGCCGGGCGGGCCATCGATCCGCACGCCGTGCGCCGCATCCGGCGTCTGATGCCCCCCCGGCCCGCGCCCAGCTGGGCGGGGCTTTTGTCCGACCCGAGGTATCTGCGTGCCCGAAGCCTTCGATCTGAAAACCTTCCTGGCTGATCTCCCGCATCTGCCCGGGGTCTATCGGCACATCGATGCCGAAGGCGAGGTGCTGTACGTCGGCAAGGCGCGCGACCTCAAGCGCCGGGTGAGTTCATATTTCCAGAAGACCGGCCACGGCCCGCGCATCGAGCACATGCTGGCGCGGGTGGTGCGCACCGAGGTCACCATCACGCGCACCGAGGCCGAGGCGCTGATCCTGGAAAACAACCTCATCAAGCGCCTCAAGCCGCGCTACAACATCCTGTTCCGGGACGACAAGTCGTACCCTTACCTGCACATCACCGACCACGAAGCGCCGCGCATCGTGTATTACCGCGGCAGCACGCAGGGCAAGGGGCACTTCTTCGGCCCCTATCCCAATTCGTGGGCCGTGCGCGAGACCATCAACATCCTGCAGAAGGTCTTCAAGCTGCGCACCTGCGAAGACAGCGTCTACGCCCACCGCACGCGCCCGTGTCTGCTCTACCAGATCGGCCGCTGCTCGGCGCCATGCGTGCTGAAGATTTCGCTTGAAGACTACCGGGCCGATGTCGAGCGCGCCATCCGTTTTCTCGAAGGCCGCACCACCGAGGTCATGGAAGACCTCGAAAAACGCATGATGGCGGCCTCCGACCGGCAGGATTTCGAGCAGGCCGCCGTGCTGCGCGACCAGATGCGCGCCCTGGCCAAGGTGCTGCAGCAGCAGACCATGGAACAGGTGGGCGACGACAGCGCCGACATTATCGCCGTCGAGGTCTCGGGCGGGCGCGTGTGCGTCAATCTGGCTATGGTACGCGCCGGGCGTCACCTGGGCGACAAGCCGCTGTTTCCCACCCAGACGCAAGACGAGCCTGCCGAAGAAGTGCTGGCGGCCTTCATTGCCCAGCATTACGCCGACAACCCGGTGCCGCCCGTGCTGGTGTGCTCGCATGGCGTGCCCGATGCCGACCTCATCGCCATGCTGGCCGAGCAGCACGGCCACAAGATCCGCGTGCTCACGCGCCCGCAGGGTACGCGCCGCACCTGGCTTGAACAGGCCCAGCGCAATGCCCACCTGGCGCTGGCCCAGCGTCTGTCCGAGTCCAGCGCGCGCGAGGCGCGCACCCGGGCGCTGGCCGTCGAACTCGACCTGGATACCGACGACGAGGCGCTCGCCGCGCTGCACATCGAATGCTTCGACATCAGCCATACGGCGGGCGAGGCCACGGTGGCCTCGTGCGTGGTCTACAAGAACCACGCCATGCAGCATTCTCTCTATCGACGTTTCAACATCGCCGGCATCGAGCCGGGCGACGACTACGCGGCCATGCGCCAGGCGCTCACCCGGCGCTACGCCAAGGTGGCCGACGGCGAAGTCTCCCTGCCCGACATCGTGCTCATTGACGGCGGCGAAGGGCAGGTGAGCATTGCGCGCCAGGTGTTCGAAGAACTGGGGCTGGACGTCAGCCGCATCGTGGGCGTGAAAAAGGGCGATCACCGCAAGGTGGGGCTGGAAACCCTGGTCTTTGTGGATGGCCGCCCCTCGGTAGCCCTGGGGGTGGAATCCGCCGCCCTCATGCTGGTGGCCGAAGTGCGCGACGAGGCGCACCGCTTCGCCATCACCGGCATGCGTGCGCGCCGTGCCAAGGCGCGCAACGTGTCGCGCCTGGAAGAAATCGAAGGGGTCGGCCAGCATCGACGCAAGAATCTGTTGGCGCGCTTTGGTGGCTTCTCGGGGGTGGTCGATGCCAGCATCGACGAGCTGGCGGGTGTCGAGGGCATTTCGCGCCAGCTGGCCGAGCGTATTTACCACGCTTTGCGCTGATGCGTTGGCAGTGCGCAGCAACAAGGTGCCGGTTGCGCCGTGTTGTGCCGCGGCCTTACATCAGATAGCGCAAGCACGTTTCATCGTGAGGCGCGAGCCCTGTTTCAGCACCCGTTTGACTCCGCACGACCAGCGGTGATGTACAGGTGCCCTGCATGGGGTAGTATTACGTTCATCATGCCGTTCAATATTCCCATCGCCCTGACGTGGCTGCGCATTGCCATGATCCCGCTGCTCGTGGGATTGTTCTATCTGCCCGATGCCTGGACAGGCTCGGGCTGGCGCGACCACATCGCCGCCATCGCCTTCATCATCGCCGCCGTCACCGACTGGTTCGACGGCTACCTAGCCCGCCGCTGGAACCAGACCTCGGCGTTCGGCGCGTTTCTCGACCCCGTGGCCGACAAGCTCATGGTCGTGGCGGCCTTGCTCATCCTGCTCGACCTGGGGCGCGTCGATCTGCTCATCGCCCTGGTCATCATCGGCCGCGAACTCACCATCTCGGCCCTGCGCGAATGGATGGCCAAGATCGGTGCGGCCAGCAGCGTGGCCGTGCACCGCCTGGGCAAGTTCAAGACGGCGGCGCAAATGGTCGCCATTCCCTGCCTGCTGTACTGGCAGCCCATCGAGGGTGTCTCCACCCGCCTGGTCGGCACCGTGCTCATCATCGTGGCCGCCATCCTCACGGTGTGGTCGATGTGCTACTACCTGCAAAAGGCCTGGCCGGAAATGCGCAGCCGCAGCTAGTGTGTCGATGAGCTGGTTGTTTCAGTAAGCTGCCCTGGCAGGGCCGACAGCTTGAATGACACCCATCGCTCGTGCAAAAATTTCCTGATGGGAAATGGTGGTTGGAGGCTCGGATGATCGATTTCACTGATGCAGTGCGCATTGCCAAGGACAGCATTACCACCTTGCAGCCTGATGCCCGAAACATCAAATTGGAAGAGGTGATCCTGTCTGAGGATGATCTTCTTTATCAAGTAACGCTCAGCTACGATTTTGGTGACAAGGCTGAGCAGCAGTTTGACAACCCATCTGGCAACGGGCTGTCAAATCTGGCTAGGCTGGCAGCCTTGATGCAGGAAAAACGGCAGCACAAGGTTTTCTTGGTCAGCCATAGCGATGGCGTGTTCAAGGGGTTCAGGGACCGCAAAGGGGGTTAACCATCGTGATGGCCGACAAGTTGATCATCGATGCAAATCTGCTTCTTTTGTTGGTTATCGGGGCTCTGGACAATGGCGGGCAGATCAAGAACTCAAAGCGGTTGGGTGGCTACGATTGGGCTGATTACGAAGTGGTGGTCAAGCTCATGGGCACTTTCAGAAGTGTTCATATCACACCCTACATTGCAGCCGAAGTCTCGAATCTCATTGACCTAAGAAACCAGGCGCGAACACGCGCCTTTGCCGTTGCGAAAGTGCTGTTTTCTGAATTTGGCCAAGTTGACTCCCTGATCAGCCGGGATGTCGGTGGCCCGGTATTTCTTGGGTTCGGCATTACGGATGCCTCGCTGGTCGAACTGGCAAAAAGTTACACGATACTGACAAACGACAGCCGCTTGTTGCCCTTACTCTGGGCGTCTTGCGAAGCAAATATCTTGCCCTTCGATCAAGCCAGGCAAATCGTGCGCCAAGGCTCGCGTTAATATTGCGTATGTGATTTTTATTGCCGCAGGGTGCGCGTTTGCCCTATTTCCTTGGGCTGAAAACTGGCGCGCCAGGGGTTGATGTCCAGACCGCCGCGGCGCGTGTAGCGGGCGTACACCAGCAGTTCTTCGGGCGCGCAGCGCGCCATGATCTCGCCGTAGATTTTTTCCACGCACAGCTCGTGGAATTCGCCATGGCGACGCAGCGACACGATGTAGCGCAGCAGCCCGGCGTGGTCGATGCGCGGCCCGGCATACTGGATTTGCAGGCTGGCCCAGTCGGGCTGGCCGGTGACGGGGCAGTTGGATTTCAGCAGCTCGGTCACCAGGTTTTCGCGCACGAAGGGCGCGGGCTGCGCGCATACCAGGGTTTCGGGCGTGGGGGCCGCCGTTGGCGCGAACTCGATGTCCTGGTCGTCGATGCAGGTGCCGCGCAAGGGGGCGCAGCTGAGCTCGAAGGCCGGGCGCACCGACAGAATCTCGACATGCACTTCTTTGCCGGATGCCTTGGTGAGGTCGCTGTGCAGGCGCTGCTGCACGATCTCCGGGTATTCGAAGCGCTCTTCATTGAAGCTGTTGAGGTACAGCTTGAACGACTTGGATTCGATCAGGCTTGGACTGGCCGCCGAAAAGGTGAAGCGGCCCATGGCCACCACCGGGCGCCCCTTGGCGTTGAGCCAGGACAGTTCGTAGGCGTTCCAGATGTCGGCCCCGTAAGGGGCTTGGGGTGCGTCCAGGCCCGTGCGGGTGTCGCTGCGTGCAATGGGAAACAGCAGCGTGGGGTCGTAGTGATCCGCGCCTTGGGTGCTGTGGCCCAGCGGGCTGTGTTCGAGTGCGGTGGTTTCCATAGTCCGTCCATTGTACTGTGCCGACCCGCTCTTTTTCACATGATGAAAGTATGGTTTTGTGATGTGAAAAACTTATGCTGCACTGCGTTGATCGGCATTTCATCTCAAGAAAAATAATTTCATGACATGAAATGATTTGCGTAAATCAATGATTAATATGAATTAAATTTTCAATCTTATATAAGACATAGGTCTTATGTGCGGTGCAGCATCCGCGTACACTATTTTGCATCGGTTTCTTGTTTTGTCTTTCTCAGGAGCAACACCATGACCTCTCGCGAAACAGAAGTGCGCAACCTGCAACGCAGCTGGGCCGAAGACCCCCGTTGGCAGGGCATCAAACGCGGCTACAGCGCCGACGAAGTCGTGCGTTTGCGCGGCTCGGTGGTGGTCGAACACACCCTGGCCCGCCGCGGCGCCGAAAAACTGTGGGGTCTCCTGCACACCGAAGATTTCGTCAACGCGCTGGGCGCGCTCACCGGCAACCAGGCCATGCAGCAGGTCAAGGCAGGGCTCAAGGCCATCTACCTGTCGGGCTGGCAGGTGGCGGGCGATGCCAACATCACTGGTGAAATGTACCCTGACCAGTCTCTGTACCCCGCCAACTCGGTGCCCAGCGTGGTCACGCGCATCAATAATTCGCTCACCCGCTGTGACCAGATCCAGTGGATGGAAGGCAAGAACCCGGGCGACGAAGGCTACATCGATTATTACGCGCCCATCGTGGCCGATGCCGAGGCCGGGTTCGGCGGCGTGCTCAACGCCTTTGAACTGATGAAGTCCATGATCGTGGCCGGTGCCGCGGGCGTGCACTTCGAAGACCAACTGGCATCCGTCAAGAAATGCGGCCACATGGGCGGCAAGGTGCTGGTGCCCACCCGCGAAGCCGTTGCCAAGCTGGTGTCCGCCCGCCTGGCCGCCGACGTGCTCAACGTGCCCACGCTGCTGGTGGCCCGTACCGACGCCGAAGCCGCCGACCTGCTCACCAGCAACATCGACGAAAACGATGCGCCGTTCGTCACCGGCGAACGTACGGTCGAAGGCTTCTACCGTACTCGTGCGGGCCTCGATCAGGCCATTTCGCGCGGCCTGGCCTATGCGCCGTATGCCGACCTGATCTGGTGCGAGACGTCCACCCCCAATATCGAATACGCGCGTAAGTTCGCCGAGGCGATCCACCGCCAGTTCCCGGGCAAGATGCTGGCCTACAACTGCTCGCCGTCGTTCAACTGGAAAAAGAACCTCGACGATGCGACGGTCGCCAAGTTCCAGCGCGAACTGGGCGCCATGGGCTACAAGTTCCAGTTCATCACGCTGGCTGGCTTCCATGCCCTGAACTACAGCATGTTCGAACTCGCCCACGGCTATGCCCGCACGCAGATGAGCGCCTTCGTCGAACTGCAGCAGAAAGAATTTGCCGCTGCCGACAAGGGCTTTACGGCGGTCAAGCACCAGCGCGAGGTGGGGGTCAGCTATTTCGACGCGGTCACCCAGACCATCGAAGGCGGTCAGTCGTCCACCACGGCGCTGACGGGGTCGACCGAAGAAGCCCAGTTCGACGAAGCGCAGGTGGCCTGAACGAGGCGGCTTTGCCGCACTGATTTTGAAGTTGTATTACCGAGAGGACAGGGGGGAAGAGGGGCCCCCCTGCGGTGTGCTTTTGGGAAGGCCTTGCGCCTTCCCATTTTTTTTCACGCTTTTTGCGCGGCGGTTTCGTGCGGCAGGATGACGACCCGGCCGTTCGCCAGGAAGTAGTAGATGATGGCGCCGATCGGGGCCCCGATGAACCAGCCGAAGTCTTTGATCTCGGAGAAGGCGGGCAACAGAGCGATGCTCAGCGACACGATGGCCGACGGAATCAGTGCGTACAGGGCGTAGTGGCTGACCCCTTTGTTGTAGTAATAGATCGACTCGGGCGTGGGCAGGTACATGTGGCGGATGCTGAACTTCTGCTTGCGCACCAGGTAGTAATCGACGGCCAGGATGCCGAAGAACGGCCCCAGCAAGGCCCCCAGGCTGCCCAGGAAGTAGCCCACCACTACCGGGTTGTTGAAGTAGTTCCAGGGGGTGACGATGATCGAGGCGATGGCCGTGATCAGGCCGCCCGTGCGGAAACTGATGCGCCGCGGGTTGATGTTGGAGATGTCGAAGGCCGCCGAGACGAAGTTGGCCACGATGTTCACGCCGATGGTGGCGAAGACGAACGAGATCGTGCAGACGTAGAACATGATCGAGTTATCGACGTGTTCGAGCAGGATGCCGGGGTCTTTGATGTCGTTGATGTCGGCATTGAGCACTTGCGCAGCGGCGACGGTGGTGACTACCGAGGTCACGGCAAAGGCTGTCCAGTTGACGGGCAGGCCCCAGGCGCAGCCCGTGACCACCGATTTGCGGCTGGGCGAGAAGCGCGCGAAATCAGAGAAATTGAGCATCAGGGTGGCCAGGGTGCCCACCGTCTGCGCGCAGGCGATGAGGATGTTGCGCATCTGGGTGCTGCTGTCGAGCTGCTTGCCGTCCGGGCCCGAGAACCAGTCGAAATGCCAGTTGGCCTTCGACAGGAAGTAGAACATCAGGACGAGCATGATCACCCAGATGATGGGGCCGGCCAGGCCCTGGAAGTGGCGCACGGCTTCCATGCCGCGGCGCACGATGATGAGCTGCAGTATGGACAGCAGCAGGAAGCAGATCCACCCGCCCAGCGACAGGTTCAGGAAACTGGGCGCGGTGCTCAGGCTGAGTTCGCGGAACATCGGGAAGGCGCGCGAGAGCAGGGCGTTGAGGGCGATGGAGGCCAGGTAGGTCTGCACCCCGTACCAGGCGATGGCGACGATGCCGCGCACCACGGCAGGGATGTTGGCGCCCCAGATGCCCCAGGTGATGCGGCTGATGACGGGGTAGGGCGTGCCGGTGTCGTGCCCCATGAAGCCCGACAGGCAGCAGCCCGCCAGGATGATGAGCGAGCCCAGGAAGATGCCGAGCGTGATGTCGAAGGCCGACATCCCGAGGCCAACGAACAGGCCGGCCGCCCAGGTGTAGTTGCCCGCGTTGTGGGCGTCGTTCATCCAGAGGGAAAACAGCTGGTAGCCGTTCCACTTGCGGTGGGTGGGGTGGGCGGGGGCCAGGTCTTCGTTGAACAGTCGGCCGTCCGGGTCTTGGCGGGCGAGTTCTTCGTTGGGGATATGCTCAGCGTGTGTCGTGCTCATGCTGAAAGCCTCGGAAAGGGTGGGTGAGGGGGGCTAGCGGGCTCAGGGCAGGGGCCAGCCACTGAGTTTTTTGGGGCGGGCCGGTGCGTAAGTGCGCACCTTGGAGGTGGACAGCTTCATGCGCACCAAGCCTTCCGCCAGGGCGACGGCGGCGGCCACTCCGTCGACGACGGGCGCGCCGGTTGCTGCGGAGACGGCTTCGTCGAGCCCGGCCATGCCGCCGCAGCCCAGGCAGATGACCTCCACGCCGCGCTGCTCGACGATTTCCTTGGCTTTGGCGACGATGGCCGCGACGGTGCGCGCGTGATCCTGTTCGAGTTCGAGCACGCTCAGTCCGCTGGCGACGATGGCGCTGCAGCGCCGATCCAGGCCTGCCAGCAGCAGCCGGTCTTCGATGAGAGGCACCGTGCGATCCAGCGAAGTCACGATGCCGAATTTGTGGCCCAGCAGCCCGGCCGTGATGGCGGCGGCTTCGGTGATGTCCACCACCGGCACGTCCAGCGCTTCTTGCAGGCCTTCGCGGCCATGCTCGCCGAAGCCCGCCTGGATGACGGCGTCGTATGGCTCGGGATACTTGAGCACCTGGTCGAGCACCCCCAGGGCGGCGAGGTAGCTTTCGACGTTACCCTCGCAGGAGTCGGCGCCGAAGCGCGGGGTCAGGCCGACGATTTCGGTGCCGGGCGCCGCCGCGGCGCGGGCCGAGGCGACAATGCCTTCGGTCATGGATGGGGTCGTGTTGACGTTGACAACCAGGATACGCATGGTGCCTCCTTGGGGCCGGGAGTGTCTTGCTTGATTCGTGCTGTGGTCGTCTTCTGACATGTCAGCAAATATTTAATCGTGCATGTATGAAGATATCTGACAGATCATAGGCCTGTCGCAAGACGATGCGAACTGGGGAATTACCCTGAGCAGGGCGCCCGCAGGAGTGCGCTCATGTTGGGCGCACACAAAAAAAGCGACCACATCGTGGTCGCTTGATGGTATCTGAACCGGCTCAGGCCCTGGGGGCCCGGGGTTTCAGCCGTGGTGGTGTGCCAGGTGGCTGGGCTTGAACAGAGACAGCAGTTGTTGTGCCAGTGTCACGTGCCGGTCGGCTTGTTGCGCGCGCCGGGTGAAAGCGTTACGCCGTTCGATGGCCTTCACCAGGGATTTGTCTGCAAAGCGTGCGTAGATCATCATGGTTTGCTCCTGAGTTGTTCGACGGTGCTTATCTGGAAACAATTGTAGCATCGTATTAGGGAAAACCCTAGTACTTGACCCGCGTGGCAGCGGGGTGCTGTCCATCACGGATTGGGGTGGCCTCGCCCGGCCTCGTCCGGCGAGCGCGGCTTGCGCCCCGGCGTCCGGGTGATGGCGGCCTCTATCGTTGTCTTGTCTACTATTGAGCTCTAAATCACGACGATGACAGCGTTTGCGGGGGTTTATTGATCTGCGTCAAGGTTGGCCGATGGCCGTCTGGCTATAGTCGCGCCATGCACGCCACTTCATTGTTGACGCCTCCGCCCCACATGACCGATGCCATGCGCCGCGCGCGCCGGCACATGCTCGCCCGTACCGGGCTCGCCTGGCTGGTGATGATGCAGGTCATGATGCTGGCCTTTCCCGGCTACCTGCGCCATGGCGCCCGGGCGGCGGAATCGCAGCTGGCGCTTGAGCAGGCCATCGTGCTCATGAACTGGCTCAGCCTCGTGCTCTGCGTTCCCCTGGTGCTGTACTGCGCCTGGCCCGTCTGGCACGGCGCCTGGCGCAGTCTGGCACGTGGCCGCGTAGGCATGGACGTCCCCGTGGCGCTGGGCATTCTGGCGGCTTTCGTCCCCAGCGTGGTGGCCACCTGGCGCGACGCGGGCGAAGTCTACTTCGATTCCGTATCGATGTTCGTGGCCTTTTTGCTGACGGCCCGCTTTCTCGAACTGTGCGCGCGCCAGGCCGTGGGCGAGCACGACGAAGCCGATGCCGGCCTGCTGCGCCAGGCCGACCGCCTGGCGTTCTGGTTCGTCTGCGTCCAGATCCTGCTGGCGGCCGCCGTGGGCCTGGCCTGGTGGCAGCTGCAGCCAGAGCGGGCCGTGGCGGTCACCGTCGCCCTGCTGGTCATGAGCTGCCCCTGTGCCCTGTCCATGTCGGTGCCCGCCGCGCTCGCGGCGCGTCGCGCCGCGCAGCTGCGCGCGGGCCTTGTGCCGGGCGCGCCGGCCGCGGGTCATGGTGCCCGGCGCGCCGCGGCCTCGCCGCGCGCCACCGATCCCTTGCACGCGGCCACGCGCCGCGTCGCCGCGCAGAATCTGCTGGGTTCGCTCGTCTGGCACGTGCTCATGACCCCGCTGGCGGCGCTGGGTTTCGTGCAGCCCTGGCTGGCGGCCATCACGATGCTGCTGTCTTCGCTGGCCGTGGGCACCAATGCCTGGCGCCTCGTGCGCCGCCCGGCGAGCCCGCGTGCGCCCCTGGCGGCCGAAGCGGGCTGAGGCGGCGCGGTGGACGGCCTGTTTCTTCTTCTGCCGATTTCCCTGCTGTTCGTGCTGGGTATCGGCGTGGCGTTCTGGTGGGCGATCTTCGCGGGCCAGTTCGATGATACCCAGGACGCGGCCACGGCCATCCTGGATGACGATGATCGATCACTTAAACCTTGCTCTGAGGGGAACATCTATGAGCACGACCGGGAGAACCGGAATACCGGCCGAAACCTTTAATTACAGGATCGTCCGCCAGTTCACGATTGCCACCATTTTCTGGGGCGTCGTGGGTATGGGCCTGGGCGTCCTGATCGCCTCGCAGCTGATCTGGCCCGAGCTCAATTTCAATACGCCGTGGTTCAGCTATGGGCGCTTGCGCCCGCTGCACACCAATGCGGTGATTTTCGCCTTTGGCGGCAGCGCGCTGTTCGCGACCTCGTATTACGTCGTGCAGCGCACCTGTCAGGCGCGCCTGTTCTCCGACAAGCTGGCCGCCTTCACCTTCTGGGGCTGGCAGGCCGTGCTGCTCGGGGCCGTCATCACCCTGCCCATGGGTTTTACCTCCACCAAGGAATACGCTGAGCTCGAATGGCCGCTGGACATTCTCATCACCCTGGTGTGGGTGGCCTACGCCATCGTGTTTTTCGGCACGATCGCCAGGCGCCGCGTCAAGCACATCTACGTGGCCAACTGGTTCTTCGGTTCGTACATCCTCACCATCGCCATCCTGCACATCTTCAATAACCTCGAACTGCCGGTGTCGCTGTGGAAGTCGTACTCGGCCTACGCCGGGGTGCAGGACGCCATGGTGCAGTGGTGGTACGGCCACAACGCCGTGGGCTTCTTTCTCACCACCAGCTTTCTGGGCATGATGTACTACTTCGTGCCCAAGCAGGCCGAGCGCCCCATCTATTCGTACCGCCTGTCCATCGTGCACTTCTGGGCGCTGGCCTTCACTTACATGTGGGCCGGGCCGCACCACCTGCTGTATACCTCGCTGCCCGACTGGACGCAGTCGCTGGGCATGACGTTCTCGCTCATCCTGCTGGCGCCGTCGTGGGGCGGCATGATCAACGGCATCATGACGGTGTCGGGGGCCTGGCACAAGCTGCGCACCGACCCCATCCTGAAGTTCATGGTGGTGGCGCTGTCCTTTTACGGCATGTCCACGTTCGAGGGCTCGATGATGGCGATCCGCACCGTCAACGCTCTGTCGCACTACACCGACTGGACCATTGGCCACGTGCACTCGGGGGCCCTGGGCTGGGTGGCCATGATCACCTTCGGCTCGATGTACTACCTCATCCCGCGCCTGTATGGCCGCCAGAGTATGGCGCGCCCCGAGCTCATCAACCTGCACTTCTGGCTGGCGACGCTGGGCGTGGTGCTGTACATCGCCGCCATGTGGATCGCCGGGGTGATGCAGGGGTTGATGTGGCGCGCCACGGGCGACGACGGCATGCTCACCTACAGTTTCGTCGAAGTGGTGAAGTCCACCTATCCGTTCTACGTCATCCGCATGATCGGCGGCCTGTTCTTCCTGTCAGGGATGTGCCTGATGGCCTACAACACCTGGCTCACCGTGCGCGGCCAAGAGGGTGTCGATCCGCTCGTGCCGCTCGACAGCCCGGATGCCCGCGCCATCCCTGTAACCGCCGTGCCGGCATCGGCCTGAGGAGTTGACCATGTCTGCCAGCAAGAAACGCTTTTCGCACGAGATGCTCGAACGCAACGTCGGCCTGCTGATCATCTTCAGCATCCTGGTGGTGTCGTTCTCGGGCCTGGTGCAGATCATCCCGCTGTTCTTCCAGCATTCCACCACCGCGCCGGCCGAAGGGGTCAAGCCGCTCGAATCGCTGCGACTGGTGGGGCGCGACATCTACATCCGCGAGGGCTGCGTGGGCTGCCACTCGCAGCAGATCCGCAAGCTGCAGTCCGAAGTGCAGCGCTATGGGCCGTACTCGATTGCCGCCGAATCGGTCTACGAGCATCCCTTCCTGTGGGGTTCCAAGCGCACGGGGCCCGATCTGGCCCGCGTGGGGCAGCGCTATTCCGACGAATGGCACCGCATCCACCTGCGCAACCCGCGCGACGTGGTGAAAGAATCCAACATGCCCGCCTATTCCTGGCTGCAGCACAACACGGTCGAGGGCTCCGACGTACAGGCGCGCATGCGCGTGCTGCGCACCCTGGGGGTGCCCTATACCGATGACGACATCGCCAAGGCCCCCGCGGCGCTGAAGGGCAAGACGGAAGAAGACGCCGTCGTGGCTTATCTGCAAGGCCTGGGGGTGGGCTCGCGCGCCGCGGCTGAAGAAGCCATGCAGCGCGGGGGGCGCTGAGATGCTGGCCATCGTCAACGGCTTCATCACGGGCCTGGGCCTGCTCACTTTCGCGGGCATCGTCTGGTGGGCCTGGTCGGCGCACCGCGCCGAGGCCAACCGCCAGTCGGCGCTGCTGCCCTTCGCCCTGCCCGAGGAATATCAGAACGACAAGAAAACCGGGGATACCCATGAGTGATTTCACTAGCAGTTTCTGGAGTTACTACATCGCCATCATTGCCCTGGGGGGCATCATCTGGTGCGTGTACCTGCTGTTCTCCCAGCGCGCCTGGCTCAAGCGCGACGTTCAGCCCACCACTGTCGAAAGTACGGGACACGTCTGGGACGGCGACCTGACCGAGCTGAACAACCCCGTGCCACGCTGGTGGACGGTGTTCTATCTGGCCTTGTGCGCGTTCGCCCTGGGCTACCTGGTGCTCTACCCGGGCCTGGGCAGCTTCAAGGGCACGCTGGGCTTCACGGCGGGTGAGCAAGTGCTGCAAGAGCAGCAGGCGCTCAATGCCCGTATCGAGCCCATCTACCAGCGCTTTGGCGACATGCCCATTCCCGAGATTGCCAAGGATGCCCAGGCGCGCGACATCGGTCAGCGGCTGTTTCTCAACAACTGCGCCCAGTGCCACGGTTCGGACGCCAAGGGCGGTAAAGGCTTTCCCAACCTGACCGACGACGACTGGCTGTGGGGTGGTGCGCCCGAGCAGATCCTGCAGACCATCACCAAGGGCCGCCATGGGGTGATGCCCGCCTGGGGCGCGGTGGTCAAGCCTGAAGAGGCCGCGGCCATCGCGCAGTACGTGCGCTCGCTCTCGGGCCTGGCGCACGACCCCCTGCGGGTGAACGCGGGCAAGCGCGGCTTCGAGACCTACTGCGTGGCCTGTCACGGGGCCGAGGGCAAGGGCAATCCCCTGATGGGCGCCCCCAACCTGACCGACGGCGTCTGGCTGTATGGCAGTTCCGAGGCCACGATCATCGAGACGATCCTCAACGGACGCGACAACCAGATGCCAGCGCAGGAAGGGCACCTGACGCCCGAGCAGATCCGTCTGCTGGCCGCCTGGGTGTGGGGCCAGTCCAACCACTAAGCAAGCGGGCCGCCTCTGTCTGAGCCGAGGCGGCCGCTGTTTGACGAACCGGCTCAGAAGGGCTGTCACACAGACCAGTCAGCATCACAGAGGACATCATGCAAAACGATCCCCCGAAACAGGCCGCCACGCCCGCAGCGCGCGACGACCCGGCCTGGCAGCCCGTGCGCCGAATCCGCAAGGGCTCGGGCGGGGGGACGTCGCCCCAGGTGGAAAAGGCCCTGGCCGAAGTGCGCTCGAAAATCCACCCGCGCTCGGTGCAGGGTCATTTCGCGCGCATCCGCGTGCTGATGGTGTTTCTCACCCAGGCGGTGTTCTACGGGCTGCCCTGGATTCAATGGGGCGGACGCCAGGCGGTGCTCTTCGATCTGGGGGCGCGCAAGTTCTATCTGTTCGGCATGGTGTTGTGGCCGCAGGACGTCATCTATCTGGCCGTGCTGCTGGTGCTGTCGGCGTTTGCGCTGTTCCTGTTCACGGCCATGGCGGGGCGGCTGTTCTGCGGCTATGCCTGTCCGCAAACGGTGTACACCGAAATCTTCATGTGGATCGAGGCCAAGATCGAAGGCGATCGCCTGGCCCGCATCCGCCTCGACGAGGCCCCCTGGAACGCCCGCAAGCTGCGCCTGAAGGCCAGCAAGCACTTCCTCTGGGTGCTGCTGGCTTTGTGGACGGGCTACACCTTCATCGGCTATTTCGCGCCGATCCGCGAGCTGGGTGCCCACCTGCTGGCCTTCGACCTGGGGCCGTGGCAGTGGTTCTGGATGCTGTTCTACGCTTTTGCCACCTGGGGCAACGCCGGGTTCATGCGCGAGGCCGTGTGCAAATACATGTGCCCGTATGCGCGCTTCCAGAGCGTGATGGTGGACGACGACACCTTCGTCGTCACCTATGACCACGTGCGCGGCGAGCCGCGCGGGGGGCGCTCGCGCAAGATCGATCACAAAGAAGCCGGCATGGGCGATTGCGTGGACTGCAGCCTGTGCGTGCAGGTGTGCCCCACGGGCATCGACATCCGCGACGGTCTGCAGTACATGTGCATCGGCTGCGGCGCCTGTGTGGATGCCTGCGATTCGGTCATGGACAAGATGGGCTACGAGCGCGGCCTCATTCGCTATACCTCGGGCAATGCCATCACCCAGGGCCTCACCCAGCCGCAGGTGCGCAAGCGCATGCTGCGCCCGCGCGTGCTGGCCTACTCGGCGCTGCTGGGGGCCATTGCCATCGGCTTTGTCTTTTCTCTGGCCACCCGCACCACGCTGCGCGTCGATGTGATCCGCGACCGGGGCGCGCTGGGCCGCGAGGTGGCGGGCGGATTGGTTGAAAACGTCTATCGCCTGCAGATCATCAATTCGGCGGAAGCGCCCATCGAACTCGATCTTTCCGCGACCGGCGTGCCGGGGCTCGCGCTGCAGATGGCCGACGAGGGTGGCACCCGGGTGCGCGTCGAAGGCTCCTCCAATCGTCTGGTGCCCGTGGTCTTGCGTGCGCCGGTCAATGGCCTGAAGCCCGGCCTGTATGACGTCCGCTTCGAGACGGTGGGCACGCGCGCGCCCGGCGACACGGATACCGTGGTGGAACAATCCAGTTTCTATGTGCCGAACTGAGGCCGCGCGCGATGCGTGACCAGAGCGGTGTCCATGACAAGAGGTGAGCATGAAAGCAGCCAAGCATGATCCGGATCAACTCTCAGAAGGGCGGCCCTGGTGGCGCCATCGCTGGCCCTGGCTATTATTATTGGGGCCTGCGGTGGTGGTGGTCGGCTGTGCCGTCACGGTCTTCCTGGCTTTCCAGGCCTACGGCAGCCAGGAAATCCACGACGGCGGCACGCGTCACGGGCTGGTGGTCACAGCGCCGACGCAAAACACCCGATAATCAATGCATTCTCCAGGAGATTCGACCATGAACGCACGCAATCTGATGTGGATTTTGTGGCCGTCGTTTCTCATGGGCGGGCTGGCCTCTGGTGTGGTCTTTGCCCTGGTCGATCCGCTCGACCTGGTGTTTCTGGGGCAGTTTCGCGCCACCCGCCCCACGGTGTACACCCTGGGCTTCTTTCTGTTCTGGCTGATGGCGGCGCTGTCCAGCGCGCTGACGCTGCGTATGGCGCCGCGCGGCGTGGTGCTGGACGAGTTCGGCGACCCGATCGACTGACGCGTCCGGACGGGGGGCGTTCAGCCGCAGTCCGCGCCCGAGAGTTCTTGCAGGCCGGTGAGATCGAGGATGTGCACCTCGCGCTGCTGCACCCGGATGAGCCCCTCGCGCGCAAAGCGCGAGAACAGGCGGCTGACGGTTTCCAGCGTCAGGCCCAGGAAGTTGCCGATTTCTTCGCGGCTCATGCGCAGGATGAATTCGTAGGGAGAATAGCCCAGCACCTGCAGGCGCTGTGACAGGTTGAGCAGAAAAGCGGCCAGGCGCTGTTCGGAGCGCAGGCTGCCCAGCGACAGCAGCTGCTGGTGCGAGCGGCTGATTTCCTTGCTCATCAGGCGGCGCAGCTGCAGGTTGAGCGAGGGCAGCTGGGGAGCCAGGCGATCCATTTCATCCAGCCGGATGATGCACACTTCAGAGTCTTCCAGCGCCACGGCGTGCGACACCTGCTGCGACTGCATCAGGCCGTCCATACCGAGGATTTCGCCGGGCAGCAGAAAGCCGGTGATCTGTACCTGGCCGCTGGCGTCTTCGATCTGGGTTTTCATCGAGCCCGAACGCAGGCCGTAGATGGCTTCGGCGGCGTCGCCCTGGCGATAGAGCGAGCCGCCCTTGGGCAGGCGGATGCGTTCTTTGATGAGTTCGTCCATCTTGGCGATGTCCTGGCGCGCCATGCCCAGGGGCAGGCAGATCGCGTTCAACATACAGGTGGAACACCGGGTGGATTCGGGCGCCACCGGAATGCGCCTGAGCGAATTGGTTCTGGGAGTCTGTCCGGGGGGGGGATGATCAGCCAGCAAAGTAGGGTCCACAAAAATAAAAGCGTCAGGGAAAAACCCTGAACGTCTGCAGGGAGATTATAGGTTCTCTGCCTGATGATGTGGGGTTTATCCCCTTGCGCGGATCAATTTCTTGCCCGAGTAATTGCGCTTTGTCGTCTTGTGCGGTGGTTTTGCATCATCGAAGCGTGAAACATCTGTACAGTAGAATGTCAGCATTCTGTGCTTCGACAGTTTAAACAAGCATCATTACAACCTCAACCATCTTAACTATCGCAGGAGCGCTCATGTCCTTGATCCGACGCATGTTTACGGGCTTGCTGCTGGCGGCGGCCGGGCTGGGTTTCAGCAGCCCCGGCTGGGCCGACCACGGCCCCGCCGGACACGGCAGCCAGGACGTCAGCTATAAGCCGGACGTCACCTTCACCTTGCGCACCTCGATTGCCGACGGCAAGCTGGTGTTCATCGGCGACCGGGGCGAGATCGCCAATCAGGTCAACCCGGATCTGAAAGTGCCCGAAGGGGCGGTGGTGCAGATCAACCTCATCAACGGCGATGGCGCCACGCACGACATCGCCGTGCCCGATTTCAAGGCGCATTCGGATCAGATTTCCGGCAAGAACGCCGCCACGGCCATCGTTTTTCGGGCCGCCAAGAACGGCACCTTCGAATACCTCTGCACGCTGCCGGGCCACAAGGCGGCCGGCATGGTAGGCAAGGTGGTGGTGGGCGAGCCGTCCGCCGAGGCGCAGGTGCAGGCGCCGCAGATCGCGCATGATCCCGCGCAGGTGGGCACGCCCGTGGGCAAGCGCGGCCCGCAAAAGGTCACGGTCGATCTGCTGACGACCGAAATCGAGGGGCGCCTGGGCGACAGCAGCACCTACCGCTTCTGGACGTTCAACAACAAGGTGCCGGGGCCTTTCGTGCGCGTGCGGGTGGGTGATACGGTCACCCTGAACATCAGCAACGCCAAGGACAGCACGCACATCCACTCGATCGACCTGCACGCCGTCACCGGCCCGGGCGGCGGGGCGGCGGTCACCCAGGTGCCGCCGGGGCAGACCAAGTCGTTCACCTTCAAGGCCAACCACGTGGGCCTGTTCGTCTACCACTGCGCCACGCCCATGGTGGCGCAGCACATCACCAACGGCATGTACGGCATGATCCTGGTCGAGCCCGAAGGGGGCTTGCCCAAGGTGGATCGCGAGTTCTACGTCATGCAAGGTGAGCTCTACACGGCAGAGCGTCACGGCGCCAGCGGCCTGCAAGAGTTCTCGCTTGAAAAACTGCTGGCGGAAAACCCCGAGCACGTGATGTTCAACGGCTCGATGGATGCGCTCACCAAGGTCTACCACATGGAGTCCAACGTGGGGGATACCGTGCGCATCTTCTTCGGGGTGGGCGGGCCTAATCTCACGTCCAGCTTCCACATCATCGGCGAGGTGTTCGACAAGGTCTACGACCAGGCGTCGCTCACCAGCAAGCCGCTCACCGACGTGCAGACCACGCTGGTGCCGCCGGGCGGGGCCACCATGGTCGAACTCAAGACCGACTATCCGGGCCGCTACCTGCTGGTCGATCACGCCCTGTCGCGGGTGGAAAAGGGCGTGGCGGGCTTCCTCACCGTCAAGGGCAAGGCCGACCACGCCATTTTCCATAGCGACGAGGCCATCGACCCCAACTCGGGGCATTGATGAATCCCCGCGCTGGTGTGCGTGTCATGGGCTGATGCGTATGGCGATTTGATGCGTATGATTTGACGCATATGATTCAGGGCCTTATGATTTCAATAGAAATCAATTTTTAGGGGCTCTGAATCACCATGACGACTGAAACGGATGCGCAGCAGGCGTACGACCTGCGTATCTTGCGGGCCTTGCGCCGCATCACGCGTGCCGTGGCGCTGCATTCGCGGCAGCTGTCCGCCTGCAGCCGCATCACCGGCCCGCAGCTGATCTGCCTGCGCACCGTGATCGACAAAGGGCCCATCACGGCCACCGCCATCAGCCGCGAGGTGCACGTCAGCGCCAGCACGGTGGTCGGCATCCTCGACCGGCTCGAAGACAAGGGGCTCATCGTCCGCGAGCGCGGCCGCGCCGACCGGCGCATCGTCTTCATCAGCGCCACCGAAGCCGGCCGCCAGCTGGCTCACGACACCCCGTCTCCCCTGCAGCAGAAGCTGGCCGAAGCCCTCAAGGCGCTGCCCGAACTCGAACAGGCCACCATCACCTTGTCGCTCGAACGGGTGGTGGGCCTCATCGAGGCGGACACCGGGCTTGCGCCCGCCGCCGACGCGCAGTCGCCCCTGCTGGACGTGCCGGCCACCGGGGTGGCACCCGAGTCGGGGCTGGTGGTGTGATCGCGGGCGCGCACCTGTCCGGGGCGCCGCCGACCCGGCTGCGTCCTCCCCGCCGGGCCGACGGCCCGCGCCTGCATGCGCTGGTGGCGCACTGCCCGCCGCTCGATCTGAATTCCCTCTATCTCTACCTGCTCCTCACCGAGCACTTTCCCCAAACCTGTCTGGTGGCCGAAGACGATCACGGCGTCCTCGGCATGGTCTCGGCGTACCTGCCGCCCGGGCGCAGCGAGGTGCTGTTCGTCTGGCAGGTGGCGGTGCACCCGCGGGCCCGCGGACGGGGGCTTGCCCTGAGCATGCTGCGGCGCCTGCTGCGCCGCCCCGGCCTGCGCCAGGTGCGCTGGCTGGAAACCACGGTCGGGCCGGGCAACGAGGCGTCCCGGCGCCTGTTCGCCCGGCTGGCCGGAACCTTGAATGCTCCCTTGCGGGAGTCGGCGCTGTTCGACGCGGCGCTGTTCGGCGTGGATGCGCACGAGGCAGAGCCCTTGCTGCGCATTGGCCCGTTTCCCTTGTCGGCAGTGAACTGAGTTGCTGTCGTCTATTCGAACGTCAACAAGGAGGAACCCATGGATTTGAAAATTTTTGACCGGATGGAGTCGGAGGTGCGCGGCTATGTCCGGTCGTTTCCGGTGATCTTCGCCAAGGCGCGCGGGTCGGAACTGTTCGACGAGGCCGGGCGCGCCTACATCGATTTTTTCAGCGGTGCGGGCACCCTGAACTATGGCCACAACAACACGGTGCTGCGTGAGCGGGCCGTGGATTACCTGGGCTCGGATGGTGTGGTGCATGGCCTGGACATGGCCACGAGCGCGAAGAAGTACTTTCTGCAGGCCATGGATCGGCTGATCCTCAAGCCGCGCAATCTGGAATATACCTTGCAGTTTACGGGGCCCACCGGCACCAACGCCGTCGAGGCGGCGTTGAAGCTGGCGCGCCAGGTGAAGGGGCGCCAGAACGTGATTTCGTTCACCCGCGGGTTTCACGGCGTGTCGATGGGGTCGCTGGCGGCGACGGCCAACCAGAAGTTCCGCCGGGCCGCCGGCGTGTCCCTGGGCAATATCAGCTTCATGCCCTTCGACGGCTATTTCGGGCCGGACGTCAACACCATGGCCTATCTCGAGCGGCTGCTGGATGATCCCGGCAGTGGCCTGGATCATCCAGCAGCCGTCATCGTCGAGACCGTGCAGGGCGAGGGCGGCGTCAACGTGGCGTCGCAGCGCTGGCTGCGCGAACTGGAGCAGCTCTGCCGCCGCCACGACATGTTGCTGATCGTGGACGACATCCAGGTGGGCTGCGGACGCACGGGCCACTTCTTCAGCTTCGAGACGGCGGGCATCTCGCCCGACATCGTCACGCTGTCGAAGTCTCTGTCGGGCTTTGGCCTGCCCATGTCGCTCGTCCTGCTCAAGCCCGAGCTGGACGTCTGGCAGCCGGGCGCGCACAGCGGCACCTTCCGCGGCAACAACCTGGCCTTCGTCACGGCGGCGCAGGCGCTGGAAACCTACTGGTGCGACACGGCGCTCTCCGAGAGCGTTGCCGCCAAAGAGCGGCTGGTGCGCGACTGGCTGGAAAACCTGGCGCACAGCTGCCGGGGGGCCGGCCTGAGCGTCAGGGGGCGGGGCCTGATTCAGGGGCTGGTCACGCCGGTGGGCGACGATCTGGCCAACCGGATCGCCCGCCGCGCCTTCGAGCTGGGGGTCGTCATCGAGACCTCGGGCGCCTGCGACGAGGTGCTGAAGGTGCTGCCCGCGCTGACCATTCCCCGCGAGCAGCTTGAACGGGGGCTCGAGGTGATCGAGCGCAGCACCACCGAGGTGCTGGCCGCCGCGGGCAAGCAGCCGCGCGTCGTGCACGTCGCGGGAGGCCGCTCATGATCGTGCGCCACGTGGACGAAGTGAAAGGCACCGCGCAGGAAATCGTCACCGCCAACTGGACGAGCCGCCGCGTCTTGCTGGCCGCCGACCGGATGGGCTTTTCCTTCCACGAAACCATCATCCATCCGGGGACGGAAACCCACATTCACTACTGCAACCACCTGGAGGCCGTGTGGTGCATCGAGGGCGACGGCGAGATCGAAACCATCGCGGACGGCCGCAAGTACGCGCTGGGGCCGGGGGTGGTGTACGCCCTGGATCAGCACGACGAGCACTGGCTGCGCGGCGGCACCCGCCCGCTGCGCGTCCTGTGCGTCTTCAACCCGCCGCTCAGTGGCCGCGAGGTGCACGATGCGTCGGGGGTGTATCCCCTGGAGGTGGCCTGACATGCAAGACTGCTATGTATCCCGCGTCGGGCGCACGGCGGCGTTGATGGCCCGCCGCGATCCCGTGGTCTATGAGGACGGGCGCTACGCCCGGGCGCTGGACGCGGCGCAGCTGCGGCAGTACGAGGAGGACGGCTTCCTGGTTCTGCCCGGCGTGCTGGGCGCCGATGAGCTCGACGGCCTGCGCGCCGAGGTGGCGGCGCTGGCGGACGACCCTGCGCTGCGCGAGGCCGAAGAGCTGATCCGCGAGCCGGACAGCAGCGCCGTGCGTTCGATCTTCCGGGTGCACGAACTCGGCGCCCGCCTGGCCGAGCTGCCCCGGGATCCCCGCCTGCTGGAGGTGGCGCGCCAGATTCTCGGGTCGGAAGTCTACATCCATCAGTCGCGCGTCAACCTGAAGCCGGCGCTCGATGGCCGGGAGTTCTACTGGCATTCCGACTTCGAGACCTGGCACGTGGAAGACGGCATGCCCGCCATGCGGGCGCTGAGCTGCTCGGTGCTGCTCACGGACAACACGCCGTTCAACGGGCCGCTGATGCTGATTCCCGGCTCGCACCGGCAGTTCGTCGCCTGCGTCGGTGAAACCCCGGAGGCGCACTACCGGCAGTCGCTGCGGCGCCAGGAAGTAGGGGTGCCCGACCCCGTCAGCCTGCGCTACCTGGCCGAGCAGGGCGGCCTGCGCGCCGTGACGGCCCCGGCGGGCGCGGTCGTGTTCTTCGACTGCAACACCCTGCACGGCTCGGGCGGCAATTTGTCGCCCTGGCCGCGCAGCAACGTGTTCATGGTCTACAACAGCGTGCACAACCGGCTGATGGCGCCGTTTCACGGGCTCGCGCCACGCCCGGCGCACATCGCTTCGCGCCGCGTCGGCGAGGTGCTCACGCCCTGGCGTCGATGAAATTCTTCAGGAAGTCGCGGGTGCGCGCCTCGCGGGGGTGACTGAACATCACCTCGGGGGCGGCCTCCTCGACGACCACGCCCTGGTCGAAGAAACAGACCCGATCCGAAATCCGGCGGGCGAACTCCATCTCGTGGGTCACCAGCAGCATGGTCAGGTCGTGTTCTTCGGACAGCCGCTGGATCACGCCAAGCACCTCGCCCACCAGCTCCGGGTCGAGGGCCGAGGTGGGCTCGTCGAACAGCATGATGCGCGGGCGCGTGGCCAGCGCCCGGGCAATGGCCACGCGCTGCTGCTGGCCGCCGGAGAGCTGGCTGGGGAATTTGTCCGCGTGGCCGCTCATGCCCACGAGCTCCAGGTATTGATAAGCCCGCCGTCGGGCCTCGGCGCGTGAGAGGCCCTGCACGTGAATCGGTGATTCGGTGACGTTGCGCAGCACGGTCATGTGCGGAAACAGGTTGAACTGCTGGAAGACCATGCCCATTTCCTTGCGCATGGCGCGCAGGTGCGCCTCGCTGGCGGGGACGAGCCCGCCCTTGCGGTATTCGTGCCAGAGCGGCTTGCCCGCCACGTGGATCAGGCCGCCGTCGATGCGTTCCAGCGTCATCAGGATGCGCAGCACGGTGGACTTGCCCGACCCCGAGGGGCCGATGATGGTGACTTTTTCGCCCTGGGCCACCTGAAAATCCAGGGCGTTGAGCACGGTGGTTTCGCCAAAGCGCTTGACGACCTTGTCCATCGTGATGATGGGCGCGTCGGCGCGGGGCGGTGCGGGCGTGGCGGGGGTGGTCATCGGGTGGAACTCCGGAAAAGGGACGCGGGCCTCAGCCGCGCAGCGGGATGCCGCGCTTGGGCAGGCGCTCGTCCAGGTAGCGGATGAGCGCCGAGGCGATCAGGGTCAGAATCAGGTAGAGCCCGCCGACCAGGGTGAGCGGCACCATGTAGTTGAAGCTGCGGTCGCCGATGATGCGGGCCACGTTGAGCATTTCGAGGATCGACACCACCGAGAGCACGGGGACGTCCTTCATGATCGAGACCAGGTAGTTGCCCAGCGCCGGGATGATGCGCGGGATGGCCTGGGGCAGGATGATGTCGCCAAACGTGCGCAGGGGCGAGATGTCCAGCGCGCGCGCCGCCTCGGTCTGGCCGTGGGTGATCGATTCCAGCCCGGCCCGGTAGACCTCGGAGAGGTAGGCGCTGTACTGCACGCCCAGCGCCAGGGCGCCGGTGAGGAAGGCGGGCAGCACCAGGCCGTATTCCGGCAGCACGTAGTAAAGAAAGAACAGCTGCACCAGCAGCGGCGTGTCGCGCAGAAATTCGGTGAGGAGGGTGGCTGGCCAGGCGATGATGCGCAGGCGCGCGCCCTTGAGCGCCGCGAGCACCAGGCCCAGCGCGGCGGCCACCAGGAAGCCCAGGCCGGTGGCCTCCAGGGTGACCAGCATGCCGCGCAGCAGGATGGGCAGGATCGACCAGGCGAAGGCCCAGTCGTTGACGGTGTTCCATTCGATGCCGAACAGCATGCTCAGGCCCTCCGGTGGCGCCAGCGGCCCACCGAGCATTCCAGGATGCGCATGGCGCCCGCCAGCACCAGGGCCATGCCGAAATACAGCAGGAGCAGCAGGCTGTAGACCGGCACGCTGTCTTGCGTGAAATTGCGGATGCGCTCAGCCTGGAAGGCCATGTCGCCCAGGCCGATCAGCGACACCAGCGCGGTGTCCTTGAGGTTTTGCACCGCCAGGTTGCTGAAGCTGGGCAGCATTTCGGGGATGGCCTGGGGCAGGGCGATGCGCCACAGCGTCTGGCGCGCCGTGAAGTCGAGCGCCTGGGCCGCCTCGTATTGCCTGGGCGGGACGGCCTGGATGGCGCCGCGCACGACTTCCGCCCCGTAGGCGCCGATGTTCAGGCTCAGGGCAAGCGTGCCCGCGAGCACCGGCGGCAGGCGCAGGTCGATGCCCAGCGCCTGGCCCAGCATGGGCAGGGCGAAGAACAGCCAGAACAGCTGCACCAGCAAGGAGGTGCCGCGAAAGAGCTCGATCAGGGCGATGCACGTCCAGCGCCAGAGCCGCTTGCGCGACAGGCGGCCCAGGCCGAACAGAAAGGCGAACAGCCCGCCCAGCACGGTGGAGTACAGCGTCAGCTCCAGGGTGACTCGGGCGCCGGTGGCCAGCGGGGCGAGGTAGGACAGCCAGTTCATGCGCGTGCGGGCTCAGCCCTTGCACAGCTGGGCGGTGGTGCGCTCGAACGATTGCCGGGCGTCGTCGGCGGAAAAGCCGTAGTGATGCATGATCTGCCGCCAGTCGTCGGTCTGCTTGAACGTGGCGAGCGCCTGGTTGACCGCCTCGCGCAGCTGCACCGAGCCGCTGGCAAAGGCGAAGCCGCCCCAGCTGCGCACCGGCTGGCCGTTGACGACGGGGTCTTTGAAGGGCGTGGCCGCCGCGACCTTGCCCTGGCCCTTGTCGGCCAGCTGGCTGACGGTGAGGCTGGTGGCGGCGTAGCCGTCGGCGCGCCCGGTGGACACGGTCGAGATGGCGTCCGCGTTGCTGGAGATGGTGACGATCTGGCTGGCCGGCACGTGCAGCGCCTGCAGCATGTCGAGCTGGTCGGCCCCGGCCATGATGGCGATCTTGTTGCCGGATCGGGCGAAGCTGGCGTAGTCGTGGATGTTTTTCGGATTGCCCTTGGCCACCAGCAGGCCCTCGCCGTACGAGCTGTCGGGCTCGGAGAAGGCCACTTGCTGGCAGCGCTGCGGCAGGATGGCCATCTCGGCGGCCACCATGTCGTAGCGGTCGGCCTGCAGGCCGGGGATCAGCGAGCCGAAGCTGGTGGTCGTCCACTGGATGTGCGGGATGCCCAGGGCCTTGGCCAGGTGCTTGGCCACGTCCGGCCCCACGCCCTTGGCCTGCCCGTCGAGATCCATATAGCCATAGGGGATTTCGTTGGCGATGGCGATGCGCAGGGTGCCGGCTTGCCGGATGGCGGCGAGGTCGGCGGCTTGTGAGCCGCCGGCCGGGCCCAGCGCGCCGAGCAGGGCGCTCGCCAGCAGGCAGGTTCGTAGGGTCTTTTGCATGGCAGTCTCCTGGTACGCCGGGGGCAGGCGCGCGGCCCGCCGCCCGGATGGGCTATGGGTGCTGGACAATGCATTCATATCGAATGATGCGATGATGAATGATATGCAAGCGAACGATATATTATAGAAATGATTAGTGTACGAATCAATTAAGAGAAAATCATGCAGGGCGACTCACCTGGGGGCGCATCACCGAGGGGCGATGAAAGGCAGGCAATGAAGGGCGGGCGATGAAGAAGGGCGGGCGATGAAGGGCCAGCATCCGGCCGGAACAGGTTCTTGCCTGCCTCGATTGGCTGTGCTAGGATTAACCAATGCACGCGATCCCGTATTTCTTTTATTTTTTTACGTTTCCAAAGCCGCTGGTGGAGGAAGGGAATCGCTGTACTAAAAGGTAGTCAACCAATTTCCCAAAAGCCGCCGGCGGTGCCAGGCGGCTTTTTTGTTGCTGCCTTTGCCATCCGGTTCATCATTGGAGCAAGACCGTGTCACACAATACCGACGATACCCGCATCCGAGAGATTCGCGAACTGGCCCCCCCGGCACACGTGATGCGTGAGTTTCCGTGCTCCCCCGAGGTCTCGGCGACGGTGCACCATGCGCGCCACGCCATTCACGACGTGCTCTACGGCAAGGACGACCGGCTGGTGGTGATCATTGGCCCGTGTTCCATTCACGACCCCAAGGCCGCGCTGGAATACGCCCGCCGCCTGGCCGCCGAACGCCAGCGCTACGCGGGCGAACTCGAAATCATCATGCGGGTGTACTTTGAAAAGCCCCGCACCACGGTGGGCTGGAAAGGGCTCATCAACGACCCCAACCTGGACGGCAGCTTCGACATCAACCAGGGTCTGCGCATGGCGCGCGAACTGCTCATCCAGGTCAATGCGCTCGACCTGCCCGCCGGCTGCGAGTTCCTCGACATGATCACGCCGCAGTACATCGCCGATCTCGTCTCGTGGGGGGCCATCGGCGCGCGTACCACCGAAAGCCAGGTACACCGCGAACTGGCCTCGGGCTTGTCGTGTCCGGTGGGGTTCAAGAACGGCACCACGGGCGATACCCGTATCGCCATCGACGCCCTGAAAGCGGCCTCGAACTCGCACTATTTCCTGTCGGTCACCAAGGGCGGGCATTCGGCCATCGTGTCCACGCGCGGCAACGAAGACTGCCACGTGATCCTGCGCGGCGGCAAGACCCCCAACTACCAGGCCGAATACGTGCAGGCCGCCGCCGAGGCGCTGGAAAAGGCCGGCATGCGCGCGCGCATCATGGTCGATGCCAGCCACGCCAACAGCCATAAAGACTACACGCGCCAGCCCGAGGTCATCGAAGACATCTGCCAGCAGGTCGAAGGCGGCGACGCGCGCCTCTTCGGGGTGATGATCGAAAGCCACCTGGTGGGCGGGCGCCAGGATCTGGTGCCGGGCCGCTCGCTGACGTATGGCCAGAGCATCACCGATGGCTGCGTCGATTGGGATACCTCCGTGGCGCTGCTCGAACGCCTGGCCAAGGCCGTGCGCGGCCGCCGCGCGCACCAGGCGCAGGCCCGCAAGCAGGCCATCGGGAGCGCGGCATAATGGACACCTTGCATCTGGCGCAGCAACCCAGGCCCTTGCCGAGCGGCTTTCTGGCGGCCTTGCAGGCGCGCTTTGGCGAGCGCTGCGCCACGGGCCAGGCGGTGCGCGAGCACCACGGGCGGGATGAATCCCCCTATCGCCCCATGCTGCCCGATGCCGTGGTGTTCGCCCAGTCGGTCGAAGACGTCGTCTGGGTAGCGCGGCATTGCCACGCGCACGGCATCGCCCTCATTCCCTATGGCGCGGGCTCGTCGCTCGAAGGCCACGTGCTGGCCGTGCAGGGCGGGGTGTCGCTCGATCTCTCGGGGATGAACCAGATTCTGGCCGTGCATGCCGAAGACTCCACGGTCACGGTGCAGGCGGGAGTCACGCGCAAGCAGCTCAACGAGGCGCTGCGCGACACCGGGCTCTTCTTTCCCATCGACCCGGGGGCCGATGCCAGCCTGGGCGGCATGTCGGCCACGCGCGCGTCGGGCACCAATGCGGTGCGCTACGGCACCATGCGTGAAAACGTCATGTCGCTCAAGGTGGTGCTGGCCGATGGTCGGGTCATCGAGACGGCCAACCGGGCGCGCAAGTCGTCGGCGGGCTACGACCTCACCCGCCTGTTCGTGGGCAGCGAAGGCACGCTGGGCATCATCGCCGAAGTCACCGTGCGCCTGTATCCGCAGCCCGAGGCGGTGTCGGCGGCAATCTGCAATTTTGCCGATCTCGATTCCGCCGTGCAAAGCGTCATCCAGATCATCCAGATGGGCATCCCCGTGGCGCGGGTCGAGTTCATGGATAGCGGCGCCGTGCGCGCCACCAACCGCTACAGTCACCTCAGCCTGCGCGAATCGCCCCTGCTGCTGTTCGAATTTCACGGCAGCCCCGCAGGCGTGCGCGAGCAGGCCGAACTGGTGCAGCTGATCACGCACGAGCACGGCGGGCAGGATTTCGAATGGGCCGAGCGCCCGGAAGACCGCAGCCGCCTCTGGACGGCGCGGCACAACGCCTATTTCGCCGGTCTGCAGCTGCGCCCCGGCTGCCGCTCCAGCACCACGGACGTCTGCGTGCCCATTTCGCGGCTGGCCGAGTGCGTGGGCGAGACAGCGCGCGAACTCGATCAGGCTTCGTTTCCCTACACCATCGTCGGTCACGTGGGCGATGGCAACTTCCACGTGCTGATGCTGCTCGACCCCGACAATCCCGACGAATGGGCCGAATCCGAGCGCCTGAACCAGCGCCTGGTGCAGCGCGCCATCGACATGGATGGCACGTGCACGGGCGAGCACGGCATCGGCCTGCACAAGCAGGCCTTCATGCGCGCCGAGCACGGTGACGACGCCCTGGACGTCATGCGCGCGCTGAAGGCCGCGCTCGACCCGGGTGATATCCTCAACCCTGGCAAGATGCTGCCGCCTCCGACCGCCTGAACCCCGAGGAACCGCCATGGACATTGCCACGTCGTCGCCCGAGCCGCAGGCCGCCACGCCTGATTTCGCGGGCTTTCTGGCCCAGATCGGGCAGCTGCTGCCAGCGCACTGCATCCTCACCCGTGTCGATCAGACCCGGGCGTACGAATGCGACGGCCTGACCTTGTTCCGAGAGCTGCCGCCCGTGGTGGTGCTGCCCGAAAACGAAGCGCAGGTGATCGGCCTGCTGCGGGCCTGTCGCGAGCACAATGTGCCGGTGGTGCCCAGGGGCTCGGGCACGGGCCTGTCGGGCGGGGCCACCCCGCACCCCCAAGGGGTGGTGATCGGCCTGGCCAAGCTCAACCGGATCATCCGCCTCGACCCCGAAACCTGTACGGCGGTCGTCGGGCCCGGTGTGCGCAATCTGGCGATTTCTGAAGCGGCGATCCCGCACGGTCTGTACTACGCGCCCGACCCCTCCAGCCAGATCGCCTGCTCCATCGGCGGCAACGTGGCCGAGAACTCGGGTGGCGTGCACTGCCTGAAATACGGGCTCACCGTGCACAACGTGCTGCGCGTGCGCCTGGTCACCATCGAAGGCGAAGTCGTCGAGCTGGGGGGCGAGGCGCCCGACACGCCGGGCCTCAATCTCCTGCAATCCTTCATCGGTTCCGAGGGCATGCTGGGGCTGGTTACCGAGGTCACGGTGCGGCTCATCCCGCGGCCCGAACTCGCCCAGGTGGTCATGGCCAGCTTTCCCAGCGTCGAGCTGGCGGGCGAGGGAGTCACGCGCATCATTGCCGATGGCATCATCCCCGCCGGGCTCGAACTCATGGACAAGCGTTCGGTGCACATGGTCGAACCCTTCGTGCAGGCGGGCTACGATCTGGATGCCGAGGCCATCCTGTTGTGCGAGTCGGACGGCACGCCCGACGAGGTGGCCGACGAAATCGCCCGGGTCGAGGCCCTGTTGCGCGATGTGGGGGCCAGCCGCCTGCAGGTGTCCTCATCCGAGGCCGAGCGGCTCAAGTTCTGGGCCGGGCGCAAGAATGCGTTTCCCGCCGCCGGGCGTATCTCGCCCGATTATTACTGCATGGACGGCACCATTCCGCGGCGCCACCTGGGCAAGGTGCTGGCCGCCATCGCGCAGATGGAGTCGCAGTTCGGCCTGCGCTGCTCGAACGTGTTTCATGCCGGCGACGGCAACCTGCACCCCCTCATCCTGTTCGACGCCAACCAGCCGGGCGAAGTGGACAAGGCCGAAGCCTTCGGCGCCGCGATCCTCGAACTCTGCGTGCAGGTGGGGGGCACCATTACGGGCGAGCACGGGGTGGGCATCGAGAAGATCAACCAGATGTGCACGCAGTTCTCGCGCGAAGAGCTGGATGCCTTCTCGGCGTTCAAGCGCGCTTTCGATCCCTACGGCCTGCTCAATCCGCTCAAGCTGATTCCCACCCTGGTGCGCTGCGCCGAGTACGGCAAGATGCATGTGCACCAGGGCGAGCTGCGCTTTCCCGATATCCCACGCTTTTAAGTCGATCCTATGGAATTCGTTCTGTCCGAATTGTGCGATCAGGTGGCCACGGCGCGTGCGGCCAAGCGGCCCTTGATGATCCGGGGCGGGGGCACGCGCCTGTTTTACGGCGAACCACTGCCCGCGGACGACAGCTTCAGCTGGCTCGACCTGTCCGCGTACCGTGGGGTGGTGGCCTACGAGCCCGCCGAACTGGTGCTCACCGCGCGCGCCGGTACGCCACTGGCCGAGGTCGAGCAGACCCTGTCGGCGCAGGGCCAGATGCTCGCCTTCGAGCCGCCGCGCTTTGGCGCGGGTGGCACGCTGGGCGGCTGCGTCGCGGCAGGTCTGTCGGGGCCGCGCCGCCTGTCGGCGGGGGCCCTGGGCGACTACGTGCTGGGCACGCGCCTGCTGAGCGCCGACGGCAGCGTGCTGCGCTTTGGCGGCGAGGTCATGAAAAACGTCGCCGGCTATGATCTTTCCCGCCTGCTGGCCGGTTCCCTGGGCATCCTGGGGGCGCTCGTCGAGGTCTCCATCAAAGTCATGCCCCAGCCCCGCGCCGAGGCCACGCAGGTGCTGCATCTCGACGAGGCGCAGGCGCTGCGGCAATGCCTGCGCTGGCGCGCGCGGCCCGTTCCCGTGTCGGCCACGGCCTGGCTGCCCGACGCGTCGGGCGCCTTGGGGACGCTCACAGTACGCCTGTCGGGCAATGAATCGGCGGTGCGCCAGGGGCAGGCCGTGATCGGCGGCGAGACATTGGCCGACGAGTCGGCGCGGGCCTTCTGGCTAGCCTTGCGCGACCAGACGCATCCCTTTTTCCGCCAGCGCCCCTTGTGGCGCATTGCGCTGCCGCCTCGGGTGGCGCCGCTGGCCCTGGGCCCCAGCCTGCACGAATGGGGCGGCACCCTGCGCTGGCTGTCCGGCGAGCAGGACGCCGCCGCCCTGCGGGCGCGCGTCCAGGCGCTGGGCGGTTCGGCCACCCTGTACCAGCGCGGCGGCACGGCGCGCGACGTCCCCACGTTTCATCCACTGGCCGCGGGCGTGTTGCAGATACACCGGCGGCTCAAGGCGGAGTTCGACCCCTCGGGCGTGTTCAATGCCCGCCGCCTGGTGCCGGAACTCTAAGGATCGATCATGCAAACCCAACTTGCTTCCTGGGCGCAGGACACCGACTTTGGCCGCGAGGCCGATGAAATCCTGCGCCGCTGCGTGCACTGCGGCTTTTGTCTGGCCACCTGTCCCACCTACCAGATACTGGGCGACGAGCTCGACAGCCCGCGGGGGCGCATCTACCAGATGAAGCAGGTGCTCGAAGGCGTGCAGCCCACCTACGTGACGCAGCAGCACCTCGACCGCTGCCTCACCTGCCGCAATTGCGAGACCACGTGCCCGTCGGGGGTGGAATACGGTAAGCTCGTGGACATCGGCCGTCAGCTGGTCAGCGAGCGCGTCCAGCGTCCCTGGCATCAGCGCCTGCTGCGCGGCGCCTTGCGCCGCCTGCTGATGTCGCGCGCCTTTGCGCCGCTGTACCGGGCCGGGCGCTGGGTGCGACCGGCGCTTCCCCCCGTTTTACGGGGCAAGATCACCGAGGCGCGCCCCGCCGGGCCGCTGCCCGTGCAGCCCCGGCGGCATGCGCGCCAGGTGCTGATGCTGGCCAATTGCGTACAGCCCGCCATGCTGCCGTCCATCGATGCCGCCACCCAGCGCGTGCTGGACGCGGTGGGCGTGGGCAGCCGTTTTGCCGCGGGCTCGGGCTGCTGCGGCGCCATCAATTTCCACCTCGATGCGCAAGAGGCCGCCCGCGAGCAGATGCGCGCCAACATCGATGCCTGGCTACCCCTGCTCGAATCCGGTCAGGTCGAGGCCGTGATCGTCAACGCCTCGGGCTGCGGCGGCATGATCAAGGATTACGCCCATCACCTGCAGCACGACCCGGCCTATGCCGAGCGCGCCGCGCGGCTGATGCCTTTCGTGCAGGACATCGCCGAGTTCCTGGCGCCGCTGGCCACCGAGGTGCGCGCCAAGATGCGGCGCGCGCCGGGCCGCACGGCCTTTCACCCGCCCTGTACCCTGCAGCACTGGCAGGGCCTGCGCCCGCTCACCGAGCGGCTGCTGGCCGAGCTGGGCTTCGACCTGCAAGCGTTTGGCGAGCCGCACTTGTGCTGCGGTTCGGCCGGCACCTATTCCATTACCCAGCCGGGCCTGTCCAAATCCTTGCGCGATCGCAAGCTGCAGGCGATTCAGGCGGCGCTGCCCGAGACCATCGTCTCGTCCAACGTCGGCTGCATCTGTCATTTGCAAAGCGGCACCGATACCCCGGTGCGTCACTGGATTGAAACTGTGGATGAGGTCATGCGTGACTGAAGAAGTCGTATCTGTGGACGGGATGCCGACGCGCGGCGCCCGGGTCGTCGTGGGCATGTCGGGCGGGGTCGATTCCTCGGTCACGGCCTGGCTGCTCAAGCAGCAGGGCTACGAGGTCATCGGCCTGTTCATGAAAAATTGGGAAGACGATGACGACAGCGAATACTGTTCGTCGCGTCAGGACTGGCTGGATGCGGCCAGCGTGGCCGACGTGGTGGGTGTCGATATCGAGGCGGTGAATTTCGCCGCCGAATACAAAGACCGCGTCTTTGCCGAGTTTCTGCGTGAATATTCGGCGGGGCGCACGCCCAATCCGGACGTGCTGTGCAACGCCGAGATCAAGTTCAAGGCCTTTCTCGACCACGCCATGGGGCTGGGGGCCGATTACATCGCCACCGGCCATTATGCGCGGGTGCGCCGGGTGCGCACCGCGCAGGGGCTGCAATCGCAGCTGCTCAAGGCGGTGGACGGCAGCAAGGATCAAAGTTATTTCCTGCACCGGCTCAACCAGGCGCAGCTGGCGCGCACCGTGTTCCCTCTGGGCGAGGTGCGCAAGACCGAGGTGCGCCGCATCGCGCGCGAGATCGGCCTGCCCAATGCCGCCAAGAAAGATTCCACCGGCATCTGCTTCATCGGCGAGCGGCCTTTCCGCGAATTTCTCAATCGCTACCTGCCCACGCAGCCCGGCCCCATGCGCACGCCCGAGGGCCAGGCGCTGGGCACGCACCAGGGTTTGGCCTTCTATACGCTGGGTCAGCGCAAGGGGCTGGGGATCGGCGGCGTGCGCGGCGCGCAGCGCGACGATGGCACCGCCGACGCCTGGTACGTGGCACGCAAAGACCTCGCCCACAATACGCTGTACGTGGTGCAGGGGCACGACCATCCCTGGTTGCTGAGCCCGGCGCTGGCGGCGGGGCAGGCCAGCTGGATTGCGGGCGCGCCCCCGGCGCCGGGGGTCTATGGCGCCAAGACGCGCTACCGGCAGGCGGATGCCGCCTGCCGCCTGCGGGTGCGGGATGCGCAGGCGTTCGAGTTGGCGTTCGATGAGCCCCAGTGGGCGGTCACGCCCGGGCAGTCGGCCGTGCTGTACGACGGCGACGTGTGCCTGGGGGGCGGGGTGATTGCCTGATGCCGGTGGGTGTCAGGCTGCGGGCGGGCGCGTCGAAATGAACGAGGGGCGCGCGTCGAGTTTTTCGGCCAGGCGGGCCAGGTTGGCGTGCTGGTCGCGCCAGCCCAGCGTGGGGCTGCGCAGGTCGAGATAGCCCAGCGCCGTGCCCACGGCGATGTCGGCCAGGCACAGGTTGACGCCCATGCAGTAGGCCTGTTCGCCCAGCAAGGTGTCGAGATAGCTGAGCGCGGCCTGGATTTTGCTTTCCTGGCGTGCCAGCCAGTCGGCCCATTGCAGCCCCTGGGGGCGGCGGTGGGCTTCGAGGAACATGGCTGCGGCCGCGTCCATGATGCCGTCGGCGGCGGCTTCCCAGCGCTTGACTTCGACGCGTTCGCGCCCCGGCGGCGGGATGAGCCGACCGACGGGCGAGAGGGCGTCGAGGTATTCGACGATGACGCGCGAATCGAACAGCGCCTCGTTGTCGTCGAGCAGCAGACAGGGCACCTTGCCCAGCGGGTTGTAGGCCGTCACCTGGGTGTCTGGCGTCCAGGGGTTGTCCAGAATCAGTTCGTAGTCTAGCTTCTTCTCTGCCAGCACGATTCGAACCTTACGGACATAAGGGCTGGACAGGGAACCGATCAATCTCATGGCAAGGCATCATAGTCTAAGGCTCAAAAAGTATAGCAGGGCGGGACGGTGATCCCGGATCGGTGAGAGTCCCTAGTCGGCTTTTCGGACGGATTGTGCAAACGGTGTGGTTTATCCGCCCAATTCCTGCGTCGTACTTGACAGCCAGGCCCCGATGTTAGAATGGCGCCTGGGTTTTTGCCCGTCTTTCCCCGCCTCTTATCCGTCCTTTATCCGCCCATCCCCATGCAGATTGATTCTTCCTTAAGTGCGCTGAACGCGCTGTCGCCTCTCGATGGGCGCTATGCGGCCAAGGCCGACGCCTTGCGGCCCTTTTTGTCCGAAGCCGGTTTCATGGCGCACCGCGTCGAAGTCGAGATCGCCTGGCTGATCGGCCTGTCCGAGGCCGGCCTGCCCGAACTGCCCGCTTTTTCGGCGGCGGCGCGCCAGCGCCTGCAGGCGCTGGTCAGCCAGTTCTCAGAGGCCGATGCCGCGCGCATCAAGGCCATCGAACGCACCACCAACCACGACGTCAAGGCGGTCGAATACTGGCTGAAAGAGCAGGTGGCCGACGACGCCGAGCTGTCCCGGGCCGCCGAGTTCATCCATTTTGCCTGCACCTCGGAAGACATCAACAACACCTCGCATGCGCTGATGTTGGGGCGCGCGTGCACGCGCAGCCTCGTGCCGGTGCTGGAAACCGTGCTGGCGCGCCTGCGTGCGCTGGCGCACGAGCACGCCGACCAGCCGCTGCTGTCGCGCACGCACGGCCAGCCCGCCACGCCCAGCACCATGGGCAAAGAGTTCGCCAATGTGGTGGCGCGCCTCGAACAGGCGTTGGCCGCCATCCGCGCCGTGCGACCCCTGGCGAAGATGAACGGCGCCACGGGCAACTACAACGCCCACCTGGCGGCGTATCCCGAGATCGACTGGCCCGCCTTCGCCGGACGCGTGCTGCGGGGCCTGGGGCTGACGCAAAATCCGTACTCCATCCAGATCGAGCCGCACGACTGGATGGCGGCCCTGTTCGACGCCATCGCCCGGGCCAACACCATCTTGCTCGACCTCAACCGCGACGTCTGGGGCTACATCTCGCTGGGCTACTTCAAGCAGCGCCTCAAAGAAGGCGAGGTGGGCTCGTCCACCATGCCGCACAAGGTCAACCCCATCGACTTTGAAAACTCCGAGGGCAACCTGGGGCTGGCCAACGCCATGCTGCGGCATTTGTCCGAAAAACTGCCCATCTCGCGCTGGCAGCGCGACCTCACCGATTCCACCGTGCTGCGCAATCTGGGGGTGGCCCTGGGCTACAGCCTGGTGGCGTACGACGCCTGTCTGCGCGGCCTGGGCAAGCTCGAGATCAACACGGCGGCCATCGACGCCGACATCGATGCCTGCTGGGAAATCCTCGCCGAGCCGGTGCAGACGGTGATGCGCCGTTACGGCCTGCCGCAGCCCTACGAGCAGCTCAAGGCCCTGACGCGCGGCAAGGGCATCACCGAAGAAGCCCTGCGCGGCTTCATCGCGGGTCTCGATCTGCCCGAGGCGCCCAAGGCGCGCCTGCTGGCCATGACGCCGCGCAGCTACGTGGGCCTGGCGGCCACGCTGGCGGCGGCCATCTAGCGCGATTCGACGGCGGTTGCGCGGCGGGCGGATGCCCTGCCCGCGGATGCGCAAAAAGGCGGGGTTTGCCGGGATGCAAACCCCGCCTTTTTCGTCTCCGCTTTTCGCTGGAGAGGCTAGGTCAAACGGCTGATATGGGGCGTTTGAAAAAATTCGTAGCATCAGTGTGTAGTACGAAACAAGCTGATTACCTCGTGCTGATTCAATTGCCTGCGGTGTCACCGAAACCGCTCACCACTGATCAGGGATGCCATGGCCGCCAATACGTTTTCCACCGAGTCCGGCAGTTTGTCCCTGAAGCAGCTGTGCGCCATGCTGCTGGCGCGCCGCAGGCTCGTCTGCTTCGTGACGGCGCTGATCTTCGCTCTGACGGCGCTCATCACCGCGTTGCTGCCACGGGTCTGGACGGCCTCCACCAGCATCTATATTGACTACAACGAGAGCGATCCGATCAAGGGACAGCAACTGTCGGCCATGCTGGACGACAGTTACATGCAGACACAGCTTGAGCTGCTGCGCAGCTCGCGGGTGGCCGCCATCGTGATCGACACGCTACGGCTGCGCGAGACGCCGGAATACCGCCAGGATGTCGCCAACGACGGCCAGGCGCGGGCCGATCAGGCCTTGGTCAAGCGTCTGCTGAGCAACCTGAAGATTCAGCACGCACGTGGCAGCCGGGTGGTCAGCCTGGATTACAGCGACCGGTCGCGCGACCTGGCCCGTGATGTGGCCAATGCGTTTGCCGGGGCCTATCGCGAGCTGGGCGAGCAGATGGCCGCCTCCGCCGCCCGCAGCCGCTTCGAGCAGTACGACGCCCAGCTGGGGCAACTGCGCAAGGAAGTGGACACCATCCAGGGTCAGCTGACGACGTACCAGCAGCACAACGATATCCTCAACGTGCAGGATCACGGTGATCAGGAAACCCGCAAGCTCAATGAACTCAATGGCACGCTGACCGCTTTGCAGACCAGCCTGCAGGCGGCGCGGGCCGAACAGACGGCTACCCAGGCGCTGCTGAAGTCGGGCATCCAGCCCTACGAGACGCCGATTGCCAGCCAGTCGCCGGTGATCACCGCGCTCAAGACCCAGCTGGGCGACATCGACCGGCGGCTGGGGGACGTCAAGGGGGCGCTGGGGCCTCGGCATCCCCTCATCCGGGGGCTGAATTCCGAGCGCGGACGCATCGTCTCGCGCCTGGGGCAGGAATCGCGCGCGCTGTTGGCGGGGGCGGACAGCAACATTGCCCGCCTGTCCGCGCAGATTGCCGAGCTGCAGCAGGAAATCGAGCAGCAGCGCCAGAAGGTGCTCAAGCAGATGCGGCAGCGCAACCAGATCGCCGCCTACCAGCGGCAGCTGGCCAGCGCGCAGCAGGTCTACAACGCCGCTTTGCAGAAGTACGACACCCTCATCATGGCCAGCACGATCCAGTCGCCCAACGTGGCGGTGCTGCGTTCGGCCGAACTGCCGTCAACGCCCAGCAAGCCGCGGGTGCTCGTGAACCTGCTGCTGGGCCTGCTGGTGGGGGCGGCCAGCGGCGTGCTGCTTGCCCTGTTGCTTGAACTGCTGAACCGCCGGGTCAACATTGTCGAAGACCTGCTGGGCGACCCTGATCTTCCCGTGCTTGGGCTGATCGGCCTGAAGGAGAGTCATGCATGAAAGTGTCTCCAGAATTCCTGCCCGATGGGGCGGGCGCCGCGCACCCGTTGCCGGCCAGCCACCTGAACGCGGTTCTGGCCGCCGATCCCCGGCTGGCGCGGGCAGCGCCCGAGCGCATTGGTGATCTGTTCGTGCGCACCCGGCGGCTGTCGCCCGCCGAAGTGGCGCACATCGCCCAGGTACAGGAAGCCAAGAACCTGCGTTTTGGCGATGCCGCTGTCTCGTTGGGCCTGCTCAGCGAACAGGAAGTGTGGCAGGCCCTTTCCAGGCAATACCAGTATCCGACCGCGCCCCTCGATGGCCGTTTCACGACCTACCCGGTGGTCGGCGCCCCGTATTCGCAAGAAGCCGAGGCCGTGCGCAAGCTGCGCACGCAAATCCTGCTGGGGCTCGACATGCGCCATCTGCAGTCCCTGGTCGTGGCCGGGCCCCATGGCGGAGAAGGCAAGACCTACCTGGCTGAAAGCCTGGCCTTTGCCTTTGCGCAAAATGGCCAGCGCACTTTGCTCATCAATGCCGACTTGCGCGCGCGCCAGCAGTCGGGCCTGTTCGACAGCCAGCGGCAGCAGGGCCTGTCCCTGGTGCTGTCGGGGCGCCAGCCGCTGCAGCAAAGCCTGGTGGACACGCCCTTTCTCGACCTGAAAGTGCTGGATGCCGGGCCCTTGCCGCCCAACCCGGCGGAACTGTTCTCGGCCCCGGCGCTGGATCAGGTGTTCAACGAGCTGCGCGGCCAGTTCGATCTCGTGCTCATCGACACGCCCGCGGTCAGCCGCTTTCCGGACGTGCAGCTCATCGCCCAGCAGGCCAGCGCCTGTCTGATCGTCGCCCGGCAACACCGGACTTCACTGAGCGACATCCAGCGGGCCAAGCGCCTGGTGCAGGTGGCGGGCGGCAGGCTGCTGGGCAGCGTCTATAACGTTTTTCCCCGATAGGCATGGCCGTGCGCAAGCTGCATCTCGTCACGGGTGCGCTGGTTGCCTACAGCTTCGTCGTGTCGCTGGTGCCGACGACGCTGAGCTACCTGAACCCGGAGGCGCTCGAAGACATCAGCCTGACGTCGGGCTCCCTGGCCAGGCAGCTGCAGCTGTCTCTGCTGTTTCTGGTGGCCGCGATCGTGCTGTACCGGCATCGTCGGCAGATGTCCGCCGTCGTCCGGCAGCTCAATCCGTTCTTGCTGCTGCTGCTTGCGTATTGTCTGCTGTCCGTCCTGTGGTCGCCCTATCCGGTGGTGACCCTGAAGCGGGTGATCATCTTGCTGGGGCTGCTGCTGGTGGGGCTCGGCGTGTCGCCGGTGCTGGCGGGGGCGCTGCAGTTTCCCCGCATCTTGCTGGCCACCCTGATGGCCATCTGCCTGCTGTCGGCGGTGACGGCGCTGGCCTTTCCGGAAATCGGCATCGACCCGGTGCATGGCACGGCGTGGCGCGGCATCACTTTCCAGAAAAACACGCTCGGGCTCGTGGCGGCCTACGGGCTGGTGCTGTGGGTCTTCGAGTGGTCGCGCGGCGAGTTCCGGCGATCCCTGTGTCTGGCCGGGCTGCTGTTCAGCGCCTTTGTGCTCGTCATGGCCCGCAGTTCGACGTCGATCCTGATGGCGGTGCTGGGCGCCTGTGTGTACGGCTACTGGCAGCGCCGCTGGTTCACCGGCGATTTTTCCAACGGCATCCTGGCGCTCGTGGCGCTGCTGTTCTTGCTGCTGCTGGGCCATTTCTACTATGTCCTCTTCGGGCAGTGGCTTAGCTGGGCCGAGCTCGCCGGGCCCATCGCCGGCCTGTTCGACAAGGGGACGGATCTCACCGGGCGCACCAGCATCTGGCATTTTTTGCTGGCGACGTTTCAACAGCATCCCGTCCTGGGCATCGGGTACGGGTCGTTCTGGCTGGGCGAGGGCAGCCCGGCGCAGGCGATTGCCGACGCCCTGGGCTGGATGCCGCCCCAGGGGCATGACGGTTATCTCGACCTGCTCAACGAGCTGGGGGTGGCGGGCTTCGGCCTGTTCGTCCTGATGCTGGCCTGGCACCTGCGCAGCATCGTTCAGCTGATGCGCTTCGATCGATCCGAGGCGGCCCTGCATCTGGCCTTTTTGTGCATCATCCTGGCAAGCAACGTCACCGAAACTGATTTTCTCAGTGATACGGCCTTTCAGAACATCGTCCTGATTTTTTCCTCGACCAGCCTGTCGGCCCGGGTCTTCATGCTGCGCCAGCGGCATCCGGGTGCGCGGGTTCCGGCGCCGCATCTGGGGCGCGTGCCCGGACTGGGGCGATGAAGCACCGGCTCGCGCGGCTTGCCGCGGCCGGGCTGCTGGTCTGCCTGGCCGCGCCCGCCGCGCCGCGGGTGTTCGCGGCGTTTGCCGAGCTGCCGGACGGCGGCATGTTCTATCCCTTCACCGTGGATGAAGACCGGCTGGCGGGCGCGCCGGATCAGTCCGCGTTGAACCATCCGCTGGGGCCCGCCGACCGGCTGTTCGTCAAGCATCATCATTTTTATGCCGTCGGGCCCGATGGCCTGCCGGACACGGCCGACGACGTGCGCGTGCGCCTGTTCGGGGCCAACCTGAGCTTTGGCGCCAACTTTCCGGCGGAATCCGGGGCGCGTGCCGCCGCGCGGCGCCTGCGCAAGCTGGGGTTCAATGCCGTGCGCCTGCATCACCTCGATTTTCACCTGAGCGACGCGCCGGATGCCGCCCCCCAGGGGGTACTCACCACTGGCCCTTATCCCAGCTTCAACCCCGTGGCCATCCGGCGACTGCGCGCCTTCATCCAGGCGCTGTCCCAGGAGGGCATCTACATCGACCTGAACCTGCACGTCAGCTACCGCTTCAGGCCCGACGTGGATGGCGTGCCGCCGGTCGCCGGGGCCGATCCGCGTGCCGAGGTGGGGGTGCCGATCGGGGTGTACTATCCCGCCTTGATCGAAAAGCAGAAGCGCTATGCGCGCGGCCTCATCGAAGCCTTGGGGCTGGGAGACAGCCCGGCCCTGGCCCTGGTTGAAATCAATAATGAGTCGTCCTTGCTGGATGCCTGGCAAAGCGACGTCTGGCACGGTGAAAACTGGCCGAAGGCGATCCCGCCCGGCTATGGCGAGGTGCTGCAGGCGCAGTGGCGGCGCTGGGTCGTGCGGCGCTACGGCAGCGTGGCGGACGCCTGCGCGGCCTGGCGCCGCTGCGCCGACCCGGATGTGTTGGCGCTGCCGAAGACAACGCTGTATGGCACGGGGGCGGCCGGCCCGACGACGGCCCAGCGCTGGATGGCGCGGCTTGATCGCGTCACGCGGCACATCCCCTGGCTGGACGGCGGGCCGGACGTGGAAGACCCGCAGCGGGCGTACGACCTCGACTTCCTGCAGTTCCTGATCGACACCGATCGCGCGTATTTCGACCAGATGAAGGCGGTCGTGCGCGAGGCGACGCAGGGCGCGGTGCCGGTGACCGGCACCCAGATGGGCTATGGCGGTGTACTCAATTTTGATGCCCAGGCGGAGATGGACTATATCGACAACCACCTGTATGTCAGCCATCCGGTGTATGCGGGCAGCGGCCCCTGGCAGTCCACCGACTGGCGCGTGCCGGACGTGTCGGCCTCGGGCGCGGGGCTCGAACGTATCCTGGGCCTGGCGTTGCGTCGAGATGCCGACAAGCCCTTCGTCGTCAGCGAATTCAATCAGCCGTTTCCCTCGCCCAGTGGCAGCGAGATCACGCCGATCCTGGCGGCTGTCGCCGCCCAGCAGGACTGGGATGGCCTGTTCTTCTACGACTATGACGACGATGCGCAGCCCAAGCAGTCGCCCGCCAGCTTTGCCTTGAGCGGCAACTGGGGGCAGTACGCCCTGGTCGGCCAGAGCGCGCGGATCTTCCGGCAGCCACTCGTCCCCGCCTTGCAGCCCCGCGTCCTGCTGCCCTTGTCGCGGGCGCAGCGCAACGCCCTGGCGCTGCAGGGCAACATCGACACGCAGACGCTCGAACGGTGGCTGCGGAAAACCCATGGCGTGGACGTGGACGCGGTGCTGCGGGTGCAGCTGGCCGAGGACGTCCTGTCGGCTCAGAGGCCAGAGGCGGGGCAGGCGTTGTCCGGGGCGCCGATGCAGGCCGCATCCTCCGCCCCTGGGGCGCTGCGCCGCGACGCGCAGGCGCAGCGCCTGGTGCTGGATGCGCCCGATGTCTGGGGCGTGTTCGGCCCGCTGACGCCGGGTGCCGTGGTGTCGGGGCCGGATTTCGGCGTCCGGCTGCAGGCGCGCCAGGCGCAGCCCGTTCAGCTGCTCGTGACGCCGCTCGATCACGTCGCGCTGCGTGCGTCCCGGCATTTTCTCGTCAGCCTGGGCGGGTTCACGACCGGCACGCAGCCTGGCTCCGCGCCGCCGCGTCCGCAGCGGGTCGTGCCATACCCCGGCAAGCCGGGGTGGTTGACCCTGGAGCCGGATCCCCGACACCCGGGGCCGACCGGCTGGCGCGACACGCGGGCGCCAGCCTGGATGCAGCGCCTGGATGTCAGCCTCGCGGTGCCCCATCCGGCGGCCGGGCTGGCCGTGTATGCGCTGGACGGCGCCGGGCAGCGGCGCATCCGCCTGCCGGACAGCGCGATCACCCCGGATGCCGATGGGCGGCGTGTCTGGGTGCGGCTGCAGGGGGCGCTTGAGTACGCCAGCCCCTGGTACGAAGTGGTGCTGTCATGAAGGCCGCCGGGGCGGCGATCGATTATCGGCCGGACATCGATGGCCTGCGCGCCCTGGCCGTGCTGGCCGTCGTGGTCTATCACTATGCGCCCGTCCGGCTGCCGGGTGGTTTTGTCGGCGTCGATATTTTTTTCGTCATCAGCGGCTATCTGATCACCAAGGTGCTGATCAGCGACTTCGAGGCGCATGCCTTCAGCCTGCTGGTGTTCTACAAGCGGCGCATCCACCGGATTTTCCCCGCCTTGATCCTGATCCTGGCGTTGTGCCTGCTGGTGGGCTGGTTTTTGCTCTTTCCGACGGAGTACGCCCGCCTGGGCAAGAGCGTGGCGGGGGGGGCCTGGTTCGTCGAGAATTTCGTCCTGTGGCAGGAGGCGGGGTATTTCGACACCGATGCCGTGCTCAAGCCCCTGCTGCACTTGTGGAGCCTCGCCGTCGAGGAGCAGTTCTATATCTTCTGGCCGCTCATCCTGTGGTTCTCCATCCGGCGGCGCTGGCCGCTGACGCGCGTCGTCGCGCTGACCACGCTGCTGTCGTTCCTCGTCAATCTGCTGTCGCTGCGTCTGGACGCCACCGCCGCTTTCTACCTGCTGGGCTCCCGTGCCTGGGAGCTGATGGCGGGGGCCTGGCTGGCCGCCCGCCATCATGCGGCGGGCACCCCCGGCGGCAGCAATGTCCAGGCCTGCGCGGGGCTGCTGTTGATCGGGGTGGGCGTGTGCTGCATCCGCCCCTGGTTCGGGTTTCCCGGGTACTGGGCCTTGCTGCCCGTGCTGGGTTCCGCGCTGCTGATTTCAGCGGGCCCCGGGGCCTGGATCAACCGCCACCTGCTCGCGCGCAAGCCCATGGTGTGGGTCGGGCTCATCAGCTATCCGCTGTATCTCTGGCACTGGACGCTGTGGTCGCTGATCACGGTGGTGTTCGACGAGTTCGGCAATCCGCTCAAGCGGATCGTCAAGGTGGCGGCCCTGGCCGCCGCCTTCCTGCTTTCGTGGGGCACGTATGTCTGGCTCGAAAAGCCGATCCGCCGGCAGCCCTTGGGTAGGACAACGTGGGGCTTGCTGTTCACGGTGCTGCTGCTGGGGGCCGCAGGCCTGTCGGTCTATCTCGCCCAGGGCTTGCCCGGGCGCGGCACGAATACGGCCACCGTGAAACAGTATCTGGCCTCCGTGACGGTCAGCCCCCTGTCCGGGCAATGCTTTGGCGCGGCCTTGCTGCGGGGGGAGCGGCTGGCGGGACGACCTTTCTGCGAGGTGGGCGACGTGGCCGCGCCGCGCTGGGTGCTGGCGTATGGCGACAGCCATGCCCGCAGCCTGCTGCCCGCGCTGGACGCCTACGGCAAGGCCGCGCATGTCCGGGTCGTCTTCGCGGCACTGCCCGGATGCCTGTCGCTGGTGGACTTCGCATACACCAGCCAGCCGGCGGGCGACGCCTGCGCGCGCCTGGGGCCCGTGCTGGCCGACAAGGCCTGGACACAGAAGGCGTCGGCCGTCGTCCTCATCGACTCCTGGATCAACTACGTGGGCAGCGTTGCCGCCGTCGTGCCGGAAGCGCGCTTTCGCCAGGCCTTGGGCGCGACGCTGGACGCCTATCAGGCGCGCGGCATCCCGGTGGTGCTGCTGGAAGACAATCCCCATCAGCGCATGGGCCTGCTGGGGACGCTGCGCTTTGGCACCGTCACGGATCGCAAGATCAATGCGTCCGCAGTGTCGCTGGCCGAGCACCGCGCCTCGCAGGCGGGGGCCAATCAGCTGCTGGAGGCGCTGGTGGCCGGGAGGCCGCTGGCCAGCGTCTTGAGCCTGGATGACGCGCTGTGCCGGGGGGGCGTGTGTCCGTGGGTGCGGGCGGGCCGGTTCTTGTATTTCGACAGCAGCCATCTGAGTGTCGAGGGCGCGCGCCAGGTGTACCCGACCCTGGCCCGGCGGCTGGATGAAATCCTGCGCTGATCAGGGCGTACCGCCGCGCGGGGCGCTGGCCGGCCAGCGCTGCTGTTCCAGCCGTTGATAGAGGGCGCGATCCACCGGCATGATTTCCACAGGCCTGCCGAACAGGCCGAAGGCGCTGCCCGAGACGAAGCCGGGGATGGGCGTCTGCACGGTGCGCAGCAGGCCGCTGCGCGTGCTGGCGGCGCTGTCGTATCCCAGGAAATTTTTGAGTGTGGCCACCAGCTCGAACTGCGACAGCTGGTCGCGGTTGCGCGTGGCCGCGGCGGCCAGCGCGTCGCTGGGGTAGTTGGTGAGCACCAGCAGCGGCACCATGGCCACTTCCACCCGGGACGTGGCCATCGAGTTGCAGTGATCCGTGCCGGGGCCGTCGCCGATGTTCAGGCCGTGATCCGCCGTGTAGAAGATGGCCACCCGCCCCGAGGGGGCGGTTCGCAGCAGCTGGTGGAAGAACTGACCCGTCTGGTAATCGACCGAATCCACCGCCTGGATGCGCCGCGTGTCGGCCTGAACGTAGGGCACCTGGCGCGCGGGCGAGGCCGAGCGGTACGTGGGCGGGTATTCCTGGCTGTAGGGGAAGTGGGTGCCCTGCTTGATGACATAGGTGAAGCTGGCCGACGTCTTCCAGGCGCGCATCAGGTGCTGGATCAGGTTTGTGTCGTGTCCCGTGCGTACCTCGGGCCGGTGTTCGATCAGGGCGCGTTCGGTTCGGTCGAAGTAGTCGTGCCCCTCGCCATGGTGCTGCGCGTCCAGCAGCCAGGTGGAAAAGCCCGCGTTGTGGGCCAGGCTCCAGACCAGCGGCTCGTGGTAGAGATCCCGGGCGATGTGTTCGAACGAGACCAGCTTGCGCAGCATGATGTTGGTTTCGGCGCTGCAGTCGGCCATCGCGGTGGCTGCGCCGAAGTCGTAGATGTGCCAGACGGAAGACTGCTGCCGGATATTGGGCAGTACGACGTGGGTGAAAAGGTCGTAGCGGGTGCCTTCATCCACGATCAGGGCCAGGTGATCGGCGCCGCGAGGGCCGTCCGGGCGCCGGTCGGTCGTGTAGCGGTAGGCTTCGGGCGGGCGGTCGAAGGCCGCAGCAATCATCATGCCATACAGATTGGTGGCGCCGGGCAGCCTTTCGGTGGCGCGCCCCTGCCGGGACACGCACAGCGCGACGAACAGGCCAATGGACAGGCCCAGCGCGGCCAGGGCCCAGGGCCATGTCCGCCGACGCGATGGGCGCAGCAGCAGGTAGGCCAGCAGCAGCGGAGCCAGCTGGGCAAGCGCCAGGATGGTGGCGCTGGCGTATTGGCGACTGGCGTTGTCGAAGTCGGCCCGGGCGCGCCACAGGATGACCCAGTCGGGGTAGCCCATGGGCAGGTGGGACGCCTGGTAAAACACGCTGTTGACGCTCATCGAGAGGGCAAACAGGACGAACAGCGGCCATTTGACCGTCCCCTGGCACAGGCCCCCCAGCACGACGGCCAGCAGCGCCAGCCCGTAGAGCGCGAGGATGATGGCCGAGCGCAGCAGGAATTCGAGCGTGCCGTGTTCGGTGTAAAAGCGCTGCAGCGAGGCGCCCAGAACGGTCGGCTGCAGCGCCAGCGCGGTCAGGATGAGCGCCACGCCGAGCAGCGTGCGGGTGTGCGGGTGAAGGGAGGCGGGGGCTGTGCGCATGCTTGGCCGGGGCGATATGGGGGCGTGTTCCGGCTAGCGGGCAGTCGCCCGGTTCAGGCGCGTGAAGTGGTCGATGGCCTCGCCCACGGGCAGCACGCGGTGCCGTTGCTGCTGCGCCGCCTGGATGAAGGCCGTCAGTTCGTCGGGCGTGCAGCCGTATGGGCCGCAAGTGTCTTCGACCTCGTGTGTGCTGATGATCAGCCAGTCGCCTGGTTTCAGGGCGTGCAGCACTGCCTGCCAGGCGGCGGCCTTGCGTCCTGGGCCGTAGAACCGCTCGCAGCCCAGCAGGTGGAGATCGGCCCGGCCCCGGTGCACCCCGTGGCCCAGGATGCGAGCCGAGCCGCATTGCCGACGCGTGAGCCGCTTGCTGGCCAGGTCGTAGCGCCCGAAGGGGTAGGCGAAATGCGGGGGCTGATCCGTGGCCAGGTACGTGTGCAGAAAGCCTGCGTTTTGCCGCAGGTCGGCCAGCGCGGCCGACTTTGCCGCGCGGGCGTAGTCGATGTGCCCCCAGCCGTGGCTGGCAATCTCGTGGCCCCTGGCCCGCAGCAATCGCAGGCTGTCGAGGGTGTGCGTGGGCCGCCCTTGCTCCAGGCCCGCCGTGAGCGCGCCCGCCACGTAAAACGTGCCGCGGCAGCCGTACGCCTCGAGTATCCGGGCCCCCGCCTGCGCCGCCGAAGCCAGGATGTCGTCGAAGGTGATGCTGATGATGGCGTGCGGCCCCCCCAGGGCCAGCCATTGCCGCTGCGTGTGGCGGGCCATGAAGCGGCTGAAGCGGCTGATCGGCTGAAGATGGGCCATGGCGGTATCTGTGGGTGAAAACCGCGAGCGTTGCTTGGTGAGGGGCGCTCGTCGGTGTTGAACCCGGCCTGTCAGCCCAGGCCGATGGTCTTGCGCAGCCGCGCCAGCTGCCATTTCTTGAGCGCCTGGCGGAAGTGCGGGTCTTCGTATTGCGGCAGGCCGCGTGCCGCGGCGTAGCAGTAGCCGGCGATCATCAGCAGGCCGCCGATGACGTACGGTTTTTCGCGCATGCGGTTGATGCCGGTCGCCATGGCGTAGAGCGGGTGGTAGCCCATGTACCAGTTGCCCCGTCCCCAGCGCAGGCGGCCGATGTACAGATTGCGATCCGAGGACCCCATGATGCGGTGGTGCCAGAGCCAGGCGTCCGGGTCGAAGAAGCTGAGCGTTTGCCAGCCTTTCAGGCGTGCCTGATGCACGTCGATGCCGTCCCAGGCCAGGTGCTGCACGAACCCCCCGATGTCTTCGAAGGCGGCGCGCTTGTAGAGCTTGAATTGCCCGGCGACCTGTTCGGCAATGTGGCGTTCTTTGATGAATTTGCCGTTCTGCTCGCGGTAGACCTTGCCGGATGCCGCCGCCAGGCGCGGCTCGGATTGCAGCCTGGCAAGCATGGTCTCAATGTATTTTGGCCCGAACGACATGTCGCCATCCAGCTTGGCGATGTACTGGTAATCGGTGTGTTCGATGCGTTCCTTGCCGTAGTTGAAGGCGGCGATGACGCCGCCGCCCAGCTTGCGAAAGCCGCGATTGTCGCGGGAGACCAGGCGGATGAAGGGATGTCGGCTGGCGTATTCCTGGATGATTTCGGGCGTGTCGTCGGATGAGCCATCGTCCACCATGATCCATTCGACGGGCCGCGCCGTTTGCGCCACCACGGAATCGAGCGTGCGGCGCAAATATCTGGATTCGTCGCGCACGGGCGAAATGATCACCAGCGGGACGATGACCGGGTCGATGGCCGGCTCGGACGTGATGGGATGAAGTGCTGCCTGCGGGTTTCCTGCCATGGCAAAGTTCCTGGAAAAGGCGCTCTGAACATGGACTGTAGGCCGTTCCGTGGCGCGCGGCACTCCGGCATGAGGCGGATACCATGTCTGCACACAGACTGTTAGATTGTGTCGCAAAAATGGAAAGCCATGCATACATTTCATTCGTCGCGCGTGGTGGGCCAGACTTTCCTGTCATTTTGTGATCAGGCCTGGCTGAGCGCGCTGAACCTGGTGCTGGGCCTGGTGCTGATCCGCCTGGTCAGCAAAGAAGCCTATGGGGTCTATTCGCAGGTGTTCGCCGCGGGCCTGCTCGCCACCAGCGTGCTCGAGGCGCTCATCTCCAACCCGCTGGTCAATCTGGTGTCGGGCCATGACGCGGCCCGGCGCGCCCGGGTTCTGGCCGACATGAGCCGCTACCAGGGGCGCATCACCACGGTGCTGGCCGTCCTGCTGGCCCTGTTGTGCGCCTGGGCGCTGTGGGCCACGCGGCAGCCGCATCCGGCGCTGGTGGGGCTCGTCTTCGGGGTTTTCATCAAGGCCAATGGCCAGCGCGAGTACGCCAGAAGTCTGGCCTTCCTGCACTTCCAGACGCACCGGGTGCTGGCGCTCGACTGCTGGTACGGGGGCGGCGTGCTGCTGGGCCTGCTGCTCTTGCTGGCGCTCTCCGCGCTGGACGTGGCGGGCATTTTCGCCGTCTTTGCGGCGGCCAATGCGGGGGCCCTGCTGCTGTCCGGGCAATGGGCCGCCAACCGGGCCACCCGGCGTGCCGGTTATGCCGACACGGTGCACCAGGCCTGGCGCCGCGGGCGTCTGGGCCTGCCGGGGGCCGGGCTCGCCTGGGGCGGCAACTACAGCTATTTGTACCTGGCCGCAGCCTGGCTGGGCGCCACGGCGGTGGCCGAACTCACCGCCTCGCGCCTGCTGCTCATGCCCATTTCCCTGTGCGTGGTGGCCTGGTCGCGCGTGGCGCGCCCGCACCTGGGCAATCTGGTGGCCGAGGGCGGGGGCGGGCGGCTGCGGCGTTTTCTGCTGGTGTCCGTCGCCGGCCTGCTTGGCTTGTCCGTGCTGTATACCTTGGCGCTGCTGCTGGCCTTCCCGTGGCTCAAGGTACACGTGCTGGCCAGCAAGTATGACGCCGTCGGCCCCTTGCTGATTTTGTGGGGGATCTACTTCGCCGTCTATTCCGTGCGCCGCGTCGGCACCGACGCCTTGCTGGGACGCGACCGTTACGGTTTCATGCTGGTCGAATCCGTGCTCAGCTTCTCGGCCATTTTGCTGATGCTCAAGCTGGCGGTCGGCCGTTATGGCCTGCCCGGAGCAATCATCGCCATGATAGCTGTTGAAATTTTCAGTTTTATTTTGACGTGGGGGATGGTGTGGCGTCAGAGAGAAGCCTGAACGCGTCGGTCGCCGCGCTGGCTCGCGCGGCGTCGCATGCCGTGCCCGGCTGCTGGCTGGAAGTGCATGATGCGTTCGAGCCGCTGCAGGCCGCCTGGGCCGCGCTCGTCGACCAGTGCGATTGTTACGTGTTCCAGACCTGGCAGTGGAACATCGCCTGGCAGCGGGCGGTGGGCGAGCGCCAGGGGGTGCGGCCGCGCCTCGTGCGGGTGCTCGATGGTGCGGGCGGCACGGTGGCGCTGTGGCCTCTGTGCCTCTACCGGCAGGGCCGCTTGCGCGTGCTGGGCTTTGCCGGTGACCGGGTCTCTGATTACCGCGCGCCCCTGCTGTCCCCCGCCTGGCTCGGGCAGGTGGATGCGGCGGCGTTCGCGCGCTTGTGGGACGAGTGCCTGGCGCTCATCGCGGGGGTGGACATCGTCCGGCTCGAGCGCATGCCCGAGCGCTTTGCGCACACGGAAAACCCCATGGCCCGCCTGCCGGGGGCGGAGCACACTGAGAACGCCCATTTCGTGACGCTGCCCGCCACGTGCGAAGCGTACTTGCGCGGGCGTTCGGCGCAGATACTGGCGGGCAACCGGCGCAAGGCGCGGCGCTTGAAAGAACTGGGCGCGTTCGTGTTTACGCCGGATCATGCCGCCAGCGACTGGGATGCCGCCTTTTCAGCCCTGGTGGCGCACAAATCGCGGCGCTGGCGGGAAACCGGCAGCCGCGACCTCTTTGCCGAGGCGGGTTATCTCGATTTCTACCGCTCGCTCAGCGCACACCACATCGGTTCGGGGCTGGTCACCCTGGACAGCATCCGCGTGGCCGACGATTTCGTGGCCGTGCACTGGGGCTTGATGTTCCGTGGGCGCTATTACTGGATTTTGCCGGCGTATGCATCGGGTGCCTGGGATAAGTATTCCTGTGGCCGGATTCTGCTGCAGTACATGATCGAGTGGGCCATTGCGCGCAATATGCAGTGCTTCGACCTGACGGTGGGCGACGAGCCCTACAAGCAAACCTGGAGCACCGGTCGCCTGCGCCTGTATCGCTGGCACCGCGCCCGTACCTGGCGCGGCAGGCTGGCGCTTGCGGCCGGGCGCCTGCGCGAGCGGGCGCGTGCCGTGTCCTGCCTGCGGCGCTGGGTGGGCGGTGCCCGGCGCATCGCCGCCCGCTATCTGAGGTAGCGTGAACGACGCCCCTTGGGGCGGATGTCCGGGCCGTCGCCGCGCACGGCCCGTAACGAGTGTGTCGTTTGTCCAACAGGATCAATTGCCCATGAACATAGCCTCGCTCTTCAGAACCTCGCATCAGCCCAGGCGGCGTACCAGCGACGCGCAGCCCGCGACCCGGCGGCGCTCCGCCGCCGTGCCTTCGGTGAGCATCATGGTGCATCGGTCGCTGGCGGGCCTGGAGACGGTGTGGCGCACGCTGGAGGCAAGCGCCGACTGCTATGCCTTTCAAACCTGGGATTGGAACCGTGCCTGGTACGAATGCGTGGGTCGGCCCAAGGGTGTCGATCTATGCGTGATCCAGCTGCTGGACGACGACGGGACGACACGTGCCCTGTGGCCCTTGGGCATCTACCCGCGGCGCGGCCTGCGGGTGCTGGCCTATCTGGGCGAGCGGGTGTCCGACTACCGGGCGCCACTGCTGTTTCCGGGCTGGGCGCAGGCTCTGGGGCCTGCGCGGTTCCAGCGCCTGTGGCGCGAGTGCCTTGCAAGCCTGCGGCGCGTGGACGTCGTGATGCTCGAGCGCATGCCCGAACACTTTGGTGCGTCTGCCAATCCCATGGCGCAGCTGCGCGGCGCGCGGCCCGCGGAAAACGCCTATCTCATCCATTTGCCCGATGATGTCGATGACTACCTGGCGGGCCGCTCGACGCGGCTGCTGGCGGAGAACCGGCGCAAGGTCCGGCGGCTGCGGGAACTGGGCGATTTTCGTGTGCCGCGCGTCCACGATGCGCAAGAGTCGCACCGGGTGTTTGCCGAAATCGTCCGGCAGAAGTCGCGCCGCTGGCGCGAGACTGGCAGCCATGACCTGTTTGCCGATCAGGCCTACCTGAGCTTCTACGAGGCCGTCACCCGGTGCGGCGTGCCCACCGGCTTCGTGGCCGTGAGCAGCATGCAGGTCAACCGGGACGTGGTGGCGGCCCATTGGGGGCTGGTCTTCCGGGGCCGGTATTACGGCATTCTCACCAGCTTCGCGGCGGGCGGCTGGCGCAAGTATTCCTGCGGCGAGCTGCTGGTGCAGTTCCAGATCCAGTACGCTATCGATGCGGCGCTGAAGGTCTTCGACCTGACGGTCGGAGAAGAAGCGTACAAGAAGACCTGGGCCACCGATCGCCTGGCGCTATATCAGTGGCGCTGCGCCCGCTCGGTGCGCGGCCATTTGTACCTTGCCTGCGTGCGGTTCAAAGAGGCGGCGCGGCGCATCACGCTGCTGCGCCGCTGCGTCCAGTCGCTCAAGCGTGTCCGGGGGGGCAATGTCCACCACAGCCATTCCTCCTGCTGAGGTCAGCGTCTGCATCTGCACTTTTCGGCGGCCCGCCCAGCTGCAGGGTCTGTTGCGGGCCTTGATGGCGCAAAGCGCCATCGGCCAGGTGCTGGAGGTCATTGTGGTGGATAACGATCCGGGGCAGTCGGCCCGGCCCGTGCTGGCGCGCTGGCGCAGTCAGGGCCGGGTGCCGGTGGTGGCGCTGGGCTGTCCCGAGCCGAATATCTCGCACGCCAGGAATACGGCGATTCACGCGGCCCGGGGCCCCTGGCTGGCCTTCATCGACGACGACGAGATGCCCGAGCCGGACTGGCTCGAACAGCTGTTGCGCACGGCCCGGCACTGCCGGGCGGATGCGGTGTTCGCGCCCGTGGTGCCGGTCTATGGCGCGCAGATCGCGCCCTGGATCGTGCGCGGACGCTTTTTTGAGCGGCGGCGCCTGGCAAGCGGGGCCGCGGTGGGGCGCGGCGACGTGCGCTCGGGCAACGTGCTGATACGGCGCGCGCTGCTGCTGGGCGTGCCTGGCCCGTTCGACCCGCGATTCGGCCGGACGGGCGGCGAAGATACGTTGCTTTTCACTCGGCTGCTGCAAGACGGCGGCGTGCGCTTCGTCTGGTGCGACGAGGCGGTCGTGCACGAGCCAGTCGAGCCCGCCCGGGCCGCGCTGCCGTGGCTGCTGCGCCGCGCCTATCGCGGCGGGCAGTCTTTCGTGCTGGTCGCCATGCGGACGACGCCGCGCGGGGCCCGCGGGCGGCTGTTGGCCTGTCTGTTGGCGCGCGCGCTGGTGCAGCTGGGCGTGGCCGGAATATTGACGCTGCTGTCCTGGCCGTTCGGCCGTGCGGCTTGGGTCAAATGGCTGAGGCTGGCGTGCGCGCAGTGTGGAAAAATGACCGGAGCGATGGGATTTCATTACCAAGAATACAAACGGTAGCGCTTGTGAGGCGAGGACAATCATGAAAATCGTGGTGGTGGGCATAGGCTACGTGGGGCTGTCCAACGCCGTGCTGCTGGCGCAGCACGAGCAGGTGGTGGCGCTGGACGTCGATGCCGACAAGGTGCGGGCGCTCACCGACCGCCAGTGCCCCATCGACGATGCCGAGCTGACGACGTATCTGCGGGAAAAGCCGCTGGCGCTGTCTGCCACCCTCGATCCGGCGGCCGCCTATGCCCAGGCCGATTTCGTCATCGTCGCCACTCCCACCAACTACGACCCCCACACCAGCCACTTCGACACGCGCAGCGTCGAGGCCGTCGTCGCCGACGTCCAGGCGCTCAATCCGGCGGCCTGCATCGTCATCAAGTCCACCGTGCCGGTCGGTTTCACCGCCCGCCTGCGGCGCGAGACGGGCTCGGATCGCATTCTCTTTTCGCCCGAGTTCCTGCGCGAGGGGCATGCCCTGTACGACAATCTGTATCCCTCGCGCATCGTCGTCGGCGACACCTCGGCCAGCGCGTGGCGCTTTGCCGCGTTGCTGCAGCAAGGGGCTTTGAAAGAAAACGTGCCGGTGCTGTTTACCAATTCCACCGAAGCCGAGGCGATCAAGCTGTTTTCCAATACGTACCTGGCCATGCGCATCGCGTACTTCAACGAGCTCGACACCTACGCACAGACCTATGGCCTGGATTCCCGCCAGATCATCGAGGGCGTCAGCCTTGACCCGCGCATCGGCGACCACTACAACAACCCGTCCTTCGGCTATGGCGGCTATTGCCTGCCCAAAGACACCAAGCAACTGCTGGCCAACTACGACCGGGTGCCCAACAACCTGATCCGGGCCATCGTGGATGCCAACCGCACGCGCAAGGATTTCATCGCCGAATCCATCCTGGCACGCCACCCCCGCGTGGTCGGCATCTACCGTCTGGTGATGAAAAGCGGTTCCGACAACTATCGCTCTTCGGCGATCCAGGGCGTCATGAAGCGCCTGAAGGGCAAGGGCCTGGAGGTCATCGTCTACGAACCCACCCTGACGCAGGAAACCTTCTTCGGCTCGCGCGTGATGCGCAACCTGGATGATTTCCTGTCTCGCAGCGAACTCATCGTGGCCAACCGGGTCACCGATGAAATCCGGGCGCAGGCGCACAAGATCTATTCACGCGATCTGTTCGGCTCCAACTGAACCGTCACGACATTAGACAGCGTGCAACATCTTCTGTACGATGAGCCGCCAGCGTTCGCCACTGATGACCCCAGCCATGGATCAGGAATCGTCTCGTGATGTCCCGGCGCGGGCCCTGTTCGGGCTGCGCATTCTTTCCGCTGACTTCAATCAAGCCATGCGGCTGCTGGGTGCCGCCGCGCTGGAAACCGGCGGCCCGGCGCGCATCGTGGTCACGCCCAATGTCGATCACGTCGTCCGGCTCGAACGCGACGCGCCGTTCAAGGCGCGCTACGCCAGTGCCGATTTCATCTTTGCCGACGGCATGCCCATCGTCTGGGCCAGCCGCCTGCTGGGGCGCCCCCTGGCGCAGCGCGTCACGGGTGCCGATCTGTTCGTGGCCCTGTGCCGCCAGGCCGCGCAGGCGCGCTGGCCGGTGTCGCTGGTCGGGGGGCAGCCTGGCGCCGAAGCGCAGCTGCAAACCTTGTTCCAGTCCGTCTATCCGGGGCTGGACATCGACATCTGCTGTCCTTCCATGGGTTTCGATCCGCTGGGCGCCGAGGGCGATCGGGTGGCCGCCCGGATCCGTGCGCGGGCCCCCCGGCTGGTGTTCGTCTGCCTGGGGCTGCCCAAGCAGGAACAATGGGCCTTGCGCCATGCGGCTGCGTTTCCGGGCGGGGTGCTGCTGTGCGTGGGGGCCGCCATGGAATTCGCCCTGGGCCTGCGCGCGCGGGCGCCCCGATGGGTGCAGGGTCTGGGGGCGGAGTGGCTGTGGCGCCTGCTGTCCGACCCGTCGCACTTGTGGCGCCGCTATCTGCTGGACGACCCTTATTTCCTCATCCTGTGCTGGCGCGAGTGGCGCCGGGCACGCACGACGTACAAGGACGACGCATGATGTCGAGATATCGCGGCACGCTGGGCGTGTGTGTGGCCTGCCTGCTGCCTTGCGCCGCCCAGTCGGCTTCTCCGGGCGCGGTCGATTACGCCGTGCGCCTGCAAAGCAGCCTGCAGTCCGACAGCAACCCGTCGCTGGCGTCCGACGGCACCCAGGGCGTCCGGCGCAGCTCGCTCTGGGTCAATACCGCGGGCGCGGCCGCCCGCATCCCCCTGCTGTCCGACGACACCCGGCTGGACATCGCGGGCACGGCGGGGGTTGCCCGCTTTGGCCAGCAAAGCCAGCTGAACTACCAACCGCGCCGCTTCGATTCAACCCTGCATTGGCGGGCGGGGCGGCTGTTCGTCGGGCAGATCGGCTACCAGTACGAGCACGAGCGCTATACTTCCGACCGCATCTTTCCCGCAGGCGACACGGTGACCACGCGCGGCCTGGACGGCGTCCTGGGCATGCGGGTGAGCGAGGCGCTCACCCTGCCGCAAATTCGCGTCTTTCAGCAGCGCACCCGCTACGGTGCCACGGAAAACCAGCGGATTTTCGACCAGGACGACCGCGGGTTCGAACTCACGGCCGAATACCGCAGCCCCACGGGATCGTCCCTGAGCGGCGGGCTGCAACAGACCAGCAGCACGTTTCCCCTGCGTGGCGGGCCGGACACGGCGGGTCTGGCGGACAAGTACATCGATCGCGAGTGGTTCGTCAGAAGTACCTGGCGCTACAGCGTGAAGACGGCCCTGTCGGGCCGCCTGGGCTGGCTGAACCGCTCGTACCCGGACGGCACGCAGTCCGACGTGCATCTGCTCACGGCCGACCTGAGCGCCGATTGGCAGATGTCGCCCAAGACCCAGGTGCGCCTGGGCGTGTGGCAGCACCCTTACATCAACGACAACCAGCCGACGGCGCTGTATTCCACGCTGCGGGGTGGCGGGGTCGCCATCAACTGGCAGATGAGCCCGAAGACGGCGGTGGGGCTGCAGGGCTCGTACGAAACCCTGCGGGATCGCATCGCGGGGCAGGCCGATCAGCTCAGCACGCGCACGCAGTACGGCATGCGTTTCACCTGGCAGGCCTGGAAGGGCGGGGCCCTGGTGCTGGATGGCTACCGCTCGCAAGAGCGCAGCGACGAGCGCTGGAACCGCTATCGGCAGAACGTGGTGCGTGTGGGCATCGTGGTGTATCTCGACAGCGGCAACGCGGCGGTTCGGGAGATGCTGGTGCCGCGCAAATGCCAGTGGTCCTATGTGGAAGACAGCCTGTGCCGCTGAGGCTTCAGTAGGCGTTCTTGTCCCACAGCACGATCAGCACCGTCTTGAACAAGATTTTCATGTCCAGCCACAAGGACCAGCAGGTGATGTAGTAGCGGTCGAATTCCACCCGCCGTTCCATTTTTTCCAGCGTGTCGGTTTCGCCGCGCAAGCCATTGACCTGCGCCCAGCCGGTGATGCCGGGCTTGACGGTGTGGCGCAGCATGTAGCCGCGGATCTGGTGCCGGTACAGCTCGTTGTGCGACGTGGCGTGGGGGCGCGGCCCCACCAGGCTCATCGAGCCCTGCAGCACGTTGAAGAGCTGCGGCAGCTCGTCCAGCGAGAAGCGTCGCAGATAGTATCCCACCCGGGTCACGCGGTGGTCGTCCCGGCTGGCCTGCTGCAGGACGCCGTTTTGCGCAGCGTCGGTGCGCATCGAGCGAAACTTGTACACCTTGATGGGCAGCCCGTAGCGGCCATAGCGCTCCTGGCTGTACAGAATGGGGCCGGGGCTGTCCAGCTTGATGGCCAGGGCGACCAGCAACATGACCGGCCACAGCAGCGCCAGGGCCAGGCTCACCAGCACGATGTCCATGCCGCGCTTCAGAAATCCCGGCAGACCCAGCAGCGACGTCTCGTGCAGGGCCAGCAGCGGTACGCCGGCGATGTCCACGCTGTAGACGGCAAAGCCTTCCGAGACGTTGGGCTCGGGGATGTAGTAGATGTCGCTGGTCGAGTCGTACAGGTGCTCGGTGAGGACGTGCAGATCCTGGCTGTCGGCCTTTTCCGTCATGGCGAGAAAGGCCAGGTGGTTCTGGTGGATGTCGGGGGTGTGCAGCGCCTCTTTGTAGCTGCCCAGGTAGCGCAGCTGGTTGAGGGTGTCGTCCGGGTGGAAGCTGAGGGGGGCGTTCGCGTAGTAGCCGACGGGCTCGATTCCCAGTATTCGCGAGCGCAGCAGGCGCCGGGCCAGCTTGGCGGCCTCGGGGCCCAGGCCGATGAAGACCGCCTTGCGACGGTTCGCGGGCGAGTAGTTCACGCAGCGCACCAGCAGGCGCAGCACGGCCAGCAGGGCGCATTGCGCCGGGAACACGATGGCGATCCACTGCAGCAGGATCAGGCGGATGGTGGCGGGGCCCGTCTCGTCGTACAGGAACAGGAAGAACAGCAGAAGTGTGACCATCAGGATGCGCAGCCACCGGACGCTGGCCTGGCTGAGCATCCAGGTCAGGTTGCGGGCGCTGATCATCAGACGGAAATGGTAGAAGGTCGAGCAGGCGATACCCCCCAGCAGCAGCGAGATGGCCGTGCGATACAGGGGGTCGTAGAGGCCGTGCGAGCGCATCAGCCACCAGCAGACCCCGCCGTTGAGCACGCCCGACAGCAGGCCGGCCAGGATCAGAAAGCTGCGGTTGTGACGCCCGAGCCGCTCGAACTGCAGGCTGGCGCTGCCCGCAGGCATGGGGTGGCTGCGCCGCGCTCGTTTCGTATCAACAGAAGCAAGGTGTTTCTGCTCTACGGTACTGTTCACTTTTCGCCTCAACCTGAAGCATTAGGGATGGTTGAGACTCAACTTACAGGCCCTTTGATACCGATACAATTGGATTCATGGCTGTCAGGACTTACCCGGTCAGCCGTAGGGCCTAATGCTTTTGGCTAGAACCAGCGCTCGTCCACGTAGATGACGTCCCCTGGGTGAATCTCGTCGGTGAGCTTGGCCTTGGTGCTTGCCATCTGGCCGGTTTTGGGGTCGGTGCGCCGGATCGAGATGCGGCCATCGGCGGCGCGCGGCGTCAGCCCCCCGGCCAGCGCCAGGGCGCGCATCACGTTCATGCCCTGTTCGAGCGGATAGGCGCCGGGCTTGCCCACCTCGCCATAGGTGAAGAACAGCGGGGCCGCGGGCACGTAGACGATGTCGCCCGAGTGCAGCGCAAGCGCGCTGGCTTCGGGCGATGGCGCGGCGCGGCTGCTGACGACCACCCGGGTTTCGGCGCGCGGCCCGCTGGCCTGCGCGTCGGGGTGCATGACGGTGATGTGTTCGTCGGCGGTGTTCTTCAGACCGCCGGCCAGCGCCAGCAGTTCGAGCAGGGACAGCCTGCTTTCGATGGCGTAGCGCCCGGGCCTTTGGACTTCACCCAGGATCGACACGACCCGGCTGTTGACCTGCGCCACTTCGACTGACACAGTGGGGTCGGACAGATACCCGCCCTTGCGCAGCCCCGCCTCGATGCGCCGGGCAATGACGCCGGGTGATTCTTGCGCGACTGTGAGCACCCCCAGGAAGGGCACGGTGATACCGCCATCCGCCGAGACGGTGACCTGGGAGCTGAGGTCGGGCTGGCCGTAGATGGTGATCTGCAGCACATCGCCGGGCCCGACGCTGCTGACGGCCCCGCCGGCGCCCGGCAAGGCCTTGACGGGGAGGGTGGCCGTGGGCGGCAGGGTCTGTGCGGCCACCATGCCGCTGCCGAGGCACAGCCAGAGTGCCACGAGAGAGAGCCGCTTTTTCGAGTGTCCGTGCAAGATATCACTCCTTGGGGCGTAGGCATTTCATTGTATTGTCATGCCACAGATTGTTTGCAATTATGGCTGTCACCAAGGCAGCGGGTGACGAGACCCCGACCCGGGTTGCAGATGTCGTACGTGTTGCTGCTTTGTACCGATCGCCTTCATGGCGTAACTCATTGTCTGGCAAGAGGATCGATGATGTCCACACCTGTGCTGGTTCCCTGCATCGTGGCGGGTGGGTCGGGTACCCGCTTATGGCCGGTCTCGCGCGAAACGATGCCCAAGCCCTTCATCCGTTTGGCCGATGGCCAGAGCCTGCTGCAGAAAACGTTCGCCCGGCTCGCGCCGCTGTGCGCCTTGCAAGACACCGTCGTCAGCGTCGTCAATCATGAATTGCGCTATCGGGTGGTGGATGACTGCCAGGGGGTCAACGGCCTAGGCCGAAAAATAGAACTCATTCTCGAGCCTTTCGGGCGCAACACGGCCGCCGCCGTGCTGCTGTGCGCCCTGAGCGTGCAGGCCCGCTGGGGAGACGAGGCCATCGTGCTGGTGTCGCCGGCGGATCACGTCGTGGGCGACGTGCCCGCGTTCCACGAGGCCGCCGCGCAGGCCTGCGGCCTGGCGGCGCGCGGCTACATTGCGGCTTTCGGCCTGAAGCCGGATCGCGCCGAGACCGGCTACGGCTACATCGAGACGGGAGATGTCCTCCACGGGTCGGGCCGCCAGGTGCTGCGCTTCGTCGAAAAACCGGCCTTGCCGGACGCCCAGGCGTTTCTGGCAAGTGGGCGCTTTCTCTGGAACTCGGGCATGTTCTGCATGCAGGCGCGCGTCGCGCTCGAAGAGGCGGCCCGGCATGCCCCGGCGCTGCTTGACCAGGTCAGCGCCGCCTGGCGGCGCTCGCCGCATCACCAGGAGCCCAGCTACGGCTGCGTCGAACTCGACGCCGGTGCCTTTGCCGAGGTGGCCGACATTTCCTTCGACAAAGCAGTGATGGAGCATTCGTCGCAGCTGGTCGTGGTGCCTTGCGCGCTGCAATGGAAGGACGTGGGCTCGTGGCAGTCGCTCAGCGAATTGACGCCGCCCGATGACGCGGGCAACCGGGTCAGTGGCGAGGCGGTCTTGCGCGACGTGCGGGATTGCTACGTGGATGGCGCGGATCGGCTGATTGCCATGATCGGCGTCCACGACCTGGCGGTGGTCGACACGCCCGATGCGCTGCTGATCGTGGACAAGGCGCGCAGCGAAGAGGTCAAGGCGGTGGCCGGGCAGCTGAAGCAGGCGGGGCACCCGGCCTATCTGTGCCACCGCACGGTCAACCGGCCCTGGGGCCGCTACACCGTGTTGGTCGAGGCCGACGGCTACAAGATCAAGCGCATCGTGGTCAAGCCGGGGGCGTCCTTGTCGCTGCAGTCGCACTTTCATCGCAGCGAGCACTGGGTGGTGGTCAGCGGCACGGCGCAGATATCCGATGGCGTCGAATCGTCCCTGCTGCGCACCAACGAGTCCACGTTCATCCGCATCGGCGACAGGCACCGGCTGAGCAACCCGGGGCGCATCGACCTGGTCATCATCGAAGTGCAGAACGGGCAGTACCTGGGCGAGGACGACATTGTGCGCTACGACGATGACTATGGCCGCCTGCCGCCGCGCGACCCAGCCGAACCCGCCTGACGGGCCGTAGGTGGCAGTGGCGGTGGCAGTGGCAGTGCATGCGCCGTTTGCACGCGGCGCGGAATTTGTGTATATTCTTGTTCTTCGCGGAAAACGCGATGGGTTGTTAGCTCAGTTGGTAGAGCAGCGGACTCTTAATCCGTCGGTCGACAGTTCGAGCCTGTCACAACCCACCAGATTGATCGAGGGCTCAGGTGAAAACCTGGGCCCTTTTGTTTTGCTGGTATGCGACTGCAACCGTCCCTGCATTTCGCTTGAAATCCTGGCTGCCTGTGATGGCTTCTAAGCCATTCGCGCAGGGAGAAAGCCAGGAAATGAAGGCGACTGCTGATCATTCCGTATGCCTTTGTGGCTCAGGGCAGCGCGTCGCGCAGGGCCGTCAGCACCTGGCAGAAGCGGGCGGCGGGTAAAGAGGTGAGGGCGGGTTCGGGCCCTTCGCCGGTTTCGTGCGTCAGCACGAGGCCGCGTGTGCTGCGCAGCACCTGGCACAGGCCCTCGTGCTGGGCGAAACGGGCACGCAGGGCGCGCTCGACCAGATCGTGGTGCGCGCCCGAGCCAAAGGCGATGGGCTGCGGGCCCCAGTAGGCGTACTGCTTGCCGGCCCCCTTGCCGCAGGCCTTGGCGTCCCAGGCGCTGGAGATGAAGGCCCGTTCGCGCGCGGGGTGGCCAGGCGCGAACTTGATACCCTGGATGAAGCCCTCGACCGAGGCCAGCAAGACGTCGTCCAGCACGAACGGGTACAGGCAAAAATTGGACAAGGCCACGCCGCGCCAGTCGTCGGAAAGAAAAGAAACGTTGAGCGTCGGTGTGGACATGGGGTGGTCTGGTGCCTGTTCGGGTGCCGCCGAGTGTCGGCACGAAAGGGCAGTCTACCCGATCACTGGGCGATGGGCGTGGGCCTGCTCCGCGCACGCGAGCATCGGGGCAGCCAGCAGGTAAGATAAAGGCCTTCGTAGCATGAGTGTCTCCTGCCGTGGGGTCAGGGCCTTTGCAATGGGCCTTCAGCAGGAAAATCCTGTATTTACAAGTTTTGATGTCGCCTGAATATGGAAATTGTTTTTGCTTCCCGCCACGAATCCAGCCCGCACGCGTGGGTGCATGCCCTGCAGCAGGCCTTGCCAGAGCACCGGGTGCGCCTGTGGGACGCCGAGGGCCCCGCAGGCCAGGCCGATGCGGCGGTCGTCTGGGCGCCGCCCGCAGGGCTGTTCGCGCGCGAGCCGCGGCTGAAGTATCTGTTCAACCTGGGGGCCGGTGTCGATGCGCTGCTGACGCTGCCGGGCCTGCCCGACGCGGTCACGCTGGTGCGTATGGAAGACGGCGGCATGGCCGTGCAGATGGCCGAGTACGTGCTGCACTACCTCATCCGCCAGTCGCGCGACCTGGGGCGCTATGCCGGTTTTCAGGCGCAGGCCGCCTGGCGGCCGCTGGACGACATCGAGCGCGAAGCTTGGCCGGTCGGGGTGATGGGGGCGGGCGTCATGGGCGCGCGAGTGGCACAGGCGTGCGCGGCGCTGGAATACCCGGTGGCCGTCTGGTCGCGCAGCGGCCGCGAGGTGGCGGGGGCGCAGGCCTACGGCCAGGCACAGCTGCCGCAGTTCCTGGCCCGTACGCGCGTGCTGGTCAACGTGCTGCCGCTCACCGACGACACGCGGGGCATCCTGTGCCGCGCCACGTTCGAGCAGCTGCGGCCCGATGCCTACGTCATCAACATCGCCCGCGGCGAACACCTGGTCGCCGCGGATCTGCTCGCGTGTCTCGATAGCGGCCGTGTGCGCGGGGCCGCCCTGGATGCCTTCGAGCAAGAGCCCCTGCCGCCCAGCCATCCTTTCTGGGCCGACCGCCGCATCGAGGTCACGCCGCACATCGCCGGGGCCAGCCTGATGGGCCTGACCGTGCAGCAGATCGCGGGCAAGGTTCGCGCCGTGGTGCGCGGCGAGCCCATTACCGGGGTGGTGGATCGGGCGCGGCAATATTGATGGGCGGGCCATGCAGCGCCGGGGGCTGGCTGGCCCGGCTGCTCGTGCTGGGCTGCCTGTCCCTGGCGGGCTGCGTCTCCGCGCCCGCCGACGGCCCCCGCGCCGAGTCCATGTCGAGCGACCAGCTGGTGCAAAACGACATCAACCGGGTGCAGACGCTGGCCATGCGCGACAACCTGGACAGCCTGTCGCGCCTGCTGGAAAAACTGTACCGGCGCAATCCCATCGAGTGGCGCAAGACGGGCTTCACCGACCTGAAGGCCGCCCTGGCCCAGGGCGACGGCCGCATCCGCGCGGGCGAGGTGCCCAAAGAACTGGAAGGGCTGCAGGATATCGAGGTACTGTCCGTGGCGATGGATCCGCGCTACCCGGGAGACCGTGTCGCCGCTTTCGTGCTGGGGTTGGCGAACATGATCATCGTGGCGCATGGCGGGCGCACGCGCTTTCACGTGACGGATTCGGTCAGCGCGCAGCACGTCTTCAACGCCGCGCGCAACGTCGAGATCGCCGCCTGGATGCTGGCCACGCGCCGCGATGCCCAGGGCCGACCCCTGCTACTGTCCAATGAGCTGGGCAACGGCGTGGCCAACCTGAGCTTCGAGCGCGAGTTTGGCCGCATGATCGCCCGGCTGGATCTGGTGGCCGAGCTGCAGGACGAGAGCATGCGGCGTCTGGGCATCAATTATCTGCAGGGCCTGCTGTTCTTCAACTTTCTGCCGGTGCGTTAGATTTCTTTTTGAGGTACTTGCTGCGCCTGCTTGGCGATCTGGGCGGCCCAGGCCAGGCGCTGTTCGTGGTGTTCCAGCCCTTCGATGAAGCGGTCGGGGATGGCCTGGATGCCGCCGATGGCACCCGCCAGCGCGCCGGTCAGGATGGCCCGCGCCTGGTTCTGGCCGCCGCCGTTGACGGCGTTGAGCACGGCCTGCTCGAAATTGCCCTGGAAGCGCCCCGCCAGATAGTACGCGGCGGGAAACTGGTGATACACCGCGCACGGCATGCCGTAGACCAGCGACGCCTTCCAGGCGGGTTCGATGCGGATATCGGGGTCGGTGGCCGCGCGCACGATGCACGATGCCGTCAACAGCGCGTCGGGCGAGGGAAATTGTCCCGCGTGGCGCGGCGTCTCGGGGCCGACGGGGGGCGTTTGCTCGCCCGCGCGGGTGACCGCGTGAAAGGGCAGCGAGCCGTCGTGCACCCGCTGCATGAGGCGTTCGGACGTCTGGGCGTCCAGCGGCTCGCCGCGCACCAGGCTGCCCAGCACGCAGGCGTAGGCCACCGTCATGGCCATGACGGTGGTGTCGTGCTGCGTGAGCGCCGTGTTGGTCGAGGCCAGCTGGGCCAGCGCCGTCGGCTGCCAGGCGTAGCGCACAGCCAGCGCCATGATGCGCTCGGCGGCCTCGGTCGTGTCGGCCAGGCCCGACACCCGGCCCCAGGGCTGGTGCTCGCGTACGCGCAGGCGCCAGGCCTCGCGGATGGACTGGCTGGTATAGCCGCCAGGCCCGTTCATCGGCGTGCCGTCGATCCGGGCGAAGAGTTCGTCATCCAGGCGCTGGCAGAAATCAGCCTCGTCGTACTGGCCTTTTTCGGCCAGCGAGCGCACCAGCAGGTCGAGGATATAGCCCGCCTGCGACGATTGCCCCGCCTTCAGGCCCGCGTGATAGCGGTCGGGCTGGGGGTCGGTATAGTCGGTGATCCAGTTGCCATAGGCGCGGTGCAGCGCGTCGAGGTCGTAGTACCAGTGCGGGCCCAGCGCCAGGGCGTCGCCAATGTAGGCGCCCATGATGGCGCCCTGGGCGCGTTGTTCAAAGGTGATGTCGGTATCAGCCATCGGGGATTCCCCTATATTCGAGCAATGGTTCAGTATGAGGCGCCTGCCAGGCGAAATGCAAGGTGCGGGGCCTGTGGCCGGGCGTGCATCCGGGGTTGTCGCTGTCTGAGCCAGTCTTGCACGGGGTCAAGGTCACCATCTTGATGGTCGACGCCCCCGCTCTCGTATCCCGGGCATCGTCTGAGATTGGAAGCACGAGACCTTGTTCAGCCTGATCCGATGTTGGACAAGGCTGCCTACTTGCACACTGAAAATTTCTTGCTATAATTGCGTGCTTTGGCGCATTAGCTCAGCCGGTTAGAGCGACGGAATCATAATCCGCAGGTCCCCTGTTCGAATCAGGGATGCGCCACCAGAATTTCCCCTGTTAAATCAGGACATTGAAGCCACCCAATGCGGTGGCTTTTTTGTTGCCTGCGGCTGGGGTGTCAACCAAGTGTCAACGCAGGATTTGAGGGCGACGGTTGCTGATGCTGGCCTCTTCTTGTTGTAGTGCGCCCAATACTTCGGAACAGGTCACCTCATTGTTTGGAATGGTAAATTGCCTCCGTTACCTTTGTTACGAAGGCTCTGCAGCATCAGTTATCCACAGCTTCGCCGGTCAGGCACATTTCCCGCTCAGCCAGTCGCCTGTTGCACAGGCCGCGAACGAACTTGTCGTGTGACAGAGGGGGCGTTGCAAACATGCCCCCACGTTCAGGCTTATGCCATATTTTGAAAAGATTTACGGTTGACACGTACGGCAAATTGCCGCATCCTTTTATAAGGAGGTCTCTTACTATGCCTACGGCCATTTCTACCGCCCGTCTCGAAGCACGAATCAGTACCGATCTGCATTCGATGCTCAAACGTGCCGCTGAGCTTCAGGGACGCACCATGACCGACTTCGTGGTCACAGCTATCCAGGATGCAGCACAACGCGCCATCGAGCAGGCCGAGGTCATCCGTTTGTCGATGGCGGATCAGGAGTGCTTTGCTCAGGCGCTGCTATCGCCGCCGAAACAAACACCGGCCCTGAAACGCGCTTTTTCCCGCCGCAATACACTCCTGAGCGCTGAATGAGCAGTGCGCCGTTCAAACTTGTCCTGTTGGATGGCCAGCATGATCGTGCTGCGTTCAACAGCGATTCGGAGCCTTTGAATCGCTACATACAGACGCAAGCCTCGCAGGATGTTCGTCGTCGTGTCGCTGCTTGCTATGTTGCTTTGGCTGGTGAGCAACGAATCGCGGGCTACTATACACTTGCGTCGTCAAGTGTCTTGCTGACAGAGCTTCCCGCTAATATCGGCAAAAAGCTGCCGCGCTATCCGACGGTGCCAGCGGTTCGCATGGGCCGCTTGGCTGTGGATCAGGCTTTCAAGGGACAAGGGCTGGGTGGTGCTCTGCTGGCCGATGCGCTTGATCGTGTTGCCCGCGCCGAGATTGCCGCCTTTGCCATGATGGTAGATGCCAAAGACGATGCGGCCTCGGCCTTCTATCGGCATCATGGCTTCATTGCCTTGCCCGATTCGCCGCTGACTCTGTTCTTGCCTCTGGCGACTGTCCGGCCTTCCAAGTAGCGTTCCAGTCTCAGCCAAGCGCCAGTCGCGAGGCAAAATTTCAGGCCATGCCGGATGTTCGTCCCGGTTCCATTTGCCGAGCATCGCGTTTGGTTTATGCTTCACCCCGCACGCCCCTTTTCTTCCCCTGAATCTCCCGGCTGTCCCGACGACGTGGCAGTTGCCATCTCTGATGCTTGATTTTGCTACGCTCGATGCGCTTCGCACCCATCACCCCGCTTGGCGTCTGCTGCGCTCCGACCATGCGCCGCTGATTGCCAGCTTCTTGCAGCGGGTGTTCGTCGAACCCAATGTGCGCGTCATGGCGGCGGCCGATCTGGCCGAGGCGTTGGAAGACGAGCTGTATGCGTTGCGTCTGCAGCTGGGGGACAAGGGGGCAAGCGCATTTCCCAAGTCGGCGCTCGATTACCTGAATGACTGGGCGCAGCCGGATAAAGGGTGGCTGCGCAAGTTCTACAAGACGGGTACGGACGAGGCCCAGTTCGATTTGACGCCGGCCACTGAAAAGGCGCTGGTCTGGCTGGTGCAGCTGTCCGAGCGGCAGTTCGTGGGCACCGAGTCGCGGCTGCTGACCCTGTTTGACCTGCTCAAGCAGATCAGCGCGGGCAGTGATGCCGATCCGGACAGGCGTCTGGCCGATTTGCGGCAAAAGCGCGCAGAGCTCGACGCCGAGATCGCGCGGGTCGAAGCGGGCGAGATCGAGGTGCTGGACGAAACGGCCATCAGAGACCGTTTTCAGCAGTTTTTGCGCGGGGCGCACGAGTTGCTGGCCGACTTTCGCGAGGTGGAACACAATTTTCGTCAGCTGGATCGGCGCGTGCGCGAGCGCATTGCCCTGTGGGACGGTGGCAAGGGTGAGCTGCTGGAAGAAATCATGGGTGAACGCGACATGATTGCCGACTCCGACCAGGGCAAGAGTTTTCGCGCATTCTGGGATTTTCTGCTGTCCAGTCGCAGGCAGGAAGCGCTGACCGAACTGCTCGATCGCGTGCTGGCGCTGCCGGCGGTGGCCCAGTTACGGCCCGACGGCCGCACGCGGCGCATTCACTATGACTGGCTCGAGGCCGGTGAACACACGCAGCGCACGGTGGCCGCCTTGTCGCAGCAACTGCGGCGCTTTCTCGACGACCAGGCCTGGTTGGAAAACCGGCGCATCATGGATATCTTGCGTGGCATCGAAAGCAAGGCCCTGGCGTTGCGCGCCCAGTTTCCCGCCGCGGTTTCCATGTGGATCGACCTGCCGCAGGCCGAGGTCGAGCTGGTGATGGAGCGCCCCTTGCATACGCCCGCGCTCAAGCCGGTGCTGGCCAGCCTGGCGCTGCAGGCGGGCGATGAAGCCATCGATCCGGCGGCGCTGTTCGAGCAGGTGGTGGTGGACAAGGCCAGGTTGACGCGCCATGTGCGCCACGCGCTGCAGGGCAAGGCCCAGGTCAGTCTGGCTGAGCTCGTTGCCGAGCAGCCGCTGCAGCAGGGCCTGGCCGAGCTTGTCACATACTTGCAACTGGGTTGTGATACTTTCACGGTCGCCGTGGATGAGACCGCTTTCGAGTCAGTCGCCTGGCAGGCGTTGACCGAAGGGGGGCCGATCCGGCGTACGGCCCGGCTTCCCCGCGTCGTGTTCGTCCGTTAGCACAGTTGGCGAACCCATGCCGTCGCACCACCTTGTCGAGTAAGTCAGAGATGCAAGAAATTCAAATCCCGCCCGAAGAAGTCGCGCCGCCCGGGGCTGAGTTGTCGGTGCTGTTGATCGGGCTGCTGAAAGGGGTTCAATACCGGCAGCAGGACGAACGCCAGTGGGCCCGCCTGCTCGATTTGCAGGCCCGCGTGCGCGACTATGTCGCGGTGCTCAATCTCGACCTGGTGCTCGATGAGGCCGAAGGCTATGCCTTCCTGAAGGCCCGGGCGGAATCCGCCGCCGATGGGGCCGCGCCTGCCTTGCCCCGTCTGATGGCGCGACGCCCTCTGTCGTTTCCGGTCAGCCTGTTGCTGGCGCTGCTGCGCAAGAAGCTGGCCGAGTCGGACGCCGGGGGCAGCGACCCGCGCCTGGTGCTTTCGCGCGATGAAATCGTCGAGCTGATCCGGGTGTTTCTGCCTGATGACAGCAACGAGGCGCGGCTCATCGACCGGGTCGATGCCACCATCAACAAAGTGCTGGAACTCGGTTTTTTGCACAAACTCAAGTCCGCCCAGGGCACCGTCGGCGCCAGCTACGAGGTGCGCCGCATTCTCAAGGCTTTTGTGGATGCCCAGTGGCTGGCTGAGTTCGAGGCGCGCCTGGCGGGCTATCGGGCTGCGTTGGCGGATGATGCAAGCGATTCTGGAGAGCGGGATGAATGACGCGCAATCCCTGGGCCTGGATTTCGTCGCCGACGATGCCTTGTCCGGCTTTCGCCTCATGCGCCTCGAGGTCTATAACTGGGGCACGTTCGACGGGCGGGTCTGGACGCTGCAGCTCGATGGCAGAAATGGCTTGCTCACCGGGGATATCGGTTCGGGCAAGTCCACCTTGGTGGATGCCGTCACGACGCTGCTCGTGCCCGCCAACCGCATCGCCTACAACAAGGCGGCGGGGGCCGACGCCAAAGAACGCAGCCTGCGTTCTTACGTGCTGGGGCATTACAAGTCTGAGCGCAACGAGGTCACCGGGGCCGCCAGGCCAGTCTCGCTGCGCGATCACAACAGTTATTCGGTCATCCTGGGGGTGTTTCACAACGCTGGCTACGACCAGACGGTGTCGCTTGCGCAAGTATTCTGGATGAAAGAGTCGCACGGCCAGCCCGCGCGGTTTTTCGTCGGAGCCGAGCGCGAGATGGCGATCGCGACCGACTTTGCCGATTTCGGCACGGACATTGCGGTGCTGCGCAAGCGCCTGCGCGCCTCCGGCGCCGACCTGCAAGATACGTTTCCGCCCTACGCCGCGTGGTTTCGCCGCCGCTTTGGCATCGAAAACGATCAGGCGCTCGAACTCTTCCATCAGACGGTTTCGATGAAGTCGGTGGGCAATCTCACTGATTTTGTCCGCAGCCACATGCTGGAACCCTTCGAGGTGGCTTCGCGCATTCAGACCCTGATCGCCCATTTCGATGATCTCAACCGGGCGTACCAAGCCGTACTCAGGGCGCGCGAGCAAGTGGAGCACCTCACGCCGCTGGTGGCCGACTGTGGTCGCCACACACAGCTGGCAGCGCACGTGGGCCACTTGCGCCACTGCCGTGAGGGTCTACGCGCCTATTTTGCCCAACTGAAGCTCGCTTTGCTGGACAAACGCCTGGGCTTGCTGGCAGACGAGTCGCGCCGGGTCGAGTCGCAGATCGAGCGTATCGAAGCCGAGCGCGTGCAGCAGCAAGCCCAGGCCGACGAGCTCAAGCAGGCGATTCATGAGAACGGCGGCGACCGGCTGGGCCGTTTGGCGGCCGAGATCCAGCAAAAAAGCGTGTTGCGGGATCGCCGCCGTGACAAGGCCGAGCGCTATCGGCAGTTGGCCGTGCGGGTGCAGGCCGATGCGGCAACGGATGCGGCTGCTTTTGACCGACAGCAGACGTTCTTCAAGGACAGCCGCGAGGCCTTGAGCGCCCGCGAAGCCGACATGCAGAATGCCGTCACCGAGCAGGCCGTTACCCTGCGCCAGGGACGCCAGACGCATGAGCAGTTGAGCCTGGAGATCGACAGCCTCAAGCAGCGCCGCAGCAATATCGACGTGCAGCAGGTGCAGATTCGCGAGGCCTTGTGCGCCGCGCTGGGTCTGGACGCGGGAGACATGCCTTTTGTGGGCGAGCTCATCCAGGTGCGGGAAGACGAGCGCGCCTGGGAAGGCGCCACCGAACGGCTGTTGCGCGGTTTTGGCCTGGCCTTGCTGGTGCCCGATGAACACTATCGGGCCGTGGCCCAGTGGGTGGATGGCAATCACCTGCGGGGTCGCCTGGTGTACTTTCATGTGCGGGCACGCAAGGCGGCCCCCTTGCCCGTCCTGCACCCGGATTCACTGGTGCGCAAGCTGGCGATCAAACCCGATTCACCCTATTACGACTGGCTCGAGCGCGAGCTGGCGCACCGTTTTGACGTCGCCTGCTGCGCCAACCAAGACCAGTTCCGCCGCGAGGCGCGGGCCATCACGCGGGCAGGGCAGGTCAAAGACCCCAGCGGGCGGCACGAAAAAGACGATCGCCGTCGCATCGATGACCGCAGCCGTTACGTGCTGGGCTGGAGCAACGAAGCCAAGATTGCCGCCCTGGAAGCGCGCCGCGCTCAACTGGAAGCCCAGCTGGGCGAGGTGGGTGCCCGGATTGCCAAATTCGAAACCGAGCGCAAGGGGCTGCAGACGCAGCTCGATGCCTTGGCGCGGCTCGATGAGTTCACCAGTTTCGACGAATTGGATTGGGCTGGCGTGGCCACGGAAATCGCGGCCCTCGAACAGGAGTATCGGGCGCTGGAGCAGGCGTCGGACAGGCTCAAGCAGCTTAGCGAGCGCCTGGCGGCCCAGCAGCGGCTGCTCGAACAGACCACGCAGCGCTGGAAAGCCGCCCTCGAGAGCCGGGGTGACGTGCAGCAGCGCCAGCAGGCCGCGGCCGACTTGCGGGCGCAGACCGAGGCCTTGCTGGCTGAGTCGCTCGTCGATGCCGCGCTGGCGCCTGCCCTGCGGCAGTTGTCGGCCCAGGCTTTGGGTGCGCACCAACTGACGGTCGAGTCGTGCGACAAGCGCGAGCAGGATGTGCGTACCTGGCTGCAGGCCGACATCGATAATGAAGACGGCAAGCTCAAGCGCCTGGCCGAGAAGATCATCAAAGCCATGGTGTCCTTCAAAGAAGCCTTCAAGCTGGAAACCGCCGAAGTCGATGCCAGCCTGGAAGCCGCCGATGAGTTCCGGCGCATGCTGGATCGCTTGAATGCGGACGATTTGCCGCGTTTTGTGGCGCGCTTCAAAGAATTGCTCAACGTCAACGCCATCAACGAGATTGCCAACTTCAATGCGCAGCTGGCGCGCGAGCGGGAAACCATCAAAGATCGCATTGCGCGCATCAACCAGTCTTTGGGTGAAATCGATTACAACCCGGGGCGCTACATCGTGCTCGAATCGCAGCTGAGTCCGGATGTCGAGATTCGCGATTTCCAGCAAGAGTTGCGGGCCTGCACAGAGGGGGCCGTCACGGGTTCGGAAGATGCGCAATATTCCGAGGCTAAGTTCTTGCAGGTCAAGGCGATCGTCGACCGCTTCCGGGGGCGCGAGGGCCTGTCCGAGCAAGATCGCCGCTGGACGGCCAAGGTCACCGACGTGCGCAACTGGTTCCTGTTTGCCGCCAGCGAGCGTTGGCGCGCCGACGACAGCGAGCAGGAACATTATTCGGATTCCGGCGGTAAATCTGGCGGGCAGAAAGAAAAACTGGCCTATACGATCCTGGCCGCGAGTCTGGCCTATCAGTTCGGCCTCGAATGGGGGGCCGTGCGTTCGCGGTCTTTCCGGTTCGTCGTCATCGATGAGGCGTTCGGGCGCGGCTCGGATGAATCCGCCGAGTATGGGCTGACCCTGTTCAGGCAATTGAATCTGCAACTGCTCATCGTCACCCCGCTGCAGAAAATCCACATCATCGAGCCCTTCGTCTCCAGTGTCGGGTTCGTGCATAACGAAGGCGGGCGGGCGTCGCGCCTGCGCAACCTGAGCATCGAAGATTACCGGGCACGCAAGGCTGGCGATGTGGACGACCGCTAAAGAAGCCCGGGCCCAGGTGCAGCGCCTCTGGGATCGCGGCGAACTGCTGCGCGAGGCCTGTGGCGCCGCCACGCACTTTCCCTTGCGCCTGAGTCTGAAAAAGCCTGGCTCGGCGGATATCACCGAGCGCTTCGAGGCCGTGCGCGCCTGGGCCGCGGGGCTGCGCAATGCGCCGCCCTTGCGCATCGAGTGGCAGCCCGTGCGCCACCGGGTGCAGGGCGAGCAGCAGTTGCCTGCCGCTTTGTGGCTGGATGCCTTGGACGATGCCGTGCGTTGGCTGGACAAGCAGGCCGACTGGCAGCGTTTTGCCGACCTGGTGCGGATGACGCGCCAGCGCTGTCCGGACGTGCTGCCCTGGGTGTGCAAATACCCCTTGCAGGCCTTGGCGCTGCACCCCCAGTGGCCCGCGCTGCTGCAGGTGGTGGTGTGGGTACGGCAGCATCCGCGCCCGGCCGTTTATCTGCGGCAGGTGGATGCCCCGGGTGTCCATAGCAAATTGATCGAAACCCATCGTGCCGTGCTGGCTGCCTTGCTGGATCTCGCCCTGCCTGCCGAGTCAATCGAGGCGGATAGCACCGGCGTGGCGCAATTTGCCGCCCGTTATGGTTTTTTGGACAAGCCGGTGCGCATTCGCTGCCGCGTGCTCGATCCGGCCGTCCAGACGCTTGAGGGCCTGACGTGTCCCGACATGACGCTGGATGTTCACAGTTTCAGCCAATTGCGGCTTGCTGTCCGGCGCGTCATCATCACTGAAAACGAAATCAATTTTCTGAGCCTGCCCTCGATGCCTGGCGGCCTGGCCGTCTTTGGCGCGGGCTACGGCTGGGATGCGCTGGCCCAGGCGGGCTGGCTGCATCGGCTCCCCCTCTATTACTGGGGGGATATCGATACCCACGGCTTTGCCATCTTGAACCAGTTGCGCGGGTTTTTTCCGCAGGTGCGATCCGTCTTGATGGATCGGGCCACGCTGGAGGCGCACCGGGATTTTTGGGGCCACGAAGACAAGCCCCAGCAAGCCGACCTGCCTCACCTTACCGCGACGGAGCGTCAACTGTATGATGCCTTGCGCGACAACCACCTGCGCCAGGGGCTGCGGCTGGAGCAGGAACACCTGGGTTTTGCGTGGGTCAGTGCTCAGTTGCGGCAATTGCCGTAATCTCCGGGTTTCCTGTCCGCGACAAGGATACCCTCACTCAGTAATTCCGATGACTCAAGAAATCTCCCCCGCTTTTGTTGATCCGCTGGCCGACCTTGCCTCACGACAGGTGCAGATCGAGGCGGCACATCGGGCGCAAGGCGTATTTGCCCGCGTCTTTCGCCTGGCTGCCGACCCTGCCGGAGGCATCCAGCCGCTGGCCGAGGCGCGGCAGCAGTGTCACGACTGGTGCCGCGCGGGCGCGACGCCCGACGCGCAGGCGCTGCGACTGGGGCTGCTGCTCACCGGGCTGGATCAGTGGGGCGTGGCGTTCAGCCAGGCGTTCGAGATTGCCGCCATTCCACCCCTGACAATGCTCATCGGCGATTTGCGCACCGTACTGGATACCGCCGCCGAGGCGCGCTTCCAGCGGCACTTCGAACAGATCGAGGTCGACGAGGCCGCCGCGATCGATTTCAAGATCGAGCTGCGGCGCGCCATTCACATGGCGCTTTGGCACGCCATGTCGGCGGGGGCCGACCTGGCTGCCGCGCAGCCCGTGCTGCAAACCCTGGGCAGCCTGCTCGTGTCGCTCGACGCCCGCATGCCCACGCTGGGCTGGCGTTTGGTGGCCGACACCCTGGCGCATGTCCAGATCGGCCTGCTCGGCCATCCCGAACTGCCGACGCTCGCCCGCACGGGCACCCAGGCCTTGCTGCAGGCCTTGCGCGACACGCTGGCGCAAGCGCGCTACGAGCGCATCATGGCGCATGCCACGCGCGCGCTGCTCGACTGGCAGCAGGCGCGGGCGGCCACGCGGCAGTAAGCCGCGCGGCGTGTTCGTGGTGCTGTCGGCGTGTTGCGTGGGGTAAGTCCGTAGTCGGTCTGATTGAGTCCGCCTTTGTGCTTGGTGTAGTCTGCCCGGTATCGGCGCTCAGGTCTTTGAGGGGTCGGCATACTGTTCAGAGGGTAGGGGATGCGGGTTTGGCGACCGTCCAGAATCAATTTACGACAGCTGATCTTGATGTTGTCGGTGTGCAGCACGTTGGCCCTGCTGGTGGCCGGGGCCCTGGGGGTCTATCAGGCACAACGCGAACAGCTGATCTCCGATACGCTCGACACCAACGAAGCATTTGCGCAAAAGCTGGCGGCCACCATTTCGGACATCTTGCGCCAGGCGCAGCAAGACCTGGCCTATGCCGCCGGGCGCATGGGGCGCTCCGACATGGATGCCCGCGTGGTACAGACCGAGTTGCACCGCCTGCGCGAGCAGGGGGTCAGCTTCAATGCCGTCAGCATCACGGATAGCGACGGCATCATCTCGTTCGTGGTGCCAAAGACGCTACAGCTGGAAGGACGCCGGGCCAGCCAGCCCGGGCCGGACGTCGCCGATCGCTACCGTATCGCGACCATCAGTCGGCCTTTCGTGTCTTTGCTGGGTAACCTGGCCGTGCAGCTCACACATCCCCTGCAGACACCCGATGGCCGCTATCTGGGCTATGTCGCGGGCACGTTCTACCTGAAGGCGGACGGCGGTCTGTCGCGCCTGATCAGCCAGCAATTCTTTCGCAACGACACATACGTCTATGTCGTCGATGCCAACCGTCTCATGCTCTATCACCCGGAGACCGAGCGCATCGGGCATCCCGTGAAGGGCAACACGGTGATCGACGAGGTCTTGCAGGGGCGGGCAGGCCAGCAACGCCTCGTCAACAGCCAGGGGATCGACATGCTGGCGGGCTATGCCTATGCGCCTTTGTCCAAGTGGGGGATCGTCGTGCAGCGTCCCACGGCGGCGACCCTGTCGCGGCTCAGTGGGTTGATGCGCCATGTGCTGTGGCTCACGCTGGCGCCTGCCGCCCTGCTGATGATCCTGTTGTGGATGCTGTCTTACTGGATTGCACGTCCGCTGCGCGAGCTGGCCCTGCTGGTGCAGCACGGTTACGAGCAGGGCCTGGCGCGGCGCGTCCGCTCGGTGCGCGGCTGGTATTTCGAGGCACAACAGCTCAAGCGGGCGCTGCTGGCCGCGCTGGACATGGTAGAAGCGCGGATGGGGCAACTGCGCGACGAGGCCTACGTGGATGCCTTGTCCGGTCTGGGCAATCGTCGCGGCCTGAACGCGGCGCTGCTGGCCTGCAAGGTGGCCGGGCGGCCCTTTTCGGTCATGGTGCTGGACATCGATTTTTTCAAGCGCATCAACGATCAGTACGGACATGATGCCGGGGATCGCGTGATCCAGCAGGTGGCCCAGCTGATGCGCAGCCAGGCGCGCGAGGCCGACGCCCTGTTTCGCATGGGAGGCGAAGAGTTTCTGGCGCTGTTGCCTGGCACCAGGCTGGCCGCCGGGGTGCTGGTGGCCGAGCGGGTGCGCGCGGTGGTCGAGCAGACCGCGCTGCTGCCGGACGATGTGGTGACGGTGTCCATCGGCGTGGCCCCCTGGTGCGAGGGCGATTCTGCACTGACCCTGAAGGCGGCCGACGAGGCCTTGTACCGTGCCAAGGCGGCCGGGCGAAACCGCGTGATGGCAGCGCCCGATTGTTTGCAGGAGGGTTCGACGCAGGCATAGAGGGTATGGGCTGGGCTTGCGAAGGTTGGCTTCGCGAAGGCAGAGCCCTTGCATGCAAAGGCCCCACCTTCTGGTGGGGCCCTACTGCCACTGGGGCAGTCACACCGCGCTGAGGCGGTGCATAAGTCAACGCCGTTCGGGCGAAGAAGAGCTACCATCTGGTAGCAACTTCAGTATAGGCGTCCCGAGGGACGAGTGCATTGGGGGTTTCCCCAGGGCGTTGCGCTGGTCGTGCCCCGGCCTTCGGCGCGTGTCCGGGCCTTTGGCGGGTACGTCCAGACCAGGCGCGCGGGCTGCGGGTCGCGGCACCAGACGATGGCGTTCTGCCCGAATCGCCGGGCCAGCTGCAGGCCCTGGCGCAGGGGCAGGCCGGGCACCCACAGGCTGGGTTCGTCGGGCCACAGGTGCTGTGGATCGAGGCCGCAGGCGGGCAGATAGGCGCGGCCCAGCACGTCCAGCGCCCGCCGCAGGGCGCGCAGCCGCCGCTGGTTGGCCGCCGGGCGCAGGCGTCGGCTGCGCGGGTTGCAGGCAGTGATGAACACGCTGCTGGCGCAGCCGTGATGCTGGTGCAGCTGCGCCAGCGCGGCCGAGACCTGGCCGATGCGCAGCAAGACGGGGGGCGGGCCGTCGATGCGGTAGATTGCCTGCGTGTAAGCCTGCGCGTTGCCGCTCATGCCACTGGTGTCGCTGGACACGTAAGCCGTCCGTTCTTGTCCGGCCCGGCGCCTCAGCGGCGCCCCACCAGCGAACCCAGCAGGCCGCGCACCAATTGGTTGGCGGCATTGCGCATCATGCTCTTGGCCACGCTTTGCACCACGCCATCCCGGTGGCCGCCGCGCGGCCCCGTGGAGCCGAACAGGAAGTCGTTGAGCGCACCGCCCAGGCCCGCGGCGGGCGCTTGCGCCCCGGCTGCCGGTTGCGGCTGGGCCGCAGCCCCGGCGCGCGGCTGGGCCGCACCGCCCTGTGCCCGTTGCTGCAGGATTTCGTAGGCCGATTCGCGATCGATCGCTTGTTCGTACTTGCCCGCCAGGCTGGATGACGAGCGCAGTTGGGCGCGTTCGGCGGCGGTGGCCGGGCCGATGCGGCTGCCCGGCGCGGCCATCCAGACGCGCTCGGTGGGGGTGGGCTGGCCTTTGGCATCGAGCAGCGACACCAGCGCCTCGCCCACGGCCAGCTCGGTGATGGCGGCCTCGATGTCCAGCCCCGAGCGGGGTCGCATGGTCTGGGCCGCGGTCTTGACGGCTTTCTGGTCGCGCGGGGTGAAGGCGCGCAAGGCATGCTGCACCCGGTGGCCCAGCTGTCCCAGCACGGTGTCGGGGATGTCGCCCGGGTTCTGCGTGACGAAATAGACCCCCACGCCCTTCGAGCGGATCAGGCGCACCACTTGTTCGATCTTTTCGAGCAGGGCCTTGGGGGCGTCCTTGAAGAGCAGGTGCGCCTCGTCGAAGAAGAACACCAGCTTGGGCTTGTCGAGGTCGCCCACCTCGGGCAGGCGCTCGTACAGGTCGGCCAGCATCCACAACAGGAAGACGGCGTACAGCCGGGGCGATTGCATCAGACGGTCGGCGGCCAGGATGTTGACCATGCCGCGCCCCTGCGCATCGCTGCGCATCCAGTCGAAGACATCGAGCATGGGTTCGCCGAAAAAATGCTCGGCGCCCTCGGCTTCGAGGCGCAGCAGGCTGCGCTGAATGGCGCCGATGGAGGCCGTGGACACCTGGCCGTAGCGTGTGCGCAGTTCGGCGGCGTGGTCGGCCACGTATTGCAGCATGGTGCGCAGGTCTTTGAAGTCGAGTACCAGCAGGCCTTCGTCGTCGGCCACGCGGAAGGTGAGGGTGAGCACCCCTTCCTGCGTGTCGTTGAGATCGAGCATGCGTGCCAGCAGCAAGGGGCCCAGATCGGACACCGTGGCGCGCACGGGGTGGCCCTGCTCGCCGAAAATGTCCCAGAGCGTGGTGGGGCAGCCGCCCCAGACGGGCTCGGGCAGGCCCAGGGTCTGCAGGCGCTGCTTGAGCTTGTCGGTGGCGACCCCGGCTTGCGCGATGCCGGAGAGGTCGCCCTTGACGTCGGCCATGAACACAGGGGTGCCGATGCGCGAGAAGGCCTCGGCCAGCACCTGCAGCGTGATCGTCTTGCCAGTGCCGGTGGCCCCGGTGATGCAGCCGTGGCGGTTGGCCATGTGCGGCAGCAGGGTGGCCTGGCCCTGGGCGTTGCGGCCGATGATGAGCGGTTCTGTCATGACGGTATCCGGGCGGAAAGAGGAATCAGGATACCTGGATGTGCGGCGTGCCGGCCACCAGGCGACCGATGCGCGCGGCCTGTGTGCAGCCGTCGGCCTGCAGCAGGGCCATCACTTCACCCGCGGCCTCGGGGGCGCAGGCCACCAGCAGCCCGCCCGACGTTTGCGGGTCGGTGAGCAGCGCCTGCGCCTCGGTGGGCAGGTGGGCGGCAAGCGATACCTCAGCCCGGCAGGCGTTCCAGTTGCGCCCCGAGGCACCCGTCTGGAAGCCGGCGCGCACCAGGGCGGGGGCGGGCTCGAGCCAGGGCAGGGCGGCGTAGTCGAGCTCGGCGCGCAGCTGCGAGCCCCGGCACATTTCAAGCGTATGGCCCAGCAGGCTGAAGCCTGTGACGTCGGTGAGCGCGTGTACCTGATCGAGCCGCGCCAGCTGCGTGCCGGGGGTGTTCAGGCGCGTCGTGCTGGCGATCATGGCCTGGTAGCCGGCCTCGTCCAGCTGGTTTTTCTTCAGCGCCGCCGACAGCACGCCCACGCCCAGCGGCTTGCTGAGGATGAGCACGTCGCCCGCCTGGGCCTGGTCGTTGCGCTTGATGTGATCCGGGTGCGCCAGGCCCATCACGGCCAGGCCGTAGATGGGCTCGACCGAGTCGATGGAATGGCCCCCGGCGATGGGGATGCCGGCTTCCTGGCAGACGGAGGCCCCGCCCGCCAAAATGGCGTTGATGGTCTCAGGCGGCAGCGACTTGAGCGGCATGCCGACCAGGGCCAAGGCCATGATGGGCCGCCCGCCCATGGCATAGATGTCGGAGAGCGCATTGGTGGCGGCGATGCGGCCGAAGTCGCGCGGGTCGTCCACGATGGGCATGAAGAAATCGGTGGTCGCGATGAGCGCCTGCTCGTCATTCAGGCGATAGACGGCGGCGTCGTCCGACGACTGGGTGCCCACCAGCAGATCGGGGAAGGGGCCTGTGGGCAGCGCGTTGCGCATCAGCCCTGCCAGCACGTCGGGGGCGATCTTGCAGCCGCAGCCGCCACCATGGGACAGGGAGGTCAGGCGGGGAATGGTGGTTTCTGTCATGAGAAGAACACTCCAAGTAAATTGCGCTAGCGGCTGCGTGCCGCAGGTGTATCTGAAAATGATGCCGCTGCGGCGCTCAGGGCTGCGCGGCGTCGGCGGGCCAGGCGCCGCACTGGTGCAGCAGCTCGACCGCCTGACTGTGGCCGTCGGCCACGGTGGGGTCATAGCTGAAGGTCGGGGCTTGCGCCAGGCCAGTGTAATGGCTGTGGCTGCTGCGCCGGTAGGCCGGGTCGTAGTGCGTTTCGACCAGCGCCTGGAACAAGTCGGCCCGGCGGTCGCTATCGATGAGCGCGTGCCAGTCTTCGATGGTCTTGCGGCTGTGCAGGCTGATCAGGCGTTCGAGCAGTTGCTTGAAGTGCTCGGGCTGAGCGAACAGGTGGGCGTAGTCTTGCAGCAGGAACTCGATGCGCTGCGGCATGGCGACTTGCACCCGGACGCAGGGGCTGGCGTGCATGGCGCGCAGCAGGCTGTCGGGCAGGCTGAGCTGGCCGATGCGGCGGCTTTCCGCCTCGACGAAGACGGGCTGCTCGGGGGCCAGCGCTTCGAGCGCGTGCAGCAGCGCGGATTCAAAGCCGCGCTGGCTGGGCTGAGGGCGGTCGGGCAGACCGCCCAGCAGCGAGCCCCGGTGGCAGGCCAGGCCTTCGAGATCGAGTATCTGCGCGCCGGCGGCACCCAGGGCCTGCAGCAGCCGCGTCTTGCCCGAGCCCGTGGGCCCCGTCAGCACGACGTAGCGCCGTTGCGTCGGTGTGACTTCCAGCGCGTCCATGACGTGGCGGCGCCAGGTCTTGTAGCCGCCTTCCAGCTGCCGCGCCCGCCAGCCGATGAGATTGAACCAGGTGGTCATGGCGCCCGAGCGCTTGCCCCCGCGCCAGCAGTAGATCAGCGGCCGCCAGCCTTGCGGCTTGTCGGCAAACAGGGTTTCGAGGTGTTCAGCGATGTGGCGCGCCACCAGGGCCGCCCCCAGGCGCGTGGCCTTGAAGGGCGATTCTTGCGCATACATGGTGCCGATGAGCACGCGCTCTTCGTTGCTGAGCACGGGTGCGTTGATGGCGCCAGGCATGTGATCGTCGGCGTATTCGGCGGGCGTACGCACGTCGATGACATCGTCGAACTGGTCAAGCGTGTCGAGGCCGCAGCGCAGCGAGTTGGGGGGATGGGCGGGGCGATTCATGCAGGGGATTGTAAATCGGCCATCCGGGATGGTGGGTGCTGAGGGGCTCGAACCCCCGGCCTATGAAGCGGCCCCCTTTCATCAGGCAACCTGAAAGGGTTCGTAAGCTCTGATCCGTGGTTTCTAGCTCAGGCTGCCAACAGATTCTGCCCACCGGGAAAATACACATCATCTGGGCTTTTTCTGTCCAGCGCTTTGTGCGGGCGCTCCTTGTTGTACCAGTCGAAATAGGTCAAGAGTGCGCGGCGCAATTCCCGTCCATCCTCGAAGGCGTTCAGGTAGACGCATTCGTATTTTACCGAGTGCCAGAGCCGCTCCACGAAGATGTTGTCATAGCAGCGCCGCCGCCCATCCATGCTGATTCTCACCCCGTGGTCTTTGAGAACGCCCATGAGCTCGTCACTGGTGAACTGCGAGCCCTGATCCGTGTTGAAGATTTTCGGCGTGCCATAGCGCTGTAGCGCCCCCTCGAGAGCCTCTACGCAAAACGACGTATCCATGGTGTTCGAGACACGCCACGACAGCACTTTGCGCGTCGCCCAGTCGAATGAGGCGCTGCACGCGCTTGCGGTTGACGGCATGGCCCTGCCGGTTCAGGTGGTTGCGCCTCTCGCAAAGGGAATGATGCCGGGCCTGCTGGCCAAAAAATCGTTCTCCACCTTCAGCTGTCCAATCTGACGGTAGAGCTCAGCGATGGTCTGCGCCGAGTCGTCGTGCCGTGTGCCGTGCGCGAAGATCTCGGCGGCGTGCTCGGCAAGTTGTTTCTTCCAGTAGCTGATCATCGTCGGGTGGATGCCATACTTCTGGGCGAGCTGCACCACTGTCAGCTCTTCACGCAGCGCCTGCATGGCCACCTTCGCCTTGAACTCGGCGCTGTACTGTTTGCGTTTCTGACTCATTATCTTGTCCTCAATGATCAGAGCTTACGCCTCCGTCCGAATCCTTGGGGCCTCTTCACAGCGAGTGCGCGAACCATGGGCACAAGCAGGTATGCCAGATCAGTGATGGCGTCCAGCGGGATAGGCGTGCTTTGGCGAGAAGTCAAAGAGGCACCGCCCGCCTCGTTGTTGATGTTGACGAACATGCCGTCAGCTTTTTCTTGGCTGATCGCACCGCATTCCCAGTCCCACTTGGAAAGGTCGGCGTTCTTTGGCAGCGAACAACGCATGTAGGGGGAGGTGGCGATGGTATTTTTGAAGCACTTGTTGACCGTCGATGCGCCGAAGCCCTGCTGCAGTTCGGCGCGGGCAATCGTGATCCAGCGCTGGTCTGCGTCGGGATGGGCAGCAACGGTTCCCATCAGTGCGTTTTGGGACAAGCTAACTGTCCCAAATTTGTCCCAAAAACCGTGCTTTCAGCGATTTCTGGGCTCCACACAACAAAAAGCACCTAGGGCAATTAGCCTAAGTGCTTGATGTTCCGGGTAAAAATTTGGTGGGTGCTGAGGGGCTCGAACCCCCGACCTACGCCGTGTAAAGGCGCCGCTCTACCAACTGAGCTAAGCACCCGGACGTTGCACTGCTGAATCAGGCAAACAGGCGAGGATTATATAGGGGCATCCTGGCTGTGGGCAAATGCGATCCGGCCGCTGGTGCCGGGGGGCGTGATCGGGCCGCGTGGCGGCGGGGCGGGTGTTGCCGGGAGGCGTGCGTCGAAGTGCGTTGTGACAGAAACGCGAAAGGCCGCCTGGAAAGCGGCCTTTGCGGCGTGCGCCCGTCGCCCTGCCTGGCCCGCGTGGGCGGTGCCGCGCTGGTGCCGGGCGGCGGCGATCAGTTGACGGCGTCTTTGAGTGCCTTGCCCGGACGGAACTTGGGCACGCGCGCCTTCTTGATCTTGATCTCTTCACCGGTGCGCGGATTGCGGCCCGTGCGGGCGGCGCGTTCGGAGACGGCGAAGGTGCCAAAGCCTACCAAGGTGACGGAACCCTTCTTTTTGAGGGTGGTCTTCACCGCGCCGATGAAGGCTTCGAGGGCACGGCCCACGTCCGCCTTGGACAGATCGGTTTTGGAGGAAATATGCTCGATCAGCTCGGTTTTGTTCATTTGAAGAAACCCTTGATGTTTATTGTCAGCCGCTGGGGGCCCGGCGGCATATTTGATGGATGTGTCCGGTTGGCCGACCGACTGGCAGATGCTGCCCGCGCCCAAGTCGATGGCTAAGGCGTATTAGGCCTGGGAATGCCGCGCAGTGTCAAGAGAAAACGCTGAAGACCCGCGTATTTACTGATGTTTGTCTAAACAGTATGAGATGGTCGCCTGGCGCGCGCGCCCGGCGCGCCCCGGCGGTTGCCGCCGCGCGGACATGGGCGGGTGTCGGCGCGGCGGGGGCGGTGTGGATGTCAGGCAAGCGCGGCCGTAAAATCGTTGATCAGATCGGTTTCTTCTTCGATTCCGACCGAAATCCGCAGAAAACCGTCTGGAATGCCCATCAGTGCCCGGCGCTCGGCGCCCATTTCATAGTAGATGGTATGGGCGGCGGGCAGCACCAGGGTGCGGTTGTCGCCCAGGTGGGTGGCCAGGGCTGCGACCCGCAGGCGATTGAGCACTGCGAAGACGTCCACGTGTTCTTTCAGTACCACACCCAGCAGCCCGCCATAGAGACCCTGGAAGAGTTCGGTGGCGCGCTGGTGCTGGGGGTGACTGACGAGCCCGGGGTACTGCACGCGTTCGACGAGCGGGTGCCGTTCGAGCGCTTGCGCCAGCGCCAGGGCGTTGCCGCACAGGCGGTTCATGCGCAGGCCCAGGGTTTCCGCCCCGGCGGCGATGCGGTGCGCCACGTCGGACGACAGGGTGCCGCCCATGTCGCGCAGCCCCTTTTTCTTGATCTGCAGCAGGCCCCAGGTGTGCGAGTCGTCTTTCTGGTATTGCGGGTAGATGTGCGGGAAATCGGCCCAGTCGTACAGCCCGGTCTGCGTGACGGCGCCACCCAGGGCATTGCCGTGCCCGCCGATGTGCTTGGAGAGCGAATTGACCACCAGCGAGGCGCCGAAGTCGCGCCCGCGGCGCAGATAGGGCGAGGACAGGGTGCTGTCCACCACGTACACCAGCTTGTGCGCCTGGCACAGGGCGCCGATGGTTTGCAGATCGGCCACCTGCGTGCCCGGATTGGCGATGGTCTCGACGAACACCATGCGCGTGTTGGGACGCAGGGCCGCCTGCACCTGGGCGGCGTCGGTGGCATCGACCAGGCTGAGTTCCACGCCGAAGTTTTCCAGCGTCATCAGCAGGCTGTTGGTGTTGCCGAAGATGTATTTGCTGGCGATCAGGTGGTCGCCCTGGCGCAGCAGGGCGAAGAACACTGCGTTCAGGGCCGCCATGCCGGTGGCGAAGGCCACGGTGCCGTTGCCTTGTTCCATGGCCGTCACCTGGGCTTCGAGCGCCGCCGTGGTGGGCGTGCCCGTGCGCGCATAGGTATAGCCCTTCTGGCGGTTCTGGAAGACCGCCGCCAGCTGGTGCGCGTCGTGGTAGGTGAATTCGGTGGAGGGGTGGACGGCCGCGTGGACGGCGCCGTGCTGGGCGTCGTTGCGGTGGCCGAAGTGGACGGTCTGAGTGGTGAAGCCTGAGTCGGACATGAGTGGCGCGATGAACGAGAAAGAAAAAGTGAGCGAGGCAGCCTGCAGGCCCGCGCCCGGGCGAGCCGAGTGCGGGAGGTCGTGCCGCCCGAACCAGCCATTATGCGCTTTCGTGTCGGTGCGATGGCAGTCGCACCTTGTTTTGCTTATGTGGTTTTTTTATATGCCGATGGATTCTGTCGGACATGCGGATGTCTGCCGGGATGCCTGTGACCCGCCCGTGGCATGCGTAGCGGCTGTCGCATCAGCGAGGTGCCTGGTCTATGAGGCGGGCACCAGGCGTTGCCGCACGGTTTCGTACAGGCACACGGCGCTGGCGACGCTGACATTGAGACTTTCCACCGATCCCCGCATGGGGATGGATACCAGTTCGTCGCAGGTCTCGCGGGTGAGGCGGCGCATGCCTTCGCCTTCGGCGCCCATCACCCAGGCCATGGGGCGCCGGGCATCCACCTGGTGCAGGCCGTGGCTGGCCTGGTCGTCGGTGCCCACCAGCCACACGTCGCGTTCGCGCAGGGCACGCAGGGTGCGGGCGAGGTTGGTGACCATCAGATAGGGGACGGTGTCGGCGGCGCCGCAGGCCACGCGTTGCACGGTGGTGTTCAGGCCGACGGCGCGATCCTTGGGAGCGATGACGGCGTGCACGCCCGCGGCGTCCGCCGTGCGCAGGCAGGCGCCCAGGTTGTGCGGGTCGGTCACGCCGTCAAGCACCAGCAGCAGGGCGGGCTCTTGCCGGTCTTCGAGGGTGTCGAGCACCTCGTCCACCGTGATGGCCAGGGGCCGGGCGCTGGCCAGGGCCACGATGCCCTGGTGGCGTACGCCGCGTGCCAGGCCATCCAGCCGTGCGGCGTCGGCGGCGTGCCAGCGTACCTGGGCCGCTTCCAGCTGCTGGATGCAGCGTTGCATGCGGGCGTCCTGGCGTGTGGTGTCGAGGTAGGCGTCGCGAATCGAATCGGGCGCGTGGCGCAGGCGGGCTTGCACGGCGTGAAAGCCCGCCAGGATTTGTTGGGATGACATGTGGTTCTGCTGAAAAGTAACTGTGGGGCGCGTGCTCTGCCTGGTCAGTGCGCGCATTGACCAGGCAGGCCTGTCAAGAGCGTTTCTTGTGTGGGGTTTCCTGGCGGCTGTCCCGCTTGGCTTGCGCCCGCCGCTGGCGCGACGTGGTGCCTCGCAGGGCGGCGGGTTTGGTGCCGGCCGCCTTCTTGCGGGGGCGGGCGCCGGCGTCGTGCGGCTCGCCCTGGATCTCGGCTTGCAGCGATTTGAAGTCTTCGCCGCGTACCGGGCGGAAATCGATGCGCCGCGCTTCGAGATCGACACGCGAGACCTGCACCTGCAGGGCATCGCCCAACTGGTAGCGCAGGCCGGTGCGCTCGCCGCGCAGTTCGTTGAGCGCGTCGTTGTACTGGAAGTAGTCGCTGCCCAGCTCGGAGATGTGCACCAGGCCTTCGACGTAGAGCGTATCGAGCGTGACGAAAACCCCGAAGCTGGTGACCCCGGTGATGTGCCCGCTGAACACTTCGCCCACGTGTTCACGCACGAACCAGCATTTCAGCCAGGCCTCGACGTCGCGCGAGGCGTCGTCGGCGCGCCGTTCGCGCGCCGACAGCAGGGCGCCCAGCGCGTCCCAGGCGTCTTGTTCGTGGATTTTGGCGGGCAGGCCGGGATCAGTGGCCTGGCCCGGCAGCACGGGCGGCTGGTAGCGCTTCTTGTGCAGGATGCTGCGGATGACGCGGTGCACCAGCAGGTCGGGATAGCGGCGGATGGGCGAGGTGAAGTGCGCGTAGTGTTCGTAGGACAGGCCGAAGTGGCCGGTCTGTTCGGGGCTGTAGATGGCCTGCTGCATCGAGCGCAGGCACATGGTCTGGATGCTGTCGAAATCGGGCCGCCCCCGGCTTTCCTGGATGAGCTTGGCGTAGTCGCTGGTTTGCGGGTCGTCGCCGCCGCCGAGCGTGAGCCCCAGGTGGCGCAGCGCCTCGCGCAGAGCCTGCAGCTTTTGCGGTGTGGGGCCGTCGTGCACGCGGAACAGCGCCTGGCGCTTGTTGCGCACGATGAACTCGGCCGCGCAGGTGTTGGCGGCCAGCATGCATTCTTCGATGAGCTTGTGCGCGTCGTTGCGCGTGTAGGGCTCGATGCGCTCGATGCGTCCCAGCGGGTTGCAGACGATGCGGGTTTCGACCGTGTCGAAATCGATGGCGCCCCGTTTGCGCCGCGCCTGTTCGAAGGCCTGGAAAAGCTCGTAGGCAGTCTGTACGTGGGGATAGAGCGCGCCCAGGTTTTGCGCGGCGGGCCCGGTGGGCTGTTGCAGCGCCGCCCAGATGTCGGTGTAGGTCGTGCGGGCGTGCGAGTGGATAACGGCTTCGTAGAACTGGTAGGCCACGACGGTGCCCGCCTTGGTGCCGCCCGCCGGGATCATCATGTCGCACACCATCACCAGCCGGTCGACCTCGGGGTTGAGCGAGCAGATGCCGTTGGACAGGGCTTCGGGCAGCATGGGAATGACGCGGCGCGGAAAGTACACGCTGGTGCCGCGCTCGATGGCGTCGTCGTCCAGGGCCGAACCTGGCGTGACGTAGTGGCTGACGTCGGCGATGGCCACCAGCAGGCGCCAGCCGGGGCGCGCGCGCTTGGGGGTGCCGAGGTCGGTGGCGGTGCAGAACACGGCGTCGTCGAAGTCGCGGGCGTCTTCACCATCGATGGTGATGAAAGGCACGTCGCGCAAGTCGATGCGCCCGGCGTATTCGCCCTCGCGCACGTGATCAGGGATGGCTTCCAGCTGGCGCAGCGTGGCCTTGGAAAAATCGACCGGCACGTCGAACTTGCGCACGGCGATCTCGATTTCCATGCCGGGATCGTCGATCTCGCCCAGCACCTCGATGACGCGGCCCATGGGCTGCACGTGGCTGGCGGGCTGGCGCACGATCTGTACGGTGACCACCTGGCCCGGTTCGGCGCCGCCCGCGTCCTGCGCGGGGATCAGGATGTCGTGCTTGATGCGCTGGTCTTCGGGGGCTACCACGAAGGCGCCGTGCTCTTTCAGGAACCGGCCCACCAGCTTGACGGTGCGCCGCTCGATGACCTCGACGATGGCGGCTTCGGGGCGCCCGCGGTATTCGCCGCTGGGCCGCACGCGCACGCGGTCGCCATGCAGCACCTTGGCCATTTCGTGGGGTGAGAGGAACAGGTCGGGGCTGCCGTCGTCGGGAATCAAGAAACCGTAGCCGTCGCGGTGGCCCTGCACGACGCCGGCAATGAAGGTGGTGTTGCAGATTTGCAACCTGCCCTGGGCGTTGAAGCGCACCTGGCCGTCACGCTCCATGGCCTTGACCCGGCGGATGAAGCCGGTGGACAAGGGGATGGTGGCCTGGGTGGCGTCGGCCAGCGCTTCGAGCGAGAGCGCTTTGCCCGCGTGTCGCAGGGTATCGAGCATCTGCTCGCGGCTGGGAACCTGGGGGTCGAAATCGGGGGGTAGAGTAGTTGTCGGCACGGAGTAAGCGTCGTGGTTATTGTCGTTGTTGGTTCGCTTTTTCAAAGGCTGTTTGCATCCCAAAAAAATGTATTGTATAGTTCTGTCTTCGCTGAAACGCAGCAACAAACAAGCAGCGGTTTGGCGAAGACAATAGCATACACGTTATGCAGTGCCCAGGTGGCGGAATTGGTAGACGCGCATGGTTCAGGTCCATGTGCCGCAAGGTGTGGAGGTTCGAGTCCTCTCCTGGGCACCACTTCTTCTGACGAAGAAGTCCAAAGTAGTCCGATGCATTCCTGCATCAAAAAGCGAAACCCGCATAGGCGCTCAGTCTTGCGGGCTTTTTGCATTCAGTGGGCCCAGTAGCGTCCGATGCTCGTCCAGTTGAAGCTATTGCTTTTGAGTATCCGTTTGAGTATCTGGTAGGCCAAATACCCCGGGCGGTCAGGATATTTTGCGTCTCATGGATCTTTTGGCCCTTGATGAAGATGGCTCCAGGGAGAGGGAGGAGCGTCAGCGGCTTGGTAGGTTCGGCTGATTGAAGCGGCTGCGGCTATCGTGCGTCAGAATGCCCAAGCGCCATTCCGAAAACGTCCCGACCTCGAGATACAGCGTGCGGAGGCCTCTTCAGAGGGTGAAGGCGCGGGTTGGACGCCTGCTGATGGACTAGTTCACTGTCTCGGTAGCGTGCGATACCTTGATCAATCGCGTCATGGGCATCACAGTCGCCATGCTCGTGAGAATGATGCCCTCAGTCTCTGCTGCTTTGGGATCATTCCGATCTTCGATGATGACCCTGAATTTGATGTTCGGCTGCGCACCGGCGATGTCGACCATCTTCTTAAGAGCGCTACCGACCGAGATTGGGTGAGGATTGATGGCGATGACCGCTTCGCCTTCGATCATGAAGTCAAGCGCGTACTCCGTCTTCGACATGCCTGTGAAATGCGGGGCCGTTGTCACCCGGTCCCGACCTTTCCAAGCAATGAGGTGCATGGCGACGTCTTCGACAAATAGACTGATGTCCGGGCTCGTGCCTTCGCTTTCCCGTTCCCGCTGCGCGACAGCGAGAAGGCCGCTGATGTACTTGGCGAACGCGGCTTTGGAGTCACCCTCGTTCGCCCAGATTTCGATTACGTTTTGCTCATTCAACGTAAGGCCGAAAGGCTCAATCGCATTTCTGATGAACCGAGTGTTCATTTTCCCCTCGTCGTCTCCGAGCCCTCTGCCCAAAAAATGAAAGACGGTCTCGTTGTCGTCGAAGAACCGAATTTGCTGGCCGGACCGTTCGATAAACACGGGCAGGCCCTCACCATCATTGAAGGTGAAAGCTGTTTCGATGAGGGCCAGGCTGCCATTCTCGTTGAGAGAGTGGCAAGCGTAGCCTAGAAGCTCTGGTAGGTGTTGGCACGTCATGATGGCCTCAGCCGGAAGTCGAGAGGGCTTCCAAGGTCGGGACGAAATTCTATATTAGTCTGTTGGACGAATCGCGCCAAGACCTCATTGAAACCCCAGGCCGCCCACGTTGCGTCTCCGGGTTCGCGGTGTCGCCCAATGTGCTCGTGCGGCATCTGATGCTGGTCTTTCAGGATCCGGGGCAACACCTTGATTTCGAGCTGGTAAACGCGACCGTCGAGGGGCCTGCGACGCATAACGGAAAACTTGTAATGCGTGATCTTGGTCTTCTGGGAGACCTTCACGAACATTTCCACATAAAGATTCGTTCTCGCGCCGTCCCCATCAAGCAGCCCACAAGAAACTCTGTAGGCTTCTGGCGATGCCTTCGTAGTCGTCCATTCGCCGTAGTCCTCACAGGTATAGCGCGCTGCAAGAAGGGCGCGAGCCTCATCCTCAGGGACATCGTTTAGGTTCAATCAGCGCTCCATGTTCGTCTCTGCAACCCGACCCAACCCAACCCCACACCAGAAGGCGCGGCTATCCGTCCCATGCCTCGGATGGATCCTTTTGGGATCATGGCTACCAGTGGCATTTTTTTCAACAGGATGTAACTTGCGCCGTTATGATACAGCGCAAGTGGTCGCCGTGAGAAGGCGTCCGACGCCAGGAACAATGCGGCGTAGGCGACATCCCGGGCATCGCCCATGTGGCCCATGGGCACCTGTGCGTCGCGCGTGCGCCACATCGCCTCGATGTCGCCGTGTCCATATTCCTGCGCCAGGCTGGCAGCGGCCTCCACCATGGGGGTCTTCATCAGGCCGGGCACCACGGCGTTGATGGGGACACCGTCCGGCGCGTACTGGGCGGCGGTCGTGCGCGTCAGGTGGTTCATGGCGGCCTTGGTGGTCGAGTACGAGATCGAAGACCTGACCAATGAATTGGTGCTCAAGCTCTACCCTTGCCAGTCGGATTATTTCGAGATTGGCCAGCGCTGCCTGAATGCGATGCGGGATAAGACCGCGTATGAAGACGAACGCTTCATGCAGCATCGCAACGGAGAAATTTTCTGGGCGCGGGCCCGCGGCATCACGTTGACGCCGCAGAACCCGTTCGCGTTGATGATCTGGAATTTCGAGCGGATTCAGTATCGTCCGATCAAGACCGCGTCGTTGACCTCCAGAGAGCAGGAGATTGCCGGCTTCATCGCCAATGGCCTGACCTGCAAGGAAACCGCCACGCAGCTGGGAATCTCGCACCGCACCGTGGAAGTCCACCGGGGACGGATCATGCGCAAGCTCGCGGCCAAGAATACGGCGGAGCTGGTGTCCCGGATCATCATGGTGACGGAAGGCGACTGAGCGCCTGGCCGCCCGGCATCGCGCCGCCGAGGCGGGCTGCCGGCGGGTCGGTGTCCGTACAGAAGCGCGCCCTTCGTCCGTCAGCGCATGCCGCGAAGCCCGGCTGCTTCCATCCGCAGCAAACACGCCTGCGCGTCGCCGATCACCACCTGCGTGCTGCAGGCGATCATCAGGTTCAAGTTCAGGCCAAAGTCTTCCACCGTATAGCCTTGGGCATCGATGCGCCCCGTGTCCGCGCGGCGGGTGGGGATCTGCGCGATGAGCGGGCGCGCTTCCTGCGTATAGGCCCACACGGGCAGTCCGCGCGCGATGGCGTAGCCCACTTCAAAGGCCGTGCCTGAATCCGGCTCGGCGCCGCGAAACGGGTTGAGATTGGCCATGACGCAGTCGGCGCGATTCAGCAGGCCGATGTTCGCCTGGTAGATCCAGTGCGCCAGGGCCGCCCCGTTCAGCTCGGTCGGGGCCTGGTTGTCCAGCGGATACAGGCCTTCGAAGCCGTGCTGCCGACATAGCGCCTTCAGGTGCTGTCCGTGGGCGCTGGCGTCCGGGCGAAAGACGTCAAATCCGGCGAGATAGATGGTTTTCATCGAGGCGATCCATGCTCAGGAAAGTGGGTAAGGTCGTGCGGGGGGGGGCGCGTAGTTACCGATGTTGCGACGCTGTGCTCGATAGTAAGATGTCTGACAATGTTTCGCGCGGCTGGGGTTTTATCACGGCGCGCGCGCCGGGACATCAGGGGCTGTCATGGTATTGCATCAATTACGCGCAGCGGTGTGCGGGGCGGCGGTTGGCGCCGTGCTGGCCTTGTTCTGGCCTGCCTGGGCGCAGGCGCAGATAGCCAATTTTCATCCGTGCAATGCCCAGCCCGCGCTGCCTGTCTGCCAGCATGGCTACGGCAAGCGCATTGCCGTCAAGCGCTGGGGGGCCATACCCGACCCGCTCGACCCCGATGCCGCCGTCAATGCGCCGCTGGTGACGGGCAGCCCGGCTCGAGACGTGCGCAAGCTGCGGTCGAGCTCGGCGCTGGTGCAGGATGTTCGTTCCGGTGAAATTTTATTTGCCCGGGGTGCGGATGACGTGCGGCCCATTGCCTCCATCACCAAGCTCATGACGGCGCTGGTGGTGGTCGAAGCCGGGCTGCCCATGGACGAGACGCTGCGCATCGAGGCCAGTGATGTCCAGGTGCCCAGCGAGCTGCCCTCGCGGCTGGCGATCGGAACGCGGCTCAGCCGGGCCGATCTGCTGCACGTGGCGCTCACGTCGTCCGAGAACAGCGCCGCCCATGCCCTGGGGCGCACCTATCCCGGTGGCATGGGCGCCTTCGTGGATGCCATGAATGCCCGGGCGCACGCCCTGGGCATGGACGACTCCCGTTTCGTCGAACCCGTTGGCTTGTCCAACGAGAACGTGTCCTCGGCCAGGGATCTGGCAAAGCTGCTGGCCGCAGCCGCCCGGCAGCCGCTGATCCAGGCCTACACCACCGACACCGCCTACGAGACGGTGGGCCAGGTGTTTCGCAATACCAACATGCTGGTGGGGCGCGCCAACTGGGATATCCTGGCGTCCAAGACCGGCACCACGCGCGAGGCGGGCAACTGCCTGGTGATGATGGTGGCGCTGGCGGGGCGCCCGCTGGCGGTGGTGCTGCTCGATGCCCAGGGCATGAACGGGGCGCGCTTCGGTGATGCCGTGCGGCTGCGGCGCATCGTCAGCAGCCAGCTGGCCGCTGAGGCAGCCGCTGGCGTGCAGCCGCCGACGGTTGCCGGGGCACTGGCGGCCCAGTAAGCCTTCAGTGATCCAGAATCTGCTCTAGAAACAGCCGGGTGCGCGCGCTCTTGGGCTGTGAGAAGAATTCGGCGGGGGGCGCTTCTTCGATGATCTGGCCCCCGTCCATGAAGATCACGCGGTCGGCGATGGTCTTGGCAAAGCCCATCTCGTGCGTCACGCACAGCATCGTCATGCCCGAGCGGGCAAGCTCGACCATGACGTCGAGCACTTCTTTGATCATTTCGGGGTCGAGCGCCGACGTGGGTTCGTCGAACAGCATGATGTCGGGTTTCATGCACAGGGCGCGGGCGATGGCCACGCGCTGCTGCTGGCCGCCCGACAGCTGGGTGGGGTATTTGTTGGCCTGGTCGGGGATGCGCACGCGGTTCAGGTATTCCATGGCGGTGGCCTCGGCCTCGCGCCGCGGTGTCTTGTTGACCCACATGGGGGCCAGGCAGCAGTTCTGCATCACCGTCAGGTGGGGAAACAGATTGAACTGCTGGAACACCATGCCCACGCGGCTGCGGATGAGTTCGATGTCCTTGACGTCCGCCGTGAGCTCGACCCCATCGACGGTGATGTGCCCTTGCTGATGCTCTTCGAGCCGGTTGATGCAGCGGATGAAGGTGGATTTGCCCGAGCCAGACGGCCCACAAATGACGATGCGCTCGCCGCGCTGCACCGTCAGGTTGACGTCTTTGAGCACGTGGAACTGGCCGTACCACTTGTGGACGTTTTCGATGCGGATGACGGTTTCCGGGGTGCTGGTGCTGGACATGGGCGAGGGGCTCTCAGGCTGGGGCCTAGTCATCACCGGCCCCGGCGCGCAGCTTGCGCTCGAGGTTGCGGCTGTACAGGGACAGGCCGAATGTGAAGATGAAGAACAGGGCGGCGACGAACAGATAGGCTTCGGTGGTGACGTCGCCCCAGGCCGGGTCGGTGATGGTGGCCTGGATGGTGCCCAGGATGTCGAACAGGCCGATGATGAGCACCAGGGTGGTGTCCTTGAACAGCGCGATGAGCGTATTGACGATGCCCGGGATGACGGTCTTGAGGGCCTGGGGCAGGATGATGAGCATCATCTTCTTCCAGTAGCCCAGCCCCAGGGCGTCGGCGGCCTCGTATTGCCCCGACGGAATGGCCTGCAGCCCGCCGCGCACGATTTCGGCCATGTAGGCCCCCCAGAAGCAGCTGATGCCGATGAAGACACGCAGCAGCTTGTCGAAAGAGACCCCGTGCGGCAGAAACAGCGGGATCATCACCGAGGCCATGAAGAGCACGGTGATGAGCGGCACGCCGCGCCAGAGTTCGATGAAAGCAACCGACAGGCCGCGGATGGCCGGCATGTGCGAGCGCCGACCCAGCGCCAGCAAGATGCCGATGGGCAGCGATGCCACCATGCCGGCATAGGCCAGCACCAACGTGAGCATCAGGCCGCCCCACTTGTTGGTGGCGACGCTGGCCAGGCCAAAGAGCCCGCCGTGGATGAGGATGAAGCCCGCCACGGGCAGCACCGTGAAGCCGAGGATCAACAGTGGCCTGCGCCCCGGCAGGCGCGGCACCATCTGCGGCACGAAGCACAGGGCAATCATGGCGAAGACGATGTTGGCGCGCCATGTTTCGGTCTCTGGGTAGAAGCCGTAGATGAAGAAATCGAGCCGCTGGCCGACGAACACCCAGCACGCCGCCGTGCGGCTGCAGTCGGCTTCGGAGCTGCCCAGAAAGTGCGCATCGAAGACCGCCCAGTCGAGAAACGGCACGAGCAGGCGCACCAGCGCGTAGGCGAGCGCCAGCGTCAGCAGGCTGTTGTACCAGGTGGAGAACAGGTTCTTGCGCAGCCAGCCGAATACCCCGGCCTGGGCGGCGGGCGGGCGCAGTTCGGGTTCGGTGGCCGGAAGATCGGCGGGCGTGGTCATGAGCGGCCTCCGCGCAGGGCAACCCGTTGGTTGTACAGGTTCATGCCCAGCGAAATGAGCAGGCTGATGAGCAGGTAGACCCCCATGGTCATGGCCACGATTTCGACGGCCCGCCCCGTCTGGTTGAGCGTGGTGCCCATGAAGACGGCCACCAGGTCGGGGTAGCCGATGGCCGTGGCCAGCGACGAGTTCTTGAAGAGGTCGAGGTACTGTGTGGTGAGCTGCGGGATGATGACGCGCAGCGCCTGCGGAATGATGACCAGGCGCAGCGAGCGTCCGGGCCTGAGCCCCAGGGCCGCCGCGGCTTCGCGCTGGCCCTTGTTGACGGACTCGATGCCCGAGCGCACGATCTCGGCGATGAAGGCGGCGGTGAACATCGTGAGCGCGAACAGCAGCGCGCCCAGCTCGGGGATGAAGTTGATGCCGCCCCGGTAATTGAAGCCCTGCAGGCTGGGGATGCTCCAGTGCAGTGGCGCGCCCAGCGCCACGAAGACGAGGACGGGCAGGCCGAGCACCAGCGCCACGTTGACCCAGAAGACGGGCCGCTGGTGCCCGGTGCGGTCATGGTGGCGCCGCGCCTGGCGGGCCCAGCCCAGGCCCAGCGCGATGCCCACGAAAAAGGCGAGGACGACCCAGCCGAAACCCGACTCGGGCAGCGGTTCGGGCAGATAGACCCCGCGGTTGTTGATGGCCACCAGGCCAAACAGGCTGATGCTGTTGCGCGTGCCGGGCAGGCTGCGGATGACGGCGAAATACCAGAAGAAGATTTGCAGCAGCAGCGGGATGTTGCGAAAGACTTCGATGTAGGCCAGCGCCAGCCGCGAGACCAGCCAGTTGCCCGACAGCCGGGCGATGCCGATGACAAAGCCCAGCACGGTGGCCAGCACCACCCCGATGGCCGACACCAGGATGGTGTTGAGCAGACCGACCAGAAACACCCGGAAATAGCTCATCCCCTCGGAGTACGGGATGAGCGAGAACAGGATGCCGAACCCGGCGGGGTCGCCGAGAAAGCCGAACCCCGTGCGGATGCCGCGCTCTTGCATATTGGCCAGGGTGTTGTCGAACAGGCTGTAGCCCAGCCAGACGACCAGGGCCAGGGCAATGGCCTGAAACACCAGCGCGCGGACGTGGGGGTCGTTGCGCCAGCGATGCGCGGGCGTGTGAGGACGGTCTGCCACGGGCGGGGCCTTAGCGCAGCGGCATGGCGTACATCAGGCCGCCTTCTGTCCACAGGGCGTTGACCCCGCGCTTGAGCCCCAGCGCGCCGTGTTCGCCCACGGTGCGGTCGAACATCTCGCCGTAGTTGCCCACCTGCTTGATGGCGTTGTAGGCGAACTGGTCGGTGAGGCCCAGTTTCTTGCCCATGTGGTCGGAAGTGCCCAGCAGGCGCTGGATGAGCGGGTTGTCGGACTTGGCCATTTCATCGACGTTCTTGGAGGTCACCCCCAGTTCTTCGCCGCGGATGATGGCGAAGTACGTCCAGCGCACCAGGTCTTCCCATTGCTTGTCGCCGTCGGCCACCGCTGGGCTGAGCGGTTCTTTGGAGATCAGCTCGGGCAGCACGATGGCATCGGCGGGGTCGGGCAGCTTGACGCGCAAGGCGGCCAGTTGGGAAGAGTCGGACGTGAGGGTGTCGCAGCGCCCGTCCTTGAAGGCGGTGATCGAGGCGGCCGTGTTATCGACCACCAGCGGCGTGTACTTGAGCTTGTGCGAGCGGAAGTAGTCGGCCAGGTTGAGTTCAGTGGTGGTGCCCGTGATGGTGCAGACGGTGGCGCCCGAGAGGTCTTTGATGTGGTTGACCCCCAGCGACTTCTTCACCATGAAGCCCTGGCCGTCGTAGAACATGACGCCGATGAAGTTGACGCCCAGTTCGGCATCGCGCGTGAGCGTCCAGGTGGCGTTGTGCGAGAGCAGGTCGATGGCGCCGGTTTGCAGCGCCGTGAAGCGTTCTTTATCGGGCAGCGGCGAGAACTGCACTTTGCTGGCGTCGCCCAGGACGGCGGCGGCGACCGCGCGGCAGAAATCGACGTCCAGGCCCGTCCATTTGCCCTTGTCGTCGGGTGCGGCGAAGCCGGGCAGGCCGGTGCTGACCCCGCAGCGGACGTAGCCGCGCTGCTGGACATCGGCCAGTGTGCCGGCGCAAGCGCTGGCGGTGAAGGTGCCCAGGAACCCGAGCGCCAGGGTGGCGAGTGTCGCCTTGATGGTCGTGCGTCGCATGCTCATGTGTCAGTCTCCTTTGTGCCGGTCCGTTGTGGCGGCCGACGTTTTTTCTGTAAGCAGTTGAGACTCTACACCCATTATGATGAGGCTTCCATCCACCGGAATATCGTCATGACGCACTCTGCCAGCTGGTTTCACTGGGCGCTGCTCTCGGCCGTCTTTGCCGCGCTCACCGCCATTTTTGCCAAGATCGGGGTGCAGGACGTCGATGCCGATCTGGCCACACTGATCCGTACCGTCATCATCCTGGGCGTGCTGGCGGTGTTCGTGGTGGCCACGGGCAAGTGGGCCAGCCCCGCTGCCATCCCCGGCAAAACCTGGCTGTTTCTCGGGCTCTCGGGCCTGGCGACGGGGGCTTCCTGGGTCTGTTATTTCCGCGCACTCAAGCTGGGAGATGCGTCCAAAGTGGCGCCAGTGGACAAATTCAGCATCGTGCTGGTGGCCGTTTTTGCCTTTGCCTTTCTGGGCGAGCGCCCCTCTGTGCGCGACTGGTCGGGCATCGCCCTGATCGCGGGCGGGGTGCTGCTGCTGGCGTTCAAGCGCTAGCGCGGCGCCGGGGCCTTGTCAGAATGTGATGCAGGGCCAAAAGCTTCGTGTCAGGCCGCCGTCGTATCATGATGTCCAGAATATTCAAGGAGACAGCATGAGCAAGCCCAGCCTGGTGACGGGCCTGACGACGCCGGCCCTGCGCACGGAAACCATCGGTCAGGCACTCGAATTCGCCGCACGCACCTGGCCCGGACAAGAGGCCCTGGTATCCGTGCATCAAGGGGTGCGTCTCAGCTATGCGCAGCTCAATGCCCGGGCCGACAAAATCGGGGCGGGCCTGCTGGCCCTGGGCCTGAAGCGCGGCGACCGCGTGGGCATCTGGTCGCCCAACAAGGCCGAGTGGGCGCTCATCCAGTTCGCCACGGCCAAGGCGGGCATGATTCTGGTGAACATCAATCCGGCCTATCGCAGCAGCGAACTGGAATACACCCTCAACAAGGTGCAGATCAGCGCCCTGGTGGCCGCCGAGAGTTTCAAGAGCAGCAATTACGTCGAGATCGTCGAATCCCTGCTGCCCGAGGTGGCCGGCCATGTGGGCCCGCTGCAGGCCGCCGCCGCACCGGCGCTGCGCCACGTCATCAAGATCGGTGGCGAGCCGCGGGCGGGCTGGCGCCTGTTCGACGAGATCGAAACCTTTGCCACGGCGGCGCACGAACATGAACTGGCGGACATCGGCCAGCAGCTCGACTGCCACGACCCCATCAACATCCAGTTCACCAGCGGCACCACGGGGCTGCCCAAGGGGGCCACGCTCTCGCACCACAACATCCTCAACAACGGCTTTTTCGTGGGCGAATGCGTGGGCCTGCGGGCGGGCGACCGCCTGTGCATCCCGGTGCCGCTGTACCACTGCTTCGGCATGGTCATGGGCAACCTGGGGTGCCTGACGCACGGTGCCGCCATGGTGTACCCGTCCGATGCGTTCGACCCGCTGGCGGTGCTGCAGTGCATTGCCACCGAGCGCTGCACAGCGGTCTACGGCGTGCCCACCATGTTCATCGCCGAACTGACCCACCCGCAGTTCTCCAGCTTCGATCTGTCCAGCCTGCGTTCGGGCTGCATGGCGGGTTCGCCCTGCCCGGTGGACATCATGCGCCAGGTGATCGACAAGATGCACATGGCCGGGGTCACCATCGCCTATGGCATGACGGAAACCAGCCCGGTCAGTTTCCAGACCGCGGCTGACGACGACCTGGAAAGCCGGGTGTCGTCCATCGGCCGGGTGCAGCCCCACCTGCAGTGCAAGGTCATCGACGCCGGGGGGCGGGTCGTGCCGCGCGGCACGCCGGGCGAACTGTGTACCAAGGGGTACTCGGTGATGCTGGGCTACTGGGGCGACGAGCAAAAGACCGCCGAGGCCATCGACGCCGAGGGCTGGATGCACACGGGCGACCTGGTGGTGATCGACGAGCGCGGCTACGGCAACGTGGTGGGCCGCCTGAAAGACATGGTGATTCGCGGCGGCGAGAACATCTATCCGCGCGAGATCGAAGAATTCCTCTACAAGCATCCCGCCGTGCGGGACGTGTCCGTCGTGGGCGTGCCCGATGAAAAGTTCGGCGAAGAACTCTGCGCCTGGGTCATCCTGAAAGAAGGCACGTCGGCCGAGGTCACGCCGGAATCCATCCGCGCGTTCTGCCAGGGAAAGATCGCACACTACAAGGTGCCGCGCTACGTGCGCTTCGTCACCGAGCTGCCCATGACCGTCACTGGCAAAATTCAAAAGTACGAGATACGCAAGCGCATGATGGCCCAGCTGGGGCTGGACGAGCAGAAGACCGCCTGATGCCGCCTGCGGGTGCGGGCCGGGCGTGTTCCGTGCTGGAAACCGCCGCCCGCCGCCGGCGGGCTTATCGACTATTGGCTATTGGCGATTTGGCGATTTGGTGATTTGGTGATTTGGCCGGGCAGCTATTTATGTATAACTTGAAGTTGTAAGACAGGCGGTAATTATTCCTTAAAATTCTGACAACCCATGGTTATGTCGCCGCTTCGTTTTAGCGGCTTGTCGGAATACAGGAACATTCATGAAAGCGTTACCTCTCGTGCTGGCCGCCGCTCTGGCTGTCGGCGGCATCACGGCGGCGCAGGCGGACACCAGCCGCCTCGACCGCGTCAAATCCACCGGAGAACTCGTCATCGGCACGCGCGATGCGGCCATCCCGTTTTCCTACCTGGACGACCATCAGAAGTCGGTGGGCTACGCCATGGATATCTGCTATGGCATCGCCGACGCCCTGAAGCGCGATCTGGGCCTGCCATCCATCCGCATCAAGGAAGTACCGGTCACGGGCTCGACGCGCATTCCGCTGATCGCCAATGGCACGATCGATCTGTCGTGCGGGCCGGACACCAACAACGTGCAGCGCCAGAAGCAGGTGGATTTCGCCCCGGCCACCTTTGTTTCGGCGACGCACTTCGCTTCGCTGAAAAAATCGAACCTGCACGACCTGAAGGACTTTCAGGGCAAGACCGTGATTTCCGTGTCAGGCAGCACCAACCTGAAATGGCTCACCGAGATCAATGCCGAGCGCCATCTGGGCATGCGCATCATCACGGCCAGCGATCACGCCGAGGCTTTCCTGGCGGTCGCCAGCGGGCGCGCGTCGGCCTTTTTCATGGACGGGATTCTGCTGGCGGGCCTGGTGGCCAATTCGCACGACCCCAAGGCCTGGGTAATCAGCAAGCAGGCCTATACCTTCGAGCCCTACGGCATCATCGAGCCCAAGCATGATCCGCGCTTCAAGGCCGCCGTGGACGATGCCGTCAAGGCCATGATGAAGGATGGCCGCATCGATGCCCTGTACACCAAATGGTTCACGCAGCCGATTCCGCCCAAGGGGGTGAATCTGAACTGGCCCATGACGCCCGAGTTGAAAAAACTGCTGGCGCACCCCACGGATGCTCCCGAGCCTGAGATCCTGAAGCAAGAGTAAGAGACGCAGCAAAGGCGCCTGGTACAACGGCCAGGCTTCGCCCGAACAGGGCGGGGTCGGGCCGTTGTCGTGTGGGCGGTGGTTTGATGCGTTTCATGCCTTGATGCCGATGGGGCTATTGGCGGGATCGCATCTGGGACAGCATCTGGCGCGCAGACGTAAAAAGGGCTTACTGACCAAAATCAGTAAGCCCTTGCAATGTGGCGCGGCTGGCAGGATTCGAACCCACGACCCCTTGGTTCGTAGCCAAGTACTCTATCCAACTGAGCTACAGCCGCTAAAGAGGCGCTAATATAACACGTTTAATTTAACTTGTCACATCACGCGATTTCCGGTTTTGAATACGCTTTTTGAAGCAGCCTTGCAAGGCAAAACTGCCATGCAGACGTGAAATAAAGCATTTCAAGCCAAGTGGATCAAGCGGTCACCATCAGAACCTTGATTCTTGGGTGGCAGCAACCATGCCTGAACCGGAAAGACCGAAACTATATCACGAATTTTCGACTCCTGCATCAGGCTGAAGGCCGTCGAGAGCGCGTCGGCCGTGGTGGCGTCGGCGGCGCGTACGCTGACGCTGCGCCAGATGGGCTGCGCGCTGCCGGTGTGCGGGTCGAACAGGTGCGTCAGCTGGCCCGAGGCGTCCAGCGGTGTGCCGTAGCCGCCCGAGGTGGCGAGGGCTTGGTCGTGCAGTTCGATGGTTTCCAGCAGCTGCGCGGGGGCGTCCGGCTTGGCGATACCCGCCCGCCAGGGCCGGTCGCTGCCGGGTTGCCCGAGGCTGCGCGCTTCGCCCAGGTCGATCATGGCGTGTTCCAGGCCCTGGGTGCGCAGCAGCTCGGTCACCCGGTCGGTGATGTAGCCCTGGGCGATGCCGTTGAGGGTGACGGCCATGTCCGGGCGCCGGAAGCGGATGCGCTCGGCCTCGATGTCGATGGCCTGATAACCGATGCGTCGCAGGGTGGCGTCCACGGCGCGCGCGTCGAACACCGGGCGCGCGCCTTGCTGTTCGCGCTGCAGGTACCAGTTCCACAGCGGCTGCACCGTGGGGTCGAAGTAGCCGCCCGTCAGGCGCGCGAAGGCGCAGGCCTCGGACAGCAGGCGGCAGAGGTCGCCGGGTGGTGAGTCAAGCTGGCCGTCCCGGTTCAGCCTGACCAGGGCGCTGTCTTCGCGGTAGAGGCTGAAGACCTTTTCCAGCCGCTGGATTTCGCCCAGGGCCAGCTCGATGAGCTGTTCGGCCCGGGCGCGATCGGGGTGCAGCAGCTGCATCTGGGCGTCCGCCCCCAGCGCCACACCGCGCCAGACGACGGGCTCGGGCAGGGCGTCGGGACGGCTCAGGGCGGCATGCAGCGGGGTGCTGCCCAGCAGTGCGGCGCTGGCGGCGGTGATGCCCAGAAAGCGTCGACGGGAGAGCGTATTGGATGTCATGAAGGGTCTCCGGCAGGAGCGGGTGCGGAAGGGGTATCCGTGCTGGCGGCGCCTGGGTCGAGGTAGCGCAGCACGTAGTCTTCGGGCATGGTTTTGAAGTTGACGATGCGCCCGCCGTATTGCTGCTGGTAGGCCTGTGCCTGATCCAGTTGCGCAAAGGGCAGGGCGTCGGGCGCTCCCATGCCACCGACGGCGCGGCTTTCGATCAGGAAATACGCTTGGTGGGCATCGATCCAGGCATCCGCGGGCGGGTTGCCGTGGGCGTCGGCGCGGCCCATGTCCTGCACGTAGATGGCGGTGATGGTTTTGGGCTCTTCGGGCAGCAGGGTGTAGGCAAAGACCTCGCGGATGGTCGAGAACCAGACGGCGCGTGACTCGTCCCGCAGCAGAATCTGCCCCTTGGGGCCGACGTGCTCGTCGAGATTCATGCCGCAGTAGTGGCCCACGGCCTGGCTGGTCAGCGCCTGGGGCGCGGGGGGCGGGGTGTGGCGGTCGTCCGCGCCGCCGCAGGCGCCCAGCAGCAGGCTCAGGCCCAGGGCCAGGCCCGCCAGCCAGCGGGGCCGCGGGTGCGCGGCGGATGCGGTGCGGACGGTTTGAGGGCCTTGCGAGCCGCGGCTTGGCCGCGCGGCGGTGATGAGATGCGTCGAGGGTGTCATAGCGCCCTCCGGCCAAAGGCCCATGAAGCCAGCCCGAAGGGGATGGCGATCCACAGCAGCTGGGCTGCGAGCAAGGTGGTGGTGGACAGGGACGTCTGCTCGCTCAGGCCCGCCATGCCGGCGAACATGGCGATGTTCTCGTGCCCGGTCAGGTTGAGCAGGCGGTAGACGTCCGTGGGGTTGAACAAGAGGATGGTGTTGAGCAGCGGCGCGGTGATGACGCGCCCCTGATCGACCACCAGGATGCCCAGCAGGGCCATGTCGTAGATGACGACCAGAAACAGCCAGATGCCAATGGCGATGCCCGCCGCCGTCGGGCGTTCTTGCACCAGCGCGCTGATCAGATAGCCCAGCGACAGAAAGGCCGCGCCCAGCAGGATGCTGGCGGCGATCAGCAGGGCGAACGGCCCCCAGGCGCCGGGGTCGATACCGCCGAAGGCCAGCTGCAGGGCCAGCCCCGCCGCGCCGTAACCAGCACCGATCGCCAGGGCCAGGATCACCAGGTGGCCGCAAAATTTGCCGGCCATCACCTGGCGCCGCGAAATGGGGTAGCTGAGCAGCAGGTTCATGGTGCCCCGATCCACTTCGCCGACGATGGCGTCGTAGGACAGCAGCATGGCGATCAGCGGCACCAGAAAGATCGACAGGCTCGACAGGCTGACGACGGTGACGGTGAGCGGGTCGACCTTGACCGTGCCGGTCGGGGCGCTGCCCAGGAAGCCCAACGACAGGGCCAGCATGGCCAGCAAAATGGCGACAGCCAGCACCCAGCGGTTGCGCAGGCCGTCGCGGATCTCTTTCTGCATGAGGGTGAGGGTGGGGTTCATGCGTCCTCCCGCTGCAGGAAATGGGCGTACATCTCGTCCAGCCCAGGCTGGTCGATCTCGATGTCGCAGACGTGGTCGATCGTGTGCGCCTGGCGCAGCTGGTGCAGCTTGTCGGCTTCGGCGCAGCTCAGCTCGATGCGCCGCGCGCCGATGCGCTGCCAGCCCGCGGGCAGCGTGATGGGCTCGGTGTCCAGGCTCAGGCGGATGCGCACGGGCAGGTTGGCGTCGCGCCGCAGGTCGCCCAGCGTACCGTCGGCGATCTTGCAGCCCTTTTGCAGCACGACGACGCGGTCGGCCTGGCCTTCGAGTTCGGCCAGCGCGTGGGTGGACAGCAGGATGGCGCAGCCCGCGTCACGCAGTTCGCGCACGATGTCGTAGAACAGCAGGCGCGAGGCTGGATCCAGCCCGGTGGTAGGCTCGTCCAGCAGCAAGACCTTGGGGGTGCCCAGCAGGGCCTGTGCCAGGGCCAGGCGCTGGCGCATGCCCTTGGAATATCCGCCCACGCGCCGTTTGGCGGCTTCGGCGATGCCCACGCGCGACAGCAGGGCGGCGTTGCCGGTGGTCGGCAGGCCCTTGAGCCGGGCGTAGAAGGCCAGGGTCTCGGCGCCTGTGAGCGAGGGGTGCAGGGCCACGGTTTCGGGTAGATAGCCGATCTGACGACGGCTGCGCGCGGCGGCGCTGCTGCCCGCCAGTTCGCCCAGTACCCGGACGCTGCCCGCTTCGGGCCGGATGAGCCCGAGAATGAGCTTGATGAGCGTGCTTTTGCCCGCGCCATTATGGCCGGCGAGGATGACGCATTCGCCGGGTTCGATGTGCAGGCTGATGGCATCGACGGCACGCAGGGGGCCATAGCGTTTGGTGACGCTGCGCAGCTCGATGGGCGGGGCTGTCATGGTCATGGCAGAGCCTCGTATTTTTGCCAGGTTGGGGTGTCCGTGGGCGCCATCAGCGGCGCACTGTCGATCACCCCGCCCGGCAGGATGGCGGGAAACTGGGATTGCGCCCAGCGCACGATGGCCACGGCGGGGCTGTTGAGCAGCAGGCGGGCGTTGGGTGCGCGCCAGATGACCTGGTCGATCAGGCCGTTGGGGCGATAGGCCGTGTCGCCGATGCCGTCGCCGTCCAGGTCGAAGGCCGAGAGATCCGACCAGTAATTGCCGCGGCCCTGGGCGGACCATTCCAGATAGCGGGTGCCGACGTATTTCACTTGATTCTGGTTGCCGACGAAGGCGTTGCCGAAGATGCGGTTGCCCTCGGAGCCGGTGTAGTGCACACCGGTCTCGCAATCCTGGAAGCGGTTGTCGGCCAGTTCGTTGAGGTTGGCGTTGTAGACGAAGACGCATTTTTCGGCGCCGACGATGACGTTGCCATCAATGATGGAATCGTCGGTGGCGTTGAGCATCAGCCCCTGGTGGGCGCTGTGCGTGGCGATGTTGTCGCGCACGGTGAGCCGACGCGAGAACATGATGGCGTAGCCGATGTCGTTGCCCAGCGAGACGTTGTCGCTGACTTCGCTATCGTTGGTGTACATGTAGTGCACGGCGTAGCGCAGCTTGTGGAAGGTGTTGCGGCTGAAGACGTTTTCGCGGCTGTTGTTGGAAAAGATGCCGTCGCGGCCTTCTGAAATGTCGTTGTCGAGCACTTTCGAGCCGGGGGCGTTCCAGACCGTGATGCCGTTGCCGCGCTCGTTGACGCGCAGGCCCGTGTTGCCGACGATACGGTTGTGTTCGACCAGCGCATCGCGTACGCCCCACAGGTAGACGCCCACCGAATTGTCGATGATGTCGTTGTGCGTGATGTGAGCGCGGATGGCGGTTTTGTCGAGGAAAATGCCGGCGTCCATGTCGGGCAGGCTCAGGCCCGAGTGGCGCACGGTCAGGTTGCGCAGTGTGACGTCGGCGGCCTGGATCCAGATGGTGCGGCCTTTGCGCTCGCCCAGGATGCGGGCGTCGCGCCCGGTCGGGCCTTCGAGCGTGAGCGGCTTGTCGATGACGAGATTGCCCGGATAGTCGCCAGGCGCCAGGCGCAAGGTGTCGCCCGGCGCGGCGGCTGCCACGGCGGCCTGCAGGGACGCCCCCGCAGGCACGGCCAGCGTGGCCGCCCACGCCGATCCGCTGCCGCCGATGGCGGCCAGCAGCAGGCCGGACACCAGGTGCCGCAAACGGAGGCGGAGGGGCGGTCGCTTCATGGGCTCAGGCCTTCTTTGGTTTGACGTACATCTGGCCGGACATCTCCATGTGCAGCGCGTGGCAGAACCACTGGCAGTAGTACCAGTGCACGCCGGGACGCGAGGCCGTGAAGGTGACCGACGAGGTGGCCTGTGGGCCGATTTCCATGGCGATGCCATAGCCCGTCAGGGTGAAGCCGTGCGTCAGGTCCTCGATGCGCTCCATATTGGTGACGGTCACCGTCACTTCGTCGCCCTCGTTGACCTCGAAGCTGGGCAGGCTGAACACGGGGGCGATGGCCACCATGTACACGCGCACCTTGTTGCCGTCGCGGATGACGTTGGAGGCCGATTCCAGCGTGACACCGTCCTTGGCGGCCATCTGGCGGGCGTCTTCCCACATCGGATCGTTGCGATCCCAGATGTGCTTGGGACGTACCTTCGTGCGGTTCACCAGAAGCATGTCGTGCGGCTCGGCGAAGCTGGGGCCGTCGTGCACAAGCTTCATCTCGTCGCCCGAGATGTCGATGAGCTGGTCGTTCTCGGGCTTCAGCGGGCCGACGTTGAGGAAGCGGTCTTTCGAGAACTTGTTGAGCGACACCAGCCACTTGCCGTCGGCTTCCTTGGTTTCGCCCATGGTGGTGTGGTTGTGGCCCGGCTGGTACTGCACGTCCAGCTTCTGGATGATCGGATCGACCTTTTCGCCCTGGAAGGCTTTTTTGGCCTTCTCGATATTCCACTTGCACATCTGGCTGTCGATGAACAGCGTCGTGTAGGCGTTGCCGCGGCCGTCGAATGCCGTGTGCAGGGGCCCCAGGCCCAGCTGCGGCTCGGCGACCACCACGTCGCGCTCTTTGATCTTGTCGTCGAACAGATCGTCGAGCTTGCGCACGTCGATGACGGTGACGGTGGGCGAGAGTTTGCCGTTGAAGACGACGTGGATGCCATCGGGCGCGGCGTTGCAGCCGTGCGGCGAATTGGGCACCGGGATGTAGCGGGTGTATTTCGAGCCCTTGCGCCCGTCGATGACCGGCACGCCGTTCATCTCTTTGTAGTCGCCGTTTTTCACGGCTTCTTCGATACGCTTGAGGTTGAACACCACCGCCCAGTCTTGTTCGTTGGCCGACATCTCGGTGACGGTGAGGCCTTTTTCCGAGTTGTAGCAGGTGGCAAACGAGTACTTGCCCTGGTAGTCGGCGTCGCCGTTGTCCAGGTTGCCGTCCACCAGCACCTGCCAGGCCACCTTCATGGTGTCACCGTCCACGGCGGTGTAGATGGCCCAGAAGTTTTTCTTGGGGTCGTCCATCACGGTGCCGTCGTTGGGCAGGGGTACGATGTGCTCGCCGTTGCAGAACACGTAGCCGGTCTTCGGGTAGCGCTGTGGGCGCAGGCCGTGGATGCCGTCGGCGTTGGGGATTTCGAGGATCTTGTCGGTCTTCATCACGTCGCAGCGGATGCGCGCGACGCGCGTATTGGCCTTGTCGTTGATGAAAATGTAGCGCCCGTCGTAGGTGTTGTCCGTGAAGGACATGTGCGGGTGGTGCGCGTCGCCGTTGGGCAACACCGGCATGTGGTTGTCTTCAAGAAACTTGCGCGTCTCGGGCGTCAGGTTTTCGTTGAGGATCTTGCGGCTTTCATTGGTGCGGCCCCAGCCCGTGGCGCTGCACATGTTGAAGACCGGGATGCGCATCAGTTCGCGCATCGACGGCAAGCCCAGGATGCGCACCTCGCCCGACTGCCCGCCGGAGTTGAAGGCATAGTATTCGTCCAGTTCGCCGGGGGCGACCTCGACGCTCTGGTGACCTTTTTTCTTGTCGTCCTTGGCGTTGGCGCTCAGGTGCGTGGCGCCGACGGCAGCGGCGCCCGTAAAGGCGGCCGTGCCAAGGAAGCCGCGCCGGCTCAGACCGGACTTTTCATTGCTGTGGTCGGACATGAAGTTCTCCCAGGGGGTAGTCATAGCGGCCCGGCCCCGTGCCGGGCTTTGCGCTATGGGTTCGACGAAATGGGGGCGGCGTCAGCCGGTGTGCGGGGCCGGACGGTTGGCTTGCGGCTGACGACGACTTCGCCAGGCAGGCCCGCGTCGGGCGGGGGGGCCTTGTGGCGCTTGAGTTTGGCGTTTTTCTGGATCAGGTGCGGGCAGCGCCTTTCGTTGTGATAGAGCTGCTGACAGTTCAGGCACTGGATGCACTCGTTGGGATTGATGTCGCCTTCCGGGTTGATCGCCTGCACCGGGCACTCGACGGCGCACAGCTGACAGGGATTGCCACAGGTCTTGTAGCGGCGCAGCCAGTTGAAGATGCGCAGGCGTGCCGGGATGGCCAGGGCGGCGCCCATGGGGCACATGTAGCGGCAATAGAAGCGCTCGATGAACAGCCCCGGGATGAGCACGGCCAGGGCGAAGAGCACGAAGGGCCAGTCGCGCGCGAACTTGAGGATGATGGCGGTCTTGAAGGGCTCGACCTCGGCCATTTTTTCGGCCAGGCCCAGCTCGTACAGCGAGACGCCGAAGAGAATGAGGAAAATGATGTATTTCAGGCCCGCCAGGCGCGTGTTCACGCCGTGGGGCACCTTGATCTGCGGCACGTGCAGGCGCTTGGCCACTTTGTTGGCCAGTTCTTGCAGGGCGCCAAAGGGGCACAGCCAGCCACAGAAGGCGCCGCGGTTCCAGAAGATGAGCGACATGGCGGTCGCCACCCAGAGGATGAACACCAGCGGATCCATGAGGAAGTATTCCCAGCTGAAGTCGGTGCGCAGCGAGGTGGTGAAGGTGAGTACGTTGACCACCGACAGCTGCGCCTGGGCGTACCAGCCGATCCAGAACAGGGTGAAGATCAGAAAGCCCGTGCGAAAGCGTTGGTAGAAGACCTCGTGCTTGGTGAGCTGATCCTGGAAGAAAAATACCGCGATCAGGGTGAGCAAGGCGATCGCGATGACGATGATCTGCCCGATCTTGGCGGCCCACATCTGTTTCCAGAGGGCCGGGGCCTCTTCGATGCCGGTCTCGGTCTGATCCAGCGCGGCGTCGGGCGTGCCCGCCGCGGGCGGTGTCTGGACGGCGGGCGGCGTGGCTGCGACCACCTTGGTGTAGGCCTGGGGCAGGGTGTAGTTCAGGCTCAGGGTGGTGAAGGCTTTTTCCTTGACGCTCAGCACACGCTGTACGGTCAGTTGCAGGCGCCAGGGAGCCACCGGATCGAAGACGGCGTCGGTGGGCACCGTGAAGAGCGCGATTTCTTTCAGATTGGGCGCTCCGGCGGCCATCAGATCGGCCAGGCGTGTGTGGTCGAGGTCGGTGAAATGGAAGCTGTTTTCCTGCTGGATGACCTCGATGCGGTCGAATACGCCACCGCGCACATAGCCCGAGCCCTTGAACGAGTAGCGGCCATTGCCCGCCACCAGGATGGCCGATTGGCCCGGCGCGAGGCGGTCGCGCAGGTATTGGTATTCGGTGTCGCCCAGCAGGCTTTTGCCGATGCCCGGCGCGCTCACCAGGGCGGTGTACAGATCGACGAAGGTGTCGTCGGGGTCGCCGCTTTCGGGTTTTTCGGCCGCAGCGGCTTTGCCGCTTTGTTCAAAAGCCTTGTTGATGTCGGCCACCGTGACGTGCAGGCGGCTGACGGCGCCCGACTTCAGCAGCGCGTCCCAGGATTCTGTGGTGCTTTTCTCCATGTCGATGGCGCGCTGCTCGACAGGCGCCGCCTGGGCCTGGCCTGCGCGGCCGATGCCGTAGTCGCGCGCCACGGCCATGACCGAGCGCGTGATGCTGTCGCCGATCACCATCAGGGTGACGGTGGCGCCACTGACGATATCGACGGGCGGTGGCGCGCCGGGGCGTGGCGGTTCTTTGACGTAGTTCTTGCCGACGTAGCCCTGGATGAAGTTTTCGACCTTGGATTCGGGAATGCCGATGAGCACGATGGGTTCGTGGTGCTCGACCAGCTTGGCGCCCACGATTTCACCCTCGAGCGAAATGCCCACCAGCGTGTCGATGGGCTTGCTGGAGTAGCCGCGGGTATTGACGATGTCGGTGGTCAGGTAGACGTAGCCCAGCAGCTTGTCGCCCGCGTAGGCGCGCGCGATGGTGGGCTTGCCTTCTGGTGGGCCGATGCGGTCGGCGCCGGGGAAAATCTCGGTGGGGGTGACTTTCTTGAGGAAGGCGCCCAACCGTGGCCCAGCCCCCAGCGCCGTGCCGTTCTGGCCGAACTGGTAGGCCTGGTACTTGCCGTTGGCGGGGGCCTGGGCGAGGGCTGGTGTGCTGGCCAGAAAGGCCCATAGCACCATGCCCAGCAGCAGTGCCGGCCACAAAGAAGAGAGAGCGGGCAGAGACAAGCAGGGGCTGGCACGGCGCATGGCGGTAAAAGACGGGTCAGTCGATAACCACGCCATGGTAAGCGACATCCAGAGGGCTCGTCTTGCGCTAGATCAATTTGCAAAATTATGCGTAAGTTGATGAGACTTGATCGCAATTAGATGGCTAATATATAAGTTTTTAAGCTGTTGGAAAGCTTTGCAAATGCCCTTTTTTCAGCCATTTTGGCGGCTTGGCCGCGCCCGCCGGACAGCCAAGCCGTGCCGCGCCTGGCGCGCTGGCGCAGGCGTGATTGTTGTTTTTATGCGTCGGTTGACGGTTTACCTGGCCTTCTTGCCGGGGCGGCGGCTGACGGCCGGATGTCCCTCGACGTAGAAGCGCAGCGGTTTCTCGGCCCAGCCCTCACCGGCGTAGTCCACCCCGATGCGCGGGCTGGTGGCGATGTGCGCGGGCCGGGGGGCGTCGTCCTGGGCGAGCCAGAGCGCATCGCCGCACAGATCGATGCCATATTGTTCGAGCGTGATGCCCAGTGCCTTGCACAGGCGTCCGGGGCCGTTGGTGGCCACCTCGACCCCTGTGACGGGCGCCACGGCGCGCAGCAGGACGGCGGTGCCGCTGCCCTCCGGGCCGGTGACCGCGTTGATGCAGTGGTGCATGCCGTAGATGAGGTAGACGTAGGCGTGACCGGGGGGGCCGAACATGGCCTTGGTACGTGCCGTGCGGCCCCGGGAGGTATGGGCGGCCAGGTCGCCCGGGCCCAGATAGGCCTCGACCTCGACGATGCGGCCGATGCGCGGGCCCTGGGGGCCGGCGTGGATCAGCAGGCGCCCGAGCAGGTCGGGTGCCACCGTGAGGGCGGGGCGGTCGTAGAAGGCGCGGCCGAGCTTGCGGCATTCGCCCTGGATCGCGTCTGAAGGCAGGATGAGTTTGTCGAGTTTGAAAGCGGTGGACATGGTGGGGTGTTCAACCCTGGCTGGCCGCGTGCGCCAGCTGGTCGAGCAGGCGGTTCTTGTCGGGGGTGGGGAGAAACGAGGCGTGGATGCTGTTGGCCGCCAGGGTGACGAGTTCGTCGTGCGAGAGGTCGAGCGCCACGGCGCTGGCCAGGTAGTTGTCGAGCACGTAGCCGCCGAAGTAGGCCGGATCGTCGGCGTTGATGGTGACCATCGCCCCCGCGCGCAGCAGCCTGGCCAGGTTGTGCTCGGCCAAGGTCTTGACGACGCCAAGCTTGAGGTTGGACAAGGGGCAGACGGTGAGCGGAATGCGCTGGCGGATCAGCTGTTGGAGCAGATCCGGGTCGTCGCTGCTGCGCACCCCGTGGTCGATGCGGCTGACGCGCAAGGTGTCCAGCGCCGTTCGCACGTAGGCCGCAGGCCCTTCTTCGCCGGCGTGGGCCACCAGGCGGAAGCCCAGCTCGGCGCAGCGGGCGTAGACGCGGGTGAATTTCTCGGGCGGGTTGCCCCGCTCGGAGGAATCCAGGCCGATGCCGACCCAGAGGTCGCGGTAGGCTTCGCGCAGGGGCAGCGCGGCTGCGAGCGTGTCGAAGGCGTCTTCTTCGCTGAGATGGCGCAAGAAGCTGAGCAGCAGATAGCTGCTGATGCCCAGTGTGTCGCGGGCCTCGCGCAGGGCCCGCGCCAGGCCCGCGAACACGGTGTCGATCGCCACGCCGCGCTGGGTGTGCGTCTGCGGGTCGAACATGATTTCGACGTGGCACAGGCCGTCGGCGTGTGCCCGCCGCAGGTAGGCTGCGGCAAGGTCGTAGAAGTCTTGCTCGGTGACCAGGACACCGGCACCGGCGTAGTACAGGTCGAGAAACGACTGCAGATCGGTGAACTGGTAGGCCGCGCGCACGGCCTCGACGCTGGCGTAGGGCAGCGTCACGCCGTTGCGCCGGGCCAGCTCGAACATGAGCTCGGGTTCCAGTGTGCCCTCGATGTGCAGGTGCAGCTCGGCCTTGGGCAGGGTGCGCAGCCAGCGGCGCAGCTCGGGATTGGGGGTCTGGTCGGTCATGGGTGTCCTTCCGATGGAGCCCGGACGGGCCGCGCATCGATGCGAGAGCCTTCATTATAGGCAGCTGCCCGCGTTGTCCGCGCGGGGGCATCGCGGGTAGACTGGCCAGGGATGGTTCGCATGGAGGTGGGTGAGATGATGCCGCACGTACTGGATCAGAAGACGCACCAGGTGGAAAACCAGGTGCCCGATCTGCCCGACTGCAATCTGTTTCTGGCCGACCCGGCGCTCGTGCAGGGGGTGCGTCGCGAAGGCGGGCAGGGCTGCGAGCCCGAGCTCGACGCCTGGGGGCAGCGCCTGGGGCGGGCCGCGCTGGCGCGGCTGGCCGCCGAGGTCAACCGGGTGTCCCCCGTGCTGCGGGCCTATGACCGCGGCGGCCACCGTATCGACGTGGTGGATTTCCATCCGGGCTGGGCCGAATTCCTGTCCCTGGGCTTTGCCCAGGGCATGCACGGCGGTGCCTGGATGAACCCCGCTCCGGGGGCGCACGTGGCGCGTGCCGCCCACTATCTCATGCATGGCCAGGTCGAGGCCGGCTCGCTGTGCCCCCTCACCATGACCAGCGCCGCCATTCCGCTGCTGGCGCGCGAGCCCTGGTTTGCCGCGCTGCAGCCCAAGCTGGCCAGCCTGACGTACGACGCGCGCGACGTGCCGGTGGCCGCCAAGCAGTCGATGATGATCGGCATGGGCATGACGGAAAAGCAGGGCGGCTCCGATCTGCGCGGCAACACCAGCCAGGCCCGGCCAGTGGGCGACGGCTGGCATGCCCTCACGGGGCACAAATGGTTCTTCTCCTCGCCCATGTCCGATGCGCATCTCATGCTGGCGCTGGTCGACGGCGCGCCCACCTGCTTCTACGTGCCGCGCTGGCTCGAGGACGGTCAGCGCAATCCGGTGCACATCCAGCGCCTGAAAGACAAGCTGGGTAATCGCTCCAACGCCAGCGTCGAGGTCGAGTTCGCCGGGGCACTGGGGCGCCAGGTGGGCGAGACGGGGCGCGGGATCGCCACGCTGGTCGAAATGGCGTCCTACACGCGTATGGACTGCGTGCTGGGCAGCGCCGCCCTGCTGCGCCAGGCCCTGGTGCAGGGCATCCACCACGCCCGCCATCGGCGCGCCTTCGGGCGCTTTCTCATCGAGCAGCCCCTCATGCGCCAGGTGCTGGCCGACCTGGCTTTGGAAAGCGAGGCCGCGACGGCGCTGGCCTTGCGGCTGGCCCGGGCCTTCGATCACCCCGCGGATGCCGCCGAGCAGGCCGTGCGCCGCCTGCTCACGCCAGCGGCCAAGTTCTGGGTCTGCAAGCGCACCATCGAGGCCGCCGCCGAGTGCATGGAGGTCTGGGGCGGCAATGGCTACATCGAAGACGGGCCTATGGCGCGGCTGTACCGCGAGGCGCCAGTCAACTCCATCTGGGAAGGCTCGGGCAACGTCATGTGTCTGGATGTCCTGCGCGCCGCGCGCCACGATTTCCAGTACGTGGCTCAGGAAATCGACGCCCTGGCGCGGGCGCATGCCGACCAGCCCGCGCTGGGCAAGACGGCGGCGCGTCTGGTGTGCCACCTGCAGGCACCGCCCGACGAGCAGCAAATGTTCGCGCGGCAGATCGCGCAAGACCTGGTGCTGCTGGTACAGGCCGATCTGCTGCTGCGCCATGCGCCGGGCTGGCTGTCGCAGGCCTTCGTCAGCAGCCGTTTGCAAGGTGGCGGCGGGCGCGTGTATGGGGCTCAGGCCGTCGGGCTGGCGTCTGATGAACTCCTGCAGCGCGCCTGGGCGTCTGGCTGATCCCGCTGCCTCGCCTTCTTGCCGGTGCCGGGCGAGCCGTGCGAGGCCTGCCCGGCGCGCTCCCGTACAATCGGCGGTGTCGGCTGCCGTGGCGGCCCGTTTTTTCGTCGAACCCATGCACGTTTTTCATTTTCTTCGCGCACGGCCCGTGCGCCGTCTCGGGGCGCTGGCCCTGCTGGCGGGCGTGGGCTGGCTCATCAATTTATCCTTGCCATCTCAAGCAAGGGCGTATACGATCACTGGCCGTGTCGTCCACGTGGCCGATGGCGATACCCTCACCGTGCTGGTGGGGCGCGCGCGTCAGCGCATCCGTCTGGCCAGCATTGACGCTCCCGAAACCGGGCATGGTCGCGAGCGGCCCGGACAGCCCTACGGACAGGCGGCCAAGCGCGCCTTGTCCGCCCTCGTGGCCGGCAAGACGCTGGCTCTGACGTGTTACGAGCGCGACCACTACGGCCGCGACATCTGCGACGTACCCCTGCCCGATGGCCGCCTGGTCAGCCAGGTGATGGTGGCCAGCGGCATGGCCTGGGCCAACCGGCAGGCGGGCGGCAAGTATCTGCGCGATGCCAGCCTGCCCGGCCGTGAAAAATCCGCCCGCGACCGGCGTCTGGGCCTGTGGCAGCGGCCTGGGGCCGTGGCGCCCTGGGAGTGGCGTTCAAAATGCTGGAAAGCGCTTGAAGTTGGCCGATCCAGCCCCATTTGTTGAGCATGGCATTGAAAGTATTCGACCTCTCTTGCGAACATGACCACGTCTTCGAGGGCTGGTTCGCGTCCCAGGAAAGCTACGACGACCAGTTCGCCCGTGGCTTGATTCGCTGCCCGGTCTGCCAGAGCGGGCAGATCACGCGGCGCGTGTCGGCGCCGCACCTCAACGTCAGCCATCTGCGCCGCGAACCGGTGCGCGCCAGCGCGCAGCCCGAAGAGCGGGCCGAAGCCCCGGCGCCCGCCGCGGGGGGCCGGGCCGCGGTGGCCGCCCCGTCGAGCGACCAGCTGGCGCGGCTGCAAGCCGAGGTCTTGCGCCAGGTGCGCCGCATCGTGCGCCAGACCGAGGACGTGGGCGCGCAGTTCGTCGATGAGGCGCGCCGCATGCATAATGGCGAGGCCGAAGAACGGCCGATTCGCGGGGTGGCGTCCGTGGCCGAATGCAAAGAGCTGGCCGAAGAAGGCATTTCGATCATGCCGATCCCCGAAATACTGGACGACGACCGCTTGCAATAGGCGCAGGCCCTGTGCGAGCGCCATGAAAAAAGCCAAAGACTGCGAGGTCTTTGGCTTTTTTCATGGCGGCGCCCCCGATCGAGATGCCGCCGCGGCAGGCTGTGCGGCCCGTGGGGGCCGGACGCCTGGCCGCTTTATCGCTTTACATCACGCGGCTGCGGTATTCGTTGGTGCGCGTGTCGATTTCGATCTTGTCGCCGATGTTGCAGAACAGCGGCACGGACAGTTCGTAGCCCGTGTTGATCTTGGCCGGCTTGAGCACCTTGCCCGAAGTGTCGCCCTTGACGGCGGGTTCGGTATAGGTGATTTCGCGCACGATGATCGTGGGCAGCTCGACCGAGATGGCGCGGCCTTCGTAGAACACGACCTCGACGGACATGCCTTCTTCGAGGTAGTTCAGGGCGTCGCCCATGCTGTCGGCTTCGACTTCGTGCTGGTTGTATTCTTCGTCCATGAAGACGTACATCGGGTCGGCGAAATAGGAATAGGTGCATTCCTTGTTTTCGAGCACGACCTGTTCGAACTTTTCGTCAGCCTTGTAGACGGATTCGCTGGCGCTGCCCGTGAGCAGGTTCTTGAACTTCAGCTTGACGACGGCAGCATTGCGGCCAGACTTGTTGTACTCGGCCTTCTGGACGACGAGCGGGTCGCTGCCAACCATCACGACGTTGCCAACGCGCAGTTCTTGAGCGATTTTCATAGAAGAGAAACTCCGGGGAATTGACGTGCCCCGAGCATGAAGAACGCGTTTCGAGGCAAAGCAGAAAAAAGATTAACTGTGCATTCTAACTCTTCTGGCGCTGTTTCTGGCAAAAATTCACCAGATTGTGGGCCAGATCGGGCTGTGCGCCCAGTGTCTCGCACCAGCTTTGCGCCCGTGCCTGCCAGGCTTGCCAGGGGTCGGCCCGCAGGGCCTGGCCCAGCGCGTGCGCGACGCCCGCATCGTCCTGGCGGTTCCAGGCGCGCGTGAGCGCCTGGGCGGGGTCGGGCCAGCGGGCCCGCGCCAGCCAGGCGTCCAGCTTGTCCAGGTGCGCGTCGTCTTCCTGGCGGTAGATCTGCCAGACCAGCGGGGCGCCGGCCCAGAGCGCGCGCACCAACGAGTCTTCGCCGCGCACGAAGTTGAGGTCGCAGCACCAGAGCAGCGCATCGAAATGGGCCTGGGGCACGAAGGGGATGGACTGCACGCGCAGCGCCCCCTGGCTGCGCAGGCCGGGCGGGGGCGCACCGGGCACCAGCAGGCAGCTGGGCGTGTCCTGGCTGGCCAGCGCCTGTTGCAGGCCGGCCAGCGGCGCGTCGGGGTAGCAGAACAGCAGCAGATAGCGGCAGTCGGCGGGCAGCTGGCTGGGCGACAGGCCGGTCAGGGCGCGCAGGCGCCGCGTGCGATCCAGCTGTTGCGCCTGATTGCGGCGACGCAGCAGGTCGGGTTCGCGCAGCAGCCCGCCGGTTGCAGGGGTGAAGCCGGGGAAGTAGAAGTATTTTGCGACACCGCTGCCCTGCGGCGACGGCAGCCCGTGGCAGCCTTCCACCCAGGGTTCGGCGCTGAGGTATTCCAGGTTGATCCAGAGGCATTGCCGGGCGGCCATGGCCGCCGCGTAGCGGGATGGCAGGGTGCAGGCAAAGGCCTCGATGACGACGCCTCCCTCGGGCGGCTGGGCGTGTTCCGCCGCCGTCCAGTGGCCGACCTGCACGCCATGCACACGCTGGGCGTCGGCCTGGAGCGAGAGTTCTGGCAGCAGGCGCGCCAGCACGTCGGGCCGGTCGATCCACAGCTGGACTGCGTGGCCCAGCGCGGCCAGCTGGCGGGCCAGCCGCCAGCACACGCCCGCGTCGCCGAAATTGTCGATGACGCGGCAAAAGAGATCGAAGGCCAGGGTGGATGGCTGTCGGACGGACGGCACGGGACGCGGGTACGGTGGGCTCAGTGGAACTGCACGGGCGCCGGGTCGATTTCTTCGGGCAGCTCGGGGTGCTGCATTTCACCCAGCATGTTGGGGAAGTACGGCGTGCCGCAGTCTTCGCAGAATTCCAGGGGCTGCAGGCCGGGCAGGCGGCGCACGTCCTGGATGCCCGACTCGCGCAGCAGGGCCGCCAGGGTGTCCCAGGTATCGACCTGCCCTTCGGCGCCTTGTTCGAGTGCGGCTTCTTCGCGGTTGAGAGACGGCCAGACGCAGCCGTAGATGACGTCGTTGTTCTGCCGGGTGCAAAAGCCGATGCGGTATTCTTCGGCGCTTTGTTCGCCGCAGGCCACGATGGCGGCGCGCAGCTCGTTGGCGGGCAGGTGCGCCGCCGTCTGCAGCCAGGTGATGGCCGATTTGAGCGTCAGCGGACGGATGCCCTGGTCAGCCTGCCGGGTGCTGCTGTAGAAGGCTTCGGGCGGCAGGTATTCCACCTGGCAGCCAGTGAACAGTGCCTCGACGATGCCGGCGCAGCCTTGTGCCCACTGGGCCGCCACGGTGTCGCGCGTAGGCGGCTGGTCGGGCTGCCGGGTCTGCCACTGGAACACGGGCTGGCCTTGGGGCACGACTGCGACCCCCATGAGGAAATAGGCGTCGGCCAGCAGGTCGTCGGGGATGTCGGCGGGACGCACGATCGGGGCCTCGCGGCGGATGCCGAGCGCCTGTTGCGCCGCCGCCTGCACCCAGTTGCGGGTTTCGCGGAAGGATTGCGGCAGCTGGTCGAAGCGGATGAGTTCGGGCAGCAGGGCCAGACGGGTATCGGCCTGCAGCACGGCGGTGCGCAGCAGCGCGCTGAGTTGCTCGATGTGCGTGGCGTCGAGCTGTCCGGGCGGCAGCTGGTAGCGCGTCCAGGCCAGCAGGGGGGCCGACACCAGCAGGGCTTCGTAGGTCTGCCCTTCGTGGCTCAGGAGGATCGATTCGGAGTGCGCCTCGGCGTGCTCGACCAGCACTTCGTAGGCGGGCGAGCGGCTGTCGAGCAGCTGGTCGAGCGCGGTTTCGACCGCCTGGCCCTGGCGCGTGCTCAGGGCCTTGTCCAGGGCGTCGCCCAGCAGCTTGCCCCACCAGCTGTCTTCAGGCTGGCTGCCGGAGTGCACCAGGGCGTCGGCCAGGGCCATCAGGGAAAGCGACGTCCGGGATGGAGAGGATGTTCTTGAACGGGCGGGCATGGGATATGGGCAGCGGTTGCGGACGAGAAGGAAGAGATGCCAGGGGTGGCTGGTAGCGGGTCTGCCTGCGGCGCGGGGGCATCAGGCATCCGTCTCTAGTTTACCCCGAGCCTGCGGGCCGACCCAAAAGCGCGGCCCCGAGGCCGCCGGATGGATGTCCGGGGCCTCGGGGCCGCTGTCTCCGCCGGGAGGGCGTTCCGTATCGGCGGAACGCCCCGCTGGCGCCGTCAGGCGTCAACCGTGGCGGCGACCGCGGTGAAGTCTTCGATCTGGTCGAAGTTCATGTAGCGGTAGATGTCCTGCTTGTTTTCAGCCAGCAGGCCCATGGACTGCAGGTACTCTTCACGCGTGGGGATGCGCCCCAGGCCCGAGCAGATGGCCGCCATTTCCGCCGAGCCCAGGAACACGTTGGCGTTCTTGCCCAGGCGGTTGGGGAAGTTGCGCGTGCTGGTGGAAAACACCGTGGCGCCTTCGCGCACCTGCGCCTGGTTGCCCATGCACAGTGAGCAGCCCGGCATCTCCATGCGCGCGCCGGCCGTGCCGAAGGTGCCGTAATGGCCTTCCTTGGTGAGTTCGCTCGCGTCCATCTTGGTGGGCGGGGCCACCCACAGCTTGGAGGGCAGGTCGCGCTTGCCTTGCAGCAGCTTGGCGGCAGCCCGGAAGTGGCCGATGTTGGTCATGCAGCTGCCGATGAACACTTCGTCGATCGGCGTGCCGGCCACGTCGGACAGCGTCTTCACGTCGTCCGGATCGTTCGGGCAGGCGACGATGGGCTCTTTGATTTCGGCCAGGTCGATGTCGATGACGGCGGCGTATTCGGCGTCCGCATCGGGTTCGACCAGCTGCGGGTTGGCCAGCCAGGCTTCCATGTTCTTGATGCGCCGCGTGATGGTGCGCGCATCCTGGTAGCCGTTGGCGATCATCCACTTGAGCAGCGTGATGTTGCTGTTCAGGTATTCGATGATGGGCGCTTTGTTCAGGCGCACCGTGCAGGCCGCCGCCGAGCGTTCGGCCGAGGCGTCGGACAGTTCGAAGGCCTGTTCGATCTTCAGGTTGGGCAGGCCTTCGATTTCGAGAATACGGCCTGAGAAGATGTTCTTCTTGCCCTTCTTTTCGACCGTCAGCAGGCCCTGTTTGATGGCGTACAGCGGGATGGCGTTGACCAGGTCGCGCAGGGTGACGCCGGGCTGCATTTCACCCTTGAAGCGCACCAGCACGGATTCGGGCATGTCCAGCGGCATGACGCCGGTGGCGGCGGCAAAGGCCACCAGGCCCGAGCCCGCCGGGAAGCTGATGCCGATGGGGAAGCGGGTGTGCGAGTCGCCGCCCGTGCCCACGGTATCGGGCAGCAGCATGCGGTTGAGCCACGAGTGGATGATGCCGTCGCCTGGACGCAGGGCCACGCCGCCGCGGGTGCTGATGAAGGCGGGCAGTTCGTGGTGCGTCTTCACGTCCACGGGCTTGGGATAAGCCGCCGTGTGGCAGAACGATTGCATCACCAGATCGGCGGAGAAGCCGACGCAGGCGAGGTCTTTGAGCTCGTCGCGCGTCATGGGGCCGGTGGTGTCCTGGCTGCCCACGGAGGTCATGCGTGGTTCGCAGTAGGCGCCCGGGCGCACGCCCGTGCCTTCAGGCAGGCCGCAGGCGCGGCCCACCAGTTTTTGCGCCAGCGAATAACCCTTGCCGGTATCGACGGGGGCTTCGGGCAGGCGGAACAGCGTGGTGGGCGGCAGGCCCAGCGCCGTGCGTGCCTTGGCCGTCAGGCCGCGGCCGATGATGAGCGGGATGCGGCCACCGGCGCGCACTTCGTCGAGCAGCACGTCGGACTTCAGCTGGAATTCGGCGATGACCTGGCCGTCTTTCAGGGCCTTGCCTTCGTAGGGGCGCAGTTCGATGACGTCGCCCATGTTCATGGCCGAGACGTCCAGTTCGATGGGCAGGGCGCCCGAGTCTTCCATGGTGTTGTAGAAGATGGGGGCGATCTTGCCGCCCAGGCAGACGCCGCCAAAGCGCTTGTTGGGCACGAAGGGGATGTCTTCGCCGGTGTGCCAGATGACCGAGTTGGTGGCCGATTTGCGCGAAGAGCCGGTGCCGACCACGTCGCCGACGTAGGCGACCAGGTGGCCCTTGGCCTTGAGTTCGTCGAGCAGCTTGATCGGCCCCACTTGGCCCGGGGCGTCGGGCGTGATGCCGTCGCGCGGGTTCTTGAGCATGGCCAGCGCGTGCAGCGGGATGTCGGGGCGGCTCCAGGCGTCGGGCGCGGGCGAGAGGTCGTCGGTATTGGTTTCGCCGGTCACCTTGAAGACGGTGAGCGTGAGGCTTTGCGGCACTTCGGGGCGGCTGGTGAACCATTCGGCGTCGGCCCAGCTTTGCAGGATGGCCTGGGCGTGGGCGTTGCCGGCCTGAGCTTTTTCTTCGACATCGTGGAAGGCGTCGAAGACGAGCAGGGTCTTCTTCAGGGCGTCGGCGGCCACGGCGGCCAGTTCGGGGTGGTCGAGCAGTTCGATCAAGGCGCCGATGTTGAAGCCGCCCAGCATGGTGCCCAGCAGTTCGGTGGCGCGGGTGGGGCTGATGAGGGCACAGGTCTCTGTGCCCAGCGCCAGCGCGGCCAGGTAGGATGCCTTGACCTGGGCGGCGTCGTCCACGCCGGCGGGCACGCGGTGCGTAAACAGGTCGAGCAGGAACTGCCCTTCGCCCGCGGGCGGGTTCTTGAGCAGTTCGATGAGGTCGGCGGTTTGCTTTGCGGTCAGAGCCAGCGGTGGGATGCCGATGGCTTCGCGAGCGGCGGCTTCGGTGCGGTAGGAGTCCAGCATGGAGGGTGCCCCAGGATGAGAAGGGTTTGAGAACGGCGCTATTGTACGGGGCGAAACGGGGCTTCGGCAAGAGTCTTATATAAGATATAAGACTCTTGCCGAAGTGATCGAACAGACGGGGAATCAGAAACGGTAACCGACCCCCAGGGTGGCGACCCACGGGTTGATTTTGGCCTTGCCAATATCGGTGCCGTTCATGTGTACGGTAGAGGACATGTCGATGTAGCGTACATCGGCGTTCAAGAACCAGCGATCGTTGAGTTTGTAATCCACGCCGACCTGGGCGGCGACGCCCCAGGAATCGTCCAGGCTGATGTCGTTGCCGGACAGCGCACCCCGGGACTTGGTGTCGAAGAACGTCGTGTAGTTCAGACCCACGCCCACGTAGGGCTGGAAGGTGGCATCAGGCAGAAAGTGCCATTGCAGGCTGAGGGTAGGGGGCAGGGTTTGCGTCGAGCCGATTTCGCCCATGCCCTTGGCGTTGATCTTGTTCCTGAACGGCCAGGCTCCCAACAACTCGACGCCGATGTTGCGCGTCGCCATGTAGGTGATCGTGAAGCTGGGGCGGGTGCTGCCGTCGATGTCCAACTTGACCGCACCGTTGGCCACGGTGCCGTTGTTGGATTGAGGTTCGACGTGGCTGACGCCTACTTTGAGCAGGATGTCGCCGGCTTCGTGTGCCGGGGCGGGGCTGGCTGAGAGTGCTCCGGCAAGCAGGGTGCAGGCAAGAAGGGAGTGACGAACGTGGGATGACATGGGTAATTTCCATACACGTTGTGTGGTTATAGGAAACCTCATTTTCCCGGTTCACTGCGAGAGAAGACTTAACCCGGATCAAGAAAATGCTCGCTCGCGTCAATAAATTAACATCTTCGTGATTCAAGCAACAAAAAAACCTCCCGGAGGAGGTTTTTTTGTTGCTTCTGATTCTGAAATCACGCCTGGTGCGTTTGATGGGTGAGATCGAGATATTGTGGATGTCGGCGTATGAAGGCCGCTACGTACGAACACGCTGGCACGACCCGCCAGCCGCGCGCGCGGGCGGTTTCCAGCCCGGTACGCACCAGGTCGGCGGCAATGCCGCGTCCGCCCACCGCTGTTGGTACTCCGGTGTGGACGAATGCCGCCGTTGAACCGTCGAGTTCGTAGTCCAGTACGCACAGGTGGCCTTCCACCGTGCACTCGAAGCGGTGGGCAGCCTCGTTGTGTTGCACCGCGCGGGGCGTGGGCCCCGTGGATGCGCCCGGGCCCAGGGCTGAGGGCGACGGCATGCGGCGATCAGATGACATAGAGATCCACGTATTCGTGCACCGGCATGGCTTCGAGCCTGGCCTGATCCAGCGACACATCCAGGATGTGCTGCTGCTGGCGCGCCGGGAACTGCCGCGCCAGGTTGGTGCGGAACTTGGCCTCGAGCAGCGGAATGCCTTCTTTGCGGCGGCGCTTGTGGCCGATCGGGTATTCGCAGACAATTTCGTCGAGCTTCGTGCCGTCGTTGAACTCGACCGTCAGCGCATTGGCGATCGAACGCTTTTCAGGATCGTGGTAATCCTGCGTGAAGGCCGGGTCTTCCACGCACGTCATTTTCTCGCGCAGGGCGTCGATGCGCGGGTCGGCGGCAATGGCGTCTTCATAGTCGCCCGCCGTCAGGCGTCCGAAGATGATGGGCACCGCCACCATGTACTGCACGCAGTGGTCGCGGTCGGCCGGATTGTTCAGCGGCCCCTTTTTGTCGATGATGCGGATGCAGGCCTCGTGCGTGCGGATCGTGATTTTCTTGATGTCCGCTTCGGTCTTGCCCAGCGCCTTGAGCTTGGCGTGGATCTGCATGGCGCATTCCACCGCCGTCTGCGAGTGGAACTCGGCCGGGAAGGAAATCTTGAACAGCACGTTTTCCATCACGTAGCTGCCATAGGGGCGCTGGAACTTGAACGGCTGGCCCTTGAAGAGCACGTCGTAGAAGCCCCAGACCGGCGCCGTGAGCACCGAGGGATAGCCCATTTCACCCGTGCGGGCCATCAGGGCCAGGCGCACGGCGCGGCTGGTGGCGTCGCCCGCCGCCCACGACTTGCGGCTGCCCGTGTTGGGCGCGTGGCGGTAGGTGCGCAGGCTTTGGCCATCGACCCAGGCGAGCGACACCGCGTTGATGGTTTCGTCGCGCGTCAGCCCGAGCATCTGCGAGACGACCGCAGTAGAGGCCACCTTGACCAGCACCACGTGGTCGAGCCCCACCTTGTTGAACGAGTTTTCGATGGCGATGCAGCCCTGGATTTCGTGCGCCTTGATCATGCCTTCGAGCACGGCGCGCATGGTGAGCGGTGCCTTGCCCGCTGCGACCGCATTGCGCGACAGCCAGTCGGCCACCGCCAGGATGCCGCCCAGGTTGTCGGACGGGTGGCCCCATTCGGCGGCCAGCCACGTGTCGTTGAAATCGAGCCAGCGGATCATGCAGCCGATGTTGAAGGCGGCCTGGACGGGATCGAGCTGGAACTGGGTGCCCGGCACCTTGGCGCCGTTGGGCACCACGGTGCCGGGCACGATCGGGCCCATGAGCTTGCGGCAGGCGGGGTATTCGAGCGCCTCGAGCCCGCAGCCCAAGGTATCGATGAGGCAGTTGCGCGCGGTGTCGAGGGCGAGCGTGCTGTCGATCTTGTAATCGAGCACGTAATCGACGATGTCGACCAGCACCTGATCGGGCTGGGGACGAACGTTGGAAATAGTCGCAGACATTGTGTGTTCCTGAAAGGTTGCGGCTTATTTGCGTTTGGCCAGGGGGACGAATTTCAGATCTTCCGGGCCGACGTAATTGGCCGTGGGACGGATGATCTTGTTGTCGATGCGCTGCTCGATGATGTGCGCCGACCAGCCCGCGGTGCGGGCGATGACGAACAGCGGCGTGAACATGGCGGTGGGCACGCCCATCATGTGGTACGACACGGCGGAGAACCAGTCGAGGTTGGGGAACATCTTCTTGGCGTCCCACATGACGGCCTCGAGCCGCGCGGCGATGTCGAACATCTTGGTCGAGCCGGCGGACTTCGACAGGCGCTGGGCGACGGCCTTGATCACCTGGTTGCGCGGATCGGAGACCGTGTACACCGGATGGCCGAAGCCGATGACGACTTCTTTGGCTTCGACGCGGCGGCGGATGTCGGCTTCGGCTTCGTCGGGGGTGTCATAGCGCTTCTGGATTTCAAACGCGACTTCGTTGGCGCCGCCGTGCTTGGGGCCGCGCAGGGCGCCGATGGCCCCGGTGATGGCCGAGTACATGTCCGAGCCCGTGCCGGCGATGACGCGGCCCGTGAAGGTGGAGGCATTGAATTCGTGTTCGGCGTACAGGATGAGCGAGGTATGCATGGCGCGCACCCATTCGTCGGACGGCGCCGTGCCGTGCAGCAGGTGCAGGAAGTGCCCGCCGATGCTGTCGTCGTCGGTCTCGACGTCGATCTGCTTGCCGTTGTGGCTGTAGTGATACCAGTACAGCAGGGCCGAGCCCAGGCTGGCCATCAGGCGGTCGGCGATGTCGCGCGCGTCGGGCAGGTTGTGATTGTCTTTCTCGGGCAGCACGCAGCCCAGCACGGAGGCCGCTGTGCGCATGACGTCCATGGGATGGCTGGCCGCGGGCAGGGCTTCGAGCGCGATCTGTACCTGCACCGGCAGGCCGCGCAGGCGGCGCAGCTTGGCCTTGTAGGCGTCGAGTTCGGCCTGGTTGGGCAGCTTGCCATGGATGAGCAGGTGGGCGACCTCTTCGAACTCGCAGGTTTCGGCGATGTCGAGGATGTCGTAGCCGCGGTAGTGCAGGTCGTTGCCGCTGCGGCCCACCGTGCACAGTGCCGTGTTGCCGGCGGCGATGCCCGACAGGGCGACGGATTTCTTGGGCTTGAAGCCGGGGGCGGGCGTGGCCGCCGCAGTGCTGGCGGCAGCGGCGGCTTTGGGGGCGGCGGCTTTGCGCGTCGTGGCCTTCGTGGCCGGTGTTTTGGAAGTGGATGTCTTGGGTTCTTTCGCCATCAGAGGTCTCCTTGATTGCTGGAAATGAGCGGGTGCGCGCCCAGGGCGCCGCGCGCGCCGGTTGGGAACCGGCCCGCCGGGCCGCGCGTCAGGACGCCTTGCCTTTGCCTTGTTGAAACAGCGCGTCCAGTTGTGCTTCAAACTGGTGATAGCCGATCCGATCGTACAACTCTTCGCGGGTCTGCATCATTTCGATCACGGAATGCTGATGTCCGTCGCGGCGAATGGCGGTGTAGACCGCCTCGGCGGCCTTGTTCATGGCGCGGAAGGCCGACAGCGGGTAAAGCACCATGCCGACGCCCGCGCTAGCCAGTTCAGGCACCGTGAACAGTGGCGTCTTGCCGAATTCGGTGATGTTGGCGAGGATGGGCACGCTCAGGGCGCTGGAGAATTTTTTGTAGGTCTCGAGGTCGTAGGAGGCCTCGGCGAAGATGGCGTCGGCCCCCGCCTCGACGCAGGCATGGGCGCGCTCGAGCGCGGCGTCCACACCGCTGACGGCAATGGCGTCGGTGCGCGCAATGAGATAGAAGTCGCTGTCGGTGCGGGCGTCGGCCGCCGCCTTGATGCGGTCGGCCATCTCTTCGGTGCTGACGATTTCCTTGCCCGGGCGGTGACCGCAGCGCTTGGCGCCCACCTGGTCTTCGATGTGGCAGCCGGCCGCGCCGAACTTGATGAGCGACTTGACCGTGCGGGCAATGTTGAAGGCCGAGGGCCCGAAGCCCGTGTCGATGTCGACCAGCAGAGGGGTGTCGCAGACGTCGGTGATGCGGCGCACGTCGGTGAGCACGTCATCGAGCGTGTTGATGCCCAGGTCGGGCATGCCGAGCGACCCGGCGGCAACGCCGCCGCCAGACACGTAAATGGCGCGATAGCCCGCGCGCTTGGCCAGCAGGGCGTGGTTGGCATTGATGGCGCCCACGATCTGCAGGGGGGATTCTTCGGTGAGGGCCTTGCGCAGCAAGGCGCCGGGAGAGGCGGGACGGGTCATGAACGGCGCTCCGGTGTGCAGCCGCGCCGGGCAGACCCTGTGCGCGGCAAAGATCGCCCCGGTTGGGGCGGGATTCCAGCTGATGCGGCAGACCATGATGGGCGGGTGGCGCCCGATTGTCTGTCGTCGGCGGGACATTCGGCGCCGACCGCCGCCTGTCGGGCCGCGGCTGGCGCCAGGCCTGGCTGGCGGCACCGCGGTGCGGCGCCAGCCAGCCGGGCCGGGGGGTTACTTCAGCAGATCGGCGATGCCGTCGCGCTCTTCGAGCAGTTCGTTGAGCGTGTGATCCATGCGCTCGCGCGAGAAGGCATCGATTTCCAGGCCGGTGACGCGCGTGTATTCGCCATTGGCGGTGGTGACGGGCACGCCGTAGATGATGCCTTCCGGGATGCCGTAAGAGCCGTCCGACGGGATGCCCATGGTGACCCACTTGCCGTTCGTGCCCAGCACCCAGTCGTGGATGTGGTCGATGGCGGCGTTGGCTGCTGAGGCCGCCGAGGACAGGCCGCGCGCGGCGATGATGGCGGCGCCGCGCTTGCCCACGGTGGGGATGAAGGTATCGCGCACCCAGGCGTCATCGTTGATGACGGCTTGGGCGGGCTTGCCGCCGATGGTGGCAAAGCGCGTGTCAGGGTACATGGTGGGCGAGTGATTGCCCCACACGGCCAGCTTTTCGATGTCGGCCACGGCCGTGCCGGTCTTGGTGGCGATCTGTGCGAGGGCGCGGTTGTGATCCAGGCGCAGCATCGCGGTGAAGTTCTTCGCGGGCAGATCGGGGGCCGACTTCATGGCGATGTAGGCATTGGTGTTGGCCGGGTTGCCCACCACCAGCACCTTGACGTTGCGGCTGGCCACGTCGTTGAGCGCCTTGCCTTGCTCGGTGAAGATTTTGGCGTTGACCTGCAGCAGGTCTTTGCGTTCCATGCCGGGGCCGCGGGGGCGCGCGCCCACCAGCAGGGCCACGTCGGCATCCTTGAAGGCGGTGCGCGGGTCGCTGTGCGCGCTCATGCCCTGCAGCAGCGGGAAAGCGCAGTCATCGAGCTCCATCATCACGCCCTGCAGGGCCTTCTGGGCTTTTTCGTCCGGGATTTCCAGCAGCTGCAGAATGACGGGCTGATCCTCGCCGAGCATGGCACCGGAAGCGATGCGAAACAGCAGGGCGTAGCCGATCTGGCCGGCGGCGCCAGTGACCGCAACGCGCATGGCGGGTTTGGACATAGTGATTCTCCGATAGGATGAGAGGGGTATCCGGGTGTGCTAAAACGCGAAAGAGAGTAGTGTATTTCATCGTTCAGCGTCAAGACTCTTATATCTTATATAAGACAGAAGACTATTAGACATCCGCACTCGGAAATGCGAAAATGCGCACGTTCCAATTTGTAGCATGGGTCACCCTGCAGCGTTTTCGCCGACATGTCAGATTCTCACTTGATCGATCGCCAACAGCCCCTGGGGCGCGCTGCTCACAGCGCGGCATTCAGTCCGCTGTACCAGCAGATCAAGGGGCTGATTCTGCAAGGGCTCGACCGCGGCGAATGGAAGCCCGGCGAAGCCATTCCCAGCGAACTTGAGCTGGCGGCGCGTTTTCAGGTCAGTCAGGGCACGGTGCGCAAGGCCATCGACGAACTGGCCGCCGACAACCTGCTCATCCGCCGCCAGGGCAAGGGCACCTTTGTGGCCACGCACAACGAAGCCAAGGTACGCTACCGCTTCCTGCGCCTGACGCCCGACGACGGCCAGCCCGCCGCCTCCAGCAGCCAGATTCTCGATTGCCGCCGTGCCAAGGCCTCAGCCGACGTGGCCGCCATGCTCGATCTGCGGGCGGGCGACGCGGTGATCAGCATGCGCCGGGTGCTGTCGTTCAACGATTCGCCCACCATCCTCGACGAAATCTGGCTGCCGGGCAGCCTCTTCAAGGGGCTCACGCTCGAATTCCTGCAGCGCTACCGGGGGCCGGTCTATGCCATGTTTGAAACCGAATTTGGCGTAAGCATGGTGCGCGCCGAAGAAAAAATCCGCGCTGTGGCAGCCACCGAGGCCCAGGCCGAACTGCTGCGGATCGGCGCGGGCAGCCCCTTGCTGCAGGTCGAGCGCGTGGCCTACACCTATGGCGACCGGCCGGTGGAACTGCGCCGCGGGCACTACGTCACCGAGCGGTACTATTACCGCAATAGTTTGAATTGATTTCCAGATCGGCGAAAATGCCGTTTTAGGTTCCGAGTTCTTCCATTTACTACTACGAGGGCATTATGTCTGATTCAGCCACAAAGCCGCGTCCGCAGTTTCGTAATCTGGGGTTGACCGACCTCATGAGCTACAAGCTGCCACCCGCGGGCAAAGCATCCATCCTGCACCGCGTCAGCGGCGCACTGTTGTTCCTGGCGTTGCCGCTGGTGCTTCTGCCCTTGTTTGCACAAAGCGTGCACTCGCCCGACAGCTTCGCCACGATGAAGGCCTGGGTTGCCAACCCCGCCTGTAAGATCGTCCTGCTGGTGTTGATGTGGGGCTACTTCCACCATTTCTGCGCGGGCATCCGCTACCTCACCCTCGATCTGCACATCGGCAACGAGCGCATCCCCTCGCAGCGTTCGGGCGCCCTGGTCATCGGCGTGGCGCTGGCGCTCACCGTGGTGTTTGGTCTGAAACTCTTTGGAGCCTGGTAATGTCTGCTCACCACGAACGCATCGGTCGCAAGCGCCTGGTTGTCGGCGCGCACTACGGCACGCGCGACTTCATCGTCCAGCGCTGCACCGCCGTCATCATGGCGGTCTACACCCTGGCCCTGGTGCTCTATTCAGTCTTCGTCCCCAGCCTCGATTTCGAATCCTGGCGCGCTTTCTTCGCCTTTACGGTGGGCACCTTGCCGGTTGGCCAGCTGCTCGCCACGGTCGCTTTCCTGTCGCTTGCCTGGCACGCCTGGGTCGGCGTGCGCGACATCTGGATGGACTACGCTCATTCCGACGGCCTGCGTCTGTTCCTGCAGGTCCTGACCGCCCTCTGGCTCGTTGCCTCGGTGGTCTTCTTTGCTCAAATTCTCTGGAGTCTCTAACGTGGCTGCTGTCAAGAAATCTCTCCCACGCCGCCGGTTCGATGTCGTCGTGGTAGGCGCTGGTGGGGCCGGCTTGCGCTGCGCCCTGCAATTGTCCAACGCCGGGCTCACCGTCGCGGTGCTGTCCAAGGTGTTTCCCACCCGCTCGCACACAGTGGCGGCGCAAGGGGGCGTCAGCGCTTCGCTGGGCAACATGAGCGAAGACCACTGGCAATGGCACATGTACGACACCGTCAAGGGCTCCGACTGGCTGGGCGACCAGGATTCCATCGAATTCATGGTGCGTGAAGCCCCCAACGCGGTCTACGAACTCGAACACTTCGGCATGCCCTTCGACCGCAACCCCGACGGCACCATCTACCAGCGTCCGTTTGGCGGGCACACGTCCAACTTCGGTGAAAAACCCGTGCAGCGCGCCTGTGCCGCCGCCGACCGCACCGGCCACGCCATGCTGCACACGCTGTATCAGCGCAACGTCGCGGCGCGCACCAATTTCTTCGTCGAATGGATGGCGCTCGACCTGCTGCGCAACAACGATGGCGACGTGCTGGGCGTGACGGCCATCGAAATGGAAACCGGCGACATCTACGTGCTCGAAGCCAAGCACACGGTGCTGGCCACCGGCGGCGCGGGCCGCATCTGGGCCGCCACCACCAACGCCTTCATCAATACGGGCGACGGCCTGGGCATGGCGGCGCGCGCGGGCATCCCGCTGCAGGACATGGAGTTCTGGCAGTTCCACCCCACGGGCGTGGCGGGCGCTGGCGTGCTCATCACCGAAGGCGTACGCGGCGAAGGCGGCTTCCTGCTCAACAACAAGGGCGAGCGCTTCATGGAACGCTATGCGCCCCAGCTCAAAGATCTGGCGCCGCGCGACTTCGTCTCGCGCTCGATGGACCAAGAAATCAAAGAAGGCCGTGGCTGCGGCGACGGCGGCCACGTGCTGCTCAAGCTCGATCACCTGGGCGCCGACACCATCAAGAAGCGTCTACCGTCCATCCGTGAGATCGCCATCAAGTTCGCCAACGTCGATCCGATCAAAGATCCGATCCCGGTCGTGCCCACCATCCACTACCAGATGGGCGGCATTCCGGCCAACTATCATGGGCAGGTGCTCACGCACGTCAATGGCCAGGAAAAGGTCGTCAACGGCCTGTACGCCATCGGCGAATGCGCCGCCACCTCGGTGCACGGGGCCAACCGCCTGGGCACCAACTCGCTGCTCGACCTGGTCGTGTTCGGCCGCTCGGCGGGCAACTTCATCGTCGATCAGCACCCTGAAAAGCAGCACAGCCACCAGGTGCTGCCCGACACCGACATCGAGGCCTCGCTCGACCGCGTCAACCGCCTCGAAGCCCGCACCTCCGGTGAAAAGCCGCAAGACGTGGCCCACAAGATGCAACGGGCCATGCAAAGCCACTATGGGGTGTTCCGCAAGCTCGACGTGCTGAAAGAAGGCGAGAAGGTCATCAGCGACCTGGTGCCGGAAGTCAACAGCATGTACTTCTCCGACAAGTCCAAGGTGTTCAACACGGCGCGTCTCGAAGCCCTGGAGATCACCAACATGATCGAAGTGGCGCGTGCCACGGCCAAGTCGGCTGCCAACCGCCTCGAATCGCGCGGCGCACATGCCCTCGAAGAATACCCCGAGCGCGACGACGTCAACTGGCTCAAGCATTCCCTGTGGTTCTCCGACGACAAAGACGGCCACCTCGATTACAAGCCGGTGCGCATGAAACCCCTGACCGTGGATACCATCCCGCCCAAGGCGCGTACCTTCTAATCTGGATATTGTCATGACCAAACGAATCGTGAAATTCGAGATCTATCGCTACGATCCCGACAAGGACGAACGTCCTTACATGCAGAAGCTCGAAGTCGAACTACAGCCGTCCGACAAGATGCTGCTCGACGCCATCCTGCGCATCAAAAACGAGGTTGACGACAGCCTGGCGCTGCGCCGTTCGTGCCGCGAAGGCGTGTGCGGCTCCGATGCCATGAACATCAACGGCCACAACGGCCTGGCCTGCACCACCAACCTGCTCACACTCAGCGAGCCCATCGTGCTCAAGCCGCTGCCCGGCCTGCCGGTGGTGCGCGACCTCATCGTCGACATGACGTTCTTCTACGATCAGTACCACTCCATCAAGCCGTACCTGATCAACGACGAACCGCCCCCCGAGAAAGAGCGTCTGCAGTCGCCCGAAGAGCGCGAAGAACTCAACGGCCTGTACGAATGCATCTTGTGCGGGTGCTGCTCCACGGCCTGTCCGTCCTTCTGGTGGAATCCCGACAAATTCGTCGGGCCGGCGGGGCTGCTGCAGGCGTACCGTTTCATTGCCGACTCGCGCGACCGTGCCACGAGCGAGCGTCTCGACAACCTCGAAGACCCGTACCGGCTTTTCCGCTGCCATACGATCATGAACTGCACCGAGGTCTGCCCCAAGGGCCTGAACCCGTCGGCAGCCATTGGCAAGATCAAGGAAATGCTGGTTCGGCGGACGGTGTAGTCCGCATGTCCAGCGATCTGTCTGATCTGGATCGTGCCCGCCTGCGCTGGCGGGCACGTCGCGGCCTGCTCGAAAACGACCTCATCATCACGCGGTTTCTCGATGCCTTCGAGACCCAGCTGACCGAGGCCGACGTGCGGGCGCTGACGCAGCTTTTTGAAATGGGCGACAACGAATTGCTCGACGTCCTGCTGGGACGCACCGAGGTGTCTGGTGTATATGACACCGCCGACATCCGGCGGCTCGTCGAGCAGATGAAAGCGCTGTAACTTAAAGGAAAATCACATGCAGCTATCCGATAAAAAAGCCACGCTATCGTTCTCCGACGGCAGCCCTTCGGTCGATTTCCCCGTCTACCGGGGCACCGTGGGCCCCGAGGTGGTCGATATCCGCAAGCTTTACAGCCAGACCGGGATGTTCACCTTTGACCCCGGCTTCCTGGCGACCGCGTCGTGCGAATCGGCCATCACCTTCATCGATGGCGACAAGGGCCAGCTGCTGTATCGCGGCTATCCCATCGACCAGCTGGCAAAGAAATGTGATTTTCTCTCCATTGCCTACCTGATCATGAACGGCGACCTGCCGGACGCCCAGCAGAAGCGCGATTTTGACGATCTGGTCACGCACCACACCCTGGTGCACGAGCAGATGCACACCTTCCTGCAAGGGTTCCGCCGCGACGCCCACCCGATGGCCGTGCTCACGGGCCTGGTGGGCGCCCTGTCGGCCTTCTATCACGACTCCACCGACATCACCAACCCGGTGCACCGCGAAGTCTCAGCCATCCGCCTGATCGCCAAGATGCCGACGCTGGTGGCCATGGCCTACAAGCATTCCCTGGGCCAGCCCTTCATCTACCCGAAGAACGATCTGTCCTACACGGGCAACTTCCTGCGCATGATGTTCGCCACGCCGTGCGACGACTATGAAGTCAACGACGTGGTCGAACGCGCGCTCGACCGCATCTTCATCCTGCACGCCGATCACGAGCAAAACGCCTCCACCTCCACCGTGCGCCTGTGCGGTTCGTCGGGCACCAACCCGTTTGCCGCCATCGCGGCTGGCGTGGCCTGCCTGTGGGGCCCGGCACACGGCGGCGCCAACGAGGCCTGCCTGAACATGCTGGAAAACCTCCAGGCCAACGGCGGCGTGGCCAAGGTGGGCGAGTTCATGGAGAAGGTCAAGGACAAGAACTCGGGCGTGCGCCTGATGGGCTTTGGCCATCGCGTCTACAAGAACTTCGACCCGCGCGCCAAGATGATGCAGGAAACCTGCCGCGAAGTGCTCGACGCGCTGGGCCTGCACGACGACCCGCTGTTCAAGCTGGCCATGGAAGTCGAACGCATCGCCCTCGAAGACCAGTACTTCGTCGAGCGCAAGCTGTACCCCAACGTCGATTTCTACTCGGGCATCGTGCAACGCGCCATCGGCATCCCGACATCGCTGTTCACGGCGATCTTCGCCCTGGCCCGCACGGTGGGCTGGATCGCCCAGTGGAACGAAATGCTCTCCGACCCCAACTACAAGATCGGTCGCCCGCGCCAGCTGTACACCGGCGCTGCGGTGCGCGACGTGAAGTAACCTTTCTTCCGTCGCTTTCTTAGCAATAAAAACGGGCCGTTTGGCCCGTTTTTATTGCCTGGCTGTCTGTGTGGTGGGCGGAGGATTTCCTGCCAGGGCCAGGCGGCCCTTCGGGCTTCCCCGATCTGCCTCGTACGCCGGGGCGGTGCCCTATATCGTCCCTTCGGGCCGATCGAGGGCACCGACTTCCCCCCCGGCTCCCTTCGTCAGCATCGGGCGCCCGGCAACAGGCAGGAAATCCTCCGCCCACCACACAGACAGCCAGAGGGTAGACCGTTCTTCGCTCCAGCGGTTTGCGCCATTGCAGTCTGGTGGGTGTGGAAAGGGGTATTTGGGCCTGTTGGATGGCGCCCGATGCTGACGAAGGGAGGGCTGGAGGTTTCGGCGGGCGCTGTCTGAGGAGCGAAGCGACGAGTTCGCCCGCCGCCAGCCCGTACGAGGCAGATCGGGGGAGCCCGAAGGGCCGCCAGACCCTGGCCCAAATACCCCTTTCCACATCCACCAGACGGGTCAAGAACCCGAATAGCAGCATCAAGAAGCCAGATGACGGCATCAAGAACACAGATGGCCGTCTCGTGAGTCACCATAAAAAATGGGCGGGGATTCCCCGCCCATTTCGACAAGTACGACAGCGAAGCAACAGTCGGTCAGGCGACCTGGCCCGCCTCTTGCTGCGCGTCCACCACCGCCAACGCCGTCATGTTGACGATGCGGCGCACCGTCGAGCTGGTGGTGAGGATGTGCACCGGGCGCGCCGCGCCCAGCAGCACCGGCCCCATCGCCACCCCATGGCTGCCCGTCATCTTCAGCATGTTGTAGGTGATGTTGCCCGCGTCCAGGTTCGGCGTGATCAGCAGATTGGCCGGCCCCTTCAGCGCCGTATCGGGATAGGACTTCGTGCGGATCGTTTCCGACAAGGCCGAATCGGCGTGCATCTCGCCATCCACCTCGAGATCCGGTGCACGCTCGGCAATGATGCGGCGCGCTTCGGCCATCTTGCGGGAAGATGCCGTCGGGCGGCTGCCGAAGTTGGAGTGCGAGAGCAGGGCGATCTTCGGCACGATGCCAAAGCGGCGGACTTCCTCGGCGGCCAGGATCGTCATATCGGCGATCTGTTCGGCGTCGGGGTCTTCGTTGACGTGCGTGTCGCAGATGAACAGCGTCTGCGTCGGCAGCATCAGCACGTTCATGGCCGCATACGTGCGCGCCGTGGGCTTGAGGCCAATGACCTCCTGCACGTACTTCAGCTGATTGTCGAAGCGGCTGGCCACCCCGCAGATCATCGCATCGGCGTCGCCGCGCTGCAGCAGCATCACGCCGATGAGCGAATTGTGCTTGCGCACCATCGCCTTGGCGATGTCCGGGGTCACCCCGGCGCGGGCCTGCAGCTTGTAGTAGGCGTTCCAGGTTTCGTTGAAGCGGCTGTCGTTTTCCGGATCGACCACCTCGACGTTTTCGCCGGGCACCAGGCGCAGGCCGAACTTCTGGATGCGCATGTCGATCACCGAGGGACGGCCCACCAGGATCGGGAAGGCGAACTTCTCGTCGATCACCGTCTGCGCCGCGCGCAGGACGCGCTCGTCTTCGCCGTCGGCGTAGACCACGCGCTTGGGCGCCGCCTTGGCCTGGTGGAACAGCGGGCGCATCAGCTGGCCGGAGTGATAGACGATGCTCATCAGCGACTGGCGGTAGGCGTCCATGTCCTCGATGGGACGGCGCGCCACGCCCGAGGCCGCGGCGGCTTCGGCGACCGCGGGGGCCACCTTGACGATGAGGCGCGGGTCGAACGGCTTGGGGATGATGTAATCCGGCCCGAAGCTGAGATCCTGGTCGGCGTAGGCGCCGGCCACTTCAGCGCTGGCCTCGGCCTCGGCGAGTTCGGCGATCGCCTTTACGCAGGCGAGCTTCATCTCTTCATTGATGACCGTGGCGCCGCAATCCATGGCGCCGCGGAAAATGAAGGGGAAGCACAGGACGTTGTTGACCTGGTTGGGGTAGTCGGAGCGGCCCGTGGCCACCACGCAGTCCGGGCGCGCCGCCTTGGCGTCTTCCGGGCGGATTTCCGGGTCGGGGTTGGCCAGCGCCAGGATGAGCGGGCGGTCGGCCATGCTGCGCACCATGTCTTGCGTCAGCACGCCGGGGGCCGAGCAGCCCAGGAAGACATCGGCACCCCGGCAGACGTCGGCCAGCGTGCGCGCGTCGGTCTGCTGCGCGTAGCGCGCCTTGTTGGGTTCCATCTTTTCGTCGCGGCCCTGCCAGATGACGCCGCGCGAATCGACCACGTAGATATTCTTTTGCGCGATGCCCAGCTTGACCAGCAAGTCGAGGCAGGCGATGGCCGCGGCGCCCGCGCCCGAGCACACCAGCTTTACCTCATCCATCCGCTTGCCCACGACCTTCAGGCCGTTGAGCACGGCGGCCGAGGAAATGATGGCCGTGCCGTGCTGGTCATCGTGGAAGACGGGGATTTTCATGCGCTCGCGCAGCTTCTTCTCGATGTAGAAGCACTCGGGCGCCTTGATGTCCTCGAGGTTGATGCCGCCCAGGGTGGGTTCGAGCGCGGCGATGATGTCCACCAGCTTGTCGGGATCGTGTTCGTTGAGTTCGATGTCGAACACGTCGATGCCGGCGAATTTCTTGAACAGGCAGCCCTTGCCCTCCATGACGGGCTTGGCGGCCAGCGGGCCGATGTTGCCCAGGCCCAGCACCGCCGTGCCGTTGGTGACCACGCCCACTAGGTTGGCGCGCGAGGTGTATTTGGCCGCGGCGGCTTCGCCCTCGGCGTGGATCGTCATGCTGGCGATGGCCACGCCCGGCGAGTAGGCGAGGGTCAGGTCGTCCTGGTTGGCCAGCGGCTTGGTGGGGACGACGGAAATCTTGCCCGGCGTCGGAAACGCATGGTAATCAAGCGCCATTTTGGCGCGATCATCTTTCAGGTCCATGATGACGAGAGCTCCTGCTGATTTATTGATTTCATGTTGCCGGGATCGGCCATAGACAGGCTAATCCGCGACAGTGTTTGTTAATACCAACGCCAATCTCGTGAAAAGGGGCATAGACCGGGCGTTTTGGGCTGGTCAGTTTATACCTGCGTGGTAAGGCGGGTATACTTTACCCTTAATACGGCTTATGCAAGGCGTCGTACATCAGCCTTCTGCCCCTGCTATCCGCTATCCGGTCTGGCCGTGTCGCGGAAGGTTTTTTAATCTGCATCGTTCGGGTGAAGCACCCGTCAGGTGAAGCGCACAATGTCAACGGAACTAGAACTCCAGTCCAACTCCTATCTTTTCGGCGCCAATGCCCCCTACGTAGAAGAACTCTACGAAGAATATCTCAACGATCCGGGTTCCATTCCAGACCAGTGGCGCTCGTACTTCGATCAGCTGCAGCACCAGCCGGCCGCCGATGGCCGCGAAACCACCCGCGACCAGGCCCACGCGCCCATCATCGCCTCGTTTGCCCAACGCGCCCGTGAAAACGTCTTCCAGGTGCGCCCGGCCCAGGCCTCCGACCAGGCCCTGGCCATCGCCAGCAAGCAGGTCTACGTTCAGTCCATCATCGCCGCGTATCGCTCGATGGGCGTGCGCATCGCCCAGCTGGACCCCCTGAAGCGCCGCGAGCGCCCGCAGATCCCCGAGCTCGATCCGGCCTTCTATGGCCTGTCCGAAGCCGATCTCGACCAGATCTACTCGGCCACCAATACGTATTTCACCAAAGCCGACACGATGACCATGCGGGACATCATCAAGGCTTTGCAAGATACATACTGTCGCAACATCGGCGTCGAGTTCATGTATATCGCCGACCCCACCGTCAAGCGCTGGATTCAGGAGCGTCTCGAATCCACCCTGGGCGTGCCCGAATTCACAGTCGAACAAAAACGCAACATCCTGCAGCAGGTCACCGAGGCGGAAGGCCTCGAGCGCTTCCTGCACACCAAGTACGTCGGCCAGAAGCGCTTCTCGCTCGAAGGCGGTGAAAGCTTCATCGCCGCCATGGACGAAGTCGTCAACCACGCGGGCGAAAGCGGCGTGCAGGAAATCGTCGTGGGCATGGCCCACCGCGGGCGCCTCAACCTGCTGGTCAACGTCATGGGCAAGATGCCGGGCGACCTGTTTGCCGAATTCGAAGGCAAGCACACGCAGGCGCTCAGCGACGGCGACGTCAAATACCACAACGGCTTTTCCAGCGACCTCTCCACCCGGGGCGGCCCGGTGCACCTGTCGCTGGCGTTCAACCCCTCGCACCTCGAAATCGTCAACCCGGTGGTCGAGGGCAGCGTGCGCGCCCGCCAAGACCGCCGCGGCGATCCCGAAGGCGACCAGGTGTTGCCCGTGCTGGTGCACGGCGATGCCGCCTTCGTCGGCCAGGGCGTGGTCATGGAAACCCTCAACCTCGCCCAGACGCGCGGCTACGGTACTGGCGGCACGCTGCACATCGTCATCAACAACCAGATCGGCTTCACCACCTCCGACCCGCGCGACACGCGTTCCACGACGTACTGCACCGACGTGGTCAAGATGATCGAAGCGCCGGTCTTCCACGTCAATGGCGACGATCCCGAAGCCGTGGTGTTCGTCACCAAGCTGGCGCTCGATTACCGCCAGACTTTCCGCCATGACGTGGTGGTGGACATCGTCTGCTTCCGCAAGCTGGGCCACAACGAGCAAGACACCCCGTCGCTCACGCAGCCGCTCATGTACAAGAGCATCGGCAAGCACCCCGGCACGCGCAAGGTGTACGCCGACCGCCTGGTGGCGCAAGGCACGCTGGCCGAGAACGAGCCCGACGAACTGGTCAAGAACTACCGTCAGCTGATGGAAGACGGCCAGCGCACGGTCGAGCCCGTGCTCACCGACTACAAGAACAAGTACGCCACCGATTGGTCGCCGTTCCTGGGCGCCAAATGGACCGACCACGCCGATACCGGCGTGCCGCTGGCCGAACTCACTCGCATCGGCGAAAAACTGACCCAGGTGCCTGAAGGCTTCACCGTGCACCCCCTGGTCAGCAAGCTGCTCAACGATCGCCTGGCCATGGCGCGCGGCGAGCATCCCCTCGACTGGGGCATGGGCGAACACCTGGCCTTCGCCACCCTGGTGGCCAATGGCTATGCCGTGCGCATCACCGGGCAAGACTCCGGGCGCGGTACGTTCAGCCACCGCCATGCTGTCTTGCACGATCAAAAGCGCGAACGCTGGGATGCGGGCAGCTACGTGCCGCTGCAAAACGTCTCCGATGGGCAGGCACCTTTTACGGTCATCGATTCGGTGCTGTCCGAGGCCGCCGTGCTGGCCTTCGAATACGGCTACGCCACCACGCAGCCCAATATGCTCACCATCTGGGAAGCCCAATTTGGCGACTTCGCCAATGGCGCACAGGTGGTCATCGACCAGTTCATCGCGGCGGGCGAAGCCAAGTGGGGCCGTGCTTGCGGCCTGACGCTGATGCTGCCGCACGGCTACGAAGGGCAAGGCCCCGAGCACTCGTCGGGGCGCATCGAGCGCTTCCTGCAGCTGTGCGCCGACAACAACATGCAAGTGGTGCAGCCGACCAACGGCGCGCAAATCTTCCACGTGCTGCGTCGCCAGATGATTCGTCAGTTCCGCAAGCCGCTGGTCATCTTCACGCCGAAGTCGCTGCTGCGCAACAAGGCTGCGGCCTCGCCGCTGGACGACCTGGCCACAGGCACCTTCCAGCCCGTCATCGGTGAAGTCGATGCCGGCATCGTGGCCGCCGAGGTCAAGCGCGTGCTGGTGTGCTCGGGCAAGGTCTACTACGACCTCGTCCACGCTCGCGACGAGCAAGGCCGCAAGGACGTCGCCATCCTGCGCATCGAGCAGCTCTATCCCTTTGCGCACAAGTCCTTCCAGACCGAACTGCAAAAGTACCCCAACGCCAAAGAGCTGGTCTGGGTGCAGGACGAGCCGCAGAACCAGGGGCCCTGGTTCTACGTGCAGCATCACCTGTACGAAAACATGAACGACGGTCAGAAGCTGGGCTATGCCGGTCGCGCCGCGTCGGCGTCGCCCGCCGTGGGCTATATGGCCAAGCACCAAGAGCAGCAGAAGGCGCTCATCGAGCAAGCCTTCGCGCCCAAGCTCAAAAGCTTTTCGCTGATCAAGTAATCCGAAACCTCAAAGACAGATAAACGGGAAAACAACCATGGCTATCACTGAAGTCCTCGTCCCTCAGCTTTCCGAATCCATCTCCGAAGCCACCCTGCTCAACTGGAAGAAGCAGCCCGGCGAAGCCGTCGATGCGGATGAAATCCTCATCGAGGTCGAAACCGACAAGGTCGTGCTCGAAGTGCCGGCGCCCGCCGCGGGCGTGCTGGCCGAGATCGTGAAGGGCGACGGCGCCACCGTCACCTCGGGCGAGGTTCTGGCGCGCATCGATACGGCCGCCAAGGCGTCCGCCCCGGCGCCCAAGGCCGAAGCACCGGCTGCCCCCGCCGCCGCGCCCGTGGCCACTGCAGCTCCGGCCGCCAAATCGTCGGTGGCGTCGCCCGCCGCAGGCAAGATTCTCTCCGAAAAGGGCATCGATCCCGCCACCCTCGAAGGCACTGGTCGTGCTGGCCGTGTCACCAAGGGCGACGCCCTGGCCGCCTCGGCCGCGCCGGCCGCCGCGCCCGCCACGCCGACGGCGCCGGTGCCGGTGGGCCTGGACGGCCGCCCCGAACAGCGCGTGCCCATGAGCCGTCTGCGCGCCCGCGTGGCCGAACGCCTCATCCAGTCGCAATCCGAGAACGCCATCTTGACGACCTTCAACGAGGTCAACATGCAGGCCATCATGGACCTGCGCAAGAAGTACAAAGAAGCCTTCGAGAAAGAACACGGCGTCAAGCTGGGCTTCACGTCCTTCTTCGTGAAGGCGGCGGTGGCCGCGCTCAAGCGCTACCCCGTCGTCAACGCCTCGGTGGATGGCAAGGACATCATCTACCACGGCTACTTCGACATCGGCGTGGCCGTGGGCAGCCCGCGTGGCCTGGTGGTGCCCATCCTGCGCAATGCCGACCAGCTGTCGCTGGCCGACATCGAAAAGCAGATCGCCGACTTTGGTCGCCGCGCGCAAGACGGCAAGCTCACGCTCGACGAACTCACCGGGGGCACGTTCTCCATTTCCAACGGCGGCGTGTTCGGCTCCATGCTCTCGACGCCCATCATCAACCCGCCGCAATCGGCCATCCTGGGCATCCACGCCACCAAGGATCGGCCCGTCGTCGAGAACGGCCAGATCGTCATCCGCCCGATGAACTATCTGGCGCTGTCCTACGACCACCGCATCATCGATGGCCGCGAGGCCGTGCTGGCCCTGGTGGCCATGAAAGAAGCCCTGGAAGATCCGCAGCGCCTGCTGCTGAGCGTCTAAGCGCTTTCCATGACCCGCGTCATGCACCCGGCGTCTGTTCCGGGTGCATTGCCCTTCGCCGACCCCTTCGCCCGCCGCGCCGCCTGGCGTGGCGGGCGGG
>NZ_BCWN01000002.1 GCF_001592225.1 Castellaniella caeni NBRC 101664 | reverse complement strand
TGTCGTACACTTGTCTCAATGGCTGGGCCGCTGGGGCGAGCTGAAATCGCTGGCGCGCACGAACCCGTTTGTCGTGGTGGTCATGGGACAGGAGCGAAAAATGAGTTACGTATTGGTTGCCGAGCGGCTGGGGATGGAGAAGGGCCGGGCTGAGGGTCAAGCCGAACTGCTCTTGCTTCAAATTGAGCGTCGCTTTGGCCCGGTGGCTAAGGCCGTTACCCAACGCGTTCGTCGCGCCCAGGCAAAAGACCTGGAGGCTTGGTCGCTGAACTTTGTGGATGCCACGACTCTGGACGATGTGTTCAGGGATTGAAATCCGATCAATCGCGAGGGTGCCTTTCAGTTCAGTGGCGTGCCCAATGCCGTTGCGGGATGTGGGGAGAGGCGGTTATCGTTAGATGATTCTTGACATCGGTTATCCATACGCTTATCCTATCTTAACATGGTATTCGTGTATAGATAAATTGACTCAGATCGAACTTATCAAAGCTTTGCAAGCAATGGATGCTCTGGGCATGTATGTGATTCGGCGCCAGAATCTGCGTACGGCTTTTGCTCACGAGTCGGAGAAGACCTTTTCCGAGGGTCTTGCCCGCATGGTTGGCGCGGGGCTTCTTGTGTCCGCTGCGCGGGGGGTGTATGTCCACGAAGCGGCGAAGAGCCGGGACTCCTGGACGATTGAGCATGTGGCTATAGCCTTGCGCCCGGCCGACTTGAGTTACGTGAGCCTTGAGTCCGCGCTCTCGGAGTACGGGGTCATCTCTCAGATTCCTGTGGGACGCATCACTGTCATGACGACAGGGCGCTCGGGAGAATTTATGACGCCTTATGGAACCATTGAGTTCACCCATACAGATCGAGCGCCAGCAGGCTTGCGCAAGGCGATCAACCGAGTTGATGGACGTCCGCTGAGGGTGGCCAAAGTTGAAACAGCATTGAGGGATTTGCGCCGGGTAGGGCGCAATCTACATCTGGTTGATATGGCGGAGTTCGAAGAGGTTCTTGCAGAGTCCATGGACGGCGGACAGGTGGGCGGTGATCAACCTCGAGGGGCCCCTAGTACATACCCGTTCGACCGCCCAAGGCCATGAGCGAGGCCATGGCGCACAAACATCAGCACAACAGACTCGATAGAGAAATGTAATGCGAGAGGCCTTCAATGAACTGGTGTATCTGGCCATGCGCGAGCCGGGTCGTGCGCACATGCGTGCGGTGATCGAAAAAGAGCTGCTGCACTACGACATTCTTTTCGCGTTATCCCAAGGTAAGCTACTCGACAAGTTGACTTTTCAGGGTGGGACATCTTTGCGCTTGTGTCATGGGGCGCCAAGATTCTCAGAGGATCTTGATTTCGCAGGTGGATCGAACTTTGAGCTCAGCGCACTGCGTGATATTAAGGCGTGTCTTGAGGATTACCTGAGCGCCCGTTACGGCTTATTGATTCAGGTGAAAGAGCCCAAGGTTCGACCATTGATCGACGTCCACGAAGGGGGGGGGCCATCTATCGGCATCTCGAAATGGCAAATTAGCATTCAGACCTCACCTGATCGACCGGATATTCCCAGGCAGCGCATCAAGCTCGAAGTGGCAAATGTCCCCGCCTATACCCGCGAGCTCAAAAGCCTGGCCAGAAACTATCAATTCCTGCCAGATGGCTACTCGGACGTGCTCGTTGGCGTGGAGACCATGAACGAGATCATGGCTGACAAGCTCGTGTCGCTGCCAAGTTGTGCGCGGTATGTGCGTCATCGGGATATTTGGGATCTGCGCTGGCTGCAACAGCGTGGCGCGGTTCTTTCGTCAGATATGGTTGCCAATAAGGTCAGTGACTACGGCGAGCCGAACTACCTGGAGCGATTGCGAAAGATGATCGATCGGTTGCCGCAAATCACGCAAAGCGCAGCATTCAAGGATGAAATGAGTCGATTCCTGCCTCAGGATGTGCAAAATCGAACCATCGGCGCGCTGGGCTTTGACGCCTTCTTGGCCAATGAGGTGGGGAATATGTTGGCTGAGGTGGAAATTGCGCTGATGCCCCTCCAATCCCTGGATGACCGATTTCGGATGTAGCCCAACAGTCCTTGGTGCAACCCGTCCAGGTCGCTGTAAACGCACTAGAGGCTCGGGAAATGGGAGGTGGCGGAAAGCCACTCGGACGCTGACCCGCCAACCTCGGGGTCGAGGCCGTTGTGTGGCGAGGCCGTGGCGCCGAAGTAAGCGGCGGTGATCCGGCGAGAGCCGGGCTGGCTGTGGCCATGGGCAGAATAGAATCCTGTCGTCCTCGCCAATAGCCGTGGCGCGGGTGATTTGTTACGCTCGTGCATCCCCAGCCTGGGTTTTCTCGCCGCTATCCCCTTCCTTCGGGGCGGGTTCTGTATCAAAATCAATAAATGTTTGATCGCTGGATACACTCTGCGACAGCTCGTGTGGCGCTGCCTGCGCTCGTGGGGCTGTGTCTGGTGTTGGTCGCCGTGCCAGCGCCGGCTCCGGCGTTTGCCTTCGACCCGTCGGCTTTGCAGGCGTATGCGCGCAAACATTACGGTGCTCGGGCCGAGCGGGCGGTTCTGGCGTGGCAGGCCATGCTTGCGCAGGCCAAGGGCTTGAGCGAACAAGAAAAGCTCAGGGCCGTCAATGATTTCTGGAACTCGGCCCTCATCGGCGGCGAGGACATCACCATCTGGCACACGGTCGATTACTGGGCGACGCCCGTCGAGTCCCTGTCCAAGGGGGCGGGGGATTGCGAAGATTACGTCATCGGCAAGTATTTTTCGCTCATCGATCTTGGTGTGCCGCCCGAAAAACTGCGGCTGGTCTACGTGCGGGCGCAGGTGGGCAACCAGAGCATCGCGCATATGGTGCTGGGCTATTACCCCAGCCCGCAGGCCGAGCCCCTGGTGCTCGACAGCCTGGTCGATCGTATTCAGCTGGCGCATCTGCGGCCCGACCTCACGCCCGTGTTCAGCTTCAATGCGCGGGGCATCTACATGCCGGGTGGCGCGCGCCGTTCGGTGGATCAGATCGGCCGCTGGCGCGACCTGCTGCGCAAGATGCGCGCCGAAGGGTTCCAACCATAACCAGGTTTGAAAAAGGAATGTCATGTCTCTCTTAAGGCAGTTACTACTCAGTGTGACGCTGGCGATTCTGGTGATCCTGGTGGGGGCGACCGTGTTCAGCATTGGCTCGGCGCGCCAGTATCTGGATACGCAGCTGCAGGCGCAAAGCGATTCCACCGCGACGTCGCTCGCCCTGACGCTGTCGCAGCCGTCCAATCAGGATGCCACGGTGCGCGAGCTGCTGGTGTCCGTGCTGTTCGACAGCGGCCAGTTCCGCGTGGTCGAATTTCTCGATCCCACGGGCCGCATCCTCATCCGTCGTGAAATGGGCGACGGGCAGCAGGCGCAAGAAGACGCCCCCGCCTGGTTCAGCCACCTGCTGCCGCTGCAGCGCCACGAAGCGCAGCGCCAGGTGACCAACGGCTGGTCGCAGCTGGGCGTGGTGCGCCTGCAGGCCAACGACGCTTATGCGCGCGATGCCCTGTGGACGAGCACGGTGCGCATCGTGTCGCTCACGGTGGTGGCGGGGGTGCTGTGGGGCCTGTTCGTGATGGTGCTGATGCGCTGGCTGCGCCGCGCCCTGCATGACGACGTCATGGCCCGGGTCCAGGCCCTGGCCGCGCGCGAAGGCGATGGCAGCCTACCCCCGGCGCGCCACGTGGCCATCGCCGAACTGCGGGAAGTCTCCCAGGCGATCGTGCGCACGCACGAGCAGGTGCGGGCGACGGCGGCCGAACGCGAGGCGCAGATCGAGTCGCTCAAGCTGGAACTCAACCAAGATCCAGTCACGGGGCTGGCCAACCGCAAGTATTTCATCAACGAGCTGCGTCGCATGCTCGAACAGCCGGGCAGCGCCGTCGAGAGCAGCGGCCACGTCATGCTGTTCCGGCAGTGCGACCTGGGGGCGGTGAATCAGTCGCAGAACCGGCTGGTGGTCGATCAATGGCTGCGCAACGTGGGGCAGCTGGTGCTCGAGCTGCTGCACGTGCGCGTGAACCCGCAGGCCTGGGTGGCGCGTCTCAATGGTTCCGACTTTGCCTTCATGCTGCCCATGGTGCCCGGCCCGGTGGCCGTACGGGTGGCCAAGGCCGTGGCCGACGTGCTGCAGGCGCAGCGCATCGCGCTGGGCCAGGCGGGCCTGTGCCGCTGGCGCATGGCCTTGACGGACTACGCCTCGGGAGAAAACCTGTCGCAGGTGATGACGCGCCTGGACGAAGCCCTGATGCGGGCCGAAAGCGCTGGCAGCGACCAGGTGGAATATCTACCCGACCAGGAAGCCCGGATTCGCGTGGCGGGGCACGTGGGCGGCGAACAGGCGTGGCGCGATCTGCTGCGCGGGGCGCTGGATGAGGGCTGGTTTTCGCTGTCCCTGCAGGCCGACACTTCAGCCGTGGCCGAGGGTCACGAGCGCATGCAGGGCACGCTGATGCTGCAAGAACCCGGGGCCGCCGAGCCGTTGTCCGGGTATCTGTTCATGCCGCCCGCCGTGCGGCTTGGGGTGTCGGGCGACTGCGATGCCCAGGCCATGGGGCTGGGGCTAAACTGGCTCGCCACCAATCCGGGCGAACTCATCCTGAAGGTGTCGCTGGCCTCCATTCTGCATGAGGGGTTTGCCGAGAACGTCCAGGCGCGCCTTGCGGGGCGCCCCGAACAGGCCGCCCGCCTGCTGGTCGAGCTGGATGCCTATGGGCTGGTGTCGCACCGCGAGCCGATCATGGCCTTTGCCCGGGTGCTGCAGGCGCAGCAAGTGCGCATCGGCTTGCGCCGCTTTGCCGAGCAGCCCGATGCGCTGCTCTATCTGCACGAACTCAAGCCCGACTACGTGCGGGTGTCGGGCGCGCTCATCGCCGCGCAAGCCGACAGCCCGGGTGCGCGCCACCTGCTGACCGCGCTGCGGGAGACGGCGCGGGAGATCGGCGTCAAGGTCGATCTCGAAGCGCGCTGAACCGCGCCCGCCCTGGGGGGCGCCCGGGGCCCGGTGTCCAGCGTCCGATACTTGGCGCCCGGTGGCCAGCGGTCGGCGTCCGGCGCGGGCCTCTTGAGCAGGTCAGCGCAGGTTGCCGGTGTGGCCCAGCGAATAGCGCCCGGGCTGCGGCCAGACGGTCAGGCCGTGGGGTTCGCCGCCCACTTTCACCTGCTTGACCTCGCCGGTCTGCGTGTCGATGCGGTAGACCACGTCGTCGAAGCGCCCCGACAGCCACAGCCACTTGCCGTCCGCGCTGACGTTGCCCATGTCGGGGCTGCCGCCGCCCGGGATCGGCCAGTCGGCCACGATCTTTTCGCTGGCGAAGTCCATCACGGCCACGCTGCCCTTGCCCTTGGGCTTGCCGTGGATGGCGTGGGTGCCGCGGCTGGTGATGTACAGCGATTTGCCATCACGGCTGGGATACAGGCCGTGGGTGCCCAGGCCCACGGGGATGAAGCCGACTTGCTTGAAGGCGTCGCCATCGACGATGAAGACGCCGTCGGCTTCCATGTCGGCGATGTAGAAACGCTTGCCGTCGGGCGAAATGCGCACGTCTTGCGGCATGCCTTTCTTGGGCATCTTCATCTGCCCTGCGTGGTGCGCGCTGTCTTCCCGCATGCGCGTGGCGGGCAGCGGCAGTTTCAGGTAGCCCAGCACGGTGTGGTTCACCATGTCGATCTTGGCCACGCTGCCGTCGAATTCGCAGGTGAACAGGGCGTATTTGCCGTCGATGGAAAAGTCGGCGTGGTTCAGGCCGCCGCAGTCGGGCACGCTGATGGAAAACTGCATGACCATGGTGTGCGGATCGCGGAAGTCCAGCCGCCTGCGGGCTTCAGCCACGACGATGGCTGATTTGCCATCTGGCGTGAAGTACATATTGTAGGGATCATCCACCGGCACCGACGCGCCCGGTTTGCCAGTGGTGGGATCGATCGGAGTGAGGCTGCCGTCGTTGCTGCGCTCGGCGTTGTTGGCCACCCACAGGGTGCGCAAGTCCCACGAGGGCACGACGTGCTGCGGGCTCTTGCCCACCTTGAAGGTATCCACGACCTTGAGGGTCGCCGGGTCTATCACCGAGACATCGTCGCTGCGCAGATTGGGTACGTAGACGCGCGCCAGGTCGTGGGCCAGCGCCGGGCTCAGGTGGCTGGGGCCGATCTCGCTGTAGGCATTGTGCGGGTCGATGACGGGCGGCATGCCAGGCACCGTGGCAATGGCGCCGCCGACTGTGGCGGAGGCCTGCGTGGCGGCGGCCTGCGTGGCGGAGGCCTGGTTCGAGGTGGCCGTTGCTGCCTGGGCGGTGGCCTGGCCTTGATCTGCCTGGCCCTGGGGCGTCGGGCTCTGGGCGGTGGGGGGCTGATCTGCCGCAGCTGACGTCTCAGGCGCCGTCCAGGTGCCAATCACGCCGACGGCCACGGCTGCGGCGCCTGCCGCGACAGCCGCCCAGACGAGCGATTTTTTCAATACCACGATGAACTCCTTGTGCTTGAACAGAGTGGCTTTGGAATGCGGGAAAGGGTGTTCAGTGGCGCGCGGCCGCGTGCTGCTTGACCGCCGTGCGGATGGCGGCCACGGAGGTATCGACGATCAGGCGCACGCCCAGCCGACCCAGCGCCGCACTGGCCCGGGTGGGGTTGCCGTGCACGCCCTGGCTTGGGCCCCATTGGGCGCCGTGCACGAGCAGCGGGCCGCGCACCTGGGCGGGGTCGAGTGCCAGGGACAGCGAGGTATCGGCCAGGCCCGCGTGCGTGCCGATCTCGGCGGCGCTGTAGCCGCGCTGCTTGAGCGCGTCTACGTAAGCGGTCTGGGTGACGCGGTAGTAGTCGAGCAGGGCGTAGGCGCGGCTGCCGGGGGCTTTGGCCCAGGCCTGGTTCAGCCGCGTGGCGACCTTGCTTTCGCTGTGCTGGTAGCCGCCGTGGTCGCCCAGAAAGAAGATGTCGGTGAAGCCGTGCTGCCTGAAGCTGCGAGCGGCGGATTCCAGCACGGATTCAAAGGTGGCTTCGGGCACGGAGATCGTGCCGGCAAAGCGCATGTGCGCGGCGGGCGGGGTGATCGACCCCTCGGGCACGTAGGCGATGGTGGGCGCGACGATGGCGTTGCCCAGCGCCTGGGCGATCTGGCCCGCCAGCAGGTGCGCGCGCGCGTTGTGTTTGCCCAGCGCGATGTTGGGCCCGCTTTGTTCGGTGCCGCCAATGGGGATGAGGAGGGTGGTGGCGCCTGCGGCGATGCGCGCCTTCAGCTCGGGCGAGGTCAGGTCTTCAAGGTAGACGCTGGACGCGGCGCGCGCCTGCGGAGGCAGGGCGGCCCCAAGCGCGCCGAGGGCCAGGCACAGGGTCAGTGCCGCCCGTCGCATCCGCCGTTGTTTGGTGGGGGACGCCAGGGTAGGGTGCGCCAGGATTGAAACGGGTTGCTGCAGTGGGGTCAGACAGGCCATGAGACCGCCCAGGGGTGTACACGGGGGCCGGGCACAGCGCCGTGTGACCGGAGAGCATGATTTATACTACTGCCTGGCGCAGCGCTGTGTGTCTGTCTGCAGCAAACGCGTCAGGTGTTGCGTTCGCGCACCGGTTCTTTGCGCCCGGCCGCTTTGCTGGCCTTGGGCACGCCACGGTCTCCTTAGTTAAATGGATATAACTTTCCCCTCCTAAGGGAAGATTGCTGGTTCGATTCCAGCAGGAGACGCCAGTTTTTTCGTCCCCGCGCCGTCTGGCACGGGGCGTGGTCAGCCCTCGATAGCGACCTGCACGGGCTTGCCGCCCAGTGCGCCCACCAGCACGCTGGATGCGACGCTGATCAGATAACCGCGCCGCCCGCCGTTCAGGTACACCGTGTCGTATTGCAGCAGGGTTTCCTCGACCCAGACCGGCATGTGCTTGCGGGTGGCAAAGGGCGATGTGCCGCCCACCTGGTAGCCTGAATTGCGCTGGGCGGTCTCGGGCGTGCAGGGGCTGATTTTCTTGGCGCCCGTCTGGCGCGCCAGGTTTTTCGTGGATACCTCGCAGTCGCCGTGCATCAGCACCACCAGCGGGTGGCCGTGCTCGTCTTCCATGATGAGCGTTTTGGCTACCTGATGCAGCGGCACGCCCAGCTGATGCGCGGCCTCGCGCGCGCCGCCGTGATCCACGTATTCGTAGGGGTGTTCGCCAAAGGCGATCTTCTGCTGCCGCAACCAGTGCGTGGCGGGGGTCTCCGAGGTGTGCTTGGCTTTGCTCATGGTGATCGTGGTTCGTAGGTGTCGGGCTGGGGCGGCTGCGGTCGGGCGTGTCGTGATCCGTGCTGTATTCAGAGGGATTCGGTACGGTGTCAGGCGCGTGGGTGGTGCTGCGCGTGCAGGGTCTTCAGGCGCTCGCGGGCGACGTGGGTGTAGATCTGGGTAGTGGAGATGTCGGCGTGGCCCAGCAGCATCTGCACCACGCGCAGGTCGGCGCCGTGGTTCAGCAGGTGGGTGGCGAAGGCGTGGCGCAGCACGTGCGGCGACAGCGGCACGTGGATGTCGGCCTGCTGGGCGTATTTGCGGATCAACAGCCAGAAGGCCTGGCGCGTCATGGCCGCGCCGCGGGTGGTGACGAAGATGGCGTCGCACAGCCGCGCTCCCAGGATGGCGGGACGGCTTTCGTGCAAATAGCGCTCGATCCAGTGCAGGGCCTCGGCGCCCAGGGGCACCAGGCGGTCTTTGGCGCCTTTGCCCATCACCACGCGCACAACGCCGTCGCTCAGGCTGGTGTCTTGCACGTTCAGGTTCACCAGTTCGCTCACGCGCAGGCCCGTGGCATACAGGGTTTCCAGCATGGCGCGGTCGCGCAGCCCCAGCGTGCTGGTGGTATCGGGGGCGTCCAGCAGCCGGTCTACCTGGGTTTCCGACAGGGTCTTGGGGAAGCGGGCGGGCTGGCGCGCGCTGTGCAGGCCCAGGCAGGGGTCTTCGTGGCACAGGCCGCGGCGCAGGGCCCAGAGATAAAAACGGCGCAGGGCCGCCAGGCGGCGGTTGGCCGTGCTGGCCTTGGTCTGCTGAAATTGCGTGGCCAGCCACGTCTGGATGTCTTCTTTGCGCGCCGCCTCGGGCGGGCATTGGCTGTTGCGTTGCCGCAGCCAATGACCAAAGGCGCTGAGGTCGCGCCGATAGGCCGCCAGGGTGTTGTCGGCCAGGCCGTCTTCCAGCCACAGGGCATCCAGAAAGGCGTCGATGCTTGGAAATGGAGCGGGCTGCGTGGACATGTCGGCCCTGGAATTCTGCGTCAGCATGCCTGCGATTTTACCCGTCTTGCCACGCCGACACGGGATACCGGCGTCCGGGCCCAGGACAGGCGCCGACACATGGGGACGAATGCCAAAATTTTCTGGCGCAATATACCTATATATATTACGATAGCTGCCTGGTGACCATCGGATGGTCGCCGAACAATCGTCGACCACTCGTCTCCCTGCCGGGCGTGCGCTATACCGCTTGTCGTTTGCTTGCCGTTTTATTGACTGCTTGCCTTTCACAGGAGTCCCCGATGCTGTTTCGCCGCGTGTTTGCGCTCTGCGCCCTTTCGTGCCTGGTGGCGCCCGCCATGGCCGGACAAGTGCTGGTGGCGGGCGCCGCCAGTCTCACTAATGCCTTCAAAGATCTGGCCGCCCAGTACGAGAAGGCGCATCCGGGCACCGAAGTGCTGACGACGTTTGGCGCCTCGGACGTGGTGCTGCGCCAGATCGTCGAAGGGGCGCCGGCGGATGTCTTCGCCTCGGCCGACCAGAAAGCCATGGATAAAGCCGTGCAGGCCAAGGCGGTCGATCCGGCCACCCGGGCCAATTTTGTGCGCAACGAGGTGGTGCTGGTGGTGCCCGCGAACAATCCGCAGGGCATCCAGTCCTTGCGGGATTTCGGCAAGCCGGGCGTGCAGCGTATCGCGCTGGGCAACCCGGATTCCGTCCCCGTGGGGCGCTACACCAAGGCCGCGCTCGAAAAGGCCGGGGCCTGGGATGCGGTCAAGGCGCACGAGATTTTGGGCCAGAACGTGCGCCAGGTGCTTAGCTACGTCGAGCGTGGCGAGGTGGATGCCGGCTTCGTGTTCGCCACGGACGCCGCGATCATGAAAGACAAGGTCAAGGTCGTGCAGACGGTCGATACGCCCACGCCGGTGGTCTACCCGATTGCCCTGGTGACGCGCGCGGGCCGAGCGCCCGAGGCGGCTGGCTTCCTGCAATACGTGCTCTCACCCGAAGGGCAGGCTGTGCTGGCCACGTATGGCTTTGCCCGGCCCTGATGGCCTTTTGCGCCGACAGGCGGCGTACAGGCACATTTTTATGGCTGTTTTGTTGTTGATCATCACCCGCATCCGCATCCGCATCTGTGTCTGCGTTTGCGCCCGTCACATCGCCAGCGCGTGCGCGCCGGGGCTGGTGCGTCATGCCTGAACTCTGGGTGCCTTTGCTGCTGTCCCTGAAAGTGGCCGGCTGGGCCACGGCGCTTGCCACCGTGGGCGGCATTGCCGTGGCCTACGGGCTGTCGCGCTGGTCGTCGCGCTGGTGCGACGTGCTCGACGCCTTGCTCACCTTGCCCATGGTGCTGCCGCCCACGGTCACGGGCTATTACCTGCTGGTGCTCTTGGGTCGCCGGGGCGCGCTGGGGCAGTGGCTGCAGGCGCATGGCATCGAGCTGGTCTTCACCTGGCAGGGGGCGGTGGTGGCGGCGGCGGTCGTGGCGTTTCCCATGGTGCTGAAGGCCGCGCGTGCCGCTTTTCTGGATGTCGATCATCGACTTGAACAGGCTGCTGCGGTGCTGGGCGTGTCGCCCGCCGCCGTGTTCTTTCGCGTCAGCCTGCCGCTGGCGTCGCGCGGCATTCTGGCGGGTGTGCTGCTGGCCTTTGCCCGCGCACTGGGCGAATTTGGCGCCACCCTCATGGTGGCGGGCAATATCCCCGGCAAGACGCAGACCTTGTCCATTGCCATCTACGAGGCCGTGCAGGCGGGCAACGACGACACCGCCAACGTGCTGGTGCTGGTCACATCGCTGACCTGCGTCGTGGTGCTGTGCCTGGCCGCCTGGCTCATGCCGGGTGGCCGCGTGCCGCGCCGGGTGAGGCGTTCATGAGCGTGCGGGTGGACATCCGCTGCCGTGTGGGCGGCGCCGACGGCTTTTTGCTGCAGCCGGTCTGGCAGACCGAGGCACGCCGCGTGGCGCTCTTCGGGCCATCGGGCTCGGGCAAGACCCTGACGATGCAGGCGCTGGCCGGCCTGCTGCGGCCCGAGGCGGGTCACATCCAGGTCGATGGGCGGGTGCTGTTCGACGCCGCCGCCGGGATCGACGTGCCGCCGCGCGAGCGGCGCCTGGCCTATCTGTTCCAGGATTACGCCTTGTTCCCGCATCTCACGGTGCGGCAGAACATCGGCTTTGGCCTGCGCAAGGGGTGGCTCAACTGGCCCGCAGGCCTGCATTGGCTGCATCGAAGCGCGGCACGGAATCGGCCACGTGCGGCGCAGGGCACATCGCCCGATGACGTGGCCGCCTGGGCGGGGCGAGATGCCCGGTCGTTGGGCCGGGCCCGCGCACTGCCCGAGCAGGCCATGCGCTGGGTTCGCGCCTTTCATCTGGCTGGGCTGCTCGACCGCTATCCGTCGCAGTTGTCGGGCGGGCAGCGTCAGCGCGTGGCGCTGGCGCGCGCCTTGTCCACCGATCCCGGCCTGCTGCTGCTGGACGAGCCCCTGTCCGCGCTGGACGTGGGCCTGCGCGCGCAAATGCGCACTGAACTCGCGCAGTTGCAGCGCGACATCGACATCCCGACCGTGCTCATCACGCACGATCCGGCGGATGTGCAGGCGCTGGCCGATCAGGTGTTCGAGATTGCCCAGGGGGTCGTGGTGGGCAGTCGGGACGTGGTTCCCTGAACGTTCGGGCTGTTCTGTGTGCGATCCAGCGTGTTCGCGGCATTCTGCCCGGATCGGGCTGTGCGCCTCCTGCGCCTTCGTGGGCGCCGAGTGTGGACTGCTTGCGCCTGTGGACTGCCTGTGTGATGGTTCAGTCCAGGGTGCCGATGAGCACGTCCCGGGCGTGAAAGCTGGCGCGGGCGAGGGTGCCCGCCACAGGCGTCGCGCCACCTCCCGCATCGCGGGCGGCCAGCCCGGTGACGTGCAGGCGGGGCGTGATCTGCAGCGTGATTTCGTCGCGGGTCGCGTCTTCGACGTGGTCGCTGATGCGGCCCGTCCAGCGGTTTTCCGCTGGGTGGGCGCGAACCCCTGCGGCGGCCGCCCCTGCTGGCTGGGCCCGGGATGCGGCGGTCCGGTTTTGCGGGCTGGTGTCCGGGTCTGGGCTGAGAACCGGGTCAAGGTCGATATGAACCGCCTGGGCCTTGATGAAGGCCAGGGCCTGTCGCCCGACGGACAGCAGCAGCCGCTCGGTGCTGGCGTGGGTGAGTGTGGCGGTCAGCGTCGTGGCGTCGTTCAGACGCAGCTGGACGCGGTCGTTGATGCCGTCGGAGACGATGTCCGTGACGGTGCCCTCGAAGCGGTTGCGCGCCGAGGTTTGCAGCGTCATGCGGTGCAGCAGGTTGAGATTGTGCAGGCTGTCGGGGTCGACGCGCGCGAGGGCGTCCATGAAGCGTTGGTGTTCGGCCTGGGCGGCTTGATACCAGGCCAGCAACTGGCGTGCGCGGTCGGTCAGCGCCGCGCCGCCGCCGCGCCTGCCCCCCGTGACGCGCTCGACCAACAGGTCGCCCGCCGCTGTGTTCATGAGATCCACCGCGTCCCAGGCGGCCTTGTAGCTCAGGCCCACCTTGCGCGCCGCGGCGCTGATCGAGCCTTCGGTGTCGATGGCGGCCAACAGCGCCATGCGGCGCTCGGACCCCCAGGTCTGATCGCCGCTGCGCAGGCTGAGCGTGGTGCTTAATTCTGGACGAGCTGGTGCTTGCATGGGCGGTGGTTTGGTACGGGTGGAAGTCGGCAGGGAGGGCGTGCTGGCGCCATGGTGCCGCCAAACGGCGCTGCCCGCACGCGCGTCGCGCTGTCATCATCATAGCGGGTCGGGCCGATGTGGGGTCGATGCGGGGCCGATGCGGCTGGCAGCGGCGCGGATCGGCCAGGCAGATTCCGGTACGGTCGCGAGCCATCAAATAAAATGGCTGCCATCGTTCGTTTTCACAGGGGTTGTCCCATGTCCGAGCACTTTCCTTTGCAGCGCCAGCACCCCGATCAGCTGATCGTGGGCCTGGTGTCCGTGTCCGACCGGGCCTCGTCCGGCGTCTACCAGGATCAGGGCATCCCCGCGCTCAGCGACTGGTTGCGGCGCACGCTGACGCAGCCGCCACAGATCGTCTCGCGCCTCATTCCGGACGAGCGCGACGGCATTGTCGCGACCTTGCGTGAATTGGTGGACGCGGCGCGTTGCGACCTGGTGCTGACCACGGGCGGCACGGGGCCGGCCCGCCGGGACGTCACGCCCGAAGCGACGCTGGACGTGGCCACGCGCGAGATGCCTGGCTTTGCCGAGCAGATGCGCCAGGTGAGCCTGAAGTTCGTGCCCACGGCCATTTTGTCGCGCCAGGTGGCGGTGATCCGCGAGCTGCCCGACCACGCGGCGCTCATCATCAATCTGCCCGGCCAGCCCAAGGCCATTGCCGAAACCCTGGAAGGTCTGCGCGGGGCCGACGGCGGCGTACAGGTGCCAGGGGTGTTTGCCGCCGTACCGTATTGTCTCGATCTCATCGGCGGCCCCTATGTCGAGACGGATGAAGCCATCGTCAAGGCGTTTCGGCCCAAGTCGGCGTTGCGCCGGCCGTAGGGCGCCGCGCGCAGTACCGGCGCTGCGTGTTTCTGCTGGTCATCAGCAGTAATTCCCATTACGCCTTAAAATCCCGGAATCCGATTTTTCCACTATTTCACCCTTTGGAGGTCCAGCCATGGCCCTGGTTTCCATGCGTCAGCTCCTCGATCACGCAGCCGAACACGGCTACGGGATTCCGGCATTCAACGTCAACAATCTGGAACAAGTCCAGGCCATCATGGAGGCCGCGGCGCAGACGGACAGCCCCGTCATCATGCAGGCCTCCGCGGGCGCCCGCAAGTATGCCGGCGAAGGCTTTCTCAAGTACCTCATTCAGGCCGCGGTCGAATCCTATCCCCACATCCCGGTGGTCATGCACCAGGATCACGGCCAGTCGCCCGACGTCTGCCAGGGGGCCATCAATCTGGGCTTCTCCAGCGTCATGATGGACGGCTCGCTGATGGCCGACGGCAAGACCATCTCTTCCTACGAATACAACCTGGACGTCACCAGGCAGGTGGTGGCCATGGCGCACAAGCTGGGCGTCACCGTCGAAGGTGAACTGGGCTGCCTGGGTTCGCTCGAAACCATGAAGGGCGACAAAGAAGACGGTCACGGCGCCGAGGGCACCATGACGCGCGAACAACTGCTCACCGACCCCGAACAGGCGGCCGACTTCGTCCAGCAGACCCAGCTCGACGCCCTGGCCATTGCCGTGGGCACCAGCCACGGCGCCTACAAGTTCACGCGCAAGCCCACGGGCGACATCCTCTCGGTGCAACGCATCAAGGAAATCCACGCGCGCCTGCCCAACACCCACCTGGTGATGCACGGCAGCTCCAGCGTGCCGCAAGAACTGCTGGCCGAAATCCGCCAGTTTGGCGGCGACATGAAAGAAACCTACGGCGTGCCCGTCGAAGAGCTGCAAGAAGCCATCAAGTTCGGCGTGCGCAAGGTCAACATCGACACCGACATCCGCCTGGCCATGACGGGCGCCATTCGCCGCTTTCTGGCCGAAAACCCCGGCAAGTTCGACCCGCGCGAATACCTCAAGCCTGCCCGCGAAGCGGCCAAGAAAGTCTGCCTGGCGCGCTACGAACAATTCGGCACGGCCGGTCACGCCTCCAAGATCAAAGCCATCCCCCTGTCGGACATGGCGGCCCGCTATGCCGCGGGCGAACTCAAGCAACTGGTGAAATAAACCCGATGAAGGCCTTGCTCCAATCTTCCATTCAGTCGCTGCCCCTGCTGGGGCGCGGCAAGGTCCGCGACATGTACGCCGTGGGCGAAGACAAACTGCTCATCGTCGCCACCGACCGGATCTCGGCCTTCGACGTGATTCTCGACGACCCCATCCCCGGCAAGGGCAAGGTGCTCACGGCGCTCACCGAGTTCTGGCTCGAGCGCCTGGGGCACCTGGTGCCCACGCACGTCACGGGCATTGCCCCCGAAGACGTGGTGGCACCCGACGAGCGCGAACAGGTGGCGGGTCGCGCCATGGTGGTCAAGCGCCTCGACCCCATCCTCGTCGAGGCCGTGGCGCGCGGCTACCTCATCGGCTCGGGCTGGAAAGACTACCAGGCCAGCGGGGCCGTGTGTGGCATCGCCTTGCCGCCCGGCCTGCGTCAGGCCCAGCAGCTGCCCGAGCCCATCTTCACGCCGGCGGCCAAGGCCGAATTCGGCCAGCACGACGAAAACGTCGATTTCAACTACGTCGTGGCGCAAGTGGGGGCCGATCTGGCCGCCGAGATCCGCCGCGTCACGCTGGCGCTCTACACCGAGGCGGCCACCTATGCGCGCAGCCGCGGCATTCTGATTGCCGACACCAAGTTCGAGTTCGGCCTCGATGCCCAAGGCACGCTGCATCTCATGGACGAAGTGCTCACGCCCGATTCGTCCCGCTTCTGGCCCGCCGACAGCCACGCGCTGGGCATCAGCCCGCCGTCCTTCGACAAGCAGTTCGTGCGCGACTGGCTCGAGACGCAAGACTGGAACAAGACGCCGCCCGCGCCGCGCCTGCCCGCCGAGGTCATGGAACGCACCGCCGCCAAGTACCAGGAAGCCCTCGATCGCCTGACCCAGGGGGCGGCATGACGGCTGCGCAGCCTGTCTCCGATCCCGTGTCTGCCGCCGATGCGCGCCCGGTGGCGCCGCAGGTCGGCATCATCATGGGCTCGTCCAGTGACTGGGACGTCATGCGCCATGCCGTGGCAGTCTTTGATGAGTTCGGCATCACCCATGAGGCCCGGGTCGTCTCGGCGCACCGCATGCCGCTCGACATGGTCGAGTACGGCGCCCAGGCCGTGGCGCGCGGCCTGCGGGCCATCGTGGCCGGGGCCGGGGGCGCTGCCCATCTGCCCGGCATGATGGCGGCACTGACGCCGGTGCCCGTCTTTGGCGTGCCCGTGCCCTCACGCTACCTGCGCGGCGAAGATTCCCTGTTGTCGATCGTGCAGATGCCGCGCGGCGTGCCTGTGGCCACCTTCGCCATCGGCGAATCCGGGGCGGCCAATGCGGCCTTGCACGTGGTCGCCAACCTTGCCATGAACGACCCCGCGCTGCTGCGCCGCCTGCAAGAATACCGCACCCGGCAAACCGAGGCCGCGCGCGCCATGGTGGTGCCGCCGGAGGCCGCATGAGCCATCCTGCAAACCACGGCGCGCAGCAGGCGGCATCCCGGGGCCAGGCCGTCGAGGCCACCGTCGTGCGCCTGCCGCTGGCGCCCGCCGCGCCCGGTTCCTGGCTGGGTGTGCTGGGCGGCGGCCAGCTGGGCCGCATGTTCTGTCACACCGCCCAGGCCCTGGGCTATCACGTGGCCGTGCTCGATCCCGCCGAGTCCAGCCCGGCGGGCATGGTGGCCGACCGTCACCTGCGCGCGGCGTACGACGACCCCCGGGCACTGGATGCGCTCGCGCAGCTGTGCGTGGCCGTCACCACCGAATTTGAAAACGTCCCGGCCGACAGCCTGCGCCGCCTGGCGGCGGCCGGCTGCCTGACGACGCCCGCGGGTGATTCTGTGGCCATCGCGCAAGACCGCTTGGCCGAAAAGTCGTATCTGCAGGCCTCGGGCGTGCCGGTGGCCGCCCATGCCGCCGTGCGGGTGCTGGCCGACCTGGACGCCTGTGACGAGACGCTGTTTCCGGGGGTGCTCAAGACCAACCGCCTGGGCTACGATGGCAAGGGCCAGGCGCGCGTGGCTTCGCGCGCCGAGGCGCGCACGGCGTTCGAATCCCTTCAGGGGGTGCCCTGCATTCTCGAAGCCCTGCAGCCGCTGGCATACGAAATTTCCGTGATCGTGGCGCGCGGGCTGGACGGCCAGACCGTCACCTATCCACCCTCGCGCAATGCGCATCTCAACGGCATCCTGGCCCTGTCGGTGGTGGACGGTTCGGTGCCCGCCAGCGTGGCCGACGTGGCGCGCCAGCACGCCTTGCAGGTGGCCGAGCACCTCGATTACCACGGCGTGCTGTGCGTCGAATTCTTCGTGCTGCGCGACGGCCGGGTGCTGGCCAACGAGATGGCGCCTCGGCCGCACAACAGTGGCCACTATACGCAAGACGGCTGCCTGGTCAGCCAGTTCGAACAGCAGGCCCGCGTCATGGCGCGCCTGCCGCTGGGCGACAGCGACACCCTGTGTCCCGCCGCCATGCTCAATCTGCTGGGCGACCTCTGGTTCGACGCGCAAGGCCGACGGCGCGAGCCCGACTGGGCCGGTGTGCTGGCGGTGCCGGGCACGCGCCTGCACCTGTATGCCAAGGCCGACGCGCGCCCCGCCCGCAAGATGGGCCATGTCAACGTGCTGGCCCCGACGGCCGCCGAGCTGCATGCGCGCATTGCCCAGGTCAATGCCGTGCTGGGGCTGCCCGATGCCTAGGCTGGATCAGGGCCTCATCATCGAGGCCGCGCACCGTCTGGCCCAGGGCCGTCTGGTGGCCTTCCCCACGGAAACCGTGTACGGCCTGGGGGCCGACGCCGAAAACCCGCGGGCGGTGGCCCAAATCTACGCGGCCAAGAAACGCCCGGCCAACCATCCCGTGATCGTGCACCTGGCCCCGGATACCGATCCCGCGTACTGGGCCGCCACGGTGCCGCACCAGGCGCGCCAGCTGATGGCGGCCTTCTGGCCCGGGCCGCTTACGCTCATCCTGCCGCGCGCCGCGCATATTCCCGCCGCCGTCAGCGGCGGCCAGGACAGCATTGGCCTGCGCTGCCCCTCGCATCCGGTGGCGCAGAGCCTGCTGCACGTCTTTGCCGCGCTCAAGCCGCATGGCTGCGGCGGGGTGGCGGCCCCGTCGGCCAATCAGTTCGGCCACGTGTCGCCCACCCGGGCGGAACACGTGCGCGCCGAATTTCCCGATCTGGACACGCAGTCCCTGATGATTCTCGAAGGGGGTGAGTCGCAGGTGGGCATCGAATCCACCATTCTCGACCTGTCGCGCCTGGATCAGGGGATGGGGCCCGCTTTGCTGCGCCCAGGGCGGATCACCGTCTTGCAGCTGGCCGAGGTGCTGGGCAGCCTGCCAGCCCAGCCCGATGCCGCGGCGCCCCGGGTGTCGGGCTCGCTCAAGGCGCACTATGCCCCGCATACGCCGGTGGCGTTGCTGAGCGGTGATGTTGCGCAGCTGCTCAGCCAGGCGCAGGACGCCGTGCTGGCCTGCGAGGCGCGGCAAGACGGCCGTCACGCGGCGCCGGTGCGCCTGGCCGTGGTGGTGCTCGATGCCGCGCCCGGCCCCGCGCCGCGCGGGGTGGACTGGATCGTCCTGCCCGCCAACCCGGCTACCTATGCCCGGCGCCTGTACGCCGTGCTGCGCGAGCTGGATGCCGCCGCCTATGACCGCATCCTGCTGCAGCGGCCTCCCCAGGGGCCCGAGTGGCAGGGGGTCAACGATCGCATCAGTCGGGCCGCCGCCGCGTTCACGATCTGAGTCTGAGCAGCGACGCGCGGGGGGCGGCGACCGCCGTCTCCGGTTAAACTGGCCCATTGTCGTGCTGCGGGGCGCAGGCCCCCGGGACTGTTCTGGATACTGTCATGAAATTCAAGGAATTCGAACCTGGCCTGGTCATCCGTCATGGCCCCGTGGTGGTCGACGAAGCCGAGATGCTGGCCTTTGCCAAGGCGTATGATCCGCAGTGGTTTCACGTGGATGCCCAGCGTGCGCAAGACAGCCGCTGGGGCGGCCTGATCGCCAGTGGCTGGATGACCTGCGGCCTGGCGATGCGCATGGCCGTCGAGGCCGCGCTGCACGACTCCGAGTCGTTCGGCTCGCCCGGGCTCGAGCGCCTGCGCTGGATACTCCCGGTGCATGCGGGCGATCAGCTGCGCCTCGAAGCCACCGTCGATTCCAAGCGGGTGTCGTCTTCGCGCGAAGACCTGGGCATCATGCGCTGGACGTGGCGCCTGTTCAACCAGGATCAGCAGCAGGTATTCGAGGTGGAAGTCACCAGCCTGTTCGAGCTCGAACTGCCCGCCGCCTGAACCTCTATTTGAACACCACCGTGCGTCGGCCATTGAGCAGAATGCGGTGTTCCACGTGCCAGCGCACCGCGCGCGACAACACCACCGATTCCACGTCGCTGCCGATGCGCGTCAGGTCCCGGGGGCCCATGGCGTGATCCACGCGCTCGATGTCCTGCTCGATGATGGGGCCCTCGTCCAGATCCTGGGTCACATAATGGGCCGTGGCGCCGATGATCTTCACGCCGCGCGCGTGGGCCTGGTAGTAGGGCCGCGCACCCTTGAAGCTGGGCAGGAAGCTGTGGTGGATGTTGATGGCCCGGCCTTCCAGCGCGCCGCAGAGCTCGCTGGACAAAATCTGCATATAGCGCGCCAGCACGACGAGATCCACACTCGCCTGCTCGACCAGCGCCAGAATCTGCCGCTCTTGCGCCGCCTTGGTCTCGGGGGTGACGGGCAGGTGGTGAAAGGGCAGGCCGTGCGACTGCACCAGCGGCTGAAAATCCGTGTGATTGGAGACGACTCCCGCCACCTCGGCGGGCATCTGGCCGCTGCCGATGCGAAACAGCAGGTCGTTCAGGCAGTGCCCCTGGCGGCTGACCAGGATCAGCAGCCTGGCCTTGCGGCGCGGGTCGTGCAACTGGTATTGCATGCCGAAGCGCTCGGCCACGCCAGCGAAGTCGTGCTGCAGGGCCTCGACCGTGGCTTCCTGCGGTAAAGAAAAGTGCACGCGCAGGAAGAACTGCTGCGTGTCCAGGTCGCCGAACTGCTGGGCGTGGATGATGTTGCCGTGGTGCGTCAGCAGCCAGCTGCTGACCGTGTGGACGATGCCCATGCGGTCGGGGCAGGAAAGCGTCAGGATGTAGTCGTGCATCGAACTTAGTTGCGTGAGAGGGGTTCGCTGGCCTGGGTGAGCTCAAAGTCGCCCGCGTGGTAGATGAGCGGCGAGAGCAGCTGGCGGCTGCAGTGCTCGACTTGACCCACGAAAATGAAGTGGTCGCCCGCGCGATGCTGCTGCGTGTTGTGGCATTCGAACCACGCCGCGCAGCGGCTGTCGGCCAGCATCAAGGTGCCGTTGGGCGCGCGTTCGAGCGCCTGACCTGCGAAGCGCTGGGCCTGGGGGCCTTTGGCGAAGTGGCGGGCCAGGTCGATCTGGCTGGCTGACAGCACGTGGATGACGTAGCGCTCCAGCCGCAAAAAGGCGTCCAGCGAGGCCGCCGCCTGGGTGAGTGACCACAGTACCATCGGCGGTTCGAGCGAGACGGAGCTGAACGAGCTGATGGTCAGGCCGATGGGCGCGCCGCTGTCCGGGTGTTCGGCGGTCACGATGGTGACCCCCGTGGGAAAGCGGCCCAGTGCCGAGCGGAAATACAGCGACGGAAAATCGGCGGGAGTCGGGGGGGAGACCATGGCGCGCGTCAGGGGGCCAGGCGGCCGATGGCCCAGGTTCCGTCCGCGGCCCGGGTGTAGACCAGCCGGTCGTGCAGCCGGGATGGGCGCCCTTGCCAGAATTCGACCCGTCGGGCCTGGACGCGGTAGCCGCCCCAGTGCGGCGGGCGTGCCGGATGTTCGCCCAGTTCTTGCGCCAGGGATTGCGCGCGCGCCGCCAGCGCTTCATGGCTGATGGGCTGGCTTTGCGGCGAGGCCCAGGCGCCGATGCGCGAGCCCAGGGGGCGACTGTCGTAGTAGGCGTCCGATTCTTGGGCGGATACCTGCGCGACCGGCCCTTCGATGCGCACCTGGCGTTCGAGTTCGGGCCAAAAGAACAACAGGCTGGCGTGCGGGTTGGTGTCGAGTTCGCAGCCCTTACGCGACTGGTAGTTGGTATAGAAGACGAAGCCTTGGGCATCGAAGCCCTTGAGCAGCACGATGCGCGCCGAGGGGTGGCCCGCGGTGTCGGCGGTGGCCAGCGTCATGGCCGTGGGTTCATGCACGTCGCTGTGCAGCGCCTGCTCGAACCATTGCCCGAATTGCGCGTAGGGGTCTGCCGCGACGGCGTTTTCCAGCAGTTCGTATTTCTGGTAAGTCTGGCGGATATCGGCGATGGACGTCATGTCGGCTCACAAAGGGGGGGATTCGGTGTGCTGCAGGGCGCGGGCGATGGCGCGCAGCTGGTGGTCGATGATGCCGACGGCTTCCAGGGCCTGCGCGGTCTGCAGGACGTAGTCGGTGCAGGCGCCGTAGCGTCCGTGGCCCTGGCGGATGATGCGCACGGTGTGATCCAGCGGCAGATTGGGGACATAGCAGGCGTCCGCGCGGTTCATCGTGAACACCAGCCCGCGCACCACGCCTTGCGGGGTGCGGCACTTGAGCCAGCGCGGGATGTAGGCGGCGCTGGGCATTTCGCGTTTCCACAGCGCGCGCATGATGTCCGGCACCTGCGCGCCCGCGATGCGGAACACGCGTCCGGCGCACGAGCCGCCCACGTCCAGGCCGAAGACCAGGCCGGGCTGTTCGGGGGTGCCGCGGTTGACGCGCGACCACAGGCACAGGGCCCGGTGATAGCCGTGTACGCGGGCGTCGCGCGCTTCGAGGAAGGTGAATTCGGGCCGCCAGATGAGCGAGCCGTAGCCGAAAATCCAGAGGTCGGACTGGCCGTCCCAGTGCTGCAGCGCGCGCCCGATCGAGGCTTCGTGCCAGGCGGCGTCCCGCAGCGAGAACGCCTCGGGTGCGGGCGGCTGATGCGGAAGACGGGAGGCGGGCGCGTTCACGGGGCAATAGAAATCGGGCTGAGAATACTTCTATTGTAGTGGAGGCGCCGCAAGGGCGTCGGCCGCCCGCGGGCGCGGCAGGGGCATCGGCTAGCGCGGCAGTGAACCCTTACCCGCTCGGTCGCCGACGGCGTCACCGGGGTCAACGAGCCTGTGCGGGCGTGGCAAAATGGTGGAGTGTCGGCGGTGTTTATGGTGCCGGTGGTGTCCCTGCCGGCGTGCCACGCGCGTCTGTTTTCCTGCTTTCCTGTCCTGTATGTCCAATCTGACTTCTTCCATTGACCCGGCTTGTGCCGCCCGTTCTTCCTTGACGCGGCCCGAAGCGTCAAAGCCTGCGCCGGCCGGGCCGGGGGCCGGGCTGCCCACCGCGCTGGATGCCGACCTTGAGCGCCGCTTCGGCGGCATCGACCGCCTGTACGGGGCGGGGGCCTGGCACGTCCTGGCGCGGCTGCGGGTGGTGGTGGCGGGCATCGGCGGGGTCGGCTCCTGGTGCGCCGAGGCGCTGGCGCGCTCGGGCGTGGGGGCCATCACGCTGGTGGACATGGATCACATCGCCGAATCCAACGTCAACCGCCAGGCGCATGCCTTGGGCAGCACGCTGGGGCAGGCCAAGATCAGCGCCATGGCGGCGCGCGTGCGCGACATCAACCCGGCCTGCCAAGTGCACGAAATCGACGATTTCGTCAGTGCCGAGAACATCGCCGACATTCTGCGCACCGCCGCAGGCCGTGACGCGGACGGTGGCACGGGTTTGGGCGTGAGTGCGGACGTGGGTGCGGGTGATACTGGCGTGGGTGACGCGGACGGGCCGTCCGGCCCCATTTTGCTGGATTGCACCGATCAGGTGCCTGCCAAGATCGCCATGATTCTCACGGCGCGCGCGCAGGGCTGGCCGGTGCTGGTGTGTGGCGGCGCGGGCGGCAAGACCGATGCGCTCACGCTGCGCGCCGGTGACCTGTCGGTGGCGACGCACGACGCCCTGCTGGCGCGCATCCGCCAGCAGCTGCGCCAGCGCCATGGCTATCCCAAGGGGGGCGCGGCGGGCGGCAGGCCCAGGCACCGTGTGCCGCGCATGGGAGTGCCCTGCCTGTGGCTCGACCAGCCCGTCATCCTGCCCAGCGCCTGGGCCGATCCCGCGGCGGCCTGCGCGCTCGCGTCCGAGCCGGGGACGGCAGCCCCCGGGGCGCCAGCGGCCTCGGCATCCAAGGCGGGCTCGGCAGTCCCCGCAGCCCCACAGGGGCTGTCGTGCGCAGGCTACGGCTCTATCGTCACGGTGACGGCGGCGATGGGCCTGACCGCCGCCAACTGGGCCATCCAGCAGGCCTTGGTACGTGCGCGCCAGCGTGCGCCGCTTGCCTGATCTGTCAGTGTCACGTCAGCGACAGCGCTTAGCGTCAACGCTGGTGTAGCATGAGCGCACCATGCAGTCGAGCCGGCCCCGCTGTACGCGGAGCGCCATCATTCAAGAACCGCCCATGCGGCGCGCGCCTGCCAGGGGGCCGTCGCACAAGGACGACACAGGAGACAAGGCCATGCAGAAAATCCGCGAGTTTCATCGCCAGTCGGTGCAGGACAAAGAAACCTTCTGGGCGCGTGAGGCCCAGCGCATCCACTGGGAAACTCCCTTTACCCAGGTGCTGGATTATTCCCGTCCGCCGTTTGCCCGCTGGTTCGTGGGGGGGCGCACCAACCTGTGCTACAACGCGGTCGATCGCTGGCTCGACACCCAGGCCGATCAGCCCGCCCTCATTTGGGTATCCACCGAAGTCGATCAGGAAATCACCTACACGCGCGCCGATCTGGCGCGCGAAGTCAATGCGGCGGCCGCCATCTTGCAAAGCCTGGGCGTCGTGCAGGGCGACCGCGTGCTCATCTACCTGCCCATGATCCCCCAGGCCGCCTTTTTCATGCTGGCCTGCGCGCGCATCGGCGCCATCCACTCGGTGGTCTTCGGCGGTTTTGCCGCGCATAACCTGGCGCAGCGCATCGACGATGCCCAGCCCAAGGTCATCGTTTCCACCGATGCCGGCGCGCGCGGGGGGCGGCCCATTGCCTACAAGCCGCTGCTCGACCAGGCCATCCAGCAGGCTGCGCATGTGCCCGAGCACGTGGTGCTCGTCGATCGCGGCCTGGTGCCCATGACGCTCACGGCGGGGCGCGACCTCGATTACGCCACCTTGCGCGCGCGCCACCTCGACGTGCGGGTGCCGGTGGTCTGGCTCGAATCCAACACGCCCAGTTATGTGCTGTACACCTCGGGCACCACCGGCAACCCCAAGGGGGTGCAGCGGGACGTGGGCGGCTATGCCGTGGCCCTGTGTGCCTCCATGGAATACATCTTCGGCGGCAAGCCGGGCGATGTGTATTTTTCCAGCAGCGACGTGGGCTGGGTGGTGGGCCACTCGTACGTGGTGTATGGGCCGCTGCTCAATGGACAGACCACGGTCATGTACGAAGGCACGCCCATTCGCCCGGATGCCGCCATTCTCTGGCGCATCGTCGAAACCTATGGCGTCAATGCCCTGTTTTCGGCCCCCACGGCCATTCGCGTGCTCAAAAAGCACGATCCGGCGCTGCTGCGGCGCCACGATCTCTCCAGCCTCGAGCGCATCTACCTGGCGGGCGAGCCCCTGGACGAACTCACCGGCCAATGGCTCTCCGAGGCCTTGGGCAAGCCGGTCATCGACAACTACTGGCAGACGGAAACCGGCTGGCCCATTCTCTCGGCCCAGCCCGGAGTCGAGGAAGTGCCCGTGCGCTTCGGCAGCCCCACGGCGCCAGTGTACGGCTACGACGTGCGCGTGGTCAACGAGGCCACGGGACAAGACTGCGGGCCCAATCAAAAGGGCGTGGTGGCCGTCGAGCCGCCGCTGCCGCCGGGCGCCATGGCCACCATCTGGCGCAACGACGAGCGCTTCGTCAAGACGTATTTCCAGTCCTTCCCCGGGCGGCTGACCTACTCCACGTCCGACTGGGGGCTGGTGGACGATGACGGCTATTGGTACATCCTCGGGCGCACCGACGACGTCATCAACGTGGCGGGCCACCGCCTGGGTACGCGCGAGATCGAAGAATCGGTCAACACGCACCCGGCGGTGGCCGAGTCGGCGGTGGTGGGGGTGGCCGACCCGATCAAGGGGCAGCAGGCCGTGGCCTTTGCCGTTTTGCGCGACCCCGCCGTGCTCGATGCGGCGGATGCCCGGGATCGTCTCGAACGCGAGATCAAGCAGGTGATCGAACAGCGCAACGGCGCGGTGGCCCGGCCCTCGCGCATCCTGTTCGTCAACAACCTGCCCAAGACGCGTTCGGGCAAGGTGCTGCGACGCGCCATCGTGGCCTTGTGCGAAGGCCGAGATCCGGGCGATCTCACCACGATCGAAGACCCGGGGGCCCTCGACCAGATCCGTTCGGTGCTGTAGCGTGGCGGACGCGGGCAAGCAGGCGTCGGGCAGCGCCCTGAACCCGGGCGTGCGCCGTCGCGAGGTCTGGTCCTGGGCGATGTACGACTTCGCCAATTCCAGCTACACCACGGTGGTGCTCACCACGGTCTTCAACGCTTATTTCGTCGGTGTGGTGGCCGCCGGGCGCGCCTGGGGCACCCTGGCGCTGACCGCCGCGCTGTCGCTGTCGTACCTGGTGGTGATGCTGGCCATGCCCTGGCTGGGGGCCCGTGCCGATGCGCGCGCCGGGCACCGGCGGCTGCTCTTCAGCAGCACCGTGGGCTGCGTGCTGGCCACGGCCGCCCTGGCGAGCGTGGGCCCGGGCGTGATCGCCTGGGGCCTGCTGTGCCTGGCGCTGTCCAATGCTTTTTACTGCGTGGGCGAGTCCACGGTGGCCTCGTTTCTGCCCGGCCTGGCGCGTCCCGAGGCCATGGGGCGGGTCTCGGGCTGGGGCTGGAGCTTCGGCTACTGCGGCGGCATGCTGGCCCTGGGCCTGTCGCTGTGGCTGGTCAGCACAGCCGAATCCCAGGGGCTGGATGCGGCCCGCTACGTGCCACGCGTCATGCTGTTCACGGCGCTGTTTTTTGCTCTGGCCGCCGTGCCGTCCTTTCTCTGGCTGCGCGAGCCCACCGGGGTGCCGACGGCCCAACCGGCGCCACGCGCCCTGTGGGCTCAGCTGCGCCACGCCTGGCGCGAGACCCGGCAGGATTTTCCCGACTTTCGCCGCTTGCTCATGTGTATTGCCAGTTATCAGGCGGGCATCACCGTGGTCATCACGCTGTCGGCGGTCTACGCCACCGAGGTCATGGGCTTTGGCATGCGCGAGACCATGCTGCTGGTGTTCCTGGTCAACATCGGCGCGGCGGCGGGGGCCTTCGGCTTTGGCTATCTGCAAGACCGCATCGGCCACAAGCGGGCGCTCGCGCTTACCTTGCTGGGCTGGGTGCTGATGGTGCTGCTGGCGGCCTTTGCGCGCTCGCTGGCCGTTTTCTGGTCGGCGGCGGCGCTGGCGGGGTTGTGCATGGGCACCAGCCAAAGCGCGGGGCGCGCCATGGTGGGCGTGCTGGCGCCAGCCCATCGGCCCGCCGAATTTTTCGCCCTGTGGACCTTTGCCGTGCAGCTGGCCGCAGTGGTGGGGCCGCTCACCTATGGCGCCCTGGTGTGGCTTACGCGCGGCGACCACCGCCTGGCGCTGTTGGCAACAGGGCTGTTTTTCGTGCTGGGCCTGGTGCTGCTGGCGCGGCTCGATTTCGTCCGAGGTCAGCGTGCCCGCGAGCGCCACGTAGCCGCCGCGCCGATGTCGTCCGGCGGCGTGTGATGGGTGGACGGACGGATGAGGCAGGCCGCTGTGGGCCCCGTGTGGTCAGGCCAATCGGCTCGATCCAGGGTAAATGCCTTGGGGTTTGCCCTGATGCGGCGCCCGTCTGATGCATTTGTCAGTGTCGAGTAAGACTTGGGCAGTACGGTGGCGGACGACACAATTCAAACATGATGTGAACCACATCAATCAAAAGGAGCGAGCCAATGCCTACGGAGATTGAATCGATTCTGGTGGAAAACCGCGTATTTCCGCCTCCGGCAGAGCTGGTCAAACAGGCCAACGTATCGGGGATGGAAGGCTATCAGGCGCTGTGCGACGAAGCCAAGCGCGATCCGGATGCCTTCTGGGCCCGCCTGGCCAACGAAAACCTGGTGTGGGACAAGCCCTTCACCCAGGTGCTCGACGAATCAAACAAGCCCTTCTACAAGTTTTACCCCGATGGCGAAATCAACGTCTCGGCGAACTGTCTGGACAAGCACCTGGGCACCCCGGCGGAAAACCGCGTGGCCATCATCTTCGAGGCCGACGATGGCAAGGTTACCAAGGTGACCTATAAAGAACTGCACGCCCGCGTGTCGCAGTTTGCCAATGCGCTCAAGGCGCAGGGCTTCAAGAAGGGCGAGCGCGCCATCATCTACCTGCCCATGTCCATCGAGGCCGTGGTGGCGATGCAGGCCTGCGCGCGCCTGGGCATCATCCATTCGGTGGTGTTCGGTGGCTTCTCGGCCAAGAGCATCCACGAGCGCGCCGTGGACGTCGGCGCCGTGCTGGTCATCACCGCCGATGCGCAGATTCGCGGCGGCAAGGTCATCGCCCTGAAAGACGCCGTGGACGAAGCCCTGGCCATGGGCGGCTGCGAGGCCGTGCGCAAGGTCATCACCTACAAGCGGGCCGGTTCCGCCGTGCAGTGGCACGAGGGGCGCGACCTCTGGTGGCACGACGTCATCCAGGGGCAGTCCAGTGACTGCCCACCCGTGGCGGTCGAGGCCGATCACCCGCTGTTCATCTTGTACACGTCGGGTTCCACCGGCAAGCCCAAGGGCGTGCAGCACTCCAGCGCGGGCTTTTTGCTCTGGTCGCTCATGACCATGAAATGGACGTTTGACGCCAAGCCCGACGACGTGTTCTGGTGCACCGCCGACGTGGGCTGGGTCACCGGCCACTCGTACGTCACCTACGGGCCGCTCGCCGCGGGCGTCACGCAAGTGGTGTTCGAAGGCGTGCCCACGTACCCGGACGCGGGCCGTTTCTGGAAGATGATCCAGGAACACAAAGTCTCGGTATTCTATACGGCGCCGACGGCCATCCGTTCGCTCACCAAGGCCTCCGAGGCCGACCCCAAGGTGCACCCCAAGTCGTTCGACCTCAGCTCCTTGCGCATCATCGGTTCGGTGGGCGAGCCCATCAACCCCGAGGCCTGGGTCTGGTACTACAACAATGTCGGCGGCCAGCGCTGCCCGGTGATCGACACCTGGTGGCAGACCGAAACCGGTGCGCACATGATCACCCCGCTGCCGGGCGTCACGCCGCTCAAGCCGGGTTCGTGCACGCTGCCGCTGCCGGGCATCGATGCCGCCATCGTCGATGAGACCGGCGAAGAGGTCGAGCGCGGCAAGGGCGGCTTCCTGGTGGTGCGCCGCCCGTGGCCGTCGATGATCCGCACGATCTGGGGCGATCCGGAGCGTTTCAAGAAAACCTACTTCCCCGAAGAGCTCAAGGGCTACTACCTGGCGGGCGACGGCGCGCAGCGCGACAAGGACGGCTATTTCTGGATCATGGGCCGCATCGACGACGTGCTCAACGTCTCGGGCCACCGCCTGGGCACCATGGAAGTCGAATCCGCCCTGGTGGCACACGAGCTGGTGGCCGAGGCCGCCGTGGTGGGCCGCCCCGACGACACGACGGGTGAAGCCGTGGTGGCCTTCGTGGTGCTCAATGGCGTCATGCCGGTGGGCGACGACGCCGTCAAGGTGGCCAAGCAGCTGCGCGACTGGGTGGCCAAGGAAATCGGCCCCATTGCCAAGCCGCGTGAAATTCGCTTCGGTGAAAACCTGCCCAAGACCCGCTCGGGCAAGATCATGCGCCGCCTGCTGCGCGTGGTCGCCAAGGGCGAACCGGTCACCCAGGACGTCTCCACGCTGGAAAATCCTGGCATCCTGGATCAGCTGGCCCAGGTGCGGTAACGAGTGTTGAACGACGCCTTGTGATCCAGGGCGGCGGACACAGCCAAAAGGGGCGGGGGAATCCTCCGCCCCTTTTTCAATGAGGCCTTTCCGAGGCTCGCGCGCTGGGCCGCGTGATGCGGAACGGTCAGTGCGCCAGCCCTGGCAGCAGGGCGCGGATGCCCGCAAACAGCATTTCGATGGCGATCGAGGCCAGGATGATGCCCATGATGCGGGCCATGATGACGCGCATCTTGGTGGACAGCAGCCGACCGATCGAGGCGGCAAAGTACAGCACCACGAACAGGGCCGCCAGCACGGCCAGCAACACGACGCCGAAGCTGAGCATGCGGGCCGAATGGCGCGCCTGGGCGCTGTAGATGATGAGGGTGGTGATGGTGCCCGGCCCGATGATCATGGGAAACGTCAGGGGATAGAAGGCGGGGTTGTCGTCCGTGCCTTCGGCCACGGCGGCAGCCGTGTTGGCCGATTTTTCCTGCGTGGCCCGTTCGTGCGAGGTGATGGGCTGGCCATTGAGCATGGACATGGCGATGCCGATCAGCACCGCGCCGCCGGCCACCCGGAAGGCGTCCAGGCTGACCCCGAAAAAGCCGATGATGTGGCTGCCCGCCAGGGCGATGACGACGCACATGACGGCCGTATAGCCGATGATGGCCACGGCCAGGCTGCGTTGTTCGGCCACGGTTTTTTGCGCGGTCAGGGCCAGAAACAGCGGCAGCGTGATGAACGGGTTCATGATCGCGAACAGCGCGCCCAGAAACTTCGTGGCAAAAACGACATCCATGGTCTGACGGCTCCTGCCGATAGAAAAGCCCGGTAGCTGCAAGAAGCATTACCGGGCTGCGTGCGTATGAAAGGGGTGTGGGGCTGGCGCCGGGCCAAGGGCGGCCGCCCCGCGTATTTTACATGCCGTTGTACACCGGCCCTTCGCCGCCCTGGGGCGTGACCCAGACGATGTTCTGCGTGGGGTCTTTGATGTCGCACGTCTTGCAGTGAATGCAGTTTTGCGCGTTGATCTGCAGGCGGTCTTCGCCGGTTTCGGTCTTGACGTATTCGTAGACCCCGGCGGGACAGAAGCGCGCCTCGGGCCCGCCAAACTTGGCCAGGTTGACCTTGACCGGCACGGATTCGTCTTTCAGCGTCAGGTGGCAGGGCTCGTTTTCTTCGTGGTTGGTGTTGGAGATGAACACCGAACTCAGGCGGTCGAAGGTAAGCTTGCCGTCGGGCTTGGGGTAGTCGATGCGCGCGCACTGGGCGGCGGGCTGCAGACAGGCGTGATCGGGCTTGGTGCGGTGGATCGTCCAGGGGATGTTGCCCTTGAGCAGCCATTGTTCGATGCCGGTCATGAGCGTGCCCACCGTGCGGCCCTTCTTGAACCACTGCTTGAAGTTGCGCGACTTGTTGAGCTCGGTGTGCAGCCACGAACGCTCGAAGGCGGCGGGATAGGCGGTGAGTTCGTCGTGGCTGCGCCCGGCGGCCAGGGCGTCGAACGCGGCCTCGGCGGCCAGGGCGCCGGTCTTGATGGCCGAGTGGCTGCCCTTGATGCGCGAGGCGTTGAGCACGCCCGCTTCACAGCCCACCAACACGCCGCCGGGAAAGCTCATCTTGGGTAGCGACAGCAGGCCGCCCGCGGTGAGCGAGCGCGCGCCGTAGGCCACGCGCTTGCCGCCCTCGAAGGTGCCACGGATGGCCGGGTGCGTCTTGTAGCGCTGGAATTCTTCGAAGGGCGAGAGCCAGGGGTTGGCGTAGTCCAGCCCCACCACCAGGCCCACGGCCACGAGGTTGTCTTGCAGGTGGTACAGGAACGAGCCACCATAGGTGTCGGAATCGAGCGGCCAGCCCGCCGTGTGCATCACCGTGCCGGGGCGTGCCTGGGCGGGGTCGATTTCCCACAGTTCTTTGACGCCGATGGCGTAGCTTTGCGGGTCGCGCCCGGCGTCCAGGCGGTATTTTTCGATGAGTTCGCGCCCCAGGTGGCCGCGCGAGCCCTCGGCGAAGATGGTGTAGCGGGCGAGCAGTTCCATGCCCGGCTGGTAGGCGTCGGTGTGGCTGCCGTCGCGCGCCACGCCCATGTCGCCCGTGAGCACACCGCGCACGGCGCCGGCCTCGGTGTACAGCAGGTGGGCGGCGGCAAAGCCCGGGAAGACGTCCACGCCCAGGGCCTCGGCCTGTTCGCCCAGCCAGCGGGTGACGTGGCCCAGGCGCACGATGTAATTGCCGTGATTCTTGAAGCAGTCGGGCATCAGCCAGTGCGGCGTGCTGCGCGCGCCGGATTCCGACAGGAACAGGAAGCGGTCTTCTTGCACGGTGAGTTCGAGCGGCGCGCCTTTTTCTTTCCAGTCGGGGATGAGCTCGTTGATGGCGCGTGGGTCCATCACACAGCCCGACAGGATGTGCGCGCCGATCTCGGCGGCTTTTTCCAGCACACAGACGCTGACTTCCTGGCCGCGTTCGGCGGCCAGTTGTTTCAGGCGGATGGCCGCCGACAGGCCCGCAGGCCCCCCCCCGACGACGACGACGTCGTACTCCATGGATTCACGTTCAGTCATGATTGGATGGCTCCCGTTTTTCGTGATTGGTGCGCAGGGGTTAACCCTGATTGGTGTCTCATCCCTGGATGATCGTGGGCGCCGGGACAGTGTCTTCGGGCAAGCTGGACGAGGCATTGGTTGCGGGCCATTGTATTGCAGATCGGTATACTGCACTTTTGGTTTCCCAACCGTCCCGCCTTTGCCAGGAGCCTGTCCATGTCTACGGAACCCCTTGATATTCAAACACCTTCAGGGACGTTTGAAATTGAGATGCCGGTGCGCTGGGGCGATATGGATGCCATCCGCCACGTCAATAACGTGGCCTATTTCCGCTACTTTGAAGAGGGCCGTGTACGTTTGTTTTCCGCCATGGGCCTGGATGGCGCCCAGGGCCGCTACGGCGTGCTGGCCCATGCCTCGTGTGATTTTCTCAAACCGCTGTTGTATCCTGCCAATGTCGTCGTCGGCATGAAGCTGGTGCGCATCGGGCGCAGCAGCATCGAGCTCGACTGCTGGATTGCGGACGCCCGGGATCGCCAGGCCTTGCATGCGCGGGGCCGCAACGTCCTGGTGTGCGCCGATGGCACCACCGGCCGCCCGGTTCCCTGGTCCGAGTCCGACCGGCAGGCGCTGCTGCGCTGCTTTTCAGCTTGACCCGGTGTTCTTATCGTCTCGAAGGAAACGTCGTATGGATAAAGTCTTTGAAAGCGCCACTGCCGCCTTGCGCGACATCGTGGCGGACAATCAGATGATTGCGGTGGGCGGTTTTGGCCTGTGCGGGATACCCGAGGCCCTGATTGCCGCGCTGCGCGACTCCGGGGTGCATGGCCTCACCTGCATCAGCAATAACGCCGGGGTCGATGGCTTTGGCCTGGGGCAGCTGCTCAGCACGCGCCAGATCAAGAAGATGATCGCCTCGTACGTGGGCGAAAACAAAGAATTCGAACGCCAGTTTCTGGCCAAAGAACTCGAACTCGAATTCACGCCCCAGGGCACGCTGGCCGAAAAACTGCGGGCGGGTGGCGCTGGCATCCCGGCCTTTTTCACGCCCACCGGGGTGGGCACCGTGGTGGCCGAAGGCAAGGAAACCCGTGAATTCGATGGCCGCACCTACCTGATGGAACGCTCCCTTACGCCGGACATTTCCCTCGTCAAGGCCTGGAAGGCCGACCGCAGCGGCAATCTGGTGTTTCGCCGCACGGCGCGCAACTTCAACCCCAACGTCGCGATGGCGGGCAAGATCACGGTGGTCGAAGTCGAGGAAATCGTGCCCACCGGCGCCTTCGATCCCGACGAAATCCATCTGCCGGGCATTTTCGTGCACCGCATCGTGCTCAATGCGCATCCGGAAAAACGCATCGAACAACGCACCGTTCGTCAATAAGGGGGTAGAAGATCATGGCTTGGGATCGTGAACAGATGGCTGCGCGTGCGGCCAAAGAACTGAAAGACGGCTACTACGTCAATCTGGGCATCGGCCTGCCCACCAAGGTGGCCAACTACGTGCCCGAGGGCATGGAGGTCTGGCTGCAGTCCGAAAACGGGCTGCTGGGCATCGGGCCGTTTCCCACCGACGACGAGGTGGACGCCGACCTCATCAATGCGGGCAAGCAGACCGTCACCACCCTGCCGGGCTCGTCCATCTTCGCCTCGGCCGATTCCTTCGGCATGATTCGTGGCGGCAAGATCAACCTGGCTATTTTGGGGGCCATGCAGGTTTCCGAAAAAGGCGATCTCGCCAACTGGATGATTCCGGGCAAGATGATCAAGGGCATGGGCGGCGCCATGGATCTCGTCGCCGGGGTGCGCAAGGTGGTGGTGCTCATGGAACACACGGCCAAATCCAAGGATGGCAGCAAAGAATCGCTCAAGCTGCTGCCCGAGTGCACCCTGCCGCTCACGGGGGTGGGGGTGGTCGATCTCATCATCACCGACCTGGGCGTGATGGAAGTCACCGAGCACGGCCTGCGGCTCACCGAGCTGGCCCCTGGCGTCACCGTGGATGAAATCCGCGCCAAGACCTCGGCCAAGCTGGATACCTCGGCCGTGGGGTAATGTAAAGATGTAAGTCGTCAAGAGCATCAAGAATCAAGAAGGAAATCATCGTGAACCCGCTGTCCTCTCTGGATACCCCGGCACAACGGCTTGCGGCCCTGCGGGGGCAGCTGGCCCTCTCGGGCGTTCAGGCCTGCCTCATCCCCACCGCCGATCCGCACCTGTCCGAATACCTGCCCGAACACTGGATGGCGCGCGCCTGGCTGTCGGGCTTCGACGGCTCGGCGGGCAGCCTGCTGGTCACCGCCGATTTTGCCGGGCTCTGGACGGACAGCCGCTACTGGGTGCAGGCCGAGGCCCAGTTGCAGGGCTCGGGCATCGCGCTCATGCGCGCCGGGGCGCACGACGTGCCCGACATGCTGGGCTGGGCAAGCGAACACCTCAAGCCGGGCGCGCGCGTGGCCGTGGATGGTCGGGTGCTCGACCGTGCCGCGGCCTTGCGTTGGCAGGCGGGGCTGGAGGCCGCCGGTGTTGCGCTGGTGCTCGACCAAGACCCGGTGGACGCCATCTGGGCCGAGCGCCCGGGCCTGCCGACCGCCCCGGTGTTCGAGCACCTGCCGCCGCACGCCTGCCGCACGCGTGCCGACAACCTCGCCGCGGTACGCGCCGCCATGCTGGCGCACGGGGCGCAGCACCACCTGTTGTCTTCGCTCGACGACATCTGCTGGCTGCTCAATCTGCGCGGCTCGGACGTCGATTACAACCCGGTGTTTCTTGCGCACGCGCTGCTCGACGCGCAGCAGCTGCGCCTTTACGTGGCCCCGGGCAAGGTGCCCGACGCGCTGGCCACGCGGCTGGCCGCCGATGGCGTCGTCTTGCGCGATTACGCGGGGCTTGCCGCCGATCTGGCCGGGCTGCCTGCGGGCACCGGCCTGCTGGTCGATCCGGCCCGCGTCACGGCGGGCACGCTGGCGCACGCGCCGCAGGTGCGCCTCATCGAGGCCATCAATCCCTCGCAGCTGTGCAAGTCGGTCAAGAATGCCGCCGAGGCCGACAACATCCGCGCCGCCATGGCGCAAGATGGCGCGGCCCTGTGCGAATTTTTCGCCTGGTTCGAGGCCGCCCAGGCGGCGGGCGAACGCATCACCGAAATCGACGTCGATACGCACCTGTCGGCGGCGCGCGCCCGGCGTCCAGGTTTCGTCAGCCTCAGCTTTGCCACCATCGCGGGCTTCAATGCCAATGGCGCGATGCCGCATTACCGCGCCACGGACACCCACCACGCGGTGGTGCGGGGCGACGGCCTGCTGCTCATCGACTCGGGCGGCCAGTACCTGGGCGGCACCACCGACATCACGCGGGTGGTGCCGGTGGGCACGCCCTCGGCGGCCCAGCGGGCGGATTACACCGCCGTCCTGCAGGCGCACATCGCCCTGGCGCGCGCCCAGTTTCCCGAAGACACGCCCTCGTCCGTGCTGGATGCCCTCGCACGCACGCCGCTGTGGCGCCGCGGGCTGGATTACGGCCATGGCACGGGCCACGGCGTGGGCTATTTCCTCAATGTGCACGAAGGCCCGCAGTCCATCTCGGTGCGTGCCCAGGGGCGCGCTCACCAAGATATGAAGGCGGGCATGCTCACCTCCAACGAGCCCGGCCTGTATCGCGACGGGCAGTGGGGCATCCGCATCGAAAACCTGGTGCTGGCGGTGCCTGCGCTGCAAACGGCGTTTGGCACCTTCCTGGCCTTTGAAACCGTCACGCTGTGCCCCATCGACACCCGTTGCGTGGTGCGCGAACTGCTGTCCGCCGACGAGCTCGACTGGCTCAATGGCTATCACGAGCAGGTGCGCGCCGGCCTGTTGCCGCTGGTGGACAGCGCGGCCCGCGACTGGCTGCTGGCGCGCACCGAGCCCCTGTAAGCGGCTCCTTGTCGGCAAAAACGGCGTCCTGCGGGGCGCCGTTTTCATTGATCGGGCCGCAGGCTTGCATTCCGGGAGGCTGCGTTTTTATAATTACATAGCTATACTATGTAATTGATTCGCATGAAACCTGACCACCATCCGTTTGCGCCTCCGCTTGCAAGCGGCGCTGCCCCCGCACGGGCGACGCATGCCCAGTCGGCCGCGCCCCGTTCCGCTGCCGCGCCGCATGGGGCTGCCGACAGCCCCGTGGGGGCGCAGTTGCTCGATCGCATTGTGCGGCTCAACCGCTGGGTGGCACATCACACCACCTGGGCCGTGCCCCTGGCACAAGCCCGGGTGCTGTCGCAGCTCAGCGACCTCGGGCCCAGTCGCATCGGCGACCTGGCCCGGGCCGAGCACTGCAGCCAGCCCACTCTGACCACGCTGGTACAGCGCCTGCAAGAGCAAGCCCTGGTCGAGCGTACGCCCGACCCCGACGACGCCCGTGCCACGCGCATTTCGCTCACGCCCGCCGGGCGGCGGGCCCTGGCCCGGCTGCGCCACGAGCGCGCGCAGGTGATCGATTCCCTGATCCAGGCGCTCGACCCGGCACAGCGCCACGGGCTGCAAGATGCCCTGCGGGCGCTGTCGGGCCTGCTCGATGCGGCCTATCGCCAGGCGTCCAGCCAGGCGAACCAGACGAGCCAGGTCAACTAGATAAACCAGACATTCACTTTCAACATTCTCTGTCCATCATGAACCTTCTGCACCAACCCAAGGCTGTGCTTGCCGTGGCCTTTGCCTGCGTCATTGCCTTCATGGGCATTGGCCTGGTCGATCCGATCCTCAAGCCGATTGCCGATTCATTGGGGGCCACGCCTTCGCAAACCTCGCTGCTCTTTACCAGCTACATGGCCATCATGGGCCTGGCCATGCTCATCACCAGCGCGGTCTCCAGCCGCCTGGGGGTCAAGCGCACGCTGCTGCTGGGGCTGGCCGTCATCATCGTCGGGGCCGGGCTGGCGGGCATGTCCGGTTCGGTCATGGAGATCGTCGGCTACCGCGCCATCTGGGGGCTGGGCAATGCCTTGTTCGTGGCCACGGCGCTGGCGGCCATCGTCAGCGCCTCAAAAGGGTCGGTACGCGATGCCATCATTTTTTACGAGGCGGCGCTGGGCGTGGGCATCGCCGCGGGCCCGCTGATCGGCGGGGTGCTGGGGGCGATCTCCTGGCGCGGGCCGTTTTTCGGCGTGTCCGTGCTGATGGCGCTGGCCTTCGTGGTCACGGTGCTGCTGCTGCCTGCCGCCGCGACGGTGGCGCGGCCCAGCTCGCTACGCGACCCCTTCCGGGCGCTCAAGCATCCCGGCCTGCTGGGGGTGGCCGTCACGGCGCTGCTGTACAACTTCGGCTTTTTCACGCTGCTGGCCTATACGCCGTTTCCGCTGGACATGAGCGCCCAGCAGGTGGGCCTGGTGTTCTTCGGCTGGGGCGTGATGCTGGCCTTCGCCTCGGTGGTGCTGGCCCCGCGTCTGCAGGTGAATTTTGGCACCCTGCCGTCCATCGTCATCGCCCTCACGGGCTTTGCCGCGGTGCTGGTGATGATGGCGCTCTGGACGGATAACAAAACCGTGCTGGTGGTGGGCGTCGTGGTGGCAGGCCTGTTCCTGGGCATCAACAACACACTGGTCACCGAAACGGTGATGAAGGCCGCCCCCGTCGAACGCGGCGTGGCCTCGGCCGCCTACAGCTTCGTGCGCTTTAGCGGTGGCGCCGTCGCCCCCTGGCTGGCGGGCTACCTGGGCGAGACCGTCAACGACCACGTCCCTTACTGGGTGGGCGCCGCCGCCGTGCTGGCAGGCGTGGCCGTGCTGCTTGCCAGCCGCCGTCACCTGCGCCATGTGGATGGCTCGCATGCTTTGCCTGTCGAGCCGACCGAGGCGACTCAGGCGCCCGCCGCGAAGCCCGTGCTGGCAGATGCATGAGGTGGCTGGCTTGCGCAGGTGCATTTTCTGCATGGATAGCCGGGTCGGTACGGGCGGGTTCGGCTGGGCATCCAGGCCTCCCGGGGCCTGGGGCTAAGTGGTTATAATCTCGATTTCCCGCTCCTGCCCGTCCACACCGGGCAAGTATCCGACATGACCAAATACGTATTCGTCACAGGGGGGGTCGTCTCCTCTCTGGGCAAAGGCATTGCTGCGGCTTCGCTGGCCGCCATCCTGGAATCCCGCGGCTTGCGGGTCACCATGCTCAAGCTCGATCCCTACATCAATGTCGATCCGGGCACCATGAGCCCCTTCCAGCATGGCGAGGTCTTCGTCACCGAAGACGGCGCCGAGACCGACCTCGATCTGGGCCACTACGAACGCTTCGTCTCTGCCAAGATGCACCGGGTGAACAACTTCACCACCGGCAAAATCTACGAATCCGTGTTGCGCAAAGAGCGCCGGGGCGACTACCTGGGCAAGACCGTCCAGGTCATCCCGCACATCACCAACGAAATCCAGGATTTCATCGCGCGCGGCGCCAAGGCGGCCTACGATGGCCAGGCCGATATCGCCATGGTCGAAATCGGCGGCACGGTGGGCGACATCGAATCGCTGCCCTTTCTTGAAGCCGTGCGCCAGATGAGCCTGCGCCTGGGGCGCAACCAGTGCGCGTTCGTACACCTCACGCTGGTGCCCTTCATCGCCTCGGCGGGCGAACTCAAGACCAAGCCCACGCAGCACTCGGTGCAAAAGCTGCGCGAAATCGGCATCTATCCCAATGCGCTGCTGTGCCGCGCCGACCGCGAAGTGCCCGACGAAGAGCGCGCCAAGATTTCGCTCTTCTCCAACGTGCCGCTGGACGCCGTCATCTCGGTCTGGGATGCCGATTCCATCTATAAAATCCCCTCGATGCTGCACCAGCAGGGGCTCGACAGCCTGGTGTGCGACGCGCTCGCCATCACGCCGCCACCCGCCGATCTCACCGTCTGGGATCGCCTGGTGCACGATCTCGAAAACCCCAGCCATTCGGTCACCATCGGCATGGTGGGCAAGTACGTCGATCTCACCGAATCGTACAAATCGCTGTCCGAGGCGCTCATCCACGCGGGCATCCACACGCATTCGCGGGTCGATATCGTGTATATCGATTCCGAAGAAATCGAAACCCAGGGCACGGGCTGCCTGGCCGGGCTCGACGCGGTACTGGTGCCGGGCGGCTTTGGCAAGCGCGGCACCGAAGGCAAGATCAAGGCTATCCAGTATGCCCGCGAGCACGGCATCCCTTACCTGGGCATCTGCCTGGGCATGCAGCTGGCCGTCATCGAGTTCGCGCGCCACGTGGCCGGGCTGGGCGGCGCCAACAGCACCGAGTTCGACCCCTCCACGCCGCACCCGGTCGTGGCGCTCATCACCGAGTGGCAAGACCGCGAAGGCCGCACCGAACACCGCGACAGCTCGTCCGATCTGGGCGGCACCATGCGCAAGGGCGCCCAGCGCTGTCCGGTCAAGCCCGGCACGAAGGCCTTCGAGGTCTACGGCCCCGAAGTCAACGAGCGCCACCGCCATCGCTACGAAGTCAACAATGTCTACGTCAACCGCCTCGAAGAGGCCGGGTTGGTGATCAGCGCGCGCACACCCACCGAAAACCTGCCGGAAATCATGGAGATTCCCGGCCATCCCTGGTTCATGGGCGTGCAGTTCCACCCGGAATTCACCTCCACGCCGCGCGAGGGCCATCCGCTGTTCAGCAGCTACATCCAGGCGGCGCTGGCCTATCAGCGGCGTCAAACCAGCAAGGCGTAAGCCCCGGGGGTCATCATGCAACTGTGTCATTTTCAGGTCGGCCTCGATCAGCCGCTGTTTCTCATCGCCGGCCCCTGCGTCATCGAGTCGCGCGAGCTGGCCTTTGAAACCGCCGGCGTGCTGCAGGAAATGACGCGGGCGCTGGGTATCCCCTTCATCTACAAAAGCTCGTTCGACAAGGCCAACCGCAGCTCGGGGGCCTCGTTTCGCGGGCCGGGCATGGACGAGGGCCTGAAGATCCTCGACGACGTGCGCAAGCAGCTGGGCGTGCCGGTGCTCACCGACGTGCACGAAACCGGCCAGGCGCGCGAAGTGGCGGCGGTCGTCGATGTCTTGCAGACGCCCGCCTTTCTGTGCCGCCAGACCGATTTCATCCAGGCCTGCGCCGCCACGCTCAAGCCCGTCAACATCAAGAAGGGCCAATTTCTGGCGCCCGAAGACATGAAACAGGTGGTCGGCAAGGCGCGCGCGGCGGCCATCGAGGCCGGGGGCGACGGGCAGAACATCCTGGTGTGCGAACGCGGCGCTTCGTTTGGCTACCACAATCTGGTGTCCGACATGCGCTCGCTGGCCATCATGCGCGACACGCACTGCCCGGTGGTGTTCGACGCCACGCACTCGGTGCAGCTGCCTGGCGGCCAGGGCACCCGATCGGGCGGACAGCGCGAGTTCGTGCCGGTGCTGGCGCGCGCCGCCGTGGCCGTGGGCGTGGCCGGGGTGTTCATGGAAACCCATCCCGATCCCGCCAAAGCCTTGTCCGATGGCCCCAATGCCGTGCCGCTGGGCAAGATGCGGGCCTTGCTCGAATCGCTGGTGGCGCTCGACCGCTGCGTCAAGCAGGGCGGGGCGCTGTCGCTGGCGCTTTGATGCCAGGTTTGTGCAGTGAATACTTTCTGTCAGGGCCAAAGCGCCCCCCGTGGCCGGTTTCCGAAGTAGACTGACTCTCTTCAGCTGATCCATCCCGCTACAATGGCGGGGTTTTCTTTGAATCACCACTACACAGGCAGGACTGTCAGACCATGAGTGCAATTGTAGACATCATCGGGCGCGAAATTCTCGACTCGCGCGGCAACCCCACCGTGGAATGCGACGTGCTGCTCGAATCGGGCGCCATGGGCCGCGCGGCCGTGCCTTCGGGGGCCTCCACCGGCTCGCGCGAAGCCATCGAGCTGCGCGATGGTGACAAGTCGCGCTACCTGGGCAAGGGCGTGCTGCGTGCGGTCGAACACGTCAATACCGAAATCTCTGAAGCCCTGCTGGGGCTCGACGCGCAAGAGCAGTCGTTCATCGACCGCACCCTCATCGATCTGGACGGCACCGAAGACAAAAGCCGCCTGGGCGCCAACGCCATCCTGGCCGTCAGCATGGCTGTGGCCAAGGCCGCCGCCGAAGACGCCGGGCTGTCGTTGTACCGCTATTTTGGCGGCAGCGGCCCCATGCAGATGCCGGTGCCCATGATGAACGTCATCAATGGCGGGGCGCACGCCAACAACACGCTCGACCTGCAAGAATTCATGATCCTGCCCGTGGGCGCCAGCAGCTTCCGCGAGGCCCTGCGCATGGGCGCCGAAGTCTTCCATGCCCTGAAAAAAATCATTGCCGGGCAAGGCATGTCCACCGCGGTGGGTGACGAGGGCGGTTTCGCCCCCAACGTGGCCAACCACGAGGCCGCCATCGAACTCATCCTGAAAGCCATCGCCGAAGCCGGCTACGAGGCGGGCTCGCAAATCGTGCTGGGGCTCGATTGCGCCAGCTCCGAGTTCTACCGCGACGGCAAGTACCACCTGGCGGGCGAGGGCGGCATTGCGCTCAGCTCGCAAGACTTCGCCAATCTGCTCGCGTCGTGGTGCGACAAGTACCCCATCGTCACCATCGAAGACGGCATGGCCGAAGACGACTGGGAAGGCTGGCGCATCCTCACCGAACAGCTGGGCCGCAAGGTGCAGCTGGTGGGCGACGATCTGTTCGTCACCAACACCAAGATCCTGAAAAAAGGTATCGAACAGGGCGTTGCCAACTCGGTTCTCATCAAGATCAACCAGATCGGCACGCTCACCGAAACCTTCGCCGCCATCGAAATGGCCAAGCGCGCAGGCTACACGGCGGTCATTTCGCACCGCTCGGGCGAAACCGAAGACTCCACCATCGCCGACATCGCCGTGGCCACCAACGTCATGCAGATCAAGACCGGTTCGCTGTCGCGCTCCGACCGCATGGCCAAGTACAACCAGCTGCTGCGCATCGAAGAAGAGCTGGGCGAAGTGGCTTCTTACCCGGGCGTGTCGGCCTTCTACAGCCTGCGCTGACGGCCGTCCATGCGCCTGCTCAGCCTGGTCTTGCTGGTGCTGACGCTGGCCACCCAGTACCCCCTGTGGTGGGGCAAGGGCGGCTGGCTTCGGCTGCGCGACCTGCAAGAGCAGGTGCAGACCGAAACCGACGACAACCAGGCGCTCATGGCGCGCAACAACGCGCTGCAGGCCGAAGTGCAAGATCTGAAAACCGGCATCTCGGCGGTTGAAGAGCGGGCGCGCGGCGAACTCAACATGATCCGCGAAGGCGAGTACTTCGTACAAATCCTGCCGCACCAGGCCGAGAATCGGTAAGGGTTGGTGCCCAGCGCTGCGTAGCCCTGGGTGCCTGACGCCGGTTCATGGGGCCGGTGTGCAGATGTCCCCCTCCATGTCGGCGCCGAAAGGCGGTGCTTCCGACGTGTCTCCCAATGTCTCCGACGGCGTGCCCGAAGCGGCACCCGGTTCGGCGTGCCCGTCGGCGGGCAGGCCGGGGCCTGGCGCCCAGGGCTCATCGGCGGGTGGGAGTGGGGCCGCGGGTAGTCCTGTCACCGGCGGAAGGCCCGATCCGGGAGCAGTCCCCGGCGTGGCCGAGGCGTCCGCGGGCGCCTCGGCGTAGACCACGCGGCCATCGGCCAGCGGCGCCCACGCCGCCGGAGACGAATGCATCGCCAGGCTGACGTGGCGTTCAAAGGGCAGGTAGCCCGCCTGCAGGATGCGCCGCCGCAAGGGATCCTGGCTGAACGCCGCCAGCGCCTGGACGAGTCGGCCTGTGCCGGGCACGAACGGGCGCTGCGGCCAGGTGAGCACCATGGACAGCGTATTGGCCTCGCGGATGGTGGTGTGCGAGCGCGGGCCGCGCCCCTGTGCCCATCCTTGGGCCTCGCGGCGGGCCTGCTGCAGCGCCTGGTAATCGTTGCGGATGAGGGCTTGTGCCGGGTATTGGCGCGGGCCGACGGCATCGGGATCGGCGTGATCCAGGAAGCTGTCGGGGGTAGGCTGCAGGATGCGGATCTGCCAGGGGACGGGCAGCGCTTGTCGGCGGACGAGCAGGGCGCGCCGCAGCGCCAGCGGGTCTGGATAGACCATGCGCAGACCGTGCTCAAAGGCGCGGGCGATGGCCTCCGGCTGGGCCTGGCGGGTGGCCCCGACGCGGGCGGCTTCCACCAGCGCCAGGCCCAGCGTCTGGCGCAGACCCATCCAGTGCGCCATCTCGGCCCCGCCCAGGCCCAGCGTCAGGACGGGCACGAGCACGACCAGGAACCCGGCCATGCCCGCGCCGCGTTGATGCGTCCCGATGCCGGAAGGAGAAAAAGAGATCGCCATGGCGGCAGTATGCGGGCCGCCGCCTGGGGTGGATAGAAGGGAAAATCCGCTGTGACCCGCATGTCGCACCTTGTGCCGTGAGCGGGCCGTGATGCCTCGGCGCATGGCGAGGCGAGGGGCGTGTGCGGTATGCGGCGCGCGGGTCGGGCGGCGCGCGGGTCGGGTCTGGGCCCGCGCGACTCAGTGTACGGAACGGGAACCGGGCGCGGGCATCATGTCGTCGGGGTCGATGAACAGGGTGGCGCAGTCTACCGCGTCGAAATCGTAGGGTTTGCCGCAAAAATTGCAGGCGATGTGTACGTGGCCCTGCTCTTCCAGGATGGACTCGACTTCGGGGCGGCCCAGGCTGCGCAGCATGTTGGCCACCCGCTCGCGGGTGCAGGGGCAGTGCCAGCGGATGTCCTGTTCGGGAAACGCCAGCAGGTCGTCTTCCCAGAAGAGCTTGTGGATGAGCGCGTCGGGGTTGCCGCTGGCCAGGAGTTCGGGGGCCTTGATCGTGGCGGCCAGGGCCTGGCAGTGTTCCCAGGTGGCTTGCGCCGAGTCGCTGTCTTGCGGGGTGCCGGTGGCGTCCGGCTCGCCGGGCATGCGCTGCAGCAGCAGGCCGCCGCAGGCGTCCGCGTCGGCGGCCAGCCACAGACGGGTGTCGAGCTGCTCGGAATGCTTCATGTAGTGTTCCAGCACGGCGGCTACGGTCTCGCCTTCCAGCGGTACGATCCCTTGGTACGTGCTGGCGCCCGCCTGTTCCGCGGCGGGGTCGAGCAGCACGGTAAAGCGCCCCAGGCCGTCCGGGTTCATGAGCTGCTGCAACGTCGAGTTCTCGGGAATGGGCATTTCGTCGCGCAAGTGCGCCGTGGCGCGCAGGCCCAGCGCCGCCGTGCATTCGACCATGATGAGGCGCACGGGGCCGTTGCCTTGCAGCTGCAGCACCACAGAGCCGTCGAACTTGATGTTGCCCGCCAGCAGCACGCTGGCGGCGGCAAGTTCGCCCAGCAGGCGGATCACGACGGGGGGCAGATCCTGGTGCGCCAGACCGGTCTGCCAGGCGTGGCTGAGGTGCAGGGCCTGGATGCGCGTACTTTTGTCGGTGGTCAGGAATTTCTTCAGCGTGTCGGTCGGAAGCGTGCTTTTCAGGATGTCGGTCATGGCGTGTGGCGGCCCGCGAGCCGCTGGAAGAAGAGGATGGGGCCGGGCGCGTCAGGCGGCGGGGGTGGGCTGCTTCGGTTTGCCGCGCGGCCCGAGGTCGTGCAGCTCGGTGCCCAGCAGCCGGTCGTGCAGAAACTGCCCCTGGGGGTCGAACCACGTCCAGATGAAGAGCGAGAACGGCGCCGTCACGATGAGCATGTCGAGCGCCGGCCACCCGCTTGCCTGCGCCAGCGCCCCGATCAGCAGTGCCGTCAGCAACGGCAGCGGCCACAGCAGGATGTAGCGCACCAGCATGCGCGAGCCGCGCAGCGGCTGCCCACCGCGATCCGTGAGGCGGATGTTCCAGGTTTTCATGGGCAGGGTCTGGCCGCCGCGTCGCCAGCAAGCCAGAAAATAGACGCCGATGGCGAGAAACAGAAAGCCTTGCCGGGTGTGACGCAGCATCAGGCCGCTGCGGCTTTGCGTCAGCGTGTCGAACAGATAGCTGGCCAGGAACACGACGCCAAACAGCAGTACGCCTTCGTACATCATGCAGGCAAAGCGGCGCAGGCGCGACGGGGCGAGCGGAGGGCCGATGGGGCGGGGGGGCGTGGTGTCTGGCATGGAAGGCGCAAGTGTGGCAAACCCCACATTATCCCATGCGCGCGCCAGAACGCGCGGTCAGGGCCTGCCTGCGCGCGGCGCGACAGGCTGACCTGCGGTGGGCCGACCCGGCGGCAAGCGGGCAAAACAAAAGCCGCCCTGATCGAACAGGACGGCTTTGTGCTGAACCCGAATCGGTCTGGGCGATCAGTGCGCGGTGCGCACCGTGTGGTGCACGCGGGATTCAGGGGCTTTGAAGAAGCTGGCGAGTTTCTGGAACAGTTGCTTCAAAGCGCGATCCAATGCGTATTCCTGCTGCGCCTCGATGGCTTCGGCCAACAGTTGGCGTTCCAGGGAGTCGGTCAGACGGATATCGGAATTGTGCAGCGCTTTCATGGCAAGCCTCTTTGCTTGAAAATGAGCGTTTCGCTCGGGTTAACCCTATTATAGGGTTTTCCCTAGTCTGAAAGCAAGCGGCTTGTGTGCGTTGCAGCAAAGTGTGGCGAAAACCCTATTGCCCCCGGTAGCTGGCCGACACCAGCTCGAACTGGAACAGGCGGCAGTCGAGGGCGCCGTTGTGCAGGGGATGGCGGCGCTTGGCCTTCAGGCGCAGCTGTTTGGGCAGATCGAGATCGCTGGTGATGATGTTCAGCTGCCAGCCGCCGAAGTGCCGTTTCAGCTGGCTGGCCCATTCCGGCCACAGGCTGGCCTCGCTTTCGCTCAGGCGCTCGCCGTAAGGCGGGTTGGTCACGATCCAGCCCGTCTCGGCTGGCGGCGGCATCTGGCGCACGTCGCAGGTCTCGAAGTGGATGGTATCCGGGCTCAGGTGCGCGCGCTCGGCGTTGGCGCGAGCGGCCTCGATGACGCCGGCTTGCAGGTCGCTGCCCACCAGCGGCTGCTCCAGACGCGGCAGGATGTGGCTGCGCGCGTCGTCCTTCAGGTCGCGCCAGAGGCGCGCATCGTGCGGGCGCAGACGCTCGAAGCCGAAGGGGCGCCAGATGCCGGGCGGCACGCCCAGGGCGATCCAGGCGGCCTCGATGAGGATAGTGCCGCTGCCGCAGAACGGGTCGAGCAGCGGGGCGTCGGGAGCCCAGCCCGACAGCGCCAGCAGGCCGGCGGCCAGGTTCTCGCGCAGGGGGGCTTCGCCCTTGTCCAGCCGCCAGCCGCGCTTGAAGAGCGACTCGCCCGAGACGTCCAGGTAGAGGGTGGCCCGGCGCTCGTCCAGGAACAGGTGCACGCGGGCGTCGGGCCGCACGGTGTCGATGCTGGGGCGCGCGCCCTCGCGCTCGCGCAGGCGGTCGCAGATGCCGTCCTTGGCGCGCAGGTTGCAGTATTGCAGGCTTTGCATGGGGCTGTGGATGGCCGAGGTGTCCACGCGTAGCGAGTGCTCGGGGCCAAACCAGCGTTCCCATTCGGTCTGGCGGGCGAGTTCCAGGATGTCGTCTTCGGTGTGCACCGGGGCCTGCGCCACGCGCACCAGGATGCGGGTGGCCAGCCGCGAATACAGGTTGGCGCGCAGCACGCCCGTCCAGTCGGCCTGGAAGTGGCAGCCCGCCCGGCCCGCGGCCACGCCCTCGTAGCCCAGGGCGTCCAGTTCGAGCGACAGGGCTTCTTCCAGCCCGTGCGGGCAGGGGGCGAAGACGTGAAAGGTTTCGGCAATGCGCGGCCGACGCGGCGCGCGCGCGCGGTGTTCGATGCGCGGATGTTCCGACGCTTCGCCGGGCTCGCGGGCCGGCGTGGTGTCCATGTGGCGGGGCGTGCGCCGCGCCGCGCCGTCATGCCGCTCGCTCGTTGGGCCGCGCCTGGCTGGCCGATCTGTGCGGTCGCCGCCGCGTGCCGCGCGGGGGCGTTCGTCGCGGGCGCGGGGGCGTTCGGCGCGCTCGAACCGCGCGCCGCCGGGGTGTTCCGGGCGCGCTGTGCGCGGCTTTGGGGCCGTCTCGGTTTCTTCGCCGCGGGCGGTCTGCGCCCGTTCGTTCAGGGCGGCGGCCCGGGCGCGCGCGCCCGAGCGCTTGCGCGGCTCGCCTTCGCGAGCGGCGGCGGGGGCTGCGCTGGCGGTTTTTTTCTTCAGGCTCAGCGTCTTGCGGGCAGGGGTATCGGTCATGGATTCAGAAAGGTTTGACGACCACCAGGATCAGGATGATCAACAGCAGCAGCACCGGGATCTCGTTGAACCAGCGGAAGTAGCGGTGCGTGTGGTGATTGGTGTCCGCCGTGAACGTGCGCAGGTGCTGACGGCAAGCCAGGTGAAAGAGGGCGAGCGCCAGGACGAACAGCAGCTTGGCGTGCAGCCAGCCCTGGCCTGCGCCAACGCCGTAGCCCAGCCACAGCACCAGGCCAAAGACCAGCGCCAGCACGCCCAGCGGCGTCATGAAGCGGTACAGGCGGTGCGCCATGCCCAGCAGCGTGGCCCGAGTGGCCGCGTCTTGTGTCTGCGCCAGGTTGACGTAGATGCGGGGCAGATAAAACAGCCCGGCAAACCACGACACCACGAAGAGGATATGAAAGGTCTTGACCCACAGCATGGCTGGTGTTCCGTTTACCTGGTTGATGTACTCGGGATGTCAGCCGCGCAGCTGGCCTTCGCCGGTGAGCACCCATTTCTGGATGGTGAGGCCTTCGAGCCCCACGGGGCCGCGTGCGTGCAGGCGGTTGGTGGAGATGCCGATCTCGGCACCCAGGCCGTATTCGAAGCCGTCGGCAAAGCAGGTGGGCAGGTTGACGTAGACCGAGCTGGAATCCACCTCGCGCTGGAAGCGCTGGGCGGCGGCCAGGTCTTGCGTGAGGATGGATTCGGTGTGCTCGGAGCTGTAGCGGGCGATGTGATCCATGGCCTGGTCGATGGAATCGACCACCCGGACGGCCAGGATGGGCGCCAGGAATTCGGTCGCCCAGTCTGCGTCGGTGGCGGGCACGGCGCCGGGCAACAGCGCCGTGGCGCGCGGGCAGGCGCGCAGTTCGACCCCTAGCGCGGCCAGGCGTTGGCCCACCACCGGCAGCCACTGGGCCGCCACGTCCTGGTGCACCAACAAGGTTTCCATGGCGCCGCAGATGCCGCAGCGGTAGGTCTTGGCGTTGATGACGATCTCGGTGGCCTGATCCAGCTGCGCCGCCCGATCGACGTAGATGTGGCAGTTGCCTTCCAGGTGCTTGATGAGCGGTACGCGGGCCTCGCGCGAGAGCCGCTGGATGAGCCCCTTGCCGCCGCGTGGGATGATGACGTCGATGTAGTCGGTGAGCGTCACCATCTCGCCCACGGCGGCGCGGTCGGTGGTGTCCACCACCTGGACGGCTGCTGGCGGCAACCCGGCGGCTTTCAGGCCTGCCTGGATGATGGTGCCCAGGGCCTGGTTGGAATGAAAGGCTTCGCTGCCGCCGCGCAAAATGGTGGCGTTGCCCGATTTCAGGCACAGCGCCGCCGCGTCGATCGTCACGTTGGGGCGGGATTCGTAGATGATGCCAATGACCCCCAACGGCACCCGCATGCGCGCCACCCGCATGCCGTTGGGCCGCACCGTGGTCTCGCTCAGGCCGCCGATGGGATCCGGCATGGCGGCGATCTGGGCCAGGCCCGCGGCCATGGTGTCCAGCGCCTTGTCGGACAGGCGCAGGCGATCCATCAGTGGCGCTGCGAGACCGTTTTGCGCCGCTGCCTGCAAGTCGCGGTCGTTTTCGGCCTGCAGCCAGGCGCGCTGCGCGCGCAGCGCGTCGGCCATGGCCAGCAGGGCGGCGGACTTGGCCTGGCCCGAGGCCACCCGCATCTGGCGCGCGGCCTGGCGGGCCTGGCGGCCCAGGGTCTGCAGGGGGGTGGAAACAGTAGCGGAGGATGTCATGGCAAGCCTGGGGGTGAAAGGGTCAGGGACGGCGGCTGCCCGCGACGGCGATGCGCAGCACGAGCCGGGCGAGCTCGTCCCAGGGGTCTTGCAGCCGACCATCGGTCGGGATGCCTTTGATGAGGCAGTCGATCTCGAAGGCGTGGCGCAGGGCTGGCGCCCAGGCGCGCGCCGGGACGCGCTGCAGGGCCTGGCGCACGAGCCGTTCGCGTGCGCCAAAGACGCGCTGCGCGCGCAAGGCGGTGTCGAGCCCGGCCCCGGCCTGGCTCAGGCGTGCGAGCACGCGCACTTCTTCGCCCACGGCCCAGAGCACCAGCACCAGGTTCTCGCCCTCGGCCCGCAAGCCGGCCAGCACCGTGAGTGCCCGGCTGGCCTGGCCCGCCAGCATGGCGTCGCGCAGGTCGTAGAGATTGTAGCGGGCCACGTTGAGCACGGCCGCCTGCATTTGTTCGAGCGACAAGGCGCCCGCCGGGTAGAGCAGGGCGAGCTTCTGGATTTCCTGGTGGGCCGCCAGCAGATTGCCTTCGACCTTCTCGCACAGCCAGGCCAGGGTTTCGGCGTCGGCCTGGTGCTGCTGGCGCGCCAGGCGCCCCGCCACCCAGGCGGGCAGTGCCGTGCGCGCGATGGTGGGCACGTCCAGCCAGACGGTGTGGCTTCTGAGCGCCTGGGCCCACTTGGTCTGCTGGGTGGCCCGGTCGAGCAGGGGCAGGCGGATGAGGATGCGCACGTCGGGCACCGAGCCGTCGGCGCTCATGGTGGCCAGCGCCTGCAGGGCCTCGGCCCCGGCCTTGCCGGGCTTGCCCGTGGGCAGGCTGATCTCCAGCATGCGCAGATCGCCAAAGAGCGAGGTGTTGCGCGCCGTCGCCAAGGCGACTGACCAGTCGCTGCGGGCATCCATCACCAGGTGGCTGCGTTCGCCGCAGCCCTGGCGCGTGGCGGCGGCGCGCCAGGCATCGGCCACTTCGGTGACGAGCAGGATTTCGTCGCCCGCCAGCACTGTGCAGGGGGGCAGCTCGCGCCCGGACGCGAACTGAGCAATGAGCTGATCGGCGTCTGGAGCGCGTGCGACCATGGCTCAGTAGGGCCGGGTGCCTGGTGCGGCGGGTGTATCGCGCTGGCCCGAGCGCCGGATGGCGTCGCTGGGGATTTGCACCAGCGGGCGTTCGTCCGCGTTGCGGTAGGCCGCCTGCACGTCGGGCGCGCTCATGCGGCGCAGGATCTGGTCGATCATGCTGTTGCGCATGTCTTTGAAGGTGCGTGTGATTTCGCTTTCCTTGGCCTGCACGATGCGGTCGTTGTAGGGCAGCTCGCGCACGCTGCGCAACGTGGTGGGCGCCAGCAGCAGGTGCCCCTGCTTGTCGAGCAGCTCGAAGCTGAAGTTGAGGTCGAGTTCGTATTCTTCGACCCGGCCCTCGGCGTCGATGGACAGCTGGCGCAGGTTCTGGTCTTCGGAAATCTGGTGCAGGTAGACGTCGGCCTGCTGGCGCTGCTGCGTAAAGCGCGTGTCGGGCGAGTTGGCCAGCACGGTGCGCTTGAGACGGGCGCCGAACTCGGAGTCGAGGTCGATGTTGGTGTAGATGCTGTGGAAGGGCAGCGGGGTGGCCCCCTTCAGGTGGAAGCCGCAGGCGCCCAGCGCCAGCAGGCAGGCCAGGGCCAGCCCGAGGCGGGCGCGGTGGGCAAGGGCTTGGGCAAAGGCCATCGCAATCATCCGACCACGTTGACCAGGCGGCCCGGCACCACGATGACGCGCTTGGGCGCGCGCCCTTCGAGGAAGCGGCCAACTGCTTCGTGCGCGCGCGCCAGGGCTTCGATGGCGGGCTTGTCGGCGGCCTGTGGCACACAGAGCTGGCCGCGTACCTTGCCGTTGACCTGCAGCACGAGTTCGACGGTCTCGGCGCGCAGGGCGGCTTCGTCCACCTGGGGCCAGGCGGCATCGAGCAGGTCGCCCAGGTGGTTGGCGTAACCCAGCTCGCGCCAGAGGCGCCAGGTGATATGTGGCACCACCGGGTAGAGCACGCGCAGCAGCACCGACGTAGTCTCGCTGAGGGCGGCGCCATCGACGCCCGCCTGGGCAGCGGCTTCGAGCGTGTTGAGCATCTTCATGGTGGTGGAGACCACCGTGTTGTACTGGATGCGCTGGTAGTCGTAGTCGGCCTGCCGGAGCAGGCCGTGGATGGTGCGCCGCAGGCTGGCGCTGGCTTCGTCCAGGGCGTCCCAGGTGGCGGGCAGGGCCTGGTGCGCGCGCAGCGTGTCTTGCTGGGCCGCGCAGAAGGCCCACAGCCGCCGCAGGAAGCGGTGCGCGCCCTCGACCCCGGAATCGGACCATTCGAGGGTCTGTTCTGGGGGGCTGGCGAACATGACGAACAGGCGGGCGGTGTCGGCGCCCAGGCCGTCGATGAGCGATTGCGGATCGACGCCGTTGTTCTTGGATTTGGACATCGTGCCGATGCCGCCGTAGTCGATGGTGGAGCCGTCGGACTTCAGCCGCGCGCCGACGATGCTGCCCTTGGCGTCGGTGATGTTTTCCACCTGCTCGGGCCAGAAGTATTCGATGCCGCCGCGTTCGTTCTTGCGCGAGTAGATGTGGTTGAGCACCATGCCCTGGCACAGCAGCTTGGTGAAGGGTTCGGAGAACTTCACCATGCCCAGGTCGCGCATGACGCGCGTCCAGAAGCGCGCGTACAGCAGGTGCAGCACGGCGTGCTCGATGCCGCCGATGTATTGATCCATCGGCATCCAGTAGTCGTTGCGCGCGTCGACCATGGCCTGGTCGTTGCCCGGCGAGGTGTAGCGCATGAAGTACCAGGACGAATCGATGAAGGTGTCCATGGTGTCGGTTTCGCGCCGCGCCGCCTTGCCGCACGACGGGCAGTGGCACGACAGGAATGCTTCGTTCTTGGCCAGCGGATTGCCCGTGCCGTCCGGGACGAGGTCGTCGGGCAGCACCACGGGCAGGTCTTTTTCGGGCACCGGCACCGGGCCGCAGTCCGGGCAGTGGATGATGGGAATGGGGGTGCCCCAGTAGCGCTGGCGCGAGATGCCCCAGTCGCGCAGCCGCCAGGTGGTGCGCAGCTCGCCCTGGCCCATGGCCGCGAGGTCGGCGGCCACCGCCTGGATGGCCTGCGCGGTGCTCAGACCGTCGTATTTGCCCGAGTTGACCGTGTGCCCCGCTTGCTTGTCGCCGTACCAGTCTTGCCAGGCGTCATCGGACCAGGCCTGGTCTTTGGCGGCAATGACCTGGCGGATGGGCAGGCCGTACTTGCGGGCAAAGGCGAAGTCGCGCTCGTCGTGCGCGGGCACGCCCATGACGGCGCCGTCGCCGTAGCTCATGAGCACGTAGTTGCCCACCCACACCGGCACGGGCTGGCCCGTGAGCGGGTGGGTGACGGACAGCCCCGTGGGCAGGCCTTCTTTTTCGCGTGTGGCGAGTTCGGCCTCGGTGGTGCCGCCCTGGCGGCAGGCTTCGATGAAGGCGGCCAGTTTGGGGTCGTGGCGCGCGGCCTGGGTGGCCAGCGGGTGTTCGGGAGCCACGGCGCAGAAGGTGACACCCATGATGGTGTCGGCGCGCGTGGTGAAGACGTACAGCAGGCCGTCCTGGATGAGCGCGCCCGTTTCATCGCGGATGTCGTGCTTGAAGGCGAAGCGCACGCCTTCGCTGCGCCCGATCCAGTTTTCCTGCATCAGGCGCACGCGCTCGGGCCAGCCCGGCAGGCTGTCTTCCAGCGTGTCGAGCAGTTCGCCCGCGTAGTCGGTGATGCGCAGGTAATAGCCGGGGATCTCGCGCTTTTCGACCAGGGCGCCCGAGCGCCAGCCGCGTCCGTCGATGACCTGCTCGTTGGCCAGCACGGTCTGGTCGGCCGGGTCCCAGTTGACGACCTGGGTCTTGCGGTAGGCGATGCCTTTTTCCAGCATCTTGAGGAACAGCCATTGGTTCCACTTGTAGTAGGCGGGGTCGCAGGCGCACATTTCGCGCGACCAGTCGATGGCCAGCCCCATCGCCTGCATCTGCTTTTTCATGTAGGCGATGTTGTCGTACGTCCATTTGGCGGGCGGCACGTGCGACTTCATGGCGGCGTTTTCCGCCGGCATGCCGAAGGCATCCCAGCCCATGGGCATGAGCACGTTGTAGCCACGCATGCGCAGCTGACGCGTCATCATGTCGTTGATGGTGTAGTTGCGCACGTGACCCATGTGCAGTTTGCCGCTGGGGTAGGGCAACATCGAGCAGGCGTAGAACTTGGGCTTGGGCGAGCCGTCCTTGCCCACGGCGTGTTCAGTGACGCGATAGACGTCGCCTGCGCGCCAGTGCGTCTGGGCGTCGGATTCGACCTGATTCGGGATGTAGCGTTCCTGCATGGATCTGTCTGGGTAATTGATGGATGTGTGCCAAGCCAGACATTATAGGATGCAATGGCGGGCGATTAAGAAACGCCGGGCCGAAGGCGGCTGTTCTTGCGGCCTGGGCGGGCGCATGAGCATGCGGTGCGGGCCGCCCACATGAAAAATCCCCGCTCGGGGGCGGGGATTTCAAGAAACCGGTGAGACGGCCGGGAGAGGCACCCCGGATTACTTCAGCTTGGTTTCTTTGTAGTCAACGTGCTTGCGGGCGACCGGATCGAACTTCTTGATCAGCATCTTCTCGGGCATGTTGCGTTTGTTTTTGGTGGTCGTGTAGAAGTGACCCGTACCAGCCGTGGATTCGAGCTTGATTTTCTCGCGGATACCTTTTGCCATGATGTGCTCCTAGGGCCGATCAGGCCAGTTCGCCGCGGGCACGCAGGTCGGCCAGGACGGAATCGATGCCGTTCTTGTCGATGGTGCGCAGGGCTTTCGTGGACACGCGAAGACGCACCCAGCGGTTTTCGGATTCAACCCAGAACCGGCGCGATTGCAGGTTGGGCAGGAAACGACGCTTGGTTTTGTTGTTCGCGTGCGAGACGTTGTTGCCCACCATTGGGCCTTTGCCGGTTACTTGGCATACGCGTGCCATGGTCTCACCTCTGTGTGTCTGTATCAGGAAAGCCTAAGATTCTATACTGAAAAGCCCAGGCAGATCAAGCGGCCTGTGCCTTCGCGGCCGAGTGGGCCATGCCCACGCGGCTGGACAGCCACGATAACACGGCGCAGGCGGCCAGCACCGCCGTGAGCGGCAGCGGGGTGTCCGTGTGCCACAGGCTGACCGCCCAGCCGGCCAGGGCGCCGCAGAACATCTGCAGCGAACCCATCAGCGCCGAGGCGGTGCCCAGTCGCGGGCCTTGTTCGGCCAGGGCCAGGGCGGCCGAATTGGGGCCGACGAAGCCCTGGCTGGCCATGAAGCCCATGAGGCACAGCATGAGCAGCGGCAGGTTGATCCAGCCCAGCAAGGTCAGCAGCAGGGCGCCGACGGTCATCAGCACCAGCGTCACCTGCGCGCGCGCCAGCAGCCGGATGGGGCGGTGGCGATTCAGCAGCCGGGCACTCAGCTGCGCGGCCAGGATGAGCGAGGCGGCGTTCAGGCCGAACAGCAGGCCGAACCAGCGCGGGTCGATGCCGTAGATGCTGATGAAGACCTGGGGCGAGCCCGAAATGTAGGCGAACATGCCCGCCGAGCCCAGGCCCCCGGCCAGGGCGTAGCCCATGAAGCCCTTGTGCGCCAGCAGCAGGCGGAAGTTGCCGAGGATGGTGGTCACGGCCAGTGGCGTGCGGCGCGCGGGTTCGAGCGATTCGCGCATGCGCAGGGCCACGGCCAGCCACAGGCCGACGCCGGCCAGCACCATCAGGTAGAACACCGTGCGCCAGGTGCCCAGCGTGACCGCCTGGCCGCCCAGCAGCGGCGCGAGGATGGGCATGACGCCCATCACCAGCATGAGCAGCGACAGCGCCTTGGCGGCCTCTTGCGTATCGAGGTGGTCGCGGATGACGGCGCGCGGCACCACCATGCCGGCGGCCCCGCCGAAGGCCTGCACCACGCGCCACAACAGCAGCTGGTCGATGCTGGTGCTGAGCGCGCAGCCGAGCGAGGCCACCACGAAGAGGGCCAGCCCCACGAGCAGGGGTGGCTTGCGCCCGTAGCGGTCGGCCAGCGGGCCGTAGAGCAGCTGCGCCAGGGCCAGCCCCAGCAGGTAGCTGGCCAGCGTGCGCTCGACCAGCCCCTGGGGCACCCGCAGGTCGCGCGCCATGGCGCCGAAGGCGGGCAGGTACATGTCGATGGCCAGCGGCCCCATGGCGGCGAGCGCGCCCATGAGGACGAGCCAGGCGGGCATGAGGGTGGGGATTTTACGAGGCATGAAGAATGGAAATGGCGCTTGAAGACGGGGAGATTGGCGCTACTATAACAAGGTCTATCGTGAACTCAGGGAGGCTCTGTTGACTGCCATCGCATCCATCATTGAGAACAAACTCGGATCACTCTCCATTCCCGTATCAATGCAGCTGCCCGGGGGCGAAAGAATCGGCCCCACCGACGCGCAGCTGCATTTTGATATCCAGGATGCCTCGGTGCTCAGCCATTTCGCCAGCGGCGAGGTCGGTGCTCTGGGCGAAGATTACGTCGAAGGCAAATTCAATTTCGATGGCTCGATGCGCGACCTGATGCGCCTGGCCTCGGGTATCCTGCCCGGTTCGCCAGTCGATGCCGCGCAATTGGGCTGGCTCACCAGCCTGGCGCGGCGCCTGGTATCGGTGTGGCGCCATTCGGTTGATCGCGACGCGCGCCAGATTGAATTCCACTACGACCTGTCCGACGAGTTCTACGCCCTGTGGCTCGACCCCCGCCGGGTCTATTCCTGCGCCTATTACCGCGAGCCCGACATGACGGTCGCCCAGGCCCAGGAAGCCAAGCTCGATCACATCTGCCGCAAGCTGGCGCTCAAGTCGGGCGAACGCCTTCTCGATGTGGGTGGCGGCTGGGGCGGGCTCATGCTGTGGGCCGCCGAGCACTACGACATCGACGTCACCGGCATCACGCTCTCGCACAATCAGCATGCCTACGTCAACCAGCTTATCGAAGAAAAAGGCCTGGGGGGGCGGGTGCGCATGCAGCTGCTCGACTACCGCAAGCTCGACGAGTCGCGGCCCTACGACAAGATTTCCTCGGTCGGCATGTTCGAGCACGTGGGGCGCGCCCAGTTGGTGGGCTACTTCAGCAAGCTGCGCCGCCTGGTGCGACCGGGCGGCCTCATCATGAATCACGGCATTACGGCGGGCGGCATCCGCAACACCGAACTGGGCGCGGGCATGGGCGACTTCATCGAGAAGTTCATCTTCCCCGGCGGCGAACTCTCGCACGTACACTACGTGCTGCAGTCCATGGCCCAGGCCGGGCTCGAAGACCTCGACGTCGAGAATATCCGCCCGCATTACGCACGCACGCTGTGGGCCTGGAGCGATGCGCTCGAGGCCCGCCTGCCCGAGGCGCGCGCCATTCTCAATACGCCGCAGGGCGAACGTTCTCTGCGGGCCTACCGCATGTATCTGGCAGGCTGCGCCATGGGCTTCGAACACGGCTGGATCGCCCTGCATCAGATTCTCGCGCAGCCCCAGCCCGCGGGGCGTTCCGACGAGCTGGACTACCCGCCCGATCAGGCCTATCCGTGGCGGCGCGATTATATCTACTCCCGGTAAAACAGCCGGAAGACGGGGGTCGCCAGCCCGGGTTTTGCGCCTGGCTGGCGGCTGAAAGCCCGGCCGCTGAATTCTGCCTGAAAATAAAACGATTTCAATTTCTGTCATTTTGCATGTAAAATAGCAATTCTGCAGTCATCTTAAATTCAATTCTGATTGCGGCGAACGCCTAACCCTGGGTGCTTCGCCTTTATCTGTCCCAGGTGCCACGCACCTTGCAGTGCCGGTATGTATTGGCGGTCTTCACCGTCTTCCGCACACCCTCCCCTAAGCTATGGCGTCCGACGTGTCGTTTTGCGTCCGGCGTCTCCGTAACCCAAAGGAGGCTTCAATGTCCATTTCCCTCTCCGCGCCGCGCAAAGCGGCATCCCATCCTTTCCTGACTCGCTCCGTACTGGGCCTGGCGTTTGCCGCCACCCTGGGCGGCCTGTCCCTGGCGCCCGCCGCGGCCCAGGCAGCCTCCGCACCGCAGTGCGAACTCGACCGTCCCATGCGCTTTGGCGGCATGAACTGGGAATCCAACCTGGTGCTGGTCGAAGTCGAACGCTTCATCGTCAAGCATGGCTACGGCTGCCAGTCCGAGGTGCTGCCCACCGAGACCCTGCCGGCCCTGGCGGCCCTGCAGCGCGGCGACCTCGACATCAACAGCGAGATTTGGCTCAACAGTACGCTCGAGCCCTGGACCAAGGCCGAGGCATCGGGCAAGGTGAAGCGGATCGGCGACATCTACATGGGCGGCGAGGCCTGGTTCATTCCCAAGTACACGGCCGAGCGCCTGCCCGAACTCAAAAAGGCGTCCGACCTGCCCAAGTACTGGAAAGACTTCAAAGACCCCGAAGAACCCTCCAAGGGGCGCTTTTACGGCTGCCCCGCGGGCTGGGGCTGCGAGGTCGTGAGCACCAACCTGTTCAAGGCGTTGGGGCTGGAAAAGACGTTCACCCTGTTCTCGCCGGGCACCGGGGCCACGCAAAAGGCCGCCCTGACGGCCGCCTACCAGCGCAAGGAAAATGTCGTCTTCTATTACTGGTATCCGACGCCGCTGGTGGGCTCGATGGATCTCGTCAAGCTCGAACTGCCGCCCTACGATGCCGCCAAGCAGAAGTGCCTGACCGACCCCAACTGCGAAAATCCCCAGGCGTCCGATTACCCGGAAAACCCCGTCTTCACCGCGGTGACGACGCAGTTCACCGAGAAGGCGCCCAAGCTGACCGCGTTTCTCTCCAAGGTGAAGGTGCCGCTGGACGTCATGAACCAGACCATGGCCTACATGGAGAAAAACGAAGCCGAGCCCGAGCCCACCGCGGTGTGGTTTCTGAAGAACCACGCGGACATCTGGAGCGCCTGGCTGCCGGCCGACGTGGCTGAACGGGTCAAGGCGGCCCTGTAAGGAGGCCGCATGTTTCCTGAACTGATTTCAGCGCGGGAACTGCAACGGCCCATTGATGCTTTCGTCAATGGGCTGGTCATGCAGTATTCCGACGTATTGCGGGCCATCACGCGGCCCTTGCTCGACCTCTTGATCTGGTCGGACAACCTGCTGCGCCAGTCGCCCTGGTGGACGATCGTGCTGGCGGTCATGGCGATTGCCTGGCTGGGCAGCCGCAAGTGGCGCTTCAGCCTCGTCATGGGGGCGCTGCTGTGCTCGCTGGGGGCCATCGGCCTCTGGGAAGCCTCGATGCAGACGCTTTCCCTCATGCTGGTGGCGGTGGTGTTTTCCGTGCTCATCGGCATCCCGGTGGGCATTGCCATGGCCAGTTTCCGCTGGGTGCGCACCGTCATGCTGCCGGTGCTCGACGTCATGCAGACCATGCCCAGCTTCGTTTACCTGATCCCGGTCGTCATGCTGTTCAACCTGGGCAAGCTGGCGGCCTTGTTCGCCACGGTGATCTACGCCGTGCCGCCCGTCATCCGTCTCACCGACCTGGGCATCCGCCTGGTGGACGCCGAGGTGCTCGAAGCATCGCGCTCGTTTGGCGCGAGCCGCACGCGCCAGCTGTTTGGCGTGCAGCTGCCCCTGGCCATGCCCAACATCATGGCCGGCATCAACCAGACCACGATGATGGCCCTGGCCATGGTGGTGATCGCCTCGATGATCGGCGTGCGCGGCCTGGGCTACGAGGTCTTGCAGGGCATCAACCGCCTGCAGGTGGGCCGTGGCCTGCTGGCGGGCCTGGGCATCGTGGTGCTGGCCATCATCTTCGACCGCATCACGCAGCAGTTTGGCCGCCGCCAATCCGAACGGAGGGCCTGAGATGAACAAGATCGAAGTTCGCAACATCTACAAGATCTTCGGCACGCGCCCCGAGCGCTGGCTGAAGGCCGCGCAAGAAGGCATGTCCAAAGAAGCGCTGCTCGAGCGCAGCGGCCATACCCTGGGTCTGCGCGACATCAGCCTGTCGATCAAAGAGGGCGACATCCACGTCATCATGGGCCTGTCGGGCTCGGGCAAATCCACCCTCATCCGCCACTTCAACCGCCTCATCGAGCCCAGCGCCGGGCAGATTCTGGTCGATGGTATCGACGTCATGGGCCTCAAGCCCAAGGCGCTCGAACGCTTCCGGCAGCAGAAGATGAGCATGGTTTTCCAGCGTTTTGGCCTGCTGCCGCACCGCACGGTGCTGGACAACGCGGCCTACGGGCTGGCCGTGCAGGGCGTGCGCCGCGCCGCGCGCAACGAGCGTGCGCGCCACTGGCTCGAACAGGTGGGGCTGTCAGGGTTCGAGGCGCAATATCCGCATCAGCTCTCGGGCGGCATGCAGCAGCGCGTGGGGCTGGCGCGCGCCCTGGCCACCGATGCCGAAATCCTGCTCATGGACGAGGCCTTTTCGGCGCTCGACCCGCTCATCCGTCACGAAATGCAGGATCAGCTGCTGGCCCTGCAGGCCAAGCTGAACAAGACCATCGTCTTCATCACCCACGATCTGGACGAAGCCCTGCGCCTGGGCAACCGCATCGCCATCTTGAAGGACGGCGAGCTGGTGCAAGAGGGCACGCCCGAAGACATTCTGCTGTCGCCCGCCAACGACTACATCGAATCTTTCCTGCAGGACGTCAACCGGGGCAAGGTGCTCAATGCCTCGCATGCCGTCACCGAACGGCCGCTGACGCTCACCATGCGCTCCCATCCGGCGCATGCGGTCGATCGACTGCTGGCGCGCGACTACGATTATGCCGCCGTGCTCGACGGCAAGCGGCTGGCCGGGGTGCTCATGCGTGCGGATGCGCAGCGTGCCGCGCGCGAGGGTGCGCGCGACATCAGCCGCTACCTCAGCGACATGGCCTCGGTGCCTGCGTCCGCCGGGCTCGACGAGGTGCTGGCGCAGCTGCTGCGTACGCCCGAGCCCGTGGCCGTCACGGGCGCGCAGGGCGAATTCGTGGGGCTGCTGTCGCGCAGCAAGGTGGTCGAACTGGTCACGCCCGGCGCGGGCACCAGCGCGCCAAGCGAGGCCGAAGCAGTGGCTGCGGATGCGCCCGGCAGCGTGTCCGTGGCAGTGCCCGAGGGCGAGCCTTCGGCGGCACCCAAGCAGGTGGCCTGAGACGCAGGGGCTGCCGCGGCCAGTGGCGCCCGGGGCCTGTCCGCATCAACCAGGCTGCGCGGTGCGTCCCTGGCTGCGCAGCACGTGTCCGTACCAGGCAAGAAGCAGAACCGCCGTCAGAGCGAGCCCGGCCATGGCCATGATCCACATCGTCGCGGCGCCGACGGGCGCGCCGGGCATGAACCACCTGGCCGCCGGGCGCAGCGCGCCCGCGGCGGGCCCGTAGCCGAACCACCAGCCGCCGATCAGCCCCAGCCCCAACAGCGCCGCGATCTGCAGGACGAGCGGCACGAGGGCGATCTTGTAGGCCCGCAAGATGTAGGCGCTGACGCAGTGCAGCGCGTCCCAGAAGTGGAACCAGGGGGCGATCTGCAGCAGCGTGAGGGCGATGGCGGCCACGTGCGGCTCGTCGGTGTAGGCGCGCACGATCGCGTGCTGCCCACCCAGCAGCAGCGCGTTGGTGAGCAGCGCCCCGGCGGCCACCAGGGCGATGCCGTGCAGCCCGATGCGGCGCGCCGCGCGCAACTGCTGGCCGCCGACGGCCTGGGCCGTGAGCGAGGCCGTGGACAAGCCCAGCGACATGGGCAACATGTAGCACAGGGCAATCACGTTGGCCAGAATCTGCTGGGCGCCACTGGCGTACAGGCCGTCGCGAGCGATGAGCAGCGCCATGAAGCTGAAGGCGCAGACCTCGATCAGGTACGAGCCCCCCATGGGCAGCCCCAGGCGCAGCAGTTCTTTCTGGTCGGCCCAGCGTGGGCGGCCCACCCGCGGGCGCAGCGCCTGAAAGGCGGGCTGGCGGCGGATCATCCAGAGCCCCGCGGCAAGCATCATCCAGTCCACCACCAGCGTGGCGATGCCCGCGCCGACGGCCCCCATGGGGTCGAGCCCCAGGCCGCCGAAGATGAACCAGGTGTTGAACAGCAGCTTGAAGGCGATGCTGCCCAGGTTGATGAGCATGACGCCGCGCGTCTGCGAAATGGCCGTGGCCATGGCGTAGATGGTGCGAAACAGCAGGGCCGAGGGCAGGGCCAGCGCCAGGGCGAGCAGATAGCCCGCGATGCGTTCGCGCACGGCGGGCTCGATCGTGCCGGACAGCGCCAGCCAGACATCCGGGTACAGCAGGGTGACGCCGCCCAGCACGGAGAGCGCCAAGGCCAGCCAGATGCCTTGCCCCCAGGCCTGCCCGGCGGCGTCCAGGCGCTGGGCGCCGAAGTGCTGGGCGATGATGGGGATGAGCGCGTGGACGACCCCCATGAGGCCGACGAACACGGTGATGTAGATCGAGGCGCCCAGGGCCATGGCCTGCAGGTCGATGGCGTCGGTGTGGCCGACCATGGCGGTGTCGAGGACGGCGAAGATCATGCCGGCCCAGGCGCTCACCAGAATGGGCCAGGCTTGCTGAAGGATGGTGCGCCAGGGCGCGCGCGGCGCCGTGGCCGGGCCAGTGTTCATGACGCCGGGGTGATGCGCACGAGCCGGAATTTCTCGTGCCGGTCGGGGCCGCGCTTGCCTTCCCAGAGCACGCTTACGCCTGGACGCAGGGGCGTGTCGGCGTCGTGGGTGCTGAGCTGCTGCAACACCAGCGGGCACTGGCCGTCAAAGGACAGCTCGATCTGGTTGAAGACCAGGAACGAGGCGCGCTGGCCGCTGCCGAGGTTTTGCGTGCGCACGCATTCGCCGGGGCGCTGGTCGCGCGCCAGGGCGTGCGCCAGCGAGGCCGAGACGTCGCGGTAGCTGCGCACGTAGTCGAGGGCGGGCATCCAGAGCGTGGCCAGCAGCAGCCAGGTGGTGAGCAGGCCGCCCGCCGATAGGGCCGTGCCGCGCCACAGGCCGGCGGGGTGGCTGCGCAGGCGCCAGCGCACCAGGGCCACCCAGGCGAGCGAGCCCAGCAGGGCGATCGTGGTGGCGGGCCAGGCGACGTGCGCGTCGAAGCCGCGCGTCTGGCGCGCGATGTTGGCGGCGATCTGGGCGGGCCAGCCGGTTTGCAGGGCGATCCAGCCCAGCCACACGGTGGCGGCGGTCAGCGAGAAGCACATGACCGCGAACCAGTCGAGCGTGTTGACCACGCCGCGACGCAGTGTAGGCAGCGCGAAGGCGGCCAGGACGGCGCAGGGCACGGCCAGCGTGCTGTATTCGGGCTCGAAGGGGTCGGCGCTGGCCAGCAGCACCAGCAGGGCGCCCAGGGCAAAACTGAGCGGGATGTGGATGTGCGGCGCGCCGAACCAGCCGCGCCAGCGCCACAGGGCCAGCAGCGCCAGGGGCCAGGTGGGCCACAGAAACCAGGGCAGGTCGCGCAGGATGCTGAGCCAGGCGCGCGTGCTGGGCCAGCCAAACGCGCGCTCGGTCCAGAGCAGCCAGCTCTGCGCCCAGTACGGCCCGAAGGTGCGCGCCGGAATCCACCACAGCAGCATGATGCTGGCGGCAATCAGCGCACTGATGACGACCCACTTGCGCTCGGCGGCCAGCGGCCCCCTGGGGATGATGGCGATCAGGGTGCCCAGCATCAGCGGCAGGCTGCCGGGCCAGCCGCGGGCGAGAAAGGCGCCGCCGATGGCCAGGCCCAGGGTGATGGCCCCCGAGATCGGATGGTCGAGCATGCGCGCCACGGCGTACAGGGCCAAAGCCTGGCAGGCGATGAGGGCCGGGACTTCGGAGGTTTCGTGCATGCGCCAGGTGATGCCCACGGTGGCCACGATGAGCAGCAGCGCGGCGTCGGCCAGCATGCGGCCGTAGTCGCGTTCGCTTGGTTCGCCGCCGAAGGGCAGCGCCAGGGGCTGCGCTTCGCTGCGCCGCCCCAGCAGGTAGGTGCCGTACCACAGGGCGCTGGTGAGCAGCGCGAACCACAGGATGTTGGGCACCCGCGAGGCGATGATGGCGGCGTTCAGCGGGCTGAAGAGCAGTTCGAGCAGCGGGCGCAGGGCCCAGATGAAGAAGCCGCCCACCCAGGTGACGAGCGGCCCGTCCTGGGCCTGCGCCAGGTGGCCCACCTGCGGCAGCAGCCAGGCGTGATCCTGGCCCGAGAGGGCCGTGAGCATGGTGGCCAGCCCGGTGACGTCGTCGGTTTTCCAGGGGTCGCGGTAGAACAGCCCCGCCAGGATGTACACCAGCCCCACGACCAGCAGGAACAGGCGCGGGAGCTTGGCGGCCGCCGTGGCTGTCAGCCGGGCCGGCGTGGATCGCAGATCGTCGGAATACACAGGAGGAGGCGGGCGCGAGACGGGGTAATCCCCTATGTTAAATGAAAAAGGCAGCCGCTCGGCTGCCTTTTGCGAAGGTGCCCGCCCGCGGTTGCGCGGCAGGCCACCGGGGCGCGGAACCCTTACTTCTTGATGGTGCCGGCGGTGCGGGCAAAACGCGCGCGGAATTTCTCGACGCGGCCCGTCTCGACGATGCGCGTTTGTGCGCCGGTGTAGAAGGGGTGCGATTCGGAGGTCACGTCGCACTTGAAGAGCGGGTAGCTCTTGCCGTCGATCTCGGTGGTTTCACGCGAGGTGAGGGCCGAGCGCGAGATGAACTTGTTGCCGGTTTGCAGGTCGAGGAACACGACCTCGCGGTATTCGGGGTGGATGCCGTCTTTCATGATGAAGTCCGTTGAGTGTTGGGGTCGCCAGCCAGCCGGATGATGTATGGGTGCCACCAGGGCGCATACGCCATCAAAGACCTGGCAACGTATCCAGGGTTAGCCGCTCATTCTAGCACGCGCGCCTGTTGCGTGCCTGTCCTTGGCCCGGCGCGCTACACCTGTCCGCGTTCGGCCAGCGAGGTGACCTCGGTGGCCCCCACGATCAGGTGATCCAGCAGGCGGATGTCCACCAGGGCCAGCGCCTGCTTGAGCTGGCGGGTGAGGGCGATGTCGGCGCTGCTGGGCTCGGCCAGGCCCGAGGGGTGGTTGTGCGCCAGGATCAGGGCGGCGGCGTGGTGGCCCAGCGCCGCCTTGACGACTTCGCGCGGATAGACCGAGGCGTGCGACAGGGTGCCGCGCGCAAGCTCCACGCAGTCGATGAGCCGCAGCTGGGTGTCGAGAAACAGCGCGATGCAGTGCTCCACTCGCAGGTGCGCCAGGCGCATGGCGCAGAACTGCTTGACGCGTTCGGGCTGGCTCAGGGCGCGACCGTTGCGCAAGGGCTCTTCCAGCGCCCGACGGCCCAGCTCCTGTACCGCCAGCAGCTCGCAGGTCTTGGCCGCCCCCAGGCCGGGAAAGGCCAGCAGCGCCTCGCTTTCCGCCGACAGCAGGCGGCGCAGGCCGCCGAAATGCTCGATCAGCGCGTGGCCCATGTCGGTGGCGCTATGCCCCCGTCTGCCGGTGCGCAGCAGCACGGCCAGCAGCTCCGCCGAGGTGAGGGCATGCACGCCATGCCTGAGCAGGCGCTCGCGAGGACGCTCGCATGAGGGGAATTGGCGCTCTTGTGGCATGTTAGGCTCTAAAATAAGAAGGTTTGAACGATTTTTGACTGGTGAACCATTTTGACCGCTTCCGCTGCCGTCGCCCACGTGCGCCCTGACTCTTATGTCACGCTGCACTACCGCATAGAACCGCTCACGGGGCCCGCCGCCGGCACGGCCTTCGTGGATACCTTCCTCGATCGGCCCGCCACCTTGCAGATGGGTATCGGCCAGTGGGCCCCCGGCCTTGAATCCCTGCTGCTCGACCAGGCGGAAGGCGCGCACTTCACGCGCGACGTCCCGGCCGTCCAGGCCTATGGCGAGCGCAACCCCGAACTGCTGCGCTGGATTTCCCATGACGAAATGGTGCGCAACGCCCCGCCCGACACCGTCTTCGAGGCCGGCGACATGATCGAATTCGTGGCGCCCAACGGCGGGCGCTACTCGGGCGTGCTCAAGACCTTGCAGGGCGACTCCGCCCTGTTCGATTTCAACCATCCGCTGGCGGGCATCGACCTGCAGGTGGAAATCCGCATCCTGGGGGTGTTGTGATGGCCCTCCATCCGGCGGATGCCGCCCCGCCTGCCGAGCAGCTCGACGCGTCGCCCGAGGTCGTGCTGGCCCAGCCCCGCGGGTTTTGCGCCGGGGTTGACCGCGCCATCGAGATCGTCGAGCGCGCACTGGAAATCCATGGTGCCCCCATCTACGTGCGGCACGAAATCGTGCACAACCGCTACGTGGTCGAAGACCTCAAGGCCAAGGGCGCCATCTTCATCGACGAGCTCGAAGACGCCCCGGCGGGCGCCATCGTCATCTTCTCGGCCCACGGGGTGTCGCGCGCGGTGCGCGGCGAGGCGCAAGAACGCCAGCAGCGCATCTTCGACGCGACCTGTCCGCTGGTCACCAAGGTACACGTCGAAGTGGCCCGCATGCGCAAAGAAGGCCGCGAAGTCATCATGATCGGCCACAAGGGCCACCCCGAAGTCGAAGGCACGCTGGGCCAGGCCGACGACGGCATGTACCTGGTCGAGACGGTCGAAGACGTGCAGGCGCTGCAGGTGCGCAATCCGCAGATGCTTGCCTTCGTCACGCAAACCACCTTGTCGATCGACGACGCAGCGCAGGTGGCCGCCGCCTTGCGCGCGCGCTTTCCCGGCATCGCCGAGCCCAAGAAAAGCGACATCTGCTACGCCACGCAAAATCGCCAGGACGCCGTGCGCATCATGGCGCCGCAGTGCGATCTGGTGCTGGTGGTGGGCAGTCCCAACAGCTCCAATTCCAACCGCCTGCGCGAGGTCGCCGAGCGCAAGGGGGTCACGGCCTACCTGCTCGACCACCCCGACATGATCCGCCCCGAATGGCTGGCCAAGGCCAGGCGGGTGGGCGTCACGGCGGGCGCCTCGGCACCCGAGGCGCTGGTGCAGCAGGTGCTCGATCGCCTGCGCGAACTGGGGGTGCGTTCGGTGCGGCCTCTCGACGGCGTGCGCGAACAGGTGTCCTTCCCCCTCCCGCGCGAACTCTCACGCAAAATCCACGAAGAATCATGAAAATTGGTTTTTGCGGCCTGGGCCGCATGGGCGTGCCCATGGTGCGCTGCCTGCTGCGAGCGGGCCACGAAGTGCATGTCTGGAACCGTTCCACCGGCCCCGCGCAGGCACTCGCCGCCGAAGGCGCGCAGGTGTGCGCCAGCCCGCGCGCGCTGGCCGATGCCTGTCCCTGGGTGGCGCTGTGCGTGTTCGATGCAGCGGCGGTCGAAGCCGTGGTTTTTGGCACCGACGGCCTGGCGGCCTCGCGCGGCTTGCAGGTGCTGATCGACCATTCCTCCATTCCGCCCGGGCACACGCGCGCGTTTGCGCGGCGCCTGGCCGACACCCAGGGCGCCCAGTGGCTGGACGCCCCGGTGTCGGGCGGGACAGGCGGCGCCGCGGCGGGCACTCTGGCTGTGATGGTCGGTGGCGATGCCGCCGTGTGCGAGCAGGTCACGCCCGTGCTGCGGGCCTACGCGCAGCGCGTCACCTACATGGGCCCCAGCGGCGCCGGGCAGGTCACCAAGCTGTGCAACCAGACCATCGTGGCAACCACTATCGCCGCCATTGCCGAAGCCGTCGCCCTGGCGCAGGATGCCGGCGTGGATGCCGCGCGCCTGGCCGAGGCGCTGGCGGGCGGCTGGGCGGATTCCACGCTGCTGCAGCTGTTCGTGCCTCGCATGACACAAGAACCGCCCGCGGCGCAGGCGACGCTCGACACCATGCTCAAAGACCTCGATACCGTGGCCGCGCTGGCGCGCAGCCAGGGCACGGCGATTCCGGTGGCCGCGGCGGCCGGGCAGCATTATCGGCTTGCCAGCCGTCAGGGCCATGGCGCGGACGACGTCTCCCAGCTCATCCGGGTCTTTGACCCCGCCCCCGGGAGACGGGCATGAGCCGCGCCCCGCTGCGGCGCACGCTGGGCGCCGTGGCCGTGCTGGCGCTGGCCTATACCGGGGCCTCCTGGTATGCCGGCACCCTGGCGCAGCGCTCGATCGAAGCCTGGGTGGCGCAGGCCAACCAGGATATCCAGTCCGAATGGGCCGGGCCAGGGGCCGCGCCCGCCGTGCAGGTGCTCAGTTACGCGCGCGGCGTGTTTTCCGCCCAGGTGCGCTATGCCTTCCACTTTCAAGACGAGCACGGCAAAGACCAGACCCTGACGTTTGCCGACGCCCTGCGGCACGGGCCGTGGCCCTGGGCCGCCGTGCGCGCGGGTATCTGGCGGCCCCTGGCCGCCTACAGCCAGGTGCAGCCGCAGCCCGGCGGGCTCTGGCAGCCCTGGTTCGATGCCCTGGGGGGCAAGACGCCCTGGCAGGCGGATTCCCAGGTGGGTTTCGACGGCCACGTCGTGTCGCTGTGGCGCTTTGCCCCCGTGCGCACGGCGGACGGCCAGCTGGACTTCAGCGGCGGCTCGCTGGCGGTGGATTATGTTGCACAGACCCGCCAGGCCCACGTGACGGGCGCGGCGGCCGCTTTGACGATCCAGGATGCCGCGACCGGCGGGCGCCTGGCCTTGCAGGGCCTGGCGCTGGACAGCCAGACGACGCGCAGCGGCGACACCGACCTGCAGTCGCGCCAGCGCCTGAGCCTGAAGCAGGCCCGCGTGCAGACGCCCGCGGCGGGCGAGCTCGTGTTCGACGATCCGGCCCTGAGCATTGCCGCCGCGCGCACAGGCAGCCTGCTGGACAGCCGCGTGCAATACGACCTGGGGCAGGTGCGGGCAGGCACGCAGGCCCTGGGCTCCCTGCAGCTCAAGGCGTCCGCCCAGCAGGTGGACGTGGCCGCCTTGCAGCCCCTGCTGCTTGCCTGGCAGCGGATTCAGGCGCGGCGCGGCGGCGCCGATGACCAGCCATTGTCCGCCGCCGACGAGCAGCTGCTGCGCGAGCGGGTGCTGCCGGTGCTGGCCTCTGCGCCCGTGGTGTCGCTCGATGCCTTGACCTGGACGAACGCCCAGGGCAAGACCCGGCTCGACGCCCGGGCACAGTTTCGGCCGGTGGCCGACGCCGTGCCACAGACCCTGGGGGCCGTCATCGAGCGCGGCATTGCCCAGTTGTCGGCGGGGGCCAGCCTGTCCAAGCCCATGCTGCTGCAGCTGGTGCGCCAGAGCCAGGGGGGCGGCAATCCGGACATGGCCGTGGCCTTGTTCAGCATGATCTTCGACCAGTACACGGCGCGTCTCGCGCGCGCGGGCCTGGTGCGGCGGCAGGGCGACGACGTCACCACCAGCCTGCGCTATGCCGATGGCAGCTTGACGGTCAATGACGCCGCCATGACGCCTGCCGATTTTCTCGCCCGCGCGGGGGCCGGGCTGGGCATGGAATAGCCCCCGGGATTGTTTGCCACTTGAATCAACAGGCCCCGACAGGGCCTGTTTCTTTTGTGCGCCGCAATATATCGCAGTATTGAGTCTTGAATAAGACCTGCGGATTTCCCTTAAGAACAAACCCTAGTTTTATTGCATTGCATCAATTGCGTCCTGTTTTTTATTTCTTTTCATATCAATTGCTTGTGCGGTTTTCCTGCATCGGTTCTGACCTGTGTATTTTTCCTGTCATCGGATCCGCCTCCGCAATTGAAACCTCACGTAAGTTTTGCGTAAGTTTCAAATTTCCTAATGGCACTACGCGCAAAAGTGGTCACGCGCCTTTTCGTCACACAAAAATAAAGCTGCTTCCAGAACAAAAATAAATCGCGGGTCTGACACGTAGTATCTCGTCCGGATGCCTCTGGCGCCCGGGGCCATTCAAATCAGGAGACAAAGCAATGAAAGATAAGAAATCGCTGGATCAAGCCTTGCAGACGCAGGTCAAGCGCCGTTCCGTGCTCAAGGCCGGTGCCGCTGGCGTGGCGGGCAGCCTGTTGCTGCCCGCCACGGCGCGCCTGGCCATGGCCGAAGACAAGAAGCCGCTGGGCGCCTGGCCTGCCGGGTCTGACGGTGATACCGTCTTTCTGGGGATGACTGTCGATCTGACGGGCCCGTATTCCGCACAAGGCGCCGAGCAAAAGCGCGGCTACGAACTGGCTGCCGAGCAGATCAACGCCGGGGCGCCGCAGCTGCAAAAAATTTCGCCCCTGCTCAAGAAGGGCGTGCGCGGCAAGACCCTGAAAGTGGGCTACGCCGATGCCGAAACCAAGCCCAATACCGGGGTGCAGGCGGCTACGCGCTTCATCCACGACGAAAAGGCCCTGATGATCGCGGGCAGCACCAGCAGCGCCGTGGCCATCGCCCTGGAAAAGGTCTGCAACCGTGAACACACGCCGTACTTCACGGCCATCTCCGGTTCCAATGAAACCACCGGGGTCGATTGCCAGCGCTACGGCTTCCGGGTGGGCTATTTCGCCTACATGACCTGCAAGGCCATCGCTCCCATCGCCGCCAAAGAACTGGGCAAGAACCGCAAGGCCGCCTATCTCACGCCGGACTACACCTACGGCCACACCACCACTCAATCGATGAAAGAATTCACCGAGAAAGAAGGCTGGACGACCGTCACCAACCAGGTGCACCCGCTGGGCGCCAAAGATTACAGCTCGTACCTCATCAACATCGCCAACACCGATGCCGACGTGCTGGTGTGCGTGGCCTACGGGGCCGACGCGGCCAACGCCATCAAGCAGGCCAAGCAGTTCGGCCTGCTCGACAAGATGAAGGTCGTGGTGCCGTACTGCTCGGCCTTCCTCGAAAAAGAAGTGGGCGCCGACCTCATGGCCGGGGTGCTGGTGGGCCAGGGCTTCTGGTGGACGATGCAGGATCAGAACCCCATTGCCAAAGACTTCGTCGAGGCCTACGAAAAGAAATTCGGCGGCAAGCCGCGCGATTCCGCGCTCTATGCCTATCTGGCCATGGTGCTGTGGGCCGATGCCGTCGAGCGGGCGGGCAGCTTCTATCCTGTGGACGTCGTCAAGGCGCTCGAAGCGGGCGAGGTGCGCGACACCCCGGTGGGCAAGCTCAGTTTCCGTGCCGAAGACCACCAGGCCGACTGCAACTTCCCCATTCTGCGCGGCAAGAAGAAGGCCGACATGAAAAACGCCGACGACTTCTACGACATCGTCGAGGTGGTCAACGGCAAGGACGTGCTGCCGCCGCTGGGTCTGCTGGGCTGCAAGCTGGGGGACTACATCTGATTCCCCGCGGTGCGCCGCTCGTCCGCCTCGCGGGGGCGGGCTGAACGGCGCACCGGCGCTACGAGGTCTCCCTGGTCGTCTTCGCCTTCGCGGGCGGGGGCGGCCAGGGCCACGATCAAGGGACACTCACAGGAGGCAACTCGATGCCGAGCATGTCTTTGTTTTTATCGCAGCTCTTCAACGGCCTGGCCACCGGCCTGTTGCTGGCGCTCATCAGTACCGGCCTGACGATCATCTACGGCACGCTCGGTGTCATCAATTTTGCCCATGGCGCGCTCTTCGTCGTCGGGGGCTATGCGGGATACACGGTCTACAGCCTGACCGATTCATTCGTGCTGGCCGTGGCCGGAGGCTCGGCGGTGGCGCTGGCCTGTGGCCTGGTCATGGAACGCGGCTTGATGCGCAAATACTACAGCCGCCCGCCCGAAGACCAGATTCTGGTCACCTTCGGCATCAGCATCGTGCTGGTCGAAATCGTGCGCGGCCTGTACGGCGGCGTCAGCCTGTCGGTTACGCCCCCCAGCTGGGGCATGGGCATTGCCCATATCGGTTCACTCATCTATCCGCTGTATCGCCTCGAAACCTTGGGCATTGCGGCGGCCACCTTGCTCCTTCTGTATTTCGTGCTGTATCGCACCAGCCTGGGGCTCATCGTGCGTGCGGGGATTGAAGATGCTCAGATGGTCAATGCACTGGGAATCAACGTCAAGCGTACCTTTTTGCTGGTGTTCGGCATCGGTGCCATGGCAGCGGGTTTTGCCGGCGTCATTAATTCTCCGATTGTGGCGCTGACGCCCGACATGGGTTTTCGCTACCTGGTCGATTCTTTCGTGGTGGTGGTGATCGGCGGAGTGGGCTCTTTCCCCGGCGCAGTCGTGGGCGGCATCATTGCCGGTGAAATCCTCAGCCTGACCGCCATGGTCAATCCGCAGTATTCCGACGTCATGCTGTTCGTGGCCATGGCGCTGGTGCTCATCTTCCGCCCGCAGGGCCTCATGGGACAGGAGGGACGGGAATGAATTCGGTTCAAACAAGCACAGTGGACGAGGCGCGCACGGCCGCGCAGGTCGGCACTGCCGCCCAAGGAGGTCGCATGATGCGCAGACAGCTTCCGGAAATGCTGGTGGGCTTGGGCCTGCTGGCCGCGCCCTTCGTCCTGCCCGCCATCGGCATGAGCCCAGACCTGCTCACGCGCATTCTCATCTGGGGGCTTTTTGGCCTGGGCTTCGACCTGTTGTTCGGCTATACCGGCCTGTTGTCCTTCGGCCAGGCGGCGTTCTACGGCACGGGCGGGTTCGTTACGGCCTATCTGCTCACCGACGGCATCGTCGCCAACATGCTGGTGGCGCTGCTCGTCGGCACGGTGGTGGCCGCGGTGGCGGGGCTGGTGATCGGCTATCTCACCCTGCGGCGCACGGGCATCTACTTCGCCATGAGCACGCTGGCCTTCGGCGAGATGTTCTACTTTCTCGAAAACTCCTCGTTCAAGCAGTACACCGGGGGGGAAAACGGCATCGCCGGGGTGCCGCCACCCGAGATTTCTCTGGGCGCTTTCAGCGTGCACATCTCCAGCGGCTGGCCCATGTACTGGTTCGTGGCGGTCATCTTCTTCCTTGGCTATCTGGTGGCCCGCCGCATCGTGCGCTCGCCCTTTGGCGCCGTGCTCAAGGCCATCCAGGGCAATCCCAAGCGGGCCACGGCGCTGGGCCACTCCATCCAGACCTACAAGCTCATGGTGTTCGTCGTGGCGGCCGCCTATGGCGGCCTGGCCGGGGGGCTGCTGGGGGTGTTCCAGTCGTACATGCCGCCCGATGCCTTTGCACTCGACACTTCGGCGCAGCTGGTCATCCAGACCGTGATGGGCGGGGCCGGCACGCTGCTCGGGCCGCTGCTGGGCGCCACGATCTGGCTGTACCTGTACGAAGGCCTGCAGCAGGTGGGCAGCCTGGGGCCCTACTGGAAACTCATCCTGGGCATTGTCTTCGTCGTGCTGGTGACGGTGTTCCGCCATGGCGTGGCCGGGGCGCTGCTTGACTTCTTCCGTCGTCGTCGCCAGGGCCTGCCCGCGGATGTCGATCATGGGGTCAGCCGCCAGGTGGCCAAGAGCCTGGACATCGTCGCGCCACTCAAATCCAGCCGCCCGGGTGCGCCGGTGCTTGAGGCGCGCGGCGTCAGCAAGCACTACGGCGGCCTGAAAGCCAACACCGACATCGACTTCACCCTGCGCGAGGGCGAGCTGCATGGCGTCATCGGGCCCAACGGGGCGGGCAAGTCCACTTTCTTCGCCATGCTGGCGGGCGAGCTGCCCACCACCTCGGGCAAGGTGTTCTTCCGCGGGCAGGAAATCACCGGCATCGGCGTTACTTCGGTGTGCCAGCTGGGGATGAGCAAGAGCTACCAGATCAACCAGCTCTTCGAGCACCTCACCGTGCGCCAGAACGTGATGATCCCGGTGCTGGCGCGCATGCGGGGGCGCTATCGCAACGACATGCTGCGCGGGCTGCATTCCGACCATCTCGACGCGCAGGTGAACGCGGCCATCGCCATGGTCGATCTCACGGCGCATGCCGATACCCGGGTGTCGGACATGTCCTACGGTGAAAAGCGCCGTCTCGAAATCGGCCTGGCGCTGGCCACCGGAGCCAATGTGCTGCTCTTTGACGAGCCGCTGGCGGGCCTGGGGCCCGAAGAACGGGTGCTGGTGGTGTCGCTGCTCAAGTCCATCCGCCAGGGCCGCAGCATGGTCATTGTGGAACACGACATGGACGCCATGTTTGAACTGGCCGAGCGCATCACGGTGCTGTATGAGGGCCGCAAGTTGACCGAGGGCACGCCCGATGAAATTCGGCACGACCCGGCGGTTCAGACAGCCTATCTGGGAGGGATGGACGATGAGTCTGCTTGAAGTCGACAAGATCAACAGCTATTACGGAGATTCCCACATCCTCTTCGACGTGTCCATGCACATCGAAGAGCACGAAGTGGTGGCCCTGCTGGGGCGCAACGGCGCGGGCAAGAGCACGACGCTCAAGTCGCTCATGGGGATGGTCGAGGTGAAGTCGGGCACCATCCGTCACCGGGGGGTGGAAATCCAGCAGCTGCCGCCGTACGGGCGGGCGGCGCTGGGCATCCAGCTGGTGCCCGAAGAGCGGCGCGTGTTTGGTTCCATTTCGGTGCAGGAAAACCTGCAGCTGGCCGCCATGACCGCCGAGAAGCCGCGCACGCTCGACGAAATCTACACGACCTTCCCGCGCCTGGCCGAGCGCAAGCGCAACCGCGGCAAGCAGCTGTCGGGGGGCGAACAGCAAATGCTGGCCATCGCCCGGGCGATGATCCGCAACGCCGACATCATCCTGCTCGACGAACCTTTCGAGGGCCTGGCGCCCATCATCGTGCGCGACCTGATGACGGTCTGCCGCCAGCTGGCCGATGCCGGGCAGACCATCGTCATCGTCGAACAGAACGTACGCGCGGCCCTGTCGCTGGCCGACCGCGCCTACATCGTCAACAACGGCCATGTGGTGTACGAGGGTACGCCCCAGGACTTGCACGAAAACGGCGAGATCATCGAGCGTTATCTCGGGGTCAAGGCGTAGTCGCTGCAGTCCGTCAGGGCGTTTGGGGCTCCACCGCGTGTGGGGCCTTTTTTTATGTGCGCCCGGCGTGGGCTGGACGTGCGTACTCAAGGCCGCTGGGGTGCCACACTTTGGCAGATATCCACATCGACTGGCTGAACTACCGGATTGCTGTGTTCCGGCCCTCGGCTTGTGCGCAGGGCGATCCACCAGTATCGCGTGCAGATCCAGGGTTCATGGCGGGTATTCGGTTGAGATTGGCGCTGATCGTCTCATGTCGGGGCGCTTTATAAATAAAAATTAATCAGACAGTACGCCAACAGATCAGTGCGTCAGACTGAACTAAAGTCAAATTTCTGGGATCTTTTTAAGGGTTTTCCATAGTGTGATCGATATTGCAAGCGCTTGCAAAGCTGACTAAAGTAGTACTCATCAAGGCGGGTAGATGCTTCCGTACTCTTTAGGGTTCCGTGATTGCGATGACAGATCTTGACACTACCAAACTGCCGACACCACGCATGGTTGTGCATGGGGTTCGCAAGTCTTACGGTGCGACCACAGCGCTTGCTGAAGCCAATATTGAATTGCTGGCGGGTGAGGTGCATGCACTTCTGGGCGAGAACGGCGCAGGAAAGTCCACGTTGGTTCGAATACTCAGCGGTATCGAATCGCCCGATGCAGGGACGATGCTTCTGGATGGCGTTTCTTATCACCCCAAAACGATCAGAGATGCACAGGCGAATGCCATTGCGACGGCTTTCCAGGAATTGAGCATTCTTCCCAACCTCACGGTTGCTGAAAACCTTTTGTTGCCCACGCTGCCCACGACGTGGCTCAGTGGTGTGGATAAAACGAATATCAATACCACCGCTGCTCAGTGGCTGGCCGAATACGGCTTACAACATATCAATCCGAAAGCGACAACGGGGCAGTTGTCGCTGGCTGAGCGGCAACGGCTTGAAATACTGAAGGCCTTGCTGCGGGGCCGGAAGCTCATCATCCTTGATGAACCAACCGCGGCATTGCCGGATACCGATTGGCTGTTTACCCAGCTGCAGCGGGCGACAGAGAATGGCACGTCAGTGCTATATATTTCGCACCGGCTTCATGAAATCCGGGAAATCTGTGATCGTGCCACCATTTTCAGAAATGGTCGTTATATCTCTGATGTGGCTCTGGAGAATGCCTCTGATGGCGACATATTTGCCCTCATGGCGGGGCGTGCATCCGCTCGCCAGACAGAGCCATCAACTTTGAGTGCTATGGCCGGGCAAGTTCGGCTGGGTGCTGAAAGGGTGTGTGGCGGCCGAGTGAAAGAAGTCAGTTTCGAGCTTCGCGCAGGAGAAATCCTGGGTGTTGCCGCGCTTGATGGCCAGGGGCAACGTGATCTGTTTCATTTGATATGCGGAGAAGCCCGGATTCAGTCCGGTCAACTCACGTTGGATGGGCGCCCATTCCGGCCGCACTCGCCACTTGCCGCGCTGCGCACAGGAAGTGGTGTGGCCTATCTGCCTGAAGAGCGCAAGGTTGAAGGCATATTCCCCTCCATGTCCACAGCCAGCAATGTCACGCTGTCGATGATTTTCCGGTTTCTCAGGCAGCCTTTTGTCACATTGGCTTCCGAGGTGGCCGCTTCGGGGGCTTATAGCGCCGATGTGGACATGCAGCCACGTTATCTTCGGATGCCCATTTCAGTCCTTTCGGGAGGAAACCAGCAGAAGGCACTGCTTGCCAGGGTGTTCGCTACCAAGGCACGCACGTTGCTTTTGTTTGATCCCACACGGGGCGTGGATGTCGGCACCAAGGAGATTCTGTACAAGGCAATCAGGAAGTTCGTTGCCGGTGGTGGCGCCGTGCTGCTTTATTCCTCGGAATTGAGCGAGCTTTCCGCTTTGACGGATCGCTGTCTGGTTCTGTATCAAGGAACAAACAGCGCGGAATTCGTTCGAGGTGAAATACATGAGCATTTGCTCGTACGCGCGATGAGTGGATTATGATCGCCGAAAATATGCCCGCGGGCGGTTTCAATCCGCCATCGCTCCTCACCACGAGGAAAAATCCAATGAAATCACGCTTGCCACGTGGGATTCAGGACACGTATCTGGTGACGGCCATATTGGTCGTCCTTCTGGCTGTTTATTGGTGGCTGCAGCCCAAGGCGTTCGGCGTATGGCCGATTGCGGGGTTGATGGCCGCGATTGCGCCGCTTGCACTGGCGGCGGCTGGCGAGGCGGTGGTGGTCATCAACCGGGGGTTCGATCTTTCTTTGGCTGGCGTGATCTCTATCGTCAACGTGATCGCAGTGACTCTGCCTTTTGATGGAATCTCCGGCGCTTTACTTCTTCTCGTGGTTTCCATGGCGGTGGGCGCCGCAGTCGGCTACATCAATGGGGTGCTGGTTACCTACCTCAAACTGCAATCTCTGGCGGCGACGTTAGCTGTCATGATCATCCTGGGTGGAATTGCCTTTTCCATTCTGGAAGCACCGGGTGGCAGCGTGAATGACTGGGTAGTGGACAATCTGACCGGGAATATCTTCATGTTTCCCCAGGCATTGCTGGTGCTGCTGCTTGTCTGGTGCGGCTGGGTTCGACTTCGGCGCTCTGCTTTTGGGATAAATCTATACGCAATCGGGGCTGACGAACGTGCGGCGCAGCTCTCTGGCATCAATGTGCGTCGGACGAGAATATATGCCTATATCGTGGCAGGCGTCTTTTACTCGTTTGCCGGAATCATGCTCAGTGCGCAGACTGGAACGGGCAGCCCAATTGCCGGTGACCCCTTGCTGTTGATGAGTTTCGCTGCGGTCGTTCTTGGCGGTGTGTCTCTTTTCGGTGGCACCGGAAGCATCTTCAGCGCCATGGTTGGGGCGGCAATTCTTGTGGTCCTCATCAAAGTCTTGTTTGTCATTGGAATATCTTCCTTTTATACGGCAATCGTCCAGGGTGTGGTGATCATTGTAGTCGTCGCGGTCAATTCCATGATGGGAAGAAGGAAAAAGGAGGAGTGAGCATGCCATCAACTGCAGCCAAAGAACGGCCTGTTTCTGGTGTGGCCACTGACGCTTTCGATATCTCCCCCCATGTGTCTGTCCAGCCTGACACGAGATCCGGCGGCGAAGGGAAGTTCAAATGGGTAAACAGCACCGTGTTGTTGCTGGTTGCCTGTGCCGTGGTGAGCCTCGCATCCCGCTTCGTGGCGCCCGGCCTTGGCACGTGGAGCCAGCTCGATACGGTCATCACTATCAGCATCTTTGCCGTGCTGGCAGCTTATGGGGAAGGGTTGGTGGTGCTGACTGGCGGACTGGATCTGTCGGTTGCCAGCGTTATTACATTGGGAGGCGTGCTGGGCGCGCAGCTGCTTTCGATGAATGTCCCGGATTGGATGGCCTTGATCCTGGTTTTGCTTGTCTGCGGGCTGGTTGGCTTGTGCTCGGGTATCGGCGTCGCAATCGCGAGAATACCGGCGTTTATCATGACCCTCGCTGTTGGCTTGATATTGAGCGGTGTGATTTTGGGCGTGACGAAAGGTACTCCTGGGAACCACGCGCCAGAAATATTCGTCTGGATCATGAAAGCACGCGTGCCGTATTTCGGCATGCACGTGGCCGTACTCGCGCTTGTGGCATTCGCCATGGTTGGATGGTGGCTGCAGCAGTATTCAAAGATGGGCCGCTATTGGTATGCCGTTGGCAATAGTGACCGTGCTGCACACCTTGCCGGCGTGCCGGTTTTCACCGGACGCGTGCTTCCTTATGTCATTGCCGCCATCTGTTACGGTCTCGCCGGCTTGTGTTTGACGGCCTATTCCAACGGTGCCGCTCTCGACATGGGCAGCTCTTATTTGCTGCCTGCCATTGCCGCTGTAGTGATCGGGGGAGCTTCCATCCTGGGGGGCACGGGACACGCGCTGTCCACCATCATTGCCGCCGTTCTTCTGACGCTCATTGGAACCACTGTGCAGGCCATCAATGGAGGCATTGCGGCACGCACCATATTGAACGGGGTAATTATTCTGGCCGCGTTACTGCTCTTGACGATGCGCTCTCATCACAGGAGGAATGCGAAGTAATAAGCAGTTGACACTACACACTGAGGCTATCTTGCCAAGGAGACTTATCATGATGTCAAGGAAACTTTTAAAAGCTGTTTTAGGAGGCGCCGTTCTGGGTTCCGCCGCCGTGATCTCCGCGCTTCCCTCGACGGCTACGGCAAAAACTGCCGACGGTAAATATCTGATATATCTGAGTTTGTCCTATTCTGGAAATAATTGGCAGGATGAGGCTGCGAACATTGTCAAGGCGCTGGCGGCAACACCCCCCTACGACAAGACGGTCGAACTGAAAGAAGTCATCTCGGGAGTCGATCCGCAGGCACAAATCTCCGCCTATGAGAGCATGATTCAAGCGGGGGCCGATGCCATCATCAGCTGGCCCATCGGGCCAACCGCGCTCAATCGTGTGATCAGGCAGGGGTGCAAGCAGGGCGTGAAGTTCTTCATGTACGACGGGACCGTCACGGAACCATGTGCGTACAACATCAGCTACATCACTTCAGGGCCTGGAGAGAATACGGCCCAGTATCTGGTGAATGTGCTTGACGGCAAGGGAAAGATTTTCATGGCTCGCGGTGTTCCCGGAAATTCGGTCGATGAACGGCATTACCGTGGTGCCAAATACATTTTCGATCAGTATCCCGGAATCAAGGTGGTCGATACCTATTACGGGCGCTGGGATAACGCGGTCAATCAGAAGGAAACGGCAGCCGCATTGGCAGCCCACCCCGACGTGGACGGCATATGGTCCGAGGATGGCGAGTTTGGCGCGTTGCAGGCCATGATCGATGCCAAGCGCATCGTCCCGCTCGTTGGCGGGACAACGAACGGGTTCCGGTTGGCGCTCTTGAATCCAGATCTCGTCAAGAAGGGGCTGAAAGGTGCGACTTCCTATTCGGCACCTGCGCAGTCCGGTTATACGTTCAAATTGATGATGCAGATCCTGACTGGGAAAACCAAATTGGCACCTGGTAACTACCAGTACCCGTTGCCGTGGGCAAATCAGGACGAGTTGAAGATGTGCAAGGGCGGTGATTTCGTCGATGGCTGCAATACCTTGCCGGAAGGCGTGGTGCCCAATGGCTTTATTGATGCGTCGCTGGATAGCACCTTCCTGCCTGAAATCAATGTGCAAGCGGTCTTGACTGGAAAACCGGTTCCTGGGAAGACGATTCAGCCCTTGCCGGAACCTTTGCTCGGCAAGGCGCCGAACATGCCCGGATTGAATTGCGATAAATGTAAAGCTGAACCTGCCGCGGATATGTACAAGCTGACAGAGGTGAAGCCGACCGTGGCGCCAGGCAAGTAACGATGGGCGATTATTAACCACTCCAGGAGCGACGCATGATTCTCACGAATAAGGATGAGAGATTGACGCAGGAGGTCATTGGTGCCGGGCAAGTCATGCGCCGGGCTCCGGCCGGTGAGGATAGCCATTTGGCGCACCTCGCTGATAGCGCTGCGGGTATCGAGACTGAGTTGAAGCATGCGTTTTACGAGTTGCGTGGTCTTGTGGGTGAGGTCGGCGGACTGTTGATCCTTGTCCTGGGGACTCGGCAAACGTGCCTCTTTCGCGAACCAACCGCATTGGCGAGATGCACGAAGCGTTGTCACGAGATACAGAACTCTCTCCAGCGCTGCAGCTCCCGCGGCACGGGTCTCTTGGCTGTCAAGGTACGGCACCTGTTGAAGGCGAACGAATTGTGCCGCGGGCTCATCGAATGGGTTTCAAGCCAGTCGTCCGCGTCTTCTGCTTCGTTTTTATACCGGCCGCCTGTCTATGCGTCGTTGGCGGCGGCTCATGCGGCAATAAAAGAGGCGCAGTGGGCTGAGTTGGGGATGGAAATGGTTGATTTTGCGGATGCGTGCTGCGCTCACGGGGGGCACACCCATACGGTGTAGCGAATTTATTCTCATGGGAGACTGTAATGGCGGATTATTCGATCTGGGTTTGTGAATATGCCTATGTAAAGAAATATCATAAAAGCGGCGTCATATATGGGGCGCATAATCAAGGATATGTAAAGTTGCCATACTGTTATGTCGTCATCAAGGGGCGTGACCATGTGGCGATGGTAGATGTCGGCTTCAATCAGAAAGACTATGGCGCAACGTTGGCGACCCGATTTGGTGTTGAAAACTGGCATTCGCCCGCTCAGGTGATGGCGCCGCTCGGGATAAAACCGGATGACGTTGATTCGTGCTTTATCACGCACGCTCACTTTGACCACTTTGGCAATGTCGAAGCATTCCCCAAGGCGACGTTCTACGTTCAGCAGCGCGAAATCTCGAAGTGGGTGTGGGTCATGTCGCTTCCTGAACGGATGCGCTGGATGATGGGGGCGGTGGATAGCGGCGATATCGTTCGTGGCGTTGCGCTTGCCCAGCAAAACCGTCTGGTGACGGTGGACGGCGACATGGACGATGTGCTTCCAGGTATTGATCTGCGTGCTGCATTCGACACGCATACCTATGGCTCCATGTGGGTTGCGGTGCGCAATGATGGCAATGCGGAATCGAATGACAAGTGGGTGTTGGCGGGGGATCTCGTATACATGTTCGAGAACCTGAACGGGGTGGACGACGGCTCTGGCGCAAGTGGCGTTTATACCCCGGTGGGCCTGGCGGTAGGCAGCCAAACCAATCTGGTATTGGCCACCGAGGCCATGATGAAGGCGGTCAATTATGAGAGCCATCGGGTCATACCTATTCATGAGGAACGTCTGAAAGATACTTTCCCTTCACGCATCACATCCGATGGCTTGCGTATTACAGAAATATGCCTTGCCGATGGTGATGAGTCCAGGGTGGGGTAGTCGGAGAACATGATGAATGTGGAGAAAACAGCAGCAATCGTAGGTGTTGGCTTGATTGGTAGTGCGTGGTCGGTGGCGTTTGCACGTGCCGGGTGGCGGGTGCAAATGTACGACGAGCGGGCCGCAGCTTGTGAGGCGTATGGCGCCTGGGCTGACGCCACCTGGGACGCCATGGTGGCGCACAAGCTGGTGACTGCCGCCGACGCGCGCGCGGCCCGTCAACGTGTGACGCTGTGCAGCACCCTGCCGGATGCCCTGGATGGTGCCTGCTATGTGCAGGAATCGGCCGCGGAGACCGTTGAAGTGAAGACATCGCTGTTTTCGCAGCTGGACGGCCTCATCGGCAAGGATACGATCATCGGGTCATCTTCGTCGGGGATCCCCGGCTCGGCATTCACGGAGGAATGCAAGCATCGTGGGCGGATGTTGATCTGTCATCCCGTCAATCCGCCCCACTTGATACCGCTGGTCGAACTGGTGCCTACCCCCTGGACTGATCCAGAGGTGGTTGAGAAGGCGCGGGGGATCATGACGGCCATCGGCCAGACTCCCATCCTGGTGCGGAAGGAAATTGGCGGGTTCGTGCTCAACCGGCTGCAGGGCGCATTACTGAATGAAGCATGGGCGCTATATGAAGACGGGGTGGCCAGCCTGGATGACATAGACGCGACGGTTCGGGACGGCCTGGGTCTGCGATGGGAATTCATGGGGCCTTTTGAGACCATCGATTTGAACGCTCCTGGTGGTATCAGCGACTACGCAAGCCGCTTCCGCCGGATGTATTCAGAGATGAACAATGGCCGCAAGAAGGGGCCGTGGCCCGATGATGTCATCAAAAGAGCGGATGAAGATCGCGCTGCGCTTCTTTCGCGCAGCCAGCTGAAGCCCCGTTCTGAATGGAGAGACGGCTATCTCATGGATCTGGTGGCCTTCCGGAAAGGCATGAAACGCGATTGATGTCTTCGCTGTTGATGATGTGGTTATTGAAAATTGAATTTAAAGTAAGGTGTAGAAATGGCAATCAAATATCTTAAAACTGGCAAATCGGCAAATGAACGCAGGAGCGACGATAGAAAAGTGGAGCAGGCTGTCGCGGGGATTATTGCCGACATTGAAGCAAGGGGCGACGAAGCGGTGCATGAATTGTCGAAAAAGTTCGACGACTTCGATCGTCCTTCGTTCCGGCTTACCGACGGTGAAATCCAGGATCTGATGTCTCAGGTGACCCACCAGCAGAGAACCGATATCGAGTTTGCACAGACCCAGATACGAAATTTTGCTCAGCATCAGAAGGACGCGCTGCTCGACATCGAGGTTGAAACGCTGCCGGGCGTCATTCTCGGGCATCGCAACATCCCGGTCGCATCGGTCGGTTGCTACGTGCCTGGCGGGAAATTCCCGATGGTGGGTTCGGCGCATATGTCCGTTGTGACCGCGTCGGTGGCCGGTGTCAAACGGATCGCTGCGGCCACGCCTCCCTTCAAGGGAAAACCCAACCCGGCCGTGATTGCAGCCATGCACCTTGGGGGGGCGACAGAGATTTACTGCCTCGGAGGGGTGCAGGCTGTGGCCAGTTTTGCAATCGGTACTAAATCGATTGCCCCGGTGGACATGCTCGTGGGCCCAGGCAACGCTTATGTCGCCGAGGCGAAGCGTCAGTTGTTCGGCCATACCGGAATCGACCTTCTCGCAGGGCCGACCGAGACGATGGTCATTGCCGACGATACCGTCGATGGGGAACTGTGCGCCACGGATCTGCTTGGCCAGGCCGAGCATGGCTACAACTCGCCGGCCACGCTCATTACCAACAGCGAAAAACTTGCAAGAGAGACCATGAAAGAGGTGGAGAGGCTGCTGACCATTCTGCCTACAGCCGCCACCGCCTCTGTCTCTTGGCGGGATTACGGCACCGTCGTGCTGTGCGATACGCACGAAGAAATGCTGCAAGTGGCCAACGACAATCCGTCGGAACACGTCCAGGTCATGACGGATCGGGATGATTGGTATTTGGCGCATATGCAGAATTATGGGGCACTGTTTCTGGGGCCTCGCACTAACGTGGCGTATGGCGACAAATGCATTGGTACGAACCATACGCTGCCCACCAAAGGGTCGGGTCGCTACACGGGCGGCCTCTGGGTCGGGAAATTCATAAAAACCCATAGCTACCAGAAAATCCTCACCGACGAGGCGAGCGTGCTGGTCGGCGAATATGGATCCCGGCTGTGCATGCTCGAAGGGTTTGTGGGCCACGCCGAACAGTGCAATATCAGGTTGCGCCGCTATGGCCATAAAGATGTGCCCTATGGCAGTGCGTATGGTGTGCGAGAGAGCTAGCCGTTTGCGAGCCCGAGAGGCACGGAGATCATGCCATGACAGAATTGACGGGTGACCTGCAAGGAAAGCGGGCCTTGGTAACGGGGGCCGGCCGGGGGCTCGGGCGGGCAATTGCGCTCGGGCTGGCCGCCCATGGGATGGACGTGCTTGCCTGCGCCCGCACGAGCGGCGAACTGGACTCTTTGTCGGATGAAATTCGTGCACAGGGCGGCCGATGTGAGGTGCACGTGAGTGATGTGACCGACACATCGGCTTTCTCGAGACTGGTGAATACCCTGCCGCGGCTGGATGTGTTGGTCAATAACGCTGGCACCAACTATCCAGAAGCGTTCACTGACGTATCGGAGGCTCATTTCGATACGATCATGCAACTGAACGTGAAAGCGGCATTTTTTGCGACGCAGGCGGTGGCAGGCAAGATGATCAGAGAAGGCGTCAAGGGCTCGATTGTCAATATTTCGTCGCAAATGGGGAAGACAGGCGCGCCCAACCGCAGCGTGTACTGCGCTTCGAAGTGGGCGCTGGAAGGCATGACCAAGTGTGTTGCGGTCGAATTGGGGGCTTATGGAATCAGAATAAACACTATTTGCCCAACATTCATCGAGACTCCAATGACGAAGCCTTTTCTGGAGAAAAAGGAATTCAAGGATCAAGTATTGAGCAAAATCGCGCTGGGAAGAGTGGGGGAGGCGCGGGAAGTGGTGAGTGCCGTCATTTTTGCGGCAAGTGATGCCTCCAGCCTGATGACGGGAAGCAGCCTGGTAATCGATGGGGGGTGGACTGCGTGGTAATCTATGGCGTCCCAGAGGATCGTCGCTAATGCCCCGCCACAAAGCTCCATCTTCCGTCAAGCCAACAAGGCAACCCACGTTGACTGACGTTGCGGCCTTGGCTGGTGTCAGCACGTCCGCCGTAAGCCGCACATTCACGCCTGGGACGAGCGTAGCCAAGTCGACGCGGGCACTCGTACTGAGCGCGGCGAAAAAGCTTGGTTATCGCCCCAATGCGATTGCCCGGACGCTCTCGACCCGCCGTTCGCACATGATCGGCGTGGTTGTGTGTTATTTGCACAACCAGTTTTATCCCAATGTCATTGAATTGCTGTCGCAGCTTTTACAAGCACGTGGCTACCATATACTGCTGTTCGTCGGCAATGATCGCGGACCGGGAGATAACGCAACCGATGCGCTCATCCACGATATTTTGCAATATCAGGTCGATGGCATCCTGCTTGCCAGTACGACGCTTTCGTCGCTGGTGGCAGCACATTGCCAGGCGGCCCATATCCCGATTGTTCTCTTCAACCGTGTTGCGTCGGTGCAGAGCGCTACTACCGTGGAATCGGACAACTTCCAGGGAGGGCAGCTGGCGGCACGTTTGCTGTTTGAGCGAGGCGCCCGCCGTATCGGTTTTATTGGTGGCGTGGTCGATTCATCCACCTCAAGAGATCGGGAAGCAGGTTTCCTGAGCGGCCTGTCGGCGCTTGGGCTGCCTTTGTTTGCAACGGCATACGGCGACTACGATTTTGATACGGCCAAGGCCGTGGCCATCGACATGTTTCGCCGTCCAGACCCTCCCGATGCGGTATTCGTTGCAAACGACCACATGGCGTTCGCGGTGATGGATGCACTGCGCGGCACCCTGGGGCTGCGTGTGCCTGAAGATGTCCAGGTCGTGGGATTCGACAACGTGCCCCAATCGGGGTGGGGCGGCTATGAACTCACGACGATCGAGCAGGACGCAGAGCGGATGACGCATGCGGCTGTCGAGGCGCTGCTCAACCACATCGAGGCGGGTGCCAGCAGCCCTGCACAGCGTATTGTTACGCCCGTGCGCGTCGTCGAACGATCCAGCACCCGGCCAGCGGTGTGACAGGGCGGCCTTGTGGCGAACAGGCCCGATAGCGTGTGCATAGGCATTGAAGCACTGTCGGCTGGCTGGGCGAAAACGCCTTCGAGCTTGGGCGTGGCGCTGCTAATCTTGTTAATCTATAGTTTTTCCAGGGCGTTCGGGCGGCCTGCCAACTTCATGCGGCAGCACGTCGGCCCTCGTCATTCTTTTCTCTGATTCTGCCTCATGCCCGCCTCTTCTGGTGCCCCCCCGGCTGCCGACCACGATCTGCTGCAGTACGTTGCTTCCGCGCAGCTGCCCACGCCCTGGGCGATTTTTCACATTCATGCCTTCGCCGAGCCCGCCTCGGGCAAAGAGCACGTTGCACTCACCCTGGGCGACGTGGGCACCGACGCCCCGGTGCTCGCGCGCATCCACTCCGAATGCCTCACGGGCGATGCGCTGTTCAGCCAGCGCTGTGACTGCGGCGCGCAGCTTGAGGCAGCCATGCAGCGCATTGCCGAAGAAGGGCGCGGCATCATCCTGTACCTGCGCCAGGAAGGGCGCGGCATCGGGCTGCTGAACAAGATTCGTGCCTACCAGCTGCAAGACCAGGGGGCCGATACCGTCGAGGCCAACGAGCGCCTGGGTTTTCCCGCCGACATGCGCCGCTACGACCTGTGCCGTCCGATGCTGGCGCATTTCGGCATCCGCCGCGTGCGTCTGATGACCAACAATCCGCGTAAAGAGCGGGTGCTGGGCGAACTGGGCATCGAGGTGGTCGAGCACATCCCGCTGCAGGTCAACCGCAACCCGTACAACGAGCAGTACCTGCGCACCAAGGCGCGCAAGCTGGGGCACCAGTTCAAAGAGTATTTCGGCGAGGCGCCCTGAAGCCCCCGCGCCGCGGGCGCGGCGCAGGAAGCCGCCGTGACAGGGCAGCCGCTGCGAGGATGGTGGTGGCGCGGGTAGTGGCCACCGCATGAGCGTACGGGCCCATATGCTTATGCGCCCAGGTTCTGAGAGGCCGATTCCACCACACGCTCATGGATATTACGGATAGTGAAAATCCTGACGTCGTGTTAAAAGATCGGGTGTTGCAGGTCTTCGGTTTCCCAATACGGTCATGCCCCCTTCCTCGCCTCTACCACGGCCTGTGTGATGGTTCTCTCATCAGTCCCCGCTCAGTTGAATGGTAGTCGGCCCGCAGGCCGCGAGGCGGCAATCCTGCTGGCGCCGGGTTCGTCCGATCGCTCGCACATCCTGGCCCTGCTGCGCCTGGGCGATTTTTCCCAAGATGCCTTTCTGGCCACCGACACCGATGGCGCCATCGTCTACATGAACCGCAGTGCCGAGCGCCTGTTCGGTTACCGCCGAGGGGCGGCAATCGGCCTGCCCGTGGGCCGCTTGCTGCCCGACGTGCACGAGGTCAATGCGCGTCTGGATGAAGAAGGCGCACGCAGCACCCTGCTGTGGCGCGGGTGCGGTCAGCACCGGCAGTCCGGGCCGCTGGCGCTGGCGGGGGCCGCCACGCACATCCCTTCACCCTCGGGGCGCAGTCACCTGTACGTCATGCGGCAGCGCCGCGCGGGTCTGGGCGACGGCGATCGCGACCGCCAGGCCGAGCTTGCCTCGCTGGTGTATCGCAATACCAGCGAAGGCATGCTGGTGCTCGATTCCAAGGGGGTGATTCTCGACGTCAACCCGGCGTTCGTCAGCCTGCGTGGACGGGCCGAGGCCGACGTCGTGGGCCAGCACGTGCGCTGTCTCAATTCACCTTGCCACGACCGCGAGTTCTATCGCGCCGTGTGGCGCACCGTCCTGGAAACCGGCAGCTGGCAGGGCGAACACTGGGGGCAGCACGCCAATGGCGAGCTCTATCCCGAATGGCTCAGCATCAATACCTCGTTCACCGAAGACGGCGAAGTGCACCGCCGGGTGATGATCTTCTCCAACATCGCCGAGATCAAACAGGCCGAGGCCATCATCTGGAAGCAGGCCAATTTCGACCGCCTCACCGATCTGCCCAACCGGCAGATGTTCCACGACCGCCTCGAACAAAGCATCCGCAAGGCCCGTCGCTCGGGCGGGCGCATCGGCCTGCTGTTCCTGGATCTCGACCGCTTCAAAGAAATCAACGACACCCTGGGCCACGCCATGGGCGACGAGCTTCTGAAAGAAGCCGCCCGCCGCCTGAGCGCCTGCGTGCGCCAGAGCGACACCGTGGCCCGGCTGGGGGGGGATGAATTCACCGTGCTGCTCGACGACGTGCGCGAGCCGCGCGACATCGAGCGCCTGACGCGCGCCATCCTGCGCTCGCTGGCCGAGCCATTCCACCTGGGGGTCGAGACGGTTTTCGTGTCCACCAGCATCGGCGTCACGTTTTTTCCGGACGACGCCACCGATGCCGAAACGCTGCTCAACAATGCCGACCAGGCCATGTATTCGGCCAAGGCCGACGGGCGCAACCGCAGCCGCTACTTCACCGTCTCGATGCAAGAGCGCGCGCAGACCCGCATGCGCCTGGTCAACGACCTGCACCTGGCGCTCGACCAGCACCAGTTCACCCTGGATTACCAGCCCATCGTCGATCTCGTCAGCGGCCAGGTCATCAAGGCCGAGACCCTGCTGCGCTGGCACCATCCGCTGCGCGGCCTGGTGCCGCCCACCGAATTCATCCCGCTGGCTGAAGAAACCGGCATCATCCGCCCGCTGGGCGACTGGGTCTTTTGCGAAGCCACGCGCCAGGCCGCCGAATGGCGCCAGCGTTTTCGGCAGGACATCCAGGTCAGCGTCAATATTTCACCGGCCCAGCTGCGCCAGGAAGGGCTGGATTTCGCGTTCTGGGGTTCGCACCTCAATACTCTGGGCCTGCCGCCGCAGCAGGTCATCGTCGAGATCACCGAGGGGCTGCTGATCGATTCGGGCGACGACCGCATCCGCCATCAGCTCGAAGCCTTCCGCGAAACCGGCGTGCAGGTGGCCCTCGACGATTTCGGCACGGGCTATTCCTCGTTGTCCTATCTGCGCAAATTTGGCATCGACTTTCTCAAGATCGACCAGTCCTTCGTGGCCAACCTGCATCGCGGCAGCGCCGATCACGCCTTGTGCGAAGCCATCATATTGCTGGCCCACAAGCTGGGCCTGCGCGTGGTGGCCGAGGGCATCGAGACGGCGCGGCAGTACCGGCTGCTGGCCGACGCTGGCTGCGATTACGGCCAGGGCTATCTGTTCTCGCGCCCGCTCGACCCCCGGGCCTTCGAGATACTGCTGGGGGCCGAGGCCGACCTGCGGCCCATCTGAAACGCTGCGGCCGCGCCCCGGGCCGCAGGTCAGCGGGAGCGCTGCTTTTCCAGGCAGTCCGGGCCAGCGGGCAGCACGGCCCAGTGCAGATCGATCATGCGCCCTTTGGGGCCAGACCAGGGGACTTCATCCACACCTTTCCAGGGGGCGGCGTCGTACAGCGCCCGGGTGGCCGCCGCAGGCGCCGCGCGGCCCTGTGCGCTGAAAGCCACCAGTGCGCCGCATTGCAAGGCCGTGCCGGGGGCGAACCAGGGGGATTGCTCGTCGCTGGCGTCGATGTAGACGCGCGTGTTGGGGCCGACGTGTACGGCGATGTTGCCGCCCAGCCAGGTGTTGGAGACCACCACCCGCAAGGGGCGCCCGGGCTGATGGGCCTGCCAGTGCCGCAGGGCCAGGGTGGCCAGGGCGGGGCCGGGGTAGGTCGAGCGCGCCGCCTTGCCGGTGAGTTCAGCCAGGGGGCCGCGCGCGGCGGCGTAGCCCAGCGCCATGACGAGGTGCAGGCTGGCCACCAGGATGAGGATGCGGCGCAGCTGCACGGCCTGCGGGCCGCGCAGCCACCCCAGGCCGAAAAAGCCGAAGAGCACGAAGAAGGTGCTGGCCCAGGAGGCTTCCAGGCGCGAGCCCAGCAGGGCCGAGATGAGCACCGTGGAAAGAAAGGGGGCGAGCCCCACCCAGAGCAGGAACTGACGGTCTGGCACGCTGAAGTCGTGCCAGTAGTGCGAGGCGGCGTGCGTCACGTCGAAGGTCTCGTCATTGGCCGCGTAGCCGGGGGCGCGGTCGCCCGCCCGGTGGCGCCAGAGCGCCCAGAGGGCCAGGGCCAGCACCATCGGGGCCAGGCGCCCGGCCTGATCCAGCGCGAAGGACAGCAGATCGGCCAGCGCCGCCAGGCGCCCGCCCGCCGCCAGCGATTTGTCGGCGTAGAACAGTGGTTCGAAGTGATGCTGATCCAGCCACCACAGGTGCGGGCTGATGACGAGCAGAAAGGCCAGCGTGGCCCATAGCAGGCCCAGCCAGGTGGTGCGGCTGCGCCAGGCGCCGCTGCGCAGCAGGTAGAGGAAGAAGGCGGCAAACTGGATGAGCGCGCTGTACTTGGTCAACAGGGCCAGGCCGCTGACGATGCCCAGCCAGACCCAGTCGCGCACGCGCTGATGGCGGATAGCCCGATAGAACAGCCAGGTGGCCGCCGTGATCGACCACAGCTGCGCCGTATTGTGGTTGTAGATGGTGCCGCGCAGGGCAAAGTAGGCGGTGACCGACACCAGCAGCGTGGCGATGAAGGCCCGGTGTGGCGTGGTGATTTCACGCCCGAGGCGCCAGACGAACCACAGGCCCAGCGCGGAAAAAAGCTGACCCATGAAGAAGGGCAGCCAGATCGGGCGCCCCAGCACTTCGGTGGCGAAGTGCATGAACCACGAGGGCAGGGGCGGGTGCTTGGTGTAGCCCAGCTCAAGGCTGGCGGCCCAGACCAGTTCTTCCATGCCGTCGAGGTCGGGGGCCGCGTGGCTGATGGCGCACAGCACCGTCCACAGGGTGACCATCAGCAGCAGGCACAGCAGCACCAGGGCATTGCCCGGCGGGCGTGCGAGCAGCGGGATTTTCGGGGGCGGGGGCAGCATGGCCGCCAGTATACAAAGTATGGGGTGTCGATAGGCGCTCTTTGGCGGGCCGCATGTTACTCTATCGCCGCAGCTGTGCGCCGGGGCCGACGCACGTCCCTCTGACATCCTGCACAGGTTTCCTCATGACGACTGAAGTCCCCATCATCCGCGCCCGATCCGGGTCGAAATTCACCAGCCCGCAAGGCACGCGCGCCATCAAGGACGGCATGAAGCCCAGCGATCTCAGCGCCGTGCCCGACTCCGCCCCCAAGCCCGCCTGGCTGCGGGTGCGCGTGCCCTCGGGCGAGCGCTACAAAGAAGTGCGCGACATCGTCGAGACGCACAAGCTCAATACGGTGTGCGCCGAATCCAAGTGCCCCAATATCGCCGAATGCTGGGGCCGGGGCACGGCCACCCTGATGCTGATGGGCTCGGTCTGCACGCGCGCCTGCAAATTCTGTGCCGTCAGCACCGGCAACCCGCACGGCTGGCTGGATCACAACGAACCGGCCAGCGTGGCCGACGCCGTGGTGCTGATGCAACTGAAATACGTGGTGCTTACCTCGGTCGATCGCGATGACCTCATCGACGGCGGGGCGGGGCACTATGCGGCCTGTATCCGTGCCATCCACGAACGTTCGCCGCAAACCGCCGTCGAAGCCCTCACGCCCGACTTCCAGGGCAGCCAGGCCAGCATCCGCACCATTCTCGATGCGGGGCTCACCACCTTTGCGCAGAACATCGAAACGGTCGAACGCCTCACCCACGACGTGCGCGACATCCGTGCGGGCTACCGTCAGACGCTCGACGTGCTGGCCTACGCCAAAGAATACGCGCCGCATACGCTCACCAAGACCAGCATGATGCTGGGCCTGGGCGAGACCGACGAAGAAATCGAACAGGCGATGGATGACATCCGCGCCGCCAAGGTCGATATCCTGACGTTTGGTCAGTACATGCGGCCCACGGCCAACCACTTGCCGGTGCGCCGCTTCGTCACGCCCGAACAGTTCCGTGCCTACCGCGACCTGGGCCTGTCCAAGGGCTTTCGCGAAGTCGTGTCGGGCGCCCTGGTGCGCTCCAGCTACCGGGCCGAGCAGGTTTTGCAGAAAGAAAACGTGGGCCTTTAAAAAGGCGCGGGTTTTCGATCCTGGGGCTTCCGGCCACCGGTCGGGGCCGTCGCGGCCCGCTTGCCGATCAGCCGCCCGGCGCCGCCGATTCCACCGACAGGCCCGATTGCCGAATCAGCCGCTCCAGGGCGTCCGCCATCTCGCGGCAGGCGGGGCCAGGAAAGTCGGGCCGCGCAAAAATGCGGTACAGCATGGCGTAGCGGTGACGCCCTTCGCGCAGCGGCAGCGGCACGAGGCGGCCATCGGCCAGCTCGGCGCGGATGCGCAGCTCGGGATACCAGGCAAAGCCCAGCCCCGCGCACGCGGCGTGAATCGAACTGGTCGGGTGGCTGAACGTCCAACGTTGTTCGGCGTCCAGCCAGCCCGCGCTTTGTCGCCGTGTACCCGAATCGCGGATCACCAACTGCCGGTGCTGGCGCAGGTCGCTCCATTCGAGCGCGCGCCCAAGAGCGTGCAGCGGATGCGCGGGCGCGGCCACCGCCACGAAGCGGATCTGCAGCAGCGGCTCGCCGCTGAAGCCTTGCGGGATGCGGGGCGTGATCACCAGATCGGCCTCGCGGCGCAGCAGCGCGTCGTCCGTGCCGCTGAGCACGGTCTCCAGCACTTCGATGCGCGTCGTGGCGCAGTCGGGGCTGAGCGCTTCCAGTGCCTGGAGCAAGAGCCAGTCGGGAAACAGGGCATCGACGGCCAGCCGCAGCAGAGGCTCGCGCCCCTTGGCCAGCTGGCGCGCGGCGGAATCCAGCCCTTGGGCGTGCTCGATCAGCAGCCGCGCCCGCTGCAGCAGCACCTGTCCCGCCGGAGACGGCACCGCGCGCCGCCCTTCCTGGCGGAACACGCGTACACCCAGTTGCTCTTCCAGCTTCTGGATGGCGTAGCTGATGGCCGACTGGCTTTTGCCCAGGGCTTCGGCGGCCTGGGCGTAGCCGCCACAATCGACCACGGCCAGCAAGGCCTGCCAGTAGGCAATCGGGATGATGTCGTTCATGGTGGTGTGATCATATCTAATTTTTAGATCAAACAGCGCTATTTTTGCCATTGTTCATCTAATTATATGATTCATAATGGAGGCCATCTGAAGAACGGAGCTGATCATGTCAACGCGAACCATCACCCGCATTTTGCCGGCCCAGGCCACCCAGGATGGCGCAGGCGTGCGCCTGCTGCGCGCTCTCGGCTACCAGCCGCAAGTGCGCATGGATCCTTTCCTGATGCTGGATGCGTTTTCCTCGGACAATCCTGACGACTATATCGCCGGGTTTCCGCCGCACCCGCATCGCGGCTTTGAGACCATCACCTATATCGTGGACGGGCACATGCGCCACCGCGACCACCTGGGCAACGAGGGCGACCTCAAGGCGGGCGGCGTGCAGTGGATGACCGCCGGGCGTGGCATCATCCACGAAGAAATGCCGCAACAGGAAAACGGCCTGCTGCGCGGCTTCCAGATCTGGCTCAACCTGCCTGCCGCCGAAAAGATGCAGCCCGCGCACTACCGCGACATCCCGGCGGCGGAGATCCGCACGGCCGAGCTGCCCGAAGGCGGCTTCATCAAGCTGATCGCCGGCACCATCCCCTGGGCCACGTGCCCGCTCAAGGGGCCGGGGCAGGGTGCCCGGCCTTCGGCCACGCAGCCGCTCATCGCCGACATCTGCGTCATGGCGGGGCAGTCGGTCGAAATTCCGGTGCCCGCCACGCATCAGGTGCTGCTGTATGTGTTTGAAGGGCAGTTCGATGCGGGCAGTCAGGTGGCGCCTGCGGGCCATAGCGTCTGGTTTGGCCCGCAGGGCGAGGTGGTGCGCATTGCGCCGCCCGCCGGGGCAGCCGATGGCGTGCGCGTGTTGCTGCTGGCGGGCAAGCCCCTGAACGAACCCATCACCCAGTACGGGCCGTTCGTCATGAACACCACGGGCGAAATCGAGCAGGCCTTGCGTGACTACCGCGACGGCGTGCTGGCCGACCCCGCCGTGTCGGCCTGAGCCCCGTTTGCCTGAGTTCTGCCGGGCACCGCCCGGACGGCCCAGGCCGCGACCATCGCCCGGAGCCAGGTTTCGTCCGGTTCCGGGGGCTGAAATGACCTTATTTTTGTTTCCCCGCCTTGCGGCGGGGGGTATCCCTTTGTTTTTCAGGAGTTCTCATGTCTATTCGTGTTCTCGCCATCGGCGGCAGCTTGCGTCAAGGTTCTTTCAATCACCTGCTCTTGCGGCAGGCCCAGCGCCAGGCCCCCGAGGGGATGGTGATCGATATCGCCGATCTGTCGGACATCCCCCTGTATAACGGCGATGTGCAGGCGCAAGGGTTTCCCGCAGCCGTGCAGCGCGTGGCCGCGCAGGTTGCGCAGGCCGACGCCTTGCTGATCGCCACGCCCGAATACAACTACTCGATCTCCGGCGTGCTGAAGAACGCCATCGACTGGCTGTCGCGCGTGCCGGGCACGCCGTTTCAGGGCAAGCCGGTCGCCATCACCAGCGCGTCCATGAGCGGCCTGGGCGGCGCGCGGGCCCAATACCATCTGCGCCAGGTGCTGGTCTATCTGGACGTGCACCCCCTGAACAAGCCCGAGCTGTTCATTTCGGCGGCACACGAGAAATTCAACGCCCAGGGCGAACTGACGGATGCCGCCAGCCGCGCCGGGCTGGATGCCCTGCTGGCCGCGCTGGCGGCGCGCGCCGCGCAGCTGCAGCTGCGTGAACCGGTGGCCGAGGCCGCCTGAGCACCGGGGCGCGGCACCCGCAAACGGCTCGGGCCTGCCCTTGTGCAAGTGGCAGGCCCGGGCGGCCGTTCTCAGCTGGGCTCAGTCGTCCCAGCCGCGGCCCCGGTAGTAGCGGCCTGGCGCCCCGTATTTCTTCCAGTGCTTGCGCTCGTGGCGATCGTAGTGGCCGCGGTCGTTCCAGCCCTGGCGGTAGCCCGGGCCAGGCACGTACACCGGCTGGGGCACGACGACGACCGGTGGGCGGTGATAGTGGCGCGGCGGTGGCGGCGGGTAGTAGTAGCCTGGGCCGCCGACGATGATGCCGGGGATGCCGATGGAGATGCCGACGTCCACATTGCCTGCCTGGGCCGCCGGGCCCGCAGCCAGTGCCCCGGTCAGCAGCGCGATCGCGATGATGCTTTTTTTCATGAGTTCCTCGTCAGAACGCCTGATCTTGTGCCCGGGCGAGCGGCGGTGCGGTGATCGCCGCCGCTCGCCCGGGCGCCGTGTGCAGGCTGCCGTGTGCAGCGTGTTTCCGCACGTGTGGCTCTGATTGTGGCGAAGTCGGTGCCGCTAAGGGTGCACGCTCTGCGAAGAGTGGCATCAAAACGCAACATGTTCGGGATTTGTTGCGTCAATCGGTACAAATGCTCACGCCTGTTGCCCGTGCTGTCTGAAAAACGCCAGGGTGCGATCCCAGGCCAGCGCGGCGGATTCGGGGTGATAGGTGGGGGTGGCATCCCGGCCAAACGAGTGCCCCGCACCTGGGTAGACATGGATGTCTACCTTGGGTTGCGCCGCGCGAATCTGCTCGACATCCGACAACGGGATGGAGCCGTCCGAGCCGCCGAAGTGCATCTGCACCGGGATGCGGGCAGTGTCGTGGCAATGTTTGGCAATGCCGCCGCCATGCCAGCAGACAGCGGCCGTGAAAGTGTCGCTGAGACACGCCATGCGCCAGGACAGATACCCGCCCCAGCAATATCCGGTGAGCAGCTTGACGTGCTGCCCCGACAGCGCCGCGGCCGCCGCCTCGATGTCCAGGCGCGCGATTTCGTCGTGGATGGCGCGCTTGTAGCCCAGCCCGCGCTGGATGTCCTCGGGGCTGTAGCCCAGTTGCAGGCCTTGCTCGGGGGTCGTCTGGCGATCGAACAACGAGGGGCTGATGGCCCGGTAGCCTTGGGCCGCGTAGCGATCCACCATGGATCGGATATAGGGGTTGATGCCGAAGATTTCAGGCAGGACGACGACGCCCGCCGCCGCGTCTTCGGGGCCGTTGACGTAGGCGGCGAACGAGTGACCGTCGCTGGCTGTCAGGGTGATGTCCATGAGTGTGCTCCGTGCTGTTTGAGAAAGGCAGCGCCGAACGCTGCATCTGGACGATCGTACTGCAATGCTCAGGCCAGCCCTAGTCCGCGGGGCGTGACGGGCAGGGTGGGCCGCTGGCACGCCGAAGCCGCTGCTGGAGCCGTCGTGTGCGACGGGAGAGCCCTTCGTGGCGGCACTGTTGTCGATTGTGTCCATGGGTGGCGTTTTAATTTCATTATCCGAAAAATATCGGTATAATCAGAGTTGTAGGGGTCGATTTGGCTTCGACGTGGGTCACAAAACAAGATAGTGCATACCGAGCACCAGTTCGCTCGTAAATCCACTGGAAAACTTTAAACGCCAACGACGAGCGTTTCGCTCTGGCCGCTTAAGCGGTGAGCCGCTGCACTGATTCGCCCTTGGGTCAGGTGGGGTAAAACCCACAGCAGCGTCATCTACAAGGGATCGGGTTCGATCAGGTCACTGGGTCGGGTCTTAAACTAGTGTGAATCGCCGCGGAAGGGCCTGTTGTCCGGCATGATCCAAGGTTAAAACTCAAAGTAGGCCAACTAAGTATGTAGAGCTACTTGCAGAGGGCTTGCGGACGGGGGTTCAATTCCCCCCGGCTCCACCAGTTTTCTTTTTAAAATCAATAACTTGCAATTCTGGCGTGTCATTATTTCGGGGTCATTTGGGGTGGTTTCAGCCTCAGAATGACACGATAAATGACACGCTTTTTATTTGGCCACAGCAAATTTTTCCTCGGCTCTGCTGCCCGCCTGGTCGTCGGCGGACGGCATCCATTTCCCATAGACCCGGATGATCATGGCCCAGTTGCTGTGGCCCATCTGTCGTGCCACCCACATGGGGTGTTCGCCAGCCGACAGCATCATGGATGCATAGGTGTGGCGTGTCTGATAGGGACGCCGGTATCGTACCTGGGCCAGGCGCAACAGCCTCACCCAGTACTTCCGGATTTCCTGATCACCACTCCATCGTGTTCCCTTCACGGGATGGACGAAGACGGGGCCACTGGCCAAGCGTGTGTGCGCTTTCTGAGCCTGCAAAGCGGCACGCGCGGGGCCCAGCATCTTGACCTCGCGCCGACCGGCACGGGTTTTGGTGTCCTCAATCGTTCCTTTCGCTGCTTGTGTCAGGGCTTTATCGACGATGACGACGCCACGGTGGAAGTCAATGTCGTCCCAGGTCAAGGCGACCAGTTCGCTGGTGCGCAGGCCTGACCACAGCGCAAATTGCACCTGATTGGCCATGGGCGGCAGGCATTTCTCAATGATGGCTCGCTGCTCTGCTGGTGTGAAAGGATCGACCGTGTCACGCTTGATCGGTGGCTGGGTCTTTCGGTATGTATATCGTGTCAGCGGGTTGTCGTCCAACAGCTCGTCTTCAACGGCATCGGACAAGGCCTTGCGCAGCACGCTCTGGATGTTTGCCAGACGTTTGTTGCTTGCGTCCATCTCATCCATCCAGTCGCGGAGATCACGGCGTTTGATGTCAGCCAGCTTGATCTGACCCAGACGCGGGATCAGCTGGTAATCCACGATCTTTCGGTAGCCCTCATAGGTGGACGCCTTGAGATGCTTCTCCTGCCCACGCAGCCAGTCGGTCAGATACTTTTCTGTCGTGAGCACTTGGCCCGGAAGGTCGGCAAATCGGGCGGCATTGGAGCTGTCAGGGAAGGTGGCGGCGTAGTCAAAGGTGCCCGCCTCGATGGCCACCAGAATGGCTGCGCGGTGGCGTTCCGCACGTTTCAGATTAGCGGGCGTGGGCTTGAGCCGAATCTTTTCCCTGCACCGGCGGCCCCGGTACTGGAACGTGATTTGAATACTGCTTTCCGAGGCGGCGGCAACACCCCTTCCGTCCCTACCCATGCGTCGTAACCCTCCGTGTCGATCAGAATCCGCCCGTCGGGTGCCTTGACCCATTCGTGGCCCTCACGCCAAACGCCGTCGCGCAGCTTCGTTCGGATGGCGTTTTCTGTATAGCCTGAGAGCTTGGCAAATTGAATGATTGTGATGTAGCGAATGGTCATCTTACTGCCTCGGGTATAAGCCGCCAGTCTCTCAGCGAAATGACTGGCTGGTGCCTGTTTCAGATAAGTGATGTGCAGCTCGTGCGATGTGGGTGGGTTCAGTCAGGCGAGCCCTTTGCTGCGCTCAATCAAAGCATGCACGCTGGCCGCCGTGATGCGACTGGATCGGCTGCCGATCTTGATCAGTTCCAGCTGGCCCTCGTTGACCAGCCGGTAGATGGTGGAGCGAGAGACGCCCAGTTTGTTCTCTGCAACGCAGATACGGTAGAGCAGCGGGCTGCTCGTGGGAGGTTGCGCTGCGTGGATGGTCAGAGTGCTTGCCATTGTCATGCGTCGATCCTTCGAGGTGGCCGGGTGAAAACAGTCAGGCCGATGTCATCAAATGGTTGGTGCCGCTTGGGTAGGCGCCCGGTGGACGTCTGCCAAAGCGGGCTCGCCGGAGCCCTGGGGCCGACCCGCCAAGATGCCGCGATGGGGGTCGGGTGCTTTGATCGCCCCCGGCAGGGCTAGGTGCTGGTCCGGTAGTCCGGGTCACCTGGGTGCTGGGTGCTGCAGTCTTTTCTGCCGTCGTCGTGAAATTACGTCGCCATTTCTGATGGTGGGCATTCTGATGAACGCTCCGGGCGCTTCCGCTCGGGGAAGTCCCCGCAACCTGCAGCCATCCGCGCCCCACGCGAGGGGCCGGCTGCAGATCGCAGATTTCATCGGTTTTGCTTCAACTCCGATGCTTTACAGGTTGCTGCGCAATCGCGTGCCGCGTGATCGGGCAGGGCGCAGTATTCATCGCTTGTGGTTTGTTAAAGAGCGATTCTGCTTGGAGCAGATGGCTAGATTCTTACCAACAGCATAAGTCTTGTCAATAGGCAATTTGTTGGTTGTCTTTACAATCAATTCAAGGCTCTACTGAGGTGTAAACGAGCTTAGCTGATCCCCCTATGCGTGAGCGCTACGCGTGAAGGGCAATTTGTTTGGGCTTGTGACCACTGGCGTGTGGTCGGCCGATCTTGTAATCTGCCTCACGTCCTATGGGTGGGACACCGCGTCATGGTTCAGGTTGGTTCAGCTTGTTTCATACGCGCAGTGTGGTTATATGACCTGCGGTTACAAGTTCGCGTGTGAGTGCTGAACTTTACCGTCATGGCTCGGTACAAACGGGTATCTCTCGTCGCCTCGATATAACGGATTTATCTTATAGAATCCATGTAGCTAACATGGTTATGGAAGCATATGCCCGATTTTCAGCCTGTCCGTGAAGCCTGTGCCGTGATGGGCGGGATGACCAAGCTCGCCAACAAATTGGGCGTGCCGGTGCCTGTCGTCAGCGGCTGGGCGGCCGGCAGTCGCCCAGTGCCGATCATTCGCTGCGTCGAGATCGAGGAGCTGACCGGCGGAGAGGTCACTCGGAAGCAGCTACGTCCGGACGACTGGTGGCAGATCTGGCCGGAGTTGCGGGGAGAGGGGTGACGAGTGACGAGTGACTTATCTCTTGTACTCGCACTTGCGTGACTGAGATTGTCGAGCGGATATCGCGCGTGATGAACCAGGTGAATACGGCGGCGCCCAGTGCGAAATACACGAGGTAGCCTGCCAGCTGGTCGGCCAGGCGCTGTACTGGTGCGCGTGAACGTTCGGCTTGCTCTACCGCCTCGATGATCTTGCCGAAGCTCGTATGCGGCCAATGTGCTCGGCGCAGATCTCAAGCGCACCAGACTAGTTGATTGATCCTGCGAAAACTGAATCATCCCGGGAATCGCGGAGGCTGTTTGGTTAAAGTGAAACTGCCTCATCAAGCCATGCTGACTCGAAGGGCCTGCAGGTGGTGGTGCGTGGTGTGTCGTTACAGTTCCTGCTGAAGGCTCCGAGCTGGCCTCGGCCTGCTTTGCTGACGGAGCAGAGCCAAGTGGCGACATGGTCAACGGCTTATTTCCGTTGTTGCAGATCGACTTCCTTCTGCAACTGCAATACCTTGGAGGGCCATGTGCTTTTGATGTACGCGAGTACGGCTGTGATTTCCTCATCGGATAGAGACTTGCTAAACGCTGGCATATCGCTCTCATATCCTGGAGGTGCTGTCCTTCCTGGAACTAGGCCGTTTTTGACGATGTCGGTCAAGATCGCGTCGGGATGGTGCCAGGTGTGACCTGTCTTGTCGTGCGGTGGCGCAGGTAGCCTGCCGTTAGGCAGGCGTTCGCGCCAGTTGGGTTGCCCTTGAAGTGATGCACCGTGGCAGGCCGCGCAATTATTCGCGTAGATGGCCTTACCCTGCACGACAAGTGCCCGGTTGGTTGGTTCGATGAATATGGGGCCAGACGGCTGCGTCAGGCTGTATAGCGCAGCGACGGCACCGATTGCGACGGTACCGATCGCCCCAAGGATCAGTATTTTCTTTGGCATCTCTGTATAGCGAATTAGCTGACCTTCACCTTGCCGACCATTCCCGCCTCCATGTGGCCGGGAATGAGGCAAGCGAAGTCAACGGTGCCGGCCTGATCGAACTGCCATACCAGTCCGCCGCGTTTGCCCGGGCCAAGGGTAATCATATTAGGCTCGGCATGCTGCATGCCCGGCATTTTTTGCATCTGAGCTGCGTGCGCTTTCAGCTTTGCTATGGAACCGATCACCATCTCGTGAGCAATTTTCCCCTTGTTCTTGATAAAGAAGCGAACGGTCTCCCCAGCTTTGACTTGAATATCGCTTGGCGTAAACCGCATGGAGTCATCCATCGTGAGCTCGATCGTACGGGTGACTTTGGCAGAATCGCCAGGCTGGCCAACGGGTGAGGCTGCTTTAGTCATGGTGGACATGTCGTGACCCGGCATGCCGTGTTCTGGCGCTGCGTGCCCGCCGGTGTGATTGCCGGCCGCCAGCGAAAGTGCGGGCAGTATGCTCAGGGCGAGGATGGATAAGGTTTTTTTCATCATGGATACTCTCTCGGAGTGGGTTGGGTGAGGCGACTGGTTTAAGCCGCCTATGTAAAAACGCAAAATCAGAAGCGGAAACTCAAGCCGGCCACGAACCGGGTTTCCTGCTTGGGCTCGCCTTCCGCCCGTGCATAGTCCGCTGTTTTCCCGAACTTTCCAGACCACTCGACGCCGACATAGGGAACAAACTGGCGCGTGACTTCGTATTTCAGGCGCAAGCCCGCTGTTCCGTCGCTCACGCCACTACCGATACCCCTGCGCTCGTCGTCCTTGCCGTAGATGTTGGCTTCCACACTCGGCTGAAGGTAGAGTTTCTGGGTCAGCAAGATGTCGTAGCTGGTCTTTAGCCACAGTGCGGTGCGCCCGCTCGGGCCGACATAGGCGGTGGCATCCACGTCAAACCAATAGGGTGCAAGCCCCTTGAAGCCAAACGCCAGCCATTGCCGGTTCGGCTCCCCTTGCCCGTAGTCAAAGCGAACCCCTAGTTCCGTATCCCAGAAAGTGGCAATCGCATGGTGCCAGAGCAGTTGCGTCTTGGATTCTCGCAGCTTGCCGCTTGCGACCTCGCCTTCGGCCTTCAGCGCTGCCCGGTTATAGGTGCCGCCATACCAGGCTTCGCCTTCATAGGCTGCCCACTCGTTGCCTCGGGCTCTGACGTACTCCAGCCGGTCGAAGGTGACTGAGCCGAAGTTGTGCATATCCGACATGACCAGTGCCTCGGAGGGTGGCAGCGCGTATTTGCCTGCATTACGCACGTAACCGTCAGAGTAGCCATTGGGATCGCGGGCATCGGGCGGTGCCGAGCCACCTTGCATCTGCATAGCGCCGTGATCCATGCCTCCACCGCCCTGGCTCATCGAACCCATGTTGTGGGCAGCTGCTGGCACATTGGAAGGGGAGGCGTCGTGCGTCATACCCTGCATGGCAGGCATCGTCTTGTCTGGGCTGGTTTGCTTCTGAGATGGTTTGGTCGCGCCGTGATCTTTCGCTTGCGCCGTACCTGCCTCATGGTCCATGTTGGACATGTCCATCGAACTATGGTCCATGGTGGACATGTCCATCGAACCGTGATCCATGGATGCCTGCGCATAGGCAAACATGGGTATGACACCGATAGTAACAACTGCTGCGGCGAGGAGTTTTTTCTTCAAGCTGTGGTTCATGATGTAGGTGCTCGATGGGCTGATTGCGCGCTTCATGCCACCACCACTTCGCGGAACATTCCCGCATCCATGTGCAGCATCAGGTGGCAGTGCCATGCCCAGCGTCCCAGCGCGTCGGCGGTGACCAAAAAGCTGATGCGCTGCGCTGGTTGTACGGGAATCGTGTGGCGTCGGGCCTGGAACTGCCCGTCGGGCGCTTCCAGCTCACTCCACATGCCGTGCAGGTGCATGGGGTGTGTCATCATGGTGTCGTTGTGCAGGATGACTCTGACCCGCTCGCCGTAACGGAAGTGAACTGGGGTCGATTTTCCGTACTCCACCCCGTCAAATGACCAGGCGTAGCGTTCCATGTTCCCGGTTAGATGGAGCTCGACCTCACGCTCAGCACCGCGCGGGTCCAGCGGACCGTCCACGGTGTGCAGGTCAGACAGCGTAAGCACCCGCCTCCCGTTATTGCGTAGCCCGATTCCGGGATCGTCCAGATTGGTGCGTGGCATATCCACGTGCATGTCGGTACTTGCGCCGTATTCGGTCCTCGCGTGGCGGACCTGCGTGCTTGCACCTGCCGCAGGCATTGCGCTATGGTCCATACCAGCCATACTCGCCATGCCTGCATGATTCATGCCTTGCATGCCAGGCATGCTCCCATGATTCATCCCGGCCATATTGCCGCCCATTGTGGCCATCCCGTCATGGTTCATACCGCTCATGGAAGGTTGACCTGCTGCCCCGTGGTTCATCCCCGCCATGCCCCCGCCCATCGCACCCATCATGTCGGCCATGGTGAGCCATTCCGCGGGATCGAGCGCAGGCACTGGCGCCTTGAGGCCAGCCTGTGTGGCGAGCGTTCCACGTGCGTATCCGGTGCGATCCATGGCCTGCGCAAAAACGGTATATGCATCGTCCTTGGGCTGCACCAGCACGTCGTAAGTCTCGCCGGGGCCGAAGCGGAACTCGTCGACCGTCACTGGCTCCACATTCACACCATCGGCCTGCACCACAGTCAGGCCAAGGCCCGGGATGCGCACATCATAGAATGTGTTGGCCGCACCGTTGATAAAGCGTAGCCGCACCCGCTCTCCGGGTCGAAAGAGCCCCGTCCAGTTGCCCGCAGGCGTTGTGCCGTTCATCAGATAGGTCAGCACGTTCGCGGACAGGTCGGCCAGGTCCGTGGGACTCATGCGCATCTCGTTCCACATCTTGCGCTTGCCCACCGCAGCCTTCAGGCTCGTGTAGGACACGTCACGAAAGAAGTCCACGGCGGTGGGTTGGTTGTAGTTGTAGTAGTCGCCTTGAGTTTTGAGATTGGCGAGCACCCGCATCGGATCTGTGTCGGTCCAATCTGAAAGTTGGACGACGTACTCGCGATCTGCGCGGATCGGGTCGGCTTGCGCGGGATCGATGATGATTGCCCCATAGACGCCCGTTGCCTCCTGCATGCCCGAGTGCGAGTGATACCAGTACGTGCCGCTTTGCTGCACCTCGAACCGATAGGTGAAGGTCGCGCCAGGCGGGATCCCCGCAAAGCTGATGCCCGGCACGCCATCCATTTGAAAAGGCAGGATGATCCCGTGCCAATGAATCGATGTAGCTTCCTTCAGGCGGTTCCGCACGCGAATGGTCACTGTGTCACCCTCGCGCCAGCGCAGCGTGGGCGCCGGTAGCGATCCATTGATTGTGGTGGCGGTACGCGGACGTCCAGTGAAGTTCACCGGCGACTCGCTGATTTCCAGGTTAAATTCGGTGCCTTTGAGTATCGGTGCCGAACCACTGCTCGTCCCATTCGAGCGCAGCGCGGCTGCCCGGGTGAGAGGTGACAGGCCCAGCAACACACCTCCCGCCACAAGTCCCTGGACAAAGCGGCGGCGAGGCAGAGTGGGGAAAGGGACGGCAAGCGTAGGTGGACGTTTCACGCGAGAGAATCCTGTAGTGAATTATTGAACTAACCGTGTTCATCGGTTGGATTGATTCAGTTGAATTCAATCTGTCCAAGCACGGCGTCCCACACTTTACGCAGGGGCGGTTGTCGGTGAGATGACGGCCGGATTACATTTTCGTAATCTGAGAAGTTTTAGTCCCTGGGCCGATTCAAACAGATGGAAGGAGAGCCCGCACAGGTGGCGGACAACCTGCCCCATAAGTCCACTTTTTCCTGGCCGGAGTTCGCTCTTTGAGATGGTGTGGGGCCGTCTCCGCGCTCAGGAGTACCAGCGCAGAAACGCTGCGCTCGAAAGTGCCACGATTGCGAGGCCTGTCAGCACTCCCCAGATGCGTATTGCGCGCGAACCTGCACGAATTATCCCGTCGCGAAGCGAGAAGATAATAAGCGCGCAAGCGCCTATGGCAGAGATGATCTTGATGGCGAGTGCCACCATTGCGACGCCGTGGAGAGCGGGAAGCTGTCCGTAAAAGTGCAGACTTACAAGCCCGAATGATAGGCCGCTTATAATCTGGACGGACCAGCCGGCAAGCGCAAACCATAGGGTGTTGCGTAGCAGCAGGCGTCCGGAGACGATCGGATAGAGAGGGCTGGCAAGAACAAGTACCGCGCCGAAGTTGTGCGCCACTTGGGTGAGCGCGTAAAGGAGATCTTGCCCGTTCATCGCGTCTACCCGATGTGCACATTCACGCAGGCCTTCGCCCCCGTCTGGATGTGGGCTCGGTTGGCTACATCGACGCAGACCGTGTGCTTGCCTGCCGGGAGGTCCAGTCCTTGAAGGGTGAAGCTTCCCTGCAGTTGACGCGTTTGCCCGACCTGCTCGCCATCCACATAGACGTGCAAATGATCGACTTCTGGGCCCGGTGACGCGCGGTAGCTAAACGAATCGGAGCCCCCCGCACTCAGCGTCACCGCGGGTGGGATGCTTGCCGCAGTGCCTGTTGAGGCGGCAGTGGGCGGGGTCAGCAGCGCCAGGGCTGATGAGAACAGGGGAACGAGGAGGGTTGAGGCTTTGATAGGCATCGTATCGATTCCATTGTTCAGGTTTGACGTGCTGATTTTACAAACGGCAGGTATCCATCCCTGGCATAACCAATATAAGAACAGGGCATTACAAATTTGTAATCAAGCGGTCATGCGAATGACAGCAGCGTTGCGCTAAGGTTTCACACTGGGCGATGTCTCTGGCGAAGGGGATCGCGTCACGGCAAAGGCTGGTAGTTTTGAGGAGTTGCCCCATGAAGCTGCTCGTGGTTGAAGACGAGACCAAGACAGGGGATTACCTAAAGCAGGGGTTGACCGAGTCGGGATTCGTCGTGGATCTGGTGCGCTCGGGTCTGGATGGCCACCATTTCGCGCTGACGGGGTCTTACGATCTCATCATCCTGGACGTGATGCTGCCAGATGTGGACGGCTGGCGGATTATCCAGGCGCTGCGCGATGCAAAATCTTTCACGCCGGTGCTCTTTCTCACCGCGCGGGATAGCGTGGAGGATCGGGTCAAGGGGCTGGAGCTTGGTGCTGACGATTACCTGGTGAAGCCCTTCGCGTTTTCCGAGCTTCTTGCCCGGGTACGTACTTTGCTGCGGCGAAGCGCTGTCCTGGTCCTGGATCACTTGCAGGTCGCGGATCTCGTCCTCGATATCCCCCGGCGCCGGGCTGAGCGCCAAAACGTGCGCATCAACTTGACGAACAGGGAATTCGCGCTGCTGGAACTCTTGGTGCGCCGGCAGGGCGAGGTCTTACCCCGTTCGTTGATCGCCTCTCAGGTGTGGGACATGAATTTCGACAGCGATACCAACGTCATTGATGTGGCAGTGCGCCGGCTACGGGCGAAGATCGATGATGACTTCGAGCCCAAACTTATTCACACGGTGCGCGGCATGGGCTATATGCTGGACGTGAATCAGACGGATTAATTGATGAGGCGGAGACCCGCGTCCCTGGTATTGCGGCTGACGGCCTACATTGGAACCGTCATCACAGTTATCCTGCTTACCTTTGGCTGGATCATCGAACGATCGATCAATGCTCACTTCGTCCAGCAGGACGTCGACGAGCTCCAGGCGGTTGCACAGGCGCTAGAACATACCCTCTCGACCCTCCCACCCCATTTGGAGTCAGCGGAACTGAGGACACGGTTTGCCAGTGCTGTCTCGGGCCACCATAACGCTCAATATCGCATTGCATGGGATGGCGGCACCCAGGTGTACGCAGCGCCAGGCCCCGACCTCGGACTCTTTGCCCGCACCGTCGCACCCGTTCGCAAGATCACGATCGACACCGTTAGCTTATGGCAAGAGCATGGCCAGACGCTACGTGGTGCTGTGCTGCAATTCACTTCCAATGCGCTGCCCGGATCAGGTAGGCTCACGATCGCTGTGGCCACCGATGTCGACTTTCATGTGCATTACCTCGAGAGCATGCGCAACTACCTGCGTCTCGTCACAACGGTTGCCTGTCTGATTGCCATTCTCGCTATTTGGTTCGCGGTGTACCAGGGCCATGCGCCGCTGCGGCGCATCAGCCGTGAAATGCGGAAAATCGGGTCTGATCAGCTGCAGATAAGGCTGACACCGGACGCAGTTCCCACGGAGTTGGTAGAACTTGCCACCTCCTTTAACGGGATGCTGGATCGGCTTGAAGGGGTTTTTCACCGTTTATCGGAGTTTTCGGGGGACATTGCGCACGAGCTGCGCACGCCGATCACCAACTTGAAGACCCAGACTGAAGTGGCGCTTTCTCAGGCGCGTAGCGCCGAGCAGTACCGTGAGGTCCTATATTCCAATCTGGAAGAGTACGAGCGCATGGCGAAGATGGTGGGCGATATGTTGTTTCTGGCACAGACGGACAATCATCTGCTCAAGCCTGAACTAGTGAAAATCGACCTACAAGCCGAAGTGCGTATTCTCTTCGACTATTTCGGTGCTTGGGCCGAAGAGCGCGAGGTGAGTTTGGACATTATTGGCGAGCCAGTCTGCATACTCGGAGATAGACTCATGATGCGCCGGGCATTGAGCAACCTTTTATCGAATGCGATTCGTTATGTACCAGCACAGCATCGTGTCGTCGTTACGCTCCTGGCCTCAGCTCAGGATGCCCGTGTGCGAGTGCAGAACCCGGGGCCAGCCATACCGGCCGAGCATATTGCCCACATATTCGACCGGTTCTATCGACCCGATGCTTCTCGGCGGCGTAGCGGGGAGGGTGCCGGCCTTGGCTTGGCCATCGTTAAATCAATTGTTGAAGCGCACGGTGGACATGTCAGTGCGAGCTCGACATCTGACGCAACAACGTTTGAAATTTCAATTCCGCTAGTGCCGTGCTGACTCTCTTTGCGTCGCCCTCGGTTTCAAGCTCGACCTTATGGTGAGGTCAAGCTTGAGACCGGAAGCGGCCTGCGATTGAAAGCCGCTGTATTTATTTATCGAATGTGGTCAGAGCACCGTGTTTTGAATTGACCACGAAAACGGCCAATAGCTTGGCGGGTTCGGTTTTGCTGGCGTTCTCGCTCACGACATGATGTGCCCCTGGGTTCTCATACCAGGTCTGGCCTGCTTCATAGACATGCACCGGTTCGCCTTCAACCTGGCTGCGGATCGAACCCGATACCACATAGGCCATGATGAACGCCGCTTTTGCATGCCAGTGGGGCGGCGATTTTTCCCCAGGCTTATAGTTCACCTCGACTGCAATCAGGGATTTGCCAGGGATATTCGTAATCGCGTGATTGAAGACCTCAGCCACGCCATTGGCTGCGGCGTCGGCTGCGACGGCAGACAACGGAGTAGTACCTAACGCGATTGCGAGACCAAGTGATGCGATGGCTGCATATTTTTTCGGATTCATAGTGGCTCCACTAATTTGTGCGAATTGCACGGTAATTGCGTTTTTTTGTGTATGTTGCTACTTGGCTTTCCCGAGGGCGCGATCAGTCCTGATCATCATAGGCGGGTTGCGGCGGCGTTTTCGTACCCGCATGAGGCAATGGGCTCAGAAGGTAGCGAAGACCTTGGGTGTCGGCCCTGTGCCGAGCGTATAGACGTTTAGGGGCCCAGCGGCGGTGCCTGGCATGCCGGGAGCTCCTACGGGCATCCCCGGTATGGAGAGACCTTTGACGGGGAGGTGGTCAGCCAGCATCTGCTTGATGTACTTGGCGGGCACCAGACCTTCCACCACGTACCCCTCTACCAGCGCAGTGTGACAACCCGCCAGGTTGGTCGGTATGTGGTACTCCTCCTTGATTGAAGCAAGGGCTGGCGTATTGATGGTCTCCACCGTAAATCCGTTGGCTTCAAGATGCTGGGCCCATCGATCACAACAGCCACAATTGGGGCTTTTGTACATTTTGACCGGAATGCCGGCAGCTATCGCCGAGAGCGGGAAACCCAGGGCGAGTGCAAGAATCAATGTTTTGAAGTGACGCATGGAATACTCCTGTAGAGGGGATTGCGCTAAAAGGTTCAAATCTGACTACCGGTGGCGACGATCGTCGCAGGCGCAAGGCAGATGCCTTGCGTGTTGCAGGCCTGGACGCGCACTAGCACACGGTCGCCTGGCGCATCGCCCAGGTTTTTCGCAGGGATGGCCGTGCCGTCTTCGTAGACCAGGATGTCTGTGCTTTCGATCGTGATGCCGCTGCTCTTGCCGGGTGGGTAGGTCGCTTGCGCCGCACGTTGCGAGCCGTTATGTTCGATCATGACCGTCGAGGCGATCAGGTTCTCAAGCGAGGCGGGGTTGGCGTTGACGTGCCAGTCCTTGCCGATATGCAGGGTGACGATGCCATCTTCTCCAGTCCTAGTGAGAGAGGCGGTCACATGCGTCGATGAATCCATGAAACCGCTGCTGGGTGCTGTTGCATAATCAGCAGCGGACCCGGTGGGTGGTGCAAAGATCTGGCGCCAACCGAAGAGCACGCCCACTGTTGCAAGAATGAGGCCCCCCCCTACGATTGCCGCTCTGCGTTTGCTGCTACGTTTCATTCAAGATCCTCCTGAGGTCCTACTGCTTTCAATGCCTTCACCAGACTTGCGCTCGTGAACAGGCCGGAAAAACTCTGCACTTTGTGCCCCTCTCGATCAAGCACAGCGAGAAACGGCAGACCCACGCCACCATAGGAAGCGAGCAGGTGCTCGAGCACCGGATCGGGGTGCGTCAGGTCTGCCTGGAACGCAACGACACCCGAGCGGGCAACAGCCCGAACTACAGTGCTGTCCTGGTAGGTGGTTTTCTCGAGCACCTTGCAATTGATACACCACTGCGCCGTGAATTCCACGATGGCAGGGCGCCCGAGCGTGGGCAGTGCGGAAACATCGGCTGCCCGTAGCGGTTGCCAGGCGATTCTGTGACCGGGGGACTTCTCGGGGCCTGCCCCGGCGTAGGCGGAGGCCAGGGCGATGACGCTCACGAATAGCGCCACCGCGCGTGAGCCGCGATCTGCTGCACGCCAGAAGCGGTAGGCCGCCCAGGCGAGCACCCCTGCGAACAAGGCAGTCCAGAGAGGCGCCACCCACGAAGCTGGGAGGACGCTTTGAAGGTAGAAAAGCGCCGCTGCGAGCAGCAGCCACCCGAAGCTCTGGCGGATGGCTTCCGTCCAGGCGCCGGCATGGGGCAGGCGTTTAAGGAGCCCGGGGCGAAGGAGCAGCACGACGTAGGGGAGTGCGAGCCCGAGGCCGATCGACACGAAGAGGGCAACGATGTGGGCCGTTGGCTGGGCGAGCGCAAACACCAGGACGCCGCCCAAGAGAGGACCCGTGCAGGGCGTCGAAAGTAGCGCTGAAATGAGGCCGGAGAAAAAGGGTTCAAGGAATTTCCCCCCGCGTAAAGTGGCGACGGCGTTTGGGACAGGCAGGCCGCGCCCGAGGAAGTTCATCGCGGCAAACGCCGTCAACACAGTACCGAGAACAATCAGCAGGGCGCGCGATTGAAACAGCACTCCCCATTGCCACTGCAACAGCGCGGTGGCGGTACCGAGTGCGGCGAAGAACAGCACCGATCCCGCCGTAAAGAGCGCGGCGGATGCGATGCGCACCTTCAGGCGGTCACCTGTGGCATTCAGGACTGCGCGGACTTTCAGCGGGACGGCAGGCAGCACGCAGGGCGTCAGATTCAAGAGTAGCCCTGCGCCTATGGCGAGCAGAATTTGGGTGAAAAGCCAGGAAGACATTTCAGAACCTCACGCGGGCGTTTGCGCCGGCTGAACCTCGTAATCGCGCATGAGGCCCATGGCCGCGTGCTCCAGCATGTGGCACTGGTAGGCATAGCTTCCGGTGAAGTCTGCAAAACGCATGAGGAGCTTCACGCGCTCGTTGGGCATCAGGAGCACGGTGTCTTCCCAGCCGTCATCGACGCACCCTTCGACCACGCCCGCACCTTGCGGGCTGTTGCGCCGCTCCAGCACCTGGAACTGCAGGCCGTGCAGGTGAATGGCGTGCGCCATCATCATGTTGTTGACGAACTCCCAGACCTCGGTCGTGCCGAGTTTCACCATTTCGTCGGGTGCGACCTCGTTCATCTGGAAGCTGCGGCCATTGAAGCCCCACCGCATGTGGCCCATGGTGACCCGGAAGGTCCGGGGGTTGTCACGGTTCACCGCATCTTCGGCCCGCAGCCGTGTGAGTGTGGAAAGGTGCTGCGGCAGCCCGAGTATTTCGTCTGCCTTTTGTGTCACAGCAACCTTGAGAATCGCAAAGCGTGCGCCATCGGCCAAGGATGAGCCACTCATCATGCGGCTCATCATTTGCCCCATCATGCCGCCACCCATCATGTCGTTGCCCATCGTGCTTTCCATCATGCCCGCCATGCCATCGAAGGCGAGGCTCATGAGTGTGAGCTGTGTGCCCACCGCGTCCTTGCTGAAGTCCGCCCACAACTCGATGCGCTGGCCGGGGGTGAGCATTACATAGTCTTTCTGTACGGGGCGTTCAAGCAGGCCGCCACCGGTGGCGATCACCGTCAGCGGCCGGCCGTCTTCCCAGCCAAGCTTGTAGGTGCGGGCGTTCGAAGCGTTGAGCACGCGCAGGCGGTAGGCGTGCGTGGCGACTTTGAGCGTAGCATCGGGCTGGCCATTGACCAGGATAGTGTCGCCAAAGAACCCCATCATGCGGGTCATCATGCCGCTCATGCCGCCCGACATCATGCCCTGGCCACCCATCATTCCTTCCATCATGCCGCCACCCATCATGCCATCGCGCGTCCCGTCCCCTGACATCATGCCCGAACCGCCCATCATGCCCTGGTCACCCATCATGCCGCTCCCCATTCCAGACGCCTGGGGTGAGGAGTCGTGCGTGGGTGCAGCCTCGGGGCCCGTACCAGGCAGGTAGTGCAGGTGGTTGTTGTCTCCAAAAGTGCGGTCTTGGATGACGAGCGACAAGTCGTATTCACCGCGGGGCAACGCCAGAGCCTGTTCTTCATCGTCCGTCACGAGCAGGAGCCCGGCAAGTCCGAAGTACACCTGCTCGGGCGTGTGGCCGGCGGCCATCGCGTGATACCAGTAGGTGCCTGCGCGGTCGCGCACCTCGAATTCATAGCGGTAGCGCGCGCTTGGCTTCACTTCGTAGCGCGGCAGCCCCATCATGTCGGCTGGCACATGCAGCCCGTGCCAGTTGACGATGCTGGGCTGGTCGGTGTGGTTCACGAAGTCGACGCGCAGCTTCTGGCCGCGTCGCACGCGCAGGGTGGGCCCGAGGTACCCGCCGGGGGATGCATGCACGCTTGCCGGGTCGCCTTTTACCACGCGCGCCTGGTAGGTCCACACGGGCGTTGCGGGCCCCGAGCGCAGTGCAACGCTTTGAGGGCTGGCCGTCAACTCCAGCGCAACGTCGGGCTCGAAGGCTTTGCCCCCTTCTTTCGTGAGGGACGTGGCTTGGACCAGCGGCAAGCCGGTGAAGAGTGCCGCAGCGCTTGTGCCGGCATAACCCAGGAAGGTGCGGCGGTTGATGAAGTGATGTGTTGCCATGATGACCTCTGTATCGATGCCTGTCGCTGCTGGGCGGTACGGGGAGTTCGGGCGTACCGGCCGTTTGCAGTGCCTATTTCTTGAACAGATATTTGATGAGTACGGCGATCAAAAGGACGAGGAGGACCAGCACCAGCAACCCGCCGATACCCATCAACCCCATCATGCCTCCGCACGTCACGCTGCTGCCCATCATCGATTCGCTCCGGGTTCGGCCAGGGCAGTTGGAGTTTTCATGGGCGCATGATCCTGCTCCAAAGCTCGCGCCGGTGAGAATTCTATTTGCGGTGCCTGGAGTGCAGTTTGATCGGGGCTGGCGGGCTCAGCCGTCCGCTCCGGCTGAGTGCCGGCGCACGATGCGCCGTTCGAGTCCGTGTGCTTCATCATCTTCATGCACAGGCCCATCATGAGTGCGCAGGGCAGCACTGCGAGAAGTGTGGAGAGCGCTCCAAGGGTTGCCAGTCGGTCCCAGCCTGCTGTCAGGCCGACCGCCACAAGGGCGCCAGATGCGGCACCCAGCCAAAACTTGTGGCGAACTGCCCAATCGTTGAAGGCAAATCGTTGGGGTGTGTCGAAGATAGTTGTCGAAGATGTTTTCATCATGTGTTCCTCTTGTGATCTGGATATCCAGGAGTGGCTGGCGAAACAAGCCCTCAGGATCAATTCCCTAGTTGCAGCCCACGCGTGGACGGGCGCAGCCGGTTAAGCGGCACGCGTGCGGCAGGGGGGTAGACCATGAGTGACCGCTTGCCGATTAGGTGTCGCGGCGGATTGTCAGATCAGGAAACGACAGTCGCGGATAGACAGCGGCGGCGAGATGGCCCTGAACAGGCCAGGGGAAGGCCGCATCAATGGCGTTGAGGCGAAGGTGTCAGAAGAAGCGGGAAGAAGGTCGGTACGCTGCGAGCTTGCAGCGTGCAGGGAGGCCTTGAGTTTGTGAACAAGGGGCACGTTGCTGCTGACACACGCCTGTGCTATGCACAGGTTCGGATGTGCCGCATCCATGTGCATGCAGTCCGCGTACCCCGTCTGCACACTGGTTGTGGACCCAACGTCACCCATGAGCGTCTGCGAACACCCGTACGCCGCCGAAGCCAACTGCATGAACAGCAGGCTCAACATTGCCACCAAGGCAACGAGGAGGCGTTTCGTAAAAATTGTTCTCATAAGCATGAAGGCAAGCCCTTTGGAGTCGAGTTCGTACAGGCAAGCCATCCTGACTCCAACCCTGTTACTTTAAACCTTTCCATTGTGGAAAGGTCAACAAGCACCTGCGAGTCCTGCGCTCGTCCCGGCGGCTGTCACTCTTCCGTCAGCGCGTCGATAATCGGACACTTGGCTCCGCCATCTCCGGTGTCGCACTGCCGTACCAGGTCGCCCAGCACTCGCCGCATGGCGGCGAGGTCCGCTATCTTTTGCTCGATCGACGCGAGCTTGTGAGCGGCAAGTGCGCGCGTGTCGTGGCAAACGCAGGCTGCGTCCAGCGCGAGCAGTGTGCCAATCTCCGATAGCGTGAACCCCAGCACCTGCGCCCGTCTGATGAAACGCACCCGCCTGGCCTGTTCAGCCGGGTAACGCCGCTGGCCGCCGGGTGGTTTTGGAGGTGCGTCCAGCAGGCCGCGCCGCTGGTAGTAGCGGATCGTCTCCACGTTCACCCCGGCCGCTTTTGCCAGCTTGCCGATTGTCAGTGCCGCCATCATCCGTTTCTCCCTCGCTTGACCTCGTACCGAGGTACGGGATTTAGAGTAGCACTCAGGTACCCATCCACAGTACAGAGGAAGTGATTTCATCATGAGCGAAGTAATTCTCGAATCTGTCCTCACCTGTCCGCATTGCGGCCATCGCCAGCGGGAAACCATGCCGACCGATGCATGCCTCTTCTTCTACCAGTGCAGTCGGTGCGAGGCGTTGCTGCGGCCCAAGCCGGGCGACTGCTGTGTATTTTGCTCTTGGGGGGATGTACCTTGTCCGTCCATCCAGGCTGTCCGAGAGTAGGCACTGGTCTCACACTACCTCATTTGGGACTTGTTACACCGCCTTCTCTTGACTTTGGAGTTAGCTCAAAGGTCCATCATTGAGCCGTTACAGCCTAGAACGTCGGCGGCCCGCCTGCCGATTGGGCCAAAAGAATTGGCAGTTGGGCTGCGTCGCGTACAGGCTTCGGGTGTTATCGAAGACGCCCAGCAATCAGTGAGGTACCGTCATGAATCTCGCAACGACCGTTGAATCCCCCCCGCGCTTCTGGAGCGAGGAGCCGTCCAATCTACCCGGCCGGCGGCGCATCCGCGCGCGCATCGGTGGGCTGCACTGCTCGCTGTGCACCGGCACAATCGAAAAGGCGCTGGGCAAGCGACCGGGCGTCGAAAAGGTCGCGGTCAGCCTGACCCATGAACAGGCGTTGATCGAGTACGACCCTGGCGTGGCACGCGCTGAGGACTTGCTCCAGACGCTGAAGGATATCGGCTATACGGTCTCCGATCCGCGCAAGTTGCGTCCATATGATGAAGAAGAGCGTGCGCTGGTGCGCGAGCGCGGGCGCTTCCTGACCGCCCTGGTGGCCAGCGTTGCCTCAATGGGCCTGGTTGGCTACCCGGTCGATAGCGCGTGGTTCCCACTGTGTGTGTTTTCTCTCGTGAGCTTAGTGGCCTTTGCCTTCGTCGTGTTGCGCGGCTATGGACCGAAACGGGCGATGGCCGGCACGAGTCTGCTCGCCGTGTTCGCCGTTGGTATCTATTATTTCAAACTGCGGGGCACGTTCGGCGTCACGGTTCCGTGGCTCACCGGCACGCTCGCGTTGGTGCTCGTCTTCGGGGTGGGCCAACACATTGTGCGCATGGCCGCCATGGCGCTGCGGCGCGGCATCCTCAACCAGCACGTGCTGGTTGAGTTCGGGGCATTCGCGGGGCTGGCCGGAGGGGCGATCGGTTTGGTATTGCACCCCGCCGGGTATCCGACGGAAGCGTTTTTCGCGGTGACCGTAATGGTGCTCAGCTATCACATCTTTTCCGAGTGGTTATCGTTGATCGTCAAGACGCGCAGTTCTCAGGCGGTCAAAAAGCTTCTGGACCTTGAGCCTGATGTTGCCTATCTCGTCAAGGACGGCCTGGAACAAGAGGTGCCGCTCGAACAGGTACGCGTCGGCGACCTGGTGCGCATCCGCCCGGGAGGGCGTGTGCCGATCGACGGACAGGTTGAGTCGGGCGGATCGGACGTGGATGAATCACTGGTAACTGGCGAGCCGCTACCCGTCGAGAAGCGCGCCGGAGACCGGGTGGTGAGTGGCGCGCTGAACGGCCACGGCACACTGCTGGTGCGCGTCAGTGTGGTGGGCGAAGAAAGTTTTCTCAGGCAGGTGGTACGCAGTGTCGAAGACGCCCGCGCCCTCAAACCGGGCTTGCTGCATCTCGTGGACCGCGTATTGCGCGTGTACACACCGATCGTGCTGTTCACCGCGGCTGGCGCGGCGCTCTTCTGGCTACTTGGCCCGCTTCTCGTCGGGTCTTCCCCCGATCTGAGGCGGGCGGTGTTTGCCGGTCTGAGCGTGCTGGTCATGGGCTATCCCTGCGCCGTGGGCATTTCGGCACCGCTGTCCATTGTCCGCGGCGCGGGCGAAGCGGCCGAGCGCGGCGTACTGATGCGCACCGGTGAAGCGTTTCAAGCCTTGCGGCGCGTGAACCGTGTGGTGTTTGACAAGACCGGCACGCTGACCGAGGGCCGCCCCGCCTTGCGCGAGATCATCGCGGTGGCGTGTGCTGAAGAGGACTTGCTTGCATTTGCGGGAGCCGTCGAAGCCTTCTCCGAGCACCCGCTCGCGCGGGCCGTGGTGGAAGAAGCGTTTAAACGCCATATCGTGCTGCCCGAGGTGGAAGGGTTCGAGGCCGTCGCGGGTCACGGCGTTCGGGCACGCCTCGGGGAGACGAGGTTGATGGTCGGCAGCCCGGTGTTTCTCGCAGCTGAAGGTGTGGAGCTCGCGGCCCACACTCCACACATCGATGAACTCGAAGCGAGCGGACTGACAGTCATCGGTCTTGCGCGGGACGGCGTGCTGCTCGGCCTGCTGGCGCTTGGCGACGCGCTGCGGCCCGACGCCGCGGAATACCGTGCGCCGCCTGCACGCGCTGGGCATCCGCACCAGCTTGATCACCGGCGATAACCAGCAGGCGGCCCGTCATTTTGCCCGTGCCGCCGGCATCGAAGAAGTGCATGCGCGCGTGCTGCCCGCCGGAAAAGCCGACTTGATCCGGCAACTGCAGCAGGGTGCACGCGTGGCCATGGTCGGTGACGGCATCAACGATGCGCCGGCTCTGATGCAAGCTGACGTCGGCATCGCCTTCGGCAGTGGTGCCGACATTGCGATCGAATCAGCCGACGTGATCGTCCTGAACCAGCGGCTCGGTGCTGTACTGGAGGCCTATGCGGTCAGCCGCAACAGCTACCGGAAGATTGTGCAGAACGTCTCGCTTGCCTTCCTGTTCAATGGCATCGGAATTCCGGCGGCCGCCACGGGCCTGATTTATCCGATATGGGGCATGGTTGCTATGGCCGCGAGCGTGACGGCAATTTTCATCAACTCCCTGTGGGGCCGCGGCGACTATTTCTTCGAGGCGATCCGGGCGGTCGGGCGCGTACCTCAAATGCCATCCAGAGCGACCGCGTCGTGAGAGAAAGACGTGCCTTCTTGGCCTGTTTCCGGTTCAGGATTCTCCTCGATCAACAACCAAGTCATTCATGAAAGGTCTTAGCCATGTTCAAGTCCGTCACATTCGAAGTCATCGGCGATCAACGCCTCAACTGTGAGAAATGCGAACAGCGCGTCGCGCGACTGCTCACACCTGTGCAGGGTGTGCGGCAGGTCCGCGCACAGGCGCTCGACCAACGTATCGAGGTGCTGTTTGACACGGCAACGGTAGAACCGGCTGCACTCGCGGAATGCCTGGGTGAAGCCGGTTACGAGACCAAGATCGTCAGTTGAACCTCCGGTCCGCGCAGTTGAGACGGGCCGGATAGCGCCGCGAACCGGCTGGAACCCTAAGCCAAACACTCATCGGAGGAGAGTTCGTGCAATCACCAAACAAGCCAAGCCAAGGACACCGCGCTGGCGTCGGCAAGGCACCTCAAAACGAAAATCGTGCGCCAGGGCGTAGGCACCAGACCGACTCGCTCGATGAGGTGGCTCGGGACCGTACCTGGTTGACGATCGGGAAGCTCGCGAAACTTGCAGAGGTCAGCACCGACACGCTCCGCTTCTACGAGGATGAAAGCCTATTGATACCAGCAAAAAAGACGGAAGCGGGCTATCGACTGTATGGCGACGACGCGGTGCGCCGGCTGGACTTCATCAAACACGCCCAGCACTGCGGCATGACGCTGTCGGAAATACGCCAGTTACTTGAGCTCAGGGCCGATAACAGCTCGTGCTGCAGCGATGTACGCAGCCTGGCGATCCGAAAGAAATTGCAGCTCGAACACAAGATTAGGACGATGCAAGCGATGTCGCAGGCGTTGGGCGAACTGATTGATGTCTGTAAGGCCGAGGACCAGCCGTTGGATGACTGTCCCATTCTGGCAGCGCTGGAGTCCAGCATCGCAAAGCAAAATCATGACTCATACTAAATTCGAACTACTGCCGTGGCCTTCCTACAGAGACGCAGGGCGGGCTGCAGGAACCAGATCACAGCGCATTAAGTCAGACCGTCCTCTGTCCGGTGGCGGCGCTCAGCCGCGCGGCCGGTAGCCGCAAGTCCATCTCCACGGCGCAGGCAGCCATTGCCCTGATTTCGCCGCCTAAAACGCCGACTGTATCACTGCATCCCTTCCTGCAAGGGGTGCGCTTCGCCGGGTACTCACCCGGTCCCTTCGTTTCTCTTCGTTCTCCTTCGGGCTGCGGCTTGCGTGCCCGCCCCTTTCCGGTCGTCCCTTCGTGATCCAGCGCGGCAAGGCGACGAACTCACGGCAACGGTGGCACTCCGGGCCAGATGTAGGTCTGCGGACACCGCAAAACCTACGAAAGGCTCGGAATCTTCGGCCCCGGTAGCCGGTTAACCCCGAAAGGAGAAAGCACCCATGAACACGAACAGCACCGCCGCGCTGAGCTATGACAACATGAACGACGCACACCCCCTGTATGTGCGCAGCCCCAGCGGGCGCTATAAGCCTGCCACCGACAGCCAGATTCTGGCGGCAGGCCGCGAAGCCGCCGTCAGCCTGATTTCCATCGACAATGCACTGGGTAACCCCCAGCGGGTGAGGTCATTCTTTCAGTCCAAGCTGGCCGGGCTGGGGCACGAATGCGCCGCGTTTCTGTATCTGGATGCGCAGCTGCGGCCTATCCGCTACATCGAACAGGCCATGGGGACGCTGAGCCAGGCGAACATCTACCCGCGCGAGATCGTGAAGACATCGCTACGGTTGAACGCCGCCGCGCTCTTCATGGCACATAACCACCCATCGGGGATCGCAGAACCCAGCGCTGCCGACATCCACCTGACACGGCAACTGAAACAGGCGCTGGCCCTGATCGACGTTCGGATACTGGACCATATCGTGGTGAGTGCGACAGAGACCACGTCGCTGGCCGAACGCGGGCAAGTGTAGGAGGAACCAGGGCAGGGCGGGGGATCCGCCCCGCCTGGCAGCAGGCGGGGACGTGAGCATGATCGGCCGATCATGAAGCGGGATTGGCCGGCCCCTGCCGTGCGCCTGGGGTCGCATGGCAGGGGCCGGAGGAACAGCGCAACCCTGCAAGCAACAAGGCCGACCGGGCCAAGGGAGCCCCGGTCGGCCTTGTCCTCTGGTGCCGCTGGCAAGGGCCACTGCGGGAATGCGGGCCATGGCCCAGTCAGAGCCCCGAGGATGCGGGGCTAGGGGCGCTCGCCGCGCAGCTGCCGTGTGGGGTCATCGCCTGGATCGGGCCGTCATCTCGTCTTCCGTGATTTCCTCCGCCTGAAACGCCGACGTGTACCACTTTCGCTTCTCGCTGCAAGGGGTGCGCGCTGCCAGGTACTCACCCGGTCCCTGCGCCTGCGGCTACGCGCTGCGGCTTGCGTGCCTGCCCCTTTCCGTTCGGCGCTGCGTGGTCCAGATCGGCACGGCGACGGAACTCACTGAAGACGGCGGCAAGACCGGAAAACCAGCGTCAACCCCACACGGCGGATTGACGTTCCGGCTCAAGAATCTTCGGGTCCGGTCAGCTGAAAAAGCAGTTCAACCCTTGTTTTGGAGATCAGACCATGAACACCTATGAAGCCAAGCAGGCAGCGCGCAAGGCCCGCTATGAAGAACGCGCCGAGCAGGCACATGCACAATCCGATGCGGTTGCATCCCAGGCCAGCCGCATGGCGGACGTCATCCCCATGGGCCAGCCCATCCTGGTGGGGCACCATTCGGAACGATCCGGCCGCCGGTACCGCGAACGCATCAACCGAGGCTTTGAAAAGTCCTTCGAGCTGCAGAAGAAGGCCGAACACTACGCCAGCAAGGCCGCATCGGTGGGCAAAGGCGGGATTTCCAGCGACGACCCGGCCGCCACCGAGAAACTGCAGGCAAAGCTGGCCAGCCTGCAGGCCATTCAGGAAACCATGAAGGCGATCAATGCTATCTTGCGCCGCCATGCCAAGGCGGGGGCCGATGTGCAGGTGGCCACCCTGGTGGAATCTGGCCTGACCTACGCAGAACGCGCCCGGGAGCTCGTGACTCCGGACTATATGAACCGCATCGGCTTTGCCCCGTTCCAGCTGCAGAACAACAACGCCAATATCCACCGCATCATGGCCCGCATCAAGGAATTGCAGCGTGCCGCCGAGCGCACCGAAACTGAGCAGACGGGGGACGGCTACACCTACCGCGAGGATCCACAGGAAAACCGCGCCATGTTCCTGTTTGATGGCAAACCAGCCAAGGACACCCGCGACGTGCTGAAGCGTTGTGGCTTTCGCTGGAGCCCGACACGCAGCGCCTGGGTGCGCCAGCTGACTGGCAATGCCCAATGGGCCGCCAAGGACGTGATCCGCCACCTGGACGCACTGAACCAGGCCTGACCGATTTATCTGCCCTGGGTCGGATTCTCCGGCCTGGGCATCTGTATTTGGAACCCTGACAGTTATTTCGTTGCAGGCACGGAGAGCTTGATATCCCAGTGACCGTGCTCCAAATCGACGCCGGTCACGATGCCAAGCTTTGTGGCATCGACGGTGTGATCGAGGATTTCGTTTAGCGCCTCGCGTGGCATGGAACTAAGCCGCTGCCTGATGGTCACAAACAGTTCATTCCACACGGAGATTGGCCCATGAAATGCCCTGTATGTCTGGACACGGATCTCGCCATGTCCTCGCGTCAGAACATCGAAATCGACTACTGCCCAAAGTGTCGCGGCGTCTGGCTGGATCGCGGAGAGCTCGACAAATTGATCGAACGCAGCACCCAAGAGGCCGCCCAGGCACAAGCGCCGGTACCTCAGTCACGACCACAGCAACATCATGATGACTCACGCCGGTACGATAGCCGACGCAAGCACAAGTCATTCTGGCACGAGATTTTCGACTGATTCGTTTATAATTTCGCCGCAACAAGGGGAGTAGCTTACTTCCGTGGCGTCGTCAGTACGGTCACCTGCCGCGTGCAGGAACCCGGCGCCCGGGCAGCAACGTGCTGCAAGCAAGACCTTGCCTGTCAGGGCAAGGCACGTCTACTTTCTGCGACTGGCCTGGCCCCACGGGGTTCAGGCCTTTTGTTTTTGTGCGCCAAGGCGCCAAAAGCGCATCATCTGGCCGGAGGCTCCAGGCGAAGACAGGTTCCGAACCACCTGCATCCGGAGAAACGAATGCTCGAATTCCTTCAAACGCTCAGCTGGGCCGCCGTCTTTCAGATCATCATGATCGACATCCTGCTCGGGGGCGATAACGCCGTCGTCATCGCGCTGGCCTGCCGTAACCTGCAACCGAAGCAGCGCCTGCAAGGCATCATCTGGGGGACGGCGGGCGCGATTGGCCTGCGCGTTGTGCTCATTGCTTTTGCGCTGACGCTCCTCACCATCCCTTTCCTGAAGGTAGCAGGTGCTTTGCTGCTGCTCTGGATCGGCGTGAAGCTGATGCTTCCCGACTCGGAGGAACACAGCAAGGTCGCAGGTGGCGCGTCGATCCTGGCCGCTGTGAAGACCATCCTCATTGCCGACGTGGTGATGAGCCTGGATAACGTCATTGCGATTGCAGGTGCTGCACAGAATGCACATGCGGATCACCAGATCGGGCTGGTAGTCTTCGGCCTGCTCGCAAGCGTCCCCATCATCGTCTGGGGCAGCACCCTGGTGCTCAGGCTCATCGATCGCTTTCCCCTGGTTGTCACCTTCGGTGCCGCGCTGCTGGGCTGGATCGCGGGCGGCATGCTGGTGACCGATGTGGTCGTCGTGAAGTGGCTGGGCGAGGTCGGCTTGCCCGTGAAGCTTGCTGCCGAAGTCGTGGGCGCTTTGCTGGTGGTGGGATTCGGCCTCTACCTGAAGGGTCGCCGGGGTACTTTGATCGAGGGCTGAACCCTTGATGTGTGCAGGGCCTTGCATCGTGGCTTGCCTGATGTGGGTGCCTGGCCCCGTTCCCAGGCTTTGCCTGGGGCCCTGTGCTGTGACGCTGCCTGCCCGGTTTCCGGTCAGGCTGGGCCGTTCCGTCCCCAAAGTCGCTGCGCTCCTTTGTGGCCTTAAACGTCCCACACACGACGCACCCCTTGCGGGGTGGGGAAAAGCTTTGTGGATCAATGGTTTGCTGGAAACGTGCCGGCCTTGGTGATGTAGGACAGATAGAGCACTGGAATGGCGCAAGCCATTGATCCAGCGGGGACAACGGCGGCCACGACTGTGGCCGAATGGTGCGTAGACATTCCGATAAGGGCAAACAATTTCATTTTGGAGGCACGTTGGATGCGCTACGGATACAGGCAAGATACAGTCGTGAGACATTGGGGTGGCGGGCGTAGGGCAAGCCGGTGACGTGCCCCATACAGTTTGAAGCCGTTTAGCAGGCGCCCACTCTGCAGCTTTACTGCAGAGTGGGCGTCAACTGATCTCCATTGAGGATTCTGCCCGCCGTTCCGGTACCACATCGGGTCGGTGCAGGTGTGGTGCTGGGCTTTCGACGTGCGCCTGGGTCAGGTCATGCGCCAGCCCCTTGATCCCCAGCCGATCCACCCGTTCCGGCAGCTTGTCGGCATCATCCGTGAACACCACGACCTCATGGCGCTCGCGCGAGATGCTGACGTAGTAGGTATCCTGGGCCGTGGTACGGCTGAAACTTTCCGCGTTGTACAGTACCCGGTCGCAGGTCAGGCCCTGGGCGCTGTGCGCCGTGGTAGTGTAGGCGTAGTCCAGGTGCAGCGACTGGTCAGTCGGCAGGGTGATGCTTCTGTTGCCAGTTTCGATGGTGACGGTGCTGGCCTCGATGCCGACAACCCGCGCCAGCTGGCCGTTGACCAGGTCATGCTGGGCATCGTTGCGGGTGATGCGCACTTGGTCGCCCACGGATAGCTCGGATTCGTTCAGGTGATAGACCGAGAGCTTGCCCATGGTGCGGGGGATGAGTTCAATGGGTACCGGCCCTGGCGAACCTGTGTTCACCGCCTGCACCGTGATGCGATCATGGTGGGGGATGCCAGTCACCCGATACAGTTCCCCGCGCTTCAGGCCGCATTGGTAGTCACGTTCCGGTACGACGATATCGCCCACGGTGTAATACCGGGCGACACTGCGTTCGGCCCGTGTGGTGTCGTGGCGCGACAGCAGCTGGCAGCGTTGGCCCTGGCCCTCTAGGCCGCGCAGGGCGTGGATGCGGGCATTGATCGCCTGGCGGGAGGTGTTGGTACCAGTCACGACGATGGTGCTGGCCTGCTGATCGGCAGGCAGCTTCACATAGGCCTGGGCGATGGCCTCATACCGGGCCGAGCTGTCGCGGGTCTTCTGACCGTGTTCATCGACAGCGAATTGATCCGGGATCGTCAGCACCCGATCCAGCAAGGGCAGGGACCGACTGGCCTGGCCACTGGCGGCCAGCTGCACGGCCTGGCGCAGCCGCTCGGAACGCTGACGCTGGATGTCGCCCATGAGTACGGTCTTCATGCCGTGTTCCTGCAGCATGGCAAAGGCGCGGCCCGCCTCGATGGCTTTGGTCTGGGCCGTGTCGCCCAGCAGCACCACCTTCGCGCCGGTGGGCTGGATGAGCGCCAGGAGCCTGTCCATCTGGCGCACGGGCACGACCCCGGCTTCGTCGATTACCACCACGGTCTGTGGGCCCAGCTGGCTGGTGAAGGCCCGCTTGTCGCGGGCGGCCAGTACCGAGGCCACGGTATTGGCGGGCACGCCATCCTTGCGCAGATTGCGAACCATGCCGCCATAGGGGGCGAGCGCCACCAGGCTGTGGCCCTTCTGCTGCAGGATGGTCTGGGCGTTTTGCAGCGCGAAAGACTTGCCGGTCCCGGCTAAGCCCTGGATGCCGCTGATCTGGTCGGTGTCGCTGGCAATCAGCATCACGGCTTCGCGCTGGCCTGGGGTCAGGCGCTCATCCAGCCCAGCCTCGGCCATGGCGCTGGTGATGGGAGCCTGCCAGGCACGGCGGCCGTTTGCTTCGGCCGCCAGAATGCGGGATTCTGCCTCATAGGCCTTGCGTGTGGCGTAGCGGGGGCTTTCCATCAAGAGCCGCCCTTGGGTGATCGCCTGATCGACCAGCTGCAAGGCTGCATCCTGCGAGGCCCCGCGCAGGCGAACGACTTCGGCCGCCCAACCGTCGCGGGTCATGGGTGTGGCTTTCATGTCCTGGGTGCTGCAATAGTGTGGGGCTTCCTGGATCAGTGTCCCTGCCTGTACCCGGGCCTGAATGGCCGACTGGATGGTGGTGACGTCCGTATGACCGCCCGCGTGGCGCACGGCACTTTGCAGCAGATCGGCCAAGGGCACGACGGATTCGCGCTCGGCCAGGTGCTGGATTGCCCATGACAGCGATGCCTGGGCTACCAGATTGGAGGCATTGCTGGCTTCCTGCTGTGGCTGCACGCTTGTCTGCAGGCCAGCCTGGTCAAACCGCATGCCGATGGCTTGAGCCGACGCCTGCCACTCATGTTGCAGCTCGGCCCGGCTGTAGGCCTGGGTCTTCTGCTGCCGGTGGGCGAGGGTGATACCCTGGCGAAGGGCGTGCGGAGCCTGGTCGCGGCTGGTACCGCGTGCTGTGAGCTCTGCCGTGATCCCTGCGCTGCGCTTGCTGAAGAATTCAATCTGCTCCCGGCTGATATGGGCAAGCTCGATATGGTTTTTCTCGTGGCGCACGGCATAGCCCAGCGCCCGGACATTGCGCTCCAGCGTCGCCTGATAGATGGAGTCGGTGACCCGCAGCAGCTGGAAGATCTGTTCATTGGATAACGCCACCCACTGGCCGTCGGCCCGCTGCGTCAGGTTCATGAGCAACGCGTGGACGTGCAGATGCGGGTCCGGTGCCGCGTCTTCCGTAGGCCGGGCTGTTTCGTGGCGAAACTTGGCGATGATGAGATTGCCCGTGTGCTCCACCCGTGACTTACCGCTTTCCTTCCTGCGGCCCATGGCCAAGTGCTGTTCGACGTAGGCCAGGGCCGTGGCCACGGCGTCATCGTTCGCCTGGATCAGGCGCTCGTCGCCGCCGATCAGCGCCTGCAGCGTGATGCTTTTGGGCGCACCAAAGGTCAGATCCAGCGCGGCGCGGGCCTTGGCATCCTTGCGCACGGATTGACTGGCTGTGATGCCATGGCCAAAATCACCTTGCAGCATGGCTTTGAAGCGGACGGGGTCGATGGCACCGACTGCGCCCAGGCGCCGGGCACCATCGCCTTGCCAGGTGGCGGCACTGCCGTCGCGGCTGTAGTAATCGTCGGCCTGGTCGGCATAGTAGTGGGTCGCAAGGGCCGCACGGGCCCGATAGATCTGGCTGTGCGAGATCATGGGTGCTCCGGGAAGTGGGGGTGGTAAAAGATCAGCCAGCAGGCGCGAAAGGCGCGCCGGTGCTGGCTGTTGGGGAAAATGGCAGGGGGATTACACAGGGTTTTCCACAGGAAATGTGGACGGATGATGGCGGCCCTTAGCGGATGTTTTTCAAGTGCTATTCTGGGTTATCAACGATGCGTAGGGATAACCAACTGGCCCTGAGTATCGAAGGCGAACTCCCGTAGTTTCTCGTCAGTTAGAATTCTCACTGGCGCACCTGTTTCATCAAGCACTACAAGCCGATAAGTGCTGTTGTCAGTGATTTCGAACGATTCCGTATGGCTTGCATATGGAATTTCATATTCAAGCCCACAGATGGAGGCGAGAATTCCATTGGCCCTGATGTAATGGCCGGGCAACCAGTAACAACCTCGACTCACTTCATCTTCCCCAATGTTGCCGTAGCCGCCCGACGTGAGTTCAAAAATCGAGGTGATTTTGCCTCCGTTTGAGTCGAAGAAATCTTCAAGAACCTCAGAGATTTCAGCCGTTTTCTTATCGTCCGAAATGAGCGAAAGTAAGCTAGCACGTCCTTGTGCTGACCAATGAACTGTCCAGATTGCTTTGTGTAGCTCTGCAATGTGATATGTGCCTGTAACGCGAATAGTCTTGACAAAGCCTTGTTCGTCAAGATGCGTGCTCTCTCTGAGGCCCCTAAGAAGGATTTCCTTGCCGTTCATGGCCTTAGCCGCCTGGGCATACTGTCGCGCAGGTTTCGTATAATCTGTAGCGGACCAGAAGACCCCTTTGTCCACACTCGGAAGGTCTAAGAGCGCGCCTGCAAGCTTTTGTAAATCGGGGCGGCCGACCTTCCCTCCACGGTCTGAGTAGTCCTTCGCTTCACCCATCGTTTTTTTCTCTGCGCATTGGTGAAGGACATCTATCTGATAGCGACTACCGGAGTGCGCACCCCTGAGAGACGTATCGTGTGTGATACTGCCATCCTCTGTAGTAACGTAAGTAGCGATTGCCGCTAGGCGTTCAAAAGCAGCCCCCGCTTTTGTTGGTACCGATCCGAAAACTGCCTGGTAAAGTTCATCAATTGGCGAAGCCATTTTTCACTCTGCGGTAGGGACACGTTGCTTGAATGTTATCAAGTAACTCCAATGATTGCGGATAGCTGCTCTGTGTGATTCTGTGGCCAGATCGCCTTTTTGGCCTATTGCTGTCATTTTCCATCCTGGAATGACATAGCGACCTCGCCAAACTGCTGAATCGGCATCCTCACCCTCGCCACCGACAAATCCCCAGCCAGTGCCACATACCCCTCCAGCACCGGCAGTGCCTGGATCTGCGCCGCCGTCACCACGTCCTCAACCGTCCGATCCATGTTATCCGACGTGTTCCGATGATCCACGCTGCGGCTGACGCTGTATTTTGGCCGCTCGACCTCGTGTTTGCCAAGGCTTTCGCTCATGTCGCGGGCGGTCTGCGGGTCGGTACGGGATCCGCCCAACACGACCAGGTTGCGGAAACTCGCCCGGATGGTGGTGGCCATCGTCCTGCCGTACAGGTGTTCCAGCTGGGATGTGCTTTGCAGGCCAGCCACGATGCGCAGCCCATTTTTGCGGCCTTTGGTGAGCCCCGCTTCCAGTGACGGCAGCGCCTCCAGGCTGGCCAGCTCGTCGATGAAAAGCCACCAGCGCCTGTCGGTGCCTTCGGGCATAGACAGAATCGACGTGATGAAGACATCAGCCCAGGAGGACACGAGGGGCCGCATGGAGCTCATCATGTCTTCGCGCCAGTTGATGTACAGATTCCCGCCGTCCGGCCTGTCCAGCCAGTCACGGATGGAGAAGGGGCCAGGTTTCATGCTGGTGTGTTCCGACAGCTTGTTGGACAGCACAAACCGGGCCGACGAGAGGGCCTTGCTGGCTTCGCTGGAGCCGACAAACAGGGATTCTGCCAGGGTGCCGTCCAGGAATTGCTTCAGCACCTTCGGGTCCTCGATGGTGCACAGCCGGAACAGATCCATGATGTTGGCCTCAGGGCCTTGCAGCTGGTGCAGCTTCTTTGCGGTTTCGCGCAGCAGCAGCCGCCCGAAATCATTCCATTCCTCGGCGTTCTTGTCCTGGCTCATGGGCACTAGAGAATGCGCCAGGCGCTTCCAGTCGTAGTCGGCACGGACTTCGTTGAAGAAGGACCAGCCCTCACTTCTGGCATCGTAGGGGTTGAGGATCACGTCGCCGGGTTGCCAGAATTTACTCAGCAGATCGCCGTTCGGGTCGATGACGATCATGCGGTCGTTGTGCATGGATGGTTGGCCGGGCAAGTGGTGCTGATGACTGCGGGATCGTGCCAGCACAGACGCCGCCATATTGCGCAGCAGCACCGATTTGCCGGACCCCGTGGCGCCGCTCACCAGTAGATGCAGGTTTTCGTTTGCAGTAGGCATGGGGATGCCTGCCACGTCGATCTGCTGTTTGCCAGGTTCTGTGCAGAGCTTTGCCAGATGTTTGGCCGTAGTCATCCGGGTGCCGCGCACGAAATGCTTGTAGGCGGCCCCCTCGAAGCCTTCCGTTTTCGCAGTGCGGCCGATAAAGAGGATCAAGGCCAGGGCCAGCACCAGGCCCACGCCCAGCGCCCCGTAGAGCAGGGGATAGCCGGGGGTGAGTTTCACGAAATGCCAGGCCATCTGGCGATTCCAGTCGCGCCAGGCGATGCCGCTGCCATAGGTGGCTGCCGTCATCCAGGCCCCGATGGGAAAGAGCGCCAGGGAGAAGGCGGCAATGCGCCGCCGAGTGATGGGGGAGATCAGGGTAGACAAAAGGCATGTCCTTAATTTAGAAGTTTGTTGGAATGCGTTTTTTCACTTTTTTATGCGTAAACATGCTTGACAACAAGTTTTGGTCTGATAGCATAGAAGAGTAATTAAAAGGAGTAAAACGTATGAATACGCAAATTTCGATTCCTGTTTCTACCTCGTTGTTTCTGGAGTTAGCGGAGTTCTTAGAGGCAAAGAAGGACGGTCGGGACCCGGTGCAGGTGGTCTCGGACGCTATTGATTACTGGATGGCAAATGCGGACTCGAAGCCGGAGCTTCTGCACCAGAGTGCTACACATGGGTTTCAGTGGAAAAGCTTGTTTTTGCCTAGTGGTACTGAGATCCGCATGCAATACAAGGGGCAGTACCACTACGCTGCTGTTGATGGCGATCAGGTTATGTTTGATGGAAAACCAACTACACCGGGCTCACTTGCAAACAAAATTACTGGGACCAGCAGAAATGCCTGGCGAGATTTATGGATCAAGCGTCCGGGGGATACGACTTGGAGCTTGGCCGATGATTGCCGTGCGGAAGGGCAGCCGTCTGAGTAAGTTGATAAGAATGCGGCGGTGCGCTGGGAGGCGAGGGTAGACATGGTTGCCTTCGTGGAGTCAGGGGATCAGCCACTGGCCCAGCGCCAGGCCAGCCAGCAGCCCGCCCAGCACACCAGAGGCACCGCCAATGACCACGGCGATGAGTGCCATGCGTCGGGCGGCTCGGTGCGTGATGCGGGCACACCGGGCTGCCTCCTGGGCCAGGTGATCCAATCGGGTGCTGGTCGCATCCAGCATGGCCTGGATGGCTTGTTGGTGCTGCTGGTGGATGGGCTTGGCGGTGGCCTCCAGTGTGGTCGTGAGATGCCGGGCCAGTTGCTGGGGCAGGACCTGCTGGGTGTCGACCACGGTCTGGATCTGCTGTTGGGCAGCATCCAGGCTTGTGCTGACGGTTTCCAGCCGATCCACGAGGCTGGCGACTTCGCCCAGCACCTCGTGGTACAGCAAGTCGAGCTTGGTGCGGGCGTGGCCCGGGGCCGGGCCTGGGGTCTGGAGCGTGTCCATGGCGGGATCAGGCAAAGAGCGCCGCAAAGGCTGCATTCATCTGCCGATCCACAGGCTGGGCCAGGGCGCGCAAGGCGTGCCGGTTGCTCAGCTGGGAAATCCGCGCATGGTCGCTGCGGTTTAAAGGGATGATTACCGCGTGACCGCCTCGGCCACGCCCAGGGCCTCGAATACTTGACGCATATGGATGCCCGCCGTCGCCCGGCGGGTGTCGGGCAGATAGAGGTGGTCAATACTCAGCAAGGCATCGGCGAACCGGCCGGGGTCCTGGGTGGCCGCCACCAGGGCGGCGCCGGGGGCGCCCGCGCGCGCCGCGATCGAGGTCGGTACCCGCCCCACGGTCTGTATGGACGCCGCGTCCACATAGCCTTCGCCCACCAGGGCGCCCAGCGCCCGGCGTGAGGTCAGCAGCACGTCGGCTGCGCTGCCGGAGCGCAGCAGGTCCGACAGCCGCCCGACCGGGCCGAACTCGACCTGGATGGGGACGGCCGCCAGCCGCGGGCGGATCTGGTTGAGCAGCGATTGGCAGGCGCCGGCGCAGAGGATATGGAGCGTTTCCGGGGGCATGGTCGATTCAGGGTGACTCGATTGGCAGTGGGTGGGCGGGTGTCCCGCGGGGTCCCTTACGGGGCGAGGGCCTGCAGCAGGTAATCCGTGACCTCTGTGGTGGCCGCCTTGCCGCCCATGTCGGGCGTCTTCGGACCGCTGCGCACCACGGCCCGGATGGCGTCGAAGACATCGGCCGAGGCCTGTGCCTCGCCCAGATGCGCCAGCATCATCGAGCCGGACCAGATCTGCCCGATCGGGTTTGCAATGCCCTTGCCGGCGATGTCGGGCGCCGAGCCGTGCACGGGTTCGAACATCGACGGATGTGCCCGCTCCGGGTTGATGTTGCCGCCCGGGGCGATGGCAATGGTGCCCGTGCACGCCGGGCCCAGGTCGGACAGGATGTCGCCGAACAGGTTGGAGGCGACGACGACGTCGAACCGCCCCGGGTCGCGCACGAATTGCGCGCACAGGTTGTCGATGTGGTATTGGTCGGCTTTGACGTCGGGGTACTGGGCGGCGATGTCGCGGAAGCGTTCGTCCCAATAGGGCATGGCAAAGGCAATGCCGTTGGATTTCGTGGCGCTCGTGACGTGCTTGCGCCGTTCGCGCGCGCGCTGGAACGCGTAGTGGAGGATGCGGTCGACGCCCTTGCGCGTGAAGACGCTTTGCTGGGTCACCCGTTCTTCGGGCGAGCCCATGCCCACCCGCTCACCGATGCTGGAATATTCCCCTTCGGTGTTTTCGCGCACGATCAGCATGTCGATGTCCCCGGGCTGCGCGTTGCGCAAGGGGGACTGGACGCCGGGCAGCAGCTGGACCGGGCGCAGGTTGACGTATTGCTGGAACTGCTGGCGGATCGGGATGAGCAGCCCCCACAGCGACACGTGGTCGGGCACGCCCGGGTAGCCCACGGCGCCCAGGTAGATCGCATCCATGGCGCGCAGGCGGTCCAGCCCGTCCTTGGGCATCATGTGGCCGTGCTGGCGATAGTATTCGCAGGACCACGGCAGTTCGGTCCAATCGAACGAGAAGCCGTATTTCCGGCCGACGGCCTCCAGGACCCGCACGCCTTCCGGAACGACCTCGCGACCAATGCCGTCACCGGCGATCAAGGCGATGCTATAGCGTTTTTCATTCATGACTTACCCTTAAAGGCACCTACTCTTGCAAAGTATCGCATCGGCCAACCGCCAGTCTCAGAACCGTCCCGCCTGCCGGCGCACTTCGTAGGTCTGCAGGTTCATGTGGATGAGTTCATGGAGCGTGGGCTCCATGTGGTGCTTGTTCACCAGGGCAAGCATGTGCCCGAGGATGTGGTCCCCCTCGCAGCGGTTGTGCCGCTCGACGTCGCGCAGCAGCGAGGGCACGTACGGCAATTGCTGGTCGTGGAACAGGTCCCGGTATTCCTTCAGGAAGCTTTCCGGGATGGGGTGGCCTTCGGCCTTGGCGACGGCCGCGTTGCTTTCGAGAAAGTGGATGAGCAGTTCCGTGCCGCCGGGCACGCGGGCGATTTCCCCGACACTGGCGCGCATCAGGCTGGCGATGCCCGCCACGGTGGCCAGGTGCACGAACTTTTCCCACATCTTCTGCTGGATGTCGGGCACGGCCGATGCCTTGACGGAATCGGCGGGGAAGAGCGCCTGCAGCCGGGTGACGCGTTCGCTGATGCGGCCGTCCTGTTCGCCAAAGGTGATGGCGCACCAGTCGTTCAGGTGATGCACGATGCCTTCCGCATCCACCATGGAGACGATCTTCGCGAGGCCTCCCAGAACATGGGTCTTGCCGAAGACGTCATTGAGGTGCTGCAGGTGGCGCACGCCATTCAGCAGCGGCAGCACGGCGGTCTTGGCGCCCACTGCCGGCCGGATGGTCTCGATGGCGGAATCCAGGTCGTAGGCCTTGCAGCTGAGGATGATGACATCCCATGGGGTGCCGGCCACCTCGTGTTCCAGGGCTGTCTTCACCGGGCCGCTGTAATCGCCGAACTTGCTTCGGATGCGCAAGCCGTGGGCCGCCAGCAGTTCCTGGCGGTGCTTGCGCACGAGAAAAGTGACATCGGCTCCAGCCTGCGCGAGGCGTCCGCCGAAGTACCCACCCAGGCCCCCTGCGCCGAGAACCAGAATCTTCATGACTGCTCCTGATGAAATGAGAAAAAATCTTGCCGGCCTGGCAGCGCGCGTTCGTGGTGGCTGCGCCGTCAGCCCTTGGCGTATTCGTTGCGGCTCGTATCCGATGTGGCTCGTATCCGTTGCGGCTTTGACCGGGTGAGCGATACAATCGCCTTGATGTTTATTTTTGCCATATCGCACTGACATGTCAACAAAGAATTTCATTTCGTTATGTAAGCGGATCCGATCCGGTATGATGGAAGGCGCCGAGCCGTCCGCAGGCGGGGCCGCCCAGGTTTGTACGAACCGGATTTCGTTATATGATGCGGCCTCGGAAGGCGATCACGCTGGGTGGCCGGCTGGCAGAGCACGGAGCGGCGACACAACATGACCATGAATCAGCTGGATACCATCATGCGTTCGAAGGGCGACGAGGAACCGACGGGCACGAGTGCCTTCGATTCATTTCAGAAAGATCGGGCATCGCTGGCGGATCAGGCCTACGATGCGATCATCGATCTGATCCTTTCGTATCAGTTGCGCCTGGGCGAGCGGACGTCGGTCTCGTTATTGGCGGAAAGGCTTTCGCTGGGACGAACCCCGGTCAAGGAAGCCATTGCCCGGCTGGAATCGGAAGGCCTGTTGTCCGTGGCCGGGCGCAGCGGCACCACCGTCAACGACATCGACGCCCGGACGGCCAGGCAGCTGTTTGCCCTGCGCCGCACGCTCGAGGACTTTGCCGTCGATGAAGCGGTGCGCAACGTGACGGACGAGGATCTGCGCCACATCGAAGGCCTGCTCGCCGAGCTGAAATGGTCCGGACAGGAATCGGGCAGCCTGCGCCGCGACCTGGCGCGCTACGTGCGCAGCAATGTCCGGTTTCATGCGGCCATCGTGGCCTGCGCGCGCAATCCGACGCTGGATCGGCTGTACGCCCAGGTGCAGTTGCAGGCCCAGATCATCGCCTACCTGTATCGCATGGGCTCGAGTTCGACGAACAGCGCCATGAACGACAGGTACCTGGAACACGAGGCCATTTTCAAAGCCTTGCGGGATCGCGATGCGCAGAAGCTGAAGAAGCTGCTGGAAAGCCACTCGGCCTCGACTGAGACCATGGTGCTCGGGCTGCTCTGACGAAATCCGGGATCCCGGGGCACACCCGGCCGGCTGCGCCGCCCGGGTGTGCCATCCGGATGCTTATTTCGCAGCCTGGTTCCGGTTCAGGTTGTGCGCGATCAGGCCCATGATGTCGAAGACGAGCGTCGCCGCTGCCAGCGACGTGACTTCCGCATTGTCATAGGCCGGAGCCACTTCGACCACGTCGGCGCCGACGAAATTCAGGCCCGCCAGGCCGCGCAGCAGCTGCAGGATTTCGCGCGAATGCATGCCGCCGCATTCCGGCGTTCCGGTGCCGGGCGCATAGGCCGGGTCCAGCACATCGATGTCGATCGACAGGTAGACCGGGGTGTCGCCGAGGCGGTCGCGCACGCGCTGGATCGCCGCAGGCACGCCTTCCCGGTCCAGATCGGTGCAGCGGATGATCTGGAAGCCGAATTCGTGATCCCGCAGGAAATCGTCCTGATCGTAGACGGGGCCGCGGATGCCGATGTGCATGGACTTGTTTTCGATCAGCAGCCCGTCTTCGAAGGCGCGCCGGAAGGGGCTGCCGTGGTTCAGCGGTTCGCCGAAGTACGAACCCCAGGTATCCAGGTGGGCGTCGAAGTGCAGCAGGGCAACGGGGCCGTGGACTTTGGTCGTGGCGCGCAGCATCGGCAGGGCGATCGTGTGATCCCCGCCGATTGCGATCACCGCCTTGTCCTTGCCGACCAGCTTGCTGGCGCCCGCTTCGATCTGCTCGACGGCCTGCTGGTTGTTGTAGGGTGTGCAGGCGATGTCGCCGGCATCCACGAACTGCAGTTCCTTGACGGGCGTGCAGTCGAGTTCGGTGTGATAGCCGGGACGCAGCAGGCGCGAGGCTTCGCGGATCGAAGAGGGCCCGAAGCGCGCGCCGGGCCGGTACGAGGTGCCGCCGTCGAAGGGGACGCCGACGATCGCGACGTCATAATCGGGCACCGATTCGATCTGGGGCAGCCTGACGAAGGTGCCCAGGCCGGCATAACGGGGCACTTTCGTCGCTTCGACGGGGCCGATCGGGGTGTGTGCAACCATGGTTCAACTCCTGTAGGAAATGGGTGGGTGGATGGCTTCGGCCATCGGGGGCGTTGTGTGTCAGTGGAATGCCAGGTCCCGCAACCCGAGCGCAATGGGCGGGAACACCATCGTCAGGACGGTGACGAACAAAAGGATCAGGATGAAGATCGGCACGCCGCGCGCCACCGCTAGGAAGGGGCGGCGGAAGACGGCGACCGCCGTGAACAGGTTGGCGCCGAAGGGCGGCGTGGCGGCGCCGATGGCGACCTGCATGGTCACGATGACGCCCACCAGGACGGGGTCGAGCCTGGCGGCTGCAATCAGGGGGGCAAAGATCGGCACCAGGATCAGCATGACGACGATGGAATCGACGAACATGCAGCCGATGAAAAAGGCGACGTTGATCGCAACCAGGACCTTGACCGGCCCGGCACCGTCCAGTCCAACGGCGGCGATGATCGCCTGGGGCACCTGGGCATAGGAAATCGTCCAGGAGAAGGCGGCGCCGGCGGCGATCAGGATGAAGACGATCGAAGTCATGACGCCGGTCGACAGGGCGACCATCCATAGATCCCTGACGTGGATGGACCGGAAGATCAGCAGTTCCAGGATGGTGGCGTAGAGCACGCAGATGGCGGCGGCTTCGGTGGGGCTGAAGACTCCGCCGTAGATGCCGCCCACGATGATCGCCGGGAACCCCAGCGGCCACAGCGCGCGGTACAGCGCCTGCCCCCGTTCGGCCCAGGTGGCGCGCGGCAGGACCGGAATGTTCTGCCTGCGTGCGATATGCCAGCACCACGCGGAAAACAACGCGACGATCACCAGGCCCGGCCCGATCCCGGCGATGAACAGTTCGGAAATGGACGTTCCCGAGAGCACGCCATAGACGATCATGCCGATGGAGGGCGGGATGAGGTAGGCCAGATCCGCGGCATTCACGATCAGGCCCATCGTGAAGTCGTCCCGGTAGCCGGCCTTGAGCATGCGGGGCCGCATGGGGCCGCCGATGGCCACGACGGTGGCCTGGGTGGAACCGCACACGGCGCCAAACAGGGCACAGGCCGAAGTCACCGATATGGCCAGGCCGCCGCGCAGGTGGCCCATGAAGCGCATCACCAGGTCGATCAGGCGATCTGCCGAACGGCCTTTGGTGATGATGTCGGCCGCGAAGATGAACATGGGGACGGCCACCAGGGCCGAGGGCTTGACGCCGCCGATCATCTGCTGCACGACTTGCTGCAGGCTGAGGTCGGGCAGGTAGATGAAGAAGGCGAGCAGCGTGGCACCCAGAAGCGGCATCATCATCGGGTAGCCGGCGAGCAGCAGCACGCACATCACGATGAGCATCATCATCGACATGGTCAGCCCTCCGCCTGCAGTTCGTCCGGACGGGCCGCGTGCGCCGTACCCTGCTGGTTGAGCAGTTCGGTGAGTTCCGGATCTTCGTACTCATCCGTTTCGCAGTAGGAAATCCATACCCCGCTTCTGCGCGTGAGATTGGCCCAGGCGGCATACAGGTACTGCAGTCCGGTGAGCGTGAGCCCGATCACCACGCTGACATAGGTGGTCCACAGGGGCAGCTGCATGGCGGGCGTCATTCGGCCGCGCGCGGCGACCTTGGCGACATAGTCCCACGCCTGCCAGGCGAGGAAGAACATGGCGGCTGCGGTCGTCAGCGCGATGAACACCATCAGCCAGCGCCGCGGGCGTTCCGCGACCATGTCGTAGAGCGCGGACATGCGGATGTGGCGGCCGTTGCGCGTGATGTATCCGAGACCCATGAAGGTGACCGTCACCATCAGGATTTCGTTCAGTTCCTCTGAAAAATAAAGGCTGTGGGAAAACACGTAGCGGCCCAGGACGTTCGCCACCGTGTTGGCGGCCATGATCATCATGGATAGTCCGATGATCGCCGCTTCGATCCAGTTGATGGCCTGGTCGAGCCGCAGCAGCATGGGCTGCTGCGACGGGGAGGATGTCTGCATGAATGTCGGCTCCTGCCTGAATCAGATGGATCGCCCGCGGCGCAGGGACGCGCCGCGGGCATTTCCTCAGTTGCCGATCTCGGCCACCAGCGATTGCAGCAGCTCGGAACCCTGTTTCCCGACGAGGCCGGACACCGCCGCCTGGGTCTTCGCCGATCGCTGGCGGAAGACGGCACGTTCGTCGGCGGTGAGTTCGATCATCTTGACCTGCGGCTTGGCCTTCTGGATCGCTGCCCAGCGTTCTTCGTTGAACCGCTTGACGATGGCGGGCATTTCGGCCTTCACTTCCGCGAGCGTTTCGTCCACCAGCTGCTTGCGATTGGCCGGCAGCGCCTGGTACCAGTCTTCGCTGGCCATGACGGCCGTGACCAGATTCAGTTCGCCAAAATTGATCAGGTAGTCCGTCACTTCGTAGAACTTCATTTCCTCGATGGCCGGGATCGGGTTGACCTGCGCATCGATCTGGCCCAGCTGCAATGCACCATAGACTTCACCAAAGGAGATCGGCGTCGGGCTGGCGCCCAGGTCTTCGTAGGCTTTCAGGAGCAGGGGTGAAACCATCACGCGAACCTTCAGGTTGGACAGGTCCGCGGGGGTGCGCACGATCTTGCGCGTCGTCCAGTACATGGGGCCTTCACTGTAGAGGGCGCCCAGCTTCAGGCCTTTTGCGGCAAAGAACTTGGCGAGGCCCTGGTTCAGCGTGGGGCTGTCGGCGAGGATCCTGTCGGCCTGCTGGCTGTCCGAAGGCATGACGTAGGGCAGCAGCAGGATCTGGCTTTCCGGGACCAGGGTGCCCAGGTTGCCCACCGACAGGTTCGAAAACTGGATCACGCCATCGGCGGTCTGTTCGGCCACTTCCGTCGGAGTGCCAAGCGCACCGAGCGGATAGACGCTGACGGTGACTTCCCCGTTGGTCTTGGATTCGACGTGTTTCTTGAAGGCCTGCGCATAGGAATCCATGATGGAGCCGGGGATTTCCTCGATTGCGAACTTCCAGTTTTCGGCGAGCGCGGTGCCCGACAGCAGCAGGCTGGCGAACCCCGCGAGCAGGGCCTTCTTGAAGATCGAAGTGTTCATGGTGTTGTCTCCTGAGTTTCTGGCTGTTTGCCAGATGATTTGGCTGCTTGTTTGGATGAAGCCTTTTGCAGTCAATGCTAGACAGCGTATGACTTTTGTTCTATCTTGAGTTCATGAAGTTAACTTCCATGTTTTCCGGAGTAATCGATGCGCCAGGTTCAGGATACGGATCTCAAGACCCTGCGCACCTTCATCACGGTCGTCAAAAGCGGCGGCTTCACGGCGGCGCAATCGGTCCTGGGCCTTGGCGTGTCGGCGATCAGCGAATCCATGAGCAGTCTCGAAGCGCGCCTGGGGGTGCGCCTGTGCGACCGGGGCAGGGCCGGGTTCCGGCTGACGGAAGACGGAAAGGCCGTGTTTGCGGCCACACAGCGCCTGCTCTCCAGCGTGGAGGAATTTCGCCTGGACGTGTCTTCGCTGACGCAGATCCTGAAGGGCGAACTGCGGCTGGGGCTGATCGACAACATGCTGTCGAATCCCGTGTCGCCGCTTACCCGCGCGCTGCGGAACTTCTGCTGTCGATCCGACCAGCTGCGCATCCATATCGACATCGACCTGCCCTATGCCCTGGAACAGGGTGTGCTGGAAGGGCGGCTGCACCTGGCGGTGGCGCCTTCATCGCAACGCATCCGGGGGCTGGGCTACGAGCCGCTCATGCGCGAAGAACAGGGGCTGTACTGCGGCATGAATCATCCGCTGTTCAGCGTGGATGAAATACGGGCGGAACAGCTGCAGGAATACCGCGTCATTTCGCGCAGATACCTGCATGGCCAGGATCTGAAGCTGACCGGGGCCAGCGCGGCCGCGGCGGTGGCGGACAATGCCGAGGCCCGGCTGATGCTGCTCCTGACCGGGGAATACATTGGTTTCCTTCCCTGCCATTTTGCACAGGCGTGGGTGCAGGCAGGGGAACTGCGGCACATCCTGCCCGGGGAATTGAAATACGATGTCCCCTTCTATCTGATCAGCCGCACCGGCGATGCGCATTCGCGCGTCCTGTCGGTTTTCGTCCAGGACGTGCTGGGCTGCCTCGCTGATGCCGGGTGACGCCCCGGTGGATCCGACAGGAAGGCGGCTTTCGGGAAGCTTCAGGAAATGGCGTCCAGCAGGCGGTACCACATGATCCCGGCCATCATGTAGAAATGCTGGAGCTCGTGAAAGGGGATGGTCTTGATCGGCGTCACAGGAAACGCGATCTGTGCGTTTCCCTCGGTCGCCAGGAATGAAGCGATCAATTTCCCCATGGCCGTGGCCATCGCGACGCCCCTTCCGTTGTAGCCAAGCGCGATGACCAGTCCGGGTTCCGGTACGTGCACATGAGGCATGAAGTCCGCCGTGATCGCGATGCGCCCCTGCCATCGGTATTCATAATCAGTCCCCTTCAGGCCCGGGAACATCAGTTCCAGGGCTTTTTCCACGTGGGCCCATTGAGACGTGTCGGTGGGCGTGCGGGTCGGACCCCGGCCGCCCAGCACCAAGCGGCCGTCGCGGTCTCGCCGGCAGTAGATCAGCAGCCTGCGTGAATCCGAAGTCACCTCACCGCCCTGGAGTATCCTGCGCGCATCCCCCCGCAAAGGGGGCGTGGCGACCAGGAAGCTCTGCGCGCCCAGTATGGTTTTGTGCAGGCCCGGCCATATGTCGTCAGTGTAGGCATTGGTTGCAATCAGCACCTTCGGGGCCTTTACCGTAGGCCCGTTGCAGGTATGCGCATACCATTGCCCGTCCCGTTTTTCCAGCCGCTCCACCCGGGCCTGGCCGAAAATCCGGGCGCCTTTGGATCGCGCGGCCCGTGCAAGCCCAAATGCGTAGGCCAGCGGCTGGACACTTCCCGCTCGACGATCGATCCATCCGCCGGCAGAGGGCCCGGAGCCGATCCTCTGCTCGACTTCGGCCTTGCTGAGCAAGGCGACGTCGGCCCCCCGTTGCGCCCACTCCTCACAGCGCTTGCGGACCAGCCGCAAGACGCTTTCCGAGGGGGCGCTCTGTATCCACCCCTGGCGAACCGGATCGCACTGGATGTCGTATTTTTGAATCAGGTCGAACACGACATCGGCGGCTTCCCCGGCGAAACGGGCGACTTCTTCGCCGAGCGCGCCCAGCCTCCGGATCAATTCACCGGGATCGTGCTTCAGCCCAGGGATCACTTGCCCGCCATTCCTGCCGGAAGCGCCCCAGCCGGGCTGTTCGGCTTCGAGCACGACGGTGCTGATTCCCTTTTCGGCAAGATGCAGGGCGGTCGACAAGCCCGTATAGCCTGCGCCGACGATGACGACCTCCGCATCGCAGGGCCCATCGAGTGTTGCGCTGGTGAAATTTTCCGTCGATGTGGCCTTCCACAGGGAAGGTGGCCATGGCTTTTCGGTGTAAGGATCGCTCATTTCACTGCCCACGCGTAGGCTTCGCTGAACGGGTCCGCCGCAGCATGCGATTGCCCTTCCCGGTTCAGGGCCAGATTCGGACGGGCAAGCTCGTATCCGTAGCCCTGATGCTGTTCGCCGACCGTGGCGATGGGTCCCAGGCCCTTTTCCAGGCCGGGCATCAGGTCCCGCAGCCTTTCAGAGATGAGCAGGGTACTGCCGCTGGCATCGATGCGGGGCGCCTGGAGCGCTTCGGCGGGGGACATGTCGCGCTCGACGAGATTGATGATGACCTGGACGACCGCGTCGATGATGCGCCTGCCGCCCGGTGCGCCCAGGGCCGCGTAGGGCTTGCCGTCGCGGGTCATCAGCACCGGCCCCATGTTGGCCAGCGGCCGTTTGCCGCCGGCGATGCTGTTGGCCGCGCCCGGCACCGCGTTGAACCATCCCATCGCGGCATCCAGCAGGAATCCCGTCCGCGGGCACACCACTTTCGCGCCGCAATGGTTGGCCGCGGTATGGGTCAGGGAAGCGCACATCCCGTCCTTGTCGACCACGGAGATATGTGTCGTGCCGCTGGGGTTTTCGGTGGCCCCTGCGGGTTTCCAGGATATGCGCATCCCTGTGCCGCGGATGTCGTGGCCTTCAAGAGTGCCCGGTAGTCTGTCTGGTCGGCCAGCACGTCAGCCAGCGTGGTGCGCAGATCGGCCAGCAGCTCGAAGACTTCGTTTTCGTAGATGGCGGCCTTGGGGTTGGCCAGCACTTCGCCAGTCTTCGCGGCATAGGCCAGGATCGAGGGGAACTCATCCTCGACGCTGGATTCCACCCGGTTGAACAGGATGCGCACGCGCTCAGGATCCACACCCAGCTCGGCCAGGGCGGCCACGGTCTTGATGGTTTCGCGCTGGGCCTTGCCGGTGTTGATGACGGGCAGCACAAAGCAGCTCATTTCCTCGTGGGCCCCTTCGTAGCGCATCATGTGGTTCAGAAAATCCTCGATGTTGCTGGCCCCCACGTCCACGATGGCATCGTCACGGGTCAGCAGTTCTCGAAAGAGCCTGCCGAAGTGTTCGCCGCGCAGTTGATCGACTTCCAGGCCCAGGTCCGCGCCGGTTTCGTTGGTGGACTCCACGGCAAAGATCTGGGCGCCGTTCATGCGGGGCGCGAGCAGGTGCGAGGCGACAACGGTCTTGCCGACCGATCCGGTGTAGTTCAGGACTGCGACTTTCATGGCTTCATTCCTTGTCGTGTTGGGTTTCGGTGTCTTGCGATGCCTTGGCGCGGTTGGCCAGGCCTTCGCGGCGCAGGGCATCGAGGTCGATGCGCATGTCGCGGATCTTGCGTAGATCCCCCGGGGTCTGGATGCGGCTGGGTCGCCCCTGGATGGCGTCCAGCGGTGGGGTGGGTTTGGCGGCGGGTGTCGTGTCGGGCTCGACTGCCAGCGTGATGGTTGCCTGGCTTGTCTCTTCAGCAGCCAGCCGCCTGGCTTTGCGCCAGCGGCGCAGTGTGGTGATGTAGGTGTTGTGCCGCACCGGTAGGCCTGCTGCGGCCAGATCCTCCATGATGGCGGCGTGTGGCACGCCTGCAGCCACCTGGGGCTCGATAAGCGGGTAGAGCGCCCGCAGTTTCGCGGCCTGGCGCAGGCGCGGATCCAGGCTTTCCAGCACGGCACGATAACGGGCGATGGGATCGGGTTTGAGCGGGGTGTCAGTCATGAAATGCCTTGGGTGAGGATTCAGTGATGCAGGGCCGGCAGCACGGCGGCTTGCTTGCCGTCCAGCCAGGCCAGGCCTGCGGCGTGAGCTTCGTCGTAGGCGCATTGGTCGTCGGCAAAGCGCACGGACTGGCCACGGGCGGGAAAGTGCCCGCAGCCGACTTCCTGGTTGTGATCGAGCAGGCGCAGCAGGTAGCCTTCGCCGTCGCCTTCGCGCGGCACGATCTCGAACGAAAAGCGCAGCCGGGCCTGGGCCAGCTCCATCTGGAACTGCCGTGCAACCGTCGGGATGCGGGCGGCCCAGTCGCCGCCGATCCGGTCCAGGGCATCGGCGATGTTGTAGCCGCGTTCCTGCAGCCAGTCGCCGCGATCCAGCACCAGGGCGGCGGTCAGTGCTTCGCCCAGGCTCAGTGCGCCGATGCCTTCACGGGCAGCGCGGCGGGCAATGGCGAGCATCCGGGTATCGAGATTTGCATGTGGGTTCTGGGACATGAGAACTCCTTGGCCCTGCGGGTTCAGGGCGGTGATGGGGGAATGGATGGGGTGTGGCCCGAGCGGGCAGGTGTCGATCCCTTGCTGACCGATGCAGCCGTGCAAACGGCTGCGCTGCGTGGCAGGCTGAGAGGATCTGGGGATGAGGCGATCAGGCTGGATGGCAGACGGATTTATCCACAGGTCTTGCTGGTAGAAATAAGGTAGAAGAAAGGTAGAAGGCGTTTCGATGGCTGGAAAGCCCCTATCCATGCGGGTTTCCAAAATCTCGGCGCGATGTTATGCCGATAAGGCGCGATGCTATGCCGATAAGCCGCGATGTTATGCCGATGCAGGCGCGATCTTATGCCGATGCTCAAAGACACTTATCCACAAGCGAAAATCGGTCGTTTATTGATCAATTTTTGACCTGTTCGGCCTCGTCTGAATCGTCAGGCGCGATGTTATGACGATGGATTTTCAGCGATCCAGACGGGTCCAGACCGCTTGCTCATGGCCTCGGGTAGCGGCCTCGATTCGGGGCTCTGCGATCACTTCCAGGGCCGCCAGTTCAGCCAGGCTGCGCTCCAATGTGGTGCGAAAATCCCGCAGGCGGCCGGTGTACTGGGCGCGTTCCTTCAGGATCTCTAGGCTGTATTTTTGCTGCGTATCGGCCGATGTGCCGATCAGGCGCTGCAGGCTTTTGGACAGGTCGTGGCGCATCTGCAGGCGCTTGGGCCAGTCCACCAGGGCGTATTCCCGATTGCTGAAGATCTGCGCCCAGCGGGGATCGGCATAGATGGTGTAGCTGCCGCTGCGTTCGTCGTAATCGAAACCGCCGATCATGGCCAGTACGCGGGCCGATGGGTGGTTGCCGTAGCTGTACTTGACCGTGCCGTTCTTGCGCCGAGCCTCGATGCACAGGGTAAAACGCGCCAGATCCTTCATGCCTTCGTGCAGCCATTCATAGGCGCTGCCCCCGGTGGGTCTGCCCATGCCGCGCAGGAAATCCGCGCGGTTAATGGTGGGGGCCTCACTCAGCAAGGCGGTGGTCTGCAGGTACATGGCGTGCATCCAGATGTCGGCGTGATCCTCGGTCAGTTGCTTGCCCGACCCCTTGAGCAGAATGTTCGTGCCCTGCAGAAAGACGGTGTCATCGTGCAGTGCTCGCCAGCCCCGGCGCACGGGCGCGAAGATGGCGCTGCGGGCGATGTAGTTCGGAATGGCGCGGGCCGTCTCATTGATGCCAGGCACGATGAAGGGGGCCGGGGTGTGGGCCTCCTTTTCAGCAGCGGCGGCCAGGGCTTGTTGGGCCTTTTGCTGGGCGCGTTGCATGGCGGCCGACAGACGCAGCAGATTGCTGTCGTTGTGAAAGGGCAGGCGCGTGGATGTGGTCATAAAAATACTCCAGACAGGCCCGAACAAGGCCTGCCTGGTCGTGTGCAGCGCCTCACACGGGTACAGGGGGGTATGGCCAGCAGACGGAGCTGCAGGCCGTGGATGGATGAGAGGGACGGGTTGGCCTACCCAGGCCCAAGCCGTCGCGGCTCGAACCACAGTTCCTTCAGCCGGAACCGCTCGAAATACAGCACGATGTCCACGGTCTGGCGCAGGAAGGCCTGGATGGTGGCCAAGTCCAGATTGCCACCCGTGGGCGATTGCTTGATGAGCACGGCCAGGCGGTCGAAGGTATCGGCGGCGCCGTTGGCGTGGGTGGTCGTGACCGACCCCGGATGGCCAGTATTCAGCGCCGCCAGGTAATCCCAGGTCTCGGGGCCGCGCAGCTCGGCCAGAAAGATCCGGTCCGGCGACAGGCGCATGCAGGCAGCCAGGCTGTCGGTGGCCGAGACCCGGCCCCGCGTGCCGCCATACATGAGATGGATACGGTTTCGGTGGCGAGGCAGGATGAGCTCATGCACGTCCTCGATGGTGATGAGCCGTTCATCGACGGGTACGCGGTCGATGAGCGAGCGGGCAAAGGTGGTCTTGCCCGACCCCGTGGCCCCGGCCACGACCAGGTTCTTGCGCGCCAGAATGGCCGCGTGCAGGAAGGCGGGGATGTCGCCAGCGGATTTGAGCGCCATGAGCTGCTGGTCCGTCGCAGACAGGCCACCCGCTTCGCGTTGCGCCGCGGTATCCTCGACCGCATCGAATGCCCCCTGCGCCTGCAGTTCATCCAGTGTGAAGGCCGCCTGAGTGTGCTTGCGGATGTTGATGGCCATCGTCCCATCCAGGCAGGCTGGGGGCTGCACGATCTGGCCGCGCTCGCCACCCGGTAGCAGTACCGACAGGATGGGGCCCTTGGCCATGTGGTTGTAGGCCGCGAGGGCCGTGGCCAGGGCTTCCAGGTGCGGGTAGGTCAGCATCTCGCAGTCATGCAGCACCCAGGCACCACGGATGCGGGTGTAGATCTCGCCCGCCCGCACGATGGCAATCTCGGTGGCTGCGGTATCGGCCAGGTGGGCGGCCAATGGCCGCAAAAAGGTCTTGACCGCAATCGCCCGGTCAAAGGGCAGCGGCTCAGGGGATGGGTTCAAGGTCATAGACTTGGCTGAAGTCCAGGTCACGCGCGACCATGATGCCGATGCGCGTGCCCTGGTTCTTGTAGAGGGTTGGTGGAATATCGAGCGACTTTTCCAGGATCTTTGCGACGACTTCCTGACCGCCTTCACGGGTGTTGTCAAAGCGGATGTTGTTGCTGCCGGACTGCCCCTGGTTGGCCGCCCAGCTGCCGAAGTCACCGATGAGCGACAGCAGAATGGCGTTGCCAAAACGCTGCCAGAAGTGGTTGTCGATATGGCCATCCAGCCCCGCTTCGCCCAGGGGGCCGGTGCCGGGTGACCCGAGGTTCACAATCACGCCTGCAGGCGTCTCCAGCCGGTTCCAGGTGACAAAGGCGCGGGCCTGGCCCTGTACGATGCCGCCGGACTGATGGCCCGTGAACTTGGTTCCGGCATCGATCAGCTTCACCTTGCCGTTGGCGCTCATCACGTCGTGTGTGGCCAGACACGTCAAAAGCCCTGCCTGGGTGCTCACGAGTTTGGTTTGCAGCGTGCAGTCGATCATGGTGCCCTGGGTGAGCAGGAAATTGCGGTTGCCCAGTTGCCCCGCGACTGAAGGAGCGAGCTCCAGCGGCCGCAGCTTGTCTGCCAGCGGCCCGGCATCGGCCAATGGCCCACTGGGCCCCGTGGGGTGGTTGGCTGCAGCGCCGCCATCGGCAGCGCCGGCATTCAGGGGGCTGGCGAGCCTGCGCTGGGCCACTTCATCCACAGGCGGTGGTGCGGCAGGCATGGGTGGCGGCACATAGTAGGTGTGGCTTGGCTCTGCGGCTGGTGGTGGTGCTTCTGGCTTGATTGCAGGGGCCGGGCGTTCGACCTTGGGAGCCGTCAGGCGGTTGGTGATGCCGCTTTGATCAGCCTCCAGGCCGGTGGCGCTGGTCTTCTCCGTATCGCGGCTCCAGGCCTTCACCAGTACGCCAGCGGCAACCGCAAAGGCCACGAGGATGGTGAGCCACAGAAAAGCCCGGGCACCGCGCGGGGTGCTGCGGCCGGTCGTGCCCAGGTCGAGAGGCTCGCGACCCAGCTTCGAGTGATCGCGGCCAGGATTGTCCTGTTTGCCTGCTTTGTCAGGGTGGGTGGCCGCATCGTTCAGCGGCCCGCCGTATGGTTCATGATTCATGGGATATTCCTTGCTGGGGCTTGCTTCACCCGACGCTGCACAACAGGCGATGTCGTCCCGGTATGGGCCGGTGGCGGCGTTGCGCCATAGGTCTCGTTGTGGATGGCCAACACCAGATCGCCCAGGCGCAGATGCCACAGGGCAGATGTCCGGTGCAGCACCAGGGTGCGGTCGTCGGCCATATGGAAGTTGGTGATGACTTCCTGACCGTCGGGTGTCACGCGGTAGACCGCCGGGATGTCCGCACCAGGCGCGAACTGCAGCCAGGTCTGGCGGCCATCGTCCCAGGCATGGACTGGGGCAATCGTGGCATCGCCACTGCGGGTGTAGGCCAGCCAGTTCACGCGAGTGAGGGCCGCCTGCAGGGATCGCTCGATGGCGGCTTGTTGGGCGGCCTCATCACGTTTTCGAGACTCGACTTCTGGATACTGGATGACCAGCTTGTAGAGGGCCGGAGCACTGCGGCTATCGCTGTACGACAGCCGGAAGCTGTAATCGCGCTGGTTGGTCACCACGATGAGATTGGTATTGGCATCCTCGGCCGTGGGCTTGAAGAACAGGTGATTGTCCTTGTAGGTGAAGGCATAGGCGCTGCTGTCGCCAAAGACGTGATAGATGTAGCGTTCGTCTGGGGCCAGCACGATGTGGGTGGCCACACCGATCACGGCATCAAGCTGGATCACGTCGGCCGCGTTGTAGTTCACATAGCGCACGCGATGATCCAGACGCGAGGATCTGGGGGTTTCCAGGGCCAGGGCGGGCGCTGAAAACGTCAGGCACAGCATCAGGGCCAGCGCCTGACGGCTGGGTAGGTGGTCAAACATGGGATTTCCTTCTGATGCAGTGGGGCATCAACGCGAGAGATCGGCGGCCAGGTCGTAGCGCGTCACCTGAAAGCCCAGCGGATTGCGCCGCGCCACGGCTTCGGTGAGCGGGACATCGACGTACTGGTAGGCCATGGTGGCAATCAGGTGCCGCACCTTGGTGGTGTCGCCGGTAGTCACGTCGCGTTCTGTCTTGGAAAAGCGCACGATGGCGGCCTGGTTGGCCCCGAGCGTGATGGAATGCACCTGCACATCCACCGTGCCTTGGGTGCCCAGGCGGGTGGTGACGGCCTCCGGGCCCTCGAAGCGCTTGCCGTAGGCCGTCTGGATGGGCGGCGACGAGAGCAGGGCGCAGGTATCGAATTGCTCCTGAATGGTCTGCCAGCTGTAGCCTTCGCAGCTCAGCACATAGCTGTTCAGGAAATACTTGGCGATGCGCTGGCCGTAGTCCTCCAGCGGCTGGCCCAGGCGGCTGACGTGCTCGATGCTGCCGGTGGCGTCGTCCACGCGCACCACATACATTTCGGGTGGCTGCTTCAGGGGCGTGAGGCCCAGCACCGCGCCGACGGCCACCAAGGCCAGGATGCCCGCGGCGAGTGCCACCTGCCAGGCCCGTTTGCGACTGGTCACCAGTTCGCCCAGATGGTCGCGCTCTAGGCCTCGGGAGCGCTCCAGGTAGGCGGCGATGTCTTCGGATTTGAGGGTGTCGGCCATGGCTCAGGCTCCGTCAAACGAGGGTGGCGTGGCGTTCACCGGCACGCGGGGAGAATCGGCGGGCTGCGGGGGCTGGGGCGCGTGAAAGGCGCAGCCAGCCAGCAGCCCTGTGAGTGCCAGGGCGGCGATGAGGGATTTCATGGGAAATGGGCTCCTGGCCTGCCGGACGAGCGTGTCGGGCAGGCAGATGAGAGAAGGGGAATGCCGACTGCTGGGTCTGAGAAGGCCAGAGGGTCGGCAGATGGATTACTTGGCGCGGGGGCGCAACATGCTGCGCAGGCGCAGCACCGAGAAGGCTCCGTGGGCGGCTGCGCCGATGCCCAGACGGGCACCGAAGCCGTTGGACAGCCCTGCAGCCAGGCCGGGCAGCATGATCATGATGACCAGGCTGGCGATGCCGACCAGCATCTGGGCCCCAAAGAGCGACAAGATGTCCTGATCACCGGCATTGATCTGGCTTGCAATCATGCGAATCAGCTGAATGTTCATTTGCAGCATCAGGCCAAAGATGAGGCCTGCCAGCAAGGCCAGGAACACGAAGTTCAGAGCCTGGGAGACCCAGCTGTTGAAAAGCGGCTTGGTGGGCTCGAACAAGGTCGCCGCAATGAAGATGGGCCCTGCAGCCACGACGAGCGCCATGCCCACCTTGCAGACCACAATGATGACCATCACGATGCTACCCAGGACTGCGGCGTTAATGCGTACCAGAGTGGCCAGAATGCTGACAAGTATCTTCCATGTGGAAGGAAGAAAGCCCAGCACCGCTCCATCTTCATCGGCACCCAGCATGATGTTCGAGGTCTTGCTGCTTTCGTTCTGGAGCTTGTCCACTTCCTGAGCCACATTGTCTGTGCCCATCGCCAGCTCGGTCACGTCGTCTGGCAGGGCGATCATGGCTTTGGCAATGTCGTTCTGGTACAGCCCACCGGCACCAAAGAACAAGGAAATGATGACGACCAGGATGGCTTTGCGAAAGAACTCCGTGACGGTCATGCCGCCCTGGCCGTGCATCAGGGCGAAAGCGTAGACCACGAACTGCAGCGTGAGGCCCACGACAATGACCGGCATCAAGGCCTCGAATAAAGCTTGCATGGGACTGTTGACCGCATCACTCAGAACATTCTCGGTCTGGGTCATGACCCATTGCGCAATTTCGCTGGGTGCCGTGGGTGGGCTGATAGGGGGAGTCAGGCCAGACATGATGTTGCCTTACTCGGTTGCGCCAGTGGCATCACCAGCTTTGTTGGCATTTCCGAACCAGCCACCGTAGACGTGTTCGGCACGAGCCTGCAGCAGATTGCGTTCGGCTTCCAGCTGCTGGGAGGCAAGCTGGATCCGGGTTTGCTCGGCCTGGATGTTGGCCTGTTCGATCTGGATGCGCGCCTGCAGTTCTGCAATTTCCTTGGGGTTGGTGGTCTGATTGATCTTGTCCTGCAGGGCATCCACATTGGCCAAGCGTCGGGTCATCGAATCGTAGGCACGTTGGCTCATGGCCTTGGACGTGGCCTCGATGTTCAGCGCCCGTTTGGACAGTGCCTGGCGATCCTCCTGAAAATTCACTGGGCCCATTACTTGGTCCGTGATGCGGTTTACATCTCCGTCCAGGCTGGAGCCGCCAGAGCGATCCAGCAGATCCTGGGCATTGGCGGGCAGGGCCGCACGCAGTTGATGGCGGATGTCGGGGTTGCCGACCACGTCGCCATAGCCGCTCGATTGGGTGAAGGCGGCCAGCTGGCTTTTGGCGGTGGCCAGCTGTTCGGTCAGGTTCTTCAGTTGGTCTCGTGCGGTGAGCAGCTGTTCCTGCAGCTGAGCGATGGTGGCCGCGTCGATGGTGGGGATGCCACTGGCGTGGACAGGGGTCATAAAAGCAGCGGACAGGGCGATGCCCGCCGCAAGCAACTTGCAGCGTGTCATGGAGGACTCCGGAAAAAGGTGCGCAGGGCCGATTACAGTCGGCCTGCAGGGTGCGCGAAATAAAGCTGCGCGGGTGAATCAGCTTTTGTTGATGACGCTTTGGTATTGCGCTTCGGTAATGCGGTGGGCCTTGGTGCGGCCCGACACGATGGCGTCTTCCTTTTCGTCGTAGGCCAGGTGAAGCGTGTCGGCTACGACCAGCACGTTTTCAGAGTCTTTGATGACAGCAGGAACCGTGCGGGTTCGGTATCCCACGTTTCCGACGATGCTCCATGCCGTCTCCTTGAAGAGAAAGCTGTCGCCGTTGCGTGTGATGTGAATAAGTGCAGGGTGATTGCCTTTGTCTGATTTCCAATACCCGATGAACTTCTCTCCATCCGGCTCCGTCTTGCAGCCGGCCAGGAGAGTCAGCAGGGTGGCGCCGGTAGCGGCAATGAAATGTCGTCGGTTCATGGGGTGTCCTGTGGTGATGGGTTGTTGGGGGTCGCCTGGTGCCGTTTGAAGGCGGCCCAAGTATCAGCCACGCTGCAGGCGGGCCCAGCTTTTGTAAGCCAGGTCGCGCGCTCCGTCGGTTTCAGGATGTTCCACCAGGCCATGCCCATGGCTTCGTCTGCGGTGGGTGGCCGGTCAAGGTTTGCAGGGGTCACAGACATAGGTCGGGGCCCTCCTGTTCATGCGTCGGTGCCTGCAGCTGCAGAGGGTGATCGAAGCGCACACCGATGAGATCAGCAATCCGCTGGATGTCGGCCGGTTCTGGCCGATGGCCATTCACTTCGTGGATGTGCAGGCTGTAATACTTGTGTACACCTTGCTCGAAATACTCCTGGTCCTCGCGCGGGGTGCTGGACGAAAACCAAAGATAGGGCGTGTGGCGGGGATCGGAGGCCGAAGGCAGGTCCAGGCCGTAGTCCTGGCCGATGCGCTGCAGCCCGTTCGCATCGACGGCTTCGCGCTCGATTTCAGCGGTGCCTTCGCTGAATTGGCCTGCCTCCCGGTCTTCAGGCGTCCAGCGTTCGACATAGATCGAAATCAGGAAGCGTTCTTCGGGAGGATCGAGTTCCGATTCAGGGCCGACCAGGCCCAGGCGGTCGTAAAAGGCGGGGTCGTGGTGATGATCCTGCCGGGCTTGCTCCAGGTCTTGGCGGCGCGTTTCGTCCGCGCGCAGCCGCTCCAGAGCATGGGATTCATGCTGCATGGTGTGGTTTCCTTGTGTGGGACCCGCGGTGCTGTCATCCTCGTGGCGTCACGAAAATGGCCCGGGCGGTTTTGTGATGGCGGCCTGACTTGGGCCTGGATTGCCTAACGGTGAGTCCGTCGAACGGCCGCAAGATAGACTGGCAGCCAGGCGGCGGGATCCGGCCCCGCCTGGACCACCGCCTGTTCTGCAATCTCGGCCATGTCGGGGCTGCCGGAGAAGACCAGCAGCTCGTCTTCGCAACCGGATAAGTCCAGCTGCGCCACGGTGACACTCGCCCCTTGCTTGACCAGGAATTTGCGGCTGGCTTCGCCCAGGCTTTGCAGCAGGGCGAATTCCGCAGGTGTGAGCCCGAAGCCTTCGATGTAATCGCGGGCGCGGGCCTTGGGGTTGGGCAAGAGGATGAGCGTTGCGGTCTGCTGCACGAGTGACGGCCCTACGGGGTTTCCAGTGATGGCCCCCGGTTCCTGGGTGGCAAAGGCCAGCACACCGTTCTTTTTGCGAATCGTGCGGCTCGCGTCCTGCATGGACTCCTGAAAATGCGCGTCCTTCAAGGGATGCTGGCACTCGTCATACAGATTGATGATGCGCCGACCGTCGTGCAGGGCGTCGATTCGATGCTTCAGATACAGGGTGGCGGCCCCGCGCACGTCATCATCGTCCAAGAGTTCCGTCAGATCAAAGCCAAAGATCGCAGGCTTGCCGCTCGCGGCCTCCAGATCCAGGTGATCACCGGGATTGTCGAACACCCAGCCATATTCCCCGCCCTGGCACCAGGGCGCGAGCCGCGCATGGATAGTGCTGTGCGACTCGTCCTCGCTGTAGGGGTTGGGTAGCAGCGTGTTCAGGGTTGAAAGCGTGCGGGCTGGCCGGTCGATGAGCGTCACCAGCTGCTGCACGGCCTGGGTGATGTCGGCCCGCTGACGGGTGCTGACTGCTTCGCCCCGGCGTTCGGCCAGATACACGACCAGGCGCACCATGAAGGCGACATTGCCCTTGGTGGGCTCCATCTGAAACGGGTTCCAGCCGGTGGCTTCGCCCAGGCGGATGTTGAAGTAGCGCCCGCCCAGCGCCATGATGAGCACCTGCATGCCCTGGTCCTTGTCCCAGACCACGCAAGTCGCGCCAAACTTCTGGGCTTGCGTGAGGAGCATGCCTTGCAGCACGGTTTTGCCGGTGCCGGTCATGCCGATGATCATGGTGTTGCCAGGCCGCCGCTTGCCCGTCTCGTCCAGGTCTTCGGTGGAAGCGTGAAAGTTGAAGAAAAAGGGCGATCCGGTCTGGGTCTTGAGCATCGTGACTGCGGGCCCCCAGGGGTTGCCCGCAGGCTTGCCGGTGAGCTGGTTGTGCAGACTGGAAAAGCACAGGAAGTTGAGCGAGGTGACCGGCACTGGCCGGGGTCGCCAGTGCCAGTTACCCGGCAGCTGCGCCCAGAACCCCGCTTCCAGAGCCCGATCCAGTGGTCGGAAACCGACCGCGTCTTCGGCCAGCGCTGTAGCCGTCTGGGCGAGCGCCTGGCGCACGCCTTCGGCCGTGTCGCCGTAGATCAGGATCGTGGCGTGGTGATCCCCCAGCCCGAGCCGCGCGGAGGTCAGGTCATCCATCACGTCCAAGAGCTGTGCCACTTGGCTGGCCGAATCGTCACCCGAATCGACCAGCAGCTTATGGTGCTTCTTCACAAGCTTTTTGGCTGCAGCCCCCGTGTGGCTGCCCCAGGACTGGGTCAGCACGAATTCATGGGGCAAGCCAAGCAAGCGGTCCAGATGGCCGGGTTTGGTGGCTTCGGGATAGTCGCGCAATTCCATCATGCCAAAGATCCGCGAGCCCGCGACTGTGCGCAGTTCGCCGAGCTCCCCGTGCCGCCCGAAAATCGGCCGTGCATGAGGCAGGGTCTCGCGCAGGCGCTCCCGGCTGATCGCTATAGGCCGATGCAGTCCTGAGAGCAGGAAGCCCAGGAATTCAGCCGTTTCGCTAAAGGCCAAGCCATTGCGGTCCACGATGCACAGCACCTGGGGGTCGTAGCGGTACAGGCCCGCCGTGAGCGCCCGCAAGGTGCTGGTCAGCCGTTCGATGGATTCCGCCTGCCAGTGCGCCAGGCGCTGCCGGTCGGCCTTCTCCAGGCTCGCAAAAGTGCCCAGCACCGGGTCTTCGACCGGATGGATGAGCACGGTCAGGTACAGGTCGTTCACCATGAGGCCCGAGGTATCGAACGTGGCCCGATAGGCCGCATCGAACCGGGTGGCAAAGGGCTGCGCAAAGGTGCTCTCCGGGTATTCCGTCACGCGCCTGCGGATGATGTGCGAATACAGACCCAGCGAACCCATGGGCAGGCCGCGCAGCACGTTGTGCAGGGCTTCGATCCAATCCTTCAGTTCGCCTTGCGCGTAGGCGTCTGGGGCACGGCCTGCCACTTTGATGACTGCCAGGTATTCATGGTTGTCGCACGCGATGATGTGGTCTGTGACGTGGTGGGAATAGGGCAGGTAGCGGGAAACCAGCCGTTCATCGACGGCGAGAGCTGCAGCTGCTGTCATGGGTGATTCCTTCGGTGAATGAGGCTGCGCCAGGGGCGTTGTCGGTGATAGCCCTGGGTGGCGTAGCTGGATCCGCGCCAGAAGCGCTGGTTGCGGTTCATGCGCCGGGTCTTGAACTCCAGCCACAGAACGTCGAGTGCCTTGTCGTCGTCGCGGGTGAGAATGGTCAGAGCGGGCATCACCACAAAGAGCAACCCCTACCAGGCGAGACCTGCCGTCATGGCTATGACCGCGATGCAGACAAAGGCCCCGAGCATGAGCGTCGTGGGAATGCCCATGAAGGTCGCCTTGCGCCCCAGGCCCTTGAACACGGGGTAGGTGTTGGGATTCTGGTGGGTGGCCGGTGTCTGAGCGGTGGCATCCTGGTGGCCCGGTCGTGTGCTGTTGGTGTGTGCCGCCATGGCTTACTTCCAGAGCAGCACGACCAGTTCCGCAGCGGAGCCCGCGAGCAGCACGCCGATGCCCCAGCGGATGGCGTCGTCCTTCCTCATGACTTCGGCGGAATACAGCACGAAGATAATGACGCCAATGATGACGGCGGCAATCGGCAGGATCACGTCCAGATTGTCCTTCAAGGTCTGCAGCGTCGTCTGGGCGCGTGAAAGGCCGCCCATGGACTGAGCCAATGCACCCTGATGGACCCCAGCCAGTATCCAGAATGTCGCCAGGGTGCGGGCGAATCGTCCTTGAAGTGTCTTGATCTTGATGTGGTTCAGTATCTGCATGGTATGGCTCCTGCCCCAGGCGCGGTGGTGCGCTGGGGTGATGAGAAAAGGAAATGGGAAGTGACCGGGTCAGGTCTGACGCGGGCTTGATGGCCTGGTCAGCGGTTTGGGGCTGGGGCTGAATCAGCGGGCAGGCTGCGTGAAGCCGTCGGCTGCGGGATGGGCTGTGAAACCGTCTGGCGTGCCCTGCTGGCCTGCGTCAGGGGATCTGTCTTGCGGCTTGGGTGAACGATCCGGAATTTCCGGATCGTTGCCCGCCGTCTTAGCGGCTGGATGTGATGCGGCGGTGCCCGTTTCTGCAGCGGCTGCTGGATCCACTGATGGGCTGCCGGGGTGAGTCACAGGCTTAAGGGCCGGAACCTGGATCCCGGCCTGTGCCAGCACCTTGCCCACATAGCCATTGGCAAAACCCCGGTGAAAATTGCCCGTGTTGTAGCAGGACAGCGCCGCCCGCAGGGCTTGCTGCTGATCCCGATGGCTGTTGAGCGCCCTGGCATAGCAATCGGATAGCACCGTCTGGGCGGCCGCCAGATTCCGGCAGGGATCGAAGACCGTGGTACTGGTGAGCCCCAGCCAGTCCCAGTTGCGCACATTGATCTGGCCCAGGCCCGCATCAAAGTCGATGCCCTGGGCGATCAGCTTTTCAGCGGCCCGGCTGGCCGCTTCCAGATCGTGCGGTTGCTGGGGCAGAGCCTTGCCCTTGCGGTTCACGCCAATGGCGTATTGCCGCGCACCAGATTCATGTCGGATCAGGGCTTCCAGGGTGACAGGGTGGATATTAGGGGCACAGGCCAGGGCAAGAGTGACAAAACTTATACTCATGACATAATCAGTTTCTTTTGTGAAAAGGCGATGAAATCTATGGTGTGGTTATTTACTGGGGTGATGGGAATTTGGGTCATCGTCGCCTGGCTGGCATGTGCCATTTTTTCCGGGTATGTCGCCAGTGAAAAAAATCGCTGTGGTTTCTGCTGGTTTGTCTGGGGGGCTCTGTTTGGACCTATTGCATTGATCACTACTGTAGGTTTGCCAGAGCTGGCGGAGGCAGACAAAAAAAGGCGCAAGGAGATCGAGAGGCCTGAATGGATAGATAGCGTGCCGCTGGTTGATGATCCTGATCAGGCCTATTACCCGAAATACATTGGTAAAGATAAAGGTGTGAAGTAGGGCAGGGGGGAGATTTTTGGGATCCTCCGCTCAGAGACCAGCCCGCTGCCTGGGGTCAGACATCGAGAAGTTCCAGCCCTGGGCCCACTGTCCGCCGTGCTCTGCATCCCAGCGGGCCTGGGCGGCCTCGTAGTCCTCGGCCTTGACCCAGTGCCCGCCCATCGTGGGTCGGCCCACGTAGCGCACGGACAGCTCATAGGTCCAATCGTGATCGTTGTAGGCCACGCACCAGGTCGGCAGCTGGGTCAGTGTCACCGTCTTCAGCGTGTGGACTTCGTAGACGGGCTCCTGATTGCCGGTCGCCGCATCGTAGCGATAGCCGCGCTTGCGCCATTTGTAGGCGGTGTCCGCATAACTGCGGTTCAAGTAGTCGGCATCGCATTTGCCAGCGCCGTGCGAGATGGCCTCCACCCGTTCCGGCATGCCAGGATCGGCTGCGGCTGGGCACTGGCCCAGAAAGGACCGGCGGGCAGCAACGGTGGCACCCCAGTCCAGGCCATGGCGGTTGAATCGCTTGATGCCGAAATAGTGCTCCAGCGATGGGCTGCATTCACCAGGCCGCAGGCTGGAAGACAGGCACAGCGTGGCTTCGCAGGCCAGGCGCGGGATGCCGGTCAACAGATCGGTAGAGTCGGCAGCATGGGCAATAGGAGCCAGAGCGTAGGCGAACGCCAGCGCCCCAGCCCGCAGGGCGGGAAGGGTTTGCATGGGGGATGTCTCCGGGAAAGGGGGAAGAGGGAAGAGGTCAGACCACAGATGGGTCAGGACAGAAAGAGAGGGTCAGGACAGGTAAATTGCAACCCTGTCGCTGGTCCAGGTTGCGACGCCAGCACCGAAGAAATCAGCATCTTCAGTCCATATTGGGCAGTTCAGGGCCATGGCGCATGCCAGGATAGGCCAGTCGTTGGCATCCCGCGTGGCGATGCGGTCAAGTGCCTGGTCCCTGTAAGGTGCATAAATTTCTGCTGTCAGCGGACGGACGACGGCTTCAAGCCTATCCAGGACTTCCATCAATGGCCCGTCTGGCATCCCGCGCTTTTGAAGCAGTGCAGGCAGGTAGGTTCTTGCATCCGCGTATGCCACATCGGGCGCAAAGAATTGGGCGGCCGTGGCGTGATCCAGAATCAATTGGCGCACCCGTGTGCCCAGGATGGCGCGAATCAGAATATTGGCGTCCAGAACAATCGTTCTTGCCTGCATCATCGCGATCCTTTTCGGCGTGCCTTTTTGTAGTCGGCGATGATGTCGTCGGCGGCCACTTTGTGCTCGGCCAGCATGGTCTCCAGGGCCTCGCTGGCTTGCCTCAATGCTTCTAACTCCGCAGCATCCTGGCTGCGTGTCGGGATGAAGTAACCGACCGTTTGCCCATGGCGGGTGACGGCGATGGGGTTGCCTGATGAAATGAGTTCAGCCAAGTCCGTCCGGAATTCCCTAATGCCTACCTTGGTCGCTTCCATGATGGAGTCCTCCTACATCATTTGTGAATCTGTGTGTACACATTTTATCGACTCAAGCTTGCTTTGTATAGTGAGGAAGGAGGGAGTGGGAGCAGATGATGGGGCCACCGATGTCGGCCTTGTCAGGATGGCCCGATCAGGCGTTTCTCGGCGATTGCTATTTGTTCAGGCTTGGCCATGGCCCGCACCAGGTGAACCGTCTCGACAGCAGCCATGCGCGTATCCCGCAACTGGCCCAGGTCGGCCACGATCTGGCGCAACAGCGTCAGTTCCTCCTGCAGGGAGGGTGTCGTCAGCCTCCAGGCGGCGACGGACATAGTTGGACAGCGACAGCCCGGACAGGGCTGCTGCTTCGCCCAGGCGCGCAGCATGCGACGGAGTCACCCGGATGCGGATGACCTCGGAGAGGGGTTCGTTCATGAGGATTCCTTGCGAGAGCGGCTATCCAGCGACTAAAGAATGTGGTCGTGAATGTACGGCGTCAGCGTAGTGTTTCGGCCAGAATGACACGATTACGCCACGCTGTGCCTGAAAAGCCGCATAAATACAGTAAAGAACGGGGGTTCAATTCCCCCGACTCCACCAGCTTTCAAGGCCCGGAAGATCTCCGGGTGTGGAGTTGAGCATAAGTTGGCACTATTGCCAGCTTATGCTTTATTTCACGAAGTGCCGCATTATGCTTTATCGCAAAAGTGTGGTAGGAAACCAGAGTTGGGTTTCATGCAAAAGGGGTGCTTCCCGAAAGAAGCACCCCTTTTTTTGGGCTCTCTCACGTTCTGTGTGGAAAAGATGCCCATCAACCAGTATGCTGCAGTGCAGCGGTGTAGGGGTTTGAAGGAAGATGCCTGAGCTTGCCAGCGATCAGATAGCACATGGCAATAAAGTGGCTGGTGGTGGCGTAGCCACGGGCCCGAGCCTTGGCTGCCTGTACCAGGCTGTTGACGGCCTCCACATAGCCCGTGTGTCGGTGGGCGGCACCAAAGGCGTGCAGAACACCCGCCCAGTGCGCCTTGATCGTGGCAGCCAGACGCTTCATAGGTTCAAGCCTGCAGCGCCTGGCCCAACTCATCCAGCGGCTCAGCTCGCTGGCCGCCTGATCGGTGGCAGGTCTGCGACGGTAGATGTCACGCAAGGCCTCCTTGACCCGCCAGGCCCTGGCGGTCTGCAGTCGCATGGCGTTGAGCCTTCGGGCCTGAGCACCCTGATCCTGATTCCAGTGCCGCGTGTCCTTGAGCCAGATCCAGCGCGTACGGCGCAGATGCGGCTCATAGGTGGCTTCCTCCCGGCGCACCTCATCGACTGCAGCATTGGCGAGCTGGATCACATGGAAGCGATCAAATGCAATCGCAGCGTTTGGCAGATACAGGGCGGCACCTTTCTTGAAGCCCCCCGACATATCCATGCAGATGAGTTCGATAGCATCCGGATCCCCGCCATGTGCTCGAAGGTCGCTGGCCGCGCGGGCCAGCGTCTGTGCACCACGGCCGGGCGTTGCAAAGAGCAGCCTGCGTTCGGCCAGATCATGCACCAGCGTCACATAGTCATGGCCTCTGCGACAGGCCGTCTCATCGATGCCAAGCTCGCGGACCCCAGCGTGGGATTCCCGCGCACGAGCGCGGGTGGTATGGGCGTCGATCAGGCGCCACAGCGCGTTCTGAGAACATCCCAAGGTCTTCGCGCAGACCGCCACCGGCATCTCACGCGCAAGCGCCAGCGCCAAGGCTTCAAACATCAGCGTGAAGTGGCTGCCAGGCCGCGCCCAGGGAACGCCGACCTGCGTGGTCTTGCTGCAGTTCGTGCAGGCTATCCGTGGTGCATCACAATGCACGAAGGCCTCGAACTGAAAGAAGTGCAAGTGCTGCCAGGTGCGTGCGCGGTGGTCATGCACGGGTTGGTCCTTGGCGCCACATACTGGACACTGCCCCACATTGCTGCTGTAGATGATGAACATGTCGATACGGCTTTGCTCGGGCTTGAGCTCCACCCGTTCGACTTCCCACGGTGGCGTAAGACCCAGGGCTTGCGTGAAGACGGCTTCGGCTCCAGACATGGCTGCTCCTTCTCTTTTGCGTTGCAGCACATTCTCCTGCCAAAGCTCCCATCAGGTACAGACCTTTCCACACGAAACGGAAGAGAGCCTTTTTTTGCGTGGGTGTGAGGGCCCATGTCGGGCGCAAAACCGGTCGCTGCGTGGATTTGGTTCACGATCCGGCCTTTTGTTCATCGGAAATATCCAATGTAGCCAACCGGAGTTTATCCGCACCCCGGCTTTTTAGGAAAGGTGCCGACCTTCCTCCCAAGCTGCAGCCGCCGCTTCATAGATGCCGCCGTCTCGGCGGCCAACCGCAAGTACGACTATGTCTGGCGGGCTCTCGCCATCACGGACCAGATAGACCAGCCGGTAACCGACACCACGCAGCTTGATTTTGTAGCAATCGACGAGCGGCGCGCGCAGTTCAGCGCCCGGCACCCGTGGCGTCTCCAATCGCTTTTTCAGCGCCGTCTTGAAATGCGCCTTGATTGAACCGTCGAGGTCTGCCCAGTCCTCAAGTGCCTCGGGCACGAACCGCAGGTCGTGCGCCATCACAGGTCATCAAGGTTGACTTTGACCGAACGGTCTACCGACTTCAGGCGAGACTCCACCAGCGTTGACAGCTGGTGCTCGTCGTACAGCTCGGCCATCTGAGCCATCAGTTCCGGCGAGACTGTGTAGAACGCGGGACGGTTATGATTTAGCACCGCGACCGGCTGGCCCTGCGCTTCTTCAACCACCTTCCCGGGGTTTTGCTTGAACTCCGAGATGCTGACCGTCAGCAAACTATGGATATTTTCCATATCGACCCTCCAAATAGGGCTAAATTTAGACCTATTTTACCCCGCTTCGGGCCTGTGCGCTGCCCCAACCCGAGGGTGAAGCTCGCCAAGGCCAGGCGGATGGCACAGGCGGCGCAAGATGGCCTGCTGGAAGGCGTAGACCTTGATGCGAAAAAGCAGGTTGACAAGCTGACTATGCACCTGATGGCAAATGCCACGTTTGAAGGCAGGCGGATTGCCGTGAATTGGCCGTCAGTCTCTTTCCCTGCGGCGGGTTTTCATCCTTGTCCTTCGCGCACTCTGCGGCTGAACAGCGCAATGCTGAGGATGATGCCAGGCCGCTGCAAATCCTGTACATCGGTGACTATGACCCGGCAGGCGTCCTGATCGACGTGTCGCTGGAGCGTGAGCTACGCCGCCGTCTGCGTGGCGATATTGAGCTGAAATTCACGCGCATCGGCATCAATCCCGACCAGATTGAAACCTACGACCTTCCCGAGAAACCGCGCAAGGCGGGCGACAAGCGATCCCTGCAGGTAAAGCGCACGGTGGAGGCTGAGGCCATGCCCGCGCACGTCTTGCGCACCCTGTTGTGCGGTGCTATCGAGGGCCTGTTGCCTGCCGGTGCCCTGGAGGTGGCAAAGGTGGCTGAGGCATCCGAGCGGGATTATCTGCGCCGTCTCGCCACGGTGCTGGATGAAAGGGGTGAGCGATGGCGGGAAACTTTTATCCAGCCCGATAAAACCGGGGCAACTGATATTAGAGGCGATGCCGTCCGAGCTGATCGCCCGCGACCGCTAGCTTTTGTGGCGCAACGAACAGGGGCGCAAGGTGCCCTATCGGGCCGGTATGCCGTCTCGCAAGGCGTCGAGTACTGACCCGAGCACCCAAGACCCTACGGCCTTGTTCAGCACATCGGCCTTGTGCTAGCCTGAGTGCCTTACATTCATCACGTGGTGGACACGCAGCCACTCTCGCAGCGCGTCATTGGCGCGGGTTTGCCACCCTCGGCCGGTGGCGCGTAGCCCTTCCAGGACGTCCGGATCAAACCGGATGGTGGTGGGAACCTTATGGACGGCAGCAGTGGAGCCGGCGGGCCGACCACGGCGCCGGGCCTGAATTTCCTCAGGTGAGTGTACGCGGGCATGCTCGCCGGCCTTTGCCTGCCGGACGGACTCCAGCAGGTCACGCTCAAATTGGCTCAGTTCGTTGGTCTTGGGCATGGTGTCACTCCACGAGTTTTCGCAGTTCCTTCAGGAACGCTTGAGAAAGATTGTCGGTGGTTGACTTGGGATACACGATCAGCAGGCTGATCGTTCCATCGGCCAGCGTCGTGTAGTAGATGACTCGCACGCCGCCGCGCTTACCACTACTGGCACGGCCCATCGAACCTTGCGCAGTGGCGTAGCGCCAGGGATAACGTCTCCGGCTTCCGGGTTCTGCGCAATCCAGTCGATGAATGCCTCGCGCTCGTCGTCACCCCAGACCGAGGCTGCGTATCGCCGGAACATCGGGGTTTCGATGACGGTAAGCATGAATTGATTGTACTAACGATAAATTGAGAAAGCAAGAATTGATTGTTAATACAATCAACCGATATCAAGGCTCGCTTCGGCGGGCCTTTTTAATGGTGCGCAAGAAATGGCAGATGACATGGTCGGCCTACCCTGGCGGGTCTTTCAGCTCGTAGCTGGTGCTGCGGCCCCTTGCGTCTGATTTCCGCAGGACGCCACGGGCCAGCAGTTCAGTGATGTCTCGTAGCGCGGTGTCCGGCGAACACTTGGCGATCGCCGCCCATTTGCTGCTGGTAAGCTTGCCCTCGAAGCCATCAAGTAGCCGGTTGACCAGCTTCACCTGCCGCTCGTTCAGCGGTGTTGTCGCCCAGTGCTGCCAGAACCGCGTCTTGGCCAGCACGGCGTCGGCCGTGTGCTGCGCCTGATGGACGGCGCGATGCAGGGTTTCTAAAAACCAGGCGAGCCACTCGGTGACATCGAGTGATTGCTTCTGGGTGCGCTCCAGGACGTCATAGTAGGCCTTGCGCTCTCGCTGGATCTGCGCCGACAGGCTGTAGAAACGCTGGGGGCTGCCATCGGCGCGGGCCAGGAACAGGTCGCCGACGGCGCGTGCGATACGGCCGTTGCCGTCATCGAATGGGTGCAACGTGACGAACCACAAGTGCGCAAGCCCGGCCTTGATCAGCGGCGGCGCGCTCGACGCGCTATTGGCCCAGTTGATGAAGCGGTCGGTCTCGAATTGAAGTCGATCGGCCGGCGGCGCTTCGAAATGCACGTGTTGGCGCCCCATCGGGCCAGAGACCACCTGCATGGGGCCTGTGGCATCGTCACGCCAGCCGCCCACATTGATCCGGACAAGGCCCGAGTAGCCAGTGGGGAAGAGTGCTGCGTGCCACCCGAACAAGCGATCCCGGGTGACCGGAGCATTGCAGTTGGCAGTAGCGTCGAGCACCATGTCGACCACGCCCTCGACGTGACGGTCTACCGGGGCCAGTGCACCGATGTCGACGCCGAGGCGACGGGCGACGGAGGAGCGCACAGACTCGATGTTGAGCTGTTCGCCCTCGATCTCGCTGGTCTTGATGACGTCCTCGGTCAGCACCGACAGGCTGGCTTGGTCGCGCAGAGCCATTCCGACATCGGCCAGTCGTCCCATCAGCAGACCCTGGGCGCGGCTGACGTCGGTCAACGACTGGGCCAGGGCAGCCAGGCCATAGCGCCAACTTGGCCAGTCGCTGGCCTGCCAGATATAGGTGTAATTACCGCTTTTCATGCGGAGATTATGGGCCGCATTCTCCGTAAGTACAAGTTATCCGCCGCATATTATGCGGTGATAGAGGTGTTTTTTTGCCGCACCGCTACTGGTAGCGGTTGCGGTGCGGACAAGTTCATGGATTGGCCCAGACGGGGTGGCGAGAAAACAGATCAGGCAAACCCGGGTTGTCAGACTCTGGCCGATCCAGTATGTCCAGAATCGCCTGGTACTGGCTTCCTGATACCAGGATCAACCGCTGATCGCGCAAGGCCTGCTCGACGGCTTGATAGGCAGTATTTGGATACCCATGGATTTGCCATTCTGCATCGGGCTCGTTCATATATTCCAGGGTTGCAATCCGTGCTCATGGACGAGGGCACCCGCGCCCTGGCGCAGGGGGGCAACGGTGGGCCGTACCCGGCCAATTTGATGATAACGCGGCGGGCACGCGTCCGATGGGGTGGGGGCACTCGCGCCCGATACCCCCCAAAAAACCGCTGGCGGGGCTGGTATGCCAGGCGCATGATTGAACGTACGGAGTATGGATCCGGGTGCGACCGGGCGATGGACAGGCCCGCCGCGCAATCCATCGAAGGAGACAACCATGCTGACCGGAACCTCCGGCCTGGATTACCAGGCCATCAAGCAGCGCCAGCACGCCGTGTGGGCTTCAGGCGACTATGCGGTCATTGGCACCACGCTGCAAATCGTGGGTGAAAACCTGTGCGAGGCCGTGGATTTGCGCGCGGGCAGCCGCGTGCTCGACGTGGCCGCCGGCAATGGCAATGCCACGCTGGCCGCTGCGCGACGCTTTGCCGACGTCACCTCGACCGACTATGTGTCCGAGTGGCTGGAGCAGGGCAGGCTGCGGGCCGCGGCAGAGCGCCTGCCCGTCGCGTTTCAAGAGGCGGATGTCGAGGCGCTGCCTTTTGCCGATGGCAGCTACGACGTCGTGCTCTCCACGTTTGGCGTCATGTTCGCTCCCAATCAGGAACAGGCCGCCGCCGAACTGGCCCGCGTGGTGGTGCCTGGTGGGCGCATCGGCCTGGCAAACTGGACGCCCGGCGGATTCATCGGCAGGCTGCTCAAGCTCGTCGCCCAGTATGCGACCCCTGTGCCGGGGCTCAAGCCATCCACCCGCTGGGGTACGGCCGAAGGCCTGCAGGCGCTGTTCGCTGGTCACGCGCTACAGCTTCAAGCGCGCAATTTCATGTTTCGCTACCGCTCGCCAGAGCACTGGCTGGAGGTCTTCGAGGCCTGCTATGGCCCGACCCACAAAGTGCTTGCCTCGCTCGCCCCCGAGCGGCAGCAGGCGCTGGCACAAGAGATTCTCGAGTTGCTGCGTGGCGCCAATCAAAGCGGCGATGCTTCGCTCGTCGTGCCCGGAGAATACCTGGAAGTCGTCGTCACCACGAAGGCGGCCTGAATCCAGATTCGCGCCAGTACGCAGGGCTGGCGCCCCTTGCTGAAAACCGGTGGTTTGCTGCTGCTCGCCACAGGCTGCTCGCGGTGCTAGCATCGAAACCGCTGGAATAACCAGGAGAGCAACATGGGTAAACATGGAACAGCCGCCCTCTGGGTGGCGGTCGCTGGCCTCGTGGGGGCTGTGTCCGCGGCTGTCGCAGCGGATGCATCGGCGCAGGACGCCGCGATTTTCCAGGCGGCCGGCCTGAAGCAGGTCAAAGGCCACTGGGAAAGCGGCTGCAATGACGGTAATGACGACCCGAAAGGCATTTACGATCCAGCCACGATCACCGACCGCAAAGACATCAACGGCGATGGCCGCCCGGACGTCATCATCACCGAGGGCGGGGTGTTCTGTTATGGCAATACCGGGCAGGCGTTCTGGATCGTGACGCAGAAACCGGATGGCAGCTGGAAGCAGATGATCAACGCGATCGGCATCCCCGACTTGCGCAAGACCAAGGGTGTCGATGGCTGGCCCGACATCCTCATTGGCGGGCCAGGCATGTGCTTTCCGCTCGTGCGCTGGAACGGAAAAGCCTACAAGCTCATTGGCCATAGCGACGGCAACAAGCCCTGCCGCCCATTCGCTTAGTGTTTAGCTCTGGATCTCCTGTAGATATGCGTTGCCCGATTGGTCGCGTGGCGCCTCGCTGGCCGGGTGCTCAGGGGTGCTGCTCGTCGGGCCCGGATTCGTCGAGGTGGCCGAAGTCGATGGTGCGGCGCACGCAGAATACGTGCATCCGTTCGGCCTCCAGGGCCTGGAGCAGCTCGTTGGCCCGGTGGGCACCCAGCACGAACAGCAGTTCTTCGGGCTCGTCGACCAACTCGAAGAAGTGCGCCGCGTGCGCCCGCCCATCCCGGCCGATGCTCTCGGTGTCGACCCGGCGCGTGTATCGGTGGATATTGTGCTGCCTGGCGATTTCGATGACTGCGTCGAGTGTGGGTTTGCCTTTGTGGCGCTGCGAGCGTGGCGCCATAAAGAGGATTTCATAGCCTTTTTTCATTTTCGTTTCCTAAGTGGTGAGCGAAACTTGGAATGCGCATGGTCTCAGGCGACGAAGGCCGGCTTGAATAGCGGATCGTACGGTTTTCGAATATGGATGACGTCCAAGCCGGGTGCGCCCCGGCAGGCGGGCAAAGCCGCCGTCTGATACGGATTGAGGGCAACTGAGCGTTGCCGTGAGAGGCTGTCTGGAGCCCATGACGATCCTTGAGCGTTTCGTGCCGAAGAACCACCAGAGAGCTTGTGTGACGCAGTGATGCCCCCGGTGGCCACCATACCCGAAACCGGCCCGTACAGGCGAAACAGGTCTTGGGTATTGCCAGACATCATCAGCCGTATGACGGCGGTTCAGGAGGATGTCATCTCCGGGTGCTGCAGCCGCAGAATACACGACGCGGATATCGGTGACAAGTGCCGTTCGTGTTTGCCGCCTGAAGAAGCCTGGGGCTTGCCCTGGGGGCGTCCGGGCAGTCTCTCCAGAGAGTCATCTCGAGCCTTTGAGCCCGAATTCCGCCAGCCAGGCGTTGGAATAGGTGATGTCCTCGCTTACGTCGGGCCCCACCCAGTCGGGAAGTTCCAGCTTTCCGGGATCCTCGTTTGCCGAGAATTCCACTTCCGCGGTGATCAGGCCCTTCAGTTGGCCCTCGTCGTCGAGGATGCGCACGCGCGGCATGACTTTCGGCCCGCCGTCCCTGGTGTACAGGATTTCCTGTAGCGTGGCGTAGTCCTCCGCGGGCACCTGTGTCGTCAACAATGTGCCGAGGGAGCCCTCGCTGAAGCAGACACGAAACTCGTAGTTTCCGCCATCGGGCTTGAACGCGTAGCGCAGCGCTTCCGGCGCGAGATAAGCCTGTGCGAAATGGGTGTGGCGGACATCGTGTCCGGACAGGAAACTGGCGTCCGATACCAGGAATTTACGTTCGATTTCTTTGTGCATGATCGCTCACTGCGGGCGCCCGTGCTCCGGCCTGGGCAGGTGCCACGAACATCGTGGGGATGACGTCTGGGCCATCTTTTAATCCTCGCGTGCTGTGTCGTGATTCCGGTGCAGGTGGCGCCATTGTGCCACCTGCCGGGATGGAACTGATGAAAAAACGGGATTGCAGCCAGTTGTTTCAGGACGCAGGACGCGTCGGCCCATGTGGTCGATAGACCGTGGGGGTAGCCGATTTTTCGAAGATGCGCGCATAAAGATCCCGTCCGTATGCCGTCCTGGGCGGTTCGCCGGGGCGGATGCGGTGGCTGCGCGTACCGTCTTCGGCGCGTTCGGCCGCAAGAAACAGGATGTTGTCGTGCGCGGGGGTCGCAAAGTGCAGCGGCAGCTCGTAGAAGTGGGTCACGAATACCACCTTGACGCGCTTTTCGAGCAGGACTTCGATGATCTCGGCGGCGATGTCGGCGCCTTCGTGCTCGTTGGTGGCGGCAAATGATTCGTTGAACAGCATCATCCCGCCGGGCGTGATGTGATCCACGATGGCGTCCATGCGTACGAGCTCTTCGTCGAATTTGCCGCTTTCCATGTGAGTGTCCTCTTCGCGCTTGTAGTGCGTGAACAGGCCGCTGCAGGGGTCTGCCGCGAGGGTTTTCGCGGGTGCGTACAACCCTGCCTGCAGCAGGAGCTGCGCGACTCCCATGCTGCGCAGAAAGGTCGATTTGCCGCCCTGGTTGGCACCCGTGACGAAAATGAGATCGATGCCGCGCGCCGCCACGTCATTGCCCGAGACGGCGGCCTGCTTGGTCAGGCACAGGCAGGGGTCGTAGAGATCCTCTGCTTCGTAGGAATGCCCCGCGCTGGCGGAAGGCTCGGGGTAGCACATGGTCATGCCGTGCGCTTGCAGCGCGTCCTTGAGGTTGAGCGCTCCTTGGTAGAACGCGAGCTCGATGCGCAGCTGGCTGAAGAATGCGAGCACCTGCCGGGCCGCCTGGCCAACTGCCTGGGCGGCGACGTCCAGCGCCCGGTTGCGCACCGCTTCCAGGGCGTTGCCGCCGGCCTCGTCGCGCGGGGCGATGTCAAACGCGTGGATTTCCGGCTGGTGCATGAGCCAGTGGTTCCAGAAACCGCGCCGCTCCTGGGGCACCCTGTGCAGCACCCAGTCAAAGCTCTTGTTGCCGTCTCCCAACTGGGCGCTTGCATACGTGCCGTATTTGAAGCGCAGTTCCTCCAGGTGCCGGGCGATTTCGGCCAGGTAGGCGTCGTCCAGTTGTGTGTGCAGTGCTTCGAAAAGCTCGACGAACGCAAGCGACTGGAAACCCGCCTGCCGCTGCGCGTCGGCAATCTGGCGCAGCGCCCGCAGCCGTTCGTGGCAGCGGGTCAGAACCCCGATGCCTTCCGACAGCGTGCCGGATGCGCTGTTGTGGAACCAGAAGTGCATCTGCTTGCGCTCTTCCTCCAGCGTATCGACGGCGAGCTTGTAGAGCATATCGATCGCGGGCCGGTGCTGCTCGCAATCGCGCAGCGCTTGCTGGCGCCGGACGATTTCCTTGGCACTGGCCAGGCTTTGCAGGATGGCGGAGCGGGCCACGTCGCGCAGGAATTCGTCGCCGTCCGCCATGGCGTCGAAGAGCGTGTCAAGTTCCAGATCCTGGGTCAGGGTGTCGGCTTGCGCCGGCAGCGTGGCCTGCGGGTCGAAGTCCCGGTCTTCGTGCATGAGCAAGACTTTCATATCCGTGCCTCCAGATCTTTGCGTGTGAGATGGTGCTTGGCCGCAAGGGCGTGTGCGTATGCCTTGCCGTCCGGCGGCTGGCGCAGGACGCATTCGCCCAGGTAACGCGCGTCGTCGGTCGTGGTGGAGCTGAAGACCTCGTTCATGATGACGACGCTGTGCACATCCGAGTGCGTGATGATGGCGTGCATGCGCACCAGGTCGTCTTCGAGCTTGCCGTGCAGGTTGTGGATGTCCTCGGCCCGTTCGAAATGTGTGTAGAGGGTGTTCCACCAGAGCAGCACGGCCGAGCGTGCCGACACCGGCACCCCCAGGCGCGCCAAGTGGTGCAGTTGACCGAAGGTGCGCGCCAGCGTGGTCTTGCCGCCTTGGTTTGGCCCCGAGATCAGCAGCAGGCGCTCGGGTGGGTCGAGTCTGAAGTCGTTGCTGACGGTGCGCTTTGCGTTGGCTGCCAGGTGATGGGCCAGCACCAGGTCGCAGGCCTCGCTGGCGGCGATCGGCTCGCCGGGCTGTGCGAAGGAGGGATAGCAAAAGGGTTGGCCCGCAACCTGCAGCGGTGCGATGTAGTGCCGGTATGCCAGGAAGAAGTGAAGCTCGCGCGCCACGCGCACGACGACTTCGTCGGCATACTCCGCGTAGCGCCGCACGTAGCTGTCGATGCGTGTGAACAGTGCCGGGAAGAGCATGGCAAGTTGCGTGAGGATGCGTTCTTCCACGGCGTTGAGCCAGGGTTCTTCCGCCAGCCTCCAGCGCCCCACGGGTTTCGACGGTGCCGCTGTGGCCTGCGCCACGCGCCCGCTCTGAAACCGTTCGAACATCCGGGCGATTTCCGCGCCGTAATCGGGTTCGTCTTGGTGGCGGCTCACTTCCACGTGCAGGCTCTGGATCAGCACATCGTAGCGGACGGTTCCCAGTGCTTCGAGCAGGGCCGTCGTTTCAGCTTCTAGGGCCAGCAGCGCATCGCCGCGGATGTAGGTGTCCAGATAGTCGGCCAGGCTCCGGAAGCCGACGGACGCGGGTTGCGCGGCCCGCAGCGCCCCGGCGAACGCCCGCACGGCTTCGCAGTAGATCTTTTGCGCGTCAAGCAGCCGACGGCTGGCCTCGTGCGGGTGGTGCGCCTTGCCCATGCGCCCGCGCTGCTCGGCGGCTTGTTCAAGCCCTTGCAGAAAGGACTCCACCGCCTGCTGTATGGGCGGTTTTTCGAGATCGCGGAAGATGGCGTGCCGATGTGTGATGGTCTCGACGCGCGGTGCGGCCGTATAAAGCAGCGGCAGCAGGTCGTAGGCGTCATCGTCTCCGGCCAGCGTCTTGGCCAGCTGATCGAGATTCAGGTCGACAAAATAGGCGGGGGGCTTTTGCTCGTGCGGCCCCCCATCTGGTATGGCGGGGAAAAGCAGGCTGACATATGCCGTGCTGGTGCCGTCGTGGCCGGCGCTGGCGGTGTCTGCGGCGCGCAAGGCGGTGGCAGTGGTGATGCCGAGAGTGTGGTTCATGGCTTCTGGCTCCGTAAGCGGATCATCCAGGAGTCATTGGCTTCGTACCTGAGAAGCGGTCTTTGGCGAACCCCACCGCCGAACCTACACGTGAATCATACTGTGCCGTAGTGTGCGGGGCAACACCGATCACAGCCCTTTTTGGCCGAGGCGTGCCTCAGCCAGCACCTCATAGTACGACCCCGTCTCGCGCGGGGTGGAGGCCACCAGCACCAGCCGCCTGGCGTGCCAGACGATAGGGCATGGTGTTGGCAGCGGGCCGAGGTCGGTGGTGTCCGCCTTGCGCAGCAGGGATACGTGAGGTCGGAAGGTTTCGTCGGGCGCCGGAAAGCCGTGCCGCGCCAGCCCTTGCCAGAGCGTGCGGTGCAAGGTGTCGAGCCAGGGCAGGGTGGCCGACGGCCCGGCCCAGACGATGCGCGGCCCGCGAAAACGCCCGAACCGATCCAGCGTGACCGTGCCCCCCGGCGCCGGGCAGGTACGCACCAGTTCGGCCAGCTCGGGGATGCGCTGCGCATCGACCGAACCCAGGAAGGCCAGGGTCAGGTGCAGGGTGTCGGGGCGCATGATGCGCCCGCCGCAGGCGTCGTGCGCGTGGCGAGCCCAGGGGCCCAGGGCTGCCACGATGTCGGCATCCGGCCATAGGGCAAAGAAGAGGCGGCGCGTCTGTGGCGTGGCGAGCCGTTGTGCCGCCGGGCGTGTCGGGAGGGTGTTCATGTGCATTTCTCAAGTTGCAGTGTATTCTCGAAACCCATGCCCATGCCGACCCCCTGTCGGCGGCGATCCCCCCGGGCCGCTTATGCGGCGGCGGTGGCGGGCGTGCGATCCAGCGCCACCCAGCGTTGCACCGAGGGGCGGCTCCATTGGTGGCGCACGTATTCCACCAGGCGGGCGGGCATCGGGTCGCCCACGGCCACCATGCGGTTGAGCATCAGCGACAGATCCAGGTCGGCGATGCTCCAGTGCTCGAAGAGGTTGACGCTGCCGGCGGGCAGCAGCTGTTCGGCCGCCGCGATCAGCTTGTCGGCGGCCTGGCGCGCGGGGGCGCTGAGCGCGGGCAGGGCGTGCGCGGGCTTGGCAAAGAGATTGCCCGACGAGCGTTCTTCGCGGATGGCGCCCAGGTCGGTGCGCAGCCAGGCCTGCACCTGCCGGGCACGGGCGCGTTGCAGGCGATCCTTGGGATAGAGGGCCGTCCCCTGGAAGGTGTCGTCGATGTATTCGGCGATGGCCGACGATTCCGACAAGGCAAAGCCGTCGTGCACCAGGGTGGGCACCTTGCCGGTCATGGACAGGCCCAGGTAGTCGGGCCGGTGCTGGGCACCGTGATCCAGGTCAACCTTGATCAGCTCGACATCCACGCCTTTTTCGGCCAGGGCCACATAGGCCGACATGGCATAGGGGCTGCCAAAACCGTGATCCGTATACAGAACTGCTGTGTTCGACATGCTGGTCTCCGGAAAGGAGGTGAGGGAAGGGAAAATCAGTGCAGAATCTTTTTCAGGAAATCTTGCGCGCGTGCCGATTTGGGCGCTTCGAAGAACTCGTCCTTGGTGGTGTCTTCGACGATGCTGCCGGTATCCATGAAAATCACCCGGCTGGCGACCTTTTTGGCAAAGCCCATTTCGTGCGTGACACACACCATGGTCATGCCTTCCTGGGCCAGTTCCGTCATCACGTCCAGCACCTCATTGACCATCTCCGGGTCGAGCGCCGAGGTGGGCTCGTCAAACAGCATCACCACCGGATCCATCGACAGCGAGCGGGCGATGGCCACGCGCTGCTGCTGGCCGCCCGAGAGCTGGGCGGGGTATTTCTGTGCGTGTGCCCTCAGGCCCACGCGTTCCAGCAGCTTCATGCCCTTGTCTTCGGCTTCGGCCTTCTTGCGCTTGAGCACGCGGATCTGCGCCAGGGTAAGGTTGTCGAGGATCGACAGGTGGGGAAACAGCTCGAAGTGCTGGAACACCATGCCTACCCGCATGCACAGCTGCGAATGGCGCACCTCGGGGCAGCCGACTTTCATGCCGTCCACCAGAATCTGGCCTTGCTGGAAGGGTTCCAGGCCGTTGACCGTCTTGATGAGCGTGGACTTGCCCGAGCCCGAGGGCCCGCACACCACCACGACCTGGCCTTTCTCCACCTGGGTGGTGCAGCCGTCCAGAACTTTGAATTGACCGTACCACTTGGAGACGTTTTCGAGAGCAATCATGATGCACTCCTATCCATAATCAGTGAAGAATGACCGGGTGTCAGCGCGTCAGCGGCTGCGCCAGGCGGGTTTCGACGCGGCGCTGGCCCCAGGACAGCGCCGTGCTCAGCACCCAGTAGATGAGGGCCACGGCGATGTACAGCGGCAGCGGCTGGAACGTGGTGGCGATAACTTCCTGCGCTGAGCGCAGCAGTTCGGTGACGGTGATGACGGACACCAGCGAGGTGTCCTTGATGAGGCTGATGAGGGTGTTGCCCAGGCTGGGCACCGCCAAGCGCAGCGCCTGCGGGCAGACAACGAAGCGCAGGGTTTCCAGGTAGCTCAGACCCAGGCTGTGGGCGGCGGCCCACTGGCCGCGGTTGATGCCCATGATCGCCCCGCGCATGCTTTCAGCCAGGTAGGCGCCCGCGTTGGCGGTCAGCGCCAGAATGCCGGCGGTGGTCGGATCCAGCGAGATGCCGATGCCCGGCAGCCCGTAGTAGATCAGGAAAATCTGCACCAGCAGCGGCGTGCCGCGCATCAGGCTGACGTAGCCGCGCGCCGTGCGGTTGAGCACGGGGTTGCTGCTGATGCCCATGATGGCGACCACGATGCCGAGCATCAGGCCCAGCACCATGGACGCGAGGGCGAATTGAATGGTCAGGACGACCCCCTGAAGCAAGAGGGGTGAGGCGTGCATGATGAGATCGACGGCTTGCATGGTCGGCTCCCTAGGTAGATCGGGCGGTGAAGGGGGCGGGGTTCGGCGATGGAACCCCTGCCCGCTTCGGGAGTGGCGGAGAATGTGCGGTGGCGCGGTGGCCCGCGATCAGGGTTGCGGCGCTTCGGTCACGTCGGCGCCGAACCATTTCTTCGACAGCGTCTTCAGGGTGCCGTCGCTGCGCATCGTCTGGAAGGCGGCGTCGATGGCCTTGGCGAACGCGGGGTTGCCCTTGCGGAAAGGGATGCCCATCTTGGTCGATTCGCCCGGCAGCAGGGCGCCCTGGCGCAGCGGCAGGTTGGATTGCCGGATGAGGTAGGGCAGCAGCAGGCGGTCGTTTACCCCCGCGTCCAGGCGTCCGCCCGCCAGATCGCTGAGAAACTCGACGGCGCCGGGGTAGGTCTTGACGATGGCTCCCGGGATGGCTTTCACCATGGGCACGTAGTTGCTGCCCAGCACGACGGCCACTTTCTTGTCCTTGAAGGCGGCGGGCGAGCTGTAGTCCGTCTGGTCGTCCTTGCGCTGGATCACCTGGGCGGCGGAATAGATGTAGGGGACGCTGAAGTCCAGCGCCTTTTCGCGGTCGGGCGTGATGGACACCTGGTTGGCGATGACGTCGAACTTGCCCGCCTGCAGGCCGGCGATGATGCCGCTCCATTCGGTCGTGACGAACTGGGGCTTGGCGCCCAGCTGGTGGGCCACCGCCGTGATCACGTCCACGTCGAAGCCCGTGAGCTTGCCCGCGCTGTCGCGGTAGCCAAAGGGCGGGTAGGTGCCTTCCAGGCCCACGACCAAGGTGCCGCTGGCCTTGACCTTGTCGAGCAGATCCTGGGCCTGGACGGCGGGGGCCGTGACGCTCAGCGCGGCGGCCAGCAGCGCACCGTTCAGAATCAGTGAATGCAGTTTCATGGTTTGTCTCCGAGGGTTTTTGTGTGTGTCGTGCAAAAAGGGGGGCGTCAGGCCGGGGCGGTTTCCCGTGCGGGCAGAAACTCGCGGAAGGCCGAGACGGCATGAGAGGCATACATCAGCGACGGGCCGCCGCCCATGTAGACGTTGACGCCCAGCACTTCCAGGATTTCCTGCTCGTCCACGCCCATTTTGGCCAGCGTCTGGGTGTGAAAGCCGATGCAGTCGTCGCAGCGCGTGGCCACGGCGATGGCCAGGGCGATCAGCTCTTTGAAGCGGGCGTCGAGCGCGCCGGGGGCGAGGGCGGCCTTGCCCAGGGCGCCGAAGTGCTGCATCAGCTCGGGCTGGCTTTGCCGCAAGGGGGCCAGGTGGCTGCGCACGTCCTGGATCAGGCTGGTGTAGGTGTGTGGCTTCATGAACGGCTTCCTGCAAAAGGGGCCGGGGCGCGCCCCGGCGGTGTGGCGGCTGGGTGAGAATCAGGCCAGGCGGGCGAAGCCCGTTTTCAGATCGGCGATCAGGTCGTCGGGCGATTCCAGACCGATGTGCAGGCGCACGAGCGGGCCTTGGTAGGGCCACTGCGAGGCGTTGCGCGTGGGCATGTCCACTTGCGGCATGATCATGCTTTCGAAGCCGCCCCAGGAAAAGCCCAGATGAAAGAGTGCCAGGCTGTCGACGAAGTCGCGCAGGGCCTGCGGTGCGCAGGGCTTGAGCACCAGCCCCATCAGGCCCGAGGCGCCGGTGAAATCGCGCTTCCAGATTTCGTGGCCCGGCGCCCCCGGCAGGGCGGGGTAGAGCACCTGCTCGACTTCGGGCTGCGCGGCCAGCCACTGGGCCACTTCAAGCGCGTTGCGCTGGTGGCGTTCGAGGCGCACCGACAGCGTGCGCAGGCCGCGCAGCGCGAGATAGATGTCGTCCGGGCCGGCGTTCAGGCCGTGGGCGTAGACGTGGTTGCGCACTTCTTGCCAGGTGTCCTGGGTCGTGGTGATCGAGCCCAGCAGCGCATCCGAATGGCCGGTGATGTACTTGGTGCAGGCCTGCACCGAGACGTCCACGCCGTGCTCGAAGGGCTTGAAGTACAGCGGCGAGGCCCAGGTGTTGTCAAGCACTACACGGGCGCCGTGCCGGTGGGCGCACTCGGCGATGGCGGGGATGTCCTGCATTTCGAAGGTTTGCGAGCCCGGCGATTCGACGTAGACGACGCGTGTGTTGGGCTGGATCAGGGCTTCGATGCCAGCGCCGATCTGCGGGTCATAGAACGTGGTCGTGATGCCGTAGCGCGACAAAATGGCGGTGGCGTAGTGGCGCGTAGGGCCATAGACGCTGTCGCTCATCAGCACGTGGTCGCCCGCCTTCACGAAGGCCGACAGCGCCGCGATGCAGGCGCCCAGCCCCGATGATGCGAGCAGTGTGCGGTAGCCGCCTTCCAGGTAGGCGATCGATTCCTGCAGGGCGAACGTGGTGGGCGTGCCCTTGCGGCCGTACCACATCACGCCGGTCTCATCGTGGTCGATGGCTTCCTGGCGCGCGTCCATGTCCTGCATGTTGTCGAAGACGATGGTCGAGGCGCGGCACACCGGGGGGTTCACCGTGCCGCCGTATTCCTTGGGCGAGCGGGTGCCGTGCGACAGAAAGGTTTCGACGGCCTGGTCGGCGTGCGCCGGCGCCTTTTCCAGTGAGTGGAGCATATCGCGTGTCAGGGGGGCGTTCATGTTTGGATTTCCTGGGTGGATGATGGGAGACAGTCTAGATTTTCCAGACCGAAAAATGCTTCCATTCTTTCTATCCCTTGGCGGATCAATTAGAATGATTTTCTAAAACCAAGGGTTTGTATGGATAAATTTGATTGCCGCATCCTTGAAATCCTGCAAAATGATGCATCAGCCAGCTTGGCTGACCTGGCCGCCCGGGTGGGTCTGTCCACCACGCCTTGCTGGCGCCGCATCCAGCGCCTGAAAGAAGACGGTGTCATCCAGGCGCAGGTCGCCCTGTGCGACCCGGTCAGCCTGGGCCTGGGGCTGACGGCCTTCGTCACGGTCAAGGCGGCCCGCCACGACGACGGCTGGACGACCCGCTTTCTCGACGGCGTGGCGGGCATTCCCGAAATCCTCGAGGTCTACCGCATGGCGGGCGAGGTCGATTACCTGCTCAAGGTGGTCGTGGCCGACATCGCCGGGTACGACCGCGTATACAAGCGGCTCATCAAGGTGGCCGAGTTGGTGGACGTCAGCTCCGGCTTCGTCATGGAGGTCGTGCGCCACACCACGGCCCTGCCGCTCGAACAGATCTACAAGCCTGTCAAAGGGGGCGCCAAGGGGTAGGCCAGGCGCCGGGATGGTCGAGACACCCGCGGGCGGCCAAGCCGTGGTGGCCAGCGGGTGGGCCAGGCGGTGGGCGCGAAAGCCGTCGGCACGCGGGCCTATAATGCGGAATGCCCTGTAGAGCGATCCCCCGGCTTGCTCTGCAGCCTCTTGCGTCGGCGTCTGCGCTGTCGTCTCTCCCAGTCTGCTTCCGTGTCCGATTCTTCTCCCGACGAGCGCGATCATCCCAGCCGCCTGCTGAGACTCACCATGGCTTTGGTGGGGGTGTTTGCCTTCATCCAGGTGTATTCGGTGCAGTCCATCCTGCCGCAGCTGCAGCACGATCTGAACGCCTCCATCGTCCAGATCGGCAATTCGGTGGGGGTCACCGTCCTGGCCGTGGCGCTCATGTCGCCTTTCGTCGGCATGCTCTCCGATGCCTTCGGGCGCAAGTGGCTCATCGTCGGCTCGGTCTTCGCCCTGGCGCTGCCGACGGCCTTGATCCCGCTGGTGCAGACGGTGCATGGCCTGCTGGTGCTGCGCTTTTTGCAGGGGCTGGCCGTGCCGGGGGTGTCGGTGGTGGCCATCGCCTACATCGGCGAAGAATTTCGCGGCGCGGCCATGATCCGGGTCGTCACCCTGTATGTCACCGGCAGCGTGCTGGGCGGCTTTTCCGGGCGCTTTATCCTGGGGCATCTCACCGAATACATGCCCTGGCGCGCGGCCTTCGGGGTCATGGCGGTGCTCAATCTCGTCGGCGCCTTCGTGGTCTGGCGCGGTCTGCCCGCCTCGCGCCGCTTCGTCGCCAATGCCCGCTTCACCTCGGGTCTGGCCACCTTGCGCCTGCTGGTGTGCAACCCCTATCTGCAGGCGGCCTGCGCGTTGGGCTTCACCGTGCTGTTCGCCCTCATCGGCCTGTTCACCTTCGTCAACCTGCATCTGGCGGCGGCACCCTATCACTTCAGCCCCGGCCAGCTCGCCAATATCTTTGCCGTCTATCTGCTGGGCGTGGTCGTCACCCCGCTTGCGGGGCGCATCATCCCCCGCATCGGTGTGCGGCGCACGATCCTGTCGGCGCTGGTGCTTTCGGCCCTGGGGGTGCTGCTCACCCTGCTGCAGCCGTCCTGGGTCATCGTCATTGCCCTGGCCATTGCCGCCTGCGGGGTCTTCATCATCCAGTCGGCGGTGATGAGCTTCATCGCCTACCGCATCACCGAAGGGCGATCCCTCGCCAGCGGCCTGTATTACTCGGCGTATTACTGCGGCGGCTTCACCGGCGCCTGGGTGTGCGGCCTGGCCTACACCTGGGGCGCCTGGCCGGGCACGGTACTGGCCTTGGCGCTGGCCCAAGCCTTGGGCTGGCTGATCGCCTGGCGTTTCATCCCCGGGCCGCCAAAGGCTGGCTGAGACAGAGAAGCCAGCGCCGCGGTGGGCATTTTTCCCGCTGGGTGGGGGCCTGCCCGCAAGTCGTCTATAATCAGCCGATCAAGGGGAGTAGCTCACTTTCCGCTGCATCGTCAAGACGGCGCCTGTCACAGGCTCCCGGTGCGCGGGCAATCATCCGGTTGCGAGCAAGACCTTGCCGTACAAGGGCAAGGTGCGTCTCTCACTTTCGTGACATGGCCTGGCCCGCGTGGGTTTCAGGCCATTTTTCATGAGGGGCGTTCATGCTCGAATTTTTCCAGACTCTCAGTTGGACGGCGGTCTTCCAGATCGTGCTGATCGACATCCTGCTGGGCGGCGACAACGCGGTGGTGATCGCGCTGGCCTGCCGCAACCTGCACGACAGGCGCCGCCTGCAGGGCATTCTCTGGGGCACGGCGGGGGCGATCGTCCTGCGAGTCGTGCTCATCGCCTTTGCCATGACGCTGCTGGCCATCCCGTTTCTCAAAGTGGCGGGGGCCGTGCTGCTGCTCTGGATCGGCATCAAGCTGCTGCTGCCCGATACGGGGCATCACGACCAGGTGGCGGGCGGGGCCTCTGTGTGGGCCGCGGTCAAGACCATCGTCGTGGCTGACCTGGTCATGAGCCTGGACAACGTCATCGCCATTGCGGGGGCGGCGCAAAACGCCCATGTGGATCACCAGCTGGGCCTGGTGATCTTCGGTCTGTTGATCAGCGTGCCCATCATCGTCTGGGGCAGCACGCTGGTGCTCAAGCTCATCGACCGCTTTCCGCTGGTGGTCACGCTGGGGGCGGGGCTGCTGGGCTGGATTGCCGGTGGCATGTTGGTCACGGACGTCTACGTGACGCGTTGGCTGGGCAGCGAGGCGGGCGTGGTCAAGGTCGTGGCCGAAGTGGCGGGTGCCCTGCTGGTGATGGGCGCAGGCAAATGGCTGGCGCACCGCAAGCTGGCCGCGCTGGCGCGCCGTGTTGCGTCCGGGCCCGCAGCGCAGCCCCAAGGGCCCGCCAAATCGTAAGACACGCGCAAGACAGTGGTGGGCGGGATATCGCTTGGGCTTAAAACCTGCCTGGGCTCAAAGCACCTTGTCGTAGCCCACCATGCCGCCTTCGTCTTCCATCTGCGCCACGCGCGAGGCATCGACGGCGCCGAACTTCAGGCGCACACCGATGCCGCCGTCGCTTTCGCAAATGAAAACGGCACCCAGGTCTTCGAGCGCTTTTTGCAAGGTGTCGAGCTGGGCGCTGGTGGGTTCGTGCTGCCTGCGCTCGAATTGGGTGATGAGCTCTTTGCCGAGGCCCGAGAGATCAGCGAGGCGTTCTCGCGTCAGATCAACGAGCGCTCGGGCTGCATGGCATTGCGGTCCGGTCATCATGGATGGCTCCTGAAACGACACTGTGACACGTCCATCATAGGCTGCTTTGGCACCCGTCCCAAGCATACGCCTGGGCCTGTCATGGGTATCCATGCCGTGTGTGCCGCCAGGCAGCATTCAGATGGGCGCGTTACACTGACTTAGTCGATTTTCACACCCATTCTGAAGGAGTTGTCTCATGCTCAAGGGAAAAAAAGCAGTCGTGACGGGTTCGACCAGCGGCATCGGCCTGGCCATTGCGCAAGAACTGGCCCGTCAGGGGGCCGACCTGGTCATCAATGGCTTTGGCGACGCCCAGGCCATCGAGCGTGAACGGGCCGGGTTGGAAAAAGACTTCGGCATCAAGGCCGTCTATCTGAATGCGGATCTGATGAACGCCCAGGCGGCGCGCGACTTCATCACCCAGTCGGTTCAGGCGCTGGGTGGCATCGACATCCTGGTCAACAATGCCGGCATCCAGCACACCGACCTCATCGAAGACTTCCCCATCGACAAATGGAACGCCATCATCGCGCTCAACCTGTCGGCGGTGTTCCATTGCACGGCGGCGGCGCTGCCCACCATGAAGCAGCAGAAGTTCGGACGCATCATCAACATCGCCTCGGCACACGGCCTGGTGGCGTCGGTCAACAAATCGGCCTACGTGGCCGCCAAGCATGGGGTCGTCGGGCTGACCAAGGTCACGGCGCTCGAAAACGCTGGCACCGGGGTTACCTGCAATGCCATCTGCCCGGGCTGGGTGCGTACGCCCCTGGTCGAAAAGCAGATTCAGGCGCTGGCCGAACAGAAAAAAGTCGGCGTCGAAGACGCCGCGCGCGAACTGCTCGCCGAAAAGCAGCCCTCGCTGCAGTTCGTCACCCCGCAGCAGCTGGGCGAGGCCGCCGTGTTCATCGCCTCCGATGCGGCGGCGCAGATGACCGGCACCACCTTGTCCATCGACGGCGGCTGGACGGCGCGCTGACGCGGGGGGTTTCATGCTGATGGTACTGTCTCCGGCGAAGAAGCTGGATTACGATTCGCCGGTGCGCACCACCTTGCAGTCTCAGCCGGTTTTTCCGGCACAGACGCACGAGCTGGTGGGGGTCATGCAGACGCTGTCGGCGGCCGATCTGGCCGCGCTCATGCGCCTGTCGGACGCCCTCAGCCGCCTCAACGCCGCGCGCTACCAGGCCTGGGTCGATGCCCCCGACGCCCGCCATGCGCGCCAGGCGGCGCTGGCTTTCAATGGCGACGTCTACGAAGGCCTGCGCGCCGCCGAGCTTTCCGACGCGCAGCTGGCCTGGGCGCAGGATCGCCTGGCCATTCTCAGCGGCCTGTATGGCGTGTTGCGCCTGCTCGACCTCATCCAGCCCTACCGCCTCGAAATGGGCACGCGGCTGAAGACGGCCCGCGGTCACACCTTGTACGAATTCTGGGGCGACCAGATTGCGCGTGAGCTCGCCGCCCGGCTCGATGTCGCGGGCGGTGAGCGTGTCCTGCTCAATCTGGCCTCGCAAGAATATTTCAAGTCGGTTGATGTGTCCGCCCTGGGGGCGCGCATCGTCGAATGCGTCTTCCAAGAGGCCAAGCAGGGCCTCTGGAAAGTCGTCAGCTTTCACGCCAAGCGGGCCCGGGGGCTCATGGCACGCCACGTCATCGAGCACACGATCGACCGCGTGGCCGACCTGCAAGGCTTCGACGCCGAAGGCTATGCCTACGCGCCCGATGCTTCCACTGCCGATCGGCTGGTGTTTCGGCGCGGGTAATCCGCATCAGGGATAACCTGCGTTGCTTGTGACGAAGCCCTCTTTTACGCTGGCCATAATTATGAATTATTAATTTCCTGCTCTCCCCCAGGAGGCCCGCATGGCCGTCAGGATCGTCCAGAAGATGCTCTACCAAGAGGTGGCCGAACGTCTGCGCGGCATGATCCAGGCGGGTGAGCTGCAGGCGGGCGAATGGATCAACGAACCGCGCCTGACGGCGGTGCTGGGCATCTCGCGCACGCCGCTGCGCGAAGCGCTGAAAGTGCTGGTCACAGAAGGCCTGCTGCGGCTCGAGCCGCGTCGGGGCTGCTTCGTCAACGAACTCTCGGCCGAAGACCTCGACGACATCTTTCCGCTCATGGCCTTGCTCGAAGGGCGTTGCGCCTTCGAGGCGGCGCGCAAGATCACCGTGCTGGACATCCAGCGCCTTGACGTGCTGCACCGCGACTTGCGGCGTTTCGCCGAGCAAGGCGCGGTGGACGACTACTACGCCGCCAATGCCAAGATCCACGTGGCCATCCAGGCGCTGGCCGCCAACCGCTGGCTGTCCGACCTCATCGACAATCTGCGCCAGGTGCTCAGTCTGTCGCGTCATCGCAGTCTCACCTATCCGGGGCGGGTTCAAGAATCCTGCGCCGAGCACCTGGCCATTTTCGCGGCCTTGAAGGCGCACGATTCCGAACAGGCCGAGGCCATCACGCGCCAGCACCTGATGCGCCAGCTCGACGCGTTGCGCGCGCTGGCGCGCCAGGCCGAACATGCCCCGGCACATCAGCCGCCCGCGCCGGGCGGGGCCGCGGCAGGAGACGCACCATGAAGAGACTGAATCTGCATGTCCGGCTGATGGGGCCGATGGGCGAGCCCGAGACCAGTACCGCTGCCGGCACCACCGCCACGCCGCCCAAGGCCGATACCGCCGCTGCTGGCGCCACCGCCGCGCCGCCCGCGACCCCAGAATCCAGCCCCTCGCGCACGGCCAGTCTGCTCAAGCGCCTGGGGCGCTGGCTCGAGCGTGACCACTTGCCCGATCTGGGCGACTTGCGCTCGCTCTACGAAGCCTCGCCCACCGATCACGCCGCCAGCAAGCTGGCCCGGCAGTGGGCCGACCGCTACCAGGCCGCCGACGCCGACGAGCGCCGTTCCCTGCTGGCGGGGCTGGTGCGGGCGGGGGCCGAATGCGCCCCGGCGCACGAACTCAACAGCCGCCTGTTTCGCCGCCTGTATGCGCAAAGCGACCGCCTGGGCCTGATGGTCGAACTGCGCGCCGACATGCTGCGCTGGCGCAATCAGGTGGCAGGCCTTGCGGTGCTCGAGCAAGAACTCGCCGGGCTGCTGTCCAACTGGTTCGACGTCGGCATGCTCGAACTGCGCCACATCAACTGGGATTCCCCGGCGTCCCTGCTGGAAAAACTCATCCAGTACGAGGCCGTGCACGAAATCCGCTCGTGGGACGACATGCGCCGCCGGGTGGCGGCGGATCGCCGCTGCTACGCGTTCTTTCATCCGCGCATGACCGAAGTGCCGCTCATTTTCGTCGAAGTGGCCTTTGCCGAGCAGATGGCCGCCAATGTCCAGGCGCTCATCGATCCGGCCCGCCCGGTGGACGACATCGGCAAGGCGCGCTGGGCCATTTTCTATTCCATTTCCAATACCCAGCGTGGCTTGCGCGGCATCAGTTTCGGCAATTTTCTGCTCAGGCGGGTGATCGAAGAGCTGCTCACCGAGCTGCCCCGGCTCAAGTTCTTTGCCACGCTGTCGCCCATCCCCGGCTTTGCCGAATGGCTGGGCAAGTGCGGCGGCGCCGACATCCAGGATTGCATGGCTGACAAGGCCGCTCGCCAGGCGCTGGCGCAAGACCCCCGGGCCGGGGCGCAATGGGTCGAGCGTCTGCGCGCGGCGGCCACTGCGCAGGCCGACGAACCCGACGAGGTCGGCAAGACGGGCCTGCGCCTGGCGGCGCACTATCTGCGGCAGATGCGGGGTGGCCAGCCGCTTGATCCCGTGGCCCGCTTTCACCTGGGCAACGGCGCGCGCATCGAGCGCCTGAACTGGGCCGCCGACCGCTCCGCCAAGGGGCTGGAGCAATCCTGCGGCTTGATGGTCAATTATCAGTACGAGCTCGACCAGCTCGACGAAAACCGCGCGCGCCTGGCTGCGGGCAAGCCGCGCCTGTCCCGGGGGGTGCAATGGCTGTAGCTGCTTCATCTAAGGGGGTGCCCACCGGTTTGCATGGTTCATCCGGGCCACATGTGGCTGCCGACGTCGGCCAGGTGCGCCTGGCGCGGGCGGGGGCGGTCGCCACGGTGCTGCTCGATCACCCTGGGCGCATGAATGCCATCACCGTGTCCATGTGGCAAGCGCTGGCGCGCGTTTTTCAGCAGCTGTCGGCGGATGCCGCCGTGCGCTGCGTGGTCGTGCGCGGCGCGGGCGGGCATTTTGCCGCTGGGGCGGACATCCGCGAGTTTCCGCATGTGCGCGCCGATGCGGCGGGGGTGGCGGCCTACCACCGCCAAGTGCTCGCGCCCGCCTTGCGGGCCGTGGCCCAGTGCCCGCACCCGGTGCTGGCCGTGATCGAAGGCGTCTGCGTGGGCGGCGGGCTCGAGATAGCCAGCTGCTGCGACCTGCGCCTGGCGCAGCGCGGCGCCCGCTTTGGCGCACCCATCAATCGCCTGGGTTTCCCCATGGCGCCCGATGAACTGCATGGCCTGCTGCGCCTGGCGGGCCGCGCGGTGGCGCTCGAACTGCTGCTCGAAGGGCGGGTGTTCGATGCCGACGAAGCCCTGGCCAAGGGCCTGCTCACTCGCGTGGTCGAGCCCGAAGCCCTGGAAGCCGAGTGCGCCGAGATGGTGGCGCGGCTGTGCGCCGGGGCACCGCAGGCGGCCCGGCTGAATAAATGGATGATCGCGCGGCTGACCGCGGACGCCGCACCGTTGGCCGATGCCGAATGGCAGCACTTTTTCAGCTATGCCGCGAGCCGCGATCACCAGGAGGGCGTGCAGGCCTTCCTGGCGGGCCGTCCCCCTGTTTTCACCGGAGAATGAACTTGGAACACGACGCCAATCTCTATGCCATCTTGCAGACGGGCTTTCCGGCAGACCGCCAGGCCGTCGCCATCGAGACCCCCGAACGCAACTACAGCTGGGATGACATCGAAGCCCTGAGCGGCCAGATCGCCAGCCTGTTGGCCAGCCTGCGGGTGCCCGCCGGCGCCCGTGTCGCCGTACAGGTCGAAAAATCGCCTGAGGCGCTCATGCTGTATCTGGCCACGCTGCGCGCGGGTCTGGTCTACCTGCCGCTCAATACCGCCTACCACGAGGCCGAGGTCGGCTATTTCCTGGGCGACGCCGAGCCCGCGGTGGTCGTCTGCACCGAGGCTGCCCGCGGTTGGTGCGAGCCCTTGGCGCGGGCCAAGGGGGCGGCCCACGTCTACACCCTGGACGCCGATGGCCAGGGCAGCCTGATGCGGGCCGCCGCCGGACATGACCCAGCCTTCCAGACCGTGACGCGCGCCGCCACCGACTTGGCCGCCATCCTGTACACCTCGGGCACCACGGGGCGCAGCAAGGGGGCCATGCTCACGCACGGCAACCTGGCTTCCAACGCGCTCACGCTCAAGACCTATTGGGGCTGGCGCGCCGATGATGTCTTGCTGCACATGCTGCCCATCTTCCACGTGCACGGCCTGTTCGTCGCCTCGCATGGCGCGCTGCTGGCCGGTGCGCGCATGATCTGGCTGCCGCGCCTGGACATCGACCAGGCCCTGCGCTACCTGCCGCGCTGCACGCTCATGATGGGTGTGCCCACGTATTACGTCCGTCTGCTGGCCGATGCGCGCTTCGAGCGCACGGTTTGCGGCCACATGCGCCTGTTCATTTCCGGTTCTGCGCCGCTGCTGGTAGACACTTTCCGTGAGTTTCAGCAGCGCAGCGGCATGACGATACTCGAGCGCTACGGCATGAGCGAAACGGGCATGATCACGTCCAACCCCTACGACCCGGCGCGCGGCGCGCGCCTGCCGGGCACGGTCGGCCCGGCGCTGCCGGGGGTGGCGGTGCGGGTGGTGGACGACGCCGACCAGGGGTTGGCCCCCGGCACGCCCGGCCACGTGCAGGTGCGCGGCCCCAACGTCTTCGCCGGGTATTGGCGCATGCCTGAAAAGACCCGGCAGGAATTCACCGCGGATGGCTGGTTTCGCACCGGCGACATCGGCGTGCTGGGTGGCGCGGGCATTCCCGACGACTACCTGAGCATCGTCGGGCGCAGCAAAGACCTCATCATCACTGGCGGCTACAACGTCTATCCCAAGGAAATCGAGATGGTCATCGACGCCATGCCGGGCGTGCAGGAATCCGCCGTCATCGGCGTGCCGCATGCCGATTTCGGCGAGGCCGTGGTGGCCGTCATCGTGCCCCGCGCGGGCGCCACGGTGGATGCGGCGGCGGTGCTGGCGGGCCTGAAGGCCGATCTGGCCAATTTCAAGGTGCCCAAGCAGATACACCTGGCCGATGCCCTGCCGCGCAACACCATGGGCAAAGTGCAGAAAAACGTCCTGCGGCAACAGTACGCGGGCCTGTCGTAACCCCAGGAAGCGGTGCCTGATCCTGGCAACCTTGCCGTCCCGGCGTGGGCGGCGGATTCACCATCAAGACCCATCATGGAGACAAGACAATGAAGCGACACATTCTTTGCGCCGCCCTGGGGCTGGCCTTGGCGGCAGGCAGTGGCGCCGTTCTGGCCGAAACCACCTTGCGCGCCTCGCACCAGTTTCCCGGCGGGCAGGGCGATCCGCGCGACGAAATGGTGCAGATCATCGCCCGCGAGGTCGAAGCGGCCAACGTCGGCCTGAAAATCCAGGTGTTTCCTTCGTCCTCCCTGTACAAGGCCAACGAGCAGTGGGGCGCGCTCACGCGCGGGCAGCTGGACATGGCGGCCTTCCCGCTGGACTACGCCTCGGGCCGGGTGCCGCAGTTTTCGGCCACGCTCATGCCGGGGCTGGTGCGCAACTACGAGCACGCCGAACGCCTGAACAAGTCCAACTTCATGAAGGAGATCAAGGGGATCGTCGAGCGCCAGGGGGCGGTGGTGATTGCCGATGCCTGGCTGGCCGGGGGCTTTGCTTCCAAGAAAAACTGCATCACCGGGCCCGAGACGATCAAGGGGCAGGTGATCCGTGCCGCGGGCCCGGCGTTCGAGCAGATGCTGGCGTCGGCGGGGGCCTCGATTTCGTCCATGCCCTCGTCCGAGGTGTATTCGGCCATGCAGACCGGGGTGCTGGATGCCGCCAATACGTCCAACGACAGCTTTGTCTCGTACCGCCTCTACGAGCAGGCCAAGTGCCTGACGGCGCCGGGCGAGAACGCTCTGTGGTTCATGTACGAACCCGTGCTCATGTCCAAGAAGGTGTTCGACCGGCTCGAGCCCGCCCAGCGCGACGCCATCCTGGCGGCCGCACAGAAAGCCGAGGCTTATTTCACGGAAGAAGCCAAGAAGGGCGAGCAGAAGATGCGCGACATCTACACCAAGGCTGGCGTCGAGGTGGTCACCATGACGCCCGAGCAGTATCAGGCCTGGATGGCGATCGCCAAGCACTCCTCGTACCGGCAGTTCGCCGAAAAAGTGCAGGGCGGCGACGCGCTGCTCAAGAAGGCCCTGGCGGTTCAGTGATGGGGGGCGGCCGCTGGTTCGGCCAGCGGCCGCCTGAAGCGTCGGCGCGACACCGGGAGGTCGCATGAGTCGGATTTTCATTCGTTGGGTCGAGGCGCTGTCGCGCGCCTGCGGGGTGGCTTCCGTGCTGCTGCTGGGCTTTGCCATGCTGGTTGTCTGCCAGATGATCCTGATGCGCTACGTCTTTCGCGCCGCCACGATCTGGCAGACGGAAGCCGTCGTGTTTGGCGCCACCGCCGCCATTTTCCTGGGGGCACCCTACGTGCTGATGACCAAGGGGCACGTGGGCGTCGATTTCATCCAGATGCTGGTGCAGCCGCGCACGCGCCTGTGGATGGATCGGGTAGGCGCCTGGCTGGGGCTGATCTTTTGCGTCGTCATGGCGGTGGCCAGCGCCCTGTACCTGTTCCAGGCCATCGCAGGCGGCTGGACGACGCCCAGCGTGGCCGCCGTGCCGCTGTGGATGCCGCTGAGCCCCGTGGCCTTCGGCTTTGCGTTGCTCAGCCTGCAGTACGTCGCGGAAATCATCAAACTGATGGAGGCGCAACCATGACGCCCACTCTGGCAGGAATCAGCATCGTGCTTGCCCTGTGCCTGATGCTGGCCACCGGCATGCCGATTGCCTTCGCCCTGGGGCTGGCGGCCATCGGCGGTCTGATGCTCGACATGGGGCCCGACGTCATCGAGGTGCTGGCCGAAACCATGTTCGCCGGCATCGCCAACCTGGGCTACGTGGCCATCCCCATGTTCGTGCTGATGGGCGCCATCGTCGCGGGCACGCCAGCGGGCGGCGATCTGTACAAGGCGCTCGATCGCTGGCTGCACAAGGTGCCCGGCGGCCTGGTGCTGTCCAACATCGGCGCCTGCGCCATTTTTTCCGGCATGACGGGCTCCAGCCCGGCCACCTGCGCGGCCATCGGCAAGATGGGGATCCCCGAAATGCTCAATCGCGGCTACCCGGCTTCGGTGGCCACCGGTTCGATTGCCGCGGGCGGCACCCTGGGCATCCTGATTCCGCCGTCGGTCACCATGATCGTCTACGGCATCTCCACCCAGACCTCGATCGGGCGCCTGTTTCTGGCGGGGGTGATGCCGGGCCTGTTGCTGACCGTCCTGTTCATGGCCTGGGCGCTGTACGACGCGCGCCGCAAGGGGTTTCGCTTTGGCGGCGGCACGCTGCACTACTCCTGGCGCGACAAATTCGAGGCGCTGCCCCGGGTGCTGCCGCTGCTGTTCATCATCCTCGGCATGCTGTTCGTGTTGTATGGCGGAGTGGCCACGCCTTCCGAGGCCGCCGGGGCGGGGGCGCTGCTCACGCTCGTGGTGGTGGCCGTCGTCTATCGCCTGTTTCGCATCAAGGACTACACCGGCGTCTTTGGCTCGGCCATGCGCGAGAGCGTCATGATCATGATGATCATGGCGTCCGCCGAACTCTTCGCTTTCGCGCTGTCGTCGCTGTTCATCACGCAGTCGCTGGCCGCCGCCATTGCCGCCCTGGAAATCAACCGCTGGCTGCTCATGGGGCTCATCAACGTGTTTCTGCTGGTGGCGGGCATGTTCCTGCCGCCGGTGGCCATCATCGTCATGGCGGCGCCCCTGCTCTTGCCCATCATCACGCAGGCGGGCTTCGATCCCTACTGGTTTGCCGTCGTGCTCACGGTCAATATGGAAATCGGCCTGATCACGCCGCCCGTGGGCCTGAACCTGTTCGTGCTCAACGCCATCGCGCCGGACGTACCCACCAAGGACATCCTCGCGGGGGCCTTGCCCTACGTGCTGGTGATGATGCTGGGCATCGTGCTGCTGTGCTTTTTCCCCGGCGTGGTCACCTGGCTGCCCGACACGCTGATGGGCAAACCGCTCTGAACCGCGCGCGGGCCTGGACAAGGCGTGCCGCCCCGTCGGGCCAGAGGCCATGACGGGCGGATAGCCGCAACTGGCGCGAGCGCTTTGTCGCGGGCGCTGTGGGGTCAGGCCGACAGTGGGCTCAAGCCGCCGGAGCCAGCTTGCGGGCGTTGTCGTCGATCAGCTGGGCCGCCTTGCTCATCTGCCGCAATGGATAGGCCAGCGCGGCGTAATCGCCTTCGGTCTCGATCACGTTGGGCGGCGCGGCGGGCCGCCCGGCCAGCGCGTCGTTGGTGGCCGCCAGCGCCTGGCGGATGCCCTCGGGCTCGGCGTCGAGCAAGGCCAGCTGCGGAATGACGGCGGCGATCTGCGAGGCCAGGGCGTGGTGCTGGATGAGCAGGCGGTTGAATTCGGGCACGTGCCGCTGGCGGCGCACGGGTTCGTCCATCATGCGGTAGAACGCCGAGGCAAAGTTGCTGAAGGCCACGTGCACGTTCTTGCGGCAGAGTTTCCATTGGGTTTCGGCTTCTTTCACGCGCTCGTCGTCGGGGTTGCCGCGCGCGCGCTGCGCCCGGACGGCATCGACGAAGGCCAGGCCGCTGTGCAAGAAGGCCTGGTTGGCGGTGCGCAGCGCCTGGGCCAGCGCATCGAGGGTGTTGCGTTCCCAGGACGGCAGAATATAGCTGCAGCCCAGGGCCAGGATGCTGCCGATGACGGTGTCCACCAGACGCTCGCCCACCACGGTGTTCGAGCCCGGCACCAGAAAATGGAACACCAGCAGCACGAACAGCGTGTTGCAGACGGCGGACAGCACGTAGTTCACCTGGATCAGGCCATACCCCAGGATGCTGCACAGCACCAGGATCAGCAGGTAGACCTTGGAATCCAGGTCGAGAAAGAACAGCACCAGCGCCAGCCCGCAGCCCAGCAGCGTGCCGGTGAGCCGCCAGCCGTTGCGCTGCCGGGTGAGCGCAAAGCCGGGCTTCATGATGATGAGCACGGTCAGGATGATCCAGTAGCTGTGCCCGGCCATGCCGGGGTCGAAGCTGCGCACCATGGGGGTGTAGGCGATGGCCGTGCCCACCCCCATCGACAGCAGCGCCGCCACCGCCACGCGCAGGGCGTAGCGGAAGTGCGCCGACTGCATCCGCAGATTGTCGGTCAGCAGCCCGATGCGCCACTTCTGCCGGGTGAGGAAGCGGTTGAGCGAGCGGTTGGCGCGGCTCAGGTCGGCCTCTGCCATGGGCACGGGGGTGACCGAATGGTCGGCCATGCGATCCACCTGGCGTGTCATGTTGCGCAGGCGCCGCAGCACCTGCACCAGCAGGGCGTAGAGTTCGGGTTTGGCCGTGGCCGTACCGTCGATGCGCAGCTGCTGCAGCTCGTATTCGAGCGCGCGCAGTTCGGCCTTGACGCTGTTGCGCACGCGCGTGTGCCGGTTGCGCGCCACGTTGAGCGCCAGGGCCGCGACGTTGAGCGCGAGCTTGCGCATGGCGTCGCGCACGAACAGCAGGATGTCGCTGTCGGGCAACGCCTGGCGCAGCGTGCTGTAGTCGGTATGGGTGGCCACCATGCTGTCGAGCAGGTTGATCATGTCCACGAACAGGTTCAGCAGCCCCTGGCGCAGCCGGTCGCCGTGCGAGCGGGTGCCCCGGGGCAGCTCGCGCAGCACCATGTCGCGCGCGGCCTGGTGGGCGTCGGTCATGGCGGCCTGGCGGCGGATGAGCTGCCGGTAGCTGTCGTCCAGGTCGGCGTGGATGTCGTAGAAGCGGGCGCGCGTGCCGATGTAGTCGGCGGTGGCAAACAGCGCCACCGACAGGGCCTGCTGTTCTTCGCGGTGCCACAGCAGGCGGTGGGCGATGGCGCTGTAGACGAGATAGAAGGCCCCGCCCAGAAAGGACGTGAGCGTGTGCTGGATGACGTCGGCCTGGGTGAGCGGCGTGCGCAGCGTGAGCGTCATGATGAGCAGGCAGGCAAAGCCCAGCAGGCCGCCGTGCTTGCCGTAGACGGTGAGCATCGAGAAGCCGAAGCACAAGGCGGGCACCACGATCCAGATGGCCAGGGCGTGGCTGGCCGCCAGGCCCGTGGCCGCGGTGGTGAGCGAGCCCAGGCACAGGGCGGCGAACATGCCGTTGAGCCCGTAGCGTCGTGGGCCGCCGGGCTGATCGAGGATGGCGACGCAGGCCGCGCCCACGGCGGCCACGAAGCCGCTGGCGACCCAGCCAAAGAGGCCCGCGAGCACCAGGGCGGGGATGAGCACGCCCGTGGCCTGGCGCAGCCCGCCAAAGAAATAGTGACTGTAGAAGAAACGCTGCAGTTGGGGCGTGGAGGGGGTCATGCCGTCATGGGCCTTGGGCCCCACACGGGGCAATGCTCGAAGTATAAAAAATCCCGCCAGGCCGTGCTTTGGCCACCGGGCGTCGCGGTGCCCGGCAAGGCGCGCGCGCCCGCCTGGCGCGTCCGTGGCGCGCACCGGTGACGCGCGTACGCGACAAGGATACGGCGGCGCCGCTTGCGGCCCATGTTGCAACGCGGTAAATTAAGCGCTCAGTCAGGGGCGATCGCGCCTGATCGATGTGGCGAACGCACCGGGTCACACACCCGGTTTTTTTCGTCTTCCGTTTTCATGTCCCCAGATACGCCAAAAGCGTGATCCCGGGCATCCGTTTCCACCAGTTCGCGCCGCTTCTGGCGCACGCACCTTGTACCAAGGGGTACAGGCAGGCTCTGCGAGGTGGCCGGGCGACGCGGTTCCGTGAACCGTCTAGCGTCGGCGCATGTTGCAGATCACCGGCACTGGCCCAGGCTGTCCGATGGCCGCTTGGCGCAGGTTGCAGGTTACGAAAGGAATCCGCTATGGAACTCAATGGCGCCGACATCGTCGTGCGTTGCCTGATCGAGGAAGGCGTAGACCACGTGTTTGGCTACCCCGGCGGTGCCGTCCTCTACATCTACGACGCAATCTACAAGCAAGACAAATTCCAGCACATTCTCGTGCGGCACGAGCAGGCGGCGGTTCACGCGGCCGATGCGTATTCCCGCTCTTCCGACAAGGTCGGTGTGTGCCTGGTCACCAGTGGCCCGGGCGTCACCAATGCCGTTACCGGCATCGCCACCGCCTACATGGATTCGATCCCGCTGGTCATCATCAGCGGCCAGGTGCCCACTCACGCCATCGGCCAGGACGCCTTCCAGGAATGCGACACCGTGGGCATCACGCGGCCCTGCGTCAAGCACAACTTCCTGGTGCGCGATGTCAAAGACCTCGCCGAGACCATGCGCCGCGCGTTCTACATCGCGCGCTCGGGGCGTCCCGGCCCGGTACTGGTCGATATCCCCAAAGACGTTTCCGTGGCCATGTGCAAGTACACGCCCAAGCGCGGCCCCACGCAGCTGCGCTCGTATTCGCCAGTCACCAAAGGGCACCAGGGGCAGATCAAGAAGGCCGTGCAATTGCTGCTGGCCGCCGAACGTCCCATGATCTACGCCGGGGGCGGGGTGGTGCTGGCCAATGCCGCCGACGAGCTGCGCAAGTTCGTGCGCATGACCGGCGCGCCGTGCACCACCACGCTCATGGGGCTGGGGGCCTATCCGGGTTCCGACGAAAAATTCGTCGGCATGCCGGGCATGCACGGCACCTACGAAGCCAATATGTCCATGCAGAACTGCGACGTGCTGCTGGCCATCGGGGCGCGTTTCGACGACCGCGTCATCGGCAACCCCAAGCACTTTGCGCAAGTGCCGCGCAAGATCATCCACGTGGACATCGATCCCTCGTCGATCTCCAAACGCGTGCGCGTCGATGTGCCCATCGTGGGCGACGTGCGCGACGTGCTGCAGGACATGATGGGGCTGTACGCCCAGTCGCTGGCCGAGCAGAAAGCGCCTGAACACCGGCTCGACGCCTGGTGGCAGCAGATCGACGGCTGGCGCGCGCGCAAGTGCCTCGACTACGAACACTCCGATACCGTCATCAAGCCGCAGTTCGTGGTGCAGAAGCTCTGGGAAGTCACCCGTGGGCAGGCCTTCGTCGCCTCGGACGTCGGCCAGCACCAGATGTGGGCTGCGCAATACTATCCCTTCCCCGAGCCGCGCCGCTGGATCAATTCCGGTGGTTTGGGCACCATGGGGGTGGGGCTGCCCTTTGCCATGGGCGTGCAGATGGCCAATCCCGACCGCGACGTGGCCGTCATCACGGGCGAGGGCTCCATCCAGATGAACATTCAAGAGCTCTCCACCTGCAGCCAGTACCGGCTCAGTCCCAAGGTGCTGTGTCTCAACAACCGCTATCTGGGCATGGTGCGCCAGTGGCAGCAGATCGAATACGGCTCGCGCTATTCCGAATCGTATGTCGATGCGCTGCCCGACTTCGTCAAGCTGGTCGAAAGCTACGGCCACATCGGCATGCGCATCGACAAGCCGGCCGATGTCGAACCCGCCATCCGCGAGGCCTTCACCAAGTACAAGGATCGCCTGGTCTTCATGGATTTCATCACCGATCAGACAGAAAACGTCTGGCCTATGGTCAAGGCAGGCAAGGGCCTGACCGAAATGCTCCTGGGCGCCGAAGATCTGTGAGGAACCAACCATGAAACACGTCATTTCCGTTTTGCTGGAAAACGAACCGGGCGCCCTGTCGCGCGTGGTGGGGCTGTTCTCGGCCCGCGGCTACAACATCGAAACGCTCACGGTGGCGCCCACCGAAGACGCCACCCTGTCGCGCATGACCATCGTCACGGTGGGCTCCGACGAAATCATCGAACAGATCACCAAGCACCTCAACCGCCTGGTCGATGTGGTCAAGGTGGTCGATCTCTCCGAAGGCCCGCACGTCGAGCGCGAGCTCATGCTCATCAAGGTGCGTGCCGTGGGCAAAGAGCGCGACGAGATGAAGCGCATGGCCGAGATTTTCCGCGGCCGCATCATCGACGTCACCGACAAGACCTATACGATCGAACTCACCGGCGTGCAGGATAAAATTGCCGCCTTCATCGAGGCCCTCGATCGCAGTGCCATCCTCGAAACCGTGCGCACCGGCGTCTCGGGCGTCGGGCGCGGCGAACGCGTGCTCAAGCTGTAAACCGCAGGCCTGGCGGGGCACCTTCCGGTGCGCCGTGGCTGCCTGAAGCGGGCCACAGGCCAGGCCATCCTCTCTCAATTCAGAATTAAAAAGTTTGGAGTTTTTCATGAAAGTTTTTTACGACAAAGATTGTGATCTGTCCCTCATCAAGGGCAAGCACGTGGCCATCATCGGCTACGGCTCGCAAGGTCACGCGCACGCGCAAAACCTGCACGACTCCGGCGTGCACGTCACCGTGGGCCTGCGCAAGGGCGGCGCCTCATGGAAAAAGGCCGAGAACGCCGGTCTCACCGTGAAAGAAGTGGCTGAAGCCGTCAAGGGTGCCGATGTCGTCATGATGTTGCTGCCCGACGAGCACATCGCCGAGGTCTATCGCACGCAAGTGGCCGCCAACCTCAAGGCGGGCGCCGCGCTGGCCTTTGCCCACGGCTTCAACGTGCACTATGGTCAGGTCGTGCCGCGCGCCGACATCGACGTCATCATGATCGCCCCCAAGGCCCCGGGCCACACCGTGCGCAGCACCTACACCCAGGGCGGCGGCGTGCCGCACCTGATCGCCGTGCACCAGGACGTCTCGGGCAAGGCCCGCGACCTGGCCTTGTCCTATGCCATGGGCAATGGCGGCGGGCGTGCCGGCATCATCGAGACCAACTTCCGCGAAGAAACCGAAACCGACCTCTTCGGCGAACAGGCCGTGCTGTGCGGCGGCACCGTCGAACTCATCAAGGCCGGCTTCCAGACGCTGGTCGATGCCGGCTACGCGCCCGAAATGGCCTACTTCGAGTGCCTGCACGAACTCAAGCTCATCGTCGATCTGATCTACGAGGGCGGCATCGCCAACATGAACTACTCGATCTCCAACAACGCGGAGTTCGGCGAATACGTCAGCGGCCCGCGCGTGGTCAACGCGGAATCGCGTGCCGCCATGCGCCAGGTGCTGACCGACATCCAGTCGGGCGTGTATGCCAAGAACTTCATCCTGGAAAACGCCGCGGGCGCGCCCGAGCTCACCTCGCGTCGCCGCATCAACGCCGAGTCGCAGATCGAACAGGTGGGCGGCAAGCTGCGCGCCATGATGCCCTGGATCACGGCGCACAAGCTGGTCGATCAGACCAAGAACTGATCACCTGCTGAGATGAAACCCGGGCCGCTGGGCGCCGGGCCCTGGAATCACGCGATGCGGATTCCGGGGCTGGGGCACCCGGCGGCCTTGTCGTCTTTGCCTGGGCCGTGCCGTCGGGCATTCATCCGGCTGAAACCCTGTGCCGAATTGGGTTATCCTTGCGCCTATCATGAAAATCCCTCCCTATCCTCATCCCCTCATCGCCCGCGAAGGCTGGGGTATTTTGGCCGGCGGCCTCGTCGTGGCGGTGCTGGTCAGCACCTGGTCGTGGTGGGTCTCCATCCCGTTCTGGATCTTCACTATCTTTGCGCTGCAGTTCTTCCGCGATCCGGCGCGCGAAGCGCCCGAGGGCGAGGGGCTGGTGCTCAGCCCGGCCGATGGCCGCATCGTCTGCGTCGAAGACGCCGACGACCCCTACGCCCAGGGCCGCAAGGCGCTGAAGATCAGCGTCTTCATGAACGTCTTCAACGTACACTCCAATCGCGTGCCGGTGGACGGCAGCGTGCAGTCCATCGAATATTTCCCCGGCAAGTTCTTCAATGCGGCGCTGGACAAGGCGTCGCTGGAAAACGAACGCAACGCCATGGTGCTGCAAACCACAGACGGGCACCTCGTCACTGCCTGCCAGGTGGCCGGGCTGGTGGCCAAGCGCATCCTGTGCCATGCGCGGGTGGGGCAGTCGCTGTACGCGGGGCAGCGCTACGGCTTCATCCGCTTCGGCTCGCGGGTGGACGTATACTTGCCGCCAGGGGCCCGGCCCCGCGTGGCCATCGGCGACAAGGTCAAGGCCACCAGCACCGTGCTGGCCGAGCTTCCCGCCCTTTCCGGCGATCATGACACCGCAGCCTGAGCCCATGCCTGACGAAAAACAACGGCGGCGCAGCATTTACCTGCTGCCCAATGCCTTTACCACGGCCAACCTGTTCGCCGGCTTTTACGCCGTCGTGCAGGCCATGAATGCAAACTTTGAAACGGCCGCGATTGCCATCTTTCTCGCCATGGTGTTCGACAGCATGGATGGCCGGGTGGCGCGCCTCACCAATACCCAGTCGGCCTTTGGCGAGCAGTACGATTCCCTGGCCGACATGATCTCCTTCGGCATGGCGCCCGCGCTGGTCATGTACGAATGGTCCTTGCAGGGCCTGGGGCGCTGGGGCTGGCTCGCCGCGTTCGTCTACGTGGTCGGGGCCGCGCTGCGCCTGGCGCGCTTCAACGCCAACATCGGCAAGATCGACAAGCAGTACTTCCAGGGCCTGCCCAGCCCGGCGGCGGCGGCGTTGGTGGCCGGTTTCGTCTGGCTGTCGGTGGACAACAAGCTCTCGCTGTCCGACGGGCTCATCCCCTGGGCGGCCTTCGCCATGACGGTCTATGCCGGCATCGCCATGGTGTCCAACGCGCCGTTTTTCAGCGGCAAGTCGTTTGCCCTGGGACGCAGCGTGCCGTTCTGGGTGATGCTGGTGGTGGTGGCGGTCTTCGTGTTCGTCTCCAGCGATCCCCCCGTCGTGCTTTTTGCCTTGTTCGTGCTCTACAGCCTGTCGGGCTGGGTCACCTGGCTGTGGCGCGTGCGCCGCGCGCGGCGGCTGGGCCAGCGCATGCGCAGCGCCGATACCGACGCCGCCGGGCACTGATCCCGCCTGAAAGCCGCTGTGCGGCGTGTGGGCATATCCGCTATAATGCGCACTGCGCCACCGCTCGCGTGGCGCTTTTTTCATCCCACGGCAATGCCCCTCAGTGTTGCCGCCTGTTTCCGAGGTTTAAAAAAGCATGTCTGTTGCAGATATCGTCAAGTCCGACATCGTTGCGCAATTCCAGCGCGCCGCTGGCGACACCGGGTCCCCCGAAGTCCAGGTTGCCCTGCTCACCGCCCGCATCAACGAACTCACCGGCCACTTCAAGGCCCACACCAAAGATCACCATTCGCGCCGCGGCCTGCTGCGCATGGTCAGCCGCCGTCGCAAGCTGCTCGACTACCTGAAGGGTCGCAACCCGGATTCCTACCGCGCCCTGATCGAAAAACTCGGTCTGCGCAAGTAATGCCCCGGGGCCTGGCTCCCCGCGCACGAACCGTGTACGCCGCGTGCGATCGCAAGCGCGGGGTGCACGGTTTTTTTTCGTAGTCGCAGCCGACGGCTGATCGGGCAGCATGACAGGCCCGTCAGCGGGCTGTTCGGCGGCTGCCGCGGGGCAGGGCCCTCAATTGTCAGAAGGATAATGTAATGTTCAACAAAGTGAGCAAGTCGTTCCAGTACGGTGAGCACACCGTCGTGCTCGAAACCGGCGAAATCGCCCGCCAGGCTTCGGGTGCCGTGCTGGTCTCGGTGGATGACACCGTCATCCTGGCCACGGTCGTGGCCGCCCGCACCGCCAAGCCGGGGCAGGATTTCTTCCCGCTGACCGTCGATTACGTCGAGAAAACCTACGCCGCGGGCAAGATCCCGGGCGGCTTCTTCAAGCGCGAAGGCAAGCCGTCGGAAAAAGAAACCCTCACCTCGCGCCTCATCGACCGCCCCCTGCGTCCGCTGTTCCCCGAAGGTTTCTACAACGACGTCCAGGTCATCATTCACACGCTCTCGGTCAACCCCGAGGTCGATCCCGACATCCCCGCCATGATCGGCGCCTCGGCGGCGCTGGCCATCTCCGGCATTCCCTTCAACGGGCCGGTGGGCGCGGCGCGCGTGGGCTACGTCGATGGCCAGTACGTGCTCAACCCCAGCGCGAGCGTCGTGCGTGAAAAATCGCAGCTCGACCTCGTGGTGGCGGGCACCGAAGCCGCCGTGCTGATGGTCGAATCCGAAGCCCAGCAGCTGCCCGAAGACATCATGCTCGGGGCTGTGGTGTTCGGCCACGAGCAAATGCAGGCCTGCATCAACGCCATCCACGAACTGGTGGCCGAAGCCGGCAAGCCCGAATGGGACTGGCAGCCCGCGCCGCGCAACGAAGCGCTGGCCACGGCGGTGCACGGCATCGCCTTCGAGCCGCTCAAAGCCGTCTACCAGATTCGCAACAAGCAAGAGCGCACCACGCACCTGCGCCAGGTGTATGCCGACGTCAAGGCCAAGCTGGCCGAACACGCCGCCGCCCGTGGCGATGCCGCGCCCGACAGCGTCGAAGTCGAGAACATGCTGTTTGCGATCGAGTCCGAGATCGTGCGCGGCCAGATTCTCAATGGCGAGCCGCGCATCGACGGGCGCGATACGCGCACCGTGCGTCCCATCAGCATCCGCCTGGGCGTGCTGCCGCGCGCCCACGGTTCGGCCTTGTTCACGCGCGGCGAGACGCAAGCGCTGGTGGTCACCACCTTGGGCACCAAGCAAGACGAGCAGATCATCGATTCGATCATGGGCGAGTACCGCGACCGCTTCATGTTGCACTACAACATGCCGCCGTTCGCCACGGGCGAAACCGGCCGCTTTGGCGTGCCCAAGCGCCGCGAAATCGGCCATGGCCGCTTGGCCAAGCGCGCGCTGCTGCCGCTGCTGCCCAGCGCCGACGAATTCCAGTACACCCTGCGCCTGGTTTCCGAAATCATGGAATCCAACGGCTCGTCGTCCATGGCTTCGGTGTGCGGCGGCAGCCTGTCGATGATGGACGCGGGCGTGCCCGTCAAGGATCACGTGGCCGGCGTGGCCATGGGCCTCATCAAAGAGGGCAGCAAGTTTGCCGTGCTCACCGACATCCTGGGCGATGAAGATCACCTGGGCGACATGGACTTCAAGGTCACCGGCACCGTCACGGGCGTGACCGCCCTGCAGATGGACATCAAGATCCAGGGCATCACCAAAGAGATCATGCAGGTGGCGCTGGCCCAGGCCCGCGAAGGCCGCCTGCACATTCTGGGCAAGATGCGCGAAGCCATCGACGGCTCGCGCACCGAGCTGTCCGACTTCGCGCCGCGCATGCTCAAGCTCAAGATCAACCCCGAGAAGATCCGTGACGTCATCGGCAAGGGCGGCGCCACCATCCGCGCGCTCACCGAGGAAACCGGTTGCCAGATCGACATCAGCGATGATGGCAGCATCACGATTTCCAGCGCCGACCTCGATCGTGCGCACGATGCCGAACGCCGCATCAAAGAACTCACGGCCGACGTCGAAATCGGGCAAGAATACCAGGGCACGGTGCAGCGTCTGCTCGATTTCGGCGCCATCGTCCAGGTGCTGCCGGGGCGTGATGGCCTGCTGCACATCTCCGAGATCGCCAACTACCGCATCGCCGACATCAACGACGTGCTGAAGGTGGGCCAGTCGGTGCGCGTCAAGGTCATCGAGGCCGACGACCGTGGCCGCTTGCGTCTGTCGGTGAAGGCCATCGGCGGCATCGAAGCCCAGGGCGGCCCCGCCGCCCCGGCGCCCAAGGCCGAGTAAACCTGCTGTTGCCCGCACTCAGTCCGTCTGGCTGAGCGCGGCCAGCACGAAAAAAACCCGAGAAGCAATCGCCTCTCGGGTTTTTTTCGCGCGGGAAAACGGCTTTATTTCATTGTTTCCAATCTGCGTGCGTGGTCGGGCCAAAAATGGCGTCCGTCATGTCTCAACCATTGCTCAAACCTGCCAGCTGCTGTGTGAGATAGGAGCTCAGTGAATTCATTTGCGCCATCATCGAGTCGAGTGCCGTGAATTCCTGCCGGTAATTGTCCATCTCGCTCGAGATATTGTCTGATTGTTGCTGATATTGTGCCTGCAGATCGGACAGCAGGTTTTTCGTGCCTTCTGTCGCTGATGAAAAAGCGCCGCCTGTCTGCAGCAGTTGATCGCTCATGGTCTGAAACGCCTGACCCACCCCGGAGGCCCCTGCCAGCACGTTCTGTACGTCGGTTGGGTCGCTTGCCAGCAGCGAACTGAAGGTATCGGTATTCAGCGACAGTTGCCCTGTGGTCGGGTCGGTGCTCAACCCCAGACTGAATACAGAACTCAGCGAGCCACTGGAAGATGGCGTGTCGAGCGCATTGTTGAGCTGTTCTTGAACTTGCAGTGCCAGGGGGTTGCCCGTCAGTGGGCTGGCTGTTTGTGTGCCGGTGTCGTATGCCGTGAGCGACTGAAGCGTGGATAGAACGCTGTTGTAGGCGGTCACCAGGTTTTGTACCGATTGTGTCGCCTGGGTTGTGTCGTGGGTGATGTCCAGTTTGGTCGGGTCGGCGTCTACCGACTGCAGGGTCAGCGTCACCCCCGTGATGGCACTTTGCAGGGTATTGCTTGGGCTGGAAATAGCAACCCCGTCGATATGCAGCTGGGCGTTGCTGGCTGCCCTTTCAGTGACGCCAGACCCTGTGTCGCCTTGGGTGAAGCCCAGCAGATTTTGCAGGTTGGCGTTGTCGCTGGAAATGCTGCTGACGGCAGCTTGTGTGCCCGTTTGCTGGGCGATCAGCAACAAATGATAGGGTGAGGCCGAACCATCGTTGACGAGCGTGGCGGAGACGCCCAGTGCGCTGTCGCCGTTGATGGCGGCGACCAAGCCATTGAGCGATGTGTCTTTGCCGGTGAGATCCAGCGTGTTGCTGGTGCCGTTGGCCAATGTAATGGTCAATGAACCGCCCGTGCCGTTGCTGATGGTTTGACTGGCTTGTCCGGCAGTCACCAGCGTCTGTGCGCTGGCCAGCTGGTCGACGGTGACGTCGTATTGCCCCGCGATGGCGCCGCCGTCGACCGTGGCGGTGAAGGCTGAACCCCCAACGTTGGCTTGCAGCGTATTGAAGCTTTGCGGGTTGGACAGCGGCTGCGCGGCGGCTTGCAGGTTGCTGATGCTGTTTTGCAGCGTGCCATAGGCGGACAGGGTGGCGTTGGCGGTATCTTCCTGGGCCTGGATGGGCTGCAGGGAGGCGTTCTCGCTGGTTTGCAACTGATCCAGAAGGTCATCGAGTGGCAGCCCTGAGCCCACACCCAACGAAGAAATGAGGCCAGAATTTTGTGTACCGGACGAAAGAGAGGTGATGTCCATGGCCAACTCCTGCAGAAGGTAGCCATGAGACTGGGTTTCAAATGGAAAGGTTCAGTCTTTTTTGACCGTTATTTTGTAACTTAGTGTGTTAATTCGGCAAGGTCAGGACAATCTTGCCGATCTGTTCGCCCGCGTCCATCATGGCGTGCGCTTTCGAGGCCTCGGCCAGCGGGAAGGTGGCGTGGATGATGGGCCGGATGGTGCCTGCTTCCAGCAGCGGCCAGACGCGCTCGCGCAGCGAACGGGCGATGGCGGCCTTGAAAGCCACCGGGCGCGCGCGCAGGGTAGAGCCCGTGATCGTCAGCCGCCGGGCCATCACCTGCCAGCAGTTGAGCGTGCCGTGCGCGCCGCCCAGCTGGGCAATCATCACCAGTCGGCCATCGTCGGCCAGTACCTTGAGGTTGCGCGGCAGGTAGTCGCCCGCCACCATGTCCAGGATGACGTCCACCCCGCGTCCGCCCGTCAGTGTCTGGATTTCCTCGACGAAATCCTGCGTGCGATAGTTGATGCCTTTGGTGCAGCCCAGCGCCTCGATGGCCTGCACGCGCCCGTGGCTGCCCGCCGTCGCGTACACCGTGTGGCCGAAGGCCACGGCCAATTCGATGGCGGTGGTGCCGATGCCGCTGGCCCCGCCGTGCACCAGCAGGGTTTCGCCCGCGGCCAGCGCCCCCCGGTCGAAGACGTTGCTCCAGACGGTGAAGTAGGTTTCGGGCAGGGCGGCGGCCTCGATCATGGACAGCCCCGCGGGCACCGGCAGGCATTGCGTGGCCGGGGCCGTGCAGTATTGCGCGTAGCCGCCGCCCGCCAGCAGGGCGCAGACCGCGTCCCCCAGTTTGAAGCCGCCCGCTGCGGGGTCGCCCCCGATGATGCGGCCCGCCACCTCCAGCCCCGGCAGGTCGGACGCCCCGGCCGGGGGCGGATAGCTGCCCTGGCGCTGGAAGACGTCGGGCCGGTTGACCCCGGCGGCATCCACCTCGATGAGCACCTCGCCCGGGCCGGGCACGGGGGTGGGGCGCTCGACCAGATCCAGGACGTCGGGGCCGCCCGGCTGGGTGATGGCGATGGCTTTCATGGCTGTTCTCCTGTCACGATGCAGGCCCAATTATGCGCTACACTTGCCGTCTTCATCCCGGAGGTGTGGCAGAGTGGTCGATTGCACCGGTCTTGAAAACCGGCAACGGGCAACCGTTCGTGAGTTCGAATCTCACCGCCTCCGCCAATAATCAGCACCTCGTCAGCCATCGAAAGTCGGGCGCAAGGGGCTTCGTCGGGCATAATCCAGATATTCAATAGGGTTGTTCGCGCGACGTTCATGTCTGTTTTGCATGCCATCGGCCGCCGGGGGGCGGCCCTCTTCGCTTTCGCGCAGCGCCTGCTGCGGCGCGGGGGTGCCGCGCTTGTCGGCGCCAGACGGTCGCGCGCGGCCTTGCTCGAAAGCGAGAAACGCCTGCAAGCCGTGTTCGACCAGGCGGCGGTGGGCGTAGCGCTGGTCGATATGCGCACGGGCTGCTTCGAGCGCGTCAACCAGAAATATTGCGACATCCTGGGTTATACGCGTGATGAGCTGCAGGGGCGCAGTGTCCGCGACATTTCCGAGGCGAGCGATTACCAGCTCAACCTGGATCTGCGCGACGAACTGCAGCGAGGCCGACGCGCGTCGTTCCAGATGGAAAAGCGCCAGTTGCGCAAGGACGGCAGCATGGTCTGGGTCGATCTCACCGTCGCCCCGGTGCTGCAGGAGGGCGGCGTGCCCCGCTACAACGTCGGGGTCATTCAGGACATCACCGAGCGGCGGCGCATGCAGGATACCTTGCGCCGCAGCGAAGAGCAGCTGCGCAGCATTCTCGACCACCTGCCCGTGGGCATTCTCCTGTCGGGCCCGGACGGGCAAGCCATCTTCCACAATCGCCACTTCGTTGACATCACGGGCTATACGTGGCGCGACCTGGTCGGCGCCGGGGCCTGGTGGACGCGGGCCTTTCCCGACCCCGACGTGCGCGCGCAGGCGCTGTCGCGCTGGCACGCCGCGTGCAGCCAGGCCCATGCGGGGCAGATCGCCCGCGCCGAGTACGACGTGTGCCGGGCCGACGGCGGCATCTGCAGCGTAGCCTTGTCAGGCATTGCCCTGGGGCACAATGAAATCCTCATCTTTGAGGATCTCAGCCGCTACAAGGCCGCCGAAGAACAGATCAACTACCTGGCCTATTACGACCCGCTCACCGGGCTGGCCAACTGGCGTCTGCTCCGGGATCGCCTGGACACGGCCCTGAGCCGCAGCGTGTTGCGCAAGCAGTGTGGTGCCGTGCTGATGCTGGATCTCGACCGTTTCAAGCTGCTCAACGAAGTTCGCGGGCACGATTGCGGCGACCAGCTGCTGCGCCAGGTGGCCCAGCGCCTGCGCGGGCAGGTGCGGACCGAAGACGTACTGGCCCGGCATGGGGGCGATGCCTTCGTGCTGGTGCTCGATGCCGATCGTCCGACGCCGACGCAGGCCGCGGCACACGCCGGCGAGCTGGGTGAGCGCGTGCTGGCGGCCTTGCGCGCGCCTTTTTTGCTGGACGGCGAGTCCTACCGCACGACGGCCAGCATTGGCGCGGCGGTGTTCCAGGGTCGCGCGGAGAGCCCCGACGAACTGCTGCGGCAGGTGGACGTCGCCCTCTACCAGGCCAAGGCGTCGGGGCGCGACGTGCTGTGTTTTTACGACGCGCGGGCCCAGGCGCTGGTCAGCGAACGCGCGGCGCTCGAGTCGGATTTGCGCGTCGCGCTCGAACAGGGGCAGCTCGAACCGTATTACCAGGCTCAGGTGTGCGACGGGCGCATCATCGGGGCCGAGATCCTGGTGCGCTGGCACCACCCGCGTCAGGGGCTGGTGCCTCCGGCGGCGTTCATCCCCCTGGCCGAGGAAACCGGGCTCATCCAGCCCCTGGGCGAGGCGATGCTGCGCGCGGCCTGCCAGCAGCTGGCGGCCTGGGCCACCGACCCGCGGCTGGCCGGCCTGACCTTGTCCGTCAACATCAGCCCCCTGCAGTTCTACCAGGATGATTTCGTGGCGCGGGTGCTCGACGCGCTTGCCGACACGGGGGCCGACCCGTCGCTGCTCGAACTCGAACTGACCGAGGGCCTGCTGCTGCAGGACGTCGAGGACACGATCGCCAAGATGGTACGGCTCAAGGCGCGCGGCCTGCGGTTTTCGCTGGATGACTTCGGCACGGGGTATTCCTCCCTGGCGTATCTCAAGCGCCTGCCGCTCGACCAGCTGAAGATCGACCAGAGCTTCGTGCGCGACGTGCTGCGCGACCCCAACGACGCCGCCATCGTGCGCACCCTGGTGGCCCTGGGCTCGACGTTCGGCCTGCGGGTCATCGCCGAGGGCGTGGAAACCGAGGCGCAGAAAGCCTTTCTGCTGGCGCAGGGCTGCCGCCACTGGCAAGGCTACCTGTTCAGCCGACCCGTTCCGCTCGGTCGTTTCACGGCGCTGGTGCGCGCGAATCCGGCGTCCGGACAGGGCGTGTGAGCGGTGGCTGTGTGAGCGGCGGCCTGAGAAAGCCCGCCAATCGTCTTATACTTGCACGTTTCCTCCCTATTCAGGATGTCACCATGAAAAACCGCTTCATCCCCGGCTTTCTCCTGGCAGCAACGTTGGGCCTGGCCAGTGCGGCCGCGTCCGCCGATACCGTGCGCATCGGGATCGAAGGCGCCTATCCGCCGTTCAACACCGTGACGGCGTCCGGGCAGCTCGAAGGCTTCGATGTGGACATCGCCCGCGCCCTGTGCACCGCCATGAAAGCCGAATGCACTCTGGTGGCCCAGGATTGGGACGGCATGATCCCGGCACTGATGGCGCGCAAGTTCGATGCCGTGGTGTCGTCGATGGTGGACACCCCCGAGCGTGCCAAGCAGGTGGACTTCACCAAGCCCTACTACCGCACCATGCTGGCGGTGGCCGTGGCCAAGGATTCCGACATCAAGGACACCCAGCCCGCCTCGTTCAAGGGCAAGACCCTGGGCGCGCAGTCCTCCACCACCCAAAGCCAGTATGCCGAAGACGTCTACGGCAAGGCGGGGGCCGAGATTCGCCTGTACCCCACGCCTGACGAAGCCGGCAGCGATCTCATCGTGGGTCGTCTGGACGGCGTCGTACACGACAAATACCCGCTCATCGAATGGATGAACAAGCACAGCGAAAACTGCTGCCGCCTGCTGGGCGACATCCCGGGCACCGAGGGCGACACCAGCATCGCCGTCCGCAAGGGTGACGACGCCCTGCGCGAGCGCTTCAACACGGCCATCCAGACCATCCGCGAGCAGGGCATCTATCAGAAGATTTCCCAGCGCTACTTCGGCATGGACATCTATTAAGGCCGCAGGCCCTCAGCGCGTCTTGCATGCTTGATTCTCTGTTTCTGCTGGGGTTTGGCGACGGCGGCTGGGGCGGCGCCCTGCTGGCAGGCGCCGTCGTCACGCTCACCATGTCGCTGTGTTGCGTGCCTTTCGGCCTGCCGCTGGGCTTGCTGCTGGCCATGGGCACGCGCTCGCGCCATCGCGTGCCGCGCGCCCTGGCCACGGTCTTTTCCACCGTCTTTCGCGGTCTGCCCGAACTGCTGACGCTGTTTCTGGTGTATTACGGCTCGCAGATCGCCATCAATGCGCTCATGGCGCGCTTTGGCTACGTGATGGAAGGCACGCTCAACGCCTTCGTGGCCGCTGTCATTGCCTTCAGCCTGGTGCTGGCGGCGTTTTCCAGCGAAGTCTGGCTGGGGGCCTACAAGGCCTTGCCGCGTGGCCAGTTCGAGGCCGCACATGCCCTGGGGCTGTCGCGCACCACCACGCTGTTTCGGGTGACGCTGCCGCAGCTGCTGCGTATCGCCTTGCCAGGTCTGTCCAACAACTGGCTCACGCTGCTGAAAGATTCGTCCCTGGTGTCCACGATTTCGCTGGTGGACATCATGCGCCAGACCAACCTGGCCGTTTCGGCCACCAAAGAGCCCGTGCTGTTCTACGGCGCGGCCTGCATTCTGTACCTCATCCTGTCCGCCGTCTCCGGGCTGGCCTTCTCGGCCGCCGAGCGCTACTTCGGGCGCCACGCCCAGGAGGCCCGCTGATGGATGCCTGGCAGACGCTGCTTGCGCCGCTGCTGCAGTCGCCGCTGGTCGAGCGCTACGGGCCGCGCATGCTCGAAGGCCTGTGGGTCACGGTCGAACTCGTCGCCCTGTCGTATTTCGTCGGCATGGCCCTGGGGCTGCTGCTGGCGTTGGGCCGCCAGTCGCCGCGCAAGTCGCTGCAATATTTTTGCCGTGCCTACATCTACGTGCTGCGCGGCTCGCCGCTGCTGGCCCAGCTGTTCCTGGTGTACTACGGCATGAGTTCGTTTCGCCCCTGGCTGCAGCAGGTCAACCTCTGGTGGTTTTTCCGCGATCCCTGGTATTGCACGGTGCTCGCGTTCACGTTGAACACCGCCGCTTACCAGGCCGAAATTTTTCGCGGCAGCCTGTTGGCGATTCCCAAAGGCCAGCTCGAGGCCTGTCACGCGCTGGGCCTGGGCCGCGCCACGCGCTTTTTCAAGGTGGTGCTGCCCCAGTCGATGCTGGTGGCCATCGGCCCCCTGGGCAACGAACTCATCCTGATGGTCAAGGCCAGTGCCATTGCCTCGCTGGTCACCATCTATGACCTGATGGGGGTGGCGCGTCTGGCCTATTCGCGCAGCTTCGACTTCGCGGCGTATCTCTGGGCGGCGGTGTTCTACCTGCTCATCGTCGAACTGCTGCGCCGTGGGCTCAAGCGGGCCGAGGCCCGCTTGTCCCGGCACTTGGCCGGGTAGGGGGGGCGCCGCATGACACCAACCACCGCGCAGCCGCCCGCGTACGACGTCATCGTCCTGGGGGCGGGCATCATCGGCGTATGCACTGCGCTGCACCTGCGGCAGCGGGGCCGCCGGGTCTGCCTGCTCGACCAGGCAGAGCCAGGCTCGGGCACCAGCTATGGCAATGCCGGGCTCATCGAGCGCTCCAGCGTCGTCCCTTATGCCTTCCCGCACGATTTCAAGCGCATCTTGCGCTACGCGTTCAATCGCGAGGCCGACGTCTGCTACCGGCTCGACGCCCTGCCGGGCTTGGCGCGCTGGCTGTGGCGCTACTGGCGCGAGTCGGCGCCACGCGCGCTCGCGGCGGCGGCGCGCGACATGCTGCCGCTCATTGAAGGCAGCATCCGCGAGCACCAGCCCTTCATCGAGGCGGCGGGGCTGGAGCGGCTCATCCGGCAAGATGGCTGGATCGACGTCTACCGCAAAGCGCGCGGCCTGGAACAGGCCGCCGCCGAGGCACGCGCGCTGAGCGCGCACGGCCTGCGCTTCGAGGTGCTGGATGCCCAGGCTCTGCGCGCGCGTGAACCGGGCGTGCTGCCCGCCTTGCGCGGCGGCGTGCATTGGCTCGACCCCTGGACGATCACCGCGCCGGGCGAACTGGTGCGGGGATACGCGCAGCTGTTCGAGGCGGGCGGCGGGCAGCTGCTGACCGCCTGTGCGCAGCGCATCGAGCCCACAGGCACAGGGTGGCGGGTGGTGGCCGGGGCGCAGGCCTATGCGGCCACCGACCTGGTGGTGGCGCTGGGGCCGGATTCTCCGGCGCTGCTCGAACCCCTGGGCTACCGTTTTCCGCTGGCGCTCAAGCGCGGCTATCACCTGCATTACCAGCCGCGCGCCGACGCCCCCGCGTTGACGCGCCCGATCTGCGATTCGGCGGGTGGCTACGTGCTGGCCCCCATGCGGCAGGGCATCCGCCTGACCACGGGCATCGAGCTGGCCCGGCCGGGGGCCGCGCCCTCGACCACGCAGATCCGCCGCGCCCACGCGCTGGCAAGCCACATCTTTCCGCTGGGCGCGGCCATCGAAGCCCAACCCTGGATGGGGCGGCGCCCCTGCCTGCCGGACATGCGGCCCATCATCGGCCCCGCGCCGCGGCATCCAGGGCTGTGGCTGAACTTTGGCCATGCGCACCATGGCATGACGCTGGGGGCGGTGTCGGGCCGCCTGCTGGCCGAACTGATGACGCGCGAAACCCCTCTCACCAACCCCGCGCCTTACCGCGCCGCCCGTTTCTTGTGACCCCACGCTTGGCATGAACGATACTGCTTCCGATTCCGCGCATTCCTCCTCGTCGGCCGCGGCCCGGCCAGACGCCGCGCAGGCGGCGCCCGTGGTCGAGATGCGCCAGGTGAACAAGTGGTACGGCAACTATCAGGCGCTGCACGCGATCGATCTGCAGGTGGCGCGCGGCGAGCGCATTGTGCTGTGCGGCCCGTCGGGTTCGGGCAAATCGACGCTCATCCGCTGCGTCAACCAGCTCGAACGCATCGACCAGGGACACCTGGCCGTGCTGGGGGCCGATCTCGGCCAGGCCTCGCCCGCCGCGACCCAGGCGTTGCGCAAGGTGGGCATGGTGTTTCAGCACTTCAATCTGTTTCCGCACATGTCGGTGCTCGACAATTGCACGCTGGCGCTGCGCTCGGTCAAGAAGCTGGGCAAGCAGGCCGCCGCCGAGTGCGCCCTGCATTATCTCGACCAGGTGGGCATCGCCAACCAGGCCGCCAAGTATCCCACCCAGCTTTCGGGCGGCCAGCAGCAGCGCGTGGCCATTGCCCGCGCCATCTGCCTCGAACCGGAAATCATGCTCTTTGACGAGCCCACGGCGGCGCTCGACCCCGAGATGGTCAAAGAGGTGCTCGAAGTCATGGTGCGTCTGGCGCAGACCGGGATGACCATGCTGTGCGTCACGCACGAAATGGGCTTTGCCCGGCGCGTGGCCGAGCGCATCCTGTTTCTGGACGAAGGACACCTGCTGGAAGATACCGCACCCGGCGAGTTTTTCGATTCCCCACGCACGGAACGCGCGCAGACGTTCCTGCGGCAAATCTTGTAGCGCCAGGAGCTGCTGACCATGCCTTCTTCGACGACCCCGGTTCAATACGCCGACGCCGCCCGCACCCGCGCGCTGCTGCCTTTCGCCCCGCTGATGCAGGCATTGGCGCAGGCCGCCCAGGATCTCGCGGCGGGCCGCATCCAGGCCCCCGCCCGGCAGGCGGTGCCGCTGCCCACGGAAAGCGGCACCATGCTGTCCATGCCGGCCACGGCGCCCGACGTCAGCATCCACAAGCTGGCCAACATCACCCCGGCCAACCGCGCGCTGGGCTTGCCCACGCTCAACGGCGTGGTGTCAGTCTACGACAGCGTCACCGGACAGCTGCGCCTGCTGCTCGACGGCCCCACCGTCACCACCCGGCGCACGGCCGCGGTGTCGATGCTGGGGGTGCAGTACCTGCTGCCCGCGCCGGCGCCGCGCCACGCGGCCATCTTTGGCACCGGGGCCCAGGCCCACGTCCATGCCGAGGCCTTGCTGGCGCTGTACCCGGACGTCCGCATCGACGTCATTGGGCGCACGCTTGCTCAGGCGCAGGCTTTTGCGCAGGGCTTTGCCGACGGACGGGTGCGCGCCGCGGACACGGTTGCCGCCGCGGCCGATCTGCTCATCACCGCCACGACCAGCGCGCGGCCCATCTACGACGAGGCCGCTCGTCCCGAACGCCTGGTGATCGGCGTGGGGGCCTACCGCGAAGACCTGGCCGAGATCGGTGCCCGCACCCTGGGCGCCAGCGCCCTGTACGTCGATGACCTGGTGGGCGCGCGCCACGAGGCGGGCGACTTCATCCAGGCCGGCATCGACTGGGCATCCGTCCACAGCCTGGCCGATCTGGTCATGGGGCGCCAGCCCGCGCGCCAGCCCGCTGTTTTCAAATCCGTGGGCTGCGCCGCCTGGGATCTCGCCGCCGCCCGCTGCGCGCTGGCGAACGCGGGCTGACACGCGCCGGGATGCAGCCGCCACCGGCTTCCTGCGCGCTGTCGGGCCGTTGCGCACACGAGTCTGCAGCATGCGGATAGCAGCCGCGGTCAGCGGCCAGGCGCCGGGATCGGCTCAGGGTTTTTCTTGATGGATGTTAAGAACAGGGGGCCGCTATAAGAGTCGGATGGTGAGGATTTCACATGCTGACTTCGCATAGCGGGCCGGGACGAATGCCCACGGCCATCTGCCACTTGCTCGATTGTCCGGATCGCCTGCTGTTCGCGTCGGGCGACCTCGAAGAAACCCAGCTGCGGGTCAGCGGCGTCATGCAGTCCCACCGCCTGCGCGTGCCGGGCAGCGGCAAAAGCCTGGATGCCGCCATGCATCACTTCGGTCTGGGCGAGGTGTCGCTCAGCCATTTGCGCTATGGCGCCGCCGTGTGTATCGAGCCCGATCCGCTGGGTGACTTTTTCCTGGTGCAGATGCCGCTCCATGGCTGCGCCGACATCCGCAGTGGCGGGCAGGCCATTGATTCCGATACCGAGCTGGCCTCGGTGCTCAATCCGGATGACGAGGTGCATATGCACTGGGGCGCTGGCAACGACCAGCTCATGCTGCGGCTGTCGGGCTCTTTGCTTGAGCGTACCCTGGTGGGTCTGCTTGGACATCCGCTCGATGCGCCGCTGCGCTTCGACCTGGGCTTTCGCTGGCGAGAGAGCTTCCCCTGGCGCAGCCTGCTTGCGTACCTGGCCGATTGCGCAGCGCAGTGCCCCGATTTCTCGCAGCACAAGCTTGTAGTCTCCAGCGTCGAACAACTGGCAGCCTCGGTGCTGCTGGCGGCGCACCGGCACAACTATACCGACGCGCCGCCAGTGCGCTGCACCACGATTTTGCCGCGGCACGTGCGCCGCGCCCAGGATTATCTTCAGGCGCATGCGCACGAACCCGTCTCGGTCGAACAGCTCGCTCTGGTGGCGGGCATCAGCGTACGCAGCCTGTACGCCGGTTTTCGGGATTTTCTCGGCACCAGCCCCATGAATTATTTGCGCGATCTGCGCCTGCAGCGGGTGCGCGCCGAGCTGCTGGGCGGCGCCACAGGCAACGTGACAGGGGTCGCCTTGCGCTGGGGCTTCTCGCACATGGGGCGCTTCAGCACCGACTACAAGCGCCGCTATGGCGAAACGCCCGGCCAGACCCTGCGCCGCCGCGCTTAGTCGCCCCCGCCGCCCCCGGTTCATGAAGCGCGGGCGTCGGGGGGCGTGGCTGCGGTTTTAGCGGGGGGCAATCATGTCGGCCACCAGGCAGCCGGAGCCCGCGCCCAGGCCTGGCCCGGGGTGGCTGCTGGCTCCCACGTGGTAGACATTGCGCACGTGCGTGTGGTTGCCGCGCGCGCCGTGGCTGCCGGCAAAGGGCCTGAGCCAGAAGAACTGGTCGGGCGAACAGATGCCGGAATAGGGGTCGCCGCCCACCAGGTTGCAGTTCAGTGCTTCCAGATCCGCGGGCGAATAGGCCCGCCGCCCCACGATGCGCGCCTGCAGCCCCGGCATCACGGTTTCCAGGCGCTGCTGCACCCGGTCGGCAAAGGCCTCGCGCACCGCCTCCGTCCAGCGGCCGTCCGCCGGGACGTCAATCTGTCCGGCGACGTCGCCCTTGATACGGCTGGGCAGCTCCTGCATCTGAATCCAGAGTATCCAGGCGCCCGCCGGCGCGCGTGATGCATCGACGGCCACGGGCTGGCCGATGCCCAGGGTCGGACGCTCGGGCAGCCAGCCATTGTTGGCTGCCGTGACCGAGGCGCAGACCTGCTCCAGACTCTCGGTCAGGTGCACCAGGGGCACTTGCAGCAGTTCGGGGTTGCGCCATGCGGGCGGCGCGTTGAGCGCAAAGTGGATCTGCATGTCCCCGCGCCCGTAGCGGTAAGCGGCGGCGTGCGCCTGGATGGCCTCCGGGGCCTGGGGCAGCAGGCGGCCGTAGAGCTGTTGGGGCGTGACGTTGCAGACCACGGCCTCTTGGGCCTGAAAGCGGCGCCCGTCGGTCAGCTGCACGCTGTTGGCACGCTGCCGCCGACCCTGGCCATGCAGTTCGATACGCTGGGCCTGGGCGTCGGTCAGCAGCTGTCCGCCGTGCTGTTCGATGATGCGCACGAGCGCTTCAACCAGGCGCGAGCCGCCACCCTTGACCACGGGCATGCCCGCGCTGACGACGGCGGCCAGCGTCAGTTTGCCAATCAGGGCGGATGAGGCGTCGTCCGGGCCCAGCCCCGAGTGCAGCGTCCAGGGTGCCATCAGCGCCCGGGACTGGGCCGACTGCAAGGCGTGTTCCGACCAGCGACGGAAGCTTTCCAGTGCCCGCGCGGCATAGGCGGCCAGGCCGTCCACGCCGCGTTTACGCCATTCTTTGAACAGCAGCTTGAGCAGGCCGCGTCCGTACAGATTCTGGCCCAGCAGGCCGAACGTCAACGCGGCGTCGGTGCCGAACAGCTGGGCCGCGGCGGCTTCGAGCGCCTTGCCGTCGCCGGGCGCGAGCGCTTCGAGGCGCCGTACCGCATCGGCAAGATCTTGCCGCAGCGCCAGCGCCTGGCCATCGGGCTGCGCCAGGCCGGTGGCGTAGTCCGAGTACAGAAACGTGACGCCGGCGGCTTCCAGCGCCGGGCGCAGCTCGGCGTAGCCGGGGCTGCCGACGAAGAGCGGATACCAGGAAGACATCACCTCGTGGTGGTAGCCCGGAAACAGTTCTTCGGTGCGGATGCAGCCGCCCGCGCGCGCATTGCGTTCGAGTACCAGCACCCGTTTGCCGCGCAGCGCCAGCAGGGCCGCGCCCACCAGCGAATTGATGCCGCTGCCGACGAAGATCACATGAGGAACCGCGCCTGTGTTCATGCCTCACTCCACCAGGGCCAGAACGCGCAGGGGACTGCCTGAACCGCCCTCGATCTTCAGCGGCGCCGACAGAATGAGCGCCCCTTGCGGCGGCAGCTGATCCAGATTCTTCAGACATTGCAGGCCGTAGCGGTTGGCGCCGTGCATCAGCGTATGGCAGGGGTAGGCCGTGGGCCAGGCATGGGATTGCCCCGCATCGGTGTTGATGGTCTCGACGCCGAAGCCGTGCACGGCGCGCTCGTGGATCATCCATTCCACCGCCTCCTGGGTGGGGCCGGGCGTGTGCGCGCCGTCTTCGCGCATGTTGAGAAAGGCCTGGGCGTCTTGCGCGCGCAGCGACCAATCGGTGCGAAACAGCACCCAGGCGCCCTGGGGTATGCGGCCGTGGCGCTGCTCCCAGGCTTTGAGAAAATCGGCTGTCAGCAACCAGTCGTCATCGGTGGCGACTTCGGCGCTGGCGTCGATCACCACGGCGGGCGCGACGAATTGGTGTGCTGGAATGGTATCGACGCTGTTGTCGGGGTGCTCGCGGCCCGTGATCCAGTGGGCGGGTGCGTCGAAGTGGGTGCCCGTGTGCTCGCCGCACGAGAAGTTGTTCCAGTACCAGGCCGGGCCCGCCTCGTCGTAGCACGAGATGCGTTCAATCTGGAAACCTTGCACTTGGCCGAACTGCGGCGGCAACTGCAGGGCCGGGAATGAGGGGCTCAGGGTCTGGGTCAGGTCGATCACGCGAATCTGGCCCGAGGCCAGTCGGGTGGCCAGCGCGGGCAGGAAAGCCGAAGTGTCGATGCTCATGAGGGGTCTCCGGGAGAAAATGGCGGGGTCTGGCGCCAGGGATGCCGCGCACGGCGCGGCGTGTGTGCCATGCGCGGATGATGACGAGGGGACGGTGTTCAGAGCGGCATGACGAGCTTGAGCCAGAATTTGTCGCCGCCAAAACGGTTTTCCACCAGGGTTTCGTGTTGCCATTGCGCGGTGAGTTGCAGGCCCTTCTTGGTGGTGTAGTTGACGCTGGGGCCGAAGGCCAGCACGCGTCCCTTGCGGCCTTCGGACCAGGGGCCCAGCGCCGGGGAGATCGCCTGGCCGTCGAGTTCATCGTTGGTGGTCTGCTGCAGGTAGTAGCCCGAGACCCCCACGGCCCAGGGGCCGAAATGCTTGCCCAGCAGGAAATCGGCATGAAATTCGTCGCCCGAGCGGTAGTCCATTTTCGGGCCGCCCTTGACCGGGCTGAACGAGGTGTTGGTGGTCTTCATGTTGTACATGAATTTGGCCGAAGCCTCCCAGCCCTGCGCATTGAGGTACGTGGCGGCAAAGACCGGCTCGAAGCTCCAGTAGTTGGCGCCGATGCTGCGCCGCGGCTCGCCGGAGTGATAGTCGCCCGTGGGGGCGTAGACATCCAGGGCCGCCACCCAGTGCCAGCTGCCCCGATGCCAGGACAAAATGAAGGGGCTGATGGTGATGTCCCCCAGGCTGGACTCCGTATCCGCGCCGCCGCCCATGCGGATGCGCTGGTGCACCAGCGGCGCGATGATGTGCCAGCCCCAGTTGCCGCCCAGGATCTGGTGCTCGGTGATGTGAATGAAGCGCAGCGCGTCGAACCAGGCGTCCACACTGGCGCCGCCGACCTTGTCGCCATTGCCGTCGCGCAGCTTGCCGCTGTAGTAGCCCGCGTAGTTGAGGAAATAGCTGCCGGGGGGCGGCACGGCTCCGGCCAGCCAGTTTTCCGCGCCGTTGGGGTATTGATCCGCGCCTTCCTTGGCCTGGGCCGTCAGGCAAAGGCCAAGGGCCAGGGTCAGCGCCGTTGCGCATGTCTTGAGCTTCATGGGTAGGTCTCCGGTATGGGATCAGGTGGCGGCGGTGGCGGGCTGGTGTTCCTGGATCAGACGCTCGGCGGCCTGCATGTCGTGCCAGGCGGGGAAATAAGCGGGTGGGTGGTTGAAACCATTAGCCAGGAAGCTCGCCAGCGCGGGTGACTGGTTGGCGGCCCCCAGCAGCTTGAGGGCCTGGGGCGGCGGCGGGGTGAGCAGAGAATTCGTCCATTCCACGACCCAGCGGGCATAGTCCCAGAAGGCTTCGAAGGTCTGCTCCATCCAGCCGCGCGTATAGGGCTGGTCGCCGTGGGCGAGGATGGCGTCCAGATAGACCTTGGCCGCCTTGGTGGCGTTGTTTGAACCCTGGCCCGTGATGGGGTCGTTGACGCACACGGCGTCGCCCATGCCGAACACCAGGCGGCCCGAGGGCAGGGTGAGCACGGGTTTGCGCACGGTGGGGGCGAACGCGCCCGCCAGCACGCTCTTGCTGTCGGTCAGTTCCACGTGGCGGGCGCGGGCGCCTTCCCAGGGCAGATAGGTGTCCAGAAAACGCCGTGAGGCCGCCAGGTGTTCTTGCGGCGAGTGGACGTCGCGCCAGAAATCCAGGGGGCCGCCGGGCACCCCTTCGAACACCATGATGTCGCACGGGCCGCTCAGCGTATAGGCGGGAAAGACGAAGTACTCGCCGATCCCGGGCAGCAGGTTGAAGGACACGCGCGAGTAGTCCGGCTTGGGCTCCAGGCCGTGAATCTGGGTCAGCGCCAGGGCCCGCTGCGGCTTGTCGAACGGCGAGCGGGTCGCGTCGCGCTCGAAGAGCCGCACCACGTCGCCCTTGCCCGCCGACAGCAGCACCAGGTCGTGATTTTGCGTGAGCGCTTCCAGTTCGGGTACGCCCACGTTCTGGATCAGCACCTGGCCGCCCTGGGCTTCGAGTTTTTCCAGCCAGGCGGCCATCTTCACGCGCTGATCCACCGACTGAGCCGGTTTGTGCAGGCGCGCGCTCCAGTCGATGGCCTTTGCCGTCGGGTCTTGCGGGTGGGGAACCGTATAAGCGATGCCCTCCACGGGCGGGCAGACATCGTCCCAGTCGTTGATGTGCAAGTCGCGTTCGATCTGCAGTGCCGGGTCGAAAATGCACTGGCTCGACATGATGCTGCCCTGGCGGATGTCCGTCGGTGTGCGGTTGGTGACGACAGTGACTTCGTAGCCTTTTTCCAGCAGCCCGAAGGCCAGGGGCAGGCCGGATTGGCCCGCGCCCACGATTGCTATGCGTGACATGTGTGTTCTCCTTTGGGGGGCGAGGTGTTCCCGAATGGGAATCTTGTGCAGCTTGCTGCACGGCGCGCGCTTGCCCGAACGCCGCTCGTGCATGGGGTTTGGTCGATGGCCGGGGACTATTGCGCCAGGCGCGGGATGGCGGCGCTGGCCTGTTCCGGCCCCATGGCCGAGTAGCCGCCGTCCACGGCATAATCGGCACCCGTCACGAACGAGGCGTGTTCCGAGAGCAGGAAGGCCACGACGTCGCCCACCTCGCGCGGGTCGCCCACGCGCCCCAGCAGGTGAAAGTCGCGCGCGACCCGGTCGGTCTTGGCGCGGTCACCGCCCGTGAGCTCGTCCATGACGCGCGACCACGTCCAGCCGGGAGAGACTGAATTGACGCGGATGCCGTCGGCGGCGAAATCCAGGGCCAGGTTGCGCGTCAGCTGCACGAGGCCCGCCTTGGAGACGGGGTAGAGCCAGCGCCCGGCCTGCGCCACCTTGGACGAAATGCTGGTGAAGTTGACGATGGCCCCGCCCCCGGCCTGTGCCAGGTAGGGGTGCGCCGCCCGGCAGGCCATGACGGCGCTCACCAGGTTGACGTTGAGCGCGGCCAGCCAGTCATTGCGTCCTGATTGCCGCCCTTCGTCGAGATAGGTGGCCGCCAGGTTGACCAGGCCGCCGAGCCGTCCGAAATGGTTGACCACGGCGGCGATGCCCTCTTGCAGCTGTTCGTCGTCGGTGATGTCCACTGGCCAGAAGCGGATGCCGTCCGGGTCGCTTGCCTGCAGACGTCGGCCCCCCTCGACATCGATGTCGAAGACGGCCACCCGGGCGCCGTAGCCGCGCAGCGCCTGGACGACGCCCGCGCCGATCAGTGTGGCGCCACCTGTGACGATGACCACTGTGTCCTTGAGTCCCTTCATGCTGCCTCCTTGGCATTCTTGCTCGACTATTCGGTGCAAAAACCGGCGCTTTCATCAAAGACCGATATTGCTTTAGTTATGAATTGAATAGTGCTGAAGAATGCCGGGCAGGCCTATCACGATAGTGCGGCGCTTATCCGCGGATTGCGCTTATTGCCGCTGGGCGGTGTCATGGCAGACGCGGGTCGGTGCGCGCCGCCCCTCGGTTCTGGCGGGAGCCGCGGGGGTCGGCTGCGCCGTGTCGGTCTATTCTGCGTCGACGCGTGTCGTCTTGGCGGCGGCCCGCCCGCGCAGCCATTCGAGCACCAGCAGCAGGCTGGTGGAAAAGAGGATCAGGATGGTGGCGACCGCCGCAATCACCGGGCTGATGTTCTCGCGGATACCGGTGAACATCTGCCGCGGCAGGGTGACTTGCTCGGGCCCCGCCAGAAACAGGGTGATGACGATTTCGTCGAAGGCCGTGGCGAAGGCGAACAGGGCCCCGGCGATCACGCCGGGAGCGATGATGGGCAGGGTGATCTTGAAGAAGGTTTCGATGGGCCCCACGCCCAGGCTGTAGCTGGCGCGCAGCAGATTCGGATCGAAGCCCTGCAGCGTGGCCGAGACGGTAGTGACCACGAAGGGGGCGCCGATGGCTGCCAGCGCCAGGATGAGCCCCGGGTAGCTGTTGACCAGGCCGTAGGGCGCGAAAAACAGGTAGATGCCCAGGCCGGTGACCACCAGCGGCACGATCATGGGCGAGATGAGCACGGCCATCAGCAGCCCCTTGCCGGGAAACTGCGCGCGGTGCAGGCCGGCGGCGGCCAGCGTGCCCAGCACCGTGGCGATGAGCGTGGCGGCGGGCGCCACGATGAAGCTGTTGCGCGTGGCGCGCATCCATTCGTCGGAGTGAAACAGCGTCGTGTACCAGTGCGTGGAAAAGGACTGGATAGGGTAGATGAGCATCGTGCTGTCGCTGAACGACAGTGGAATGATGACCAGCACCGGCAGCAGCAGAAACAGCAGGATCAGCCCGCACAGCGTGCGCAGGGTGTAGTACCAGAGCCGCTCGCTGGCGGATGCATAAGGGGGCAATGGGGTCTTGAGCATGCTGGCCTTCTTAGCTGAGCGCGAGTTCTTTGCCGGAGATTCGGCGGTACAGGGCGTAGAGCAGCAGGGTGCCCGCCAGCAGCAGCAAGCCCAGCGCGCTGGCCATGCCCCAGTTGATCGTCTGGTTGGTGAAGTACGCCACGTAGTAGCTGATCATCTGGTCGCTGGCGCCGCCCAGCAGCGCCGGGGTGATGTAGTAGCCGATGGCGATGATGAAGACCAGCAGCGAGCCCGCGGCGACCCCCGGATAGGTCTGCGGCACGTAGACGCGCCAGAAGGCGGCGAAGGGGTGGCTGCCCAGCGAAATCGCGGCGCGCTGGTAGCTGGGCGGCACCGACTGCATCACGCTGTAGAGCGGCAGCACCATGAAGGGCAGCAGGATGTGCACCATGGCGATGTAGACGCCCAGGCGGTTGAACAGCAGGGGCAGGGGTTCGGAGATGATCCCCAGGTGCATCAGGCCGCTGTTGATGAGGCCTTCGCGCTGCAGCAGCACCACCCAGGCGGCAATGCGCACCAGCACGGACGTCCAGAAGGGGATCAGGATGCAGATGAGCACCAGATTGGCCTTGCGCTTGCTCAGGCGCGTGATCCAGTAGGCCAGCGGGTAGCCCAGCACCAGGCAGACCAGCGTGACCACCAGGCTGATGACGAAGGTGCGCGTGAAGATCGCGCGAAAGGCGGACACGTCCGGCGGAATGGAGACGATGTCGCCGTGGCTGTCCACCCGCAGGTCGAGCGACGCCAGCAGATAGTACGACGACCAGGCGTGGTCGTTGCCGGCGATGGCCTGCCAGTAGCGTGGTTCGTCCCAGCGCTTGTCCAGGGCGATGAGCGCGTCGCGGGCCGCCGCATCGGTATCGGCATGCAGGGGGGCCTTGCGCGCCGTCTTGAAGATGAGCGAACGATAGCCTGAGATCTCGTAGTTCAGGCGCCGGGCCAGTTCGCCCACGGCGCGGGAGTTTTTCGCCTTGCCCAGGTCGTCGCTCAGGGCGCGGTAGGCCGCGGGCGGCACCGGCGCGGCGTGATCCCAGCCTTGCAGGGCCTGCAGGGTGCGCGGCAAAGTCTGGATGACTTCGGGGTTGTCGATGGCGCGGGTGAGCAGCGAGGCGATCGGGATGACGAAGATGATCAGCAGAAAAAGCGCCAGCGGCCCGATCAGGATCAGGGCGCGGGCCGTGCGGCGGCGCTGTGTCGTCCGAAGTGCGTGCCGGATGGCTGCCGGGTTCTCTAGAGTGGTGTCCATCATCTCACCTTGCGGGGTGGGCCGATCCGAAATGGATGGCCCTGGCGCCCGTCGCCCGCGCCGAGCGGCGGTGCTCGGCACGGCGGGTGCCAGGCGGCTGAGCAGGCGTCAGCCGGGGAGCTTATCCGAGATCAGCGGGCGGCCCAGGCCGTGAAACGCTGTTCAAGTTCTTCGCCGTGGTCTGTCCAGAATTCAAGATTGTTGAAAATCGCATCCTTGACGTTGTCGGGCGAATTGGGCACCTTGGCCAGCACTTCGCGGCTGAGCAGCCCGATGGCGCGCTTGCTGACGGGGCCGTAGGCAATGTGCTCGGAGTAGGCCGCCTGGGCCTTGGGCGAACTGGCGTATTTGATGAATTCGATGGCCTGCTCTTTGTTGGCCGAACCCGTGGGGATGACCCAGTAGTCGAAGTCGTAGACGCTGCCCGGCCAGGAGATTTTCAGGTTGCGGCCTTCGCGCTGCGCGGCGTCGATGCGCCCGTTATAGGCCGAGGACATCACCACATCGCCCGCCGTGAGCATTTGCGGCGGCTGGGCGCCGGCCTCCCACCACTGGATGTTGGGCTTGAGTTCGTCGAGCTTCTTGAAGGCGCGATCCACGCCCTCGGGGGTGGCGAGCACGGTGTAGACGTCCTTGGGCGCCACGCCGTCGGCCATCAGCGCGAATTCGAGGTTGTAGTGCGCGCCCTTGCGCAGGCCGCGCTTGCCGGGGAATTTCTTCACGTCCCAGAAATCGGCCCAGCTGGTGGGCGCGGTCTTCAGGGCGTCGCCGTTGTAGGCCAGCACGGTGGACCACACGAAGGTGCCCACCCCGCAGTACTTGAGCGCGCCGGGCACCATGTCTTCTTTATTGAGCACGGTGGACCAGTCGATGTTCTCGTAGGTGCCTTCTTCGCAGCCGCGGCCCAGGTCGCCGGTTTCGACTTCGACCGCGTCCCACACCACGTTGCCTGCCTGCACCATGGCCTTGACCTTGGCTTGTTCGCCGTTATAGGCGACGGGGATGATCTTCTTGCCGGATTCTTTTTCGTAGGGCTTGATGAAGGCGGCGGTCTGGGCGTCGCCATTGGCGCCGCCGAAGTTGACGACGGTGAGGTCGCGGGCCTGGGCCGGGCCCTGGGCCAGCAGGGCCAGCGGGGTGGACAGGGCGAGGGCCACGAGCAGTGAACGGGGTTTCATGGGCTTGTCTCCGGTGGAATGGCGGTATCAGGGTTGGAAGACGCGAACGTATTGGCGATCGACCTTCAGGGCGATGTCCTGCCCGCGGGTCTGTGCTTCCGGGTTCGCAGCCAGAGGCATCTTGACGAAAAAGGTTTCCGATTCACCGATGCGGCAGCGTAGGCGCACGTGGTCGCCCAGGTAGACCTCATCGACGGTTCGCGCCTGGAAGCGGTTGGGCTGGCCGTCGTGCGCGCCGGGTTCGATGCGTTCGGGGCGGATCGCCACCACGCAGGGGGCACCCGCCGTCAGGTGCTGGACGTTGATGCCTTCAATGAGGGTGCCGTCGTTGAGCGCGACCTGGCAGTGCTCGCCGTCGGTCTGGCGCACGGTGCCTGGAAATTGGTTGCTGTCGCCCACGAAACCCGCCACGAAGCGGTTGCAGGGCGTCTCGTACAGCGTATCGGCGGCGGACACCTGCTGGATGATGCCCTGGTTGAACACGGCAATGCGGTTGCTCATGGTGAGCGCTTCGCTTTGGTCGTGCGTGACGTAGACGAAGGTGATGCCCAGCTGGCGGTGCAGCGCCTTGAGTTCGAGCTGCATGTGTTCGCGCAGCTGCTTGTCCAGTGCGCCCAGCGGTTCATCCATGAGCACGATCTTGGGTTCGAAGACGAGCGCCCGGGCCAGGGCCACGCGCTGTTGCTGGCCGCCCGAGAGCTGGGCCGGGTAGCGCTTGGCAAAGCTTTGCATCTGCACCATGCCCAGGGCTTCGTGGACGCGCCGCGTGCGATCGGCCGGCGCCACCTTGCGCACCTTGAGCGGGTATTCGAGGTTCTGCTCGACCGTCAGGTGCGGAAACAGCGCGTAGTTTTGAAACACCATGCCCAGGTTGCGGTGGTGCGGCGGCACGTCGTTCAGGCGCTGGCCATCGAGCAGAATGTCGCCCCCGGTGGGGGTTTCAAAACCGGCCAGCATCATCAGACAGGTGGTCTTGCCAGAGCCCGATGGGCCCAGCAGCGAGAGGAACTCGCCCGGGTAGATGTCGAGATTGAGGTCTCGAACCACCAGGCTTGCGCCATCGTAGGACTTTTGAACCCCTTGGAAACGCACCAGGGGTTCGGCGGGCATTGCAGCGGACATCGGCAAAACCTCCGGGACAGATGCAGCGCCCGATCAGGCGTTGAGTACGAGAGGAAGGATACCCATGTCCGGTCGATGGGAACCATCCGGGATTGTCAGGGGAAGCGCGTGATTCATGGCTTGGTCTCCGTGGTTTGTACGCGGTATCCGCGTTTCGTTTTTTTCACTATACTGAGGTTTTGGTTTGTCAAATAGACCCAATTATCTAATTTTGATGGAGCCAATTTGGAAGCCTTTCTTCTCTCTGAATGGTTGCTCAGGGCATTTTTAGTTCCGGCAGATGGCCCTGTCTATCTGCGTTTATACAAGCTGATCTGTAGAGCCATACTCGAAGGCCACCTGTCCGCGGGCACCCGCCTGCCGTCCACCCGCGATCTGGCCGCCGAGCTGGGCATCGCCCGCAATACCGTGCTGCAGGTCTACGACCAGCTGGCCGAAGAAGGCTATGTACGCGCCGGCGTGGGGCGGGGCACCTACGTCGAAGACATCAGCCAAGAGCTTCCTGGCGCGCTCGAACGTCCGGTGGCCGCCGTGCGGGCCGACGAGCACGCCCCGCCCAGCCTCGAACTCTCTCGTCGGGGCCAGGCGCTGCTGGCTCACCTGGGCTTTTCCAACCTGCAGGCCGGGGCGTTCATGCCGGGCGTGCCCGACGTGCGCGAGTTTCCGCTCAAGGTCTGGATGCGCATCCAGAATCGTCTGTGGCGCACAGGCCCCTGGGATCTCATGCGCTATGCGCCGGCGGGCGGTTACGGGCCGCTGCGCCAGTCCATTGCCGATTACCTGGGCAGCGTGCGTTCGGTGCGCGGCTCGGCCAAGCAGGTGGTCATGACCACCGGCATCCACCAGGCGGTGGATGTCACGGTGCGCCTGCTGTGCGACCCAGGCGACACGGTCTGGGTCGAAGAACCCGCGTACTGGGGCGTGCGCAATCTGGTGGCGTCCGCCGGGCTCAAAGTGGTGCCGGTGCGCGTGGATGACGAAGGCATTTCCCCCGACGGCGACAGCCACCGCCAGCCCCCGCGTCTCATCGTGGTGGCGCCCTCGCACCAGTACCCGCTGGGCATGGTCATGAGCCTCGCGCGGCGCCGCATGCTGCTCGACTACGCGCGCCAGACCTCGTGCTGGATCCTCGAAGACGACTATGACAGCGAATTCCGCTACGGCACGCGCCCGCTGTCCTCGCTGCAGGGCATGGATGAATCGGGCCGTGTCATTTACGCCGGCAGCTTCAGCAAGACCTTGTATCCGGGCCTGCGCGTGGGGTTTCTGGTGGCACCGCCCGCGCTGGCGCCCGCCTTTGCCGACGCGGTGGCCGAGCTCTACCGCGAAGGCAATATGGTCAACCACGCCGTGCTCGACGAATTCCTGCGCGAAGGCCACATGGGCTCGCACATCCGGCGTGTGCGCCGCCGCTATGCCGAGCGGCGCGACTGTCTCATCGAGGCCATCCACCGGCACTTTGGCGACACGCTCGAAGTGGTGGGCGGCGACGCCGGCCTGCACCTGGTGTTGGCCCTGCCCGAAGGGGTGGACGACGAAGTCGTCGTGCGCAACGCCTTGCAAGAGGGGGTCATCAGCCGCCCCCTCAGCACGTATTACCTGGATCGGGCGCATGCGCGATCCGGGCTGTTGCTGGGTTATGCCGGGGTGACGCCTGACGAGATCCGGCCCGCCTTTGATGTGCTCGCGCGCGTCATTGGCCGTTATCTGCAATCTTCTCACTCCAAAGGGGGTCGTCATGACGACACAAGACGCACTGGCACGTAGCGACATCAATTTTCAGCTGCACTCGTACACCAACGCAGAACAACACCGGGTGCAGGGCCCGTGCATCATGGAACGCGGCGAAGGCATCTACGTCTTCGACACGTCGGGCAAGCGCTACATTGAAGGCATGTCGGGCCTGTGGAGCGTGGCGCTGGGCTTCAGCGAACCGCGTCTGGCCGAGGCCGCCCGGCGTCAGATGGAATGCCTGCCCTTCTATCACACCTTCAGCCACAAGACCAACGTGCCGTCCATCCGGCTGGCGGAAAAGCTGATCGGGCTCACCGAGGGCCGCATGGCGCAGGCCTTCTTCACCAATTCGGGCTCCGAGGCCAACGACACCATCGTGAAGATGGTCTGGTACTACAACAACGCCCTGGGGCGCACCAAGAAAAAGAAGATCATTGCCCGCCACAGCGGCTATCACGGCGTCACCGTGGCCGCCGCCAGCCTCACGGGCCTGCCTTACCTGCACAAAGACTTCGATCTGCCCCTGCCGCAGATTCGCCACGTGCGCTGCCCGCACTGGTATCACCAGGCGCAGCCGGGCGAATCGCAAAGCGCCTTTGCCGATCGCCTGGCCGCCGAACTCGAAGCCATGATCGTGGACGAAGGCCCCGAGACCGTGGCCGCCTTCATCGGCGAACCCATCATGGGGGCGGGCGGCGTCATCGTGCCGCCCGAAACCTACTGGCCCAAGATGCAGGCCGTGTGCCGCAAGTACGACGTGCTGGTGATCGCCGACGAAGTCATCACGGGCTTTGGTCGCACCGGCCACATGTTCGCCTCCAAGCCGTTTGGCATCGAGCCCGACTTCATGACGCTGTCCAAGCAGATCACCTCGTCGTACCAGCCGCTGGCCGCCGTGCTCATCAACGAGCGGGTGGCCTCCGTCATCGCGCACCATTCGGGCGAGCTGGGCACCTTCGGCCACGGCTACACGGCCAGCGGCCACCCCGTGGCCACGGCGGTGGCGCTGGAGAACATCGCCATCATCGAAGAGCGCAAGCTGGTGGACAACGCCGCTCGCGTGGGCGCCATCCTGCAAAGCAAGCTGCGCGCCCTGGCCGACCATCCGCTGGTAGGCGAGGTGCGCGGCATGGGGCTCATCGCCGCCGTCGAGCTGGTGTCCAACAAAGACACCCGCGCATCCTTCGAGCCCGCGGGCTCGGTCGGCGCCAAGGTGGTCAAGCAGGCACAAGACAACGGCCTCATCCTGCGCGGCATCAAAGACAGCGTGGCCATCTGCCCGCCGCTCATCATCAGCGAAGCCCAGGTCGATGACCTGGTCGGCTGCCTCAAGCAATCGATCGATGCGGTGGCGCGGGCGCTCTAAAATCAGTGTGTGCGGCCCCCGGTGTCCGGGGGCCGCGTCGGAGACCGGGGTTCTGCGCCGAGCGTGCGCCTGCTGACCCTGGGCGGCGGGCCCGTCGGCATCGGGCCGGGCAAGGTGCCGTGGCCCCCTGTTGTCGGCAAGAACGGGCTTTTCGTGCTCATGAAAGCATGACGACTGGTAACATTGAGCCATCAAGTTCACTGAACATCTTCTTGATTCATTTATTCCAGACCTTCCTGCCCGTTTGCACGGCGCCCTTCGGTACACGAGGCTGGCGGTACGCGCCATTTTTGCTGAGCGGGCTGATGAGCCTGGTGATCGCGCCCGTGGCGCAGGCCTGCGAAGACGCTACCCGCGTCCGCCTGACCGAACCCGTGGCGTTCAGCGCGCAGCAGCTGGCCGAGTTTCGCGCCTTGCCGCCGCTGCGTGTGGTGGCCGTCAATGCGCCGCCCATGGCGCGTTATGACGAAGATCACCACACCTACAGCGGCGTGGCGATCGACGTCCTGTGCTTCATCGCTCAAGAACTGGGCCTGCACTACGACATCCTGCCCGAGCGAAACATCACCGTGGCCGACAAGATTGCGATGGTGCAGTCGGGCCGTGCTGACCTGTTTCTGCCCCTGAGCCTGACGCCCGAGCGCGCCGCGGGCGGCGTCTTCACCCAGCCGTACTACGACAGCTACTACGCCGTGATTGCCCGCAAGGGGCGCCGCCTGGCCGTCACCAGCCTGGCGGATCTGTCACGGCTGCGCGTGGGCGTGGTCAAGGGCGTCGCGTTCGAGTCGGTGCTGCGAAACATCGTGCCGGCCACGCGCCTGATAGCCTACGATCTCACCTCCAGCGACGGCCTGTTCCGGGCGCTGCAGGAAGGTGAAATCGACGTCGCCGTGTTCAACCGGAACATCTTCACGGAAAAGCGTTTTCAGCATGACTACTTCAACCTGGAGGTCGTGCACACGATCCACGAGTTTCCGCGTGGCTATCGCTTTTACCTGAGCCCGTCGCCCGCGCACCAGCGTCTGGCGGCGGCTTTCGACCGTTATCTGGCGGTGATGGACGTGTCGCGGTCGGTGGCGGAGCACGAGGACGGCGAGCGCATCCTCATCGATCGCTACGTCGCCGAGCGCAGCCAGCGTCTGCTGCTGCAGGCGGGCTTGGCAGCGGCCGCCTTGCTGGCGCTGATCTTTTTCATCTTCACCCGCCGCTACCGGCGCCTCGCGCGCCAGCTGGCCGGCCGCAACCGGCAGGTCGAGGCCCAGCAGCGCGAACTGCAGACCGCCTACCAGACGCTCGAGCGTCAAAGCCAGAAAGACGGGCTCACTCAGCTCGCCAACCGCGTGCATTTCGATCAAGTATTGGCGCATGAGCACGCGCGCCAACAGCGCTCGCACCTGCCCCTGAGCCTGTTGATCGCCGATGTTGACCATTTCAAGTGCGTCAACGATCACTATGGCCACCTGGTGGGCGACGACTATCTGCGTGCGGTGGCCCGGGTGATGGCCGCCAGCGTCAGCCGCGCCAGCGATCTGGTGGCCCGCTTTGGCGGCGAGGAATTCGCCTGCCTGCTGCCCGGCACCGCCGCCGCCGATGCGCGGCTGCTGGCGCAGCGCATCGTCGACGCGGTGGATGCGCTGGATCTGCCCAACGCTCTGGCGGGCACTGGTCGGCTCACCATCAGCATCGGCCTGGTCACCCTGGTCGCCCCCGGCATGACAGTGCATGAGCTGGTCGATCAGGCCGACGCCCAGCTCTACGCGGCCAAGCACGCCGGACGCCACTGCATCCGGTCAGTCGAGCTGGGCCTGGATGCGACCCAGACCGTCGGCGGGTGAGCCGGTGCAGGTACAATACACGCCTTTCAGGGCGTGCTCCCATGGCGGAATAGGTAGACGCAAGGGACTTAAAATCCCTCGCTTTCGGGCGTGCCGGTTCGATTCCGGCTGGGAGCACCATTTAAATCACGCTACAATCAAGAGTTATCTAATTTCAAATAGACCGCTATCGCGATGAGCCAGGTTCACAGCCAACCCCGTACGCGCCTTGTCATGGGCAACTGGAAAATGCATGGCAGTCTCGCAGAGAATGCCGCGCTGCTGGCCGGCTTGGCGGCGGGGCAGGGTCGCGGTGGCGCCACAGAACTGGCGGTGACCGTGCCCTTTCCCTATCTGGCGCAAGTGCGCGAGGCCCTGGCGGACACTCCACTGTCATGGGGTGCGCAAGACGTCAGCGTGCACGAACGTGGCGCCTATACGGGCGAAGTCTCGGCGGCCATGCTGGCCGACTTCGGTTGCACCTGGGTCTTGTGCGGGCACTCCGAGCGCCGCGCACTGCATGGCGAGTCCAGCGCGCTGGTGGCCGCCAAGGCGGCTGCGGCGCTGGCAGCGGGGCTGACGCCTGTTGTCTGCGTCGGCGAAACCCTGTCCGACCGTGACGCGGGCGATGCCGAATGCGTCATCGGCGATCAGCTCGAACCCGTCCTGGCACTGGGTGCCGAGGCTCTGTCGCGGCTGGTCATTGCCTACGAGCCCGTCTGGGCCATTGGCACGGGCCGCACCGCCAGCCCCGAGCAGGCACAGGCGATCCACGCGCTCATTCGTGCGGCGCTGGGCAAGAGCGGCGCAGCCAATACCCGTGTTTTGTATGGCGGCAGCGTCAAGGCGGCCAACGCGGCGGCCCTGTTCGCCCAGCCCGACATCGACGGCGCCCTGGTCGGTGGCGCCTCGCTCGTGGCAGAAGAATTTTTGAATATCGCGGCTGCAGTCGCTTAAGCCCCCCCGGAGCTCTCACATCATGCAATGGTTTTCCTCGATCCTGCTCACGTTGCAGGTCATTTCCTCGCTTCTGATCATCGTGCTGGTCTTGCTGCAGCAGGGCAAGGGCGCCGACATGGGTGCCGCCTTCGGCAGTGGTTCGGCGGGCAGTGTATTTGGGTCTGCCGGGGCGGCCAATTTCTTGTCGCGTGCCACCAAGTGGGCCGCCGTGTTGTTCTTTGCCACCACCATCGGTCTGGCCTGGATCGCGCACCATCCCGCGGGCTCGCCGCTCGAATCCGGCATCATGCAGGGCTTTACCTCGTCGTCCACCACCACCAAAGAAGCCGCGCCTGCCACGGGTTCCGCCGTCCCTGACCTGGGCAATGCTGTGCCCGCCGCCCCAGCCGCTGCCGCGAACAAGGCTGCGTCTGACGCCGCGTCTTCCGCCGGCAAGGCTGCCGCCAACTCCGATGCGGCCGTCCCGTCCGTGCCTGCGGCACCCGCTGTCGGTGCCGACCAGAGCGTTCCCTCAACGCCAAGCAAGTAATTCGTTTTCGTGCTATAGTCACGCTCTTTATCGCACAATGCGATGCCGTCGTGGTGGAATTGGTAGACACGCTATCTTGAGGGGGTAGTGGCGAAAGCTGTACGAGTTCGAGTCTCGTCGACGGCACCACAGTTAAAAATCAGGCTGTTCCAGAACAGCCCGGAAAGTACCGGAAACCCGCATGAACATTAGGTTTATGCGGGTTTTTTATGTGCGCCCAGCATGGGCGCACTCCTGCGGCTAGTGGAATCCACCACCGGCGGCGATTTGCTGAACGTCACGAGCTCCATGAAGGACGCGGACGATGGTGACGGCTTCATGGGTATGCGTGAAGTAAATCGCGTAAGACCCATGAAAGGTCACACGCAGGCCAGGTGCAATGAGTGACCGTGCCGGCTGGCTTTCTGGAAACGGGAGCATTTTTTCGCAGGTAGCGTGTAGCGTGGCAATCAGGCGGTTTGCCGTGGCCTCGCTGGTGTCCTCTGCGACATAAGCCCAGATTTCCGCCAGATCCGCTTCTGCACTGTCAGTCAGGAAGAGCGTGCGGCTAATAGTTTTCTCCCCCGCTCAGCGATATGCTGCGCATTGAATTCGCGGACGCGGCCTGCTGCGACATCTGCAAGCCCCTTGTCGATGTCCTGTTTGAGCGCTGCCAATTCGTCCAGCATCAGCTGGCGCTTGAAGGACCAGTCGCGCAGAGCTTCCCGGATGACTTCGCTGGTGGATGCGTATTCGCCCGCATCGACGGCGCTTTTGAGCGTGGCTGCCATTTCGGCAGGCATCGTCACGGTCAGGCGTTCAATGGTAGACATTGTGCTGTACCTCAGAGGGGATTCATACTTAATCATACTTTATCCTCTTTGGAGTATGAATGCTTAGGTCTGACTGGGCGCCAGCATATTCTCGATCAGGCGAATCATCACATCCTTGGCCTTCGGGTCGGATTCGGCAACCAACAAAGCCAGGGCAGCAAGACCGACATCATTGATGACTGGCTCACCATCACGTTGCAGGCGACCGTTGCGGGCCAGAAAATCGACGAACAGATAGGAGCCGATGCGCTTGTTGCCATCTGAAAACGGATGGTTCTTGATGATGAAGTACAGCAGGTGGGCCGCTTTGGATTCCACCGTGGGGTACGCGGGCTCACCGAATACGGTCTGTTCCAGATTGCCCAGGGTAGCGGCGAAGTTGTCTTCACGTTCGTTGCCGAACAAGGCCGTGGCCTCATGGCGGCTCATCAGGTCGGCCTTCAGTCGTGTAATGCCTAAACGGGCCTCGACAGGCGAGGGTAGCGTGCCGCCAGGGCTGCCAGGTGGTTGGGTCAGCAGACCTTCATCGTAGCGTTGCAGCCACAGGAAGGTGTGGGTATATCGGGCGATGACATCCACCAGACCGCGCCCCTGGTCGGTGGTCAGGGCATCACCGGCTGCAGCCTTCTTTACCAGAGTCAGGGCGGCTTCCAGTTCGGCGGCGTTTTGCTCGAAGCGTTGGCGATTTAGGGTGTAGCCTTGCGTCAAGTGCTCGCGCAAAGTTCGTGTGGCCCATTGGCGAAAGCGAGTGGCACGGCTCGAATTGACGCGATAGCCGACTGAAATGATCGCGTCCAGGTTGTAGTATTCGATTTGCCGGATGACTTCCCGACCGCCTTCGAGTTGAACCGTTGCATTTTTTGCAACGGTTGCCTCCCGGCTTAGTTCTCCAGTAGCAAAAATACTTTTCAGGTGGCGCGAGATGACAGACTTGTCTCTTGCGAATAGCTCTGCCATCTGTGGGAGGCTCAACCAGACGGTTTCCCCTTCCAGCCGCACTTCCACCTGCCCGGTGTCGCCTTCAAAGATCACCAGCTGCTGTTCATCGTTCATGGGGTCTCCGGTAGGGCGGGGGGTAGAGCACGGTGTAGTGTGCGCATAGGAAAAGGCTTTCTTACGAGCCAGCCTGTTATAGCGTACCTTTCGGCTGCAAGGCGCGTGCGTGCGACCTTTTTGGCCGGGGCAAAAGCCAAGCCTCACGTTTTAGGTATCTGTTTGGGTATTTCCAGGATGCCAGGCTTACGAAACCCGCATGGTCATTGACCATTCGAGTCTCGTCGAACCACAGATCAAAATCAGGCTGTTCCAGAACAGCCCAGAAAATACCGGAAACCCGCATGAACATCAGGTTCTTGCGGGTTTTCTTTCGTCCGGCCCCTACAATGAGGCATTGGCGCCGCTGTGGCGCCCTATACGTGCGATTTCAAAGGATGTCAGTTGATGGAAGATTTAAACAGCCGGTATGGCCTGAATCAGGCCCACAGCGAGGTCGTGCAGGCTTGTCATGTCGTCAAGCCTTGCGGTGCGCTGGATATGGGGTGCTCCAGCGGGCGCAATGCCCTGTACCTCAGCCAGCAGGGGTTCGAGGTCACGGCGATTGACGCCAACCCGCAGGCTATTGCCACCTTGCAGTCCATTGTCGATCAGGAAAACATCCAGACGATCAGGCCGCAGGTGTACGACATCCAGCGGGCCGCGCTGCAGGCAGATTACGGTTTCATCGCTTGCACCGTCACCTTGATGTTCATCGATGCGGCGCGTATCCCCGCCGTGCTTGCCGACATGCAACGGCACACGTTGCCCGGGGGCTACAACCTGATCGTCTGCGCCATGGATACCCCCGAATACCCGTGCCCGATGAACTTTCCGTTTACGTTCAAGCCCAATGAACTCAGCACGTATTACCAGGGCTGGGAACTCGTCAAGTACAACGAAGACCTGGGCACCATGCATAACGGGGCGCGGTTGCAATTTGCCACCATGCTGGCGCGCAAGCCGCAATAAGCGTCGTCAGTGGTCGGGGCACGCCGATGCCCTGGTTTCCCGGTGCGGCTTGCTCCGCCGCGCTTCATCCTGTGCCGAGGCGCGCGTTGATGCTCAAGCGCCCAGCGCAGGGTGCCGCTTGTCTTTCTCCGACAAGACTGGCGCGTCGATCGGCCAGGGGATGGCCAGCGTCGGACAGTTCCAGGCGACCCCACCTTCGTCGGCGGGGTCGTAGTAATCCGTGCACTTGTACTGGAAAACGGCCGATTCGCTGATGACGCAAAACCCGTGGGCGTAGCCCGGCGGCACCCAAATCTGCCGATGGTTGTCGGCGGACAGTTCGGCGGTTACGTATTGGCCGTAGGTAGCGGATGCCGGATCGATGTCCGCCACCACGTCGAACACGGCACCTTCAGTCACCTGAATCAATTTGCCCTGCGGGCGGCTGCGCTGAAAATGCAGGCCGCGCAGCACGCCATACGTGGAACGCGAGACATTGTCCTGCACGAAGGGCAGGGTGATACCGGCTTCTTCCTCGTAGCGCCGGGCGCTGAATGATTCCAGGAAATAGCCGCGCGCGTCGCCGAATACCCGGGGGGCGATGATGCGTACGCCGGGCAACTGGGTTGTTTGGACGTTCACCCTTGCTGGCCCTCCTGGACGAGCGCCAGGAGATACTGGCCGTATGCCGTTTTCTCCAGACGCCGACCGCAGGCGGCAAGTTCGGTGCGCGTGAGCCAGCCGTTGTTGAAGGCGATCTCTTCCAGGCAGGCCACCTTTTGCCCCTGACGCCGCTCGATCGTCTGCACGTACGTGCCGGCGTCCAGCAGGCTTTCGTGGGTGCCCGTGTCTAGCCAGGCAAAGCCGCGGCCCAGGCGCGTGACGTGCAAGTCGCCGCGCCGCAGATAGGCGTTGTTGACGTCGGTGATTTCCAGTTCGCCGCGCGCCGAAGGGCGCACCTGGCGGGCGATATCGACGATGTCCCGGTCGTAGAAATAAAGGCCGGTCACGGCGTAGGACGATTTCGGGTGCTGCGGTTTTTCTTCAATCGACACCGCGCGGCCTTGCGGGTCGAACTCGACCACGCCAAAGCGCTGCGGGTCGGCCACCCGATAGCCGAAGATCGTGGCCCCCGTGGCCCGCTGCGCCGCCTCGCGCAGCATGCCGCTGAAGCCGTAGCCGTAGAAGATGTTATCGCCCAGCACCAGGCACACGCGATCGTTGTCGATGAAATCCGCGCCAATCAAAAAAGCCTGAGCCAGACCGTCGGGCGAGGGCTGCTCGGCGTATGAAAGCCGGATACCGAAGTCTTGTCCGTCGCCCAGCAGGCGTTGAAAGCCAGGCAGGTCATTGGGCGTGGAAATCACCAGGACGTCGCGAATACCCGCCAGCATCAAGACCGAAAGGGGGTAGTAGATCATCGGCTTGTCGTAGATGGGCAGCAGCTGCTTGGAGACCCCGCGAGTGATGGGGTGCAAGCGGGTGCCCGAGCCGCCCGCGAGAATGATGCCTTTCATGTGCGCCGTCAATGAATGTGATGGCTGCTAGTTTACGATGCCTGCGGGCAGCGGGGCAGTGGGGCAGCGGGGCAGCGGGGCGGTGGTATTCTTCCCGCTGAACGGAGGTATGCAGATTGAACAGGTCGTCCGACAGCGATTTCTTGCCGGTGCTCGAGTTTTGGCACAAGGTCGAATTTTTCATTCCATTTGATTTGCGCGGCCAGGTCTTGCAAGCTTCCGATGCGCCGTGGAACGTCAAGCGTCTCACCCGGGCGGAATTGCGGGCCATGGCGTCGGATGCCTCTGGGGGCCTGTGGCAGGTTGCCCGGGTGCCCGCAGGCAAGGAAATCCGCGGATTCGAGCTGTATCTGGGGGTTTTCGACAAACGCCTCCTGGCGACGGTCACCGAGCGTGTCGTCGGCCAGGTGGATTCCCCGGCAGCCGCGGTCGATCAGGACGAGCGTGCGGATTTGGAAGGCGAGACCTGCATTGCCAAAGTGTCGCTCAATGCCTTGGGTGAGCCGCTGTTCGACCAGGTGTCGGTTTCAACGGCACCCTGGGCCCTGGGCAGGGTCGCGGTCGGCGGCCTGGATACCCTGGGTTTCGATGCCTTTCAGGCCAGTCTCGGGCGGCTGCGAAACACTTTGCTGAATTTTCAGGCAGACAGGAAAAAGCACGATCGGCCCGCAGCGCCAGCCGCCGACGTCTTGCCCCTGAGCCGCACCGACATCGAGGCGTTGCTGCGGATTTTCCAGGAATGGGCCGGTTTCGACACCGACGAAGAAGAGTCCGCTGTGATCGTGGTGCGCGCCATCGTGGGCAAGAAGCCCGCCGCCGACGCCAAGCCAGGGCGCGGCAGCGAGCCGGAAGACGCGGACGACGACGAGGCGGAATCGGCCGCAGCGGATGAAGTCGGGATCGACATTCTCAACAGTTTCTATATCCGGGACATCGAGCGGGCGATGGCGTCCTTGCGCCAGAAGGGGGAAACAGGGGCGTTGGGGGCTTATCTGACGCCGCTGCCCAAGGACGCGCGCACCGACCTGGATGCCCGGCGCATCGTCGATGGCCTGCACCCCGGTTCGATGCCTGCCGCGCACTGGCTGGATGAGCCCGGCCACGCCATGAGCCTGATGCAGCAGTTTGCCATCAACCGCATATTTGCTGATTCGAATGAGAACGACACCGCGCTGTTCTCGGTCAATGGCCCTCCGGGCACGGGGAAAACCACGCTGTTGCGCGATGTGTTTGCCGAGAACATCGTGCGCCGTGCGCGCGTGTTGGCGTCTTTCGATGCCGCCCGGGACGCGTTCGTGCCCGATCAGAAAGCCAAGGTGGAGTTCGAAGGGCAATCCTGCACCTGGTCGATCGCCTTGCTCAAGCCCGAGCTGACGGGGTTTGAAATGCTGGTGGTGTCGTCGAACAATGCCGCTGTCAACAATATTTCGGTCGATCTTCCCAAGGCCGCATCGCTGGGCGCGGTGAACTGGGGCACCCCGGAAGACATTACGTGGCGCGGCAAAGATGGGCAGCCGCGCCAGACTTATCTGCAGGCCGTGGCCATTCGCATGGCGGCGCAGACATCCAGTGGGGATTTCGCCAGCCTGACGCCGGACGACACCCCTTGGGGCCTGATTTCATGCGCCCTGGGCAAGCGCGCCAACCGGCGCAAATTCGCGCAGCGGGTCTTGACCCCGCTGTCGGGGAAGGGGCAGGCTGCGGGTGCTCCGAAGCCCAAGGGATACGATCCAAAACGTCACCAGTCCTTCCAGGAATGGCGCGACCAGTACCGGGGCCCGACGTTTGCCACGGCGCGGGCGGCCTTCATCGAGGCTGACCGCTGCGTGCGCGAGCGCAAGGTGCAGTTGGGGCGGCTGGCCAGTCTGCATGAGCAGCTGGCCGGTCAGACCGAAGCCGCCTATATCCGGCCACAGGTGCAGGCTTTGTCGGCGGCGCAGGACAGTGCTCGCCAGGCCGAAGCCCATCTGGCGGACGTGGATGAAGCCCTGGATGCCTGCCAGGGCAGGCTGGGCACCCTGAAGGAAGCGGCGACGCTGATTTCTGTGCCATCCATCTGGGCCCGGTTGCTGGGCAGACTGCCTGCCATGCCTTTCTGGCCCAATCTCAGCCGCCAGCGGTGCGAAACCTACCGCCACAATTTCGACGAAAACCGGGCAGCCCAGCGGGCCTGCCTGAGCGAAATGCTGTCCCTGGAGAAAGGGAAAATGCTTGCCTCATCGAGCCTGAAGCAGGCAAAGGCCGATGAAGAAAAAGCCCGCGTCGCCGTCCGTGAGAAAAGTGACGCGTGGCAGGTCGCGCAGACGGAGTATCAGCGCCTGCAAGCCCGCTTCAGCGCGGTGGAATTGCCCGGAGCCGACAACGGAATCAAAGACCCGCAGCGGCAGATGCGCGGTCTCTGGTTCGACCACGAATTGAATCTGCAGCGTTCTCGGCTGTTTGCCGCAGCCCTGGCGCTGCACGAGGCCTGGCTGGCGGAGGTTGCCGCGACCGGTGCGCATGGCGGCGGCTTCGCTCCCAATCTCTATGCCATGCGCGACCTGCTGGGGGGCAAGCGCCTGGTAACGCCGGAGCACGCCCTGGCTGTGTGGCAGAGCCTGTTCATGGTGGTGCCGGTCGTCTCGAGCACGTTTGCATCCGTGGCCTCGCAGTTCAAGGATCTGGGGGCGGGCACGCTGGGCTGGCTGTTCATCGACGAGGCTGGGCAGGCGGTTCCCCAGGCCGCTGTCGGCGCGTTGTGGCGTGCGCGGCGCGCGGTGGTGGTGGGTGATCCCCAGCAGATCGAGCCGGTGTTCACGGTGCCGGTGAAGCTGATCGATGCACTGGCCAAATCGGCAAAATTGCCTGAGGGTCTGCGCGTGGCGCCGCACCTCGTATCCGTGCAGAATCTGGCGGATGCAGCCAATCGCGACGGCGCATGGGTGAAGGGGGCAGGCGACGAGCGCGAGTGGGTGGGCAGCCCCTTGCGTGTTCATCGCCGCTGTGTCAATCCCATGTTTGGCATCGCCAACGCCATTGCATATGGAAACAGGATGATCTTTGGCCTGCAAAGCGCCCGGCAAGCGCTGGATGGCTACGATCTGGGGGAAAGCGCCTGGGTACATGCGCCTGGCGTGGTTCTTGAGCAGCACGTCGTGCCCGCGCAGATCGAACTCGTGGCGCAGGCCGTCATTCGCCTGTATCGCGGCAAAGAGCAGCTGCCGCCCTTGTACATCGTGTCGCCTTTCAAGCGGATCAAGCGGGCGCTGATCGATCGCTTGAACAATATCGCCCTGTGGCAGGCCAAGGGCATTCACACCTTGTCAAAAGGCGCGCTGAGCACCTGGTGCCACGCCAGCATCGGCACGGTGCATACCTTTCAGGGCAAAGAGGCGCCCATGGTCTGGATGGTGCTGGGGTGCGACGAGAACAGCGCGGGCGCGATCGCCTGGGCGGCGGGCAAGCCCAACATCCTGAACGTCGCCCTGACGCGCGCCAAGCGCCGCTTTTTCATGATTGGAGACGTGAATCTGTGGGGCGGCAAACTCTACTTCGACGTGGCCCGGCGCACCTTGCCGCAGGTGTCGCAACAGGCGTTCTTGCAGCGGATGGAACAGGCGGCGCCCGTGGCGCTGGGTCGGCCGCCGCATTGAACCCGTGGCCGTCAACAGGCCGGACGACTGCCGCCGTCGGCCTACGACAGCAGCTTCATCCGCTGCTTCTTGCCCTTGATGAGGATGTTTTGCAGGCGCGGAAAAGCACTGTGGGCGACGGCGCGGCTGAGGGCGATGTAGGACACCTGATCCGTGATGTCGATCTTGCCCACCTGCTCGCGCGTCAGGCCGCCGTCGCCCGTCAGCGCGCCCAGCAGATCTCCTGGGCGCAGCTTGGCCTTTTTGCCGCCCAGCACCAGCAGCGTCACCATGGGCGCCGGGGTGGGCCGCCCCGCGGCGGCCTTCGTCCGGGGCAACGGCTCCAGATTCAGGGGCCGATCCAGCTGGCGCGCGATGCGGGAGGCCACGTATTGCTCGTCCGGGGCGCACAGGCTCAGGGCCAGCCCGGTTTCCTGCATCCGGCCCGTGCGCCCCACCCGGTGCGTGTGCACGTCGGGGGTGCGGGCAAGTTCGGTATTGATCACCATCGGCAGGGAAGGGATGTCCAGCCCGCGTGCCGCCACGTCCGTGGCTACCAGGATGTTGCAGCTACGGTTGGCAAACTGCACCAGCACGTCGTCCCGATCACGCTGATCCATGTCGCCATGCAGCGCCAGCGCGCTGAAGCCTGCTCGCCGCAAGTGGGTGGATAACTCGGCGCAGGCGGCCTTGGTGTTGCAGAAGGCCAGCGCCGATGTCGGCTGAAAATGGCGCAGCAGCACGGCGGTTGCGCCGTAACGGTCTGCCGCCTCGATCGTGTAGAAGTGCTGCTCGATCTGAGCCTCGTCGTGCACCGCATCCACCTTGACGAGCTCGGGGCTGGATAGCAGGTGTTCGACGTCCTCGCGGATGCTCTCTGGATAAGTAGCTGAAAACAGCAGCGTTTGGCGCTGGGCCGGGCAGGCGCTGGCGAGCGCCATCACGTCGGGGAAGAACCCCATGTCCACCATGCGGTCGGCCTCGTCCAGAACCAGCATGCGCACGGCGGAAAGATCCAGCGTTTGGCGTGCCAGGTGATCCAGCAGGCGGCCTGGCGTGCCGACGATGATGTGAGCGCCATGTGCCAGCGACTCGACCTGCGGGCGCGCGGAGGCGCCGCCCGCGAGCGTCAGCACCTTGATGTTGCCGTCGGCGCGCGCCAGGCGCCGCAGCTCGGTGGCCACTTGTTCGGACAGCTCGCGGGTGGGGCAGACCACCAGCGCCTGTGGCACCCACTGCGCCGGGTTCAGGTGATGCAAAATGCCCAGGCCGAAGGCCGCCGTCTTGCCGCTGCCGGTCTTGGCTTGCGCGATCAGGTCGCGGCCTTCCAGGATGATGGGCAGGCTTTGCGCCTGAATCGGCGTCATGGTCTGGTATTCCATGCGTGCCAGGTTGTCGAGTTGCGCGGCGGAGAGCGGCAGATTGCTGAAGGCGAGGGGGTTCACGGGGAGTCTGTGTTCAAAAATGAGGTACGTGTGTGCGGCTTGCGGCGCGAGGCTGCCGCCAGAACCCGGTGATGGCATTCGTGAGCCTGGCAGGCGAGCCAGTATATCCCGATCAGTATTCGGTATTTCGGCTCGCCCGTCGTGATTCGCCGTGCGTGGGGATAGCGCCGATCGGGGATCGGGTACAGTAAGAATTGGCATTTTATCGAGAGACGAGATGAGCAACAGAAATGACGGGGTTTTACACGCCACCGATTTTTACGGCCTTCGATACTCTTGCTTCAATAAAAAGGAGATCCTATGAGGCGTTACGTTGCCCTGTACGGTACGGAGTGTGTGGCAGCCGCGAAGCGGTGCGGTGTGGAAGACCCACAGGAGGTCGTCCGGTTCCAGACGGTTTGCGCTTTCCTGGCCGACAATCCCACGCTTCTTTCATGGCGTGGAAATAACAAGCCGGATGCGACTGAGTCGGTGGGGATCGTCCAGCTGGCGGAAAAGTTCTTTGGGGTGCGGTCGAAACGGACTTGGCCGGGCGAACCCAGCACAGTCCCTGATGAGGCTGTCAGCATCGTGATGCAGGCGGTCTACGGATATTCGGAAGGGCAGACCGGACGCATCAAGACGGAACACCAGCACGCCATGTCCGCCGAAAATATCGTCGGTGCATTGCTGGAAAGGTACATTGCCTCGGTCATAGAACCTCACGGGTGGGTCTGGTGTGCTGGAGATTTCGTGAAGGCGGTTGACTTCATCAAATACCAGGCGGCAGAGGGTCAGTGGTTGGCTTTGCAGATCAAAAACCGTGACAACACTGAAAACTCGTCCTCTGCCGCCATTCGCCATGGAACCGAAATCAAAAAGTGGTTTCGCAGCTTCTCCAAGAAGGATGCAACCAACTGGAGCGCGTTTCCTGAGCCCAGGTTCAGAAACGAACTCGGCGAGGATGGCTTTCGGCGCTTTTTGATGGGCTACCTGACGCGTGGATAAAACCGTTCTGCCGTACCTCTGTCTCAAGCAATCGCGCCCGGATCAAGGTCGAACGCATGGACGTGTGTGCCAGCATGCCGGTCAAGCACCTGTTGCGAGAAGCTGCTCTTGCTTGCCATAAGGGGTATCCGGTTTTCGTGATTGAAATGGGTTCATAGTGGAGAAGAGGACGATTCTCCAGAAAATTGGGAGAACGACGAAGAAAGGCCTATTTAATTGTATATTGTCATTTTACAAATTATAATTTGTAGATTAGAGATACAAAACAGAGTTTGTATGCCAGACTTCACAGTCCGCACTGCGGAGCAGCTCCCCGTGCTGTTGCAAGCATTCCGAAAGCAAGCCGGTCTCACGCAAGCTGACGTCGCGAGCCGGCTGGGTGTCACACAGCAGACGCTTTCCTCTCTGGAACGCAATGCAGAAAAAGTCAGTGCTGGCCGACTACTGACGCTGCTGAGCACACTCGGGGTAGAGATAGTGTTGCGTCAGAGCGGTGCCCCACACACACCCAAGCCGCCATCAACCAACCCCGACTGGTGAGTGGGAAATGGGAAGACGCTCACACACACGAACTCTGTATCTTTGGATGAACGACGCTTTCGTCGGCACCTGGAGCGTACACCCCCATGCGGGCGAGATACTGCAGTATGACGACGGCTGGGTGGCCTCTGAACAAGGCCGACCGCTATCTCTACCCGATCATCGGCAGGGGAGCAAACCAGCTATTCCCATTCAAGGCGAAGATAGCCACGGCGGTGCGTTCCAAGAATACTCATTGGGTCATGCGTGACATTGCACGGCGGCATTGGGTGACAGTAGGAACAGCGCACGGCGTCATGGCGCCTGACGGTCAGGGCGTCGAAGCTGTGCTCGACGAGATGGTCGCCCAAACCCCGGAGGTCGTGCATACGGTTCGTGCGCAGCTACCTGACGGGTTCCCTGCACACGTGGCGGACAGCATCCTCAGCGGGTTGCAGACAGCAGCTGAAAAATTGGCCAAGTAACTCAGTTTCGTGGATCGACCAGGTGGAGCGCTGGTTTGCCACCCTGACGCAGTCCTGCATTCGTCGTGGCACGCATCGCTCAACACGTGAGCTCAAACTGGCTATCGAGCAGTATCTTGATCTGAACAATGCGGATCCGAAACCTTCCATATGGATCAAAACGGCAGAGGACATCTTGGAAAGCGTCAAACGATTTTGCCTGCGAATTTCTGATACAGCACATTAGATTGATGCGGAAGTGACTCGTTGGCCAAGGGCGAATTAGGCCTCGGCCATTTCCCGTTCCGCGGCTTTTGCCAGAAATGCGGAGCGCGCCAGACGCTGGGCCTTGGCGACTGCATCGATACGATGCACGAGATTTTCCGGCAAGCTGAGAGATTCGCGGGGCGCGGTTCTTTTGGAGCGTGCGGTGATGGACTTCATGCACGACCAGCTGTCCGACGGGCGCAGCATCCGGCTATTCAACGTGGTGGACGACTTCAACCGCGAGAAGTTGGGCATCGAGGTGGACTTCAGCCTGCCTGCGGAGCGGGTCGCCAAGCGGCGTATCACGCTCATCCATGTCCATGGTCGTTTTCTCTCATGTTATGCCTCACCCACAAAATTCCGAACACTTTCCTGACTCGACTTGTTTCAGGCCGTAGCGCACGTCTTTCTGCCGACGCTGGCATCCCATCGAGACAGTTCCATCCCTCGGCAGCTCTCCCAGCTAGGCGGCATTCACCGCAGTTTGGACAATAGGCATCCCGATGTCTGGATGCCCAATCATGCCCGCTTCCGAACACCAGCCCGTGGACGATCCCAGGCCTGAAATACCGCTATCAGTGATCGATGATCACGATAGCCCCTGGAAAGACGCGCTTGAACTGTACTTCCCCCAGGCCCTGGCCCTGCTGGCCCCCGGTTTGCACGCCATCATCGACTGGGATGTGCCTGTCATTTTTCTGGATAAAGAGCTGCAAGCCGTCAAGCGCGCCAGCACACCAGCCCAGGGCCGCCGCCATGCGGATAAACTGGTTCAGGTGCAGCTGCTGGATGGCGACGAGGCATTCCTGTTGGTTCACGTCGAAATCCAAGGGCGTTTGTCCGGCGCCCAGGCTCTGCATGCCTTTGGCTGGCGCATGCTGGAATACAAGGTGCTGATCTGCCAGCGCGAGCGGCGCAAACGCCAATTGGCGCTGCCGCCCCGGGTCTACAGCCTGGGCGTGCTGATCGACCAGCCTGCGAGCGATGATGGCCAGGAGTCGCCGGTCACGCTGACCTACAGCGACCAGTTTCTGGATCAGCAGG
>NZ_BCWN01000001.1 GCF_001592225.1 Castellaniella caeni NBRC 101664 | reverse complement strand
CCGCTTCAGGGGCTTTGTCTTTTGTGGCTGGCCGCTGCACGGGCGCGCAGCAGCAGCTGCGTGGTCTCGTGGGCGGGCAGGCCCATGACGCCGCTGTGGCTGCCCGACAGACGCGTGATGAAGGCGGCGGCGCGCCCCTGGATGGCGTAGCTGCCCGCCTTGCCGAAGGGCTCGCCGCTGGCGCAGTAGCGCTCGATGGTGGCGGGCGAAAGAATCTGAAAACGCACTTCGCTGACGCTGACGGCCTCGAACAGGCGTTCGCCCAGAGCGACGACCACGGCGGTATGCACGTGGTGCTGTCGCCCGGACAGGCGGCTCAGCATCCGGGCGGCGTCTTCTGTGTCGTTGGGTTTGCCCAGCACCTGGCTGTCCAGGATGACAGTGGTGTCGGCGCAGAGCACCGGACAGCTTGCCCAGTGCTCGGGCCAGTCTCCGGGGCTTGGGTCGGGCCTGCCGCCGACTTGCAGCCAGTGTGCGGCGCGTAGCGCCTTTTCGCGCGCCGTGCGGCGCACGTACTGGGCGGGTGGCTCGCCAGGCAGCTGTGGCTCGTCTTCGCCTTCGGGAGCGGGAACACGCAGCACACCGTGGTGGATTGCCAGCTGATCGAGAATTTCGTGGCGCCGCGGGCTGGCCGAGGCCAGCAGCACGAAGCCGATTGGATCGGCGTGGGTTGGATCGGCCTGAGGCCGCGCACCTGCTGGCGGGAGGGATTGCTTGCTGCCTGGTGTCATGGCGTGGCACCGGCACGAAGTGCTGCGGCGCGGGAAAGAGTGAATACCCCTTAGTTTACCCTCAGGATTTTCAGGCCATTGGTGCCACCGCTGTCGCTGTAGAAATCACCCTTGGTGAGGATGATCCAGTCGCCGGGCTGCAGCAGGCCCTGGGCGCTGAGGATGCCGATGGCGGCCTGGCTGACTTCCGCGGGCGGCAGGGTGGCCGCGTCGAAAGGCACGGTGTAGACGCCACGGAACAGCGCAGCGCGGCGCTGTGTGGCCACGTGGCGTGTGTAGCAGTAGATGGGCACGCCCGAGCGGATGCGCGACATGATGAGCGGCGTATGGCCGCTTTCGGTCAGGCTGATGATGGCCTTGATGCCCGGAAAATGGTTGGCCGCGTACATGCTGGCCAGGGCAATGGTCTCGTCGCAGCGGGAAAAGGTTTCGCCCAGCCGGTGGTGTGACTTCAAGCTGGTGGGTTCTTGCTCGGCCCCCAGGCAGATGCGGGCCATGGCCTGGACGGCTTCGACCGGGTATTGCCCCGAGGCGGATTCCGCCGACAACATGACGGCATCAGTGTAGTCGAGCACGGCGTTGGCGACATCCGAGACTTCGGCGCGTGTCGGTACTGGGCTGGACACCATGGATTCCATCATTTGCGTGGCGGTGATGACCAGCTTGTTGAGCGTGCGGGCGTGCTGGATGATGCGCTTCTGGATACCGGCCAGGCGCGCGTCGCCGATTTCCACGCCCAGGTCGCCGCGCGCGACCATGACGCCGTCGCTGGCGCGGATGAGATCGTTGAGAGCCTCGTCGCTGGCGACGGCTTCGGCGCGTTCGATCTTGGCGATGATCCAGGCCTGGCTGCCCGCCGCGCGCACCAGCGTGCGGGCCTGGGCGATGTCGGCCCCCGAACGGGGGAAGGACACGGCCACGTAATCGAGGTCGAGTTCGGCTGCCAGGCGGATGTCCTGGCGGTCTTTGTCGGTGAGGCTGGGGGCGGAAATCCCGCCGCCGCGCCGGTTGATGCCCTTGTTGTCGGACAGCGGCCCGCCCACAGTGACGACCGTGTGCACCGCGCTGGCATCGACCGACCGCACCTGCAGGATGACCCGGCCGTCGTCCAGCAGCAGCTCGTCGCCGGGCGCGCAGTCTTCGACCAGGGGCGGATATTCGATGCCGACGATGGCGGCGGTGCCCGCATCCAGCGGGTGCCGGATGGACAGGGTGAAAGGGTCGCCCGCCTTGAGCTGGATGGGGCCTTGCGCAAAGCGCGCGATACGGATTTTGGGGCCTTGCAGATCGCCCATGATGGCCACGTAGCGCTGGTGCCGGGCGGCGATTTCGCGCACCAGTCGTACCCGCTGGCGGTGATCGTCTGCCAAACCGTGCGAAAAATTGAGACGGGCAACGTCCAGGCCGGCGAGAATCAGCGCTTCGATGCGTTCGGGGCTCGAGGTGGCCGGCCCGAGTGTGGCGACGATCTTGGTGCGGCGGCGTGCGGTCATGGGGCGGGCTCCTGGGGCCGGGCGCCAGAACCTGTCGCTCACGCCCGGTGGTAAGGGTGTCCGGCTAGGATACTCCACGCCCGGTAGAGCTGCTCGACCAGCAGGACGCGCACCATCGGGTGGGGCAGGGTGAGCGAAGACAGGCGCAGCATTTGCCGGGCGCCTTGCTTGAGGCTTGGGGCCAGGCCATCGGGCCCGCCGACGATGAGTGCGACGTCCTGACCGCTGCCCATCCAGGTCCTGAGATGCCCGGCCAGCGCCTGTGTGCTGAGATCTTGTCCGTGTTCGTCCAGGATCACGCGCCAGGCCGAAGGCGGCACGGCAGCTTCGATACGCTGCGCCTCGGCCTGCATCAGCTGCGCGGCAGTCTTGCCGTGCGTGCGGGGCTCGGGGCGGATTTCATGCAGCTCGACGAGACATTCGCGCGGCATGCGCTTGGCGTAATCCTGCCAGGCATCCTGCACCCAGCCTGGCATGCGGTTGCCGACGGCATAGACAAGCAGTTTCATGCCTCGTCGTCGTCCGTCCAGGCGTCGTCGGATGCCTGCGCCGGGCCAGAGGACAGCAGGCGCACGCGCACCGGCTTGGCCCCCCAGATTTCTTCCAGGTTGTAATAGCTGCGGATGGCGGGCTGCATGCAGTGCACGACGATATCGCCCAGATCGACGAGCACCCATTCGCCCGTGTCTTCACCTTCGAAGGCCAGGATGTCGAGCCCTTGTTTCTTGGCCTGCTCGGCGACGTGGCTGGCAATGGCGCGGGTTTGCCGGTTGGAGGTGCCGCTGGCGATGACGACGCGGTCGAAGAGCCCGGTGAGTCCGGTGGTGTTGAAGACCTTGATGTCCTGCGCCTTGGTGTCTTCGAGGGCGTCGATGACGAGGCGTTGCTGTTTTTGCAGATTCATGGTGCGTGTGTCGGGCCTTGGGAGGCGTCCTGCGGTTGGTAGAGGTGGTGTGCGTGAATGTAGTTCAGCACATCCGGGTCGAGCGCCCGGTCGGTGGCGTGTCCGTGGGCCAGTGCCTGACGGATGGATGAGGCGGAAATGTCCAGCGGAGGGAAGGGGATGTGGGCCAGGCCGCCAGGGTCGAGCGCCGCGGCCAGCTCGGCGGGCGGCGTGAGCGTGGCGCCCGGGCGCTGCGCCACGGCCAGCCGCACGTGGCCGAGGATGTCGCGCCAGCGGTGCCAGGTGCAGAAGTTGGCCAGCTGGTCGGCACCCAGTATCCAGACGTAGTGCGCCGTCTTGGGCAGCGCCATGAGCGTGTCGATGGTATAGGTGGCGCCCGGGCGGTACAGCTCGACCGGGTTGATGCGCAGGCGCGGGTCGTGGCGGCAGGCCAGCTGCAGCATGCGCAGGCGGTGTTCGGGCGAGGCGCCCAGCTGGCCCCGCTGCCATGGGCGGCCCGCCGGGATCAGATCGACGCGTTCGAGCCGCAGGGTCTCGCAGGCGGCCTGGGCCAGGGCGACGTGTGCCTTGTGGACGGGATCGAAGCTGCCTCCCAGGAGTCCTACGAGAGGCTTTACAGCCATGTGCGCGGTTTCAGGTAATCGGCCAGGCGCGCCTCGGCGGAGCCGGGTTCGGGTGTCCAGTCGTAGCGCCAGTGCGCCACAGGCGGCATGGAGAGCAGGATGGATTCGGTGCGCCCCCCTGATTGCAGGCCGAACAGGGTGCCGCGGTCGTAGACCAGGTTGAACTCGACGTAGCGGCCCCGCCGGTAGGCCTGGAAGGCGCGCTCGCGTTCGCCGTAGGGCGTTTCGTAACGGGCCTGCGCGATGGGCAGGTAGGCGGGAATGAAGCAGTTGCCGACGGCCTGCGTGAGCGCGAAGCAGGTGTTGAAGTCGGGGGTGTTCAGGTCGTCGAAGAACAGGCCGCCCACGCCACGCGTTTCGTGGCGATGGCGCAGCAGGAAGTATTCGTCGCACCAAGCCTTGTAGCGCGGGTATTTGTCGGCTCCGAAGGGGGCCACGGCGTCGTGGCAGACCTGGTGGAAGTGGCGCACGTCCGCTTCGACGGGGTAGTAAGGGGTGAGATCGAGCCCCCCGCCGAACCAGAACACGTCCTGGTCGGAACCCTGGCCGTGTGCGACGAACAGCCGCACGTTCAGGTGGGTGGTGGGTACGTGCGGGTTGCGCGGATGCAGTACCATCGACACGCCCATGGCCTCCCAGCTGCGCCCGGCCAGCTCGGGGCGGTGTGCGCTGGCCGATGGCGGCAGCGCGTGGCCCCGCACATGGCTGAAGAGCACACCGGCCCGCTCGAAGACGGCGCCGTTCTCGCAATAGCGGGTGAGCCCGCCGCCGCCTTCCGGGCGCGACCAGGTGTCGCTGCCGAAGGCGGCGCCTTCGAGGCCTTCGAGAGCTTCGACGATGTTGGCCTGCAGCGTGGAGAAGGTGGCATGTACGTGATCGACAGGGACGTGCATGAGGTTTCCTGGAAGGTTATTCGGAGCGCTTGCTGGCGGCGAGTGCGCGCCAGCCGATGTCGTGGCGGTATTGACGGCCTTCGAAGAGCGTCTGGTTGACGGCGTCGTAGGCGGCCTGCTGTGCCCGGCGGATGGAGTCGGCCAGGGCCGTGACGCACAGCACGCGTCCGCCGCTGGTGCGCAGCACGCCGTCCTGGCGGGTGCTGCCCGCGTGAAAGGTGATGCAGGTGTCGGTGTCGGGCGCCAGGGAGGTGATGGCATCGCCTTTGCGCGGCGCGTCCGGGTAGCCCGCGGCGGCCAGTACCACGCCGACGGCGGTGCGCCGATCCCATTCGAGCTCGGCCTGGTCGAGCGTGCCGTCCAGGGCGTGTTCGAGTGTCTCGGTGAAGTCGCTTTTCAGGCGCAGCATGATGGGCTGGGTTTCGGGATCACCCATGCGGCAGTTGAATTCGAGCACCTTGAGGCTGCGGCTGGCATCGGCGCCCGGGCCGATCATCAGGCCGGCATAGAGAAAGCCGGTGTAGGGCAGGCCGTCGCGCGCCATGCCCTGGATGGCGGGCTGGATGACTTCGCGCATGATGCGGTTGTGCAGCGCCGGGGTGACGATGGGAGCGGGGGAATAGGCCCCCATGCCGCCGGTGTTGGGCCCGGCGTCGCCGTCGAGCAGCCGCTTGTGATCCTGGCTGGTGGCCAGCGGCAGCACGTGGTGGCCGTCGCACATGACGATGAAGCTGGCTTCTTCGCCTTGCAGGCATTCTTCGACGACGACGCGGGCACCCGCGGCGCCGAACGCGCCGTCTTCGCCGAGCATGTGATCGATGGCCTGCAGGGCCTCGTCGAGGGTTTGCGCCACGACGACCCCTTTGCCGGCGGCCAGGCCGTCGGCCTTGATGACGATGGGCGCGCCTTGCTCGCGGATATAGGCCTTGGCCTGCTGCGCGTCGGTGAAGGTCTGGTAGGCCGCCGTGGGAATGTGGTGGCGCACCATGAAGGCCTTGGCGTAGTCTTTCGAGCTTTCGAGCTGGGCCGCGGCCCGGGTGGGGCCGAAGATGCGCAGGCCCGCCGCGCGGAAGGCATCGACGATGCCCGCCGCCAGGGGCGCTTCGGGGCCGACGACGGTGAAGGCGACCTTTTCGTTCTGGACGAAGCGGATGAGGGCGTCGATGTCCTGCAGGGGCACGTTTTCCGTGAGCGGCGCCAGCGCCGTGCCGCCGTTGCCGGGCGCAACGAAGATTTTCTGCACCTTGGGCGATTGCGCCAGGCGCCACGCCAGGGCGTGTTCGCGGCCTCCTGAGCCGATGACGAGCAGTTTCATTCGGTGTCGTCCATGACGGCGGTGGTGTAGACCTCTTGCACGTCGTCCAGCTCTTCGAGCAGGTCGATGATCTTTTGCATGCGTGCGGCGTCGTCGCCCGCCAGTTGCACTTCGGAGAGCGCTTTCATGACCACGCCGTGCAGGTCGGCGTTGAGCCCGGCGGCGTCGAACGCCTGCTTGAGGGCGACGTACTGGCCCGGTTCGCAGGTGACTTCGATGGCGCCTTCGTCATCGGTCTGGACGTCGTCGGCACCGTTTTCCAGGGCCACGTCCATGACCTGTTCTTCGGAGGTGCCCGGCGCAAAGACGAACTGGCCGCAGTGTTTGAACATGAAGACCACCGAGCCGTCCTGCCCCAGGTTGCCGCCGTGCTTGGTGAGCGTGTGGCGCACTTCGGAGACCGTGCGTTGGCGGTTGTCGGTCATGCAGTCGATGATGAGCGCGGCACCGCCCACGCCGTAGCCTTCGTAGCGGATTTCTTCGTAGTTGGCGTCGTCGGCGCCACCTGCGCCGCGCTGGATGGCGCGCAGGATGTTGTCTTTGGGCATGTTGGCTGCCATGCCCTTGTCCCAGGCCAGGCGCAGGCCGGGATTGGCGTCCGGGTCGGGGCCGCCCGCGCGTGCTGCAACCGTGATCTCACGGATGATTTTCGTCCAGAGCTTGCCGCGTTTGGCGTCTTGGCGCCCTTTGCGGTGCTGGATGTTTGCCCATTTGCTGTGTCCGGCCATGTCGTGTCAACCAAAGAGGGATAAAACAGAGAACCTCTGATTTTAACCGCTTGGGGCGCTTCAGTCTGGGTCGCGGCGCCGCAGGCCGACCCAGACGATGGCGCCGATGATGATGGCGCCGCCGGCCAGCGCGCGCGCGGACGGATATTGCGCAAAGAGCAGGGCGGCGAAGGCGATGGCGTAGACGGGCTCGAGGGCGATCACGATGCCCGCGGTGCGGGCCTTGAGCCGCGACAGGCTGGAGACCAGCAGGGCGTGCGACAGCGCCGTGCAGAACACCCCCAGCATGAAGAGCCACAGCCAGTCGAGCGCGCGCAGTTGGGGGAATTCGGTGAAGCACCAGGGCAGCGTCAGCAGGGCGACGATGAGGTTTTCCCAGCAGGCCAGCTCGCGGCCCGCGACGTGGGCGACGGCCTTGCGGTTGGCCAGGGTAAAGAGCGCGAACGCCAGGCCCGAGAGCACGGCCCAGGCCAGGCCGACGGTGGCCTGGTCGCGGAAGTCGAAGCTGGGGGTGACCAGGACGAGACCCAGCGTGACCAGCGCCACCACGACCCATTCCGAGACCCGGGTGCGTTCGTGGAACAAAAAGCCTTCCAGCAGAGTGATGAAGGCCGGGAAGCTGGCAAAGCCCAGCGTGGCAATGGCGATGCCGCCCACTTTGACCGCCACGAAGAAGGTTGTCCAGTGGATCGCCAGCAGGATGCCGGCCAGGGCCAGCGCCCGCCAGGCCTGGCGGCTGGGCAGGGCGATGCGATGGCCCGCGTGACCGATGAACAGCAGCAGGGTGGCCGTGGCAAAGAGCGCGCGCCCGGCGGTGATGAGCGTCGCGCTGGCCTGGGTCAGCTCACCGAAAATGCCCGTGAGGCCGAAGAGCACTGCGGTGACGTGGATGGCGAACTGAGCTTGGCGGGAATTCATGCTAGGCTTGGTAGGTTCTGCGAATGGGGCCCGCGAGGGGCCGGAGGAAACAGCAGTGAAGACAGCACGGATCATTCAGATTCAGCAGCATGGCGGCCCTGAAGTCATGCGCGTGGCGCAGGTGGACGTCGCCGACCCGGCGCCCGGCGAGGTGCAGATTCGGCAAAAGGCCATCGGGCTGAACTTCATCGACATCTATTGTCGCACGGGTCTTTATCCCCACGATCTGCCGCACGGCCTGGGCTTCGAGGCCTCGGGCGTCGTCGAGGCCGTGGGGGCCGGGGTCACCCACGTCCGGGCGGGCGACCGCGTGGCCTACGGGCAGGGGCCCATCGGGGCCTATGCCGACCTGCGCAACGTCCCGGCGGACCGGGTGGTGCGGGTGCCCGAGGGCGTCGGCTTCGATCAGGCGGCCGCGCTGATGCTCAAAGGCCTCACGGTGCAGTACCTGTTTCGCCAGACCTACCGCCTGAAGGGCAGCGAAACCATTCTGTTTCACGCCGCCGCGGGCGGGGTGGGCCTGATCGCCTGTCAGTGGGCCAAGGCGCTGGGGGTGCGTCTCATCGGGACGGCTTCCTCGCCCGAGAAGGCCGCGCTGGCGCGGCGCCACGGCGCCTGGGAAGTCATCGACTACAGCCGGGAAGACGTTGCCGCCCGCGTGCTGGAACTCACCGGCGGCCAGAAAGTGCCCGTGGTGTACGACGGCGTGGGCAAGGACACCTGGGCCACGTCGCTCGATTGCCTGCAGACGCGCGGCCTGATGGTCAGCTTCGGCAACGCCTCGGGGCCCGTCGAAGGGGTCAACCTGGGCATTCTGGCGACCAAGGGCTCGCTCTACGTCACGCGCCCCATCCTGGCCACCCACGTGGCCACGGCCCAGGCCATGCAGTCGGCGGCGGCCGAGGTTTTCGACCTGGTGACGGCGGGCAAGCTGGACATCGTCATCGGCCAGCGCTTTGCCCTCGAAGACGCCGCCCAGGCCCACGAAGCGCTCAAGTCGCGCCGCACCACGGGCGCCACGGTGCTGACGCTGGATTGATTCGCCGAGTCCGGCTTGCCAACGCCCCCGCACGCGCCAAGGCGGCACATGCGGGGGCGTTGGCGCAACCGCCGTGCTCAGGCCTGCTGGTGATAATGCTGGACGCGCTCGACTTCAACCTTTGAGCCCAGCACCACGCCCACGCGCTGGTGCAGCGCCTCGGGCTGGATGTCCAGGATGCGGCGGGTGCCGTCCACGGCGCGGCCCCCGGCCTGTTCCACCAGGAAGCTCATGGGGTTGGCCTCGTACATCAGGCGCAGCTTGCCTTTGCCGCCCGAGGGGCGGGCGTCGCGCGGATACATGAAGATGCCGCCGCGGGTCAGGATGCGGTGCACGTCGGCCACCATGGATGCGATCCAGCGCATGTTGTAGTTCTTGCCCAGTGGCCCGGTTTCGCCTTGCAGGCATTCGTCGATGTAGCGGCGCACGGGGGCTTCCCAGTGGCGCATGTTCGACATGTTGATGGCGAACTCGGCGGTCTGCTCGGGGATGCGGATGTTTTCGTGGGTGAGCAGCCACGAACCCATTTCGCGATCCAGGGTGAAGCCCATGACGCCCGCGCCGACGGTGAGCACCAGCATGGTCTGGGGGCCGTAGATGGCGTATCCGGCGGCCACCTGGCGCGTGCCAGGCTGCAGAAAATCACGTTCGGCGATGTCGCGTCCGGATGCTTCGGAGGGGGCCTGCAGTACCGAGAAGATCGTGCCGATGGACACGTTGACGTCGATGTTCGACGAGCCGTCCAGGGGATCGAACAGCAGCAGGTTCTGGCCCTTGGGGTAGTGGGTGGGGATGCGGTGGATGGTCTGCATCTCTTCGGATGCCATGGCCGCCAGGTTGCCGCCCCACTCGTTGGCTTCGAGCAGGATTTCGTTGGACAGGACGTCGAGCTTCTTCTGGATTTCACCCTGCACGTTCTCGGTGCCCAGGCTGCCCAGCACGCCGCCCAGCGCCCCCTTGCTGACGGTGTAGCCGATGGCCTTGCAGGCGCGCGAGACGGTCTCGATGAGCAGGCGTACGTCGGGCGAGACCGCCTTGTGCTCGCGCTGCTGTTCGACCAGGTACTGGGTCAATGTCTTGAATTTCAAAGTGTTCCCCATGGAAGATGAATGGATGCTCAGGCGTCGAGCGCCTTGGAGACGATTTCGTGGACGTTGCGCGACAGGCCGGCGGCAAAGCGCACGCGCTGCAGCGCCGCCTGCATGCCCTGGCGCGCCGTGGGTTCGTAGCGCGCCCAGTTGTCAAAGGCGCGCGCCAGCCGGGCGGCGACTTCGGGGTTGAGCGCGTTGAGCGCCAGCACCTGCTCGGCCCAGAAATCGTAGCCTTCGGGCGTGTGCAGGTTGGCGATGTTGTCCATGCAGAAGCGGAAGATGACGGCGCGGGCGCGGTTGGGCGTGCGCAGCGTGAAGTCGGGCAGGGCCATCAGGGCGCGGACTTGATCCACTGTGCAGGTAGGGGCGCTGGCCTGGATGCCGAACCAGTTGTCCAGCACCAGTGGGTCGTGCTGCCAGCGGTCGTGGAAATCCCGCAGCAGGTCGGCGCAGTCTTGCGGCGCGTGCTGCAGCAGCGCCGCCAGCGCCCCAAGGCTTTCGGTCATGTTGCTGGCCTGGGCGTATTGCTGGCGCGCCAGCCGGGTGGCGTCGGCTGCCTTGCCGGCCAGCAGGTATTCCAGCGCCAGATTGCGCAGCGCGCGGCGGCCCGAGGCTACCGGATCGGGCGAGTAGGGGCTGCCGTCGTCGGCCAGCGCGGCGTAGAGTGCCTGCCATTGGTCGGCCAGCCGGGCCCCCAGGGCGGCCTGCGTGGCCGTCCAGACGTGGACGGCGGTTTGCGGATCCATCGGCGTGCCGCGGTCGATGAGTTCGCGCAGCGCGGGCAGCGCCAGCAGGCGGGTCTGGTAGGCGGGCGACAGCGTGGCGTCTTGCAGCGCGGCCTGCCAGAGGGCCAGCAGCGGCTCGATGTCCGGCAAGGCCGCTTGTGCGCGGTGGGCCCGCATGCCCGCCAGCAGGTGGCGCAGGGCGAATTCCTGGGTGGCGTCCCAGCGCGCGAAGGGGTCGCTGTCGCAGCGCGCCAGCAGGGCGAGTTCGCTGCCCGGGCGCTCGGTGTCGATGATGACGGGCGCCGAGAAGCCGCGCAGCAGCGACAGCACCGGGGGCCGCCGCACGTCGTGCAGCGTGAAGCTCTGTTGCGCTTCGCGCAGTTCGAGCACGATGCTGTCGTGCGTGCCGCCTTGCCAGTGGATGGGCATGGCCTGGCCGTTGGCGTCGAGCAGACCGATGGCCACCGGAATGTGCAGGGGTGGCTTGGCCGCCACCTTGGGCTGACGCGCTTCCAGGCCCGCAGGCGCGCAGTGCTGGCGCAAGGTGAGCTGCAAGGTCTGTGTGTCGGCGTCGTAGCGCTGCTCGAACTGCAGCCGTGGCGTGCCCGCCTGGCTGTACCAGCGGCGAAAGACGGTGAAGTCTTGCCCCGGCTGCTGCTGCGTGTAGACGGATTCCATGGCATTGACGAAGTCGTCGCAGGTGACGGCCTGGCCGTCGTGGCGGCGGAAGTATTCTTTCATGCCCGCTTGAAAACCGGTTTCGCCCAGCAGCGTGTGCTGCATGCGGATGACTTCGGCCCCTTTCTCGTAGACGGTGGCGGTGTAGAAGTTGCCGATTTCCTGATAGCTGTCCGGGCGGATGGGGTGGGCCATGGGGCCCGCGTCTTCGGGGAACTGCATCATGCGCAGCACGTGCACGTCGTCGATGCGCTTGACGGCGCGGGCGCTGGCCGCTTCATTGGCGGGCAGGCCTTCGGCCAGCATGTCGGCGGAGAATTCTTGCTCGCGAAAGACGGTGAGGCCTTCTTTCAGTGAAATCTGGAACCAGTCGCGGCAGGTGACGCGATCGCCCGTCCAGTTGTGGAAGTATTCGTGGCCGATGACCGCCTCGATGCGCCGGTAGGCACCGTCCGTGGCGGTGCTGGGGTCGGCCAGCACGTAGGCCGCATTGAAGATGTTGAGCCCCTTGTTTTCCATGGCGCCCATGTTGAAGTCGCGCGCGGCCACGATCATGAAGCGGTCGAGATCGAGTTCGAGCTCGAAGCGGCGTTCGTCCCAGTGCATGGCATGCGCCAGGCAGTCGAGCGCCCATTGGGTTTGCTTGCCGCAGCCGCGATCGCTGTAGACCTGCAGCAGGACGGGGCGCCCGCTGCGGGTGGTTTCGGTGCGTTCGATGCAATCGAAGTCGCCCGCCACGAGCGCGAACAGGTAGCAGGGCTTGGGGTGCGGGTCGCGCCACAGGGTTTGCCGCCGCCCGTCGGGCAGCGTGCTTTGTTCGATGAGGTTGCCGTTGGACAGCAGCGTCGGGTAGGCCGCGGGGTCGGCGCGCAGCACGACGTCGTAGCGGGCCATGACGTCGGGACGGTCGGGAAACCAGGTGATGCGCCGGAAACCCTGCGCCTCGCACTGCGTGAAGAGCTTGTCGCCCGATACGTAAAGCCCCATGAGCGTGGTGTTGCGCGCCGGGTGGCAGTGATTGACGAGGGTGACGACGAAGGGTTTGCCGCTGGCCGGCGGCGTCAGGCGCAGCGTGTCCTCGTCCAGGTAATAATCGGTGGCGCCCAGCGCCTGGCCGTCGATCTGCACGGACAGCAGCTCGATGTCTTCGCCCTGCAGGACGAGGGGCGTGCCGGGCGGCGTCTGTGGCCCGGGTTCGAAGTGCAGCGTGGATTGAACCTGGGTCGTTTGCGCGTCCAGATCGAATTCGAGCCTGACTTGCGACAGGCGATACGGATAGGGGGAATAATCCTGACGGTAAATTGTCTGGGCAATATCGGTGCGCATGACTCGTTCCCTGGAATGGTGTAATCAACAAGCCTCATTGTAGTCGGCTCGTGCCGCGCGCAGCGCCTGGGTTCGCCTTGTGTCGGAGTGCAACGCCGGTGCATGCCGAGAGGCAGGCGGCGCTATGATCAGGGCGATGAGAGTCGTCAATGATGTGATGGGTGTGCGATGAAATATTCAAGCCCTTGGTGGCACCGCGCGCTGCGCTGCCTGGCTTTATCTTGCCTGGCGCTGTCCATGGCCGGTTGCGCCAATGTATTTTCCGCCCAACTGACCCGTTATCAGCAGTGGCCTGAACAGACGGCCGGGGCGCTGTATTGGATACAGCCCGATGCCGCGCAGCAAAATAATCTGCAGTTTCAAACGTTTTCCGATGCCGTGCGGGCGGCCCTGGGGCCCACGGGGCTGGTCGAGGCGTCCAGTGCCAGTCAGGCCCGTTTCGTCGTGCACGTCGAATACGGCGCCGAACGTTCGCGCGAATGGCGCCAGCAGATGGTCGACCCTTATTTTTATCCGGGGTTCGTGGGGCCGGGTTTCGCGTATCGGCAGCCGTGGGGTGGTTGGGGCTATGGGCCCGTCGTTGAATCGGTGCCCGTCATCGTGACGCGCTTGCGGCTGTCGGTGCAAATCGACGATCGATCCCAGCGGGGCAAAGAAGTTTATCGTGCCAGTGCTGAAACCATTGGCCCGGAAGGTCGCCTGGGGGCCGCCATGCCGTATCTGGCCCGTGCGGCATTTGACCGCTTTCCCGGGATGAATGGGCAGGTGATTGAAATCCGGTATCCGCTGCCGCGCTGAAAAACCCTTGCAACGGGCCGTGCGCTGGCGCGGCGCAATGCCCCTTCCAGACGGTGTGCGCCGTGCGCGCCCACCGTTGTCTGGAAAGGAGCGGCGGGCTTAGTCGGCGGTTGCGTCGGCTGCCACTTTTTCGATGAGAAAGACTTCGCGCGGCGTGCCGGCGGCTTCGGCCTCGACGACCCAAAGCGGCGCGCGGCCGCGGCCCGTCCATTCGGCCTGGGTTTCGGGGTGGCGGTATTTGGCCGGCACCGTGCGCTTGCTGGCACTGGCGCTGGTGGGCTTGCGGGCGCCGTCGGTATTGCGGCTGCTGGCGCGGGGCGAAAAAGCGGCGGCAATTTCTTCGGGTGTGATGCCATAATCACGCATGGATCGCACGATCGAGGTAATGATCGGTTTGCGCTGTTTCGCCTGCAGGCTTTGCAGCTGCTTTTCGATTTTGGCTTTTTCTTTCTCTAGCCGTGATTTCTGACTGGCGTAACTGGTGCGGGCCATTATTGGATGCTCCATGTAAAGTGATTTTTTACGGATGTTTTTACGGATGTCTCGGTATCCGCAGGTGGTTTGGATTTTAAGCGGATTTTCCGTTTTTTGTGTCAACCTAAGGCAAAGTTTTGATGTATCAAATGTTGAATGTCCGGATCGAGGTCGATTAAGAGGTGATAGCAATGCAGGAAAGCACATTTTCCGTCGCGGCCGTGCAGATGGTCTCGGGGGTTTCCGTGGACGAGAATCTCGCCGCCGCGGCGCACTGGATCGGGCAGGCTGCGCAAAAGGGGGCCCGGCTGGTGGCCTTGCCCGAGTATTTCTGTTTCATGGGCCGTCGCGATACCGACAAATTGCCTTTGGCTGAACACCCCGGCGATGGCCCCATTCAAGCGTTTCTCGCCGGACAGGCCCGGCAGCACGGCATCTGGCTGGTGGGTGGCACCTTGCCCTTGCATAGTCCCGATGCCCAGCGTATCTACAATGCCTGCCTGGTCTATCGGCCCGACGGCAGCCTGTGCGCGCGCTACGACAAAATCCACCTGTTCAGTTTCGCGCGGGACACCGAATCCTACGACGAATCCCGGGCCATCCGGCCCGGCGACGAACCGCCCCAGGTATTCGACAGTCCTTTTGGCCGGGTGGCGCTGGGTATTTGCTACGACCTGCGGTTTCCCGAGTTTTTCAGGGCGCAGGGCGACGTGCGCCTGATGGTGCTGCCCGCCGCTTTCACGCACACCACGGGTTCTGTACACTGGGAAGTGCTGCTGCGCGCGCGGGCCATCGAAAACCAGTGTTATGTCCTGGCCAGCGCGCAAGGGGGCTTGCATGAAAATGGCCGTCGTACCTGGGGTCATTCCATGCTGATCGACCCCTGGGGGGATATTCTCGACGTCCTGCCCGAGGGCCCTGGTCTGGCTGGCGGGGTGCTGGCTGCCGCACGTCTCGATGCCGTGCGGCAGTCTTTGCCCGCCTTGCACCACCGGGTCTTGTAATTGTTCTGGATCTTCCCCGATGAAACTGATTGAACCTGGCTTGGAAGCCCTCAATACCGCCCGCTCCCTGCTGCTCGACCCCTGGGGGCTCGACGAATCGCACCTGGCGCGGGCCTTGTCCGAAATCCATACCCACCGGGTGGATTATGCCGACCTGTACTTCCAGTACAGCTGCTCCGAGGGCTGGAGCCTCGAAGAAGGCATCGTCAAGACGGGCAGCTTCTCCATCGACCAGGGCGTCGGCGTGCGCGCGGTCAGCGGCGAAAAAACCGCCTTCGCCTATTCCGACAGCCTCTCGCCCGCGGCGCTGCTGTCTTCCGCCCGGGCTGTGCGCACCATCGCGCGCCAAGGGGCGGGCCGCCGCCGGGTCGATGGCGGGCTCGATTCTCCCCATCGCCTGTATGCCGCCGTCAATCCGGTCGATTCCCTGTCGGCGCCCGACAAGGTCGCCTTGCTCGAACGGCTCGAAGCCATGGCGCGCGCCGCCGACCCCGAAATCATCCAGGTCATGGCGGGCCTGGCCGCCGAATACGACGTCGTCCTCGTGGCGGGCAGCGATGGCCGCCTGGTAGCCGACGTGCGCCCCCTGGTGCGCCTATCGCTCACCGTCATCGCCGAGCGCAAGGGGCGGCGCGAAATGGGGCACGGTGGGGGTGGCGGGCGCACTGGCCTGGCCTATTTCACCGACGACATCCTGCGCGGCTACGTCGAACGGGCGGTGCACGAGGCGCGTGTCAACCTCGAGGCGCGTCCGGCGCCCGCCGGGCAGATGACCGTCGTGCTGGGCTCGGGCTGGCCGGGCATTCTGTTGCACGAAGCCGTGGGTCACGGCCTCGAGGGCGACTTCAACCGCAAGGGTTCCAGCGTGTTTTCCGGGCGCATCGGCGAGCAGGTGGCCTCGCGCGGCGTCACGGTGGTCGATGACGGCACCTTGCCCGATCGGCGCGGGTCGCTCAACGTGGATGACGAAGGCCACCCCACGCAGCACAACGTGCTCATCGAAGACGGCATCTTGCGCGGCTACATGCAGGATTCCCTCAATGCGCGTCTCATGAAGCAGGCACCCACGGGCAACGGGCGGCGCGAATCCTATGCGCATCTGCCCATGCCGCGCATGACCAACACCTACATGCTGGCAGGCCAGGCCGATCCCGAAGAAATCGTCGCCTCGGTGAAGCGCGGCCTGTATGCCGTCAATTTTGGTGGCGGGCAGGTGGACATCACCAGCGGCAAGTTCGTCTTTTCAGCGTCCGAGGCCTATCTCATCGAAAACGGCAAGGTCACGCATCCTGTGAAGGGGGCTACCCTGATCGGCAGCGGCCCCGAGGCCATGCGCCGCATCGGCATGATCGGCCACGACCTCGCGCTCGATTCGGGGGTGGGCACCTGCGGCAAAGAAGGCCAGAGCGTACCGGTGGGCGTGGGCATGCCCACGCTGCGCATCGACGGGCTGACCGTGGGCGGCACCGCCTGACGCCCAGCTCGCTAACGCCCGAACACCTGACGCAAATACGCCAGAAAGGTGGCGTCGGTGCAGTGTTCTTTGCCGGGGCTGTCGGGCAGCTTGGCGGTGGGCATGCCGTTGCACTGAAACAGTTTCATGACGATGTTCAGGGGCTGCGGCCCAAGGTCGTTGCTCAGGTTGGTGCCGATGCCAAACGCCAGCTGTACCCGGTCGGCGAAATGACGGTAGATGTTCAGCGCCTGCGGCAGATTGAGGCCATCTGAAAAAACGAAGCGTTTGCTGGCGGGGTCGATGCGCAGTTTTTGATAATGGGCGATGGCTTTTTCGCCCCAGGCGATCGGGTCGCCCGAATCGTGGCGCAGGCCGTCAAAGAGTTTGGCAAAATACAGGTCGAAATCGGCCAGGAAGGCATCCATGCCCACCACGTCGGTCAGGGCGACACCCAGGTCGCCGCGATATTCCTGTACCCAATCTTCCAGCGCCGCGCGCTGGAAATCGCGCAGCCTGACTTTGCCGAATGCCTGATATGACTGCAGATATTCGTGCGCCATGGTGCCCACCGGTATCAGGCCGTGGGATTTTGCCAGCGCGACGTTGGAGGTGCCGGTGATGTATTGCGGCACCGCGGCGCGCAGGCGCTCGACGACTTCGGTCTGCCAGGCGCGCGAAAAGCGTCGGCGCAGGCCAAAATCGGAAATCGCCAGCGGAAAGCGGCGCGGCGCTTCTTGTGAAAATGCGTGCAGCAGCTGGATTTTTTCCTGCAGCCGCCGCCGCCCTTCGTCGAGCACGTCGGGGGTTTGATAGCGCCGGAAATACAGCTCGTTGACGATAGCCAGCACGAAAATCTCGAATCCCATGACGTGCACCTGGGGGCCGCGCGCCACGATGCTGAGCATGTCGCCCTGCACGCTGACGTCGATGAAACGCCGCTGGAAGTGAAACAGCGACAGAAAATCGACGAAATCGGATTTGATATAGCGCAGGCTGCTGAGATAATCCAGCTCGTCTTGCCGAAAACCCAGGCTGCACAGGTGGTCGATCTGTTGTTCGATTTCGTCGGCGAGTTCGGCCAGCGGGTGTTCGGGCCGGTTGCGGCAGATGAACTGGTATTCCGCCTGAGCGGCCGGGTGCCGATGCAGCATGGCCTGCCACATGGTGAATTTATACAGGTCGGTGTCCAGCAGGGATTCGATCACGGGCTGGAAGGTGGAGGAGGGCATGAGAAATTGGTTTGAATGAAATTGCTTGTGACCCATGTTAGCGGATTTTGGCCGCGTGAAAATGCCGTCCCGGAAACCTGCCCACGGTGCCGCGTGATATGCGGAAAACGAGCGGGTGGGCCGGGGCGTGCGCGGTAAAGCCCCGTATTGAAAAAACCGCCCCCCGAAGGCCGGATCGATGTCCAGCTGTCGGAGGGCGGTTTGAGCGGCTTTTGTCGCGGCTTGTGACGTGAGCCGTGAGGCGGGATTCAGCCGTGCAGGCGCGCGCGCTGGGTGCGCACGCGCGCAAGCGTTTCACCGAACTGCGCCAGGCGGGTTTTCTCTTGCTCGACCACGGCTGCCGGTGCCCGCTCGACGAAGCTGGCATTGCCCAGCTTGGCCTGTGCCTTGGCAATCTCGTGCTCGAGGCGGGCGATCTCTTTGCCCAGGCGGGCCTGTTCGGCGGCAACGTCGATTTCGACGTGCAGCATCAGCTGTGTGGTGCCCACCACCTGCACTGGCGCGCCCAGGTCGGGCAGCTGGGCGACGGCCTGCACGCTTGCCAGGCGGGCGAGGGTCGAGAGGTAGGGGGCCAGTTCGTCCAGGCCCTGCGGCGCGCCTTGCACCAGCAGCGGCACGCGCTGGCTGGGCGCCAGGTTCATGTCGCCGCGCAGGGCGCGGATGGCTTCGGTGAGTGATTTGAGCGTGGTCATCTGCGCCACGGCGGACGCATCGCGCAGGGTGTCGCGTGCCACCGGGTAGGGCTGCACGCTGATGCTGTCTTCGGTGTCGGCGGCGCGCACGTCGGCCGCCACCGATACCTTCTGCCAGAGTTCTTCGGTGATGAAGGGCATGATGGGGTGGATGAGGCGCAGCAGCGTTTCGAGCACGTGGATGAGCGTGCGCCGGGTGGCGGCCTGTTCGACCGCGCTGCCCGTTTGCAGGCGCACCTTGGCAAGCTCCAGATACCAGTCGCAGTATTCGTCCCAGATGAAGTGGTAGAGACGGTCGGCCACCTGGTCGAAGCGGTATTGCGCGAAGCCCGCATGCACTTCGGTGATGAGGCCCTGCAGACCGTCGATGATCCAGCGGTCGGCGAAGGACAGGTCGCCCGGTTGTGGCGTGCCCAGCGCCTGGCCCTCGACGTTCATGAGCACGAAGCGGGTGGCGTTCCAGAGCTTGTTGCAGAAGTTGCGGTAGCCCTCGCAGCGCTTGAGGTCGAAGTTGATGTTGCGCCCCAGGGTGGCATAGGCGGCCATGGTGAAGCGCAGCGCGTCGGCGCCGTAGGCCGGGATGCCCTCGGGGTAATCTTTGCGCGTGCGCTTGCGGATGCTGTCGGCCTGCTTGGGGTTCATCAGGCCCACCGTGCGCTTGGCGATGAGCGGGTCGAGGCCGATGCCGTCGATGAGATCGACGGGGTCGATGGTGTTGCCCTTGGACTTCGACATCTTCTTGCCTTCCATGTCGCAGACCAGGCCATGGACGTAGACGGTGCGAAAGGGCACCTGGCCGGTGTGGTGCATGCTCATCATGATCATGCGCGCCACCCAGAAGAAAATGATGTCAAAGCCCGTGACCAGCACGCCTGAGGGCAGGTAGCGGGCGAGATCGGGGGTCTGTTCGGGCCAGCCCAGGTCGGTGAAGGGCACCAGGGCGGACGAGAACCAGGTGTCCAGCACGTCGGCGTCGCGCGTGAGCGGCCCCCGCACGCCCGCGGCCCGGGCCTTTTGTTCGGCTTCTTCGGCCGAGTGCGCGACGAAAATCTGGCCGTCGGGCGCATGCCAGGCAGGGATTTGATGGCCCCACCACAGCTGGCGGGAAATGCACCAGTCTTGAATGTTGTTGAGCCACTGGTTGTAAGTGGTGCTCCAGTTTTCCGGGACGAACTTTACCCGGCCGTCGGCGACGACGTCGAGCGCCACCTGGGTGATGCTCTTGCCCGGGTGCAGGCTGCCCTCGGGAGCGGGCTTGCTCATGGCGACGAACCATTGGTCGGTGAGCATGGGCTCGATGATGCTGTTGGTGCGATCGCCGCGCGGCACCATCAGCTTGTGCGCGCGCACTTGTTGCAGCAGGCCCTGGGCATCGAGGTCGGCGACGATGCGGGCGCGGGCCTCGTAGCGATCGAGGCCGCGGTACTGGGCGGGGGCCTCGTCGTTGATCTTGGCGTCCAGTGTGAGGATGCTGATCATGGGCAGCTGGTGGCGCTGGCCCACCGCGTAGTCGTTGAAGTCGTGCGCCGGGGTGACCTTGACCACACCCGTGCCGAATTCACGATCGACGTAGTCATCGGCGATGATGGGGATTTCGCGCCCCACCAGCGGCAGGGTGACCGTGCGCCCGATGAGGTGGGCGTAGCGTTCGTCTTCGGGGTGCACCATGACGGCCACGTCGCCCAGCATGGTTTCAGGGCGCGTGGTGGCCACCACCAGGTGGCTGAGCCCGTCCACGGGCTGGGTGAGCGGATAGCGGATTTCCCACATGTGGCCGTCTTCTTCGGTGCTGACCACCTCGAGGTCGGAGACGGCCGTGCCCAGAACCGGGTCCCAATTGACCAGCCGCTTGCCACGGTAGATGAGGCCTTGTTCGTAGAGGCGCACAAACACTTCGACCACGCCGCGCGACAGGCGCTCGTCCATGGTGAAGTATTCACGCGACCAGTCGCACGACGACCCCAGGCGGCGGAACTGTCCGGTAATGGTGCTGCCCGATTTTTCTTTCCAGGCCCAGATGCGCTCGAGGAACTTTTCGCGACCCAGGTCGTGGCGTGAGATGCCTTCGGCATCCAGCTGGCGTTCGACGACGATCTGGGTGGCGATGCCGGCGTGGTCGGTGCCGGGAATGAAGACGGTGTCGTCGCCGCGCATGCGGTGGTAGCGGATCAGGCCATCCATGATGGTCTGGTTGAAGGCATGGCCCATATGCAGCGTGCCCGTCACGTTGGGCGGCGGAAACTGGATGGCAAACGGGGTCGATGCGTGGTCGGCGACCGGTTCAACGTGGCGTCCGCCGTCGAATACCCCGCGGCGGTTCCACTCGTCGTACCAGCGGGATTCAATATCCTGGGGTTCAAAACTTTTGGGCAGGGAAGTGGAGTTGGAATCGCTCATGGGTGGCTAGGGACGGCGAAAAAATGGATTATTGTAGGCGTATGTTCGGGAAATCGCGCATGGTAAAATGCGCGGTTGACCGCCAATGCGAAGGCGCACCCGTGCATCGGCACGAGGCGTCCTGTGCGGGAACATTCTACCTTTTCACGGGAAACACCCTTTCCCTGTTCACTACCGGAAATTTTCATGGCCATCGAACGTACCCTTTCCATCATCAAGCCTGACGCCGTTGCCAAGAATGCAATTGGCCAGATCGTCGCCCGCTTCGAGCAGGCAGGCCTGAAAGTTGTGGCAGCCCGCCTGCAGCAGCTGTCGCGTGGCGAGGCCGAGCGTTTCTATGCCGTGCACAAAGAACGCCCCTTCTTCAAAGACCTGGTCGATTTCATGGTGTCGGGCCCGGTGTTCGTGCAAGTGCTCGAAGGTGAATCGGCCATCGGCAAGAACCGCGACCTGATGGGCGCCACCGACCCCAAGAAGGCCGCTCCCGGCACCATCCGCGCCGACTTCGCCGACAGCATCGACGCCAATGCCGTGCACGGCTCCGACGCTGCCGAAACCGCGGCGGTGGAAATCGCTTTCTTCTTCCCCGAAAGCAATATTTTCAGCCGCTGATCGCACGGGGCCTGGTGACTGGCCCCTAGTGGCTCGTGTTCCGCCCGGTTCCTTGCCGTGAACCGGCGCGCGGGGCACCTGGGTTCTGGATGTCCGGGGCCCGTTTTCCTCTTTTGATTGCTCATGTCCGCTACCGAATCCGTCAATGTGCTGGGGCTCGACCCCGCCGCCCTTCAAGCCCTGGTTGCGCAGTGGGGCGGCAAACCCTTTCGCGCGCGCCAGCTGTCGCAGTGGGTGCACCAGCGCGGGGTCGATCGTTTCGACGACATGAGCGATCTGGCCAAAGAATTCCGCGCCCAGCTCGATGCGCACTGCATCGTGCAGGCGCCGCCGCTCAACCTTGAAAAGCGTTCCGCCGACGGCACGCGCAAGTGGCTCTTCGACATGGGGCTGGGCAATGCCATCGAGACCGTCTTCATCCCCGAAGACGACCGCGGCACCCTGTGCATCTCCAGCCAGGCGGGTTGCACCGTGGCCTGTCCATTTTGTTCCACCGGCTACCAGGGCTTCAGCCGCAACCTCACCACCGCCGAAATCGTCGGCCAGTTGTGGTACGCCAACCGTGCTCTGCGCGACGACCCCCAGGCGGCACGCCTGAACGGGCCGGCCGAAGACGCCCAGCGTGCCGTCAGCAACGTGGTCATGATGGGCATGGGCGAGCCGCTGCTCAATTACGACCAGGTGCTGGGCGCCCTGCGCCTGATGGTGGACGACCATGCGTATGGCCTGTCGCGCCGCCGCGTCACGGTGTCCACTTCGGGGGTGGTGCCCATGATCGACCGCCTGGCACGCGACTGCCCGGTGGCGCTGGCCGTGTCGCTGCATGCGCCCAACGACACGCTGCGTGACCGCCTGGTGCCGCTCAATCGCAAGTATCCGCTGGCCGAGCTGCTCGACGCCTGCAACCGCTATCTGGAAGTCGCCCCGCGCGACTTCATCACCTTCGAATACATCATGCTCGACGGCGTCAACGATGCCGACGAGCAGGCGCGCGAACTCATCGAAGTCGCCCGGCGGGTGCGCTGCAAGTTCAACCTCATCCCGTTCAACCCGTTCCCGCAGTCCGGGCTCAAGCGCTCGCCCACGGCGCGCATCCGGCTCTTTGCCCAGCAGCTCACCGACGCCGGGCTCATCGTCACCGTGCGCAAGACCCGTGGCGACGACATCGATGCCGCCTGCGGCCAGCTGGCGGGCGAGGTCAAAGACCGCACTCGCATCAACGAGCGCCTGCCCGACCGCGCGCGCGTCGTCATTCGCAAAAAGGAGCACGCATGAGTGAGTCTCTCGCCGAAGCCCTCCTGCACCCCGAGAGCGCCGATGATGCCGCCTCGCCGCAGGTGGGCAGCACCCTGAAGGCGCTGCGCGAAACCCGTGGCCTCACGTTGGGCGAGGTCTCGGCGCGCATCAAATACTCGGCGGCGCAGCTACGCCACCTCGAGGCCAACGAATGGGCGCGGCTGCCCGAAGGGGTGCCTCTGCGCGGCCTGGTGAAAAACTACGCCCGTTTCCTGGAAACCGATGCCGAAGCCATGCTGCGTCTGCTGGATGACGCCATCGGGCCGGGACGCGCCCATCCCGCCGTGCATGCGGCCACCGCGCGCCACGCCTTGCCGCAGATGGACATGACGCCGCGCGGCGAGCCCGCGCACCGCACCTGGGCCTGGCTGTTGCTGCTTCTCGTGCTCTTTTGCGCCTTTGGTTTTTACGCCATCGACCGCGGCTGGGTGCCCGATCAGTGGCTGGTGTTCGACTGGTTGAAGGCCCTGCGCCCATGACTGCTGCTCTTGATATTTCCGAACCCTCCGTCGCCGCGCGTCGCGCGACGCGGGCCGTCACCGTCCGCTGGGGCGACCACGCCATCCAGGTGGGCGGTGGCGCGCCCGTGGTGGTGCAGTCCATGACCAACACCGACACCGCCGATGCCCAGGCCACCGCGCGGCAGGTGCGCGAGCTTTGGCAGGCCGGCTCCGAACTGGTGCGCGTGACGGTCAACACCCCCGAGGCGGCGGCCCAGGTGGGTGAAATCCGCAACCTCCTCGATCGCATGGGGGTGCCGGTGCCGCTGGTGGGCGATTTTCACTACAACGGCCACAAGCTGCTCACGCAGTTTCCCGATTGTGCCCAGGCCCTGTCCAAGTACCGCATCAATCCGGGCAACATGGGCGCGGGCAAGCACCGCGACGACAATTTCGCGCAGATGATCGAAGTCGCGTGCCGCCACGACAAGCCCATCCGCATTGGCGTCAACTGGGGCAGCCTCGACCAGATTCTGCTGGCGCGCATGATGGACGAGAACGCCGCGCGGGCCACACCCTGGCCGGCCAATGCCGTCATGCGCGAGGCCCTGGTGGTCTCCGCCATCAGCAACGCCGAGCGCGCCCAAGAGCTGGGCCTGCGCGGCGACGCCATCGTGCTGTCGTGCAAGGTCAGCCACGTGCAGGATCTCATTGCCGTCTACCAGACACTGTCCGCGCGCTGCGACTACCCCCTGCACCTGGGCCTCACCGAGGCCGGCATGGGCTCCAAGGGTATCGTGGCTTCCACGGCGGCGCTGGCCGTGCTGTTGCAGCAGGGCATTGGCGACACCATCCGTATTTCTCTCACCCCCGAACCCGGCGGCGACCGCTGCCGCGAGGTCGTGGTGGCGCAAGAAATCCTGCAGACTATGGGCTTGCGGGCCTTCACGCCGATGGTGGTGGCCTGCCCGGGCTGCGGGCGCACCAGCAGCACGGTCTTCCAAGAGCTGGCGGCCAGCATCCAGGCCTATCTGCGTGCGCAGATGCCGGTCTGGAAGAACCGCTATCCGGGGGTCGAGAACATGCACGTGGCCGTCATGGGCTGCGTGGTCAACGGCCCGGGCGAAAGCCGCCACGCCGATATCGGCATCAGCCTGCCGGGCACGGGCGAAGTGCCCTCGGCGCCGGTCTACGTCGATGGCAAGCGTACGGTCACGCTCAAGGGCGACACCATCGCCGAAGAGTTCAAACAGATTGTCGAAGACTATGTGGCGCGGCGCTACGGGCAAGAGGCGGGCGCTGCGCCCGCCCACCGCCCCGGCGTCGTACCGCGCACTGCAGATTGAGTGGCATGTCCGAATTCAAGAAAGTCGCCGGCCTGACCGGCATGAAAGATACCCTGCCGCCCGAATCGGCCAGCTGGGAAACCCTTGAAGCATTGGTGCGCGACTGGCTGGCCGGCTACGGCTACCAGAACATGCGCACGCCGGTGCTCGAACACACGCGGCTGTTCACGCGCGGCATCGGCGAGGTCACCGACATCGTCGAAAAAGAGATGTATTCCTTCGTCGATTCGCTCAACGAAGACCGCCTGACGATGCGCCCCGAATTCACCGCGGGCATCGTGCGCTCGGCCATCGAACACAACTTTCTCTATGATCGGCCGCGGCGTATCTACGCCATGGGGCCGGTCTTTCGCCACGAACGCCCGCAGCGCGGACGCTACCGCCAGTTTCACCAGATCGACGTCGAGGCGCTGGGCTTTCCCGGGCCGGACGTCGATGCCGAACTCATCATCATGCTGGCGCGCCTGTGGCGCCTGCTGGGGCTCGCCGACATCCGCCTCGAACTCAATTCGCTTGGACAGGCCGCCGAGCGCGCCGCCCATCGGGCCGCGCTCATCGAGCACCTGGAAAAGCACGTGGACGTGCTCGACGAAGAAGCGCGGCGGCGCATGCACACGAATCCGCTGCGCGTACTCGACACGAAAAACCCGGCAATGCAGGCGATGGCCAACAGCGCCCCGCGCCTGTTCGACTTCCTGGGGGCCGAATCGCTCGCCCATTATCAGGGGCTGTGCGCCCGCCTGGACGACGCGGGCATCACCTACACGCTCAATCCGCGGCTGGTGCGCGGGCTCGACTACTACAATCTCACCGTGTTCGAGTGGGTCACCGACCGGCTGGGCGCCCAGGGCACCGTCTGCGGCGGCGGCCGCTACGACGGCCTGATCGAACTGCTGGGCGGCAAGGCCGCGCCCGCCGTGGGCTTTGCCATCGGCATGGAGCGCCTGCTCGACCTCTGGCAGCAGGACGGGGCGGCGCCGACGCCAGCGGAATGCCAGGTCTATCTCGTGCACCAGGGCGAGGCGGGCCAGCGCCAGGCGGCCCGCCTGGCCGAGGCCCTGCGCGACGCGGGCCTGCGGGCACTTGTCCACGCGGGCTCGACTGGGTTTAAATCACAGTTTCGCCGCGCGGACGCAAGCGGCGCCGAGGCCGCCGTCATCATCGGTGGCGACGAACTTGCCGCTGGCGCCGCCACGGTCAAGTGGCTGCGGCGCGACGCCGCCGACGCGGCGCAGCAGGAATCGGTCGCCTTCGAGCAGCTGGCGCATCATCTCAAGCAAAGGATCTGACTACAGGCATGGCATACGATCTCGAAGAACAGGAAAAAATCGACGCACTGAAGGCTTGGTGGGATCGCTACGGCACGTTTGGCATGGTGCTCGTGCTGGCCGTCGTTCTGGCGTTTGGCGGCTGGCGCGGCTGGCAGTGGTACGCTTCGCATCAGGCGGGGCAGGCCATGGGCTACTACGAAGCCCTCGAAAGCGCCGCCGGCCAGTCCGGGGATGACGCCGTCGCGCGCATCAAGGCGGCCAGCAGCGCCCTGCGTTCGGACTACGCCAGCTCGGGCTATGCGGCCCGCGGCGTGCTGGTGGCCGCCTGGGCCTTGCAGCAGCGCAACGACCTCGACGGCGCGCGCGAACAGCTCGAATGGCTGGTGCGGGACAAATCGGCGCCCGCCCTGCAGGCTGTCGCCCGGCTGCGGCTGGCGGGCGTGCTGCTGGCCCAGAAACAATACGACCCCGCGCTGGCCCAGCTGCAGGGGACGGCGCCTGACGGCTTTGTTGGCCTGTATGCCGACCGGCGCGGCGATGTGCTTGCCGCCCAGGGGCACGTCCAGCAGGCCGTCGAGGCCTGGAAAGAAGCCCTGAAGGCCCTGGGGGCCGACCCGGCTGCACAGATCGTCCAACTGAAGATTGACGCCTTGAACGGAGCTTGAGCCTCATGCGTATCCCTGTTCGTCTGTTTCGCGCCGCCGTCGTCGGCCTGGCCATTGCGGGCCTGTCCGGCTGCGGGCTGTTTTCCCAGACAGACGCCCGCTTCGATCCGGCGCCGCTCACCGACTACACGCCCACGCTCAGCGTGGCGGTGCGCTGGTCCGTGTCCATCGGCAGTGGCGGCGACTACGGCTTTGCGCCGCAAGTGGTGGGCGATACCGTCTACGCCGCCACGCCTTCGGGCAGCGTCGCGGCGCTCGACCTGTCCAATGGCGCCATCCGCTGGCGTGCCGGCAAAGAGGCGTTGACCGCGGGGGTGGGCAGCGATGGCCGCACCACGGCGGTCGTTACCCAGGATGGCATGGTCGTGGCCTATGACGCCGCGGGCAAGGAAGTCTGGCGCACGCAGGCGGCCAGCGCCGTCAATGTGTCGCCGGCCGTCGGCAACGGCATCGTCGCGGTGCGCACCACCGATTACCGCGTGCAGGCCTTCGACGAATCCAGCGGCAAGCTGCGCTGGGACATCCAGCGCCCGGGCCCGGCGCTGGCGCTGCGCACCAGCATGCGCATGGCCATCGTGCCCAATCTGCTGATTGCGGGCATGCCGGGGGGACGGCTGCTGGTGATCGACGCGGCTTCTGGTGCCGTGCGCTGGGAAGGCACCATTGCCGCCAACCGTGGGGCCTCCGACCTCGAACGCATCAGCGACATCGTCGGTGAGCCCATCACGGCGGGGTCGCTGCTGTGTGGCGTCAGCTATCAGGGACGCACCACCTGCTTCGACGTCGCCCAGGGCGGGCGGCCCGTCTGGTCGCAGGATATTTCCTCGGCCACCGGCATGACCACCGACGGCCAGCGTCTCTACCTGCCCGGCCTGCGCGATACCGTGCATGCGCTCGACCTGCAGAACGGCCACGAGGCCTGGAAGACCTCGGCCCTGCTCAATCGCCATCTCAGTGCGCCGGCGGTGGCCGGACGCGCGCTTGCCCTGGGCGACTTCCAGGGCTACGTCCATTTCCTTTCGCGCACCGATGGCAGCCTGATGGCCCGCCTGCAGGTGGGCGGCGGGCCGATTACTTCCGCCTTGCTCGCCACGCCGCGCGGCGTGCTGGTTCAGACCGGCAATGGCAATCTGATGCTGGTGGGTGTTAGTGACTGAATTGCGCTTCAAACCCGTCCTGGCCCTGGTGGGCCGCACCAACGTCGGCAAATCGACGCTCTTCAACCGGCTGACCCGTTCGCGGGCCGCACTGGTTGCCAATATCTCGGGGCTCACCCGTGATCGTCACTACGGTGAGGGGCGCGTGGGCGACCACCCCTTCATCGTGGTCGATACCGGCGGTTTCGAGCCAGTGGCCACCCAGGGCATCCTGGTCGAGATGGCGCGCCAGACGGCGCAGGCCATCGCCGAGGCCGACGTCGTGCTGTTCCTGGTCGATGGACGCGAGGGCATCAACGCGCACGACCACGAGATCGCCCGCCTGCTGCGCAAGTCCGGGCAGCGCGTGCTGCTGGCGGTCAACAAGGCCGAAGGCATGCGCGATCACGCCGACCTCGCCCAGTTCCACGAATTGGGCCTGGGCACGCCTCATCCCATTTCCGCCGCCCACGGGGACGGCATTGCCGCGCTGGTGGACGAAGCTTTCTTGCCTCTGCAGGCGCCTGCCGCCACCGACGCAGCCGCCGATGCCGCGTTGGCTGACGAAGCTTCGGACGATGACCCCGCCACGGCACCCGATCACCGCATCAAGCTGGCCATTGCGGGCCGACCCAATGTCGGCAAGTCCACGCTCATCAACACCCTGGTGGGCGAAGATCGCGTCATCGCCTACGATCTGCCGGGCACGACGCGCGACGCCATCGAAATCGAATTCGAGCGGGGCGCGCGCCGCTACACCCTCATCGACACGGCGGGGTTGCGGCGCCGGGGCAAGGTTTTCGAGACCATCGAGAAATTCTCGGTCATCAAGACCCTGCAGGCCATCGAGGCCGCCAACGTGGTGCTGCTGCTCATCGACGCCGAGGCCGGGGTGTCCGACCAGGACGCCCACATCGCGGGTTTCGCCATGGAGGCCGGGCGCGCGCTGGTGGTCGGCCTCAACAAGTGGGATGCCATCGACCGCGAGCAGCGTGAGTGGGTGCAGCGCGAATACGACCGCAAGCTGCGTTTTCTGTCGTTTGCCAAGGTGCTGCATCTGTCGGCCCTGAAAGGGCAGGGGATCGGGCCGGTGGTCAAGGCGGTCGAGGCGGCCCACGCCGCCGCGTTCGCCAAGCTGTCCACGCCCCGGCTGACGCGCGTGCTGCAGGCCGCCGTCGAGCAGCAGCCGCCGCCACGCAAGGGGATTTTCCGGCCCAAGATGCGCTACGCCCACCAGGGCGGGCAGAATCCGCCGCGCATCATCATTCACGGCAATGCGCTCGACGCCGTGCCCGATTCCTACCGCCGCTACCTCGAAGGGCAGTTTCGCGAGGCCTTCAAGCTGGCGGGTACGCCCCTGAGCGTGGAATTCAAGTCTTCGCACAATCCCTACCTGAAGGACGACAAGACGTGACCACCTTGTGGAGCGATCACATTGCCGGGCTGACGCCTTATGTACCCGGTGAGCAGGCGCGGATTCCCAATCTGCTCAAGCTCAACACCAACGAGAATCCCTATGGGCCATCGCCCAAGGCGATCGAGGCCATGCGGGCCGCCGTCACCGACGATTTGCGCCTGTACCCCGATTACCAGGCCCAGGCCCTGCGCCAGGCCGTCGCGCGGCGCTACCGCCTGACGGCCGATCAGGTGTTTCTCGGCAATGGCTCCGATGAAGTATTGGCGCACGTCTTCAATGCCTTCTTCCTGCGCGGCGGGCGGCCGCTGTGGTTGCCCGACGTCACTTACAGCTTCTATCGCACGTACTGCCGTTTCTTCCAGGTGCCACATCGCCTGATTCCGCTGGCGGACGACTTCACCCTGAAGGTGGCCGACTACACGGCCGTCAGCGAGCAAGAGCCCGCGGGCATCATCTTCGCCAATCCGAACGCGCCCACGGGCTGCGCCCTGGGGCTGGATACCATCGCCGCCATCGCGGCGGCCCATCCCGACAGCGCCGTCGTGGTGGACGAGGCCTACGTCGATTTCGGCGCCGAGTCGGCTGCCGCGCTGCTGGCCGATACGCCCAATCTCATGGTCGTCCATACCCTGTCCAAGTCGCGCTCGCTGGCCGGCCTGCGAGTGGGCTATGCGCTGGCCTCGCCCGAACTCATCCAGGGCCTGCTGCGGGTGAAAGACAGCTTCAACTCCTATCCGCTTGACCGCATTGCCCTGGCAGGCGCGCAGGCCGCCATCGAGGACGAGGCCTGGTTCGAGCGCACCTGCCGTGCCGTCATCGACGCGCGCGAGCAACTGGTGCGCGAACTGCAGGGGTTGGGCTTCGCCGTGCTGCCCTCCCAGGCCAATTTCGTCTTTGCCCGGCACCGCAGCCATGAGGCTGCCATCATCGCGCGCCGCCTGCGCGATCACGGTATCCTCGTGCGCCACTTCCAGGCCCCCCGCATCGAGCAATATCTGCGCATCACGGTCGGCACGCCAGAACAGTGCGCGCGGCTCTGTGATACGCTGAAAAGCGTCCTCTCCACCTGAAAACCTTGCGGCGCCTGCTGCACCGCAAGATTCGCATTAAAATAACTCGTTCCCTATAACTTCAATAACCGGAGCCTCGTCCATGAGCAATAAAGGGCAAATTCTTCAAGACCCGTTCCTGAACGCATTGCGCAAGGACCACGTGCCCGTTTCGATCTATCTGGTCAACGGGATCAAGCTGCAAGGCCAGGTCGAGTCCTTCGATCAATACGTGGTGCTGTTGCGCAATACGGTCACGCAAATGGTTTACAAGCACGCCATCTCCACGGTCGTGCCGGCTCGCCCAGTCTCCTTCCAGGTAGACGACTCTGCTGAATAACACCGCATTCCGCTGCTTCCAGACGCCCGCTCCGCTGTTTGTCGAGGGGGCGTTTGCATGAAATCGCTCGTCATCAGCGTCGATCTGGGCAACGCCGACTACACGGCGCATGCCGAAGAATTCCTCATGCTGGCACGCGGCGCCGGGGCGGACATCGTCGAAGTCCTCACCGTGCGGCGCAGCCGTCCCGATGCGGCGGGCTTTATCGGCTCGGGCAAGGTCGAAGAAGCAGCGGCGCTGGTCAAGGCCACCGGGGCCGAGGTCGTGCTGTTCGACCAGCCCCTGAGCCCCGCCCAGCAGCGCAACCTCGAACGTCACTTCGACGTGCGCGTGGTCGATCGGGTCGCCCTGATCCTGGACATTTTCGCCTTGCGGGCCAAAAGCCACGAAGGCAAGGTGCAGGTCGAGCTTGCCCAGTTGCAGCACCTGTCCACCCGCCTCACCCGTCTCTGGACGCACCTCGAACGCCAACGGGGCGGCATCGGCGTGCGCGGGCCGGGCGAATCCCAGCTCGAAACCGACCGCCGCCTCATCGGCGTGCGGGTGCGTGCCTTGCGCGAGCGCCTCGAACGCCTGCAGCGTCAGCGGCTCACGCAGCGCCGTGCCCGGGCCCGGGGGCAGACGCTCTCGGTGTCGCTGGTGGGGTATACCAACGCGGGCAAATCCACGTTGTTCAATGCCCTGACCCGGGCGGGCGCCTATGCCGCGGATCAACTCTTCGCCACGCTCGACACCACCACCCGCCGGGTCTGGATCGAAGGGGCGGGGCAGGTGGTCATCTCCGACACGGTGGGCTTCATTCGCGCCTTGCCGCCCATGCTGATCGCCGCTTTCCGGGCCACCCTCGAAGAGACCGTCCACGCCGATCTGCTGCTGCACGTCGTCGATGCCGCAAGCCCGCAGCGCGACGAGCAGGCCGCCGAGGTCAACAAAGTGCTCGAAGACATCGGGGCGCGGGATATTCCGCAAATCCGCGTCTATAACAAAATCGACACCGCCGGATATGATCCGCGGGTCGAACGAAATGAACATGGTACGATTGCGCGAGTCTTTGTCAGTGCGTTACAGCGCAAGGGTCTGGACGGTGTGCGACAGTCGATCGCCGAATTTGGGGGGCTAACGGGAAACAATGCGTGGAATGAAACTGTTCAACCTGAATGATCCGGGCTGGGGGCGCGGTCAGCAAAATCAAGACGATAATTCCTCCGACAACAAGCCCGGCCAGTCGGGCGGGCCGCCCGACCTCGATGAAGTCTGGCGCGACTTCAACAAACGGCTGACGGGCCTGTTCGGCAAACGTGGCGGGCGCGGCCCGCGCTTGCCGACGGGGGGCGGCCTGCCGTCCCTGCCAGGGCCGTCGCCGCGCTTCGTGCTGCTGCTCGTCATCGTCGCCATCCTGCTGTGGCTGGCCAGCGGTTTCATGATCGTGCAAGAAGGCCAGGTGGCCGTCGTCACCCGCTTTGGCAAGTACACGCGCACGCTCACGCCAGGCCTGCAGTGGCGCATGCCGTATCCCATCGAGGCGTCGCAAGACGTCAACATCGCGCAGTTGCGCACCTTCGAGGTGGGCTTTCGCGGTTCGTCGCGCAACAAGGTGCTGTCCGAATCGCTCATGCTCACCAACGATGAAAACATCGTGGACGTGCAGTTCGTGGTGCAGTATCGCTTGCGGCCCGACGGGGCGCCTGCCTACCTGTTCAACACCAGCCAGCCCGACGAATCCGTGCGCCAGGCGGCTGAAACCGCCATGCGCGAGATCGTGGGTCGCAAGCCCATGGACTTCGTGCTGTATTCCGGGCGCACCGAGGTCGCCTCCGAAGTACAGGCCCTGGCGCAAAGCATTCTCGACCGCTACAAGACCGGCATCCAGATTTCCACGGTGGCCATCCAGAACGTGCAGCCGCCCGAGCAGGTGCAGGCCGCCTTCGACGATGCCGTCAAGGCGGGGCAGGATCGCGAACGCCAGATCAACGAAGGCAATGCCTACGCCAGCCAGGTGCTGCCCGAGGCCGAGGGCCAGGCCGCGCGCATGATTCAAGAGGCCGAGGGCTACAGCGCCAAGGTCATCGGCCAGGCCCAGGGTAATACTTCGCGCTTCGACAGCGTGGCCGCCGAGTACAACAAGGCGCCGGCCATCACCCGCGAGCGCATGTATCTCGAAACGATGCAAGATATCCTCAACGACACGGCCAAGGTGCTGGTCGATGTGCCGTCGGGCAACAACATGCTGTACCTGCCGCTCGACAAGATCATGGGGCAGGCGGCCCACGCCGCCGGGACAGTCGGCGGCGCATCCGGCGCGGCGGCGGCTGGCAGCAGCGGCACAGTGGCCGGGGCGGGGGCCGCGGCCCATGCGGCGACGACGTCCAGAACCGGCAAGCCATCCGGCAGCCCGGCTGCGCGGGGCGTGCCGTCCGGCCTCGATTCCCTGCTGAACAACCCGTACTCGAACTAGGAGCCCATGATGCAACGCCTTTTTCCTGTTCTGGTCGGGCTGGTTCTGCTGGTGGCCGCGCTGTCTTCCTGCGTGTTCGTGGTCAACGAACGCCATTCCGCCCTGTTGTTCGCCCTGGGCGAAGTGCGCGAGACCATCACCGAGCCCGGCCTGTACTTCAAGTATCCGCCGCCCTTTGAAAACGTGGTCTATCTCGACAAGCGCCTGCAGACCATCGAAACGCGCGATCCCGAACGCATTCAGACCGCCGAGAAGAAAAACCTGCTGATCGACTCCTTCGTCAAGTGGCGCATCGCCGATCCACGGCTGTTCTACGTGACGTTCGGCGCCAACAGCGGCGCCGCCGTCGAGCGTCTGCAGGCGCAGATCCGCGACGCCCTGAACGCCGCCGTCAACATCCGCACGGTCAAGCAGGTGGTGTCCAGCGACCGCGACACGATCATGAAAGAGATCCAGTCGGCGGTCGCCCAGCGCGCCAAGCCATTGGGCGTCAACGTGGTCGATGTGCGCCTGCGCCGCATCGACTTCGCGCCCGAGATTTCCGAGTCGGTCTATCGCCGCATGGAAGCCGAGCGCAAACAAGAGGCCAACCGGCTGCGCGCCAGCGGTGCCGCCGACAGCGAACGCATCCGCGCCGAGGCCGACCGCAAGCGTCAAGAGGTTCTGGCCAAGGCCTATGCCGAAGCCCAGGCCAAGCGCGGCGAGGGCGACGGGACGGCAGCCGCCATCTACGCCAAGTCATATGGCAAAGACCCCGAGTTCTACAGCTTCTACAAGAGCCTCGAAGCCTATCGTTCGGCGTTCGCCGGTCAGGACAGCGGCCTGGTGCTGAGCCCCAACTCCGAGTTCTTCCGCTACTGGGATCGCGCGCAGGGCGACAAGGCCGCAGCGCACTGAGCCCATCCAATGAACGACCTGCCTGCGGGAGGCGGGTCGTTTTCTTTTTGGCCGATTTTTGGAACCCCACATCATGATGTCAAACTGGCTGCTGCCGGAGAATCTGTCGGACATCCTGCCCGCAGAGGCGCGGCGCATTGAAGAATTGCGCCGCGAATTGCTCGATCTGTATCGCACCTATGGCTTTGAACTGGTGGCGCCGCCCATGGTCGAGTACCTCGATTCGCTCATGCTGGCCGATGACGAGGCCTTGCGCCTGCGCACCTGCAAGCTCGTGGATCAGCTCTCGGGCCTGACGATGGGGGTGCGTGCCGACATGACCGTGCAGGTGTCGCGCATCGATGCCCATCTGCTCAACCGGTCCGGCGTCACACGCCTGTGCTACTGCGGCCCGGTGATCCACGCGCGCCCCTCGGGGTTGATGTCCGACCGCGAGCTGCTGCAGATCGGTGCCGAAATCTTCGGCCATGCGGGGGTGCAGGCCGACATCGAATGCGTGCGCCTGGCGCTCGAGTCCGTGCGCCGCGCGGGTGTGCTGCAGCCGCGCCTCGACCTGAACCATCCGGGGGTTGGTCGCGCGCTGGTGGACGACGATGCCGCCCTCAAGGAAGTGGCCGATACCGTCTTCGACCTGCTGAGCGCCAAAGACGTTCCCGGATTGATGGCGCTGTGCGCCGAAACCGGTGCGCGGCCCGACACCGCGCAGGCTCTGCGCACGCTCACCGGCCTGTATGGCGATCTTTCCGTGGTCGATCGGGCGCGCCAGTGCCTGCCCGGTCTGCCCACGGTGCATGCCGCCCTGGATGCGCTGCGCACGCTGTGCACCGCCTTGCCGGATGCGCACATCGCCCTGGATCTCGCCGATATGGGGGGCAGCTACGGCTACCACTCGGGTGTGGTGTTTTCCATTTATGCAACCGGTTGGCACGATGCCCTGGTGCGCGGTGGCCGCTACGACGGCATTGGCCGCAAATTCGGGCGCGCCCGCCCGGCCACGGGTTTCAGCCTCGATTTGCGCAAACTGTCGGCGGGCCTGCCCGATGCGCGCCGCGCCCAGGCCATCTCGGCGCCCTGGTCGGACGACCCCGCCCTGGCCGAAGCGGTGCGTACGCTGCGCACCCAAGGGCATATCGTCATCCAGAGCCTGCCGGGCGAGCCACGGCAGTTCGACGAGTTCCTGATCGATCAGGAATTGGTGTCCTCGGACAGTGGCTGGGTGCTGCGCGCGGTAGCCATCCGCTAAGATGGTATAAACTTACTGGTTTCCCATGGTGGCATAGTGCTGCCGCAAGCAAGGCTTATGAGCAAGAACATCGTTGTGATCGGAACCCAGTGGGGTGACGAAGGCAAGGGCAAAATCGTGGATTGGCTGGCCGAATCTGCCCAGGGCGTCGTGCGCTTCCAGGGCGGGCATAATGCGGGCCATACGTTGTGGATCAACGGGCGCAAGACCATTTTGCGCCTGATCCCCTCGGGCATCATGCACCCCCACGTCACCTGCTACATCGGCAATGGCGTGGTCATCTCGCCCGAGGCCTTGCTGGGCGAAATCGCCGAGCTCGAATCCGCCGGCCTCGACGTGCGCTCGCGCCTGCAAGTGTCGTCGGCCTGCCCGCTCATCCTGCCCTACCACATCGCGCTTGATCAGGCGCGCGAGGCGCGCAAGGGCGAGGGCAAGATCGGCACCACGGGTCGCGGCATCGGCCCGGCCTACGAAGACAAGGTGGCGCGCCGCGCGCTGCGCATCCAAGATCTCTACGATCCGGCGGTCTTCGACGAAAAGCTCGCCGAAGTGCTCGACTACCACAACTTCGTGCTCACCCAGTATCTCGGCGCCAAGGCCGTGGACGCGGCCCAGGTGCGCGATCAGGTCATGGCGCTCGCGCCCCAGATCGCCCCCATGGTGGCCGACGTCTCCAGCAACATTCACGTGGCGCGCAAGGCGGGTCACAACCTGCTGTTCGAAGGCGCGCAAGGCACGCTGCTCGACATCGACCACGGCACGTACCCGTTCGTCACCAGCAGCAACTGCGTGGCAGGCGCTGCGGCGGCGGGCACTGGCGTCGGGCCGCAGGCACTCGATTACGTGCTGGGCATCGCCAAGGCCTACACCACGCGCGTGGGTTCGGGGCCGTTCCCCACCGAACTGCTCGACGACACCGGCTTGCGCCTGGCCACCGTGGGCAAAGAATTTGGTTCCGTCACCGGGCGCCCGCGCCGCTGCGGCTGGTTCGATGGCGCCGCCATGAAGCGTTCGGTCATGATCAACGGCCTCACTGGGCTGTGCATCACCAAGCTCGACGTGCTCGACGGCGTCGAACAGATCAAGATCGGCGTCGGCTACCGCTACAAGGGGCAATTCCTTGACGTGCTGCCGTACGGTGCGCACGCGGCCGCCGAAGCCGAACCTGTGCTCGAAGAAATGGCGGGTTGGTCGGAATCCACCGTGGGCATCACGGAATACGACAAGCTGCCCATCAACGCCCGACGCTACCTCGAGCGTATCGCCGACGTGTGCGACGTGCCCATCGACATGGTGTCCACCGGCCCCGACCGCCTGGAGACCATCGTGCTGCGCCACCCCTTCCAGGGCTGAGGCGCTCCCCAAGACCGCAAGTGAGCTTGCGGTTTTTTTGACCTCGATTTTTTGAAAGACAATAGGATCACACCATGAGTACCCCGCCGAGCACCGACCGCGATCTATGGGTTAGCTGGGAACAATATCACGAGCTGACCGAGCGCCTGGCCTTGCAGGTGCATGAATCCGGTTGGGCCTTCGACAAGATTTTGTGTCTGGCGCGCGGTGGGGTGCGGGTGGGCGACGTGTTGTCGCGTATTTTCGACGTGCCGCTGGGCATTCTGGCCACCAGCAGCTATCGCGAGGCCGCAGGCACCGTGCAGGGGCAGCTGGACATCGCCCAGTTCATCACCATCACGCGTGGCACGCTGGATGGCCGGGTGCTGCTGGTCGACGACATGGTCGATACCGGGCTTACCTTCACGCGCGTGCGCGATCACCTGCTCAAACAGTTTGCCGGCATCACCGAACTGCGCACCGCCGTGCTGTGGTGGAAAGGGCACGCCAAAGTCGAGCCCGATTACTACGTCGATCAGCTGCCGACCAATCCCTGGATACATCAGCCTTTCGAAGACTACGACAGCCTGCGGCCGCATCAGCTGGAATCCTGGATCCGCAAGGGCGTGCGTACGGCATACCCCGATTCCGAAGCCAAGTAAGCGGCGGCCTGGCGCCCGGCCTCGAAGCGCGGCTTTTGGGGCGGGCATCGCGGTTCGCGCCGACGGGGAGCCGATCGCGGGGTTTGGCAGGACAGGGCTGACGACCATGCGCGGCCATGGCTTCGTTGGGCGATCCATGATAGAATCTTCTGCTGTCCTAGTCAGGATATACCTTTAACCCCAACCGTGGGTGCACCGGCTGATTTCGTTTTCGCCGATACCCATGAATTTACCCAGGCTTTCAAGGATTTACATGCCGATTGTCCGCCTCAAAGAAAACGAGCCCTTCGAGGCTGCCCTGCGGCGCTTTAAGCGCACCATCGAAAAAACCGGTCTTCTGACCGAACTGCGTTCGCGCGAGTTCTACGAGAAGCCCACCGCCGAGCGCAAGCGCAAGGCCGCCGCTGCCGTCAAGCGCCACTACAAGCGCATCCGCAGCCAACAACTGCCGCCGCGTCTCTATTGATTGATTCCTGAATCCTTCATTCAGGAACTTCTGGCGCGCGTCGATATCGTCGATGTCGTCGGCCGATATGTACAGCTGCGCAAAGGGGGTGCAAACCTGTTGGGTTTGTGCCCTTTTCACAATGAGAAGACGCCGTCCTTCACGGTCAGTCCGACCAAGCAGTTCTACCATTGTTTCGGCTGCGGCGCGCACGGCAGCGCGCTGCACTTCCTGACCGAGCACACAGGCGCCACCTTCCCCGAGGCGGTGCGCACGCTGGCTTCCAGCGTGGGCATGACCGTGCCCGAAGAACCGCGCAGCCCGAAGCAGCGCGCCGTCGAGCGCGAGCGCAAGGCCGAGAGTTCGCGCCAGCGCGACATTCTCGACAAGGCCCAGGCGCACTACCGGGCCGCCCTCAAGCAGTCGCCGCAGGCCGTCGCCTACCTGAAAAAGCGCGGCCTGAGCGGCGAGATCGCGGCACACTACGGCCTGGGCTGGGCCAGCGCCGAGCGGCGCGGCTTGGCGGCGGTGTTCGAGCACTACGACGACCCCGCCCTGATCGAGTCGGGGCTGGTGGTCGAGTCCGAGGATGGCCGCCGCCACGACCGCTTCCGCGCCCGGGTGATGTTTCCCATTCACAACGGACGGGGCCAGCTGATCGGTTTTGGCGGGCGGCTCATCGAGCCGGGCGAGCCCAAGTACCTCAATTCGCCCGAGACCAGCCTGTTTTCCAAGGGCAACGAGCTCTATGGCCTGCATGAGGCGCGGGCGGGCATCCGCACCGAGGGCTGCGTGCTGGTGGTCGAGGGCTATATGGACGTCGTGGCGCTGGCACAGTTCGGCCTGAACAACGCCGTGGCCACGCTGGGTACTTCCACGACGCCGACGCACGTGCAGAAGCTGTGCCGCGCCAGCGACCGCATCATTTTCAGCTTCGATGGCGATGGGGCGGGGCGCAAGGCGGCCTGGCGCGCCTTGCAGGCCTGCCTGCCCTGGGTGGGCGAGGCGGTGGCGATGCGCTTCCTGTTCCTGCCCGAGGGGCAGGATCCGGATTCCTACGTGCGCGCCTACGGCGTACAGGCGCTGCGCGCCTACCTCGACGAGGCGCAGTCCCTGTCCCGCTTTCTGCTCGACGAGCTCAGCGCGCGCCACGACTTGCGCGAGGCCGAGGGCCGCGCCGCCTGCGTGCACGAGGCGCGGCCCCTGCTGCGGCAGATGCCCGAGGGCGGCTATCGCCTGCAGGTGGAGCGCGAGTTCGCCCAGCTGGTGCGTCTGACGCCCGACGAGCTGACGCAGATGCTGCTGGCCGCGGGCGGCACCGAGGCGCCCGTGGTAGGCGCGGCGGCGGTCGGCACGGGCGCGGGCGGCGCGAGCCGGGGGCGTGGCGCGCCGGAGCCGACGGGCGCCGTGGGCGCGCCCTGGGACGGCGAAGCGCCCTGGGACGGGAGCGGCGATGTCGGATTTACGGGCTCGTGGGAGGCTCCCGACGACGCGCCGCCCTGGCTGGGGCAGGCACACGAGCCGCCGCGCCCGTCGGGTGGCGCGCGGGCCCGGAGCGCAGGCAAGCGGCCGCAGGGTGCGCGCAGCGTCACGCCGCTGGCCCGGCGCCTGTTGCAGCTTTTGCTGGCGCACCCGGCGCTGGTCGATGGCCTGGGCGACCAGCAGCTTGAATTATTGGCGCATCATCCCCATCTGGGCTTGGTACGCGAGCTTGTTGCGCTGGCGAGTGCCAGCCGCGGGCGGCATGCGGGGGCGCTACTGGAGGCCGCCGATCCTGATTCCGACCTGGCGCAGGCCATTCGCGACCTGTCGACCGAGGTCATGATGCAGGAGTTGCCCGAGCCCGAGGCCGAGTGGCGCGATGCCTTGCGGCAGATCGAGCTGCAGGTGGTGCAGGCGCGTTGCGATCGCCTGATCGAGATGGGGATCCACACCGATGAACAACGCAGGCACTACCTGGAATTGAGCCAGCGTCTGGCTCGCTTGAAGCGCAGGACAGGATGAATCTTCCTGTTGAGTGCAGTAAACTATATGGTTTTCAATAAGTTGAACGCTTTTAGCGGAACTGTCAACAGAACTGTTAACGGAACTGAGCACATGACCCAAGGAACTGGCAAGGCCCCCGCGGCGGCCAAGAAGACGGCTGCCAAAAAAACCAAGGTATCGAGCGCCGAGCTCGAGGCCGTGGTGACGGCGGCCAGCGCAGCAACAGGTGCTGCACCTGGGGTGGCTAAGACAGCCGCCAAAAAGACGAGCAAAAAGGCAGCGGCGCCCAAGGCCGCCGCCAAGGGCACCGGGCGCAAGCCCGGGCGCCCGGCCAAGAACGCCAACAACGAAGGCGCCGACTTCGTCGATGACGACGTCGAGGACGGCGAGGTCATCCCCGATCTCAAGCCCTTGCCCAAGCGCGGCGGCAAGCGTGCCAAGGGCGAGAAAGACGCTCCTTCGCGCAGCCAGCTCACGCCCGAAGAACAAGAAGCCCGGCGCAACCGCCTGAAAATCCTCATCAAGCTGGGTAAAGATCGCGGCTATCTCACGTACGGCGAGATCAACGATCACCTGCCCGACGACCTCGTCGATGCCGAAGCCATCGACGGCATCATCAGCACCTTCAACGACATGGGCATCAAGGTCTACGACCAGGCGCCCGATGCCGAAACCCTGCTGATGAGCGACAACGTGCCCTCGGCCTCCAGCGACGACGACGTCGAGGACGAAGCCGAAGCGGCGCTCACTACCGTCGATTCCGACTTCGGCCGCACGACCGACCCGGTGCGCATGTACATGCGCGAGATGGGCACGGTCGAACTGCTCACGCGCGAAGGCGAGATCGAAATCGCCAAGCGCATTGAAGACGGCCTCAAGCACATGGTCATGGCGATTGCGGCCTGCCCGACCACGGTCAACGAAATCCTCGAGCACATCCGCAAGGTGCGCGACGGTTCGGCCCAGATCGACGAGGTCGTCGATGGCCTGATCGACGAAGAGGGCGAAGACTACGCCGGCTCGGGCGTGTCGTCGGACGACGACGATGGCCCGGCGGGCGGCATGAGCAGCAAGCAGCTCGAATACCTGCGCACCAAGGCGCTCAAGAAGTTCGACGCCGTCGAATCCTGGTTTGACAAGATGCGCGCCGCCTTCGAGTCCGAGGGCTATAAGTCGCCTGCCTACACCGAGGCGCGCGAGGCCATCCACGCCGAGCTGATGGGCGTGCGTTTCACGGCCAAGATGGTCGAGCGCCTGGCCGACGCCTTGCGAGCCCAGGTGGCCGAAGTGCGCAAGCTCGAACGCGGCGCCATGTCCATCTGCGTCACCCGGGCCGGCATGCCGCGGGCGCATTTCATCAAGGCTTTCCCGGGCAACGAGACCAACCTTGACTGGGTGGCCCAAGAGGTTGCCGCAGGGCACGATTATTCCGAGACGCTCGCACGCCACGAGCCGGCGGTGCAGGAAATCCAGCAGAAGCTCATCGACCTGCAACGCAACGTGGTGCTGCCGCTCAAAGACCTCAAAGACGTCAACAAGCGCATGGCCACCGGCGAGGCCAAGGCCCGCAAGGCCAAGCGCGAAATGACCGAGGCCAATCTGCGCCTGGTGATCTCCATCGCCAAGAAGTACACCAATCGCGGCCTGCAGTTCCTCGACCTCATCCAGGAAGGCAATATCGGCCTGATGAAGGCAGTGGACAAATTCGAGTACCGGCGCGGCTACAAGTTCTCCACTTACGCCACCTGGTGGATTCGCCAGGCGATCACGCGCTCGATCGCCGACCAGGCGCGCACCATCCGCATTCCGGTGCACATGATCGAAACCATCAACAAGATGAATCGCATCAATCGCCAGATTCTGCAGGAAACCGGCGCCGAGCCCGATCCGGCCACGCTGGCGCAGAAGATGGACATGCCCGAAGACAAGGTGCGCAAGATCCTCAAGATCGCCAAAGAGCCGATCTCGATGGAAACCCCCATTGGCGACGACGACGATTCGCACCTGGGCGATTTCATCGAAGACAACGCCACGGTCTCGCCGTCCGATTCGGCTCTGCATGGTTCGATGCGCGATGTCGTCAAAGAAGTGCTGGATTCGCTTACGCCGCGCGAGGCCAAGGTGCTGCGCATGCGCTTCGGCATCGAAATGAGCACCGACCAGACGCTCGAAGAAGTGGGCAAGCAGTTCGACGTCACGCGCGAGCGCATCCGCCAGATCGAGGCCAAGGCCTTGCGCAAGTTGCGTCATCCCAGCCGGGCCGACAAGCTCAAGAGCTTCCTCGAAGGCCAGTAAGCGATCCGCGGGCAACCGCCGTCCTGCGGCGCTTGCCCGGATCACCTGCCTGGGACAGCCGGGCTTCTGCGGTCAGCGACACCCCAGACATTGGATTTTCGTCCGATGTCCGGGGTGTTTTTCGTGGGGGCCGGCCTGTGTGGCGCGCTAAGGCTGGCCTTTGAGCTTGCGGTACAGCGTGCTGCGGTGGATGCCCAGCCGCCGTGCCGCCTGGCTGATGTTGCCGGCGCAGTCGTGCAGCGCTTGATGGATGGCGGATTGTTCGAGTGCGTGCAGCTGGCCCGCGGTCGGCGCGTCCAACGGCATAGATCCGGGCCCGGGCTCGTGCCCGGCAGGCACCGGCAGCTGGTACGCCGTCAGCGGTTCTTCTTGCGGATGCAGGCAGCGCAGGCGTCGCAGCAGGCTGAGCAGTTCGCGGTAGTTGCCCGGCCAGGGGTGGCGCACCAGCGCGTCGAGCGCGTCGGCGGCCAACGCGCCCCCCAGGCGCGCGTATTGGTCGGCAATGAAACGGGCCAGATCAGGGCGCGCGCGCAGCGGCGGCAGTTCGATGGGGATGTCCTGCAGACGGTAGTAGAGGTCGGCGCGAAACAGGCCCTGGGCGACCCGTTCGGGCAGGTTCTGGTGGCTGGCGCTGATCAGGTTGAAGTCGAGCGCCAGACGTTTTTCCGAGCCCAGCGGCTGCACTTCGCGTTCTTGCAGCACGCGCAGCAGGCGGGTCTGCAGCGCCAGTGGCATGTCGCCGATCTCGTCCAGAAACAGGGTGCCCTGGTGCGCCTGGCGCAGCAGGCCGCGTGCGCCTTCGCGCCGCGCGCCGGTGAAAGCGCCGGCCTCGTAGCCGAAAAGCTCGGATTCGATCAGGTGTTCGGGCAGGGCGGCGCAGTTGATCGCCACGAAGGCCCCCGTGCCGCGCGCGCTGGCGGCGTGGATATGCCGCGCCATCACCTCTTTGCCCGTGCCGGTCTCGCCTTGCAGCAGCACGGCCAGCTGGCTGTCGACGGCGCGCACGGCCTGGGCCAGCAACGGGCGGTTCATGGCGTCAGGCGCAGGCAGCGCGTGCGCGGCGGTGGGGGATGGCGCGGGCGGGGCGGGTTTGCGCGGCGCGGCGCCGACAGGCTGCGGGCCGCGCAGCAGCCGTCCGGTGAGCGGCAGCCCGTCGTGGCGGCGCAGCGCCGTGTCCTGGGGATGCGGTGTGCCGTCGATCCACTGTGTGTACGGGGTGCCCAGCAGCCGCCAGTCGGTGTTCAAGGCCCGCAGGGCGGCCTCGTTGGCGCCAGCGATGCGCAGCGCGTCGTCCAACAGCAGGATGGCGGTGGCGGCGCCGCCGACCGCCATTCGTCCTGGGTGGAATTCGAGCCGCTGCAGCGGGCTGCCGACGAGGATCTGGTTGCTGATGCCGCTGGCCAGCTGCCGCACCAACGCCAGCGCGTAGCTGCACAGCGCATCGGCGGGGCCGGAGAGGTCGAGTACGCCAAGGATGTCGCCGGTAGCTGAACGGATGGGAGCGGCGTGGCAGCTGAGCACCTGGTTGCGCGTCAGGAAGTGCTCGGCCCCGTGGATGCGGATGGCGCGGCCATCGAACAGCGCCGTGCCGATGGCATTGGTGCCGCGCTGGGATTCGGCCCAGCTGACGCCGGGGCGCAAGGCGATGCGCTGCACTTTGTCGAGAAACTGAGGGTTGCCCCGCTCGTGCAGGATGAGGCCGTTGGGCGCCGCCAGGATGGCGATGCCGTGGTTGGCCTGCGCCAGGGCGCCCAGGGCGCTGAGGCTGGGCTCGGCATGGTGCAGCAGGGCCTGGTGCGCGTCGATCTGGTCGCTGAGATCGGCCTGCGACAGCGGGTTGGGATCGGCGAGCAGCTGCGGGTCGAGTTTGGCGCAGCGGGCCCATGAGCGATGAACCAGCGCGGATACGTCGGCCTGGGCGTCTGGGGCGAGGGTGAGCGGCAGTGGATGCGGCATGGGGATCTCTCCGTCCGGGCACATGCGGTGGGCGTGCATAAGGCGACACGCCTGTCGCAGGCTGCGCAGCTGAGTGTCGCAAAATGCGACAGCTTGCTGTTTTTAAACGTGATTTTCTTCAGTATGCCATTGCCGACGCGGCAAGAAAAGCCCGCGCCGCGTGCCCCATGGCGCCCGGGCCAGACGCCGTGCGCGGAGGGGCGCCGTCCGCGAGCCTGGACGCTGTCGGCCGTGGGGTTTTCAAGGCTGGCATGGTTGTTGCTTTGGAACTCATCAAACACCGGGACACGGTGTCCCGGTGAACTGGGCGGCTGCCGCAGGCGGCGCCTGACTCAAGGAGACAGACATGGACATGACCGACCTGAAGCATTTTGGCATCGACCTCGGTTTTCCCTACAAAAAGCACTACGAGAACTACATCGGCGGGCGTTGGGTGGCGCCCGTGGGCGGGCAGTATTTCGACAATCTGTCGCCCATCACCGGGCAGGTGTTTTGCGAGGTGCCGCGCTCGGGCGCCGAGGACGTCGAGCTGGCCCTGGATGCCGCCCACGCCGCGCGCAAGGCCTGGGGCGAAACCTCGGTGGCCGAGCGCGCCGGCGTGCTGCTGCGCATGGCCGACCGCATGGAACAGAACCTGCGCCTGCTGGCCGTGGCCGAGACCATCGACAACGGCAAGCCCCTGCGCGAGACGCTGAACGCCGACCTGCCGCTGGCCATCGACCACCTGCGCTATTTCGCTGGCTGCATCCGTGCCCAGGAAGGCGGCATCTCCGAGATCGACAAGACCACCGTGGCCTATCACTTTCACGAGCCCATGGGGGTGGTGGGGCAGATCATCCCCTGGAACTTCCCTTTGCTCATGGCCGCCTGGAAGCTCGGCCCGGCCCTGGCCGCCGGCAATTGCGTGGTGCTCAAGCCCGCCGAGCAGACGCCGGCCTCGATCCTGGTGCTGATGGAGCTCGTCGGCGACCTGCTGCCGCCGGGCGTGCTCAATATCGTCAACGGCTTTGGCAAGGAAGCGGGCCAGGCGCTGGCCTCCAGCAAGCGTATCGCCAAGATCGCCTTTACCGGCTCCACGCCCACGGGCAAGCACATTTTGCATGCCGCTGCCGACAACCTCATTCCCAGCACGGTCGAACTGGGCGGCAAGAGCCCGAACATCTTCTTTGCCAGCGTCATGGATCAGGACGATGCCTTCTTCGACAAGACCCTGGAAGGCTTCAGCATGTTCGCCCTGAATCAGGGCGAAATCTGCACCTGCCCCTCGCGCATCCTGGTGCAGGAATCCATCTATGAGCGCTTTATCGAGCGTGCGGTCAAGCGGGTCGAATCCATGAAGACCGGGCATCCGCTGGAGGCCTCCACCATGCTGGGCGCCCAGGTCTCCCGGGCGCAGATGGACAAGATCCTGGGTTATATCGACATCGGTCGCGACGAGGGCGCCCAGTGCCTGACGGGCGGGGGCCGCAACGTGCCGGGCGCGGGGCTGGATCAAGGCTTCTACATCAAGCCCACGCTGCTGTTCGGGGACAACAGCATGCGGGTCTTCCAGGAGGAAATCTTTGGCCCGGTGGCCGCGGTGACCACCTTCAAGGATGAAGACGAGGCCATCGCCATTGCCAACGACACCTATTACGGCCTGGGGGCCGGGGTCTGGTCGCGCGACGGCTCGCAGGCCTACCGGGTGGGCCGCCAGGTGCAGGCGGGCCGCGTCTGGACGAACTGCTACAACCTTTACCCGGCCCACGCCGCCTTCGGCGGCTACAAGCAGTCCGGCATCGGGCGCGAAACGCACAAGATGGCGCTCTCCGCCTACCAGCAGACCAAGTGCCTGCTGGTGAGCTACAGCCCGGACGCGCTGGGCTTCTTCTAGACCTTCACGACGCCAGCCGGATGTGCTGGCGTTTTTCATGGTGCGCCCGGCAGGGCGCGCTGCTGCGGGCGGCGTCCGGAAGGAGCGTCACGAAGCCCGTCTTTCACAAGGAAGGAGACTGCCAATGGAACCAACAATGAAGGCCGCCGTGGTACGGGAGTTTGGCAAGCCGCTGCATATCGAGGAGGTAGCTGTGCCCAGGCCTGGCCCAGGACAGGTTCTGGTTCAGATCGAAGCCTCGGGGGTTTGCCATACCGATTTGCACGCGGCCCACGGAGACTGGCCGGTCAAGCCGGAGCCGCCCTTCATCCCGGGCCATGAGGGCGTGGGGTACGTGGTTGGCCTGGGGGCCGGTGTGCGGCATGTCAAGGAGGGGGATCGGGTTGGCATCCCCTGGTTGTATTCGGCCTGCGGCCATTGCGAGCATTGCCTGGGGGGATGGGAGACCTTGTGCGAAAGCCAGCAGAACACCGGGTATTCCGTCAATGGTGGCTTTGCCCGCTATGCCGTGGCGGATGCGGATTACGTTGGACGCCTGCCGGATAATGTGGGCTTCATCGAAATTGCCCCTGTTTTGTGTGCCGGAGTCACCGTCTACAAGGGGCTCAAGATGACGGACACCAAACCCGGTGACTGGGTGGTGGTCTCGGGCATCGGCGGGCTCGGGCACATGGCCGTGCAATATGCCCGGGCGATGGGGCTCAATGTGGCGGCAGTCGATATCGACGACGGCAAGTTGGCCTTGGCGCAGCGCCTTGGGGCGGAAGTCGTGGTGAACGCCAGGCAGACTGACCCCGCGGCCTATCTGCGGCGCGAGATTGGCGGTGCGCACGGCGTGTTGGTGACGGCGGTGTCTCCTAAAGCGTTTGAACAGGCGCTGGGCATGACTCGGCGTGGCGGCACGATTGCCTTGAACGGTCTGCCGCCCGGTGAATTTCCCCTTTCGATCTTTGACATGGTGCTCAATGGCATCACCGTGCGAGGCTCTATTGTGGGAACCCGTCTGGATTTGCAGGAAGCGTTGGATTTTGCCGGTGACGGCAAGGTTGCCGCCACGGTCTCCACCGATCGGCTGGAGAACGTCAATGCAGTTCTCGATCGCTTGTTAAAAGGCCAGGTCGATGGTCGGGTCGTCCTGGACATGACAGCCTGAGCGAATCAGGTGCCGTTGTGTCAACTCGGACGGTTGGTGCAATGCGACATTCCCGGCCATAAGCCGGGGATGTCAGGCAGACCGCGCGGTGCAGGTGCTGCGAGCCGTATCGGCAATGGGTGTGCCGCGGCCTGTCTTCCGGTATGTGATTTGTAAAAAAGGGCTCAGGCGGCCTGGGCGCTTTCTTCGGCCGGGAGGGCCGCGTCGGGTGCGCCGGTTTGCTGGATCTGGTGCGGGTGGGCGTTGGTGTCCAGTGGCAGCGGGTGGCCGGCCAGGGCGGCATCGAGCTGGTGTTTGTCCAGCTCGCCTTCCCAGCGGGCAACCACCACCGAGGCGGTGGCGTTGCCCACCAGGTTGGTCAGTGCCCGGCATTCGGACATGAAACGATCCACCCCAAGGATGAGGGCCATGCCCGCGACGGGCACGGACGGTACGACAGACAGCGTGGCGGCCAGGGTGATGAAGCCCGCGCCGGTCACCCCGGCCGCGCCCTTCGAGCTGAGCATCGCCACCATCAGCAGCAGTATCTGGTCACCCAGGCTCAGCGGGATGTCGCAGGCCTGGGCGATGAAGAGCGCCGCCATGGTCATGTAGATGTTGGTGCCATCCAGGTTGAACGAGTAGCCCGTGGGGATCACCAGGCCGACCACCGACTTCGAGCAGCCCGCGCGTTCCATCTTTTGCATGAGGGTGGGCAGAGCGGCTTCGGATGAACTGGTGCCCAGCACCAGCAGCAGCTCTTCACGGATGTAGCGCACCAGCTTCAGGATCGAGAAGCCGTTGTAGCGCGCGACGGCGCCCAGCACGACGACCACGAACAGCACCGCCGTGATGTAGAAAGTGCCCACCAGCATGGCCAGGTTGAGCACGGACTCGATGCCGTACTTGCCGATGGTGAAGGCCATGGCGCCGAAGGCGCCCACCGGGGCGGCCTTCATGAGGATTTCAACGACCTTGAAGACCGGGCTGGCCAGGGCCGTCAGCAGGTCGATCACCGGGCGGGCGCGCTCGCCGATCATGGCCAGGGCGATGCCAAAGAGCACGGCAACGAACAGCACCTGCAGAATGTCGCCGCTGACGAAGGGGCTGAACATGGTGGCCGGAATGATGTTCATCAGAAAGCCGCTGATGGTGGAATCGTGCGCCTTGGAAACGTACGTCGCGACGGCGCCGTGATCCAGCGAGGCCGGGTCGATGTGCATGCCCGCGCCCGGCTGGATCAGGTGGCTGACCGCCATGCCGATGATGAGCGCCAGGGTTGAGAAGGTGAGGAAATACAGCATGGCCTTGCCCGTGACCCGGCCCACCTTCTTCAGGTCGCTCATGGCGGCGATGCCGGTGGTGACGGTGAGAAAGATCACCGGCGCGATGATCATCTTCACCAGCTTGATGAAGCCGTCGCCCAGCGGCTTCATGGATTCGCCCAGCGAGGGCGCCAGGTGGCCCAGGAGTATCCCCACCGCAATGGCGAAGATCACCTGGACATACAGAATCTGGTAGAAGCGCTGCTTGCGGGCAGGCTGCGGCGTGGTGGGAATCTCGATCATGGTCTGCGTCTCCGGGGTGGCGGGATGCGCGCTCGGTGTCGCGTCGGATCCTGCCTTGTGTTGGAAGCGGGTGCGCCGTATGTGCGGCAGCCCCTGCCTGGTCTTAAGCAAGCCGCGTGCCAGTTTTCGGATTATTTGCCTGTGTTATGTAAATATTTGATAAATAATGGTTTTTGGAAATATGACACAAAACTGGCCCAGGCCTGAACGGAAAAATGTGCGGATTTTCGCCCATGGAAAAGGTAGAATGTCCGAAATTTCGCCCAAACACGCATGTCTGATCCGCCGCCTTCTTCGGTGCCTGGGGCTTACGCCGCTGGGCACGCGCGCTCATCGCCGCGCCACCCGCTCTGGCTGGGGGGCGTCGTGCTGTGCGTGGCGGCCCTGGTGCTGGCGACTGTCTGGTGGGTGGGCGACTGGGCGCGCGTGCGGGCCCTGCACGAACAGCAGGCCCAGACCCAGGCCGTGGCACAGCTCAGCCTCACCGCGCTGGGCCACAAACTGGACAAGTTTCGGGCAATCCCACAAATCCTCGCGCAGGACACCGCACTGGTCGCCACGCTGCTGCACCCATCAGAATCAGGCGAAGCGCGCTTGAGCACACGTTTCGAGCGCCTCGCCGCCGAGCTGGGGGCCTCGGCCTTGTACCTGATGCGGCTTGATGGCCGCACGGTGGCCGCCAGCAACTGGCGGCAGACCGATTCCTTCGTTGGCTACGACTACCACTTTCGGCCCTATTACCGTGATGCCATGGCTTCGGGCGTTGCAGCGCACTTCGCCCTGGGCGTGGTAAGCCACGAACCCGGTCTGTACCTCGCCCGGCGTGTCGATGGGCCGTCGGGCCCGCTGGGTGTGATCGTGCTCAAGATCGGTTTCCACGATCTCGAAGCCGTGTGGGGCCGCAGCGGCATGCCGCAGTTCGTCACCGATGCACAAGGGGTCGTGCTGCTGGGCTATCCCGTCGGCTGGCACTACGAAGTGGTGCGGCCGCTGGCGGCCCAGGCGGCGGCGCGCGTGCGTGAAAGCCTGCAGTTTGGCGCGGCGCCGCTGCGCCAGCTGCCGTTCGCGCCCGCGCTGGACGATGCCGCCGGTCACGCCGCCACCCTGGTGCGCCTGCGGCGCGCCGCCCCCGACTTCGCGGTGGATCAGCGCTTCGTGCACGTCGAGCTGCCGGTCGGGCAGACGGCGTCCTGGCGCCTGCACGTGCTGCGCCCGGTCTCGGCGGCCCTGCGGCAGGCCGCCCTGGCCGCCCAGGCGTTGACGCTGCTGGGCCTGATGTCCGTGGCGCTGGCTGGGTGGGCGGGGCTGCGTCGGCGACGGCGCGCGGCGCGCCTGCGCCGCGCCACCGAGGCGCTCGAAGCGCAGGTGCGTGTACGCACCGCCGAGCTGTCGCAAGCCAACGAGCGCCTGCAAGCCGAGATGACCGAGCGCCGCCAGGCCGAATCGCGCCTGCACGAGATGCGCGACGAACTGGCGCAGGCCAATCGCCTGTCGTTGCTGGGGCAGGTGGCCGCTGGTGTGGCGCATGAAATCAATCAGCCCGTGGGTGCCATCCGCACCTACGCCGACAATACCGCCGAGTTTCTGCGCCGGGGCCAGCTCGAGCGGGTGCGCGACAACCTGACGGCCATTGCCCGCCTCACCGAGCGCATCGGCGGTATCACGCAGGAATTGCGGGCCTTTTCCCGCAAGCGCGCCGCGCGCATCGAAGCGGTCAGCCTGGACGCCGCCCTGGCCGGCGCCTTGATGCTGATCCGTCCACGCCTCGAACGCCTGGGGGTGGCCTTGCTGGACGAGCGCCGCGCGCCCTCGCCTTGGGTGCGGGCGGACGCCTTGCGGCTGGAGCAGGTCTTCGTCAACCTGCTGCACAATGCGCTGGAAGCCCTGGAGGGCTGCGCCGCGCCGTGCATCCGGCTGTCCGTGCAGGTGCGGGACGACCGCCTTGCCGTGCGCATCGCCGACAATGGCCGCGGCATCGATGCGCAGGCGCGCGCCCAGCTGTTCACGCCGTTCTACACGACGCGGGCCCAGGGAGTCGGCCTGGGGCTGGTCATTTCCCGTGACCTGGTGGCCGAGTTCGGCGGGCGCCTCGAGCTGCTCGACGCCGATGTCGGGGCTTTGTTTGAAGTGCAGCTGATGCGTGCGGAGGGGCAGGGGTGAGTCTGGTGGATGTCGTTTTCGTGGATGACGATGCGGACGTGCGCGACGCCAACGAGCAGGCGCTCGATCTGCAGGGGGTCGTCGTGCGCGCCTGCGCGGGCGCCAGTGAGGCGCTGAGCCACCTGACGCCGGACTTCCCCGGGGTGCTCGTCACCGATGTGCGCATGGCCGAGATGGACGGGCTCACCCTGTTTCGCCACGTGCGGCGGCTCGACCCGGACATCCCGGTCATCCTCATCACCGGCCATGGCGACATCGAGATGGCCGTGGGCGCCATGCGCGAGGGGGCGTATGACTTCCTCTCCAAGCCCTACGCGCCCGAACGCCTGCTGGCCGCCATCCGCCACGGCGTGGCCCAGCGCCGCCTGGTGCTCGAGAACCGCCGCTTGCGGGCGCAGGCTGGGCCGCCGGACGCCGCCGCCCTGCTCATGGGCAATGCCCCCGCCATGGTGCGCATCCGCGAACTGCTGCGTCAGGTGGCCGATGCCGACGTGGACGTGCTCGTGCACGGCGAGACGGGCAGCGGCAAGGAAGTGGTGGCTCAGGTGCTGCATCAGCTCAGCCATCGCCGCACGGGCGCCTTCGTCGCCATCAACTGTGGGGCCCTGCCCGAGAGCGTGATCGAAAGCGAGCTGTTCGGTCACGAGCCGGGAGCCTTCACCGGCGCGCAGAAGCGCCGCGTGGGGCGCATCGAGCACGCGCACGGTGGCACCCTGTTTCTGGACGAGATCGAAAGCATGTCGCCCGCCATGCAGGTGCGCCTGCTGCGCGTGCTCGAAACCCGGCAGGTCAGCCCCTTGGGGACGAACGAGCACCGCGCCGTCGATATCCGGGTGGTGGCCGCCACCAAGGCCGACCTGGGCGCCGCCGGGATGCGGGCCCGTTTTCGCCCCGACCTGTACTATCGGCTGAATGTGGTCACGGTCGAGCTGCCGCCCTTGCGCGAGCGGCGCGAAGATATCCCGTTACTGTTCGCGCATTTCGCGGCGCGTTCGGCGCAGCGCTTCAATTGCGCGGTGCCCGCCGTCGATCCCGCCTTTTGGCGCCACCTGATGCGGCACGACTGGCCCGGCAACGTGCGCGAGCTGGCTCATGTGGCCGACCGCTACGTGCTGGGTGTCCAGGCGCCGGCCGCGGACGTCCACGCCGACGGCGAGCCGGGCAGCCTGCCCGAGCGCATCGACCGCTACGAGGCCGAGCTGATCCGTGCTGCACTGGTCGACCACGGCGGCGAGGTGAAGGGTACGCTGGCCGCCCTGGGCTTGCCGCGCAAGACGTTCTACGACAAGTTGCGGCGCCATGGCATCGACAGAAAACTGTACCTGCGGCCCGGCGCGGCGGACGATGACGCCCCTGCGGAGGGCGATGGCTGATGCGGCGGGCCCGCCTGGCGGGCCTTCGGGTGCATCCCGTGGCGGCGCATGCCGACGTGGTGCACGATCTTGTTCAATGTTCGACAATAAGCAGATATGGATAACTCATTGATAACGGTCAGGGTCGCCGACCGACAGGTGGCGGCGCAAGACATCGTGGTGCTCGAGCTGGCTGCGGCGCAGGGTGGGGCCTTGCCCGCGTTTGCGCCGGGCGCGCACATCGACCTGCATCTGCCCGGCGGGCTGATCCGGCAGTATTCCCTGGCGGGCGATTGCGCACGCACCGACCGCTACCGCATCGCCATCCTGCGCGAACCGCAGTCGCGCGGCGGCTCGGTCGCCGCGCACGAGCGGATACAACGGGACGACCTGCTGCAGATCAGCCCGCCGCGCAACCGTTTTCCGCTGGTGCCTGCGCCGGGCAGCCTGCTGTTGGCCGGAGGCATCGGGGTTACGCCGCTGCTGTGCATGGCCCTGAAGCTGCAGGCGGATGGTGCGGCCTTTCATTTGCACTACAGCTGTCGCACGCGGGCGCGGGCGGCGTTTCTCGATGCCCTGGCGGCGCCCGCGCTGGCGGCGCACGTCGGCCTGCACTTTGATGACGAACCGGACACGCAGCTCGACCTGGCCGCCGAACTGGCCGTCGCCCAGCCCGGTACGCAGCTCTACGTCTGTGGCCCCTTGGGCTATATCGACTACGTACTGGGGCAGGCGCGCGCGGCGGGCATGCCCGAATCGGCCATCCATATCGAACGCTTTGCGCTGGATGATGCCGAGCGCCCCGTGCCCACCGAGCAGGACGTGGCCTTTCAGGTGCAGCTGGCCAGCACGGGCGAAATCTTCGACATCCCGGCGGATGAGTCGATCACCTCAGCGCTCGACCGCCAGGGGGTGTTCATTCCGGTGTCCTGCGAAGAAGGCATTTGCGGCACCTGCCTGACCGGGGTGGTCGAGGGCATCCCGGATCACCGCGATACCTATCTTACCGATGAAGAGCATGCGGCCAACGACCAGTTCACGCCCTGCTGCTCGCGGGCGCGCACGCCCAAGCTGGTGCTCGACCTGTAGGCTGCTGACCGAGGCCCGAGGCGCCGCTGGGCGGCGTGTGGATCGCAGGTGCCCGTGTCGAGCCCTTCAGCGGGCGGCGGGTGCGGCTCGCGGGTGCCTGCTCAAGCGGCCTTCTTGCGCAGCATCCAGTGGCACACGCCGCCCAGCACCAGCCCCCAGAAGGCGCTGCCGATGCCCAACAGGCTCATGCCCGAGGCGGTTGCCAGAAAGGTGACCAGGGCCGCGTCGCGATGCTCGGGCGCCTGGAGCGAGTCGTGGATGCTGGTGCTGAGCGTGCCCAACAGCGCCAGCCCGGCGATGGCGGCCACCAGCTCGTGCGGAAAGGCCGCGAACAGCGCGATGACGGTGGCGCCGAAGATGCCGGTGAGCAGGTAGAACACGCCCGCCCAGACCGAAGCCTTGTAGCGCTCGCGCGTGTCGGGGTCGGCGTCAGGGCTCATGCAGATGGCCGCCGTGATGGCGGCGAGGTTGTAGGCAAAACCGCCGAAGGGCGCCAGCAGGATGCCGGTGAGACCCGTCCAGGAAATCACCGGCGAGGCGGGCACCTGGTGGTAGCCGTTGGCGCGCAGGACGGCCAGCCCGGGGATGTTTTGCGACGTCATGGTGACGATGAACAGCGGAATCGCCACACCGATGAACGCCGACAGAGAAAAGGCCGGCGCCATCCAGACCGGGTGGGCGGGTGTCCAGTCGAGCCCGCGCAGCGACAGCGAGCCTTGCAGCGCTGCGCCGACCATCCCGGCAAAGAGCGCCAACGGCACGCTGTAGCGCGGCAGCAGGCGCCGGGCCAGCAGAAAGACGACGAACATGACCAGCACCAGCCCGGCCTGCGTGCGCATGGAGGTGAACAGATCCATGCCGAAGCGCAGCAGGATGCCCGCGAGCATCGCGGAGGCCAGGTGGCGCGGCACCCAGTCCATCAGTTTCTGAAACCAGCCGGTGATGCCGCAGAGGGTGATGAGCACGGAGCTGGCCATGAACACGCCGATGGACTGCGCCAGCCCGATGTCGCCCAGGCTGGTGGCGAGCAGCGCCGCGCCGGGCGTGGACCAGGCCGTGAGCACCGGGGCGCGCCAGGCGAGCGACAGGCCGATGCAGGTGATGCCCATGCCGATGCCCAGGGCCCAGAGCCAAGAGGCCAGTTGGGCATCCTGGGCGCCGGCTGCCGTGGCGGCCTGGAAGACGATGGCAACCGAGCTGGTGTAGCCCACCAGAACGGCGATGAAGCCCGAGGCCAGGTGCGAGAGACGAAACCAGCTGGCCAGCCGGGCACCCAGTGCCGGTGCGCTCATGGGGCCGCCCGGGTGATGCTGTGGGCCCAGACGAACGCGTCCTGTATCAGCGGGGCCAGTTGCTCGGCGTTGACGCCCAGGGCCTGCAGCAGGGGAGCCAGGTCTTCTTGCGGATCGGAGTCCGAGGGGAAAATCAGGGTGGCCAGGCGTAGATCGGGCCCGAGCAGGCCTTCACGCCGCAGCAGCGCGTCGCGCACCGGCACATCGACCTGCACCTGCGAGAGCAGGTCGTTCATGGAGTTGTGAAAGAGCTGATCCATGATGGAGAGCATGCCGGTGGTGAAGGCGATCTCGGCGCGGACGGTTTGCTCGGGGTGGCGCAGGGTGGAGAGTGCTTCCATGAAGTGCGCGCGGGCGCTGGCCTGGATGAGCGTGGGCGACAGGTAGCCCGCCGGGCGCCCGGACTCGGTGTACATCAGCACTTGAATCCAGCGCTGCAGCTGCCGTCGGCCCAGCAGCATGATGGCCTGGCTGAGGGATTCGACCGGTTGGCTCAGGCCGTAGGCGGGCGTGTTGACCATGTCCAGCAGGGTCTTGACGAGTTCGGGGTCGCGTTGCAGGCAGGCCTGGATTTCAGGCGCTTCGCCTTCGCCCATGATGAGGGTGATGAGGCGCAGCAGCGTCTTCTGGCGCGGGGTGAGCGCGGCCGCGGCCACGAGTGTCCTGGGCCAGCCACCCTGGAACAGGCTGAAGCCCAGCAGCAGGAAGTGGTCGAGCGTGGTCTGGTCGGGGGTGTGCACGGCCATGAGCAGGCGGCCCGCCTGTTTGTGCTGGCCGCTTTGGCGGAAGATGTCGGCCTTGGTGCTGAGCCGGGGGTCGAAGCGCACGACTTTGCAAAAAGGTACGAAGGCCTGGTGCTGCGCCTGGGCGGCGAGGTCGCCGCGGATGGAAAACTTGAGCCCGGCGTGCGCCAGGTGCTGCAATGACGCGATGATTTCGGGGGTGCTTTGCAATGTTTCGGGGAATTCGACGTAGCAGCGGTTGCGTGGCAGGCTGAGGGCGAAGGTGTTCTTGATCAGCGCCTCGGTGCCTTCCACCCAGTGGGGGGCATAGGCGAGAAAGTTGCTGGGCCCGTGGGTGCGGGCGGCCTCGATGAGCGCGGCGCCGGGGTCTGCCTCGCCCGGCTGCGCCCAGAGCACCTTCAGAATGTAGCCGCTGAGCCCCCGGTTCTGGTCCAGCACGGGTTCGCGCCGGATGAGGTAGGGAGGCAGGGCTGCCGATGGTTCGTCTTGCGTCTGTGCTTCAGCCACGGGGGTAGCGTCGTCCATGCTTCGTGCTCCTCGGTCGAATTTGTGTACTTGATTTCTGTACTTGCCCATCAAGCTGTGAGTCATTATAAGTAACTTGTTGCACGCGGATACCGGCCATCCTTGCCAGGATGGCGTCTTGGTTTGACAGACCGCAAAACCCTGCCTATAATCTCGTTCTTTCTTCAGGCGGTTAGCTCAGTTGGTTAGAGCGCTACGTTGACATCGTAGAGGTCGCTGGTTCGAATCCAGTACTGCCTACCAGGTTTTTTGCTTGTCGTTTTTGTGGCCTTTGCGGCTGCAACAATTTTTCAGTATGCCAAGTCAGCCGCGCAGCCATCGGGTTTCGCGGCTTTTCGTTTGGGCCGTGGCGCGTGCGCCTCGCGGCCTGTGCGCAGGCGCCCAAATGGGCGCGCGTAAATTGCTTGTTACTGATCGGATTGCTAAACTGCGGAGATACCCCTCCTGCATGGCAATTTAGACATTTACCGACGCGGCGCAGGCCGCGTTTTGTATTTTCAGGACACACATTCATGGTTCGCATCACCTTACCCGACGGCTCGCAGCGCGAGTTCGATCATCCCGTCACTGTGCACGATGTCGCGCATTCCATCGGGACGAGCCTGGGCAAGGCGGCGCTGGCGGGCCGGGTGGCGGTGGACGGCCAGGCCGCGCGGCTGGTGGACACCAGCCACGTCATCAGCCAGGATGCGGCGCTCAGCATCATCACCGACAAAGACGCCGATGGGCTCGATCTCATCCGCCACTCGACGGCGCACTTGCTGGCCTATGCCGTGAAAAGCCTGTTTCCCGAGGCCCAGGTCACGATCGGCCCAGTGATCGACAACGGCTTCTACTACGATTTCTCGTTCAAGCGCCCCTTCACGCCCGAAGACCTGCAAGCCATCGAAAAGAAAATGGCCGAACTGGCCCGGCTGGATGAGACGGTGGTGCGCGAAGAATGGGATCGCGACGAGGCGGTCAAGTTCTTCAAGGGTATCGGTGAAGACTACAAGGCGGAAATCATCGCCTCCATCCCCAGCAACGAAAAAATCAGCCTGTATCGCGAAGGCGGCTTCATCGACCTGTGCCGCGGGCCGCACGTGCCATCCACTGGGCGGCTGAAAGTCTTCAAGCTGATGAAAGTGGCGGGCGCCTACTGGCGCGGCGACAGCAACAACGAGATGTTGCAGCGCATCTACGGCACCGCCTGGGCGCGTCAGGCCGACCAGGACGCCTACCTGCACATGCTCGAACAGGCCGAATTGCGCGATCACCGCCGCATCGGCCGCGAGCTCGATCTCTTTCACTTCCAGGACGAAGCCCCGGGCCTCATTTTCTGGCACCCCAAGGGCTGGACGGTCTGGCAGCAGGTCGAACAGTACATGCGCCAGGTCTACCAGGACAACGGCTACCAAGAAGTCAAGGCGCCGCAGATTCTCGATCTGTCGCTCTGGAAAAAGACCGGCCACTGGGACAACTATCAAGAAAACATGTTCACGACCGAGTCCGAGAACCGCGTCTACGGCCTCAAGCCCATGAACTGTCCCGGCCACGTGCAAATTTTCAAGGCGGGCCTGCACTCCTACCGCGAGCTGCCACTACGCTATGGCGAATTCGGCCAGTGCCACCGCAACGAGCCCTCCGGCTCGCTGCACGGCATGATGCGCGTGCGTGGTTTCACGCAAGACGACGGCCACATCTTCTGCACCGAAGACCAGCTGCAGGCTGAATGCGCGGCGTTCACGCGCCTGCTGCAGCAGGTGTACGCCGATTTCGGCTTCACCGAAATCCTCTACAAAGTGGCCACGCGCCCCGACAAGCGCATCGGCGCCGACGAGGTCTGGGACAAGGCCGAAAAAGCGCTCATGGACAGTCTCGATCTGTCGCACTGCCAATACGAAGTCTCGGCGGGCGAGGGCGCCTTTTACGGCCCCAAGATCGAATACACGCTCAAAGACGCCATTGGCCGCCACTGGCAGTGCGGCACCATCCAGGTCGATTTTTCCATGCCCGCGCGCCTGGGCGCCGAATACGTCGATGCCCAGGATCAGCGCCGCACGCCGGTCATGCTGCACCGGGCCATCCTCGGTTCGCTCGAACGCTTCATCGGCATGCTCATCGAAAACCACGCGGGTGCGTTGCCCGCGTGGCTGGCCCCGCACCATGCCGTGGTGTGCTGCATTTCCGACAGTTCTGCCGAATATGCCGATCAAGTCGCCAAATCTCTTGTGAAACAAGGGTTTAGGGTCTTCTCGGATTTGCGTGGCGAAAAAATCACCCGTAAAATTCGCGAACATAGCCTGCAGAAAATTCCGTATATTCTGGTAGTGGGCGACAAAGAACGCGAATCCGGCACCGTCGCGGTTCGCGGTCGCGGCAAGCTCGACCTGGGCACTCTGTCCGTCGCCGATTTCGCCGCCCGCCTGCAGCACGAAATCACCACCCGTTATCAGGGGGGCGAGGCCGCCTAGGCCCGCCGTCCCGCTTTCTTCAACTTACCGGAGTCCTAGACATCGCAACCGAAAAGAAACACCGCATCAACGGTGAAATCCGTATCCATGAAGTCCGCCTGCTGGGCGTCGATGGCGAGCAGCTCGGCATCATGCGCACCGCTGAGGCCCTGGCCCTGGCCGAGCAGCACGACGTCGATCTGGTCGAAATCTCGCCCACGGCCACGCCGCCCGTCTGCCGCCTCATGGATTACGGCAAATTCAAGTACCAGGAACAAAAGCGTCAGGCCGAAGCCCGCGCCAAGCAGAAGGTCATCCAGGTCAAGGAAGTCAAGTTCCGGCCCGGCACCGACGAGGGCGACTACCAGGTCAAGCTGCGCAATTTGCGGCGTTTCATCGAGGATGGCGACAAGGCCAAGGTCACGCTGCGCTTCCGTGGCCGCGAGATGGCCCACCAGGAACTCGGCATGCGCGTGCTCGAACGGGTGCGCGACGACTTGGGCGAACTCATCCAGGTCGAAGCCATGCCCAAGCTCGAAGGCCGTCAGATGGTGATGGTGCTGGCGCCACGCCGCAAGACGGGCAAGCAAGGCGATGCTGCCTGAGCGCAGTTCCTGATCGATTGCCCGGCGGGGTGGGTCGATCGTCATCGAAGAGGTTTTTCATGCACGTGCTGTTCGTCATCGACCCGCTTCCCGGCCTGAAGGCCTGGAAGGATTCTTCCGTGGCCATCATGCGCAGTCTCGATGCCCGGGGTCATCGGTTCAGCTTCGCGCTGATGCAAGACCTCTACATCGACGGTGGGCGCGTGCGCGCGGCGGCCACGGGCATGGGCCTGCGCGCCGGGGCCGATGCGCACGGCCACGACTGGTGGACGCAGGACGACGCGCCGATCGAGCGCGACCTGGCCGAGTTCGACGCCGTGCTGATGCGCAAAGACCCGCCCTTCGACATGGAATACGTCTACGCGACGCACCTGTTCGACTACGCCGTGGCGCAGGGCGCGCGGGTCTTCAATGCCGGGTCGGCCATCCGCAATCACCCCGAGAAGCTGGCCATCACGGAATTTGCCGCGTATACGGCGCCCACGTTGGTCAGCCGCGACATGGCCCGGCTGCGGGCCTTTCACGCCCAGCAGGGCGACGTCATCGTCAAGCCGCTCGACGGCATGGGGGGCAGCGGCATTTTCCGCCTGCGGCCCGAAGAACCCAACCTGGGCTCCATCCTCGAGACGCTCACCGAGCTGGGTACGCGCACCATCATGGCGCAGCGCTACATCCCGGAAATCGTGCAGGGCGACAAGCGCATCCTCATCATCGGCGGCGAGCCCGTGCCCTACGCGCTGGCGCGCGTGCCGCTGCATGGCGAAACCCGCGGCAATCTGGCCGCGGGCGGGCGTGGCGAGGCGCGCCCGCTGTCGGCGCGCGACCGCGAACTTGCCCAGGCCGTGGGGGCCCGTCTGGCCGGGCGGGGTCTGCTGCTCATCGGCCTGGACGTGATCGGCGATTTCATCACCGAGATCAACGTCACCAGCCCCACCTGCTTTGTCGAGATCACCGAACAGACGGGTTTCGACGTGGCCGGGCGCTTCGTCGAGGCGCTCGAACAGGCTGTCCAGGTCGCGGCATGAGCACGACGCGGCTGGCGCTGGTCATGCACGAACCGCTGGGGGCGGCGTTTCAAGAATGCGCCCGGCACGTGCTGGGCCGCACGCCCGATCTGCAGGTTTTCGACGTGGTGCCCGACGCCTCGCCTGCGGGCGAAACCGAGCGCATCCTCAACTGGGTGCGCCAGGGGCATCCCGACGAACCTATCCTCATGTTGTGCGATCTGTACGGCGCCACGCCGTTCAATATTGCGGCCCAGGCTTTGCGCCAGGGGCTGGAAGAAGGCTACGTCATCCACCTGCTGACGGGCACCAACGCCTGCATGGTGCTCAAGGCCTTGACAGACCAGCAGGAAAACCCCGACTCTCTCAGTGAACGCGTGCGACAGGGGGCGCTGCGCGGGATCGTCAATGCCGACCCCCCTCCCGATTGTTAGTCCAGGAGCCTTGCCCATGCCGTCGATCGATCTGGTGATTTCCAACAAGCTGGGCCTGCATGCGCGCGCGGCGGCAAAGCTCACCCAGCTGGCCGGTCGTTTCAAAAGCGATGTCTTCATCTCGCGCGGCGCGCAGCGCGTCAACGCGAAAAGCATCATGGGCGTCATGATGTTGGCGGCGGGCCTGGGGGTCACGGTCAAGATCGATGCCCAGGGGGAAGACGAACACCAGGCGCTGTCCGACATCCGCACACTGTTCGAGGGCAAATTCGGAGAGGCCGAGTAAAAATGCGCATTTCCTCGTCTGGCGGGGCCGACGCATGAGCGCCCCCGAAGCATTGCCCATGGGGCTGGCCTCCACCCTGTGCCTGTACGGCCAGGGGGTCGTGCGCGGCTACGCTATCGGGCGCGCTGTCGTCATGAGCGCGGCCTCGCTAGAAGTAGCACACTACCGCATTGCCGCCGAAGACATCGAAACAGAAAAGCAGCGCCTGCGCCGGGCCATGGATGACGCCGTCCACGAGCTGCGCCAGATGGGCGAGACCTTGCCCGGCGACGCCCCGCGCGAGCTGGGCGTCCTGCTCTCCGTGCACGCGATGCTGTTGCAAGACCCCATGTTGGTGCAGGCCGTCTGCCAGCTCATCGAAGAGCGCCAGTACAACGCCGAATGGGCGCTCACCTCGCAGGGGCAGGCGCTGGCCGAACAGTTCGCCCTGATGGAGGACGCCTACCTGCGCGAGCGCAGCGCCGACGTGCGCCAGGTCATCGAGCGCGTCTTGCGCGTACTCTCGGGGTCGGCTTCCTGGCTGCCCAACCTCGACGAAGTCGAGATCGACGGCAGCCTCATTGTCGTGGCGCGCGACATCTCGCCCGCCGACATGATGCGCCTGCGCGGCGGCAAGTTCGGCGCCTTCCTCACCGATCTGGGCGGGCCCACCTCGCATACCGCCATTGTGGCGCGCAGCATGAACGTGCCCGCCGTCGTGGGCATGGGACTCGTGCGTACCCTGGTGCGCGATGGTGACCTGCTGATCGTCGATGGCCTCAATGGCCTGGTGGTGGTCAATCCGTCGCCCGCCATCCTGCGCGAATACCAAGAGCGCCAGGCCGCCTTCCTGCGCGAGCGCGACGAACTCAAGGCCCTGCGCTTTGCGTCGGCGGTCACGCTCGACGGCATCCAGGTGCGCATGGAGGCCAACATCGAACTGCCCGACGAAGCCGCCGACGCGCTGGCCGCCGGGGCCGAGGGCATCGGGCTTTTTCGCAGCGAATTTCTGTTCATGGGGCGCGCCGAGCTGCCCACCGAAGACGAACAATACGAGGCCTATGCCGCGGTCGTGCGCACCATGGGCGGGCGTCCGGTGACGATCCGCACGCTCGACATCGGCGCCGACAAGACGCTCGATGGCGAAGCCACCGTGGCCACCAATCCGGCGCTGGGCCTGCGCGCCATCCGTTACTGCCTGGCCAATCCCGAACTCTTCAACACGCAGCTGCGCGCCTTGCTGCGGGCCGCCGCCCACGGGCCGATCCGCGTGCTGATTCCCATGGTGTCGCACATGCACGAGGTGGTCGCCACGCGCCGCGCGCTGGCCCGCGCCGCCGAAGAACTGAAAGGCGCCGGCATCGCCTACAGTGACCAGATCCAGGTCGGCGCGATGGTCGAGATCCCCGCCATGGCGATTGCCATCGAGCCTTTCGCCGACACGCTCGACTTCCTGTCGATCGGCACCAATGACCTCATCCAATATGTGCTGGCCATCGACCGCGGCGACAAAGACGTGGCGGCGCTCTACGACCCCATGCACCCGGCGGTGTTGCGGCTCATCGCGCACACCATCAACGTCGGCGAGCGGGTTGGCAAGCCAGTGTCCATCTGCGGTGAAATGGCGGGCGACGTGCGCGTCACCCGCATGCTGTTGGGCCTGGGCCTGACGGGCTTTTCCATGCATCCGCAGCAGTTGCTCGACGTCAAGAAAGAAATTCGCAAGGCGCATTCCAATGCGCTGCGGGTCAAGGTGGCGTCGGCCCTGAACCGGGCCGAGCGCATCGACTTGGCCGCCTTGTCGGCCTGACGCCCGTTCCCGTGCGTATTGGGGCCGCGCATCGCCCCGTCGGCTTGATATGCGTCAAGTTGGCGGCCGATTGCTCCATGTTGTAAAGTCCGCGTCTTCTTCATGGTCAATTACACTGCCATGACCTGGTTGCCCCGCTGCTCCTGACTGACAGCTGTCCGATTCGAGGCCCCGATGACTTCTTCGCCTGATGCCCGGCCCACGCGACTTGGCATTGCCTGGCCGCGCATGCTCAAACACAAGGTGCTGTACACCTTTGCCGTCGCGGCCGTGCTGGCGGTGGCCAACGTGGGCGTCGTCCGCCTGTTGCTGCAAGAATCCGATGGTATCGCCGCCACGGTCAATGTGGCCGGCAAGATGCGGATGCTGAGCCAGCGTATCGCGCTGGAGGTACTGGCGGGCTCGCTGACCGACACCTCGGCGCAGGCGGTGCTGCGCAGCCAGCAAGCCACCTTCGAGCAGGCGTATCACGCCCTGCACGACGGCGGCATGGCCTTCGGCATGGCCGTGCGCGCGCTGGGCGAGGGGCACCGCGAGCTGCTGGCCCAGGTCGGGCGCGACTGGCAGGTGTATCGCGCTGTGGTCGAGCAGTATGTGCAGCAGCAGGACGCGCGCATGCCCGCGGGCCACGCGGCGCGCGGTGACCCGGCCCAGGTGCTGTCCGCCGGCGATGCGCTGCTGGCGGATACCGAGGCCTTGCTGGACAATCTGGTGCTGCATGCGCGCGACGTGCAGCAGGGCGCGCTGTACGGCGCCTACGTCCTTTTCGTGCTTGATCTGCTGCTCTTGCTGCTGGCCTATGGCCTGGTGTCTCTGCAGGTGCTGCGGCCCATTCGCGGCTTGATGCGCCAGTGCCGCGAACTGGCGGCGGGCAACTATGCGGCCCGCTCCGGCGCCCGCCGGCCCGACGAACTGGGGCAGCTGGCGGAGGCCCTGAATGAATCCGCCGCGCACATCGTCCGCCTGCTGCGCGACGTCGAGGCCGAGCGCGGCCTGCTCAAGCAGGCCAAGGCCATGTTCGACGGCCTGGCGGACAACACCGTGGCGGGCATCTACATGCTGGACGCCCGGATGAACCTCATCTACGCCAACGAGCAACTGGCGAAGATGATGGCCTACGAGCGCGACGAGCTGACCAGCGGCTTCAACTTGGCGCGTTTTTTCAGCCCGGCCACCTACGAGTCGGTCGTCAGCCAGGTGCAGGCGCGCTTCTCGGGGCGTATCCGCAGCAGCCGCTACGAATGCACGGCGTTGCGCGCGGACGGCAGCCCCATCGAGATCGAGGTGTTCGGCTCGGCCATGTCGCTCAACGGCCAGGCGACCATCATCGGCATCATGCTCGACATTTCCGAGCGCAAGCGCGCCGAGGCCTCGGCACGGCGGGCAGCCCTGGTCTATGCACACACCAGCGAAGCCATGGTGGTCACCGACGCCGACGGCTTCATCCAGGACATCAACCCGGCGTTCACCGTGGTCACGGGCTATGGCGCCGCCGAGGTCGTGGGCAAGCGCATGAATCTGCTGAGTTCGGGGCGGCAGGATCGCGCCTTCTACGGGCGCATGTGGCGCAGCCTGACGGAGACCGGCCGCTGGAGCGGCGACGTGGTCAACCGGCGCCGCTCGGGCGAAGAATACACCGAGCGCCTCACCATCAATACCTCGTACAACGAGGACGGCAGCGTCAACTGCCGCATCGGCCTGTTCTCGGACGTCACCGAGAAGCGCCGCCGCGAGGCCTCCATCTGGCATCAGGCGCATTACGATCACCTGACCGAATTGCCCAACCGCCAGATGTTCCATGATCATTTGCAGCGCAGCATCCAGTCTTCCCGCGAAACGGGGCTGCTCTTTGCCCTGGTGTTCGTCGATCTCGATCTGTTCAAGTCGGTCAATGATACCTACGGACACGATGAGGGCGACGAACTGCTGCGCCTGGTGGCGCGCCGCCTGAGCGGCTGCGTGCGCGGCAGCGACCTGGTGGCGCGGCTCGGGGGTGACGAGTTCACCCTGACGGTGCATGGCCTCAAGCATGCGCAAGACATTCAGACAGTGTGCCGGAAGGTGTTGCGCGCGGTGGAAGCGCCATTTGTGCTCAAACACAATACTGTCCAGATTTCGGCCAGCGTCGGGGTCACGTTTTCTCCGCGCGACGGGCAGCGGCCCGACGAGCTGCTCAGAAACGCCGACCTGGCGATGTACGCGTCGAAGGATATGGGCCGCAATCAGTATTGCGTCTATTCCCCCGACTTGCGGGAGCGCGCCGAGCTGCGGCGCGAGCAGCTGCAGGCCGAACGGATCACGGACGGTGGTGTCGCGGTCGGCGCGCCGGAAGACGCGCCGACCGTCGTGCCCGCCGCTCAGACCGAGTAGGCGCTTTCGCCCAGGTCGGCCTGATCCAGCCCCTGGCTTTCCTGCTCGGGCGTGGCACGCAGGCCGAGCAGGTGATCCGCCGTCCAGGCGGCGATCAAGGCAGCCAGGGCCGCCCACAGCAGGCTGACGATGACGGCCTCGAACTGCACCCAGACCTGATGGATCAGCGGCCCCACCCCCGCGGGGCCGGGCCCGCCCAGGCTGCCGGAGAAGAAGACGCCCGTCAGCAGGGCGCCGGCGGCGCCGCCGATGCCATGGATGCCGAAGACATCAAAGGCGTCGTCCACCCCCAGGCGGCGCTTGAGGCCGTTGACCCCGTAGACGGCGGCCCAGGCCGTCAGGGCGCCGATCAGGCAGGCCGCGCCGGGGGCCACCAGGCCTGCCGCCGGCGTGATGCCGACCAGTCCGGCAATGCCGCCCGAGATGGCGCCCAGCAGCGAGGCCCGACCCTTGAACATGCGTTCCGCCAAGGCCCAGGCCAGTACGCCGCTGACCGCGGCCAGCAGGGTATTGGCCAGCGCCAGCACGGCCTGTTCGTTGGCGGCCAGGGCCGAGCCGCCGTTGAAGCCGAACCAGCCCACCCACAGCAGCGCCGCGCCCGTCAGGTTGAGCGGCAGGCTGTGGGGGGCCATGGCCTGGCGCCCGAAGCCTTTGCGTGCACCCAGGTAGCGTGCCGCGACCAGCCCGGCCACCCCGGAGCTGATGTGCACCACCGTGCCGCCGGCGAAGTCCAGCGCGCCGAGCGCGTGCAGCCAGCCGTCGGGCCCCCAGACCATGTGGGCGATGGGCAGGTAGCCCAACGTGAACCACAGGGCGGTGAAGCACAGGACGGCGCCAAAGCGCGCCCGTTCGGCGATGCTGCCGGTGATGAGCGCGCAAGTGATGGCGGCGAAGGTGGCCTGGAACAGGGCGAAGAGCAGTTCGGGGATGCTGTCCAGCAGCGCCAGGGAGGGCTTGTCCGCCGGGGTGTACAGCCCGGACAGCCCCAGTCGCGTCCAGCCGCCGAGCGCGCCGGAACCGGGGGTGAAGACCAATGAATAGCCGTACAGGAACCAGAGCAGGGTGGCCAGGGCGCTGGCCCCGAGCACCTGGCTCATGACCGAGAGCGTGTGGTGTCGGCGGGCCAGGCCGCCGTAGAACAGGGCGAGCCCTGGCAGGCACATGAGCCATACCAGCAGGGTGGAAACCATCACCCAGAGAACGTCGGTTTTATCCATGCTGTCCATCTCCTTGTGTGCGTTCAGAGGGCGGCGGCGCCGGTTTCACCAGTGCGGATGCGGATGACTTCGTCCAGCGGCGTGACGAACACCTTGCCGTCGCCGATCTTGCCGGTGCGCCCCGCCTGACACAGGCATTCGAGGGTCAGCTCGACCTGTTCGTCCGCCACGGCGACCTGAACCTGCAGCTTGGGCAGAAAATCCACCTGGTATTCGGCGCCTCGGTACAGCTCGGTGTGTCCCTTCTGGCGCCCGAAGCCGCGTACTTCGCACACGGTCATCCCCTGGATGCCGGACTCCAGCAGGGCCGTGTGGACTTCGTCCAGCTTGAATGGCTTGATGATGGCGGTGATGAGCTTCATGGTCGCTCCTGGCTGTTGATCTCGATGGGCTTTCATGCAAAAGCCGTGCCAGGTGTGATCACCCACCGACCGTGGACGAGGGGCGCCAGGGGCCCCATCGGGTGGGGACAGTGCCGGGTAGGTGAGGACGAGAGGCGCGTATGCACCGGCCTGGTGCATGACGGCGGGCGGGCACGCCCCATGGTGGGGAGCCCTACAGGCTGCAGGGGATTGTGTCCAGTTGTTGTCGCCGGTGCCGCCTGGCGTGTGCGCGCCCGGCGGCGCTTTCTCCTGGGGCATCGTGACGGCGCGGCGGGCGGGGGTGTCGCGCGGTGGTGAAATGAGTCCTTACAGCTGAGGGTTTACCCTTGGGCCCGCGGCGCTAGAATTGTAACCAGCGCTCGGTTTGATCGGTGTCAAGAATTCAGGTGGCATCGGACGCGAGGCGGGCCAGGTGATGACATGCTGGCCTTGAACAATGATCCGCCAGGTATCGAGGGCGGCATAAATTTTATAGGGAAGATCATGAATATGACGCGCAAGACGCTGACTTTGGCCGTCGCGGCCGCATCGCTGAGCCTGCTGGCTGCTTGCTCCAAGTCGGATGCACCCAAGGCTCCCGAGAGCGCACCCGCTCCGGCCACCTCGCCGGCGCCGGCTCAGCCGGCCGCGCCCACAACGCCCGAACAGCAATCGACGCCGCCGCAAGACAGTGCGCCCGCCGGTGAGCAGTCCTCCCTGGGCGACAAGGTGAAGGAATCCGCCAGCGAAGCCAAGGACAAGGCCGCTGAAGTCGGTCACGCCGTGGCCGACAAAGCTGGCGAACTGGCCGCCAAGGCGGGCGACGCGGCCAATAGCGCCCGCGAATCCGTCAAGGAAGGCGCGGCCAAGGCCGACGCCGCCATTCAAGGCGCCGTGGGCAACGGCAGCAGCAAGTAAGCCTGCCGCCCGCCAGGCCCGCGCCGCATCGCCGCCAGGCGGTTTCCGCGCGGGCCCGCGAGTACACCGCACCCCGCCGACTGGACTCCGATCCGGCCGACGGGGTGTTTTTCATGGTGCGGCCTGAAAGACCCGGCGGCCCCGGTTCGTCGATCCGACCCCCATGGCTTGAGCGCGATTCCTGCCGACGCACTGCCTGGGCCGGGGCGGGATCGTTTTGTCCTGGTGGTGCGCCGGGGCGGGGCCGGCCTGCGTATAGTGTTCTCGAAGTGATATTCCTGGAACCAAGCGCAGAAGGAGGCGTCCATGTCGCTGGCGGTGCTGGCAAGCCGTGCCTTGTTCGGGCTGCAGGCCCGGCCCGTTCAGGTGGAGGTACACGTCGGAAATGGCCTGCCTGCTTTTTCTTTGGTCGGCCTCCCGGGCGCGGGCGTGCGCGAAAGCCGCGAGCGGGTGCGCTCGGCCATTTTGAATTGTGGTTTCGAGTTTCCGGCGGGGCGCATCACGGCCAATCTGGCGCCCGCCGACCTGCCCAAGGAGTCGGGCCGCTTCGACCTGCCGATCGCCCTGGGTGTGCTGCTCGCTTCTGGGCAGGTCGTGGACGCGCAGGGGCAGGGGCCCGACCTGCGCCACTACGTTCTGGCGGGGGAGCTGTCCCTCACGGGCGTGCTGGTGCCGACCGACGCGGCCCTGGCCATCGCGCTGGCCGTCGCGCGCGACGATCCGCACGCCACGCTGATTCTGGCGCCGCAAGCGGCGGGGGTCGCCGCCTGTGTGCCAGACTTGCGTGTGCTGGCCGCTGTCAGCCTGGATGCCGTGGTTGCCCACTTCGCGGGGCGCGAGCCGCTGCCGCAGGCGCAGGCCTCGGTGCCTGATGAGCCCGGCGGCATCACGGGCTGCCTGGCCGACGTCCGGGGGCAGGCCACGGCCCGCCGCGCCCTGGAACTGGCCGCTGCCGGCGGCCACAGTCTGCTGATGGCCGGGCCGCCGGGGGTGGGCAAGAGCATGCTGGCGCAGCGTCTGCCCGGCCTGCTGCCGCCCCTGACGCGGCTGCAGGCGCTGGAAGTGGCGGCGGTGCGCGGCCTGCTGCAGCCCGTTACGGCCTTGCCGGTCGAACCACCTTTCCGGGCGCCTCACCACGGGGCATCGATGCCCGCGCTGGTGGGCGGCGGGGCGCTGCCCCGGCCCGGCGAAATCAGCTTGGCGCACCACGGCGTGCTGTTCCTGGATGAGCTGCCCGAGTTCGAACGCCGCGCGCTGGAGGCCTTGCGCGAGCCGCTGGAAACCGGGCAGGTGACCGTGTCCCGGGCAGCGGGCAGCTGCCGCTTTCCCGCACGTTTCCAGCTGGTGGCGGCGATGAATCCCTGTCCCTGTGGCTGGCTGGGGCATCCGCGCCAGGTCTGCCGCTGTTCGCAGGAACGCATCGTGCGCTACCGGGCCCAGGTGTCGGGGCCCTTGCTGGATCGCATCGACTTGCACGTCGCGCTGGGGGTCGAGCAGGCCTGGCACCAGGCTGCGCCCGGCGAGCCATCAGCCAGGGTGCGCGAGCGGGTGCTGGCGGCGCGAGCGCGGCAGCTGGCTCGTCAGGGCTGCGTCAACGCGCGCCTGGAGGCAGCCGACCTGGCCCGGTACGCTCCGCTCGACGCCCAAGGCGAGGCCTTGCTGGCCCGCACCGTGGACGCTCTGGGCCTGTCGGCCCGGGCGACTCAGCGCATCGTGCGGGTGGCTCGCACCCTGGCCGACGTGCAGGGGGCCGATGCGCTGACTGCGGCCCACCTGGCCGAGGCGATTCAGTTCCGACCCCAGCCCGGCCCCCGTTCGCTGGCGCTTGCTTCCTGAGATCCACAGCGGCTGCGCGCAGCGCGGCCATCGGCAGACCGCCGGGCCACGGGCCGGTTAAACTACGATTTTCGTCCAGGAGGCTGCGATGATCGCCCCCAACCAGTGGTTTGATGATTTTCAGAAGAACATGTCCGATCTGCTGTCCAAGACGCCCGCCGCCGACATCGAGCGCAACGTCAAGGCCTTGATGGCGCAAACCTTCGCGCGCATGGATCTCATCACGCGCGAAGAGTTCGACGTGCAGACCGACCTGCTTGCCCGCGCGCTGGAACGCGTCGAGGCACTCGAGGCCCGTGTGCAGGCACTTGAACAGCAACTCGACAAAACCGAGTAAATCGCCCTATAATCAAGGGCTTTTCTCAAAGCCTATTTTGAGAACAAGGCTTGGCCATGCTGGTTGCGCATGGCCGGGTTCATTCATTTGCAAATATCAGGTCAAACAAGTGCCCGATGTGTCTGGCCACCTGGGTTTGCCAAGCCAACAGAGTATCGTCATGCCCAAAATGAAGAGCAAAAAAGGCGCCTCCAAGCGCTTTAAGGTGCGCGGCAGTGGTTCCATCAAGCGCGGCCAGGCTTTCAAGCGTCACATCCTGACCAAGAAGACCACGAAAAACAAGCGCCAGCTGCGTGGTTCGGCTGCTGTCCATGAAACGAACGTCGCTTCCGTGAAGGCGATGTTGCCTTTCGCCTGATCGGAGATTCCTCATGCCTCGCGTCAAACGCGGCGTCACTGCTCGTGCACGCCATAAAAAAGTCCTCAAAGCCGCCAAGGGTTACCGTGGCCGTCGTGGCAACGTATTCCGGGTTGCCAAGCAAGCGGTCATGCGCGCTGGCCAGTATGCCTACCGCGATCGCCGCAACAAGAAGCGCACCTTCCGCGCGCTCTGGATCACCCGCATCAATGCGGGCTGCCGCGAACTCGGCGTCACCTACAGCGTGTTCATCGCCGGCCTGAAGAAAGCCTCGATCGAACTCGACCGCAAGGTGCTGGCCGACATGGCCGTGCGCGACAAGGCCGGCTTCGCTGCCATCGTGGCCCAGGCAAAGTCTGCACTGGCTGCCTAAACGACACAGTTTCGTTTTCGATTCTGTCTCATCGCAAACGGAGCTCTTTTGGGCTCCGTTTGCGTTTTGGAAGAAACTATGGATACGACGCTCGACGAGCTGATCAATCAGGCGCGGGGCCGCTTTGCCCAGGCACAGGACGCCGCCACGCTGGAAAACGAAAAGGCCGCCTTTCTTGGCAAGCAGGGCTCGCTGACCGCCTTGCTCAAGGGCCTGGCCAGTTTGCAAGGCGAAGAAAAACGCAGCCGCGGTGCGCAGATCAATCAGGCCAAGCAGCAGATCGAGGCGCTGCTCAACGCGCGTCGTGCCGATATGGCGCAGGCTGCGCTCGAGCGCCGTCTGGCGGCCGAGACCATCGACGTCACGCTGCCGGGGCGGGGCCGAGGTACGGGGGGTATTCACCCCGTCATCCGCACCTGGCAGCGCGTCGAGCAGATTTTCCGTTCGATCGGTTTCGATGTCGCCGATGGGCCCGAGATCGAAAACGATTGGACCAATTTCACGTCGCTGAACAACCCCGAGAACCACCCCGCGCGCTCGATGCAGGACACTTTCTACGTCGATATGCAGGATGCCGGGGGCCTGCCGCTGGTGCTGCGCACGCACACCAGTCCCATGCAGGTGCGCTATGCCCGCATGAACACCCCGCCCATCAAGGTGATCGCGCCGGGGCGCACCTACCGCGTCGATAGCGACGCCACGCACTCGCCGATGTTCCATCAGGTCGAAGGCCTGTGGATCGCCGAGAACATTTCGTTTGCCGACCTCAAGGGCGTATACACGAATTTCCTGCGCGCCTTCTTCGAGACCGAAGACCTCACCCTGCGCTTCCGGCCGTCGTTCTTCCCCTTCACCGAGCCCTCGGCGGAAATCGACATGATGTTCACCTCGGGGCCCAACCAGGGGCGCTGGCTGGAAATCTCCGGTTCGGGCCAGGTGCACCCGCAGGTGGTGCGCAATTTCGGCCTCGATCCCGAACGCTACATGGGCTTTGCCTTTGGCTCCGGCCTCGAACGCCTCACCATGCTGCGTTACGGCGTCAACGATCTGCGCCAGTTCTTCGAAGGCGATCTGCGCTTCCTGCGCCAGTTCAACGTCTAGTACGGAATCCAATCATGCAATTTCCTGAATCGTGGCTGCGCGCCTGGGCCAATCCCGAGATCGACAGCCAAACGCTGGCGCATCGCCTCACCATGGCGGGCCTCGAGGTCGAAGAGGCCGCGCCCTATGCGCCGCCCTTCGCGGGCGTGGTGGTCGCGCGCATCGTGTCGGTGGCCGATCACCCCAATGCCGACAAGCTGCACGTCTGCCAGGTGGATGACGGCTCGGGCACGCCGCTGCAGATCGTCTGCGGCGCGCCCAACGCCGCCGCGGGCCTGGTGGTGCCGCTCGCGCGCATCGGCGCAGAACTGCCGGGCGGCATGAAGATCGGCCCGGTGAAGATGCGCGGGGTCGAATCCTTCGGCATGCTGTGCTCGGCGCGCGAACTGGGGCTGTCGCAAGACCACGCCGGTCTGCTCGAACTCTCCGCGCAGCTCGTGCCAGGCACCGACATCCGCGCTGCCTTGCAGCTGGACGACACCATCTTCACCATCAAGCTCACGCCCAACCGCGCCGATTGCCTGTCGATTCAGGGGGTTGCGCGCGAGGTCGCAGCGCTGACCGGTTGCGTCCTGCAAACGCCGCCCGTCCCCGAGATCGACGTCACGCTGCAAGACCGCCTGCCGGTGAATGTGCAGGCCCCCGATCTGTGTGGTCGCTTTGCCGGGCGCATCGTGCGCGGCGTCAATGCGCGCGCCCAGACGCCCGACTGGATGAAGGCGCGCCTCGAGCGCGCGGGCCAGCGTTCGGTCTCGGCCCTGGTGGATATTTCCAACTACGTCATGCTCGAACTCGGGCGGCCCACCCACGTCTTCGACCTGCAGCGCATCCGGGGCGGCCTCACCGTGCGCTGGGCGCGCGAGGGCGAGCAGCTGCAACTGCTCAACGAGCAGACCGTCACGCTGACGCCCGATGTCGGTGTCATCGGGACGGGCGATACGCTTGAAAGCCTGGCGGGCATCATGGGGGGGTTGGCCTCGGCCGTCACGCTCGACACCACGGACGTCTTCCTGGAAGCGGCTTTCTGGTGGCCCGAGGCCATCATGGGCCGCCCGCGCCGCTACAAGCTCACCTCCGAGGCAGGCCACCGCTTCGAGCGTGGCGTCGATTTTTCCACAATTCCGGCCCATCTCGACATCATGACCCGGCTGATCCTGGACATCTGCGGCGGGCAGGCCGGCCCCGTGGACGACCAGATCATCCGCCTGCCGACGCGCGAGCCCGTGCGCATGCGCCTGTCGCGCTGCGCGCGTGTGCTCGGCATCCAGCTGTCCGCCGGGCAGGTGGCCACCGTGTTTGGCAGCCTGGGCTTCGATTTCCGCCAGGACGGCGACGATTTCTGGGTGACGCCGCCCGCGGCGCGCTTCGATCTGGGTATTGAAGAAGACCTCATCGAAGAAGTGGCGCGTATCTACGGCTTTGATCAGATCCCCGATCTGCCCCCCATGGCGCCCGCCCGCATGCGGGTGCAACCGGAAGTGCTGCGCGGGCCGCACGCCCTGCGGGCCGGCATGGCGGCGCTGGATTACCAGGAAGTCATCAATTTTTCCTTCGTGGAAGAGGCCTGGGAACAGAACTACTGCGGCAACGCGCAGCCCATCCGCCTGCTCAACCCGATCGCCAGCCAGCTGGCGGTGATGCGTTCCAGCCTGATCGGTGGCCTGCTGGCCAATATTGCCCACAACGCCCGGCACCGTCAGACGCGTGTGCGCGTCTTCGAACTGGGGCGCGTGTTCGCGCGCGACGCCTCGGTGGCCGATGGCGCCCTGGCGGTGGCCGGCGTGGCGCAGCCCACGCACCTGGCCGCCGCGGCCTGGGGGCCCGCCGTGCCCGAGCAGTGGGGCGAGGCCAGTCGTCCGGTCGACTTCTTCGACGTCAAGCGCGACCTGCAATCCCTGCTGGGCGCCCAGGCCGCGGGCCTGCGCTGCGAGGCGGCCAGCCACCCGGCCCTGCATCCGGGGCGCAGCGCCCGCCTGCTGCTCGATGGCCGGGCCATCGGCTGGATCGGCGAGGTGCACCCGCGCTGGGCGCAGGCGCTCGACTTGCCGCACGCGCCGGTCGTGTTCGAACTCGACACGGCGGCGATCGCCACGCAGCCCTTCCCGCAGCCCGTCGAACTGTCGCGCCAGCCTGTGGTGATCCGCGATCTGGCCGTCTGGGTCGATGCCGCCCTGCCGTGGCAGGCCGTGCTTGATACACTTGAGCACCAGATTGCGGCGGATGAAGCACTTGCCGTGGTCAAAGACATTAAACTGTTCGACATTTGGCGCGACTCCTCGTCGGCCGAACAGCGTAGCCTGGCGTTGCGCTTCTGGTTCCAGGGGCAGGATGCCACGCTCGATGATCGTCAGATTGAATACTGCATGCAGCGTCTCATCGATGCCCTGACGCGGGTGCATGGGGCGCGGTTGCGTACATAGGAGCATTTTCGGTGGATATGGATCGAACATTGACCAAGGCGCATCTGGCTGAACTCTTGTTCGAGCGGGTGGGGCTCAACAAGCGCGAGGCCAAGGACGTCGTGGACACCTTCTTCTCCGAGGTGCGTGACGCCCTGGTGCAGGGGGTCGAGGTCAAGCTCTCGGGCTTTGGCAGCTTCCAGGTGCGCAACAAGCCGCCGCGCCCGGGGCGCAATCCCAAGACCGGCGAAGTCATCCCCATTCTGGCGCGGCGGGTGGTCACCTTCCATGCCAGCCAGAAACTCAAGGACGGCATCGTCGCGACCGGAGAATCCGCATGACCACGCTTACCACGGCAGCCGCTCTGCCACCCATTCCGGCCAAACGCTATTTCACCATCGGCGAAGTCAGCGAGCTGTGCGGCGTCAAGCCGCACATCCTGCGCTACTGGGAACAAGAATTCTCGCAGCTGCGGCCGGTCAAGCGCCGCGGCAACCGCCGCTATTACCAGCACCACGAAGTGCTGCTGGTGCGCCGCATCCGCGACCTGCTCTACGAACAGGGCTTCACCATTGCCGGGGCGCGCAACCGCCTGGGTGAAGGCGCCGACGTCCCTCACGATGCCGATGCCGCCGTGCGCCTGAAGGGCTCCGAGCTGCAGGCGCTGCGCAGCGACCTGCTGGCCATCCGGGCGCAGCTGGGGCAGGCGCTCGAAGGCGGCGTCTCGCCCGACTGAGCCGTCGCCAGGCCGCGAAGGGCCGGTCTGGCGTCTGCGTTTGCCGAGTACGTCTGCATACGAACCAGGCAAAGCCGGGCCAGGAGCCCGGCTTTGCGCAGGCGCGCCGCTGTGTGCGCTGAGCCGTTTACGCTGAGTCTGTTATTGCGCGTCGAGATCGATCGTCTGCTGGACGACCGTGCTGGACGTGTGGTGCAGGCTGGCCGACAGGACGAGAACCACCAGGATGATCACGACGGCGACGATACTGGCCACCACGGCCTGCTTGCGCCCGAAGCGCCAGGCGCGCCGGGGCCGGGCGGGCGCGGGCGTCGTGGCCGTGTCGCTCGCTGTTTCCGGCGCTTCGTGAGACGGACGACCGGTTGTCGGCGCAGCGTCGGTCGGGGTTTCTTCGATGCCTAGCGTGGCCTGAATGCCCGCCAGCACGGTGGCGGGTGGCGGGGCTGGGGGCAAGGCATCGACGATGCCGAGGAAATAGGCTTCCCATTTGAGTGCGCAGGCCGCGGCGGCGTCGTCTTGCGCCAGGCGCGCCTGGATGTCCTGCGCGTGTTCGGGGCTGTCCAGGCCGAGTACGTAGCGGGCGATTTCGTGATCGGAATAGGAGCGGTGCGATTTCATGCGCGCACGGCCTCGTCGATGTGCGTGAGCACTGATTCGATGGAGGCCTGGATGTCGGGTTCGGAGCGATCGAGGCGGGCAGCGATGTGGGCCAGGTCGCCGCCGTGCAGATAGGCCTGCAGCAGGGCTTCGAGCTGCGGCGTCGGCAGCGCGGCGAGCACCCCCGCAATGGTGTCGTGGCTGGCGTCTTGCGGCAGCGTCAGCGCGGGCAGCCGGGGCGTGTCGGTGTGCTGGCCCATGCGCCGCAGTTCGTACCGGTGTGCCTTGGCGCGGTAGCGCAAGATGCTGTACATCCAGGCGCGCGCCGTGCCGATGCTGGCGCTGTAGCCGGCGGCGTTGCGCCAGATGAGCACGAAGGTTTCGTGCAACAGGCGGTCGGCCTGCCCGGCGTCGTCCAGGATGGCCAGGGCCAGGGCGCGCATGGCGGGGGCCTCGTGGCGGTACAGTGAATGGAAGGCGGTTCGGTCGCCTGCGGCGCAGGCGCCAAGCTCGGCCTCGTAATCGAATACCGAAACAGTCATACAATCTTTCCGGCCTGGCCGGGGCATAGTGCAATTGCCCCCTATTGTATGCGCAGTCCTGGCAGTATCCCTGTTGGTAAAGAGGTTTCAAATTGCGTTTCACCCACACCGGCCCGGCGCCCGCACGGCGCGACGACTGGCAGACCCTGAAGAATCTCTGGCCTTATGTCTGGGCATACCGCGGACGGGTGGGCTTTGCCCTGGCCTGCATGATTGTGGCCAAGTTGGCCAACGTGCTGACGCCGATCTACCTGAAAGATCTCATCGACGGTCTTGGGGTGCCCGCCACGCTGTTGACCGTGCCGCTGGCCGCGCTGGCCGGGTATGGTCTGGCGCGGCTCATGACCGGCGTGTTCGGCGAACTGCGCGACGCCTTGTTTGCACGCGTCACCCAGGGGGCCATCCAGCGGGTGGCCAGCCAAGTGTTCCGTCATCTGCTGTCGCTGTCGCTGCGCTTTCACATGGGACGGCGTACGGGGGGGCTGACACGCGACATCGAGCGCGGCACCAAGGGCATCGGCTTTCTGCTCAACTTCACCGTCTTCAACATCCTGCCGACCCTGCTGGAGATCGGCATGGTGACGGGGGTGCTGCTGTGGCGTTATGACTGGGTCTTTGCCGCGCTGACGCTGAGTACGATTGCCGCCTACATCGTCTTCACGCTGCGGGTGACCGAACGGCGCATGGTGTACCGGCGCACCATGAACACGCTCGACAGCCAGGCCAACGGCAAGGCCATCGACGCCCTGCTGAATTATGAAACCGTCAAATACTTCGGCAACGAGGCTTACGAAAGCCGCCGCTACGATCACGACATGCGCCGCTGGGTGGATTCCGCCGTGCGCAATCAGGTATCGCTCAATCTGCTGAACATGGGGCAAAGCGTCATCATCACCGTCGGGATGACGGCGCTGCTCTGGCAGTCGGCGCGCGGGGTGGTGCAGGGCAGCATGAGCATCGGCGACGTGGTGCTGGTGTCGGCCTATCTCACGCAGCTGTACGCCCCCTTGAATTTTCTGGGCTTCGTCTACCGGGAGATCAAGCACGCGCTGGCCGACATGGAACGCATGTTCGATCTGCTCGGGCACCACCAAGAGGTCGCCGACCGCCCCGGGGCCGTGGCCCTGCAGGCTGGGCAGGCCAGCCTGAGCTTCGAGGCGGTCGATTTCGGCTATCAGTCCGACCGCCAGATCCTGCATCGGGTGAGCTTCACCGTACCCGCGGGCGGTTCGCTGGCTGTGGTGGGGGCCTCGGGCGCGGGCAAGTCCACGCTGTCGCGGCTGCTGTTCCGCTTTTACGACCCCACGGCGGGCGCGGTGTGCATCAATGGCCGGGACATCCGCGAATACACCCAGGACAGCGTGCGTGCGCACATCGGCATCGTGCCCCAGGACACCGTGCTCTTCAACGATTCCATTGGCTACAACATCGCCTACGGGCGGCCCGGCGCCACGCAGGACGAGTGCATTGCGGCGGCCAAGGCGGCGCACATCCACGATTTCGTCATGTCGCTGCCCCAGGGCTACGATACCCCCGTCGGCGAGCGCGGCCTGAAGTTGTCGGGCGGTGAAAAGCAGCGCGTGGCCATCGCCCGGGCGCTGCTCAAGTCGCCGCCCATCCTGGTGTTCGACGAAGCCACCAGCGCGCTCGATACGCGCACCGAGCGGGCCATCCAGGATCAGCTCGACCGCATTGCCCGGGGGCGCACCACGCTCATCATCGCCCACCGGCTGTCCACCATCGTCGATGCGGATCATATTCTGGTGCTCGACGCCGGCCGGGTGGTCGAGCAGGGCACGCACGATGCACTGCTGGCTCAGGGCGGGCGCTACGCCCATATGTGGCGGCTGCAACAGTCGCGCATCAGGGTTTGACCTATACTGTACCAAAGCAGTACTATTTGGTCTCTCGAATTCATCCCCCTGGTGTGGCTCATGCTGCGGATCAGCAAGATCGTCGATTACGGAATCCTTGTGCTCACGCACATGGCGGCCCAGTCGGCACACGTTTGCAGCGCCGCTGAACTGGCTGCCAGCCTGGGCCTGGGGCAGCCAGTCGTCAGCAAGGTGCTCAAGCTGCTCGCACAGCACGGCCTCGTGGCCAGCACGCGGGGCGCGCACGGCGGCTACCGGCTGGGACGCGAGGCGGGGCAGATCAGCGTGGCCGAAATCATCGACGCGCTCGAAGAGCAGCCCTTCGGCCTCACCGAATGCACGGCCACGCCTGGCGTGTGCAGCGTCGAAGGTGCCTGCCACATCCGCACCCACTGGCAGCGCATCAACCTCATTGTGCGCCGCACGCTCGAAGCCGTGACGGTGGCCGACATGCTTGAAGAATCCCTACCTGCTCCCGTATCCGTGGCCGCATCGGCGCGCCATGTCCCGGCGGCTGCTTCCCGTATTCCGAACATCCCGAACTGGAGTCTGTCCAAATGAGTACTGTCAACGACAAGCTCGATTCCTTCCTCGACCGTGACTACGACGCCGGTTTCGTCACTGAAATCGAAGCCGTGACTTTTCCAAAAGGTCTGGACGAAGACGTGATTCGCCGCCTGTCCGCGGTCAAGCGCGAGCCCGAGTTCATGCTCGAGTGGCGCCTGAAGGCTTACCGCGAATGGCTGAAGATGCCGCAGCCCGACTGGGCCAAGGTCAATTTCCCGGAACCCGACTTCCAGGACATCAGCTATTTCTCGGCGCCCAAATCCAAGAAAGACGGCCCCAAGAGCCTGGATGAAGTCGATCCCGAGCTGCTGAAAACCTACGAGAAACTGGGCGTGCCGCTGCACGAGCGCGCCAAGCTCGCCGGGGTGGCCGTGGATGCCGTGTTCGATTCCGTCTCGGTGGCCACCACCTTCCGCAAGCAGCTGGCCGACGTCGGCATCATCTTCTGTTCGTTCTCCGAAGCCGTGCGCTCGCACCCCGATCTGGTGCAGAAATACATGGGCTCGGTGGTGCCGCCGGGCGACAACTTCTACGCGGCACTGAACTCGGCCGTATTCTCGGATGGCTCGTTCGTCTACATCCCCAAGGGCGTCAAGTGCCCAATGGAACTGTCTACCTATTTCCGCATCAACAACGCCGATACCGGGCAGTTCGAGCGCACCCTCATCATCGCCGACGAAGGCGCCATCGTCAGCTATCTCGAAGGCTGTACGGCGCCCATGCGCGACGAAAACCAGCTGCACGCGGCGGTGGTCGAGCTGGTGGCACTGGAAGACGCCCGCATCAAGTACTCCACCGTGCAGAACTGGTATCCCGGCGACGAAAACGGGGTGGGGGGCATCTACAACTTCGTCACCAAGCGCGGCGATGCCCGTGGCGCACGCTCGCGCATCTCCTGGACGCAGGTCGAGACCGGCTCGGCCATCACCTGGAAATACCCCAGCGTGATTCTGCGTGGCGACGACTCCACCGGCGAGTTCTATTCCGTGGCCCTGTCCAACCATTACCAGCAGGCCGATACCGGCACGAAAATGATCCACATGGGGCGCAACACGCGCAGCACCATCATTTCCAAGGGCATTTCGGCGGGGCACGGCAGCAACACTTTCCGCGGCCTGGTGCGCATGACGCCCAAGGCCGAGAATGCGCGCAACTATACGCAGTGCGATTCGCTGCTCATCGGCAAAGACTGCGCCGCGCACACCTTCCCCACCATCGAGGTGCAGAACCCCAGTGCCAGCGTCGAGCACGAGGCCACCGCCTCGCGCATCGCCGAAGACCAGCTGTTCTACGCCATGCAGCGCGGCCTGTCCGCCGAAGATGCCGTGTCGATGATCGTCAACGGCTTTTGCAAAGAAGTTTTCAAGGAATTGCCCATGGAGTTCGCCGTCGAAGCGCAGAATCTGCTCGGCGTGAGCCTGGAAGGCAGCGTCGGTTAAGGAGCCTATCTCATGCTGAAAATCAACAATCTGCACGCCTCGATCGAGGACAAAGAAATCCTGCGCGGCCTGAGCCTCGACATCAAGCCAGGCGAGGTACACGCCATCATGGGCCCCAACGGGGCGGGCAAGAGCACGCTGTCGCAGGTGCTCACCGGGCGCGAGGCCTACAAGGTCACCGGCGGTTCGGTCGAGTTCGAAGGGCAAGACCTCTTGGCGCTGCCGGTCGAAGAACGGGCCCGCGCGGGCATCTTCCTGGCCTTCCAGTACCCCATCGAAATCCCCGGTGTGTCCAATGCCTATTTCCTGCGCGCGGCGGTCAATGCCGGGCGTCGGCACCGCGGCCAGCCCGAGCTCGACGCGATGGACTTCGTCAAGAAGGCCAAGGCCGAAATGAAACTCGTGGGCATGCGCGACGAATTCCTCTACCGTTCCGTCAACGAAGGCTTTTCCGGCGGCGAGAAAAAGCGCAACGAAGTGCTGCAGATGGCCTTGCTCGAACCCAAGCTGGCCATTCTCGACGAAACCGATTCGGGCCTCGATATCGATGCCCTGAAGACGGTGGCCGAAGGGGTCAACCGCCTGCGCTCACCCGAACGCTCGATGATCGTCATCACGCACTACCAGCGCCTGCTCGATTACATCAAGCCCGATTTCGTACACGTGCTGGCGCACGGCCAGATCGTGCGTTCGGGCGGCAGCGAACTCGCGCTCGAACTCGAAGCCAAAGGCTATGGCTGGATCGAAGGCGTCAATCAGGCGCCTGCCGCACCGCGCGGCGGCCTGAAGGCCGACGACGGCAAGAAGATTGGCGTCAAGCCGGGGGCACGGGCATGAGCAACAACCTGCAAGCCTGGGCCGACACCTTTGGCGGGCGCGCGGCGCACCTGCCCGGTGCGCAGTTGCCGTGGCTGGCGGCGGCGCGCCAGCAGGCCCTCGACCGCTTCATGGGCGAGGGCTGGCCCACCACCAAGAACGACGCCTGGCGCCACACGTCGTTGTCGCCGCTGGCTGCCGCCACCTTTGTCGATGGCGATGCGCAGGCCGTGGCCGATCAGGTCGCCGCGCTCAAGGCGCAAGAGGCGGGCCACTGGCTGGTGTTCGTCGATGGCGCCTTCGATGCGGCGCTCTCCGATATCGGTAGCCTGCCCGCAGATGTGCGGCTGCTGCCGCTGTCGCAGGCCTGGGCCGCGCAGGCCGACGCGCTGCAGGGCCTCTATGGCCAGGTGGCCGATGGCTACAGCACCAGCGCGCTCAATCTGGCGCTGGCCAGCGACGGGGCCTGGGTGTCGCTGGCGCGCGGCGCCACGCTCGACGCGCCCGTCCACATCGTCTGCGTGGCTGCCTCGCCCAAGGCGGCGCATTTCCTGCGCCACGTGGTACACGCCGAAGCCGGCGCCCAGGCGACGGTGGTCGAACACTACGTGGGCGTGGCGGGGGCCAGCAATTTCCACCACGCCGTCACGCGTCTGCGGCTCGACCAGGACGCCCGCATCACGCACCTGAAGCTGCAGCAAGAATCGGCGCAGGCCTGGCATCTGGGCGAGATCGACGCCGTGCAGGCGCGCGGCTCGTACTTTGCCTCGCATTCGGTGTCGCTGGGCGCACGCCTGGCACGCCACGACATCGCCACGCACTTTGCCGACGAACGCTGCGAGACCTTGTTCAACGGCCTGTATTACGTCGATCAGCGGCGCCACGTCGATCACCACACGCTCATCGGCCACGAAAAGCCGCGCTGCGTCAGCCATGAAACCTACCGGGGCATCCTGGCCGACACCGCGCACGGCGTGTTCAGCGGCCGCATCCTGGTGGCGCCGGGCGCCGACGGCACCGATGCCATCCAGCGCAACGACAGTCTGCTGCTGTCGCGCCTGGCCAAGTCCGATTCCCGGCCCGAACTCGAAATCTACGCCGATGACGTCAAGTGCGCGCACGGCGCCACGGTGGGGCAGATCGACGAAGACAGCCTGTTCTATCTGCGCTCGCGCGGCCTGGACGAGGCGCATGCGCGCGACATCCTCACCTATGCCTTTGCCGCCGCCAGCGTGGCGCGCATCGACGCGCCCCTGCTGCGCCAGCGCGTCGAGCAGGCAATCCGTTCCCTGCTGCCCGGCGGCGGCGCCGTCCTGGAGGCCGCATGAATGCGCCACTGACATCTCAAGAAAGCGTGCGCCTGGCGGATGAATCCGCTCAGGATCGCGGGGCTTTGCTGGACGCCGCGGGCCGCGTCTGCGCCGACGACTTCCCCATCCTCGCCCGCCCGGTGCGCAAGCGCCGCCTGGCCTACCTGGACAACGGTGCCACGACGCAAAAGCCGCGCGCCGTGATCCAGGCGCTGGATCAGTTCTATGAACAGTCCAACGCCAACATCCACCGTGGTGTGCACTGGCTCTCGCAGCATGCCACCGACCTGTACGAAGAAGCGCGCGAACAGGTGCGCGGCCTGCTCAATGCCCCCGCCAGCCGCGACGTGATCTTCACGCGCGGCACCACCGAAGCCATCAACCTGGTGGCGCAGACCTGGGGACAAGGCTTGCAGGCGGGCGATGAAATCCTCGTCACCGGCATGGAGCACCACTCCAACATCGTGCCCTGGCAGCTGCTGTGCCAGCGCACGGGGGCGGTGCTGCGCCACGCGCGTATCACCGACGCGGGCGAACTCGACCTGGCCGACTTCAAGGCGCAGCTGGGCAGCCGCACGCGGCTGGTGGGCATCGCCCACGTCTCCAACGCCCTGGGCACGGTCAATCCGGTGGCCGAGCTGGTGCGCCTGGCGCACGAGGCCGGCGCCCTGGCATTGGTCGATGGCGCCCAGGCCGTGGCGCACGCCGTGGTGGACGTGCAGGCGCTGGATTGCGACTTCTATGCGTTTTCCGGGCACAAGATCTACGGCCCCACCGGCATCGGCGCCCTGTACGTGCGCGCCAGCATCCTGAAAGACCTGCCCCCCTGGCAGGGGGGCGGTGATATGATTCGCACCGTCAGTTTCGAGGGCAGCACCTGGGCCGAGGGCCCGCAGCGCTTCGAGGCGGGCACGCCCAACATCGCCGGTTCGGTTGCCCTGGGGGCGGCCATTGCCTACGTGCGTACGCTGGGGCTCGATCGTATCGCCGCACACGAAACCATGTTGCTGGAACAGGCCACCGAGGCCATGCGGGCCATTCCGGGCGTGCGGCTGGTGGGCACGGCGGCGCACAAGGCGGGCATTCTGTCCTTCCTGGTGGACGGCATCCACCCGCACGATCTGGGCACCATCCTGGACACCGAAGGGGTGGCCATCCGCGCCGGGCACCATTGCGCCATGCCGCTGATGTCGTACTTCGGCATCCCCGGGACGGCACGCGCCTCGTTTGCGCTGTACAACGACTTGCGCGACGTCGAAGCCCTGGTGGCTGGCGTGCGCAAGGCTCAGACATTATTTGGGGTATGAATTCATGAGGGACACCGAGGACGGCCTGCGCGATCTCTACCAGGAAGTCATCTTCGACCACAACCGCAACCCGCGCAACTTTCGTGCCATGGACGATGCCTCGCATCGCGCCGACGGCCACAACCCCCTGTGCGGCGACCAGCTCACCGTATACGCGCGGGTGGCCGATGGTGTGGTGCAAGAGGTCAGTTTCGTCGGGCATGGCTGTGCCATCTCCACCGCCTCGGCCTCGCTCATGACCGAGGCCGTGCGCGGCATGAAGATCGAGGCGGTGGACGCCTTGTTTCAGAACATCCATGCCATGCTCACCGAGGCGCATCCCGATTGCGATCTGGGCAAGCTCGAAGTCCTGTCGGGGGTGCGCGAGTTTCCCTCGCGGGTGAAGTGCGCCACCCTGGCCTGGCATACCCTGCACAACGCCATCACGCAGGCGCGTGACACGGCCGTCACCGAATAATGCGTTGAACCCGAGGTAAGAACATGAGTTTCAATCGTCAGGAAGTGGTCGTCAACCGGGATTGCCCGGCGGTCACCGTGCCCTATGGCTCTCCGGTCACCATCGAAGCGGGCTGCGAGGCGGTCATCACCCAGCAGCTGGGTGGCACCTATACCGTGATGGTCGAGGGCAATCTGTATCGCATCGAAGGCGTCGATGGCGATGCCCTGGGCTTCGAACCCACGGAAGAGGTCAAGCACACCCACGATGGGCCCGCCACGCAAGAATCCGTCGAGGAAGCCGCCTGGACGATGCTGTCCACCTGCTACGACCCGGAAATCCCGGTGGATATCGTCAATCTGGGGCTGGTCTACGAGTGCAAGGTCGTGCCCGCCAGCGCCCCGGGGCGCTTCCGCATCGAAATCAAGATGACGCTCACGGCGGCCGGTTGCGGCATGGGCACCATGATTGCCGACGAGGCGCGCAACAAGCTGCTCAACATCGAAGGCGTGGACGAAGCCACGGTCGATCTGGTCTGGGATCCCCCCTGGAGCCGGGAGATGATCAGCGAACCCGCCAAGCTGCAACTGGGTTTGCTGTAAAGGTTCGCCTCGACGAGGCGCCCGTTTTTTTCTAGTGTGGTTGCGGTTCGATGTCCTTGTTGCCCGATTGGATGCCCGGTGCGAATCAGTTTGTATCAAACGATCCGGGGGATGAACTGGACGTCGAGCGCGAAGCCATTCGCCAGTGCTCGCTGTCCGCCGTCTTTCAACCCATCGTCTGGCTGCGCGAGGGCTCGGTGCTCGGCCACGAGGGCCTCACCCGTGGGCCTGTCGGCAGCCCCTTGCATGCGCCCGACCTGCTGTTTGCCCGGGCGCGCGCTCTGGGCCTGGGGGTCGAGCTCGAACACCGCGCCTGCGTCTGCGTGATTCAGCGCTTCGCCGCGCTGCGGCTGCCGGGGCGGCTGTTTCTCAATGTCAGCCCGCAGGCCTTGCTGGCTGCCGCGCACGGCCCCTCGGATCTGCTGACACTGCTGGCGCAGGCCGGGCTTGAAGGCAGCCGACTGGTCGTCGAAATCACCGAACAAAGCCTGGGCGCGTCGTGGCCCGAGCTTTCGGGCGTGATCGCGCGGCTGCAGCGCGGCGGCGTGCAGTTTGCCATCGACGACCTGGGCGCCGGCTTTTCCAACCTGGGACGCTGGCTGACGCTGCGGCCCAAGTACATCAAGACCGACAAGGCATTCGTTTCGGGCATCCAGGAAGATCTGCTGCGCCAACAGATTCTGCGTTCGGTCAGCGACATTGCCGCGGTGGCCGGGGCGATCGTGGTGGCCGAGGGTGTCGAGACACTTGAAGAGCTGGCCAGCGTCTGCGATCAGGGCATCGCCTGCGCGCAGGGCTACTACCTGGCCAGACCGCAGGCTCAGCCGCAGCGCTTGAACTGGCCCGAGCTTGCCGCCGCGCTGGCGGGCCAGCGTCTGGATGCGCTGCGCTGCTGCTCCGAGCCCGGCTTGCCGCAGGACGACGTCCAGGGCTGGGCCCTGCAGCTGCTGCGCCGCGTGCCCAGCGTCACCTCGCAGGTCAGCAGCGAGGCTGTCTTCAATCTTTTCCTGTCCAAACCCGATCTCTACACCATTCCGGTCGTCGAGCACGAGATTCCGGTCGGCGTGCTCAAGCGCAGCAGTCTCATCGAGCGCTTTTCGCTGCCTTTTCAGCGCGAACTGTACGGCTCCAGCCCATGTCGTCTGTTCATGGACAGCAAGCCGCTCATCGTGGACATGCACACGCCCCTGTTGACGCTCAGCCGCTGGCTGGCCGAGGCCGAGGGCCATGGCCTAGCCGCCGATTTCATCATCACCGGGCGTGGGCACTATCTGGGGATCGGGTCGAGCCAGGATCTCCTGCAGGCGCTCAACCGCCTGCAGCTGCGCGCCGCGCGCCATGCCAATCCGCTCACGCAGCTGCCGGGCAACGTGCCCATCGACCGGCAGATTCAGCGCTACCTGGCCAGCGGCCTGCAGTTTGCCGTGTGCCATGCCGATCTCGATCACTTCAAACCTTTCAACGATCGCTTCGGCTACCGTCTGGGCGACGACGTCATCCGGCTGCTGAGCCGCGTGCTGAGCCATCACGTGGATGAGCGCCTGGATTTTCTCGGCCATATCGGCGGTGATGATTTCATCGTGCTGTTTCGCAGCGGCGACTGGAAGACGCGCTGCGAGCGCATGATGCGGGAATTCACCTCGGGCATGGCGCAGTTGATGGTCGAGGCCGGGCAGGGCGACGTGCAGCACTACGAGGCCGAAGACCGCCGGGGCGTGACGTGCTCATATGGCCTGCCCACCCTGTCGCTGGGCGCGGTGCAGGTCGAGCCGGGGGCTTATCAATCGCGCCACCAGATCGCGCAGGCGGCCAGCGAGGCGAAATCACAGGCCAAGAAACAGCCGGGATCCACCCTCTTCATCGAGCGGCGCGGGGTCGGCTCGCTGCAGGCGGCGTAGGCCGGGGCGCCGCCGCGCGGGCTGCGCCCGCCGGGCCGGAAGATGCCATCGTGTCACGCGAAAGGTGCCAGGCGCGGGCCTGGATGCTAACATGCTAGAGAAACACGTCTCTTGCGGAGCATCTTTCATGGCGGCGGACATCACCAAGCGCAATCTTCCACAATTATTGCTGAAGGCGCGCGAATCTTTGCTGTCTCATTTTCGGCCCATTCTCAATCACTTCAACCTGACCGAGCAGCAATGGCGCATCGTGCGCGAGCTGGGCGAGCAAGGGTCGGCCGAACCCAATCAACTGTGTGACGCCTGCGTCATCCTCAGCCCCAGCATGGTGGGCGTATTAGCGCGGCTGCAGACCATGGGCCTGGTGACGCGTACCCGTGTGGCGCACGACCGGCGGCGCGTCATCATCCGGTTGTCGCCCGAAGGGCAGCGCCTGTATCAGCAGATCGCGCCGTTGATCGAGGCGCAGTACCGCCTGCTCGAACAGACGATCGGCAGCGGGCTCGTCCACCAGGCCTACGAGTTGCTCGATCTGCTGCTGGCGGCGCCTACTGACAGCATTCCCAATGTGGCCTTGCCCGAGATCGACGTCCTGGCCGATCCGGCCTAGCCGCAGCCCAGGCTGCGGGTGGGCCCGGCACGCGCGGGGCTGACCACAGCGATCAAGCGTCTGTATGCGCGCGTCGCTTCAGATTCTTGAACACTTAAATATTAGGGATTTCCGCCATATCAAAGGCTGATTGTGCACGATATAGTTTACATGTTAGTGAAATCACGACTCTCATGGAGACATCATGCACTTCAAAGCCAAACGTGTTGCGGCGTGGGCCGCCGTTTTCGCATCGGCCAGCCTGTTTGGGACGGGGGTGGCAAATGCCAAGGACGATACGGTCACACTGCGTTTCGAACATTTCCTGCCTGCCAATTCCAATGCCCAGGTCAATGTGATCGAGCCCTGGTGCAACGATCTCAAGACCGAGTCCAAAGGCCGCATCCAGTGCGAAATCTACCCGTCCATGCAGCTGGGTGGCAAGCCCTCGCAGCTCAACGACCAGGTGCGTCATGGGGTCGTGGACATTGTCTGGACGGCCCTGGGTTATTCCGCAGGCAGCTTCCCGCGCAGCGAAGTGCTCGAACTGCCTTTCATGCTGCCCGACAACGGCCAGGCGGCCAGCAAGATCATCTGGGATTACGCCACCACCTACGGCAAGGACGACTTCACGCCCTATAAGGTGCTGGCCGTCTATAGCGACGTGGGCGGCACGCTGCACACCACCAAGAAAGACGTCAAGACGGTGGACGACCTAAAGGGGCTGCGCATCCGGGCATCCACGCGCCTGGCCTCGCGCTTCCTCGAATCGGTGGGGGCCACGCCGGTCAGCATGCCGCCGTCGCAGATCGCCGATTCCCTGTCCAAGGGCGTGCTCGACGGCGCCCTGGCCGCCTGGGAAGTCGTGCCGCCCACCAAGCTGGACGAAACCACCTTCTATCACACGCAAACCGGCCCCAATCAGGCGGCCACCACCATCACGACGCTGGCCGTGCTGATGAACAAACAGCGCTACGAGGGTCTGCCCGCTGACTTGCGGGCGATTCTCGACAAGTACAGCGGCGAGGCGCTCACCATGCGCTTTGCCGCCGCCTGGGACAAGGCCACGGCGCAGGTGGTCAAGACCATTTCCGCCAATCCGAAGCAGCACGTCAACAGCTGGTCGGCCGATACCTATGCGGCGTTGAAGGCGAAGTCGCAGCCGGTGGTCGATGAATGGCTGGCCGCCAAGGTGAAAAACGTTGACAAGCAGGCCTTGTACGACGGCCTGGAAAAGCTGGTCAAGGAACAGGCACCCGCGCTGGTGCATTGATAGGCTGACATTCGACGCCGGCATCCTGAACGACGCACCCGGAACGGTGCGTCGTTTTCTGGTTGCCCAGGAGCAATCACATCATGCTTGGAAATATCTTACGGCGCTTGTCGGTGGGCTTTGCCCTGATCGGCGGCATGGCCGTGCTGGCCATCGTGGCGATGTCCATCGTCTCGCTGGTGGGGCGCAAGCTCTTCTCGGCCCCCATCCCGGGCGACATCGAACTGCTGGAAATGGTGGTCGCCGTCGCGGTGGCCGCCTTCCTGCCGCTGTGCGAGATCGGCGACAACCACATTCGCGTGGATCTGCTGGCGGGGATTTTCCCCGAAGCAGTCAACCGCTTTCTGCTCACGCTCTGCCATCTGTCCCTGGCCGTCGTATCGGCCTTCATCTGCTGGCGCACCGGGCTGCTCACGCTCGAGAGCTATCACAATATGGAAACTTCCACCATGCTGATGGTGCCGCTGTGGATCCCGCAAGGGCTCATGCTGCCCAGCTTTGCCCTGCTGACCTTGTGCGGGCTGTATCGCGCCGGCCTGGCGGCGGAAGGCATCGCAGTCCCCCACGAAATTGATACCGGAGACGAGGTGATCGATGGGCAGCATTGAACTGGGCCTGATTGTTCTGGCCGTCCTGTTGGGCTTTCTGGCGCTGCGCGTCTACGTCGGCATCGGCATGTTCCTGGCCGGCGCGGCGCTGTATCTCGTCGTCAATCACGGCGACACCAACGCCTTGCTGTACACCATCAATGGCCTGGTGTACGCCCGCTTTTCGGACTACGACCTGGCGGTGATTCCGCTGTTTCTCATCATGGGGCAGTTCGCCATCCACGGCGGCCTGTCGCGCGCGCTGTTCCGGGCGGCCTCGGCCTTCATCGGCCATTGGCGCGGTGGTCTGGGTATGGCCGCCATCGGCGCCTGCGCAGGCTTTGGCGCCATCTGCGGCTCTTCGCTGGCCACGGCCGCCACCATGAGCCAAGTGGCCCTGCCCGAACTGCGGCGCCACAACTATCCGCCCAAGCTGGCGGCGGGCACCGTGGCCGCAGGCGGCACGCTGGGCATTCTCATCCCGCCCTCCGTGCCGCTCATCGTCTACGGCGTGCTGGTGCAAGAGTCGATCGCCAAGCTCTTCGTCGCGGCGGTGATCCCAGGCATCATTGCGATGTTGGGCTATTTCGTCGTGGTCAAGATCATGGCCACGCGCCAGATGCGCGACATCCCGCCGGTGCCGCGTGCTGATTGGCCCACGCGCTTGCGTTCGCTGGTCGAAGTCTCGCCGGTGGCGCTGGTTTTCGTCGTCGTCATCTACGGCATCTATGGCGGCTGGGCAAATCTCACCGAAGCGGCCTCCATCGCCGCGGCGGCCTGCGGGCTGTACGCCGTGATCCGCGGCGGCATGCGCTGGCCCGGCCTGTATCGCAGCATCCTGGGCACGGCCGAAGCCACGGCCATGATCTACCTGGTGGTCATGGGCGCCGACCTGCTCAACAGCGGCCTGGCGCTCAGCCGCATGCCCAGCGACCTGGCCGAATGGGTCACCACCATCGGCCTGGCACCGTACGTGGTGCTGGCCGCCATCCTCGTCATCTACCTGCTGCTGGGCTGCGTCATGGATTCGCTCTCCATGATCCTGCTGACCATCCCCATCTTCTATCCGGTCATGGTCGGCCTGCCGTTCTTTGGCCTCACCCAGTCGCAGATTTCGATCTGGTTCGGCGTCATTGCGCTGATGGTGGTGGAAATCGGCCTGATCACGCCGCCTGTGGGGATGAACCTCTTCATCGTGCAGAAGTTCAGCAAGGGCACGACACTGGCCACCGTCAGCCGGGGCATCGGGCCGTTCTTGTGCGCCGATCTGGTGCGGGTGGTACTGCTGGCCTCCGTGCCGATGTTGACGCTGATGCTGTTGCCGACCAACTGAGGCTCGGCATTTACCTGGGCACGCACAGATCCCGGTCATTGGACATCGCGCCGATTTCCGGGGGCAGTTGTTCATCTGGGAGGGGCCATTTTTGCTTGGCCGGTAATCAATCCTTGCGTCCGGGCGGGGCGTGCCGCCCAGCTTCCGGGGCATCAGCAGCCAGAAAAAGGCCCGAAGCAAAATCTTGCTTCGGGCCTTTTTCTGGCTGCGTAAAAATTTCAGTTGCGGTACTTGTTCAGCACGGCCTTGGCGGCGCCGACGATCGAGATGGTGTCCACACCGACGGCGACGAAGCGTGCGCCGAGATCGAGGTAGTGGTGGGCGCGTTGTTCGTCGAGCATCAGGATGCCGGCGGCCTTGCCGTGCGCCTGCACGCGGCGGATGCCGTCGTCGATGGCGGCTTTCACGTCGGGGTGGCCTGGGTCGGTGAGATGACCCATCGAGGCGGCGAGGTCGGCGGGGCCGAAGAACACGCCGTCCACGCCATCGGTGGCGGCAATGGCGTCCAGGTGTTCGAGCGCGGTGGCGGATTCCACTTGCAGCAGCAGGCAGATTTCGTCGTTGGCGCGCTGCAGGTAGTCGGGGATTTGCTTCCATGCGGATGCCCGGGCCAGCGCAGTGCCCACGCCGCGCACGCCCGCTGGCGGGTAGCGGGTGGCTCGCACCAGCGCCTGTGCCTGCTCGGCGGTCTCAACCATGGGGATGAGGAAGTTTTGCACCCCGATGTCGAGCAGCTGCTTGAGGATGGCAGCGTCACCCTTGACCGGACGTACGACCGGGTGCGTGGGGTAGGCGGCCATGGCCTGCAGCTGCGACAAGGTGGAGCGCAGGTCGTTGGGGCCGTGCTCGCCGTCGATGAGCAGCCAGTCGAAACCGGTGCTGGCGAAGATTTCCGTGACGTAGGGGTCGCCCGTACCCACCCAGTAGCCGATCTGGGCCGGGCCGGATTTCAGGGCCGCCTTGAATGCGTTGGTTTTCAATTGCATGGTGAGGTCTCTTAGACAAAGCGAAAGGACACGCTGCCCAGTTCGCCGTAATCGGCATGAATCGTATCGCCGCGCTCGGCCTCGACCGGGCGCGTGAAAGAGCCGGCAAGCACGACGTCGCCCGCGTACAGCTGTTCGTCGTAGGGGGCAATTTTGTTGGCCAGCCAGACGATGCCCGTGGCGGGATGGCCCAGCACGCCGATGGCGAGCCCGGTTTCTTCGATGGTGCCGTTGCGAAACAGGGCGGCGCCCACGCGGCGGATGTCCAGCGCATCGGGCGGCATCGGTGTGCCGCCCAGCACGATGCCGGCGTTGGCGGCAAAGTCGGAAATGGTGTCGGTCACCTTGCGCGGCTTGCCCGTGTCGCGGTCGTGCTGCTCGATGCGGGCATCGATGATTTCCAGCGCCGGCACCACGTATTCGGTGGCGCGCAGCACGTCGAACAGCGTCACGCCCGGCCCCTTGAGGTCGTGCTTGAGGACGAAGGCCAGCTCGACTTCGACGCGCGGCTTGATGAAATGCTCGAAGGGGATGTCGCCGTTTTGCTCGAAGAACATGTCGTCCATGAGCGGGGCGTAGTCCGGTTCGGTGATCTGCGACGACTTCTGCATGGCGCGTGATGTCAGACCGATCTTGCGCCCACGTGCCACCCGGCCATCGGCCTTTTCCAGCGCGACCCAGGCGCGCTGGATGCTGTAGCCGTCGGCGATCGTCATGTCGGGATAGCGCGCCGAGAGGTGGCGGATCTGCGTGCGCGCCTTGCGTGCCGCGTACAGCTCTTGCGCCAGCGCGGTGATGGTTTCTTGCTTGAGCACGTTAGTCCTTTTTCAACAGACGATGGAGGTTGTTCTGCTTCCAACTGCCCGGCGGCGCGAACTCGTCAATGACGAAGGACAGGGCCAGGGGCTGCCGCTCGAACAGCGGGGCAAAGTGCGCCTTGATGGCGTCGAATACCTGGTCGCCGGTGGTTTTCAAGACATCCAGCGAACGGCCCCCGCCGATGCGCAGGGCCCCGTGCACGAAGCCCGCCTCGGGCACCTGGCCGCCCGCGATGCAGTAGTCTTCGCAGGGGATGGCGCGCACGCGGATGCCGCCCAGCGGATAGATGTGTTCGCCTTCGGCGGAACGCACCGCCTGCAGCACGTCCGACAGATGCTTGAGCAAGGCGGGCATGTCCGTCTGGGGGCGCAGATTGGCGCTGTATTCGATGGTCAGGTGCGGCATGCTCAGGCCTCGGCGGTGTGCGGCAGGGGGCTGACCGGGAACACGGCATTGATCTGCCCGGTGCCCGAACTGCCGAAGTAGGGGGTGAGGATTTCCACCTTTTGGTCGTAGGCTTTGCCGCCCATCGCGCCCAGCAGCATGGCGGTGTCGTGCATATTGCCTTCGCCCCAGCATTTCTCGGCATACATGGGCAGCATGCCGTGGAAGGTGGCCCAGTCGCCTTTTTTCCAAAGTTCGATCACGTGACGATCAGTTTCTTCGAGGAAAGGATCCCAGACCTTGTGCATGTACTCGGCGGCCTTGCCGTTGTTGCTGAAATGATGCGACAGCGAGCCGCTCGCCAGGATGGCGACCGTACCGTCGTAGCGCTCTTCGATGGCGCGGCGCACCGCCAGTCCGAAGCGTTCGCTCTCGCGCAGGTCGTGCCAGGCGCACCAGGCCGCGATCGACACGACCTTGAAATGCTGGTCGGCGTTCATGTAGCGCATGGGCACCAGCGTGCCGTATTCGAGATCAAGCGAAGTCTCGCTGTGCGCGCGCGTTGCGATGCCCATGTCGTTGGCGGCCTGGCCGATGGCGATCCCCAGCGCCGGGTTGCCGTCATAGGCATAGTGCATGTTCTTGATGAAGTGCGGCAGCTCGTTGCTGGTGTAGGTAGCCTCGAAGCGCGGCGCGCAGTTGATGTGGTATTCGGAATTCACCAGCCAATGCACGTCGAAGACGACGAAGGTGTCCACGCCCAGCTCGCGGCAGCGCCGTCCGATCTCGTGGTGGCCGTCGATGGCCGCCTGGCGGCAACCCTTGTGCGGGCCGTCGAGTTCGGACAGATACATGGATGGAACGTGCGTGATTTTTGCGGCAAATGCCAGCTTCCCCATGACAGACTCCTGGAAAAATGATTAGACGCCCCAGCGGGGAATCGGATGTGAGCCCATGGAGACGCAGACGTTCTTGGGTTCGAGGAAGACTTCGTAGCTCCAGGTGCCGCCTTCGCGACCCGTGCCCGAGGCCTTGGTGCCGCCAAAGGGCTGGCGCAGGTCGCGCACGTTCTGGCTGTTGACGAAGCACATGCCGGCCTCGATCTTGGCGGCCACGCGGTGGGCCTTGCCGATATCTTGCGTCCAGACGTAGGACGACAGGCCGTAGCGGATATCGTTGGCGATGCGCACGGCCTCGGCCTCGTCTTCAAACGGGATGAGGCAGGCCACGGGGCCGAAGATTTCGTCCTGGGCGATGGCCATGTCGTTGCGCACATTGGCAAAGACCGTGGGGCGCACGAAGTTGCCCTGCCGCAGGTGCGCGGGCAGGTCGGGGGCGTCCAGACCGCCGGTGGTGATTTCCGCCCCTTCTTTGGGGCCCAGCTCGATATAGTGGCGCACCTTGTCCAGGTGGCCTTTGGAGATCATCGGGCCCACGATGGTGTGCGGATCCATGGGGTCGCCCACGGGGATGCGCGCGGCGCGCTGTGTGAATTCGGCCACGAAGCGGTCGTAGATGCTGCGCTGCACGAAGATGCGCGAGCCCGCCGTGCAGCGTTCGCCGTTGTTCGAGAAGATCATGAACAGCGCCGCATCCATGGCGCGTTGCCAGTCGGCGTCTTCAAAGACCACGAAGGGGCTCTTGCCGCCCAGTTCCATCGAAAATTTCTTCAGGCCCGCGTGCTGGATGATGCGCGTGCCGGTGGCCGTGCTGCCAGTAAACGAGATGGCCTTGACGTCGGGGTGTTCGACCAGTGCTTCGCCCGCCTGGGCGCCAAAGCCGTGCACGATGTTGAGCACGCCGGGCGGCACGCCCGCTTCGAGCGCCAGCTGGCCCAGGCGCGTGGCCGTGAGCGGCGAGAGTTCGCTCATCTTCAGCACGGCGGTGTTGCCGAAGGCCAGGCAAGGCGCGGTTTTCCAGGTGGCCGTCATGAAGGGCACGTTCCACGGCGAGATGAGCGCGCACACGCCGACCGGGTGGTAGAGCGTGTAGTTGAGCATCACGTCGTCCACCGGATAGGTGTGGCCGTTGACCTGCTGGCACATTTCGGCAAAGTAGTGAAAGTTGTGCGCCGCGCGGGGGACGAGCCCCTTGCCGGTCTGGGAGATCACCTGCCCGGTGTCGCGCGATTCGGTTTCAGACAGCTCGGGCACGTGCTCGGTGATCAGGTCGCCCAGGCGGTGCAGGATGCGCGCGCGTTCTTTTTGCGGCGTGGCAGCCCATGCCGGGAAAGCCTCTTTGGCGGCGGCGACCGCCTGGTTGATTTCGTCCCGGGCGCCCGAGGCGACGTCGGCCAGCACTTCTTGCGTGGCCGGGTTGATGGTCTCGAATGTGTCGGCGCTCTGGACTTCTTTGCCGTTGATGATGTGCGGAATCATGCGGATTTCTCCTGTAAACGTGCGTCAGGCAATGCCGAATGTGGCATCGCCCACGATCTGGCTGGACAGCGCACCGATGCGCTCGATTTCAGTGGTGACCGTGTCGCCCACCTGGACGTCCACCACTCCCTTGGGCGTGCCGGTCAGGATGACGTCGCCCGCGGCCAGCGTCATGAAGCTGCTGAGATAAGCAACAAGTTCGGCCACGTTGCTCACCATGTCTTGCGTGCCGCCTTCCTGCGTGACCTGGCCGTTGACGCGGGTGTTCAGGCTCAGCGCATTGGGGTCGGGGATGTCACTGGCGTCCACCAGCCAGGGCCCGAGCACCGTGCAGGTGTCGCGGTTCTTGGCGCGCAGATTGGGGCGATACCAGTTTTCCAGGTAGTCGCGGATGACGTAATCGTTGGCCACCGTGTAGCCGCCGACGTACTCCAGTGCGTGTTCGACGGACACGTCTTGAGCCGTGCGGCCGATGACCACGGCCAGTTCGCACTCGTAGTGCATGAAGGTGGCGTCGGCCGGGCGGCGCGTCTGCCCCCGGTGGCCGATGATGGCCTGCGGGCTTTTCAGAAAGGCCAGCGGTTCGGCCTGCTTGCCGAACGAAAGCTCTTTGGCGTGTTCGGCGTAGTTCAGCCCCAGGGCGATGACGGTGCCGACCTCGAAGGGCGGCAGCCAGACCACCTGGTCTTCGGCCAGTACCCGACCATCGGCCAGCTGCAGGCCCTGGGCATGCGGGAATGCGGTGTGGATGGCCCCGGCATAGGCCACGCGTGCGCGCTTCATAGTGCACCTCCTTGGGCCGCGATGAGTGTGTTGGTGAGGGTGCCGATCTGCTCGATCTCGACGCTGACGGTGTCGCCCGCATGCAGCAGCGGGGCCCCGGCGGGTACGCCTGCCAGCAGGATGTCGCCCGCATTGAGCGTCATGAAGGCACTGACTTCGTGCAGCAGTTGCGCCACGGGGCGGATGAGATCCGCCGTGTTGGCCTGCAGGCGGATGCTGTCATTGACCCGTACCGTGATGGCCAGCTGATCGGGGTTGGCAATCTGTCGTGGCGCGCGCACCCAGGGCCCGATGGGGCAGGAGTGATCGCGCGCCTTGCAGGGCAGCGCGGGGCGATAGTAGCTGTCGTGCGGCACCGTCAGATCGTTGACGATGGTGTATCCCGCCAGGTACGACAGGGCCTCGTCGCGCGGCACGCGGCAGGCGGTGCGCCCGATCACCAGCCCCAGGGCGGGGCCGGCCAGCAGGCCGTCGATGCCTTGGGGCAGGGGGATGCGATCGCCGTGCGCGCAGTGGCTGTTGCGCGGCTTGATATACAGAATGGGCGCCTTGGGTGGCGCCTTGTAGGGGTCTTGATGCACGGCATCGCCCAGTGCCTGCAGCGCTTTCTTGTCGTTGAGCAGGGTGCCGAAGACGGTGCCGCGCACCGGGGGCAGCAGCTCGGAGCCTTGCCCGAGCAGCGCCTGCGCCGCCGCCAGGGGCAGCTCGGTCGGGGCCGGGCTGTGGCGGCACCAGATCAGCGTGTCTTGCCAGTTGAATCCCAGTTCGTTCACGGTATTCTCTCTATTCATGAAGCGGGCGGCCCGCCGTGGCGGCCACCCGCGGATCGCTCAGCGCTGGGCGGGGCCCATGACCGAATCAAAGAAAGCGCCCACCGCCTGGTGCGCCGTCAGGGGCAGCACGTGCGCCACGTATTGGTCGGGGCGCACGATGACGATGACGCCGTCGCGGCTGATGCCGCGCTCTTTGAAGATGTCGCTGCCGCTGCCGTCGGGGCCGGTGCTGGCGGCATACACCTTTTCGTAGTCCGGCAGCTGGAAGGGGCCGGTCAGCGGCTTGAAGGCGGCGGGCACGTCGTTGATGTTGATGGTGTCGAAGGGCTGCTGGTAGATCACCTTGGCGTCGATCCAGGCATCGCGGTCGAGCCCGGCGGGGGTGCGCACCATCGGCGATTGCGGGTCGTTTTCCAGCCAGTGCGCAAAGCGCGACAAAGCTGAATCCTGGCCTGCCGGGGCCGTGTCGGCAAAGGCGTAGATGCGCCAGCGTCCGTCGGCGGGGGCCTGGTGGCCAAGCTCCAGTACGTTCATGTCGCAGATGCGTACGACGGCCGAAGACTTGAAGCGCTTGCCCACCGGGTAGCCGGTGGCCAGCGGCTGATGGCTGTCTTCGCCGGTGATCATGGAGGGCGTGTACTGCGTCATGAAGCCGCTGGGAAACTCGAAGGTACGCACGTAGTATTTCTCGACGGCGGCGGGGTCTTCGAGCTGGTCGGGCGGGGTGGCCATGAGCGTGGACCACTCGCGGTCGAAGTCGATCAGCTGCTTGGCCACGACCTGGCGTTCGGCCGAGTAGGTGTTCAGCAGTGATTCGGGGCTGCGGCCTTCGAGCACGTGGGCGATCTTCCAGGAAATGTTGAAGCCGTCTTGCATCGAGACATTCATCCCCTGGCCGGCCTTGGCGCTGTGCGTATGGCAGGCGTCGCCCGTGATGAAGACACGCGGCGTGCGGCTGCCGATGTCTTGTTCATCCACGTCGTCGAAGTGGTCGGTGAGGCGGTGCGCCACTTCGTAGACGCTGTGCCAGGCCACGTCCTTCACGTCCAGGGAATAGGGCTGGATGATCTGGTTGGCGCGCGCGATGATTTCGTCAATCGAGGTCGAGCGGATGGTCTTGGCGTTGTCGTCGTCGATGACGCCCAGATCGACGTACATGCGGAACAGATAGCCGCCTTCGCGTGGAATGAGCAGGATGTTGCCGCCGTCGTGCGACTGGATGGCGCACTTGGTGCGGATGTCCGGGAAATCGGTAGTGGCCAGCACGTCCATCACGCCCCAGGCGTGCATCGATTCGCTGCCCGACATCACGCGCCCGATGGCCTTGCGCACGCGGCTGTGCGCGCCGTCGCAGCCGATGACATACTTGGCACGCACCGTGCGCTCTTGGTCTTGTTGGGCATGGGCCGAGCCGCGCAGCTGCACGACCACCGGGTATTCTTCGCCTGTGCGCACTTCCAGCCCGAGGAATTCCCAGCCAAAGTCGGGCTTGATGCGCGCGGGGGCACGCAGCATGGCTTCGGCGAAATAATCCTGGATGCGGGCCTGATTGACGATGAGGTGGGGAAACTCGCTGATATGGTACGAGTCGTCGGCAGGCAAGCCAGTGCGGATGATGGCCTTGGGGTTTTGCGGGTCGGGCGCCCAGAAGGCCATGGCGGTGATGTGGTAGGCCTCTTGGATGACCTGCGGCGCAAAGCCGAAGGCCTGGAAGGTTTCGACCGAGCGCGACTGGATGCCGTCGGCGTGCCCCAGGTTGAGGCGTTCGCCGCGGCGCTCGATCAGGCGTGTGTTGATGCCGGGAAACTGGGCCAGCTGCGCGGCGGCAATGTGCCCTGCGGGGCCTGCGCCGATGATGAGTACATCCATGGTGTCGGGCAGGGTTTCAGGCCTGTTGAGCCCGGTCCCTGCCGCGGGCCTGACGCGGGGTTCGCCGGAGATGTAGCCGTGGTGATGAAATTGCATGGTTTTCCTCGCAAAAGGTAGAAACCCGCCACCGATCATGATAAGGCGGTGCGCGGTGTACGTGCACCGGGGGCTGGTCGAATTAATTAGCTAAGATGTTAGCAGTCTAACAGAGCCTTGAGCATTAGGGTCTACCCTGGTTTACCGACTTGAATGCGATCAGGGCTTGCGGCAAATTTTTTCCTATACGACAATTTTCTGATTGGAAAAACCATTGGACTGTGTGAGAAAACCATGCTGGATTCGATTGTTGATTTTGTCGTGATCGGCGCGGGGATGGCGGGCGCCTCGGTCGCCTGCCGCCTGGCGGGCGAGGGGGTGTCGGTGCTGGTGCTCGAGCGCGAGGCGCAGCCCGGCTACCACTCGACTGGCCGTTCGGCGGCCATGTTCATGGAAAGCTATGGCACCGAGCAGATCCGCGCCCTGACGCGCGCCAGCCGGGCGTTCTTCACCCAGCCGCCCGAAGGCTTTTGCACGCACCCGCTGCTGCACCCGCGCGGGGTGCTCTACCTGGGCACGCCCGGCCAGGAGGCCTTGCTGGACGACGCCCTGGCCACCTATCGCCGCGAGGGCTTGGCTGCCAGCCGGATCAGCGCGGCGCAGGCCAAGGCCCTGGTGCCCTGCCTGCTGGATACGGCATTGATCGGCGCCGTCCACGAGGTCGATTCCATGGACATCGACGTGGCCGAGCTGCACCAGGGCTTTTTGCGCGGCATGGCCCGCCAGGGTGCCCAGCTGCGCTGCAAGGCCGAACTGCTGGCCGCGCGGCGCGACGAGGCCGAGGGTCTGTGGACGCTCACCCTGGACAGCGGTGCGCCGGTCCGGGCGCGGCACGTCGTCAATGCCGCCGGCGCCTGGGCCGACCCGGTGGCCGTGGCCTGCGGTGTGCAGCCCCTGGGTATCCAGCCCAAGCGCCGCTCCGCCTTCACCTTTGCCGCGCCCGAGGGCGTGGACGCCAGCGCTTGGCCCGCCGTCATCGGGGTCGATGAAAGCTTTTATTTCAAACCCGACGCCGGGCAGCTGCTGGGCTCGCCCGCCAATGCGGATCCAGTGGCGCCGCACGACGTGGTTCCCGAAGAGCTGGACATCGCGCTGGGCATCCACCACATCGAGTCGCTCACCAGCCTGCGCATCCGGCGGCCCGGTCGCGTCTGGGCGGGTCTGCGCAGCTTTGCGCCGGATGGCGATTTCGTGATCGGCTGGGACACTCGGCGCGCGGGCTTCTTCTGGCTGGCGGGGCAGGGCGGGTATGGCATCCAGACTTCGGCGGGGGCTTCCGCCGCGGCGTGCGCGCTGCTGCTGGGACGCCCCTTGCCGGATTTCCTGCGTGAGCAGGGCGTCGAGGCCCGCCTGCTTGGGCCGGGCCGTTTCGCGGGGCAGGCCGCCTGAGCGCGCCTGACAGCGGCTTTCGGGCTTTATTGATCATGACACACAAAGGGATGGAGACATGGATGCTTTGAAGGATGTTTGCAAGATCGGCGGCGCGTTCGTCGGGGTGATCGTCGGGGCGGGGTTTGCCTCGGGACAGGAAATCCTGCAGTTCTTTGCCGGCTTTGGCCGCATCGGGCTGATGGGCTGCCTGCTGGCGGGCCTGCTCTTCGTGTTTTTGACCATGGCCTTCTCCGTGATGGGCCAGCGTCTGGCGGCCCGCTCGCACAAAGAAGTCATCAATGCCGTGCTGGGCCGGTACGTCGGCTTTGTCTTCGACGTGCTCATCACGTTTTTTCTGTTCGCCGTCACCGTGGTGATGCTGGCCGGGGCGGGGTCTTTGCTGCAGCAGTGGCTGGGGCTGCCCGAGGCTTGGGGCAGCATCCTGGCCACGGCGGCGACGATCCTGATCGTCTGCCTGGATATCCGCCGCGTCATTGCCTTCATCGGCGCGGTCACGCCCTTTCTCATGTTCATGACGGTCGTGGTGGCCGCCTACGTGCTGATGTCCGCGCACGCGCAGCCCGAAGTGCTGGAAAGCGCCGCCGCAACCCAGCCGCACGGGGCGGACGGCTGGCTGATCGCCGCGCTGCTCTACGTGTCCTACAACATCGTGGCGGGCATGCCGTTTCTGGTCATCATGGGCGGGCAGGCCAAGTCGCGCACCACCGCTTTCTGGGGCGGCATCCTGGGCGGTCTGTTGCTGGGCGTGCTCATGTTCCTGATCGCGACGGCCATGTACCTGCGCATGGATACCATCGGCGGCATGCCCATGCCGATGCTCTCGATCGCGGCGCAGATTTCCCCCTGGCTGGGCCACCTGATGTCGCTCGTCATCTTCGGGATGATTCTCAACACCGCGGTGGGCATGCTCTATGCCTTCATGGCCCGGATCATGCCGCCCAACACCCGCCAGTTTCGCGCCGGCACCATTTTTGCCGGCCTGGTCGCGCTGGTCGGCAGTTTCGTGGGCTTCATCAAGCTGGTGGGCATCGTGTACCCGATCTACGGCTACATCGGCTTTGTGCTGATGGCGCTGGCTTTCGTGGGTTGGCTGCGGGTCGTGCGTCGGCGCGGCGCATCTGCACGGGCCTGAAGCCGCCCGCGCAGGCGGGCAGCCGATAGAATGGCGGATTCATTATCCACATTCATGGTATTTATGTCCGGCGCCATCAAACCGAAACTCCAGGCCGCGCAAATCTTGTCCAGCGTACTGCCTGGTGCCCGGACGCCGGAGGCCGCCGCGCTGGCGGGCAAGCAGGAAGTCGGCGCCAAGTTGCGCCAGGCCCGCAAGGCGCGCCAGCTGACCCTGCAGCAGGTGGCGCAGCGCAGCGGCCTGGCGGTCTCCACAGTGTCGAAGGCCGAACGCGGCCGCATCGCGCTCAGCTACGAAAAAGTGCTGCAGCTCGGGCGCGCCCTGGACATCGACATGACGCGCCTGTTCATGCCCACTGGCACGCAACTCGACCCGGATGAGTCCGAGCACCCGGTCGTGGTGAAAGACCGCTTCGAGGACGTGCAGCGCTACGAGACCGATCAGTACGAGTACAGCGTGCTGTGCGGCGCCTTCCCCGGCAAGAAAATGCAGCCGATCATCGCCCGGATCAACGCGCGCGAGGCCTGCGATTTTTCCGAGACGATACGCCACCCCGGGCAGGAGTTCGTCGTCGTGCTCTCGGGGCGCGTGCGCATCGTGTTTGAAAACGGCGAAACCGTCGAGCTTGGCCGCCACGAAACCGCGTACTTCGACAGCGGTGTCGGCCACGTCTACGTCAGCCTGAGCCGCCAGCCCGCGCGGGTCGTGTCGGTGTGCTGTTGATGCCCTGTGCGGGTGATCCATCCGCGTTCGAGTACGGGTGTTCATCGGGCGTGGCACTGGGTGCCAACACGACGAAAAATTCTGTGCTAGAATGCTTTCCTTTCGGGGCGTAGCGCAGCCTGGTAGCGCACTTGCATGGGGTGCAAGGGGTCGCGAGTTCGAATCCCGCCGTCCCGACCAGCATTATCAAGGGCTTACAGATTTCGGTCTGTAGGCCCTTGTTCTTTTTGCGTGAGTTTTGCGTGACCTCCATCACGCAGTCTTACGCTTCAGAATAGTAAGCGCTGGGGTGTGCCCCCTGGCTGCGACCACCTTGTTTGCAAGCTTGATCAGCTTGCCCAGTTCTGCGGCAGAGTAGTGAGATGTCACGCTGCCGTTGGTGTGACCCAGTAAGGCCTTGCGGTCTTCCTCAGGTACGTCTGCGGCCCTCAGCCTTCGTCCAAACGTGTGCTTGAGGTCGTGGACTCGCAGCCCAGCGAAGCCAGGATGCGCCGGGGTGCTGTGAGCTTTCTCCCATTTCGCCGCTGCCCGCCGCCTGGCGTTCCTCCACGCCGTGTCATTCATCCGGTTCAGCGCGCCGTCCTCGTACGGGAATACCCATTCCGCATGTTGGCCACGCTGACCGTCGATGATGGACTTGGCCACGCGGTTGAGGATCACCAGCCGCTCTTCGCCGTTCTTCACCCCCGAGTTTTCGAACCTGCCGCCAAAGTCGGCGGGCAGCAAAAAAACGCTGGTCTTCAACTCAGGCACGGCGATCTCCCATTCCCATCGCAATTTGCAGACCTCCTGCTCTCGGCATCCCGTGTTGACCTTATAGAGCGCCATCGTTCTCAGGTGCGCAGGCAGTTCCAGGAAGAACGCTTTCTGTTCCTCCCAGGATAGCGGGTAAGGCTGGCGGCTGCTTTTCTCGCTGAGCATTTCGATCATGGGAACCGAATCCAGCCACGGCCGCTTATGTTCGTCCCGCCACTTCCGAGCGCATAGGTTGAGCACCCTGACGACCCTTTGCAGGGCAATGTTCACGGTTCGGTTGGATTTCCCTTGCGCAAGCCTGTCTTCGATGTAGGGTTCAAGCGCTTCGCCATCAATCTCACGCAGCGCCATATCCCCAATATAGGGGTCAAGCTGTTTCAAGAAAATCGCCGAGTGCCATATCGATCGTTGGTGCGAATACTCCTCCAAAAAACGTGTTGCGGCCTGCCGCCAGGTGCGATCCTGGCGAACCCCGTAGACGACTGTCTGGCGGATATTTTCAAGTCGATAGATCAGGTAGGTTTGTGCCTCTTGGCGGTTGCTCGTTCCAGTGCTTTCGCAAAGGCGGCCATACCCTTTGACCTGCTTGTCGATGTGCCAGACACCGGCCCGGAGCCGTAGCCCTGGGATTGTGTTTTGCGCCATGGTTGATGATCTCCGTTGCCATGAGCGCATCCGCTGTTGCCGGGGCCATCTTCGCCCTGGGGTTGCGCTCTGTCAATTCCTTCTTGCCCCAGGCGTTGCTCCACCCAGGCATCCAGTTCCAGGCGGTCAAAGGCCTTACCCTGGGGGCCGATCTCAATCACGCGCAGATGAGGGCGCACGTGGCGATTGAAGGTGTTGCGGCTGACCCCCAGGTACGACGGCGCCTTGCCCGCTCGAATGAGGCGGGGAAGTAGTTCTGCCATGACCGCCCCTACGCCTTGAACAGGTCTTCAAGTCGGCGGCGCGCCTCCGAATACCGGCGAACCCCCCGGTCTGGCGCAGGCTTACGCGGCGCTCGACCGCCTCCGGGGCTGCGTTGCCGTGCCTCTGCACCCGGGCCGGAGCCGCGCCGGGGCGGCAGGGAGCCGCCTTGGAACACCGAGTTCTCGGCTTCGCGCAGCGCCATGGGTGCATCAGGCTGGCCGTCGTCTTTGTCCAGCATGCGCATGATGTCCTGGATGGCGTTCTGGTAAAAAGGGCACGATGACCCCAAGGCTATCTGGCATCACGGCGGCACCGGCAGCCACGGACCCAAAGGGGCACCCTACACGATCACCCCGAAGAAGGCCAAGGCACTCGCGTTCGCTGGTCTGGTACGGAAACGCGTCACACATCCAGGTTTGCCAGCACGCCCGTTGCTCGGTTTTCCGGCATCAGATGGACAGCTCGTCGGCGAGGTGACCGTGGACCACCTCACGCAGGTTTTAAATCGCGTTCGCTGATTCTTTGAGGATGCTTCAAAGTGGGGAGTTTTCCACAGCCCTCGGGGGAATTTCCAGTATTTTTCACCTGAATATTCCTCACTTTTCCCCGAAACTGTCCAGAAATCAAGAGGTAATCCCCCCATTGGTGAAGGCATTGATGCAGCACCAAAGCAAACACCAAAGGGTACACCTGACCCTTCACCCCTCACGTGCGCGCCCGGGCAGGCGCCACGCGCAGCCCCGTCATCTCCATCTCCATCTCCATTAAAAGATAAAAACAATACCCCCCATCCCCCCAAGGGGGGTGAGGGCGATGACCCTTCTCGCCCAAAGGCGCAACGCGGTGACGACGAGCCATCGCCGGAGTTCCTGGCAGCATGGGAGGCTTACCCGAAGCGTGAAGGCGCGAATCCGCGCATGACCGCGTGGAAGGCGTGGAAGGCCCGATTGCGATCAGGTGTGACAGCCCAGGAGTTGACCGAAGCCGTTGCCCGCTACGCCGCACACTGCCGGTTCAAGGGCAAGGTAGGCACGGAACACACGATGATGGGCAGCACTTTCTTCGGGCCGAACGAGCGGTGGAAAGAGCGCTACGAGATCCCATCCACAACGGAAGATGGCGGCGACGATGATGCCGGCTCCTGGTGGCTGGCAGCTGGTTTCTCCGCCCGTTGGGAGGCGGAAAACGAGGGCTGCTCCGAGGGCAAAGCCTGGATGTTCGAAGGCGGCAAGCAGGTGCGCCAGCCCGAGGACTGGCAGGCGTACAAGGCTGGGCGGGCAGGGGAGGGACAGCCGTGAACGCACACGAGCTTTCCCGCCGACTGGCCGATTCCGCTGCCAACGTCGCCCAGCACCTGCTGCCCCAGGGCAAGAAGCAGGGCCGGGAGTAGAAGGCCGGCAGCACGAAGGGCGAGGCCGGCCAGTCCTTGTCGGTGTGCGTGTCCGGGGAAAAGGCGGGCGTGTGGTTCGATTTCTCGACGGGCGAGACGGGCGACCTGCTGGACCTCTGGGTCGCCGTGCGTGGTGGTGTGCTGGCCGATGCCATCCGGGACGCGAAGGCGTACCTGGGAGTTCGCGACGACATGCCGGAGCGCGCGCCCAGGAAGGCGTACACCGCCCCGGCCAAGCCGAAGGTGCGTAGCGCCAAGGGCCGGGTGCTTTCCTGGCTGAACAGTCGAGGCCTCACGGACGACACGGTGGCGGCGTTCCGGGTGGGTGGTACTACAAAACGAGCGGTGCGGTTAGTAATTGGCTGGAGTTGTACTGATGAAATATTTCAAATCTCCCGCTGACGATGTGTTCGCGTATGAATCCGACGGTTCTCAGGATGCCTGGATCAGGCCGGACCTCGTGCCGATGACGCCGGAAGAGGTCGAGGCGCACCTGAACCCACCGGCGCCGCAGCCCAGCACCATTCTGTCCAGCCGCGAATATCTGATGCGCTTCACCAACGCGGAATACGCGGCTGTGCGCTCGTCGGACAGCATCGACCTGCACCGGGCATACGACAGCCTGATCGCGGCCCAATTCGTGGATCTGACGGACCCCGCTGTCGGGATGGGCCTGGACCTGATGATCAGCGCCGGGATCATCGACGCTGATCGCAAGGCCGAACTGCTTCAACCGGAGCCGGCCGCATGAACCTGCATGACGCCCCGCCCCTGTCTCCCGACACGCAGGCCATCATCCGGGCGTTGCGCGAGACGAAGGGCGATGTCGAGCGGCAGATCGCGGTCCTCATCACCGAGCAGCGCAAGCTGCAGGCCGACGTGGCGGCACTGCGCGAGGGGTTCCCGGATGGCGACCCGGACAGCCACCGCCGCTATCACGAAAGCATCATCGAATGGCGCGAGCTGCGCAACAGGATGGTGAAGGAAGCGCTGATCAAGGCCGCGCAGGCCGGCGCACTCGGCGCTCTAGGCTGGATCGCATACGCCGTATGGACGGCATTCAAGATGGAGATTATGAAATGAAGACCTCTTGCGGCATCCGCAACAACAACCCCGGCAACATCCGCCACGGCGATCCGTGGCAGGGCCTGGCGAAGAACCAACCCGACAAGGATTTCGCCACGTTCGCGTCGGCCGCCTACGGCATCCGCACGCTGATCACCTACCAGGATAAGTACGGCCTCCGGACAATCCGGCAGATCATCGGCCGGTGGGCGCCGGCCAAGGAAAACGACACGAACGCCTACGTCCGAGCCGTGGCCGCCCAGACCGGCCGCGCGGCGAACGATCGGCTGGACATGCAGGACTACGCCGACCTGCGCGCGGTGACCGAAGCCATCATCCGGCACGAAAACGGGGCCGGGCCCATGTCCACGCCGAACACCTGGTACGACGCCCAGACCATCAACAAAGGCCTGGCGCTGGTCGGCGTCGAGCCGCCCAAGCGCGCGGCCGGCCCGGTGCCTGTCACCCGGGAAACCGTGGGCGCCACCGCAACGGCCGACGTGGGCGTGAGCCAGTTCGCCGAGGCTGCGCCGGCCGTGATGGACGCGGTGACCAACGCCCAGGACAGCCTGACCAGCGGCCAGATCGGCCGCGTGGTGGTGGGGCTGGTGCTGGTGCTGGTGGGGCTGGCGGTATTCATCGCCTGGTCTCAGGTCTCGAAGCACAAGGCCGGGGTGCTGTGATGGAAAAGGTGCTGCAGTTTCTGGAATGGTTTGTCGATCTACCGATCCCAATGATGGTAGATCACGGCGCAGGGGTCAAAGCCGTCGCGGCGATGTTGACGGGCTCGGAAGGCGCGGAAGCGCAATCAGAAGCCGCCGCCCGGTACTTGGGACGCCTCAAATGCTGATCGGTCTCTGGACCCGCCTGCAGGGCTGGCTGCTCCTGCTAGGCGCTGCCGCCCTGGTTCTGATTCTGATCGGGGCCTATGCTGCGGGCGGTCGAGCCGCGCGCCGGAGTGCAGAGTTGGATCAACGGCGGCGCGATGCGGCCGCGAAGGGGAAAGCCGATGCTGTGGCTCAGAAAATCGATGCGCTGGATGATCCTGCTGTCCGTGATCGGGCTGAACGCTGGGTGCGCCACGACGGGCGGTAGCTACTGCGACATCGCGCGGTTGATCTGGTGGCAGTCGGCCGACGAGTTGGACGCCACGCCCCCGGCGATCACCCGGCAGATCGTGGTGCACAATGAGACCGTGGCCGCGCTGTGCAGGTGAACGGGCTACAGAGGTATGTGCGGGCGGTGCATGGCAAATAGGGGCGAAAAAGAGCCGCCCATAGGCGGCTGGTAGCGCAGATGAGGGAAGGGCTGCTAGACCTTCCTTCAGTAGCCTTTTGGCTACTGTTGCTTCTTCGGCGCTTGATCCCTGTGCTCATGCTCAGTGGATTCCTGGGGATCGCTCTCGGGGGCGGGCTTCTGTTGCAATTCATCCTTCTTCTGGTTGACGGAAGGGGTGTTGATGGGTCTGATTTGTTCCATGGTGTGCTCCAAGATTTCAGTTGTCATCGCCCAAAACGGGTCGATGGCACGGGTGTTAGGTTAGGAGTTGGGCAGTGCCGCTGCGTGGCCGGATTGCGGGTCAGTATGGCAATCCTGGGAATTTTTCTTTCATCAGCTTGAGAAAATGGGCACGGTGCTTGATGCGGCGCCTGTTGCGCTCGACCTCGTCGAACGGCGAGGGTGGCGAAGGTGGGCAATCCGTGTCCGTGGCCCGCAGTTTCGGGGCGAAAACGCCAGCAGGCGAGAGGTAAAGGGTCATGAGGGCTCCAAGTAGCCTGGCCGGTTTGTTGTGTACATCCGAGCCAGGGTTGCCCGTCGCGAAACGTTCCGATTTCGAAGAAATCAGTGTGCAAGGGGCCGCATGTTCAGTACATGCGATTCTGACGGAGGCGGTGGCGCAATCTGTTGGGGCAAATATTGGCCTTGAATTACTTCTGCCTCGTTTCATTCAGTCTGGGGTATGTGGGGGTGGATAGCGAGCTTTACTTTGTATCTGTTGTCACTGGGTTCGATCAAGGCGGCGAAAGTGGGCCTGAAGGAGGGCGATTTGCCAGACTACCTCTCCACCCGCACCTCAAACCAAGCCTCCGTCTCCCCCATGGCTTGGAACGCATCGCCCCGGGCCCGGCCGGCTGCGGCGATCCAGCGCTTGGCCAGCGCGATATCATCGGCCGCCATCTCGCTCTCCGCGGTGTCCTCTGCCGTGGTCCAGGCCCGGTAGGCCGCAAGCGTTTGTTCCGGGCCGCCCAGTGCGCGTTCCAGCGTCCTGCGGAAGCGGTGTTCGGCGTCGGCCCGCGCCAGTTCCGGTAGGTCGGCTGGGGCGTCTTGAAGGGTGATTGTGTACATGGTGATGGCTCATCTTGATAGCTGTTGTTTTATACAGTTTTCTATGAGTGAGCACCATCGGGTCTTGCGTGATTTTTGCGTGATGCTGCGTGACTTTGCGTGACTCTGTAGGGCATTGGCAACAACGGACACTCTCGTAAGTTATTGAAAAATAAGAACTCTACTACTTGCTGGCTTGCATGGGGTGCAAGGGGAGCGAGTTCGAATCCCGCCGTCCCGGCCAGCATTATCAAGGGCTTACAGAGGTTTCTCTGTAAGCCCTTGTTCTTTCTTGCTGTCTGAGGCCTAAACTAAGGCCTAAACCCGTAGCTGCCAGGTATGGGGCAGCGTTGTCCCTCCTAGCCTCATCTGCGACAGATCCAGCACACGCTAGTACGAAATAAGCAGTGTTCGCATGGTATAGCCTTCATTAAGCGAAATGCTTAAATGAGACCACCATGCGGCCTATCAGTGCCCTCTGAGGGCGCTGTCAGCGACTTCGTGCAAGAAAATGATCGACAGAGCGGCAAAACCCGTTTCTATGACGGTCTTCCGTGACGGAGAAAACCTCTTGTGATAGGCAGTTATTGTAACTACAATAATCCGTATGGAAATCACCTTTGATCCAGCCAAAGACAGTAGCAACCAGCGCAAGCACGGCGTGTCGCTGGCGCTAGCCCAAGAGATTGACTGGCACGAGGTAATGACCAAGCCCGACACCCGCCAGGATTACGGCGAAGTGCGGGAAATCGGCTATGCGGTCATAGACGACCGCTTGCACTGCGTGGTGTTCACGCAACGTGGGGACAAGATGCATGTCATCAGTCTGCGCAAGGCCAATTCGCGAGAGGTACGAGACTATGTCAATCAAACGTAAACTGATCATGCCGACGCCTGAAGAGGATGCGGCGATCAATCGCGGCATAGCGGCGGATCCTGACACTTATGAGCTGAGCACAGAAGAGTTCAAGCAACTGAAGAATCGGGGAGGGCGCCCACGCCTGGATACGCCCAAGGTCGCTGTGACGATCCGTTATGACAAGACTGTGATCGATGCATTCAAGGCCGACGGCCCGGGCTGGCAGACCCGCATGAACGAAGCTTTGAAGAAGGTCGTAGCCAGGAAGCATGTATAGATATGAAAAAGCCCTCCGGTGAACTGCACCCCAGAAGATGGACACCGATCCAACATTTGGGGTGTTTTTCATGTCGAAGTACGATGAGCAATTCAAGCTGTCCGTAGTGCAAAGCTACGAGTCGAGTGAGCAAGGCTTCAAGTCCGTTGCACAGCGATATGGCCTTGACCATACGGTATTTCGCGCACGACTATATACAGCGCCGTGGCCAGGTGGCGTGAAGGCCATGAGGGTTGCGCGCGGGGGGCATAGCGCCCCGGGTGCCCCGCGCTCGTGGGGCTGCCTCTCAGGCGGCTGCCATCAAGGCTTTTGCCGCGGTTGGGGCGGAAAGCTGGGCGTGCCGCCGCGCCCTCAGGGTTCGGTGGCGATTTGCAGAGCGCGCTCCAGGGAGACGCGGATCATGCCGCCGTGCCCTTGTTCCGGGAAGGTTTCGTAGGTGGCGTCCGCGGCATTGGCCAGCAGGCCCGCCGCCATGGCCCGGGCGGCGCTGCGCGAATCCAGGATCGTGCCGTCTGCGGCCCGGATGGGGATGGCGGAGGGCGCCGGTCGGCCGTCTTCGCGCGGTTTGGTGCCGATCAGGATGGCGACGCGCTTGCCGACGGCCCGGGATTTGTCGAAAGCCTCCCATTCCCGCATCAGGGTGCCTTCGTGCCACCAGACGGATGGGTCACCGACGATATAGCGGGAAAAGCTGCCTGGCTGTGTGAACAGGACGTGCAGCGCGAACAGGCCGCCGTACGAATGGCCCCAGAGGTATGCCTGGCCGTTCACCTGGGCACGGGCACGCACCAGCGGCTTGACGCGGGTTTCAATGAAATTCAGGAAGGCGTCGGCCCCGCCTCCGGCGCGTCCGCGCACGACCGGCCGAAGAACATGGCCGTGTTCGACGACCGGCGGCGTGTAATCGTAGGCCCGCGAGACGACGTCGTTGCGGGTGGCGACGTCATAGCCGATGGCCACCAGCACGGGGGGGTTGTGGCGCGACAGCCATGCCAGATCCTGGTCGGTCAGTGTGTCGAGCGCGGCGTTTCCGTCCAGCATGTAGAGCGCGGCATGGCTGCCCGGAGACGAGGCGGTGTCGGGGATACCGATCTGGATTCGATAGTGCCGTTTGCCGTCGGCGGAGTCCAGCTGGTGCGTTTCGAAGCGATAGTATGCCGAGGGGTGATCCGCAACGGTTTCCCCGACCAGGCGCGCGCTGCGGGTCTGGTTGGGAGAAGACGCCGCCTGGGCCTGTACGATGCCGGGCATGCCGCACAGGCTGAATATCAAGGTCAAGCCGATCCACCACCGAGAGCGTTGCCTGAGCAGATGTGGGCATGGGATAGCAAAGCGATGGCGGAACATGCAGGGACGGCCTTGGATGGATGAGAACGATTCGCAGTATCGGATTGAACCACAGGTCGAACCATATGTGCAGCGTTTCCTCCTCGGCGTTCTTTGCCTGGGCGTCCCTGTTTGGCCCGACGGCAGATGCGGCACCGCTTATGCCATGCCGCCCGCTGGGATCACCAGAGCCCGCCGCGCTTGAGCTTGGCGGTTTGCGCCTGGTTCAGGCGCCGGGCTTCTTCTTCGGCGTAGTCGCGCTCGCCCGGTTCGTAGGCGCCGTTGTATTGGCAACTGCTGGGGGCCAGGCGGCACTGGGTGTCGCGGTGCACGGCACTGGTGCGTTCGGGGGCGGAGCCGCAGCCCGACAGCAGAGCCGTGAGCAGCAGGGCGGCGCCGTAATACGCGGTGGTCGGGATGGGCATCGTGCAAAACCTCGCAAAAACGATCACAAAAGGTTTTTATACCAGACCGTCTGGCGTGCCGGTGTGACCAACTTCTACGGTGGTGGGGCGTACGACGCCATCCGGTGTGTGTGCCCGCTGTGGCGGATGGCGTCGTACGCCGCCCGGGCACGGGCGCGCAAGCCCTCAGCGTCCCCGCGCCCAGCGCCGGTGCAGCCGCTGGGCGGTGGCGTCCAGCGCGAAACCCAGGGCACCGATCAGCACGATGACGGCCATCAATTCGGAATACGCCAGGCGGTCGCGCGTGTCCAGGATGAAATACCCGAGGCCCGAACTGACCCCCAGCATTTCGCAGGGCACGAGGATGATCCAGACGATGCCGATGGCCAGGCGCAGGCCCGTCAAAATATGGCCCAGCGCGCCGGGGATGATGATCTTCCAGAGCATTTCGCGCCGGGTGGCGCTCAGGCTGCGTGCCAGCATCAGCCAGCGGGCGTCCAGCTGACGTACCCCGGCGCTGGTGTTGAGGATGATGGGCCAGACGGCGGCAAAGCTGAGCAGAAAATAGATGGGGGCGTCACCCACGCCAAACAGCATGACGGCAATCGGCATCCAGGACAAAGGCGAGACCATGCGCAAAAACTGGAAGGCGCCGCTGGTGGCCGATTCCAGCTTGCGCGACAGGCCCAGTGCCAACCCCAGGGGGATGCCGAACACCAGCGCCCAGAACAGCCCTACCGCCACCCGCCGCAGGCTGACCAGCGTGTGCGTGGTGAGCTGATTGTCCAAAATCAGGTGGACAAGGCTGGGCAGCGCCTGGCCGGGCGCGAACAGCCGCGCCATGGCCAGATCCTGGCCCAGCAGGCCGATGCCCAGGGCCCACAGCAGGATCAGAACGAGCAGGCCGCTGGCGCTCAGGATCAAGCGCTGGCGGGCCGACAGGGCGGGGGTGCGTGTGCTCATCAGCTCACCTCGAAGGTTTCCGTGCGGCTGTAGCCCGTCGGCTGGCCGAAAGTGGCCAGGCCGCCCTGGGCCTCGATAGCCTTGCGCACGTAGCGCTCGTCCACCAGATCGCGCGCCGCATGCGCCGGGTCGAGCGTCTTGAGAAAGGCGTTCTCGCCCAGCACGTAAGTGGATTTCAGCAGCTCGACCAGTTTTTCCGTATAGCTGGGGTAGGGGTAGGGCTGGAAGTCGATGCGTTGCTCGTGCCAGGCGGGGTGCAGGATCGCCCCGCTGCGGGCGTATTCGGCATCCCGCTGGGCGGATGGCAGCAGCACGCGAGCCAGGGTGGAGGCCTCGTGCGGCGTATAGGCCGCCGCGTTGTTGCGTGCGAGAATCTGTACGGTATCTTCGCGGTGGTCGCGCACCCAGGCCTGAGCCTGGACGATGCCGTTGACCACTTTTTGCGACCATTCGGGGCGCTCTTGCAGGTCGCGCTCGTGCATCGTCACCACGCAGCAAGCATGGTTGCGCCAGACGTCGCCAGTAAAGCGCCAGACCTTGCCCACGCCCAATTCTTCGGCCTTGGCGTTGAAGGGCTCGGCCACGATGTAGCCCGAGATGCGCTTGCTGCCCAGGGCGGGCAGCATGTCGCCGGGCGACATCACCACCAGCTTCACCTGCCGCTTGCCGGGCGTGCCTTCGCTGATGAATTCCAGCCCGGATTCACGCAGCAGGGCTTGCAGCACGATGTTGTGTACTGAATACCAAAAGGGGATGGCCACAGTCGTGCCACCCAGATCCTCGACCTTGTTGACTTCGGGCAGCACGGTCAGGCACGAGCCTTCAGTGTGGTTCCAGGCCACCACCTTGGCGGGCGACTGGCTGCCGTAGCGCGACCAGATCGTCATGGGCATGAGCAGGTGCACCACGTTTACCTGGCCGCTCAGGAAGGCTTCGACGATCTGCGACCAGCTGCGAAAGCGGCGCGGTGCTTCGACCTGCAGGCCCTGCTTGGCGAACAGGCCGTTGTGATGCGCCACCAGCAGCGGCGTGGCGTCGGTGATGGGCAGGTAGCCGATGCGCACCGGCGCGTCGGGCTCAGCGGCGTGCGCCAGTCGGCCCGCCTGTACGAAGGGCAGGGCGCCCGCCGCCGTGAACAGGGCGGAGAGCTTGAGGAATTCGCGGCGGCGGGCCTGAGTGCCGGCGTCGGTGGCGCAGCAGGTGTCGAACAGCTTGAAACGGGTCATTGGGGTCTCGGTAAACGGGCGGCGCGCAGGGTTTGCAGGATTTCGACGCGCAGGGAGGTCAGTTCGGGATGAGTTTCATCCCGGGGATGCGGCTGGGCAATCGACCACTGGCCGATCAGGCGGCCGGGCTGACCGCCGATCAGCACGATCCGGTCGGCCAGGATCAGGGCTTCGTCGATGTCGTGGGTCACCAGCACGGCGGCGGCCTGGTGCTGCGTCGTCACTTGCAGCAGCAAGGTCTGCATCTCGTGCCGGGTGACTTCGTCCAGCGCGCTGAAAGGTTCGTCCAGCAGCAGGATTTCGGGCGCGCGTGCCAGCGTGCGGGCAAGTGATGCCCGCTGGGCCATGCCGCCCGACAGCTCGTCGGGATAGCGCTTGCGGGCGGCCAGCAGGCCCACTTCGGAGATTGCCTGTTGCACGCGCTGCTGGCGCGTGGCGGCGTCGAGCCTGGGCTGATTGCGGAAGTCCAGGCCAAAGGCGACGTTTTCTTCCAGTGTCAGCCAGGGCAGCAGGCTGGGGTCTTGAAACACCAGCCCCAGGGCGGGCGCCGGGCCGGTGAGGGGCTTGCCGTGCAGCTGCACGCTGCCCGCCTGGGCGCTCTGCAACCCCGCCAGCACGCGCAGCAGCGACGATTTGCCCACGCCGCTGGGGCCCAGCAGAGCGACGATTTCGCCCGCCTGCAGCGCCAGCGAGAAGTCGTCCAGGACGCGGGTGAAGGCCCGCTGACCCGCCTGGGCATAGCCCAGCGAGATGTCGCTGGCGCGCAGTACGCCGCCGGCATTGGTGGCGGCTGTCTGACTGGACGTGGTGCGCATCTTCTAGGCCGCCTGCAACGCTTCGAGCGCCTGGATTTCCTTGCGCAAGTGCTTGAGCGCAGGGGTGACGATGGCGACGAACAGGGCCTCGCGCAGGCGCCGTTGAGCCGGGCTGCTCATCAGGTAGCCCGCCGCGCCCGCATGCAGGGCGGCGGATTGCGTGGCGCGCAGGCTCAGTTCCGAACCCTGGGCGCGGGCGCGCAGCACGCTCAACAGGGGAGCCGCCTGATCCTGGCGCGCCAGGGCCTGGGTCGTCGAGATCAGTGCGTGCAGCTCACGCGCCAAGTCGTCTTCCTGGTCATCGAGGTAGCAGTTGACGTGCTGCAGGCGCCGGTTGGCCGCGTGGATGGTGTCGATGCTGGCCTGTACCAGCCCCACGCCCATGCCGATCTGGGTGAGCAGGAAACCGGGTTTGATGCGCTGCATGTAAGCGCAGAAATCCTCTGCGTCGGCCAGCACGTCATCGGCGGGCACCAGCACGTTTCTCAGGTGCACGCCGTAGGTGCCGCTGCCTTCCAGGCCCGAGAAGCTCGGGCACGCGCGCAGCGTGCTGCCCTCGGCTCCGGACGGGACGGCGAACATGAGATAGCCGCCTTCATCCAGCGCGGCGGCGGCGATCAGCAGGTGCCCGGGGCCCAGATTGGAGACCCAGGGCAAGGCGCCATTGACCCGGTAGCCCGTGCCTTCGCGGCGGGCGCGCAGATTGATGCGCTCGATGCCCGCCAGGTGCTTGACGGCATTGGACATGCCCGTGCCCGCCAGCAGCTCGCCGCGCGCGAGGGCCGGGAGATAGTGCACCTGGGCCGCGGTATTGTGGCTCTGCCGCAGATACCAGACGCAGCTGCTCTGGCACCAGACGGTGAAGGCCGTCGTGCCGCAGGTGCGCGCCACCTGGGCGATGATCTCGACCTGAGCGGCCAGATCGAGCCCCAGGCCGCCTTGGGCGATGGGCAGTGCGGCGCCAAAGCCACCCAGGCGGCCCAGGGCCCGCAGGAAGGCTTCAGGAAACTGACCATGGTCGATGGCCTCGACCTGGGGCGCCAGGGTGTCGGCGATCAGCTGGTCGATGCCGTCGCGCAGCGCGGCGGGCAGGGTGGATTCAGTCATGACGGGCCCCCGCGGTTCAGGCGTAGGCCTGGAGTTCCGGGTTGATGGGCGTGCGTGCCAGGTTGTTGGCGTAGTTGCACAGGGTCGCCAGGCTCACGCCCAGCACGACATCCAGCGCCTGGGCGTCGCCGTAGCCCGCTGCGCGCAGCGCCGCCAGGGCTTCGTCCCCCACCTGTCCTTTGTGTTCCAGCACCTGCAGCGTGAACTGCGCCAGGGCGTTGAGCTTGGGGTCGTCCAGGGCGCGGGTGCCGCGCAGGGCGTCCACGAATGCTTGCGGCAATTGCAGCTTTTTCGTGGCGATCTTGGTGTGGCCCGCCACGCAGAAGCCGCAGCCGTTGTAGGTGGCCGCCGTGATTTGCACGATTTCGCGCTCGGTGGGGGTGAGGCTGTTGCGCCCGTTGATGGCGCCGACGACCTGGTAGGTTTCGAGCGCGGTGGGGGCATTGGCCAGCACGCCCAGCAGATTAGGTAGAAAACCGCTGGCTTTGGCGGCGGTGCGCAGGCGTTCTTGGGCGTCGGCGTGGGCGGATTCGATGGACTGAATGGGAAGGCGGCTCATGGCAGATAGCGTGATCAGGGTTAAGACCCAATCATTCTATGGAGCCGCACTCTCATAGCGAACGACTATAAGCGCATTAAATTATTCAAATTTGGAATATGGAGCGTTGAAGGTCACCCGACGTCGGCTTGCAGCTGTTCGAGACCGGTCTGGATTTCGAGCCATTCTTCTTCGGCCTGCTGCAAGGCCTTGCTCAGTTCGCCATGCTCGGCCAGCAGGCTCGGGCGCGTGTCCTTGTGGGCGTCCGAGTAGAAGTCGGGGTCGGCAATCAGGGCGTCGAGCGCGCTCAGTCGCGTTTGCGCGCGGGCCATGGCGTCTTCCACCTTTTTCAGTCGTGTCTCCAGCGGCTTGCGCTGCGCGGCCAGTTGCTGGCGGGCCTGGGCCTGCTCGCGGCGCTGGGCCTTGCGGTCTTTCTCGGGCGCCGTGGCCGTGCGGCTGGCCTGGTTCTGTTGCGTCTGCCGCTGTTGCAGCCAGTCGCGGTAGTCTTCCAGGTCGCCGTCGAAGGGCCGCACCTGGCCGTCGGCCACGATCCAGAACGAATCCACCGTGGTGCGCAGCAGGTGGCGGTCGTGCGACACCAGCAGCACGCTGCCGGGAAATTCGGCCAGGGCGCGGGCCAGGGCCTCGCGAGTGTCCACGTCCAGGTGGTTGCTGGGTTCGTCCAGCAGCAGCAGATTGGGTTTGCGCCAGACTACCAGGGCCAGCGCCAGGCGTGCCTTTTCGCCGCCCGAGAAAGGCGCGACCGGCTGGTTCACCATGTCGCCACCGAAACCGAAGCGGCCCAGCATGTTGCGCAGTTCTTGTTCGCGCGTGTCGGGAGCGATGCGGGTGAAGTGCTGCAGGGGGCTGGATTCGGGGTCGAGCACGTCGAGCTGCTGCTGGGCGAAGTAGCCCACTTCCAGCCCCTTGGCGGGTTGGTAGCGGCCCGCCAGCGGCTGCAGCTCTTGCGCGAGGGTCTTGACCAGCGTGCTTTTACCGGCGCCGTTGACCCCCAGGATGCCGATGCGGCTGCCACCGCGCACCATGAGGCTGACGTCGTGCAGCACCGTGCGCGGCTCGGCACCCACTGGTGCCGGGTAGCCCAGCGCCGCTTCGTCCAGGCGCAGCAGCACGTCGGGCGTCTGCGCTGGGTCGGGCAGGCGGATGTCGATGCCCGCCTCGACCGCCAGCGGGGCGAGCGTCTGCATGCGCGCCAGGGCCTTCACCCGGCTTTGGGCCTGCTTGGCTTTGGTGGCCTTGGCCTTGAAGCGGTCGATGAACGACTGCAGGTGGGCCGTCTCGCGGGCCTGCTTCTGGCGTGCCAGCTGGTTCTGGCGCAGGCGTTCGGCGCGCTGTTCGAGAAAGTCTTCGTAGCCGCCCTTGTAGCGCACGAGCTTGCCCTGCTCAAAGTGCAGGATGACGCGCGCCACGGCGTCGAGAAACTCGGTGTCGTGGGAAATCAGCAGCACGGTGCCCGGGTAGCTGGCGAGCCAGCGTTCCAGCCACAGCATGGCGTCGAGGTCGAGGTGGTTGGTCGGTTCGTCCAGCAACAGCAGGTCAGAGGGCGACATGAGCGCGCGCGCCAGCGCGATGCGCATCTGCCAGCCGCCCGAGAAGCTGGCCACCGGGCGCGCCCACTCGTCCGGCGCGAAGCCCAGGCCCGCCAACAGTTGCTCGGCGCGCGAGGGCGCGCTCCAGGCGTCGGCCTCGATCAGGGCGGATTCGAGTTCGGCGATACGTTGGCCCTGATCCAGCGGGGTGGCCGCGCGTTGCGCCTGCAGCTCGCGCAGGTGGTGGTCGCCGTCCATGACGAATTCGCGCGCCGCGCGGTCGGTGTCGTGCAGGATCTGCTCGACGCTGGCTACGCGCCAGGCGGCGGGGATGTCCAGATCGCCCGCGTCGGGGTCGATCTGCCCCTGGATGAGGGCAAAGAGCGACGACTTGCCCGCGCCGTTCTTGCCGACGAAGCCTACGCGCTCGCCCGGGTGCACCACGAATTCGGCGTCTTCCAGCAAAACCTTGACGCCGCGCCGCAGGGTCAGGTGACTGGCGCGGATCACGAGGCAAGCTGCGCGCGGCGCAGCAGCAGGATTTGGTCGCTGGCGGTTTCGGTACTGAGCCAGATAGGATCGAGCGCGGGGAAGGCCGTATGAAAATGCGCCTGTTCGTGGCCGATTTCCAGCACCAGCAGGCCTTCGGGCGCCATGACGCGCGGAGCGTCTGCCAGGATGCGCCGCACGAGATCCATGCCGTCGCTGCCACCGGCCAGCGCCAGGCGTGGTTCGTGGCGGTATTCAGGAGGCAGCGCCCCCATGGCCTGGCTGTTGACGTAAGGTGGATTGCAGACGATCAGGCCGTATTGCCGCTCGGCGGGCACCTGCTTGAGCAGGTCGCTGCGCAGGGCGCGGACGCGTCCCTGCAGGCCGTGCAGGGCGATGTTCGACTGCGCGACCGCCAGGGCGTCGGCGGAGATGTCCACCGCGTCCACTTGGGCGTCTTCGAACGCCAACGCCGCGAGAATCGCCAGGCAGCCCGAGCCGGTGCACAGGTCGAGCACCTGATGTACGGCCTGCGGGTCGTCGATCCAGGGCGACAGTTGCTCGCCCAGCAGTTCGGCGATGGGCGAGCGCGGCACGATGACGCGCTCGTCGACCAGGAAGCGCTCGCCTTGCAGCCAGGCCTCGCCCGTCAGATATGCCGCGGGTTTGCGCGTGTTCACCCGTTCGTGGATGAGATCGACACAGCGCTGGCGCTCGCGTTCGAGCAGGCGCGCGTCGAGAAAGGGTTCGAGCGTGTCGAGTGGCAGGTGCAGGGCGTGCAGCAACAGGTAGACGGCCTCGTCCCAGGCATTGTCGCTGCCGTGGCCAAACACCAGATTGGCGCCGCGAAAGCGGGTGATGGCCCAGCGCAGCAGGTCGCGCAGCGTAAGCAGTTCGGTATGTGGGGCAGCCATGGCGGGGTGGGAAATGTCCTTGTATGGGGGTGCGCGCAGGGTCTTGGCACCGCGCACTGACGCGGGCCGATCCGTAGCGCCGGGGCCGACTGCGCGCCGCCCGGACAGGGCTTACGCGCGTTCGGCGCCCAGCAGCTTTTCGAGCACCTTGCGGTAAATGTTTTTCAGGGGCACCAGCGTGTCGAGCGGGATGCGCTCGCCCACCTGGTGGATGCTGCGGTTGAGCGGGCCGAACTCGACCACCTGCGGGCAGATGCGGGCGATGAAGCGGCCATCCGAGGTGCCCCCTGTGGTGGAGAGCGCGGCCTGGACGCCGGTTTCTTCCGCGATGGCCGATTGTAGCGCAGCGCACAGGGGGCCCTGGGGGGTGAGGAAGGGCAGTCCCGAAATCGTCCAGCGGATGTCGTATTCGAGCCCATGGCGCTGCAGGATGGCGGCCACGCGCGCCTGCAGGTCTTCGGGCGTGCTAGCGGTTGAAAAGCGGAAATTGCAGTCCAGTACGGCCTTGCCGGGGATCACGTTGCCCGCGCCGGTGCCCGCGTGCAGGTTCGACGCCTGAAAGGTCGTGGGGGGGAAGTATGCATTGCCTTCGTCCCAGCGCGTGGCGGCGAGCTCGGCCAGGGCGGGCGCCAGTTGGTGGATGGGGTTGCGGGCCAGTTGCGGGTAGGCCACGTGGCCCTGGATGCCCCGCACCGTCAGGCGTGCCGACATCGAGCCGCGCCGTCCGTTCTTGATGGTATCGCCCAGCGTATCGGCCGAGGTGGGTTCGCCCACGATGCAGTAGTCGAGGGTTTCACCGCGGGCTTGCAAGACCCGGCAGACGTGTACGGTGCCCTCGGTGGCCGGGCCTTCCTCGTCCGAGGTCAGCAGCAGGGCGATCGACCCGGCGTGATCCGGGTGGGCTGCGACGAATTCTTCGGCGGCCACGACGAAGGCGGCCAACGAGGTTTTCATGTCGGCGGCGCCGCGCCCCACCAGGTGCCCTTCGGCTTCGGTGGGCGTAAAGGGGGGGCTGGGCCAGGCGGATTCCGGCCCGGTGGGTACGACGTCGGTGTGCCCGGCAAACACCACCAGCGGGGCTGTGCTGCCGCGCCGCGCCCACAGGTTGCTGACGGCACCGCTGGACAGGGGCTCGCAGGCGAAGCCCAGCGGTTGCAGGCGCTGGGTGATCAGGGCCTGGCAGCCCGCATCGTCCGGGGTGACCGATGGCCGGGCAATCAGCGCCCGCGCCAGGGCATGCACATCGGCGTCGGCCATCATGCCCTCAGCAAGTCGTTGATGCTGGTTTTGGCGCGGGTCTTGGCGTCCACCCGCTTGACGATGACGGCGCAGGCCAGACTGTGGCTGCCGTCGGCGGCGGGCAGCGACCCCGGCACGACCACCGAGCCGGCGGGCACGCGGCCATAGTGGATTTCACCCGTGTCGCGGTCGTAGATTTTCGTGCTTTGCGAGATGAACACCCCCATGGCCAGCACCGAGTTTTCTTCGATGACGACGCCTTCGACGATTTCGGAGCGGGCGCCGATGAAGCAGTTGTCTTCGATGATGGTGGGGCCGGCCTGCAGGGGTTCGAGCACGCCGCCGATGCCCACGCCACCGGACAGGTGCACGTGGCGCCCGATCTGTGCGCAAGAGCCCACCGTGGCCCAGGTATCGACCATGGTGCCTTCGCCCACGCGCGCGCCGATGTTCACGTAAGAGGGCATGAGCACGACGTCCGGGGCGATGTAGGCCCCGCGCCGTACCGTGGCCGTGGGCACGACCCGAAAGCCGCCCTGCTGAAAATCAGCCTGGGAATAATCCTGAAACTTGAGCGGCACCTTGTCGTAGTACAGTTGCGGCGCCTGGCCCATGAGGCGGTTGTCCGCCAGCCGGAAAGACAGCAGCACGGCTTTTTTCAGCCATTGATGGGTGTGCCATTGGCCGTCGATCTTTTCGGCGACGCGCAGGGTGCCGGTGTCCAGCCCGTGCAGGGCTTCTTCGACGGCGCGGCTGACGTCGGACGAGGCAAGCCCCGGTTTCAAGGCGGCCCGGTCTTCCCAGGCAAGTTCGATCTGTTCCTGCAGCGTGCTCGGCATGATGTCTGGCCCTTGAGGCGATATGAAAATCAGGCCGAAAATTTTATCAGGATGACAGCTGAATTCGTCCTGAATCTTTTGTGTCCGTGCGCAGCGCGCCCACGAGGGCGTTGCGGCGGTTTGGTGGTCAGACGCGCTTGCGCCGTTCGGGCAGGGGGATGAATTCTTGATTGTCTTCGGGCGGCAATGGCATGCGCTGCGCGCGCCAGGCTTCGCTGGCCTGTTCGATTTTGTCTTTGGAGGACGAGACGAAATTCCAGAACATGTAGCGCTCGCCGATGGGCTCGCCGCCCATCAGCATCACGGTGGAGGGTGCCTGCGCCGTGACGAGCACGGCCTGGCCCGGCTCGAGCACCATCATCTGTCCGGCGGCCAGCGGCTGGCCGCCGACCTCGACCTGGCCGACGGCCACATAGATGGCGCGCTCGGGGTGTTCGGCGCTCAGGCCGCGGCGCGCGCCCGCCGCCATGTTCCAGTGCAGGTAGAACAGCGGAGAATGGGTCTGCACCTGCGCGCGCGCCCCGTCCAGGGTGCCCGCGATCAGCCGCCCCGTGACGCCGTCTTCTTGAAATTCGGGCAGTTCGCCGGGCCCCTGGTGGTGGAAGAAGGCGGGGGCCATGTCTTCGTTTTCGCGGGGCAGCGCCACCCAGGCCTGCACCCCGTGCATGATTGCACCCTGCGCGCGGGCGGCGTCCAGCCTTTCGCTGTGGGTGATGCCGCGGCCCGCCGTCATCCAGTTGACTTCGCCGGGAAAGATTTCCTGGTGCGAGCCCAGGCTGTCGCGGTGCGTGATCGAGCCGCTGTAAAGATAGGTGACAGTGGACAGGCCGATGTGCGGATGCGGCCGGATGTCGAGGCTGGCGTCGGCGCCCGCCTGGACGTCCAGCGGCCCCATGTGGTCGAAGAAGACGAAGGGCCCCACCATGCGGCGGCGCGCGTGTGGCAGCAGCCGCCCCACGGTGAAACCGCCCCCCAGATCGTGCATGCGCCGTTCGATGAGCAGGTTCAAGGTCATGGTGGCACTCCGCCGGATGATGTTCAAGCTGTTAGCTTGGCGGCTGGCGGACGGGGTGTCAATGCCGATCTGTTCCTGCCTGGCGGCGGGCTTTGGTGATGGGCGTCAGAGGCTGGCAGCGTCCAGTCCCATTTGCCAGAAGTCGATTTCCAGTCGCGTGGCGTCGTCGAATATCTGGGCGAGTTCGTCCATCCGGCGCGCGGGCAGGTCGGCCATCTGCGTGTTCAGCCACTGCCGTTCGGCCTGCGCGGCGGCCTGGAATTCGTCGCTGACGTACATGCCCAGCCACGCGTCGTAGGGGTTGGCGTCGCCGCGTCGGGTGAAGTCCTGGGCGCACAACCAGCGCGCGATGTCGGCATAGCCCAGCAGGCACGGCGCCAGGGCCACGTGCAGGTCGAGCAGGTCGCCGCGCAGGCCTGTGTCGAGCACGTAACGGGTGTAGGCCAGGGTCTGGCGCGATTCGGGCAAGGTGGCCAGATCGGCCTCGGTGATGCCCCATTGAGCGCAGTACTGGATGTGCAGGCCCATTTCCAGATCGACGATGGCTTTCAGGCTGTCGCAGCCCTGGCGCAGCTCGTGAATATTGCGGCTTTTGTAGACGGCCAGCCCCCAGGCGCGGGCAAAGTGCACAAGAAAAAGATAATCCTGCTTCAGATAGTGCTGGAAGGCCTGCCGGGGCAGGGTGCCCGCAGCCAGCTGGCGCACGAAGTCGTGCTGGCAATAAGCCTGCCACGTCTGCTGGTGGCGGGCGGTCAGAATATCGAGCGGTGCATGCGCGGATCGGGTCATTGTTTTATCCGTCAGGGCCGGGCGCGGCGGTTGGGTGGTTGGCGTGGGATTCGATTTGAATCGGGCTTATGTCGAGTGTGTGTTCATGAGGTCATCATGCCGGGTCAGCGGGATGGTGCAATGCCAGAAATGGTGCCAGCGGTGGATTGTCGGCCGTACTGGCACTGTGAGAGTGGCTGTGTGCTCGGGCGTATGGTGGTGTGCGGCGTCTAGCGCAGCGTGTTGATTTCAACAATTTGGGCCTCGCAGGCCTGCACCAACGTGCGGTCATAGCTGGCGAACAGCACCACGCGGTCTTGCCCCCAGTGTTTGAATTGCTCGGCCAAGGCCAGGGTGGCCTGCCTGTCCAGGCCATTGCTGGGGCCGTCGGCCACGACCACAGTCGGCTTGCCCAGCGCCGCGGCCACCAGAAAGACTTTGCGCCGCGTGCCCGTGGACATCTGCTCGAAGCGCTTGTCGAGGTGGGGCGTCAGCCCCAGCTGGTCGGCGAAGCCGGATACGGTGTCGTCCAGTGCCGCCTGCTTGTCGGCGGCGCGTTGGACGAGAAATTCGCGCCCCGTAAGCGCCGGGAAGCTCAGGCAGTCGTCGGGCACGTAGGCCAGCCTGGCCTTGGCGGCCTGCGGCATGTCCCGCAGCGACAGGCCGTTGATCCAGACGCTGCCCGCGTCCGGCGCGAGTTCGCCCGCGACGATGCTCAGCAGGCTGGACTTGCCGGTGCTGTCTTCTTCGCAGAGCGCCACGCACCCCGGCTGGAAGGTGTGTGTCAGCCCCTGGAACACGAGGTGGTCGCCGTAGCGTTTGCTGAGCTTGTCGATGCGTAACATGACAGCAGTATAGGGCGTATCTGACTGTGCTTTTCGCCCCCGATGGTGGTTGCCGATGCACGCTGCTGCCTGGCCTGATTCAGGGCGGTCAGTGGGCGGTCGTCGCGCGGCTGCTGTCGGGCTGGGCGGTGGGGGCGGTGTGGATAGGGAAGGCCCAGTCGTAGATCAGGTTGTATACGAAGGTGTAGACGAGGTAGAAGGCCACGAAGGCGGCGTCCATGACCAGGGCGGCCCACAGGCTCGTGTCCAGATACCAGGCGATCAGCGGCACCAGCGCGAACAGCAGGCCGATCTCGAAGGCCGCGGTGTGCAGGATGCGCACGGGCAGGCTTTTGCGCGCGTGGCCCACCAGGCGCAGCATGGCGTGGTCGAAGCCCAGGTTGTAGATGAAGTTCCAGACCGTGGCGATGACCGAGGCGCCGACGCCGACCACCCCCATGTGGCTCATGGGCTGGTCGAAAAGATACGCCGCGCCGGGGATGACGATGATCAGGCCGATGATTTCGAACAGCAGGGCGTGGCGGACGCGATCGGCAAAGGTGCGCAAAGGCATGGTGGCGGGTTCCAGGTAAAAGCGGCTGGCCGGTGGTTGCCGGTGGCAGATGATGGATAGAATGGATAGCCGCTATGTTATCTGATTATGAGATAATCCAAAGTTAGAATATATCTCACTTAAAGATAGATAGGACACCGGATGACCGTCTCCATCGATCAGTTGGCCGCCTTCGTCGCCGCCGCCGAGCACGGCTCGTTTTCCGCGGCGGGCCGGGCCGTCCACAAGGCGCAGTCGGCCATCAGTACCCTGGTGTCCAGCCTCGAAGACGACCTGGGGCTGGCTTTGTTCAGCCGGGCCGGGCGCACGCCGGTACTGACCGAGGCCGGCGCCCGCCTGCTGCGCGAGGCGCAGCTGATTCTCGACCGCCGCGAACACCTCATCGGCGTGGCCGCCAGCTTCGAGTCGCGCGTCGAGACGCGGCTCGTGGTCGCCATCGACGAGCTTTATCCAGAACGCGCGTTGGCCGCCTTGTTTGGCGACTTTGCCCGCCACTTTCCGCACATCGAACTCGAACTGTTGTTTCCCATGATGGAAGACGTCAGCCGCATGGTGCTCGACGGCAAGGCCGATCTGGGCGTGATGTGGCGTCAAGAGGCGCTGCCGACCGAGCTGGCGTTCCACACCCTGGGCTGGGTGCAGCTCAAGCTGCTCGTCGGCCTGCAGCACCCCTTTGCGCGCGAACCCGTCGAATGGGAAGACCTGAAACGCCATCGCCAGCTGATGGTGGCCGTGCGCAGCGAAGGCCCGGAAAAGCAGCGCCTGCGCATGGCGGCGGACGTCTGGTGGGTCGAGAGCCACTGGGTCATTTTGCAGTTGCTGCGCCAGGGGCTAGGCTGGGCGCTGGTGCCCGACCACATCGTTGAAGACTCGCCCGATGCGGTCGATCTGCTCAGCCCCAAGCTCCTGTTCGACGACGCCGACTGGCCGGTCGCCCTTGAAATGGTCTGGCACAAGCAGCGTCCCAGCGGCCCCGCGGCCCGCTGGTTGCGCGACCGCTTTGCGGCATCCATGCTGGGGGCGGGCAAGCCCGTGGCGGGCCGCGATCCGGGGCGGCGCTGACGCCCTGGGGCGGCCGTCGGCGGGCCGGGCGGCTTCAGTAGCCTTCGCCCGCCTGCACCTTGCCGCGAAAGACGCGGTACGAATAGACCGTGTAGGCCAGCACCGCCGGGATCATGATGACGACGCCCACCAGCACGAAGCCTTGCGAGGCCACGGGCGAGGCGGCCTGCCAGATGGTGAGCGTGGGCGGCACGATATTGGGCCAGATGCCCGCCACGAGCCCGATGAAGCCCAGGACGAAAAAACACAGGGACAGCGCGAAGGGCGCCACTTCGTGGTTGCGGATGACGGCCAGCCACAGCGCCGCCGCGTTGGCGATGGCCAGCACCGGCACGGGCGACAGGTACAGGAATCCGGGCCAGGTGAACCAGCGCGACATCAGGCTGGAATCCAGGAAGGGCAGCCAGGTGCTGACCAGCAGCATGAAGGCGATCACCGCCAGCATGAGCGGGCGCGTGAGGTCAAAGGCGATGCGCTGCACGCGGCCTTCGGTTTTCAGGATGAGCCAGGTCGCGCCCAGCAGCGCGTAGCCAAACACCACGGCAACCCCTGTCAGCACGGAAAACGGGCTGAACCAGGCAAAGGCCGGGTCGTGGATGTACTTGCCGCCCGTGAGCGGCATGCCTTCCACCAGGGCGCCAAGGATCAGCCCCTGCATGAAGGCGGCGCCGACCGAGCCCAGAGCGAAGGCCGCGCCCCACAGCGCGCGCGAGCGCGTGGCCTTGAAGCGGAACTCGAAGGCGACGCCGCGAAAGATGAGCGCGATCAGCATGAACAGCACGGGCAGGTACAACGACGAGAGCACGATGGCGTATGCCTTGGGGAAGGCCGCCATGAGCCCCGCGCCGCCCATGACCAGCCACGTCTCGTTGCCGTCCCAGATGGGGGCTGCGGTATTCATCATGTGATCGCGCTGGTGCTCGTCGTCGGCGAAGGGGGAAAGAATGCCGATGCCCAGCACGAAACCGTCGAGCAGGACGTACATCAGCACCGCGAAGCCGATGACGGCGTACCAGACGACGGGCAGTATCGTGACAAGCGTCATGAACGAGCTCCCGGTTCTTCATCCGCCAGCGACAGCGGGCGCGCCGCGGTCTGGTGCGCGAGGCGCTGCGGCGCCGCCACGGGCCCCACGCGCAGCATCTTCAGCAGATACCAGCCGACAAAGCCGAACAAGGCGGCGTACACCGCGACGTAGAGGATGAGCGAGGCCAGGACGCTGCCCGCGGGCACGGGGCTCACCGCGTCGGCGGTGCGCAGCAGGCCATAGACCACCCAGGGCTGGCGGCCCACCTCGGCCACGTACCAGCCCGTCAGCAACGCGATGAAGCCCGAGGGCATCATCCAGATCCATGCCCGCAGGTAGCCCCGCGCGGCCAGCAGGGTGCCGCGCCGCCACTTCCAGATGCCGTACCAGGCGATCAGCCACATCAGGACGCCCAGGCCGACCATGATCCGAAAAGCATAGAAGGGGATAGCCACGGGCGGGCGGTCGTCGGCCGGGAAGCTTTTCAGGCCTTCGACGGCGCCATGCCAGGAGTGCGTGAGGATGAGGCTGCCCAGGTGCGGTACGTCGAGCGCATAGTCGTTGCGTTGGGTCTTTTCGTCGGGCACCGCGAACAGCACCAGCGGCACGTCGCGGCTGGTGTTCCAGTGCGCTTCGATGGCGGCGAGCTTGGCCGGCTGGTTGTGGCGCACCTCCTGGCCGCTGAGGTCGCCGACGAATATCTGCAGCGGCGCCACGATCGCCACGAATGCCACGGCGCATTTCAGGCACAGGCGCGCCTTGTCCGCGAAGCGGTCGCGCAGCAGGTAGTAGGTCGAGATGCCACCGATCATGAAGGCGGTGCTGAGAAACGCGGCCAGCGCCATGTGCGGCAGGCGGTACAGGAAAGAGGGGTTGAAGACGATCGCCCACCAGCTGAGCGGGTAGAAGACACCGTCCTTCAGGGTGTAGCCCGCGGGCGTCTGCATCCAGCTGTTGGCCGACATGATCCAGAAGGTGGATGCCAGCGTGCCCAGCGCCACCATGCAGGTGCAGGCGAAATGGGTCTTGTGCCCCACGCGGCGCCAGCCAAACAGCATGATGCCCAGAAACGAGGCCTCGACGAAGAAGGCCGTGAGCACTTCGTAGTTGAGCAGCGGCCCGACGATGTTGCCCGCGTCGGCGGAAAAGCCCGCCCAGTTGGTGCCGAACTGGAAGCTCATCACGATGCCGCTGACCACGCCCACGCCGAAGGACACGGCAAAGATTTTCATCCAGAAGAAGACGAGATCGCGCAGCAGCTCGCTGCGCGTCTTGAGCCACCAGGCTTCGAGAAACACCAGCCAGCTGGCCAGTCCAATGGTGAAGGCGGGAAACAGAATATGAAAGGAAATGACCCAGCCAAACTGCAGGCGGGACAGCAACAGCGTCTCGTTCATGACTTGACTCTCCGCCCCCAGGATACCGCCGCCGTCGCGGCACAACTGTATCCGCCTGCTTCAGGCACGCCCCGATATGCCGCCTTGATATGGTAAGTGGCTGATTTTATTGATTATTAATGATGTGCTATCAGCAGCTGACCGGCTTGTGGTGCGAACGGAGAGCAAGCAACACCCGACATTCATGTGGGTTTCGGCGGGTTCTGGGGCTTTTTTGGGGCCAGACGTCGGGGATTCGGTGATTTTGCCTGCTTCTGCACCGCTTTGCTTATCGATAGGCGCGACCGTTGTGTGACGGCCTTCAAGCTCATCGCCCATAGTCAAGGCCGTGCGTTGCCGCACCGTGGTACGGTTGTTATCTGCTCGGCTTATTTTTTCCGTCGCGTCGCCAGTAATTCCGAACGCCCGATGACGGTTCGTTCGTTCTCGGGTTTGTCTGCATCAGAGAAGCCTGCATCGGCAATGGCATTGGTCAGGCCTTTGAACAGCACTTGGCTTTTGGGGCTGCGCAGCGATGCCATCCCGTCGTTCCAGGCATGCACCATATTTTTAGCCACGCTATGCCACTGTGGGTTGTTCTTGGCCGCTTCAATCACTTCTAGTCCGACTTCGACGGCGGACTCACAAAGCCGTTCGACCATCTCAGCATACTGTTTCGGTGGGATGCCGAGTCGTGCGTTGAAAAATCGTTCCAGTGTTTTCCCCGCGGCCCATGTCTGTCGTCCATCAACGGGCAGCCCGGGTGGGTTGGTCGCGTAGCGTGGGTAGGCCTGTGTGGTGACGACATCGTAGACCGGCGTGTATGCCACATCATTCAGGGTGGTGTAGTACAGCGCGATGTTCTTGGCATGGTAGTCGGCGTTGCGCACGACATAATTCGCGAGCAATTGCCAGCCGAAATGCGTCAGCTGTAATCGGGCATGGCTGCTTGCAATATAAGTCCGAGTGGCTGTCAGGACGCGCTCGGTGGTGGTCGCATATTTTTCGTGTGGCGGCAGCCCTAACAGGCTGCAGGCGTCCTCGACACCGTGAGTCACGGCCCCGTGCTCGTCTACATCAAAGCGTTTGACGATCAGCACGCGTCCATCTTCCGACATTTGAGCTGTGACCACTGGGGTCACATCCAGTCGTGCCAGGACGCGCAGGGTGTAGAACTCGTTGAACCCCAGAAACGGTGTGCTGTCGTCCGAGCCTTTGATGATGTGGCGGTGGGTGCGTAGGGTGGGCTTGCCCAGGGGCTCCAGCATTTCTCCAGCGATTGCTTCGGGTGCAATGAATTTCGGTACCATGCCCGAGATGGATGCCCGAGCGTACCGACGCACCAGCCTGGCGAAGTGTTCTGTCGTATTGTCAGCCTTCAGCAGTTGTTCGATATGCACGGATTCCAGATCGCTGCCTGGGGCGGTACCTTCGGGGCTTACCGTCACGCGTCCGATCCCGGTGCCTCCCACGACGGCCAGCAAGGACAGGTCGGTGCCGTCCAGCAGGGGACCAAATTCCTCGCGGATGATGCTCAGCAAATAGCCCTCTGGCAGGTTCTGGCGAAAGAACGGATGCAGATCACGAGGCCAGCGCCATGGTTCCTCCCGGACGGGCATGGCCAGACTGATGAAATCAGCAGGGTCGGTCTGCGGCAAATACGTCAGGACGTATTCGTCCCGGTCTTTATGCAGGCTGGCGACCATTTTGCCGCAGACGTGTACGTCGAGCTTCATGTGTCATCGCCTCGACGTTGCTCGGCAAGGATATCTTCAATGGTGCGAGTATGGCCGTGCTTGATCAGCTTCAGGTCATAGCCTGCTGATTCCAATAGCCTGATCAAGGCAGAGACGCTCATGTCGCCCATAGCGACCGTTTCCATGCGGGCAACCGTGGTGCGCGAAACCCCTGCGCGCTTGGCCAAAGCCTGTTGGCTAAGGCCTGCTTCTTTGCGGGCCTCGCGCAACATGTCCGCGACGTCAGCGAGCGTCGTCATGGTGCCTCCTGAGATGCAAAAATTTGGCTATCACTAATAATGTATCTTCAGAGACACAAAAATACAAGATATCCGTCTTATAGAGATCGCTTGCCCATTCAGGGTCGCATGTCGCCGCGCCATGGTGCAGTCGCTTTCTGCTGCATCAACCGCCGGGTTTTCGGCGAATCGCCCAGCATCAAATTGAAGTAATGGGATGGTCGCCCCTTCCCATTACTTCAACCCACTGTCCGTCGGCCCGCTGCGTCAGGTTCGTTAGCAGCGCGTGGACGTGCAGACGCGGGTCCGGTGCAGCGTCTTCTGTGGGCCGGGCCGTTTCGTGGCGAAACTTAGCGATGATGAGATTGCCCGTATGCTCCAGGGTTGTCTCGTAACCCACTGATTTTGCTGATTATGATAGTATGCTGTCAGCTGTTATAAGATCAGTGGTGCGAACGGAGAGACTTGAACTCTCACGCCTTTCGGCGCCAGAACCTAAATCTGGTGCGTCTACCAATTCCGCCACGTTCGCTAGGTCAGCCGAACATTATAGCGTGAAATCCCGATCCTCCCGGCAATCCTACGCCCTCATCCACTTTCCGCTAAAATAGCCCGTTTATTGTCCACTACATCAATAGGTTCCGAATGCAGCCCGTGGTTGAAAAACTGTCCGGCCTGGAGCGCCGTGTCGATCTGAGCGTTTCAGTGGCCGACATCGAAAAAGAAGTCCAGGCACAACTCAAGCGCGTCGCCCGTACGGCGAAGGTCCACGGATTCCGTCCGGGCAAGGCCCCGCTGTCGGTCATTGAGCGCAGCCATGGCCCTTCGGTGCGCTATGACGTCATCAATACCCAGATCGGCAAATCGCTCGACAAGGTCATCGCCGACGCCAACCTGCGCGTGGCGGGCACCCCCAACCTCGAACCCAAGGTCGAAGGCGCCGAAGACGGCGTGATGGCCTTCTCGGCCACCTTCGAGGTCTACCCCGAAGTCGAACTGCCCGACCTCGCCACGCTCAAGGTTACCCGCAGCAGCGCCCAGGTGGGTGATGCCGAGGTGCAAAAGACGCTCGACATCCTGCGCCGCCAGCGCACCATCTTCAAGCCCGCCGCCGACCGTGCCGCGCAAGACGGCGACCGTGTCGTGCTCGACTTCGCCGGCACCATCGACGGCGTGGCCTTCGAGGGCGGCACCGCGCAAGACTTCCCCTTCGTGCTTGGCCAGGGCCGCATGCTGCCCGAATTCGAAGCCGCCACCCAGGGCCTGAAGGCTGGTGAAAGCAAGACCTTCCCGCTCGAATTTCCCGCCGACTACGGTAGTGAAACCGTCGCTGGCAAGAAGGCCGAATTCACCATCACCGTCAAAGAAGTCGCCGAGCCCGAACTGCCCGAAATCGACGCCGATTTCGCCAAGTCGCTGGGCCAGGCCGAAGGCAACGTCGAAGCCCTGCTGGCCGACGTGCGCGGCAACGTCGAGCGCGAGGCCCAGGCCCGTGCCAAGAACCGCACCAAGCTCAGCGTGATGGACGCCCTGGCGGGCGCCTGCACCTTCGACCTGCCCAAGGCGCTGGTCGATAACGAAGTGGCCAGCCGCACCGCCGCCGCGCGCGAAGAACTCAAGCAGCGTGGCGTGCCCAATGCCGACACCCTGCCCATCCCCGAAGACACCTTCCGTCCGGAAGCCGAGCGCCGCGTACGCCTGGGCCTGCTGGTGGGCGAACTCATCAAGTCGGCCGACCTCAAGGCCAAGCCCGAACAAGTGCGCGCCCGCATCGAAGAATTCGCCAAGAGCTACGAACAACCTGCCCAGGTCGTGGCCTATTATCTGTCCGACCGCCAGCGGCGCGCCGAAATCGAATCGCTGGTGCTCGAAGACAACGTCGTCGATCACGTCCTGGCCGCTGCCCAGGTCACCGACGAAGCCGTCGATTTTGATACCTTGATGGGAACACGTTAATGTCCAGGTTCACCGATTTCTATGCATCGATGTATGGCGGGGATTCCGTCGTCCCCACGAATCTGGGCTACGTGCCCATCGTGATCGAGCAATCGGGCCGAGGCGAGCGCTCATATGACATCTACTCGCGCCTGCTGCGCGAGCGGGTCATCTTCTTCGTGGGGCAGGTCAACGATCAGTCGGCCAACCTTGTCGTGGCGCAGCTCTTGTTCCTGGAATCGGAGAACCCCGACAAAGACATCTCCCTGTACATCAACTCGCCGGGCGGCTCGGTGTACGCCGGGATGGCCATTTACGACACCATGCAGTTCGTCAAGCCACCGGTCTCCACTCTGTGCACCGGCCTGGCGGCCAGCATGGGGGCGTTCCTGCTGGCGGCGGGTGCCAAGGGCAAGCGCTATGCCTTGCCCAACTCGCGCATCATGATCCACCAGCCTTCGGGCGGTGCGCAGGGCCAGGCATCCGACATCCAGATCCAGGCCAAGGAAATCCTCAGCCTGCGCGAACGCCTCAACGGCATCCTGGCCGACCGCACGGGCCAGGACATCGAGCGCATCGGCATCGACACCGAGCGCGACAATTTCATGTCTGCCGACGAGGCTCAGGCCTACGGGCTGATTGACAAGGTATTGGTTTCGCGTACCGACGAAACCAAATAGCGACAGGTTTGCCATGACCGAAAAAAAGGGATCCAGCGAGGATAAGACCCTGCACTGCTCCTTCTGCAACAAAAGCCAGCACGAAGTCCACAAGCTCATTGCCGGCCCCTCCGTTTTCATCTGCGATGAATGCATCAGCCTGTGCAACGACATCATCCGCGACGAAAAACAAGAGGCCGCGCGCCTGGCCGTACGCAACGAACTGCCCACGCCGCAGGAAATCAAAAGCTTTCTCGACGGTTATGTGATCGGGCAGGAAACGCCCAAGCGCAACCTGGCCGTGGCGGTGTACAACCACTACAAACGCATCCGCTACTCGGATGCCAAGAGCGGCGACGTCGAGCTTTCCAAGAGCAACATCCTGCTGATCGGGCCCACGGGTTCGGGCAAGACGCTGCTTGCGCAGACGCTGGCGCGCATGCTGGACGTGCCTTTCGTCATGGCAGATGCCACCACGCTCACCGAAGCCGGTTACGTCGGTGAAGACGTCGAAAACATCATCCAGAAGCTGCTGCAAAACTGCAACTACGAAGTCGAAAAGGCCCAGCGCGCCATCGTCTATATCGACGAAATCGACAAGATCTCGCGCAAGTCCGACAACCCGTCCATCACGCGCGATGTTTCGGGCGAGGGCGTGCAGCAGGCGCTGCTCAAGCTCATCGAAGGCACGGTGGCCTCGGTGCCCCCGCAAGGCGGGCGCAAGCATCCCAACCAGGACTTCGTCCAGGTCGATACCACCAACATTCTCTTCATCGTGGGTGGCGCCTTCGACGGGCTCGAAAAAATCATCCGCGACCGCAGCGAGCGTTCGGGCATCGGTTTTTCAGCCACGGTGCGGGCGCGTTCCGAGCGCGGCGTGGGCGAACTCTTCGCCGAAGTCGAACCCGAAGACCTCATCAAATTTGGCCTCATTCCCGAACTCGTTGGGCGCCTGCCGGTCGTCGCCACGCTCGAAGAACTGAAAGAAGACACGCTGGTGCGCATCCTCACCGAGCCGCGTAACGCCGTGGTCAAGCAGTTCCAGAAGCTTTTCGAAATGGAAGAGGTCGAGCTCGACGTCACACCCGAAGCGTTGACGGCTATCGCGCAGCGCGCCATCAAGCGGCGTACCGGCGCGCGCGGCCTGCGCTCCATCATCGAGCAGGCGCTGCTGGGCACCATGTTCGAGCTGCCTTCGCGCCAGGAAATCAACCGCGTCGTGCTCGACGTCGATGCGGTCGAAGGCCGCAGCGCGCCCACCCTCATCGAGGGGCCGCGCAGCGCCCCGCATGCCGACGAGGAAAAAGCCCTGCGTTCGGCTGCCGCCTGATCCCCGGTTCGTCACCCGGCGTTCTGCCTTTATACTGAGAGTCGCCAGCCAGGCCTTGAAAGGCCTGGCATCGGCTCCATATGAAGAAGCAGGCAAGATGCGAAAAGGAAGCCTGCGCTTCCTTTTTTATTGGATATTAAATTTTAGGAAGCAACCATGTCTGCTAGTCAGATTCTGACCCAGGAACCTGCGGATTTGCCGCTGCTGCCGCTGCGTGACGTCGTGGTCTTTCCCCACATGGTCATTCCCCTGTTCGTGGGGCGGCCACGCTCGATCAAGGCCCTAGAGCTTGCCATGGAGGCGGGCAACAGCATCATGCTGGTGGCCCAGAAGTCAGCCGGCAAAGATGAACCCACACCCGACGACCTCTACGAGATCGGCTGTGCGGCCAGTATTCTGCAGATGCTCAAGCTGCCCGACGGCACGGTCAAGGTGCTGGTCGAAGGCCTGCAGCGGGCGCGCATTCACGCCGTGTCCGATGCCGAAACCCACTTCATGGCCCGCGTCACGGGCATCGAAGAAGATACCGCGGGGCAAGCCGAGGCCGAGGCCTTGCGCCGTGCCGTGCTCGCCCAGTTCGAGCAGTACGTCAAGCTCAACAAGAAAATCCCGCAAGAGATTCTCACTTCACTGTCGGGCATCGAAGACGCCGGACGCTTGGCCGATACCATCGCCGCCCATCTGCCGCTGAAAATCGAGCAGAAGCAGTCGCTGCTCGACATGGCCGGCCCGGCGCAGCGGCTCGAATCCCTGCTGTCGCAGCTCGAATCCGAAATCGACATCCTGCAGGTCGAAAAGCGCATTCGCGGCCGCGTCAAGAAGCAGATGGAGAAGAGCCAGCGCGACTACTATCTCAACGAGCAGGTCAAGGCCATCCAGAAAGAACTGGGCGAAGGCGAAGAAGGCGCCGATCTCGAAGAACTTGAACGCAAGATTGCCGGTGCGCACCTGTCCAAAGAAGCGCGCAAAAAGGCCGATGGTGAGCTCAAAAAACTCAAGCTCATGTCGCCCATGTCGGCCGAGGCCACCGTGGTGCGCAACTACATCGACACCCTGGTGGGTCTGCCCTGGCACAAAAAGAGCCGCGTCAACAATGCGCTCAAAAACGCCGAAGAAGTGCTCGACGCCGACCACTACGGCCTCGAGAAGGTCAAAGAGCGCATCATCGAATACCTGGCTGTGCAGCAGCGCGTCGAAAAGCTCAAGGCACCCATTCTGTGCCTGGTCGGGCCTCCGGGCGTGGGCAAGACCTCGCTGGGTCAGTCGGTGGCGCGCGCCACGAATCGCAAGTTCGTGCGCATGGCGCTGGGCGGGGTGCGCGACGAGGCTGAAATTCGCGGCCACCGGCGCACCTACATCGGCTCCATGCCGGGCAAGATTCTGCAGAACATGGCCAAGGTGGGCGTGCGCAATCCGCTGTTCCTGCTCGACGAGATCGACAAGCTGGGGGCTGACTTCCGCGGCGATCCCTCATCCGCGCTGCTCGAAGTGCTCGACCCGGAACAGAACCACACCTTCCAGGATCACTACATCGAAGTCGATTTCGACCTCTCGGATGTGATGTTCGTGGCCACCAGCAACACGCTCAATATTCCGCCCGCGCTGCTTGACCGCATGGAGGTCATTCGCCTGTCAGGCTACACGGAAGACGAAAAGGTGCACATCGCCTTCGACCACCTGCTGCCCAAGCTCATGAAGAACAACGGGGTGCAGGAAGGCGAACTCGTCGTCACCGAGTCCGCCATTCGCGACATCGTGCGCTACTACACGCGCGAAGCCGGGGTGCGGGCGCTCGAGCGCGAAATCTCAAAGATCTGCCGCAAGGCCGTCAAACGCCTGCTCTCGGCCAATCCCATGGGCAAGAACCACAAGATTGCCAAGGTGGCCGAATCCATCCAGGTCGATTCCGACAATCTGGGCGATTACCTGGGGGTGCGTCGTTTCAGCTTTGGCGTGGCCGAAAAAGAAGATCGCGTGGGGCAGGTCACGGGTCTGGCCTGGACGGAAGTGGGCGGCGAGCTGCTCACCATCGAGGTCGCCGACATGCCGGGCAAGGGTGTGGTTACCCGCACGGGGTCCTTGGGCGACGTGATGAAAGAATCCGTCGAAGCCGCGCGCACCGTCGTGCGGGCGCGCGCCCACAAATGGGGCATTGCCGATCAAGTGTTTGAAAAACACGATCTGCACGTGCACTTCCCCGAAGGCGCCACGCCCAAGGACGGCCCTTCGGCGGGCATCGCGATCACCACCGCCATGGTCTCCGCGCTCACGGGTATTCCCGTGCGGGCGGACGTCGCCATGACGGGCGAGATCACGCTGCGCGGTGAAGTGCTTGAAATCGGCGGTCTCAAAGAGAAGCTGTTGGCGGCGCACCGGGGTGGCATCAAGACGGTGATGATTCCCGAGGAAAACGTCAAAGACCTGGTCGATATCCCCGACAACGTCAAGAATCACCTCGAAATCATTCCCGTGCGCTGGATCGACCGGGTACTCGAAGTCGCCTTGCAGCGCATGCCCACCCCGTTGTCGGACGAAGAAGTGGCGCGTCTGGCCGCCGAGGCCGTGGCGGCTGGCAAGCCGACGGCTTCGGGCAGCACCGACATCATCAAGCACTGATACGCCGCTGCTGAACGAAAAATGCCCGCCTGATGGATCGGCGGGCATTTTTCTGGGCGGGCGGCAAGCGGTGGGCCGGGTGTTTGCTGCTGCCTGCGGGCGCGTCCGCGAGCGGTAGCGGCCTCGCCCGGGGGGGGGGGGCTGAGCCGTCTGCCCGGTGGGCCTTAGTGCAGCGAGGCCGTGCGGATGAGGCCGACGGCGATGCCCTCGATGGCGAAGTCGTCGCCCGCGCCGATGACGATGGGTTCGAAATCGGGGTTTTCGGGCAGCAGCCGGATGCGGCGGCCCCGGTGTTCGAGCCGCTTGACCGTGACTTCGTCGCCCAGGCGGGCCACCACGATCTGCCCGTGCCGCGCCTGCGGGGTACTGCGCACGGCCAGCAAGTCGCCGTCGAGGATGCCGATGTCGCGCATGCTGGTGCCGCGCACGCGCAGGAAGTAGTCGGGGCTGGATTCGAAGAGGTGGGGGGCGAGCGGGATTTCGCGTTCGATGTGTTCGGCGGCCAGGATGGGGTGCCCCGCGGCCACACGGCCAATGAGCGGCACCAGCCGCTGATCGGAGGAGGCTGTCCAGATGGGGGCGCCAGGCGGCGCCTGCAGGTGGCGCGGCGGGGCGGCCACTAATAGCGGCGCGGCGCTGACCACGCCGTGGCTGCCTGTCGATGCCGCTGCGCCGTTGCCCGCCTGGCTGTGGGCCGGTGTGCCTGCGGCCCCGACGGACGGGCGGAGCATCGCCTGAGACGCGGCGGGTGCCTGCGCCAGTGCCGTGAGCTGGATGCCGCGCGAGGTGCCGGCGGCCAGCTGGATATAGCCCTTGCGCGCCAGCGCCCGCAGGTGGTCTTCTGCCGCGTTGGCCGAACGAAAGCCCAGCGTGCGCGCGATCTCGGCGCGGGTGGGCGGGCGCCCCGTGTGCGTGATGTCGTGGATGATGAGTTCCAGGATCTGCGCTTGCCGGGCAGTGAGCTTTAAGGCCATAACATGCTACTGGATGGAAAACCAGTTGCCATTGTGGCCGAATGCGTCCGTGGGTGCAAGTTCCCGTCTGCTTCGGCGCCTGACCGGCTGCCTGGCGCAGCCCGAAAAAAGGCCCGAGTGCTGCTCGGGCCTTTCGGGATCGCCGCGGCTGGGTTGCGGCAGGCCTTGATGGCCTTGGCCACTTGCCAGGCGTCAGCCCTTGAGCACCTGGGCCACGGCCTTGGCCACGTATTCGACGTTGCCGCTGTTGAGGGCGGCCACGCAGATGCGGCCGCTGCCCACGGCGTAGATACCGAATTCTTCGCGCAGGCGTTCGACCTGGGCCTTGCTGAGGCCGGAATACGAGAACATGCCGCGCTGGGCCTTGACGAAGCTGAAGTCTTGTGCCACGCCCTGCGCGTGGATGCTTTCGACCAGCGCATGGCGCATGGCGCGGATGCGGTCGCGCATTTCGGCCAGTTCGTCGGCCCACAGCGTGAAGAGTTCGGGCGTGTTGAGCACCGCCGAGACGATGGCGCCGCCGTGGGTGGGCGGGTTGGAGTAGTTGGTACGGATGACGCGCTTGAGCTGGCTGAGCACCCGGGCGCTTTCTTCGTCGCCGCCCGTGACCAGGGTGAGGGCGCCCACGCGTTCGCCGTACAGCGAGAACGACTTGGAGAACGACGAGCTGATGAACATCGTCAGGCCGAGTGCGGCAAACTGGCGCACCACGGCGGCGTCTTCTTCCAGGCCCGAACCGAAGCCCTGGTAGGCGATGTCAAGGAAGGGCACCAGTTGCCCGGCTTTCAGGGTTTCGGCGATGGTTTGCCACTGTTCGGTGCTGGGATCAACCCCGGTGGGATTGTGGCAGCAGGCGTGCAGCACGACGATGGAGCCGACGGGCAGGGCGCGCAGCGAGGCCAGCATGCCGTCAAAATTGAGGCCATGGGTAGCGGCGTCGTAATAGTCGTACTGGACGACCGGAAAACCGGCCGCCGAGAAGAGTGCTTCGTGGTTGGCCCAGCTGGGGTTGCTGATGGCGACCTTGGCGTTGGGCAGAATGCGCTTGAGGAAATCGGCCCCCACCTTGAGTGCGCCCGTGCCGCCCAGCGTTTGCACCGTGACCGAGCGGTGGTCGGCCACCAGCGGCGAATTGGCACCCAGCAGCAAGGCACGGGCGCCGGCGTTGTAGCCCGGGATGCCGTCGATGGGCAGGTAGCCGCGCGGCGCCGCCTGTTCGAAGAGCTGGGCTTCGGCCTTGCGCACGGCCTTCAGCAGGGGGATGTGCCCGGCGTCGTCAGTGTAGACGCCCACCCCCAGGTTGACCTTGGTGGAACGGGTGTCGGCCTTGAATTGTTCGTTCAGACCCAGAATGGGGTCGCGCGGGGCGAGTTCGACGGAAGCGAAGATAGAGGACATGGAGTACCGTTGAGACGAAAAGGGATTGAGCTTGGTCGCGTAGGCCAACGATGGGATAATAAGGGGTTTACCCGAATAGTGTCTAGACGAGCATGGCGACCGATGCAAAATTTGTCCGCTTTGCGGACAGCCCGTTTCAGCTTTTTCAGCCGTACCCGCCCGCGGGCGATCAGCCCGCTGCCATCGCCGCGCTGGAAGAAGGGGTGCGCGACGGTCTCATGAACCAGACCTTGCTGGGTGTGACGGGCTCGGGCAAGACCTACACCATGGCCAACGTCATTGCGCGCACGGGGCGGCCCGCCATCGTGCTGGCGCCCAACAAGACGCTGGCCGCGCAGCTATACGCGGAAATGCGTGAATTTTTCCCGCGCAACGCCGTCGAATACTTTGTCTCTTATTACGATTACTACCAGCCCGAGGCCTACGTGCCCTCGCGCGACCTGTTCATCGAAAAAGATTCGTCCATCAACGAGCACATCGAGCAGATGCGTCTGTCGGCCACGAAAAGCCTGCTCGAACGCCCGGACACCATCATCGTCGGCACGGTCTCGTGCATCTACGGTATCGGCAACCCGGCGGACTACCATGCCATGGTGCTCACGTTGCGCACCAACGACCGCATCGGCCGCCAGGAAATCCTCGCGCGGCTGGTGTCGATGCAGTACGAACGCAACGACATGGATTTCTCTCGCGGCACGTTTCGGGCGCGCGGCGAGATCATCGACGTCTTTCCGGCCGAGCACGCCGAGCAGGCCTTGCGCATCACGCTGTTCGACGACGAGATCGAATCGCTCGACCTCTTCGATCCGCTGACGGGCAAGCTCACGCAAAGCCTGGTGCGCTTCACGATCTTTCCCAGCTCGCACTACGTCACGCCGCGCGAAACCGTGCTGCGCGCTATTGAAACCATCAAAGAAGAGCTGCGCGAGCGCCTGGCCGAGCTCACCCAGGCGGGCAAGCTGGTCGAGGCCCAGCGGCTCGAGCAGCGCACCCGCTTCGACCTTGAAATGCTGCAAGAGCTGGGCTTTTGCAAGGGCATCGAAAATTATTCCCGCCATTTGTCGGGCGCGGCGCCCGGCGACCCGCCGCCCACGCTGATCGACTACCTGCCCGCCAATGCCCTGATGTTCATCGACGAGAGCCACGTCACCATCGGCCAGCTGGGCGGCATGTACCGCGGCGACCGCTCGCGCAAGGAAACCCTGGTGCAGTTTGGCTTTCGCCTGCCCTCGGCGCTCGACAACCGCCCCCTGCGCCTGGAAGAGTTCGAGGCGCGCATGCCGCAGTGCGTCTTCGTGTCGGCCACGCCCGGGCCCTACGAAGCGGCGCATGCCGACGCGGTGATCGAGCAGGTGGTGCGCCCCACGGGGCTCGTCGATCCCGAAGTCGAACTGCGCCCGGCGGCCACCCAGGTGGACGACCTGCTGGGCGAGGCCAAGCTGCGCATCGCCTGTCACGAACGCGTGCTGGTCACTACGCTCACCAAGCGCATGGCCGAAGACCTCACTGAATACCTGCAGGAAAACGGCCTGAAAGTGCGCTACCTGCACTCCGACATCGACACGGTCGAGCGGGTCGAGATCATCCGCGACCTGCGGCTGGGGACATTCGACGTGCTGGTGGGCATCAACCTGCTGCGCGAGGGGCTGGACATCCCCGAGGTGTCCCTGGTGGCCATTCTCGATGCCGACAAAGAAGGCTTTCTGCGTTCCGAGCGCAGCCTCATCCAGACTATCGGTCGCGCCGCGCGCAACCTCAATGGGCGGGCCATCCTGTATGCCGACCGCGTCACCGATTCCATGCACCGGGCCATGGACGAGACGGCGCGCCGCCGTGAGCGCCAGCAGGCCTTCAACGTCGAGCACGGCATCACGGCGCGCGGCGTCAGCAAGGCGGTGCGCGACCTGATCGACGGCGTGTCGTCGGCGGCTGCCGCCGCGGTGGAGCAGGCCAGCTTTGACGCCTCGGTGCTGACAGACGAAAAGGCCTTGGCGCGCGAAATCAAACGGCTGGAGCAGCGCATGAACGAGCACGCCCGCAACCTCGAGTTCGAACAGGCGGCCGCCGTGCGCGACACCCTGCGGGCCTTGCAGGAGCGGGCCTTGCTGGGCTGAGGCCACCGTGCGCTTGTGGCGCCCGTGGCCCAGGCCGCGGCAAGGCGGTGCAAGAGGCTGCGGCAAGGGCCGTGATGCGCGCGGCGCGCATTTTTAAGCAGAGAATGAGGGTTTTTGCAAGCCCCCGGCCAGACACGTTTTTTTGAGTATTTTGCTTAAAAAAGCTTGCCTATTTCCGGGTTTTCCCGCACACTTTCACCTATCATGCATAAGGTACTTTTTGTCTGCACGGGCAATATCTGCCGTTCCCCCTCTGCCCAGGGTGTGTTCCAGCATCTCATCGACGAGGCTGGGCTCGCTGACGCTGTTTCGGTCGATTCAGTCGCTACCCATCACTTCCATGTGGGCGAAGCCCCTGATGCGCGCGCCCAAGCGGCGGCGCGCAAACGTGGCTACGATATCTCCACACACGTGGCGCGTCAAATCACGGCCGACGACTTCCGCGAAGCCGACCTCATCCTCGCCATGGATTGGGAAAACCTGTCGGCCTTGCAGCAACGCTGCCCCAAGGTCTACCAGCACAAGCTGATGCTGCTGATGCGTTTTTCCAACGAATACGAAGAAGCCACGGTGCCCGATCCCTACTACGGCGGGCCCGAAGGCTTCAACAAGGTGCTCGACTACATCGAAGATTCCTGTCAGGGTGTGCTCGAACTCGTTCGCAAGCGCGCATTACAGTACCAGGCAGCCTGATTTCAACCTCCTTTCCAAAAAGCCTCAACCACCGCCGTTGAGGCTTTTTGCGTTTTACGTCTGCGGGACACAGAATTGACATCGATCAATCATTGTCTGGCAAATACCCCTAAAACTGACTGGTTTACTCAGGTATCGGGCTATACTTGACTCAAATGGTCGGGTATCCATCCGCCCGTGACCTTTCATCTAGATTCAAGGGGTTCATCATGCGTTTGACGACCAAAGGGCGTTTTGCCGTCACGGCAATGATCGATCTGGCGTTGCGCCACCACAGCGGGCCAGTCACGCTGGCCGCCATCAGCGCGCGCCAGAACATTTCCCTGTCCTACCTCGAACAGCTGTTCGGCAAGCTGCGTCGCCACGAACTCGTCGATAGCGTGCGCGGGCCGGGCGGTGGCTACACGCTGGCGCGTCACGCGCGCGACATCTCGGTTGCTGATATCATCTTCGCGGTAGACGAGCCGCTGGACGCCACCAGCTGCGGCGGCAAAGAGAACTGCGACATCGGGCGCAACGGGCGCTCGGGCAAGTGCATGACGCACGATCTCTGGGCCACCTTGAGTCGTAAAATGCTCGAATACCTCGATTCAGTGTCGCTGCAAGATCTCGTCGATCAGCAGCGCCTGCGCGAATGGCAAGAGTCCGGCCACATGCGTAATGGCCGACCCACTATTCCGATCACGCCCGTCAACGATGCCCCGCATCCGCGCGAGCCTGTCTCGGTCTGATTCCGGAGTCCGAATGCTGCACGATTTGCCCCCCGATCATCCCATCTACCTTGATTATTCGGCCACGACGCCGGTGGATGAGCGGGTGGTCGAGGCCATGGTGCCCTGGCTGCGTCAGCGGTTTGGCAACCCCGCCTCGCGCAGCCACGCCTGGGGCTGGGATGCCGAAGAAGCCGTCGAACAGGCGCGTGCCCAGGTGGCCGGGCTCATCCATGCCGACCCGCGTGAAATCATCTTCACGTCCGGTGCCACCGAGTCCGACAACCTGGCCCTGAAGGGCGTGGCCGAATTCCACGCGGCGCGCGGACGGCACATCGTCACCGTGCGCACCGAACACAAGGCGGTGCTCGATGCCTGTCAGGCGCTCGAGCAGCGGGGCTTTCAGGTCACCTACCTGGACGTCGATGCCGACGGGCTGCTCAGCGCGCAGGCACTGGTCGACGCCTTGCGTCCCGACACCATCCTGGTGTCGGTGATGCTGGTCAACAATGAAATCGGCGTCGTGCAGGACATTGCCGCGCTGGCCGCCGTGTGCCGCGAGCGCGGCATTCTCTTTCATACCGATGCCGCCCAGGCCACGGGCAAGGTGGCCATCGATGTCCAGGCGCTGGACGTCGATCTGATGTCCCTGTCGGCGCACAAGACCTATGGCCCCAAGGGCATCGGGGCGCTGTACGTGCGGCGCAAGCCGCGCGTGCGCCTCGAAGCGCAGGTTCACGGCGGGGGCCACGAGCGCGGCATGCGTTCGGGCACCTTGCCCACCCACCAGATCGTGGGCATGGGGCAGGCCTATGCGTTGGCGGCGCAAGAAATGGCCGACGAAGTCCCCCGCATCCGCGCTTTGCGCGACCGCCTGTGGGCCGGGCTGCGCGATCTGCCCGACATCTATCTCAACGGCCACCCCGAACAGCGGGTGGCGCATACACTCAATTTCAGCGTGGCCCACATCGAAGGCGAGGCCTTGCTCATGTCCATCCCCGAGCTTGCGGTGTCCACCGGCTCGGCTTGTACGTCGGCCAGCCTCGAACCCTCCTACGTGCTGCGCGCCCTGGGGCGCAGCGATCCGCTGGCGCACAGCTCGCTGCGGCTCACGCTGGGGCGCTACACCACGCAAGACGAGGTCGATCGCGCCGTCGTTCTGCTGCGCACGCAGATTCAGCGCCTGCGCGAACTGTCGCCCCTCTGGGAAATGCGACAACAGGGCACGCTGTCGGCCTGGGCGGAGGCGCACTGATGGCCGGGCCAAACTATGGGCCGCAGGTGCTCGACCACTACCTGCATCCGCGCCACGTGGGGTCGTTCGACCCTCACGATGCGCGCGTGGGCACGGCGCTGGTGGGTTCGCCCGCCGTGGGGCAGGTGCTCAAGCTGCAAATCCGCCTGCGGGGCGACGTGATCGAATCCGCCTGCTTCCGGGCGTTCGGCTGTGGTGCGGCGATTGCCGCCGGGTCGCTGGCCACCGAGTGGCTGGCGGGGCGCAGCCTGCCCGACGCGCTGCGCATCCACAGCCAGGATTTCGTCCAGGCGCTGCAGCTGCCGCCCGCCAAGCTGCACTGCGCGCTGCTGGCCGAAGACGCCATCCGCGCGGCTGTGGCAGACTACGCGCACAAACATTCCTGAACCTTCACCCGTTCGAGGTCATCATGGCGATCACTCTCACTCAATCGGCGGCGGATCACATCCAGCGCCATCTCGACAAACGCGGCAAGGGCGTCGGTCTGCGCCTGGGGGTCAAGCCCTCGGGCTGCTCGGGCATGTCGTATCACCTGGAATACGTCGACGAGCCCGTCGCCGAAGATCAGGTATTCGAACAGTTTGGCGCGCGGGTGTACGTGGCGCCCGACAGCCTGCAATACCTGCAGGGCACCGAGCTCGATTACGCCCGCGAGGGGCTGAACGAGGGCTTCCGCTTCCGCAATCCCAACGAAAAGGCCGCCTGCGGCTGCGGCGAATCGTTCACCGTCTGAGCCAAGCGGGCCTGTCGGGCCGACGCGCTGTCGGCCCGCCTTCCTGGGCGCGTGTCGCGCTCAGTCTTCGCGGCGCAGGTGCGGAAACAGAATCACGTCGCGGATGTTCGGGCTGTCGGTCAGCATCATCACCAGGCGGTCAATGCCGATGCCGCAGCCGCCCGTCGGGGGCATGCCGTATTCCAGCGCACGCACGTAGTCGGCGTCGTAGTACATGGCTTCTTCATCGCCCGCGTCTTTGGCGGCCACCTGGGCCTGGAAGCGCGCGGCCTGGTCTTCGGGGTCATTCAGCTCGGAAAAACCATTGGCGATTTCGCGCCCGCAGGCAAACAGCTCGAAGCGCTCGGTGATGCCCGCCTGGGTGTCCGACGCACGCGCCAGGGGTGAGACTTCGACCGGGTAGTCGATGATGAAGGTGGGGTGCCACAGCTTGGTTTCGGCTGTTTCTTCAAACAGGGCCAGCTGCAAGGCGCCCAGCCCGGCGTGGGCGAGCGCGGGGCCATCGATGTCGGCGCCCAGGCGGCGCAGTTCACCGCGCAGATAATCGATGTCTTCCAGCTGGGCCGCCGTGTAGTGCGGCGCGTGCTTGAGGATGGCCTCGGTGATGGTCAGGCGGTCGAAGGCGCGGCCCAGTTCGAGCGGCTGGCCCTGATAGCTGAGTTCGGTGGTGCCGCACACGCGCAGGGCCGTCTCGCGGATGAGCGCTTCGGTGTAGTCCATCAGCCAGCGGTAGTCGGTGTACGCGGCATAGAACTCCATCATGGTGAATTCGGGGTTGTGGCGCGGGCTGACGCCTTCGTTGCGGAAGTTGCGGTTGATCTCGAACACGCGTTCGAAACCGCCCACGATCAGTCGCTTGAGGTACAGTTCGGGGGCGATGCGCAGGTACATGTCCATGTCGAGCGCGTTGTGGTGCGTGATGAAGGGCTTGGCCGCCGCGCCGCCCGGGATCGGGTGCAGCATGGGCGTTTCCACTTCGAGAAAATCGGCCTTGGACATGATCTGGCGGATGGCCGTGACGATGCCGCTGCGCGCCAGGAACGTGCGGCGCGTCTCTTCGGTCATGATGAGATCGACGTAGCGCTGGCGGTAGCGCAGTTCTTGGTCGGCCACCCCGTGGAATTTGTCGGGCAAGGGGCGCAGCGACTTGGACAGCAGGCGCAGCGACTCGACCCGCAGGGACAGCTCGCCCTTGTGCGTCTTGAAGACAACCCCTTCGGCGCCGACGATGTCGCCGATATCCCACGATTTGAAGGCGGCGTAGGTGTCGTCGCCCAGCACGCTGCGATCCAGATAGAGCTGCAGGCGGCCCGAAGTGTCTTGCAGTGTGGCGAAGCTGGCCTTGCCCATGACGCGCTTGAGCATCATGCGGCCCGCCACCCGGGCCCGCCGCGCTTGCGTTTCGAGTGTTTCGGCGTCGAGCGCGTCGCAGTCTTCGTGCAAGGTGGCGGCGTGGCTGTCCGGGCGGAAGTCGTTGGGGTAGGCCGGGCCCGCCTCGCGCAGGGCCGCCAGTTTGGCGCGGCGCTCTGCGATCAGGCGGTTTTCGTCCGGGGCTTGGGGGTCGGTCTGCGAGGTCATGGTGGGATATCGGTCAGTTCGTGAAAGAGGGTGGACGCCGGGGCCTGCAGGCGCAAGCCCCGTGTCTGGAAGCGGGCGAGGCGGGGGGCTTACACCCCTTGCTTCAGGCTTGCCGTGATGAAGGGGTCGAGGTCGCCGTCCAGCACCTTTTGCGTGTTGGAGATTTCGACGCCCGTGCGCAGATCTTTGATGCGGCTTTGATCCAGCACGTAGGAGCGGATCTGGTGCCCCCAGCCCACGTCGCTCTTGGAGTCTTCGAGCTTCTGCTGTTCAGCCATACGATTGCGCATTTCGAGCTCGTACAGGCGCGATTTGAGCATCTGCATGGCTTCGGCGCGGTTGCGGTGCTGCGAGCGGTCGTTCTGGCACTGCACGACGATGCCGGTGGGGTTGTGCGTGATGCGCACGGCGGAATCGGTCTTGTTGATGTGCTGGCCGCCGGCGCCGCTGGCCCGGTAGGTGTCGATGCGCAGATCCGCCGGGTTGATGTCGATCTCGAAGGAGTCGTCGATTTCCGGGTAGACGAAGACGCTGGCAAACGAGGTGTGGCGCCCGTTGGAGGAATCGAAGGGGCTTTTGCGCACCAGGCGGTGCACGCCGGTTTCGGTGCGCAGCAGGCCGTAGGCGTATTCACCCTCGAATTTGATGGTGGCCGACTTGATGCCGGCGACTTCGCCTTCGGATTCTTCGAGGACTTCGGTCTTGAAATCTTTGCGCTCGCCGTAGTGCAGGTACTGGCGCAGCAGCATCGAGGCCCAGTCTTGTGCCTCGGTGCCGCCCGCGCCCGCCTGGATGTCGACGAAGCAGTTGAGCGGATCGGCCGGATTGTTGAACATGCGGCGGAATTCAAGTGCTTCGAGACGTTCGCCCAAGGCGGCGCAGTCGTGTTCGATGGCCACGAGCGTGGCGTCGTCGTCATCTTCGCTGGCGAGTTCGAAGAGGTCGCGCGCGTCCAGCAAGCCGCGTTCGAGTTCACTGAGGGTGTGGACGACGATTTCCAGGGACTTTTTCTCGCGCCCTAGTTCTTGTGCGTGCTGTGGATTGTTCCAGACGTCGGGGCTTTCGAGTTCGGCATTGACGACGAGCAGGCGTTCGGCCTTGGCATCGTAGTCAAAGATACCTCCGTAGGGTCGCCTGACGGTCGAGGTAGTCCTCGATGTGACTGCTGATCTGGTTCTGGCGTTCGGCTTCCATAGTGTTTCCGTGTGATGTGTGCGGCAGGTGGCAGGCCTGCCTTTGGAGGCAAGCTGTATGACGCCGCAGCGATAAACCTGATATTTTAACGCGTCAACAGAATTGGCAGTTGGGAGAACACATGGTGCCAGATCATTCGCAGCCGGAAGGCTTGCCCGCGCCTATCAGCCGGGAATCCTTGCCAGCGGCCCCGCCTTTGGCAATGACTTCTTTGCGCGCGCGCTTGGCTGGCGGACTGGAAAACCTGTCGCCGGCCTATTTCGGCCTGGTCATGGCAACCGGCATTGTCTCGCTGGGGGCCGACATGATGGGCTACAGCTTGCTGTCCCGGCTGCTGCTGGTGCTCAACGTCGTGCAGTATGGCGTCTTGTGCGTGTTGTACGCGGCGCGCGCGGTGCGCTTTCCGCGCCGTTTTTTTGGTGACATGGTCAGTCATTCGGCCGGGCCGGGCTACTTTACCGCCGTGGCCGCCACCGGCATTCTGTCCAGCCAGTTCATGGTGCAGGTGCACCAGCTTCATGTCGGCGTTTTCTTGTGGGGCGGGGCGGTCGTTCTATGGCTGATGCTCACCTATACGATCTTTGCCGCCTTTACCGTCAAATCGCACAAGCCGCCACTCGACAAGGGGATCAGCGGGGGCTGGCTGCTGGCCGTGGTGGCCACCCAGTCCCTGGCGGTGTCCAGTGCCCTGCTGGCCCCACGCATCGGCCAGCCCTTGCGGCTTGAACTGAACTTCTTTGCCCTGTCGATGTGGCTGTGGGGGGGCATGCTGTACATCTGGATGATGTCGCTCATCTTCTACCGCTATGCATTTTTCCACTTCTCGCCCGCCGACTTGCTGCCGCCATACTGGATCAACATGGGCGCGATGGCGATTTCCACCTTGGCCGGATCCTTGCTGATTCTCAATGCTCCGCAGGCGCCGTATCTGGTTTCCCTGCTGCCTTTTCTCAAGGGGTTCACGGTGTTCTACTGGGCCACGGGAACGTGGTGGATTCCAATGCTGCTGTTGCTGGGTGTCTGGCGCCACATCTTTCAGCGCTATCCGTTTCGTTACGATCCGTTGTACTGGGGCATGGTGTTTCCCCTGGGGATGTATGCGGCGTGCACCTGGCAGATGGATCGTGCGATGGACTTCAGCTTCCTGGCCGGTATTCCCAGGGTCTTTCTGTATGCCGCCCTGCTAGCCTGGTTGGTGACGTTCATCGGGCTGGTGCGCGCTTCGGTGCGCGGATTGCGGGGGACGGCGTCCGTCTGAACGCGCGGGGTTGCGGCTTGACCGCCGCTCATGGCTGCCGACTGTCTGTGTCCGCGCCCGTTGCGCCGTTGCCTGTATCGTCGCGCCCCCCGATCCAGGGGGGCAGGGCCGCGCACGCTTCGCGCAGCCGGGCCATGGCGTCGTCGTCCAGCAGGCGCTCGGCCATGGGCAGCAGTTCTTCGTCGGCGCGTTGCAGGTAATCGACATAGTCTTCGGCCCAGGCGACGATGGTGTCGCGCATGGGGGCCGCGGCCATCAGCTGCGCGCGGATGGTGCCGTGCCAGCGGTGCTGCAGACGGGCACCCTGGGCGCTCAGGCCCTGGGTCATCCCCTTGAGACAGACGGCGTCCGATCCGGCCATGGATTCGATGAAGGCTGGAAACAGGACGTCGTCCAGCAGGTGGTGCTGGGCAGGGGCCGGGCCGTCGAACCAGGCGATCAGTTCGTCGCGCCGCCGCATCGGCGGGGCGGGATCGGCCGGAGCTTGCGCGGCCCAGGCGGCCAGTGTGCGCAGCAGTGCGCGGGTGCGCGCGTGCGCTTGAAGCAGGGTTTCGATGGGGGCGGGGGCGGCGGAATCGGGCATGGTCTGTCGGGGCATCGCTGGGCGCCGGAAGCGCCGGAGCCTCCATAGTAGCCAGTCGCGCGCCGCCATGCGGTCGCCGCGCCCGAAGGCGCGGATGTGGGTTGGGTATTTATTTCTACTGGTTATAAAGAAATCATAAAATTATCGTTGTTAAGCATTAAGTGCGCTCGGTACAGTGTCAGTCATACCGTATGAGCCGTGTCGGGCCGGTGACGCGCCCGGCACTCCAACGCCTCCCAGAGGCAGGCAAGCACTATGAATCTTTCCTTTCAGCAGGTCGAAAAGCAGTTTGGCGATCTCAAAGTGGTCGATCATTTCGACAAGAACATCGCGCCGGGCGAGCTGGTCGCCCTGGTGGGGCCTTCGGGCTGCGGCAAATCCACCCTGCTGCACATGGCGGCGGGGCTCGAAAAGCCCAGCGCGGGCCAGGTGTTGGCTGATGGCCAGCTCATTCGGCGCCCCGACCCAAGCCGCATGCTGATGTTTCAGGAAAATGCCCTGTACCCCTGGCTGACCCTGGCGCAAAACGTCTCCATGGCGCTCGAACTGCAGAAGGTCGGCCGCGGCAAGGCGCGCGAGCAGGCACTGGTCTGGCTCGACAAGGTGCGCCTGAAAGGGTTTGAAGACTATTTCCCGCATCAGGTGTCCGGCGGCATGCGCCAGCGCTGCGCGCTGGCGCGCGCCTTCATCACGCATCCCGAGGTCTTGCTGCTGGACGAGCCCTTCGGCGCCCTGGACGCGCTCACCCGCATGACCCTGCAAGATGCGCTGCGCACCCTGATCCGCGAAACCCGGCCCACCGTGCTGCTGGTGACGCACGATGTGGACGAGGCGCTGTTCCTGGCCGATCGCATCCTGGTGTTCAGCGCCCGGCCTTCGCGCCTGCTGAAAGAATTTCAGCTCAGTGACGAAGACAAGACCCACGATCTGTCCCATTACGCCGACGTGCGCCGCGAAATCCTGCACCTGCTGGGTATCGTGGACGAACCCCACCAACCTTCTCTTTCCATCCCCGAGGAACTCGCAGCATGAAACTCGCCCGTCTTCTGATTCCCGTTCTGGCCGCACTGACGCTGTCATCCCAGGCCATGGCGGCCGAGCCCTTCAAGGTCGGGTACATTCGCGTCATGGACGACGCCCAGGCCATCACGGCCTACGAAGGCAAGTTCTACGCCGATCAGGGGCTGGATGTGCAACTGGTCGAGTTCAAGTCGGGCACCGATCTCATCAAGGCCATCGTGGGCGGCCAGCTCGACACCGGGGTGCTGGGCTTTACCAACGCGGCCTCCTGGTCTTCGCGTGGGGCCGATCTGAAGGTGGTGGCGGGCGCCCAGCGTGGCTACCATGCCCTGGTGGTGCGCGATGATGCGGGCATCAATACCGTGGCCGATCTCAAAGGGCATACGCTGGCTTCGCAAAAAGAAGGCAGCACGGCCGATACTGTCTTGCGCGGCGTGGTGCTCAAAGACGCCAAGCTCACACCCCAGGACGTGCAGATCATGGGGGTCAGCCCCCAGGTGGCGGTGCAGTCGCTGGTGGGCAAGCGGGTGGATGCCGCCTTCCTGTTTGAACCGCAGGCCAGCATCGCGCAGCTGATCGCGCCGGTCAAGCAAATCTACGAAATCGGTGAAGTCTGGCCGTTTCCGTGCATGGTCACGATCACCTCTGGAGAAACCTTGAAGACCAAGAAAGACCTGGTCTGGAAATCGCTCGATGCCCAGCGCAAGGCCATCGACCTGCTGCAGCACAAACCTGACGAAGCCGCCAAGCTCATTGCCAGCTACTTCATCGCCGAGCCGACGCTCAAGACGCTGAAAGACGGTGACGTGCCGCGCGAACAGGTGATCAGCAAGGCCATCAAGACGCAGACCTTCAGCGCGGCGCTGACGCCCGCCGACCTGGGCCGCATGCAGGAAGTGGCTGACATCATGCAGGCCCAGGGCGCTCTCAAAACCCGGGATGGCAAGGCCTACGACGTAAAATCGATCGTCGATCTCGACTGGCAGCAGGCGCGCAAGCTGTGAGCCTGGCGTCCGGGCGGGGCGCGCGTCCAAGGCGCGACCCAGCCCCGCCGGGCACGCAGGCTGGCGATCCGGATGCCATAATGGCGCCCCCTGTTGATCTTCTTTCTGTGGCCGGGCTTGTCCCCGGCCTTCGTGCTGCTCATGAGTAAAACAAGACGTGTTTCACCCACGGCGCGCAAGCTGGCCATGCTGGTGGCCATTGCCGCAATTCTGCTGGTCTGGCAGCTGGCCGCCTGGACGCTGCCCGATTTTCTGATGCCGGGTGTGCCGAGTGTGCTGGCGCGCGTCTGGCACGACCTGCAGACGGGCGAGTTTCGCGCCATTCTGGCGGGCAGCATGGGGCGCCTGGGCGTGGGCTACGGCTTTGCCTTGCTGTTCGGCATCGGGTTCGGCCTGGCCGGGGGGCTGCTGCTGTTCTTTCGCGAAGTGCTGAAATCCGCCATCATCATCCTGCAGTCGATTCCGTCCATTGCCTGGGTGCCGCTGTTTCTGATTCTGATGGGCTTTGGCAACGTGCCCATCATCGTCGTCATCGCGCTGGCGGCCTTCTTTCCGGCGGCCCTGTCGGTCATGAACGCCACCGAGAGCGTGTTGCAGACTCACGTGTCGGCGGCGCGCGTGATGGGGGCGCGGCCCTGGGACATGCTGCGCCGGGTGTATCTGCCCGCCGTCATGCCCGAACTCATCACCGGGGCCCAGCTGGCTTTCGGCAATGCCTGGCGTGCTCTGATTTCAGCCGAGATGCTGATCGGCTTTGGTCAGGGCCTGGGCCGCTCGCTGGCCTATGCGGGCGAGACGGCCGACATGGTCGGGGTCATGGCCAATATCCTGACGATTGCCATCCTGGCGACGCTGATCGACCAGGTCATACTCGAAAACATCAAGCGCCGTGTGCTGCGCTACCAATATGTCTGATGCAACAAGCCGTGCCCATCGGCCGTTTTGGCGCGCGAGATGGATGCGTTTTTCGGGGGCGGGCCTGTGCCTGATGCTCGTCTGTGCCTGGCCGGCCCAGGGTGCGAGCGTGGCGCGGGCCGACGGCTGGACGCTGGGGGTGGCCGATGTGCCGTCCGCGCCTGCGCCGGGCGCCAAGCCGCGCACGCCGCTGCGTCTTGAGGTGCTGGCCGCGCAGGCCGCCGAGGGCAGCGCCTCGGTGCAGGCCGTGCCCTACGAGCGGGCAGTCGAGCAATTGGCCGATGGGCAGCTGGACGCCTGGATTGGCGTCGTGCCGCTTGATTCGTCCGTGTCGGCGGCCATCCATCGCAAGCGCCTGGACGTTTCGGTCAGTCCCATGGCCATCTTGCGCAGCGATACCGACATTCACGACTGGTCGGCACTGGCGGGCAGGACGGTGTGTCTGAGCGCGGATGGGCGCTATGTGGGCGAGTTGGCGGCGCGTTTTGCCGCGCTCGAACAAGTGTACCCGTCGGCGACGGATGCCTTGCTGGCCTTGCGTACCGGGGCGTGCGATGCCGCGGTGCAAGATGAAGGGTTTTTGCGCCAGCTGCTGAAATACCCCGAGTGGCGCAAGTTTTCCGCGCAACTGCAGCCGTATCGCAAGCAAGTCTTGGAGCGCCTGTCGCGGGCGGACGCGGCGCCCGCCGTGCGCGACGCGCTGCGCCAGGCCACGGCGGCCATGCGCCTGCAGCTGCTGGCTGCCCAGCAGGCGCGCGATATTGCGTTTGAGGTGTATCTGGATCAGTCGGTGCCGGACTGCCACTGAGGCCGATGCCCGGAGGCCGAGCGGTGAATGGCACTGGCGGCGGGCTTTCTGGGAGAAGGCCCTGGCGGCCGAGAGATCAGTGACGGCGACGCGCCGGGGCGGGGCCGCTGCCAGGGGCGCGGTTGAGGTGACGGAACGTGATGCGGCCCTTGCTGAGGTCGTAGGGCGACATTTCGAGTGTGACCTGATCACCCGCCAGGATGCGGATGTGGTGCTTGCGCATCTTGCCGCCGGTGTAGGCGATGACGGGGTGGCCGTTGTCCAGCGTCACACGGAAGCGGGAGTCGGGCAGGACTTCGGTGACGGAACCGTGCATTTCGAGTAGTTCTTCTTTGGCCATAGGGTGTGCTCCTGTGAGAATGTGGCATCAGCGGGCATACGCCTGCCGGGCCGGTGTGCCGGTCTGGGGCGGGCTTGAGAGGCGATCAGAAACCAGGCGGGGGCGGCGATGGCCCCCAAGAGGCAGCAGGCGCGGAGCCTGACAAGACAGCCGGGAGGCCCGGCAAGACTGAAAACCGCTGATGATGCAATGGCTTATCTTAAGGCTTGAAGCAGTATTATGTCAAGAATTATTGGCGGTTCGATGAACGTTCGGGGATTTTCGCCCGCATGGCGTCGCGTGTCCGCATCGGCGGGGGCAATGCTGCGGTTAGAATCCAGGCTTGTATAGCGCTTGCCCGGTCGATATCCCGATGAATGAAAGACTGACGCCCGGTACGGTCACGCTGCTGCTCGTGCCGCCTCTGATGTGGGCCGGCAATGCGGTGGTGGGGCGCGCCGTGGTGCACCTGGTGCCCCCCCTGACCCTCAATTTCCTGCGCTGGGCGCTGGCCCTGCTGCTATTGCTGCCCCTGGGGTATCATGCCCTGCGGCGCGACAGCGCCATCTGGCGCCAATGGCCGCGCTACGCCTTGCTGGGTTTGCTGGGCGTGGGCCTGTACAACTCCCTGCAATACCTGGCGTTGCATACGTCCACGCCGGTCAACGTCACGCTGGTAGCCGCCAGCATGCCAGTCTGGATGCTGATCATCGGGCGCGCCTTTCATGGGGTGGCGATTCGCGCCGCGCAGGTGCTGGGCGCCGTGCTGTCGCTGGCCGGGGTGGCCGTCGTGTTGTCGCATGGCGAATGGGCGCAGCTGTGGGCCTTGCGTTTCGTGGTGGGCGACCTGCTGATGGTGCTGGCCACGATCATCTGGGCGTTCTACAGCTGGCAGCTGACCCGCGTGCCGGCCGATGCGCCGGTGCGCGCGCACTGGGCCGGGTTTCTCCTGGGACAGGTGCTCTACGGCGCGGCCTGGTCAGGCCTGTTCGCCGCCGCCGAATGGGGGCTGGGCGGCCAGACCATCCAGTGGGGTTGGCCCCTGGCGCTGACGGTGGTGTTCGTCGCGGTGGGGCCCGCCGTGATCGCCTTTCGCTGCTGGGGGGTGGGGGTGCAGCGGGTGGGGCCTACGCTGGCTGGGTTCTTCAACAACCTCACCCCCCTGATTGCGGCCTTGCTGTCGTTGGGTCTGCTGGGCGAGAGCCCGCACTTCTATCACGCCCTCGCGTTCATGCTCATCATCGGCGGCATCGTGCTGTCTTCGCACCGGGGGGCCGCCGGATGAGTGCCGCCCCCGCCGGGGCGGCGCCCGGGCTGGCCTACGCCTGCCTGGCGGCCAGCATGTTCGTGGTGGGCGCCTACGTCGCGCTCAGCAAGCCGCTGGCAGCCATTTTCCCCGTCTTTCTGCTGGGCTGCCTGCGCTTTGGCATCGGCAGCCTGTCCGTCCTGCACTGGCTGCGCAAGCCGCCCGCCGAGGCCGCGCTCACGCGGCGTGTGCGCGCCCTTGTGTTTCTCGAGTCTTTCATCGGCAGCTTCCTGTTCACCGTCTTCATGGTACTGGGCGTGAGCTACAGCAGCGCCGTGGCCGCGGGCATCATCATGTCGGCCATTCCGGCGGCCATTGCCGTGCTCAGCCGCCTCGTGCTCAAAGAGGCGATCCGCCCCCGGGTGCTGGCGGCAATCGCTTGCGCTGTCTGCGGCATTGCGCTGCTGGCACTGACGCAGGCGCCCGACCCGGCCGCTGACGGTGGCGCGCCGCAGCGCTGGCTGGGCTATGCGCTGCTGGGTGGCGCGGTGCTGTGCGAGGCGGCCTATGCCGTCATCGGCAAGCAGCTCACTGGCGCGCTGTCGGCCCGGCGCATCAGTGCCCTGATGAACGTCTGGGGCTTCGTGCTCATGCTGCCCGCGGGCGCCTATGCCGCCTGGCATTTTGATTTTTCGGCCATTACGGCGCCCACCTGGGGGCTGCTGTTGTTCTACGGCCTGGCGGCCAGCTGGACGATCTGGTTGTGGATGACGGGTTTGCGGCGCGTGCCGGCGTCTCGCGCCGGGGTGTTCACCGTCATGCTGCCGGTGGGCGCCGCCTGCGTCGGGGTCGGCGTGCTGGGCGAGCCTTTCAGCGGCCTGCACGCCCTGGCGTTCGCCGCGGCGCTGCTGGGGCTGGTGCTTGCCGCCTGGCCCGACGCCCGGCGACGTCAGGCAGGCCGCGCGTGCTCGATCAGCAACTGAAGCGTGGTGCGCCCGCCCCAGGTGTTGCGTTCCAGCCGGTAGACGGCTTCGATGGCTTCGGGCAGCGGCTCGGCGTGGTTGAACCAGATGGCGTCCAGGCGCATCCCGTCCTTTTCCAGGAAGAGCTTCAGGTGGCGTTCTTTCAGCAGCCGCTGGTGCACCACGTGGAAGCGATCCTGGAAGAGCGGCGGGGCGAAGCCCGCCCCCCATACCTGATGCGCCAGCAGCGCCGCGGTCTCGGCGTTGAAGTAGCCGGGTTCCAGTGAGCCATCTGTCTCCAGGCAGGGCTCGAAGGCGTCGTGCCCGCTGAGCGTGCGCACGGCCAGGTCGAATTGTTGCGCAAAAGCCTCGAAGGCGCTTTTGCGCAGGGTGAGACCCGCCGCCATGGCGTGGCCGCCAAATTGCGCGATGGCCCCCGGCAGGCGCTTGGAAACGAGGTCGAGCGCGTCGCGCAGGTGTACTTCGGGGATGGAGCGCCCTGAGCCGCGCAGCGTGTCGGCATCGTCGGGTGCGAAGGCCAGGGCCGGGCGCCAGTAGGTTTCCTTCAGCCGCGAAGCCACCAGGCCGATGACGCCGGGATGCCAGCCGGGTTGCCAGACGCAGACGCTGGCGGCCCGCGCCTGCGCCTGGGTGTCGAGCTGCGCCAGGGCCTCGTCGCGCATCTCGGTTTCGCGGCTGCGGCGTTCACGGTTGATCGTATCCAGCGCCTGGGCCAGCTCCAGGGCGCGGGCCGGTTCGTCTTCCAGCAGGCAGTGGATGCCCAGGCTCATGTCGGCCATGCGGCCCGCGGCGTTGATGCGCGGCCCCAGCGCGAAGCCGAGATCGTCGGTGCCGGCCTGCTGCGGATCTCGCCCTGCCACCTGGAACAGGGCCGCAATGCCGGCCTGCATGCGGCCTTGGCGGATGCGTTTGAGGCCTTGTGTGACGAGCAGGCGGTTGTTGGCGTCCAGGCGCACGACATCGGCGACAGTGCCCAGGGCCACCAGGTCGGTCAGGGTGTCCAGGCGCGGCCCGCCTTGCGCGGGCAGGGTGCCGCGCGTGCGCAGTTCGGCGCGCAGGGCCAGCAGGACGTAGAAAATGACCCCCACCCCGGCCAGGTGCTTGGAGGGAAAGCCGCAGCCCGTCTGGTTTGGGTTGACGATGGCCAGGGCGTGCGGCAGCTGTTCGCCTGGCAGATGGTGGTCGGTGACGATCACTTCGATGCCGGCGGCCCGGGCGGCAGCCACGCCGTCGATGCTGGCGATGCCGTTGTCCACCGTGATGAGCAGGTCGGGCTTGCCCGCTGGGTGGCGACAGGCCAATTCGACGACGGCGGGCGAGAGGCCGTATCCCGTCTCGAAGCGGTTGGGCACCAGGAAATCGACCTGGGCGCCCATGGTTCGCAGGCCGCGGATGGCCACGGCGCAGGCCGTTGCGCCGTCGCAGTCGTAATCGGCGACGATCAGCAGTTTTTTTTGCGTGGCGATGGCATCGGCCAGCAGCGAGGCCGCGGTGTTCACGTGCGTCAGCCGCTGCGGCGGGATCAGCGCCTGCCAGTCGGTGGCGGTCGGCTGCGCCAGACCCCGGGCAGCCCAGAGCCGCGCCAGCAGGGGATGCACACCGACCTCGGCGAGCGCCTGCGCGTGCTGGCGGTGCGTGGCCCGCGGGCGGATCAGCGGCTGCACCACCAGCGCCTCCAGTCTTGTGTGTGCCAGCGTGCGAACCAGCCGCTGCGCACCGTCACCTCGACGTAGCGTTCGCGGCTGGTGAGCACCAGGACGGGCGCTGGTTCTTGCGCCCTGGGGGCCAGGCACTGGGCATCGAGCGCGGCGAGCGCGTCGAGCCACTCGCCCCAGCGCTGGGCTGCGGCCAGGGGCTGCAGGCGCTCGTCAATCAGCAGGCCGTCGGGCAGGGGGCGGCTCAGCTGGCTGGCCCGTGCCCCGCCATAGAGCCAGAGGCTGTTGACGGGGGCCTGCCCCTGCCGTTGCCGGGCCTGGTTGACGGGGTGCTCGAACCAGGCCATCTGCAGGCTGTTGACCAGGCGGCGCCAGGGGCGCGCCTCGGTTTGCTGCGGCCACCAGTCGTTGACCGAGCTGACGGCCACCAGAGCCGGGCTGGCGCAGGGAATGCGTACGGGCTGCGGCCAGCGCACGCGCCAGACGTCGGGGCGCAGGTAGTCGAGTTGCAGGCCGCTGTCTTCGAGCTCTGCCTGCGCGCTGAGCAGCAGCGCCCTGGATTGTTCGTCGGTGATCGCCAGCGTGTCGGCGGGCAGCAGGGCCGCGCCGTCGCGCGAAGGCGCCATGTGGATGAGCTCGGCCAGCCAGACGGGGTCGTCGTCGTGCGCCTGGCCGCGCAGGGGGCCCAAACCTGCGCTAAGATGCTCGGTTTCGAGCGCCTGAAAACCGCGCGCCTGCAGCAGCCAGTGCTCGGCGGGCAGGCACCAGGTCTCGGCCGCGAGGCTGGGGGTGATGCGGGCTTTGCCCTGGCCCAGCCAGCGGGCGAGGGTGGGTGCGCGTTGCACCAGATGCGGCGCGAGTTCGGTTGCCACTTCGGGGTCGGGCCAAGCCCCAGGTATCACGATATGCATAGCAGAATTGTAGAGTCAAAAGAATCCGAAGGCAGTGCTCATGGCCTATGAATGGTGGATCGGGGCCCGCTACGCGGGTCTGGCGCGCACGGGACGCGGCGGACGCCGGGGCGACCGCTTCGTGTCGTTCGTGGCGGCCAGCTCGATGGCGGGCATCGGCCTGGGGGTGGCCGCCCTCATCGTCGTCCTGTCGGTCATGAACGGCTTCCAGACGCAGGTGCGCGACCGCATGCTGTCGGTGCTGCCGCACATCGAACTCTACGTGCCGGGCGTCGATCACCAGCAGGTGCTCGATCACTGGCAGGCGCTGGCGCGCGACGCGGCGCAAGACCCCGAGGTGCGCGGGGCGGCGCCGTTCGTGGCGGCACAGGGCATGTTGGCGCGCGGGCAGTCCCTGAGCGGCGTGCAGGTGCGCGGCATCGACCCGGCCATCGAACCCAAGGTGTCCGACCTCAAAGGCCAGATGGAGTCAGGCTCGCTCGACAGTCTGACGCCCGGTTCCTTCAACATCATCGTCGGCAGCCAGATCGCGCAGTCGCTGGGCCTGATGGTCGGCGACACGGTGCTGCTGCTGGCGCCCCAGGGTTCGATCTCGCCCGCGGGCTTTGCGCCGCGCATGCGCCAGTTTACGGTGTCGGGGGTGTTTGCCACCGGCTACTATGAATACGACGCCACGCTGGCCTTCGTCGACGTGCAGGACGCCGCCCGCGTGTTTCGCGACAGCGGCGTCAGCGGCGTGCGCCTGCGCATCGCCGACATGCAGCAGGCCCCGCAAGTGGCCCGCCAGCTGCTGGAACTGATGCCCGCCGGGGTGCGCGCCATGGACTGGACGCAGAACAACCGCACGTGGTTTGCCGCCGTGCAGACGGAAAAACGCATGATGTTCCTCATCCTCACGCTGATCGTCGCGGTGGCGGCCTTCAACCTGCTGTCGTCGCTGGTGATGGCCGTGAAAGACAAGCAGTCCGACATTGCCATTTTGCGCACGCTGGGGGCGACGCCCGCCGAGATCGCGCGGATCTTTCTCGTGCAGGGAGCCTTGATCGGGGTGGTCGGCACGGTGGCCGGCGTGGCCCTGGGCACGCTGGCCGCCTACAACATCGACGTCATTGTGCCCTGGATCGAACGGCTGTTCGGCATTCATTTCCTGCCACAGCAGATTTATTTCATCAGCGAGCTGCCCTCCAATCCGCAGGTGGGCGACATCGCCACCATCGGCGTGACGTCCCTGGTGCTGTCCTTGCTGGCCACCCTTTACCCCAGCTGGCGCGCCTCGCGCCTGCAGCCCGCCCAGGTGTTGCGCCATGACTGATGCTCTTCGGACGGCACAGACCGTCTTGCGCGCCGAACATCTGGCCAAGACCTACGACGAGGGCGCGGGCCGTGTCGAGGTGCTGCACGACGTCAGCCTGTCGGTGAACGCGCACGAGATGCTGGCCATCGTCGGCGCCTCGGGGTCGGGCAAGAGCACGCTGCTGCACGTGCTGGGCCTGCTGGATCAGGCCGATGCCGGGCAGCTGTGGGTGGCGGGCGAGGCCGCCGCCGGCCTGAGCGAGCGCGCCCGCAGCCGCCTGCGCAACCGGGCGCTGGGCTTCGTCTACCAGTTTCACCACCTGCTGCCGGAATTTTCCGCGCTCGACAACGTCGCCATGCCGCTCATCGTGCGCCGCATGCCGCGCGCGCAGGCCCGCGAACAAGCCCAGGGCCTGCTCGCCCAGGTGGGGCTCGAGGCCCGCGCCAGTCATTTCCCCGGGCAACTCTCGGGAGGCGAGCGCCAGCGCGTGGCCCTGGCCCGGGCCCTGGTCACCCGGCCAGCTTGCGTGCTGGCCGACGAACCCACCGGCAACCTCGACCGTCACACGGCGGACGCGATGTTCGAGCTGCTGGGGCGCATCAACCGCGAACTGGGCACGGCCTTCATCATCGTGACGCACGATCCGGCGCTGGCCGCCTTGGCACATCGCCAGCTGCAGATGCGGGCCGGAGTGCTGGCGCAAGCCTGAGCGGCGTGCAACGCGCTCGGTTCGGGCGCGTCTGCTTGCGGCGGACAACGTGTACCATCTTGAACGATGGACAGCGCTCGGTGCCATCACCCCTCAGGAGAGCCCATGCTGATTGATACACATTGTCACTTGGATGCCACCGAGTTTGATGCCGATCGCTTGGCCGTGGTCGCCCGCGCGCGGCAGGCTGGCGTGGCTGGCCTCATCATCCCTGCCGTCAGCCGGGGCAACTTCCAGACTGTCCGCGATCTTGCCCGGTCGGTGCCTGGTGTCGGCTATGCCCTGGGTATTCACCCACTGTACGTGGCGCGCTCTGATGAGGGGGATCTGGACGTTCTCGCCGAATGCCTGGCCGCCTGGCGGGATGACCCGCGCCTGGTGGCCATTGGTGAAATCGGCCTTGATTATTTTGTCCCCGAGGCCAATACGCCTGCCCTGCGTGATCGCCAGGAACACTTTTACGTGCGCCAGCTTGATCTGGCCCGGCAGTTTGGCCTGCCGGTGCTGCTGCACGTGCGCCGCTCGCAGGATGCCCTGCTCAAGCAGCTGCGCCGCCGCCCTGCGATCGGCGGCATTGCCCATGCCTTCAATGGCAGCTTCCAGCAGGCGGCCCAGTTTCTGGATCTGGGCTTTGCCCTGGGCATGGGCGGCGCCATGACCTTTGCGCGCGCTTTGCAAATCCGCCGCCTGGCGGCACAGCTGCCCGAGACCGCGCTGGTGTTGGAAACCGATGCGCCGGACATCCCGCCTGCCTGGTTAGGCTTGGATGCCGACGGTCGGCGTCGGCCCGCGCGCAACGAGCCCGCCGAGGTGGCGCGCATGGCCGAGGTGTTGGCGGGCCTGCGTGCGACCCCGTTCAAAACGCTTGTGGCGCAGTGCGCCGCCAATGCCTGCCGGGTCGTGCCGCGCTTGCGCGCGGTCTTGTCGCCTGGGTCGCCCTGGCGTGGCGACGCTGTGACAGCGCCCGAAGGGCCCGAAGGCCGTCCAGGCTGAGGACTTGCGACTGGGGGGCTCATGCGTTGTGCGGGGGCAGCACGGTGCCCGCGCATGATCCAAAGCCGATGCGCGCGGCCCCGGGCTTGGCGCACCAGCCGCGCAGCACCACGGTGTCGCCGTCCTGCAGCCAGGTGCGCTGTTCGCCGTTGGGCAGGCTGATGGGCCGCTTGCCGCCCGCGGTCAGTTCGATCAGGGCGCAGGCCTGATCGGGTTCGGGCCCCGACAGGGTGCCGGTGCCAAAAAGATCGCCGGGCTGCAGATTGCAGCCGTTGATGGTGTGGTGGGCCACCATCTGGGCCGCCGTCCAGTAGGCGTAGCGATAGTTGGAATGGGCCAGGCGCGTGGGCGCCTGGCACTGCGCGTGCATGGTCTGGGTCTGGATCAGGGCTTCGAGCTGAATGTCGAAGCCGCCCGCAGCGCGGTTGACGGCGCCGTCCAGATAGGGCAGCGGCTGCGGATCACCGTCGGGCCGCGCAAAGGGCGTGCGAAACGGCGCCAGGGCGTCGAGCGTGACGACCCAGGGCGACACCGTGGAAGCAAAATTCTTGGCGAGAAACGGCCCCAGGGGCTGATATTCCCAAGGCTGGATGTCGCGCGCCGACCAGTCGTTGAAGAGCACCAGGCCAAAGAGGTGCTCTTCTGCCTGGTCGATGGGGATGGGGCTGCCCAGGGCATTGCCCCGGCCCACCAGTACCCCCAGTTCGAGCTCGAGATCCAGGCGCGCGCTGGCCTGGACGTGGGGCTGCGTGGCGTCCGCGGGCTTGACCTGCCCGCACGGACGGTGGAAGCGCTGTGGCGACACGCCGATGGAAGACGAGCGCCCGTGGTAGCCGATCGGCACCCACTTGTAGTTGGGCATGAGCGGATTGTCGGGGCGAAACAGCTGGCCCACGTGGGTGGCGTGATGAATGGAAGTGTAGAAGTCGGTGTAGTCGCCAATGCGGGCGGGCAGCGCGTATTGCGCGTCGGCCTGGTCGATCAGGCAGGGCTGCACCAGGGCCTGCTGGTCGCTGCCCGCCGCCAACGCCCGGGACAGCGCCAGACGCAGCGCGCGCGCCGCGGGCCGGCCCAGGCCCATGAGGCGGTTGAGCGTGGGCTCGCTGGCCGCTTGCGCCGCCGCCAGTGCGTCGGCGGTGAACAGCCCGGCTTGCGCCGCAGCCGCCAGGTCGATGATCTGCTCGCCGATGGCGACCCCGCCGCGCCAGGCTTCCGCGCTGTCTCGCCGACGAAAGATGGCGAAGGGCAGGTTCTGGATGGGGAAATCGGTGGCCTCGTCGTTGGCGGATGGAACCCAGCTGCGCAGGGCTGGATCGTGCGTCTCGTCGAGCACGGGCATGGTGCGCCTCCTTAGCGTTGTTGTGGATTGAAATGTTTTTTCAGACCGTCCCAGACGTGCACGTAATCGGCCTGCCGGTGCGACGATTGCAGCGCCTGCTCGGTGGCGTGGATGATGACCGGGGTTTCGAACATGATGGCCATGGTGTCCGTGATGTAGTCCGGCTGGCGGGTGTCGGCGGCGCTGGCTTTTTCAAAAGTGGCGGTATCCGGGCCGTGCGCCGTCATGGTGTTGTGGATGGACATGCTGCCAGGCTCGAAGCCCCCGGCCTTGGCGTCGTAGTGGCCATGGATGTTGGCCATGAATTCGCCCGCGACGTTGCGGTGGAACCAGGGCGGACGGAAGGTGTCCTGCATGGCCAGCACGCGCGGCGCGAAGGCGATGAAGTCGAGCGTATCGACCCCCGGTGTGGCGCTGGGCGCGTGCAGCACCAGGTTCAGGCAGGGGTCGGGGTGGTCGTAGCTGATGAAGCCCGTGACATTGAACTTGCGCAGGTCGTACTTGTAGGGCGCGTGCGTGCCGTGCCAGGCGACCACGTCGAGCGGCGAGTGGTCGGTTCTGGCCGCCCAGAACTGGCCGTCGAACTTGGCAAGGATTTCAAACTCGCCTTCGAGGTCTTCCCAGGCTGCCACCGGGGTGAGGAAATCGCGTGGATGCGCCAGACCGTTGGAGCCGATCACACCCAGCGTGGGCAGCTGCAGCGGGGCGCCGAAATTTTCACAGACAAAGCCGCGCGCCGCGCCGTCGGGCAGCTGCACCTGAAAGCGGATGCCGCGCGGGATGACGGCGAATTCCTGCGGCTCGACTTCAAGCACGCCCAATTCGGTCGCCAGTCTCAGGCGGCCTTGCTGGGGCACGATGAGCAGCTCGCCGTCGGCGTCGTAGAAGTAGCGGCTGGTCATCGATTGCGTGGCGGTGTACACGTGGATGCCGCAGCCCGCGTTGCCGCCGACGGTCATCATGCTGTCGATGAAGTCGAGCGGCGCGCCGCCGCTGGATATGGGGGTCGGGCTCCAGCGCATACGGTTGGGTGGCGTGGGCACCTGCTTGAAGGTGGACAGCCAGCGGGCGCCGGCCCGGTGCGGGACGAAGGCGTCGTGCGCCGCGCCCGGGCGAATGCGGTACAGCCAGGAACGGCGGTTGGCCGCGCGGGCCACGGTAAAGGGGGTGCCGTTGATCTGCTCGGCGTACAGCCCGTAGGGCGCCCGCTGTGGCGAGTTGCCCCGGTCGGGCAGGGCCCCGGGCAGGGCTTCGGTGGCGAACTCGTTGCCAAATCCGCTCAGGTACTTCAAGGATGAATCGGTCGTCATTTCAACCTCGGTGAATGTAGGGCCGCATCCGGGCGGCGCAAGCCGGGTGGGCCGGAAAACAGCGGGAGCGTCATGCGGTTCTTGCGTCGTGCTGTCCTTATTAAACGCAAGATTCGTCCATCGTTCAAACAGTTTTTTTCCATTGATTAATAGGCTTCACTGATGAATGCGCATCATGGATCGCCGTGTGTCGATGCCAACCGGAAACCGGGCCGGGATGGGCTGAAAATGTCCGGCTGGACTGGTTTTGTCCTGCTGCGTTTCTTTAATGTCGAGTCAGGGACAAGGGTGGGGAAGGCACGGCATGATCGGACGTCTGGCGGTGGCGGCGGGGCTGGCGGGGGTGAGCGGGGCGCATCAGCTGGCGCGGCTGCCCGGCTGGCCCTGGCTGCTGGCGCTGGCGGCCGCGCTGCTGCTGGGCGTCGGCCTGCTGGGCGTCGGCCTGCTGTGGGCGATGCATCCGGGCCTTGCACCGGCCGGGGCGCCGGTGCGCGGGCGGTTGTGTGGGCATTTTCGCGGGTGGCTGCGCGGGCGTCTGCGCAGACAGCTGTCATGCCTGGGGCTCTGGCTGCTGGCGGGCGCCGCCGGCTTTGTCTTTACGGCTGGGTGGGCGCAGCTGACGCTGGCAGATCGCCTGCTGGCGGGCAACGTCGATCGGGTGTCGCGCGTGCTGCTGCGCGTCGAAGGCTTGCCTCGTTTGCAGCCGGATCGGGTGCGCTTCGAGGCGGAGGTTCTCGAAGCCCGCCCGGCGGGTGTGCCCAGGCGTGTGCTGGTGAGCTGGTCGGCGCCAGGCTGGCGCAGCCCCTATGCCGCGTCGCAGCCCGCCGATCCGCCGTTTCCAGTGCTGCGCGCCGGGCAGGTCTGGCGCATGGCCCTGGTGCTGCGCCCTGTTTCCGCGGCGCAGAATCAGGCGGCCTTCGATTACGAAGGCCACGCGTTTGCGCGCGGCATCCGGGCCTCCGCCACGGTGCGCGGTACGCCCGAACACGTGCGCGACGATGACTGGCACAGCCTGGCCGTCGTCGCCGACCGGGCGCGCCACGGCATCCGCGAGGCCATGGCGCCGTACCTGCGTGACAGGCGCTACGGGCCGGTACTGCGGGCGCTGGCCATCGGCGACCAGGACGGGGTGGACGATAGCGACTGGACGCTCTTCAACCGCACGGGTTTGACCCACCTCGTGTCCATCTCCGGCTCCCATATCACGCTGCTCGCCGGGGCGGGCGGCCTGGCCGTGTCCTGGCTCTGGTGCCGACTGGCCTGGCGCGGCCGTCCGTTGGCCGAGCGCTGGCCCGCCCGCCGGGCAGCGGCCTGCGCAGCGCTTCTGGTGGCCTGGCTGTACTGCCTGCTGGCCGGTTGGGGTGTGCCCGCCCGACGCACGCTCATGATGCTGGCGGTGGTGGCCGGCACCCAGGCCTTGCAGCTGCGGCTCACCGGCTCGCGGGTGCTGGCCATGGCGGCCGTGGCGGTCGTGGCCTGCGATCCGTGGGCGGTGCTTGCCAGCGGCTTCTGGCTGTCCTTTGGCGCCGTGGCGGTGCTGCTGGCTGTCGGGGCCGAGCACGAGGCCGCGCAGGCCGCTGCCCGGCGGGCGGGGCAGGTGACGTGGGCGGGGCCAGGCCCGGCGCCCGCGGTGGCGTCCGTAGCGGCGCAGCCCGTGTCCGCGTGGCGTGTTCGTCTGCGGCGCTGGCGCCAGGGGTTGTGGCTGGCCGCCCGCCTGCAGTGGGCCGTTACTTTGGCCCTGGCTCCGGCGCTGGCCTGGGTCTTTCACGAGATTTCGCTGGTCTCGCCGCTGGCCAATGCCTACGCCATTCCGCTCATCGAGCTGTGCGTCACACCGCTGTCGCTGTTGCTGGCGGCGGTCGCGCCGGTGCCCGCGCTGGCGCCGCTGGCCGAGGCGCTCGCCTGGCTGGCGCATGCCGTCCTGGAGGCGCTCATGCAGCCCACCCAGTGGCTGGCGCGCCTGCCCACCTGGCCGGTGACAGCCGGGCCCGCCTGGTTGTATCTGCTGGCGAGCGCGGGGGCCGCCCTGGCGCTATGGCCGCGCCCAGCCTTGCCGCAGTGGCTGCGGCACCGTCGTGGCTGGGCCTGCCTGGCCCTGGCGCCCATGCTGTTCTGGACGGCCCCGCGGCCCGCCGACGGCGAATGGGATTTGCACGCGCTGGACGTGGGGCAGGGCAGCGCGCTGTTGCTGCGCACCGCGCGGCATGCCCTGTTGTTCGACGCGGGCGCCCGCCATGGCCGGGAGTCGGAGGAGGGCAGCCGCACGGTGGTGCCGATGCTGCGAGCCCTGGGTCTGCGACGGCTCGATACCCTGGTGGTCTCGCATGCCGACCTGGATCATGCGGGCGGTGTGCGCGGGGTGCTGGACGCCGTGCCGGTCGAGCAGGCCTACAGCTCGTTTGCTCTGCAGCCCTGGTTGGAAACCGAGGCACGCCTGCTGCAGGCACCCGTGGTGCGTCCACCGCTGGCTCTGAACAGCTGTCTGTTGGGGGCGCACTGGCAGGTGGACGGCGTGAGCTTCGAGTTTCTCTGGCCGTTGGATGAACGCCGCGTACGCAAGGGGGTGCAGGCCAACCGCGGCAGCTGCGTGCTGCGGGTGCGGGGTGCTCACCACAGCCTGCTGCTCACGGGCGACATCGATGCGCGGGGCGAGGCGGCGCTCGTGCTCCGTGGCCTGGGGGCCGTGGACGTGGTGGTGGCCGCCCACCACGGCTCGCGAACGTCCTCGTCCGCCCCCTTCGTGACGGCCACTGCGCCGCGGCACGTGATCCTGCAGGTGGGGCGCTGGAATCGCCATGGGCACCCCGCGCCGATGGTGCTGGCGCGTTGGGCACGGGCGGGTGCCCGTCTCTGGCGCACCGATGCGCAGGGCGGGGTAAATGCCCAGTCGCGCGCCACGGGGCTTACGTTGTACAGTGTTCTTGAGTCGTCCCGTCGTTATTGGCACGGACGGCGCCCGTAGTGGTTTTCGCTATCTTGCGTAACAGAGCGGGATCAGTGAAGATGCGGCAGCCGTCCACAAGGCGACTGTTGCCCATTGATGGGTTAATGGAAATCCAAAAGATTTTTGCGACCATGACACAGACACCGCTGAAGTTCTATGTCCCCGAACCCTCGGGGCGTCCCGGTCAGGCGACCGATTTTTCCTACTTGCGCCTGCAGCCCGCAGGCGCTGCCCGCAAGCCCCCCATCGACACCATCCCCTACGACACGCGCGACCTGGCCCTGGGCCTGATCCGGGTGCTGGATGACGACGGCCATGCCGTCGGGCCCTGGGCCGAAGACGGGCCCGATGAAGCCACTTTGCGCAAGGGCATGCTGGCCATGATCAAGACGCGCATCTTCGATGCCCGCATGGTCATTGCCCAGCGGCAAAAGAAGTGCTCGTTCTACATGCAGTGCCTGGGCGAAGAAGCCATCGCCATTGGCCAGTCGCTGGCATTGCAGCCGGGCGACATGCACTTTCCCTCGTACCGCCAGCAGGGCCTGCTGATCGCGCAGGACTACCCCCTGTTCGACATGATGTGCCAGATTTTCTCCAACGACAAAGACCCGCTCAAGGGGCGCCAGCTGCCGGTGCTGTATTCGGTGCCCGACAAGGGTTTCTTCACGCTGTCGGGCAACCTGGCCACCCAGGTGCCGCAGGCCGTGGGCTGGGCCATGGCCTCGGCCATCAAGGGCGACACCCGCATCGCCGCGGGCTGGGTGGGCGATGGCGCGACAGCCGAATCCGACTACCAGACCGCACTGCTGTTTGCGCACGTCTACCGCGCGCCGGTCATCCTCAACGTCATCAACAATCAGTGGGCCATCTCCACCTTCCAGGCAGTGGCGGGCGGCGAGGGCATCACCCTGGCCGCGCGTGGCATTGGCTCCAACGTGGCCTCGCTGCGCGTGGACGGCAACGATTTCCTGGCCGTGTACGCCGCCTCGCGCTGGGCCGCGAACCGGGCACGCAACAACTTCGGCGCCACGCTCATCGAATGGGTCAGCTACCGGGCCGGGCCGCACTCCACCTCCGACGATCCGTCCAAATACCGGCCGGCGGACGACTGGTCGCGCTTTCCGCTGGGCGACCCCATCGTGCGCCTGAAGCAGCACATGATCGTGCGCGGCATCTGGTCCGAGCAAGAACACCAAGAGGCGCAGAAAGCCTGCGAGGCCGACATCGTGGCCACGCAGAAAAAGGCCGAATCTCACGGCACGATGGCCACCGGGCGCACGTCCAGCGTGGCGACGATGTTCGAGGACGTCTACAAAGAGATGCCCGGGCATCTGCGTCAGCAACGCCAGGAACTGGGGGTCTGATCATGGCACAAGAAAAACTCAAGACGCGTCCCATGACCATGATCCAGGCCTTGCGCTCGGCCATGGACATCATGCTCGAGCGCGACGACAACGTGGTCGTGTTCGGCGAAGACGTGGGCTATTTTGGCGGCGTGTTCCGCTGCACCGAAGGCCTGCAGGCCAAGTACGGCCATAACCGGGTGTTCGACGCGCCGATCTCCGAAAGCGGCATCGTGGCGGCGGCCATCGGCATGGGGGCCTACGGCCTGCGGCCCGTGGTCGAAATCCAGTTTGCCGATTATTTCTATCCTGCCGCCGACCAGATTTTCTCCGAAGCCGCCCGGGTGCGCTATCGCTCGGCGGGCGGCTATTCGGCGCCACTCACCATCCGCATGCCCTGCGGCGGCGGCATCTTCGGCGGGCAGACCCACAGCCAAAGCCCCGAGGCCCTGTTCACGCACGTCTCGGGCCTGCGCACGGTGATGCCGTCCAACCCCTACGACGCCAAGGGCCTGCTCATCAGTTCCATCGAGAACGACGACCCTGTCATCTTTCTCGAACCCAAGCGCCTGTACAACGGGCCTTTCGACGGCCATCACGACCAGCCCGTCGTGCCTTGGTCCAAGCACCCGCTGGGCAATGTGCCCGAGGGCTACTACACCGTGCCGCTCGACAAGGCCTCGCTGTACCGCGAGGGGCGCGAGCTCACGGTGCTGACCTACGGCACCATGGTCTACGTGGCTGAAGTGGCGGCCCAAGAGGCCGGCATCGAGGCCGACATCATCGATTTGCGCAGCCTCTGGCCGCTTGATCTCGACACCATCCTGGCGTCGGTGCGCAAGACGGGCCGCTGTGTGGTGCTGCACGAAGCCACCCGCACCGGGGGCTTCGGGGCCGAGCTGTGTTCGCTGGTGCAAGAACACTGCTTCTATTACCTTGAGGCGCCCATCGAACGCGTCACGGGTTGGGATACGCCCTATCCGCACTCTCACGAGTGGGCCTATTTTCCAGGCCCGAAGCGGGTGGCAGAGGCATTCAAGCGGGCGTTCCGGGAGGCATAATGGGTATTCACATCATCAAGATGCCGGACATCGGTGAAGGCATCGCAGAAGTCGAACTGGTCGAATGGCACGTACAGCCGGGCGACGCCGTGGTCGAAGACCAGGTGCTGGCCGACGTCATGACCGACAAGGCTACCGTGCAAGTGCCATCGCCGGTGCATGGCCGTGTGCTGGCGCTGGGCGGCAAAGTGGGCGAGGTCATGGCCGTGGGTTCCGAGCTCATCCGCCTCGAAGTCGAGGGCGAAGGCAACGAGCACACATTCAAGACACGCGCTGAACCAGCGGCGCGCGGGGCGCAGGCCGCCGCGCAGGCTGCGGCCGCCACATCCGTTCCCGCCCCGGCAGTGCATGCTTCCGCGCCAGCGCGCGCGGTGGCTACGCCCGACGCAGCGGCGCCCGAACATGCGCCGCACGCCCCGGCTCCGGCCCCCATGGCCATGGCCGCACGCCCCGCGCCGGGGCCACATTCCGCGTCGCATACGCCGGCGCGCCTCGAAGGGCAGCGTCCCCTGGCTTCACCCGCCGTGCGCCGCCGGGCCTGGGATCTCGGCATCACCTTGCAGTACGTGCCGGGCACGGGGCCCGCGGGCCGTATCACCCATGGCGACCTCGACGCCTGGCTGGCGCGCGACCGCAATGCGACGTCCAATCGCACCACGGCGGCGCTGTACCGCTCGCACGACGAAGAAACCGAGGTTCCGGTCATCGGTTTGCGCCGCAAGATCGCGCAGAAGATGCAAGAATCCAAGCGGCGCATCCCGCACTTCACCTACGTCGAAGAAACCGACGTCACTGAACTCGAAGCCCTGCGCGCCAGCCTCAATGCGCGCTACAGCACCGAGCGCGGCAAGCTCACCTTGCTGCCTTTCCTGGCGCGCGCCATGGTGCTGGCGTTGCGCGAATTTCCGCAGATCAATGCGCGCTACGACGACGATGCGGGCGTGGTCACGCAGTATGGCGCGGTGCACCTGGGCGTGGCGGCGCAAACCCCGTCGGGCCTGATGGTGCCGGTGCTGCACCACGCCGAAACGCTCGACCTCTGGTCGTGCGCCGCCGAGATCGCGCGGCTGGCCGTGGCCACCCGCGAGGGCAAGGCGGCCCGCGACGAGCTCACGGGTTCCACCATTACCATCACCAGCCTGGGGCCGCTGGGTGGCATCGTTTCCACCCCCGTCATCAACTGGCCCGAAGTGGCTATCGTCGGGGTCAACCGGGTGGTCGAACGCCCGGTCTACCGCGAAGGGCGGATCGTGGCGCGCAAGCTCATGAACCTGTCCTCGTCCTTTGATCATCGTGTGGTCGACGGCATGCACGCCGCCGAGTTCATCCAGTGCATTCGCCGTTATCTGGAATGCCCGGCGCTTCTGTTCGTGGAGTAAGCATGTCCAATCCCATCAATACCACTTTGTTGATCGTGGGCGGTGGCCCCGGCGGGTACGTGGCGGCCATCCGGGCCGGGCAGTTGGGCATACCCACTGTCCTGGTCGAAGGGGCGTCGCTGGGCGGCACCTGCCTGAACATCGGCTGCATTCCGTCCAAGGCGCTGATCCACGTGGCCGAACAATTCCACGCGGTGCAAGGCTACGCGGGCGAGAGCGCGCTGGGCATCCGGGTGCAGGCCCCCGAGCTCGACCTCGCACGCAGCGTCGCCTGGAAGGACGCCATTGTCAAAAAACTCACCGGCGGCATCGGTGCCCTGCTGAAAAAGCACAAAATCACCGTCGTGCACGGCTGGGCGCACATCATCGACGGCAAGACCGTGGATGTCGATCCGCTCGTCAAGGGCAAAGAGGGCGCGCCCCAGCGCATCCGCTGCGAACACCTGCTGTTGGCCACGGGTTCAGAACCCGCCGCCTTGCCCTTCATGCCCTTTGGCGGCCCGGTGATTTCATCCACCGAGGCCCTCTCGCCGCGCGAGCTGCCCAAGTCGCTGGCCATCGTCGGGGCCGGCTACATCGGCCTCGAACTGGGCACGGTCTACCGCAAGCTGGGCGTCAAGGTCGATGTCGTCGAGGCGCAAGATCGTATCCTGCCCGCCTACGACGCCGAACTCACCAAGCCGGTGCTGGCTTCGCTCAAGTCGTTGGGCATGAGCCTGCATCTGCAGACCCAGGTGCTGGGGCTGGCCGACGACGGCAAGGGGCTGCGCATCCAGCCGCCCAAGGGCGACGAGCGGGTGCTGGCCGCGCAGCAGGTGCTCGTGGCCGTCGGGCGCCGCCCGCGCAGCCGCGGCTTTGGCCTCAGCTCGCTCATGCTCGACATGGACGGCCTGGCGGTGCGCGTGGACGACCGCTGCCGCACGTCCATGAATGGCGTCTGGGCCATTGGCGACCTCACCGGCGAGCCCATGCTGGCGCACCGCGCCATGGCGCAGGGCGAGTGCGTGGCCGAGCAGATTGCCGGACAGACGCGGCGCTTCGTGCCCGCGGCGATTCCGGCGGTGTGCTTCACCGACCCCGAAGTGGTGACGGCGGGCCTGTCGCCGCAGCAGGCCGCGGCGGCGGGCATCGACGCCCTGGATGGCACCTTCCCGCTGGCGGCCAATGGCCGCGCCATGACGCTCGAATCCACCGACGGCTTCGTGCGTGTGGTGGCGCGCCGCGACAACCACCTCATCATCGGCTGGCAGGCCGTGGGGCGCGGCGTGTCCGAATTTGCCGCCGCGTTTGGGCAGTCCCTGGAAATGGGTGCACGCCTCGAAGACGTGGGGCATACCATCCACGCCCACCCCACGCAGGGCGAGGCCATTCAAGAGGCCGCGCTGCGGGCCCTGGGGCAGGCCATCCACACCTGATGCGCCAGGCGCGGCGGGGGCCTGTTTTTCGGGCGCCCGCCGTCTTGCCCTGGTGCCGACAGCCGACGATGTGCATCGGCGGCTCGTGAGCGGTGGCGGGGGCGCGGCGTTTTCGTCCGGCGCCCATCCGATCCCCCTGTCGGATTCCACCCGCTTGAGTCCGCTTGTTTACAATGATCTGGTGATTTCCGGCATTTTCAGGGGTTTCTCATGTCTTCCGTCGCCAGTGTCAGTCGTTCCGGGTACACCTCGTCGGCCAGTGCCAGCCCGCGGGCTGATTTTGTCACCTGCGCCAGCCCGGCGGGGCTGCACCGCATGGCGTATCTGGAATGGGGCGATCCATGCAACGACCGCGTGCTGTTGTGCGTGCATGGTCTGACGCGCACCGGGCGCGACTTCGATCCGCTGGCGCAGGCCCTGCAGGGCGATTACCGGGTGGTCTGTCCCGACGTCGTGGGCCGCGGGCGCTCCGACTGGCTGGCAAACCCGGCCTCCTACGTCATTCCGCAATACGTGGCCGACATGGTCACGCTCATCGCCCGCCTGAAGCCCACGCGGCTCGACTGGGTGGGCACCTCCATGGGTGGCCTGATCGGGCTGGCGCTGGCCGGGGCGGCCACGGCCTCGCCCGCCCTGCGGCCCGGGCGCGGCAGCCACGGGCTGGGCGCCGCCGCGGACATCCCGCTGGGGCGCATGGTGTTCAACGACGTCGGCCCGGCGCTCGACCTGAACGGCCTGTCGCGCATCGCGGGCTACGTGGGCCAGGACATCCGCTTCGAGACCTTCCAGCAAGCCGTGGATTATGTGCACTCCGTCTCGCAGGGCTTCGGGCCGCACGATACGGCGGGCTGGGAGGCGCTGACCCGGTACGTGTTTCTCGAACAGGGCGGCCAGTGGGTCAAGCACTACGATCTGCGCATGGCGCAGCCCTTTGCCCTGCAGACGCCCGAAGCCACTCAGGCCGCCGAGGCCCTGCTCTGGCGGGCCTGGGATCATCTGCCCGTACCCGCCCTCGTGGTGCGCGGCGCGCAGTCCGATATCCTCTCGGCTGAAACGGCCCAGCAGATGGTGGCGCGCAACGCCCAGGCCCGCTGCGCCGAGCTGCTGGGGGTCGGGCATGCGCCCACCTTGCGCTCGGACGAGCAAATCCGGCTGGTGCGGGATTTTCTGCTGGACGCCTGATGTTGAACATCGATCTGCACAGCCACTCCTGCCAGTCCGATGGCGTGCTGCCGCCCGCCGCCGTGGCGGCGCGGGCGCAGGGCAACGGCGTGGACGTGTGGGCGCTGACCGACCACGACGAAACCAGCGGCCTGGACGAGGCTGCCACGGCAGCCCGTGTCCTGGGCATGCGTTTTGTGCCTGGCGTCGAGATTTCTGTCACCTTTTGTGACAAGACCATCCACATCGTGGGGCTGGGCATCGACGCGGCGCAACCCACGCTGTGCGCCGGTCTGGCGGCCGCGCGCCGCAGCCGCTTCGAGCGCGCCCATGAGATCGCCCGGCGTCTGGCGGCCTGCGGCATCGACGGTGCGTTCGAGGGCGCTTTGCGCCACGTGGACAATCCCGATCTCATCGGCCGGGTGCACTTTGCCCGCTTCCTGCTCGAGCAAGGGCATTGCAAGAACCTGCAACATGCCTTCGACCGCTATCTCAAGGACGGGCGGCCCGCCTTCGTGCCGGTTCAGTGGGTCGGCCTGGCGCAGGCCCTGGGCTGGATTCATGCGGCGGGGGGCAAGGCCGTCATCGCGCACCCGGGGCGCTACAAGTACACGCCCGCGCAGCGCAATGCCCTGTTTGACGCTTTCAAGGATCTGGGCGGGCAGGGCATCGAGGTGGTGACGGGCAGCCACACGCCGACTCAGTACCAGCAGTACGCCCGCCTGGCCGCCTTCTATGGTTTCGAGGCATCGCGCGGTTCGGATTTTCACGCGCCGGGGGTGGGGCGGGCCGACCTGGGCAATATGCCCGCGCTGCCCGAAGGGCTCACACCCATCTGGCATGATCTGTTCTAGCCTGCCCGTGGGCAGGTTTGCGCGCTGCGCCGCTATTCCCAGACTCATGGAGTCAAGCAATGAACAAAGCCTTTGTAAAAGAATCCGATGCAGACGAGGACGACGAACTGCCGCAAGCGCGCGCACTGCCCGCCGGCACCAAAAACTACATGACGACTGGCGGCTACCGCGCGCTCAACGACGAACTGATGAATCTCATGAACGTCGAGCGGCCTGGCGTCGTGTCGGTCGTCTCCTGGGCGGCCTCCAACGGCGACCGCTCGGAAAACGGCGATTACATCTATGGCAAGAAGCGCCTGCGCGAGATCGACCGGCGCATCCGCTTTCTCACCAAGCGGCTTGAATCCGCCGAGGTGGTGGATCCCGCCCTGCAGCCCAACCGCGATCAGGTGTTCTTTGGCGCCACCGTGCACTACAGCAACCGCCAGGGCGAGGAGTTCACCGTGACCATCGTCGGGGTCGATGAAGCCGAGCCGCTGGCCGGGCGCATCAGCTGGATATCGCCCGTGGCGCGCGCCCTGATCAAGGCGCGCGAGGGCGACGTGGTGACGTTGCGCACGCCCGCCGGCATCGAAGAACTGGATATCCTGGAAGTCCGCTATCCTGATGCCTGAGCTCAGGGTGCCTCGCGGGCATCCCGCCTTGCGGGCGGGTCTCTGGGCTTGAGCCGGGGCGATGCCGGTAAAATACCGGCTTCCTCATTCTGTTTGTTCTTGGGCTATCTGTCGTGACCACCGTATCGATCCTTCCCGGTTCTGCCGCTTTGTCCGATTTCCGCAGAGAGCGCCTGCTGCGCACGCTGCTCGACCGGGATTTGCCGGTTGCCACGATTGCGGCGCAATCCTGCTATTTTGTCGAAACCCGCGAGGCCTTGTCCGCCGCCGAGCAACAGCGCCTGCAGGCCCTGCTGGACGACGGCGGTGACCACACGCCGCCCGCCGCCGAGCGCCATGCCATCCAGCTGCTGGTGGTTCCGCGTCTGGGCACGATCTCCCCGTGGTCGAGCAAGGCCACCGACATCGCGCGCCACTGCGGGCTGGATACGGTGCAGCGGATCGAGCGCGGCGTGCGCTACGTGCTGACGCCCGAACGCCGTTTGCTGGGCACGCAGAAATTCGACGCGGCGCAGCTGGCGGTGCTGGCCGACTGCCTGCACGACCGGATGACCGAAACCGTGGTGCCCGCCGACTTCGACGGCCAGGCCCTGTTTGCCCCCGTCACGGGGCAGCCGGTGCAACTGGTGCCCGTGCTGGCCCAGGGGCGCGCGGCGCTCGAATCCTGCAACGCCGATCTTGGCCTGGCACTGTCGGCGGACGAAATCGACTATCTGCTGCGGGCCTACCGCGACCTCGAGCGCGACCCCACCGATGTCGAGCTCATGATGTTCGCCCAGGCCAACAGCGAGCACTGCCGCCACAAGATTTTCAACGCGCACTGGGCGGTCGATGGTCAGGCGCAGTCGCTCACCTTGTTCGACCTCATCCGTGAAACCCACGCTGCCCAGCCCGAGGGCACGGTGGTGGCTTATTCGGACAACGCCGCCATCATGGCAGGTGGCCCGGCTTCAATCTTTCACGCGGGCGATGGCGCCGATACCGTCTACCGGCGTCACGACGTCACCGCGCACATCCTGATGAAGGTGGAAACCCACAATCACCCCACCGCGATCGCGCCATTTCCCGGCGCGGCCACCGGGGCGGGCGGGGAAATCCGCGATGAAGGCGCCACGGGGCGCGGTTCCAAGCCCAAGGCCGGGCTCACGGGTTTCACGGTGTCCAACCTGCGGGTCGATGGCGCCGTCGAACCCTGGGAAGGCGCACCGCAGGCGCCTGGGCGCATTGCTTCGCCGCTGGCCATCATGACGGAAGGCCCCATCGGGGGCGCGGCCTTCAACAACGAGTTTGGTCGGCCCAACCTGCTGGGGTATTTCCGCAGCTTCGAACAAGAGGCCGCGGGCGTGCACTGGGGCTACCACAAGCCCATCATGCTCGCGGGCGGCCTGGGGCTGATCGATGCCCGGCTCACGCACAAAGACCCACTGCCTCCGGGCGCCCTGCTGGTGCAGCTGGGCGGGCCGGGCATGCGCATCGGCATGGGTGGCGGTGCGGCCTCCAGCATGGGGGCGGGCACCAACCAGGCCGAACTCGACTTTGATTCTGTCCAGCGCGGCAACCCCGAGATGCAGCGCCGCGCGCAAGAGGTCATCGACCGCTGCTGGCAGCAGGGCGAGGCCAACCCTGTGCTTGCCATCCACGATGTCGGCGCGGGCGGCCTGTCCAACGCCTTCCCCGAACTCGTCAACGACGCCGGGCGCGGCGCCGAGTTCGAGCTGCAGCGCGTGCCTCTCGAAGAATCCGGCCTGTCGCCTGCCGAAATCTGGAGCAACGAGTCGCAAGAGCGCTACGTGCTGGCCATTTTGCCGGGCGACCTCGAACGCTTTGCCCGCATCGCCGAGCGCGAGCGCTGCCCGTATGCCGTGGTGGGCGTGGCCACCGAAGAACGCCGCCTGCGCGTCACGCTGGGCGAAGGCTTGCCAGGTATCGACCGTCCCGAGGGCGAACTTCCCGCCCAGGGGGTGCGCCCCGTGGACGTGCCGGTGGACGTCATCCTCGGCAAGCCGCCACGCATGCAGCGCGACGCCCGGCGCACGCCGTTGCATGGCGAGCCGCTCACGCTCGTGGACGTCGATCTGGGCGATGCCGTCGAACGCGTCTTGCGCCATCCCACGGTCGCCAATAAGTCGTTTCTCATTACCATCGGCGACCGCACCGTGGGCGGCCTGACGGCACGTGACCAGATGGTCGGGCCCTGGCAGGTGCCGGTGGCCGACTGTGCCGTGACCCTGCGCGATTACGAAGGCGTGGCGGGCGAGGCCATGGCGCTGGGCGAGCGCAGTCCGGTCGCCATTCTCAATCCCGCGGCCTCCGGCCGCCTGGCCGTCACCGAGGCGCTCACCAATCTGGCAATGGCCGACGTTGCACGCCTGGAAGACATCAAGTTGTCGGCCAACTGGATGGCTGCCTGCGGGGCGGCGGGGCAGGATGCCGCCCTGTATGACACCGTGGCTGCGGTCAGCGACTGGTGCCAGACCCTGGGCCTGGCCATTCCCGTGGGCAAGGATTCTTTGTCCATGCGCACCGCCTGGCAAGACGACGCAGGCAAGCACGAAGTGGTGTCGCCCGTCTCGCTGGTGGTGACCGCCTTTGCCCCGGTGGCCGACGTGCGGGCCACCCTCACACCGCAGCTGCGTACCGATGCGGGCGATTCCGTGCTGCTGCTCATCGATCTGGGCGAGGGGCGCCAGCGCATGGGCGGTTCGGTGCTGGGCCAGGTGTATGGCGGCATCGGAGCCGAGACGCCTGACATGCAGGACGCCAGCATGCTGCGCACGGCCTTTCTGGCGCTGCGCAAGCTGGTGGCGCGTGGCTGGGTGCTGGCCTGCCACGACCGCTCGGACGGCGGCCTGCTGGCCGCGGCGGCCGAGATGGCTTTTGCCGGGCACGTGGGGGTGTCGCTCAACCTCGACATGCTGACCATCGACCCGCACACCGCCGATGCCGGCGATTACAAGATCCGCAACGACCAGGTGGCTGTGCTGCACCACGAGCACAACCTGACCGCACTCTTCAACGAAGAGGCCGGCTGGCTGGTGCAGGTGCCGCGCGCGCAGCGCGACGAAATCCTGCAGTTTCTGCGGCAAGAAGGCCTGGCGCCCATCGTTCACGTCGTGGGCATGCTCAACCCCCGGCAAGAGCTGCAGGTGTTCCGCGACGGCGCCATCCTCTACCATCGGCCCTTGTCCGAACTGGGTCAGATCTGGAGCGAAACCACGCGGCGCATCATGCAGCGGCGCGATCACCCCGAGTGCGCCCAGGCCGAATACGACACCTGGCTCGATATCGACAACCCAGGGCTTACCCCGCGCGTGGGCTTCGATCCCCAGGAAGACGTGGCGGCGCCCTTCATCGCCACGGGCGCCCGCCCGCGGGTGGCCGTGCTGCGCGAGCAGGGCTGCAACAGCCAGGTGGAAATGGCCTGGGCCTTTGACGTGGCCGGTTTCCAGGCCGTGGACGTGCACATGACCGATCTGCTTGAAGGCCGTATCCGTCTCGATCACATGCAAGGCCTGGTGGCCGTGGGCGGCTTCAGCTATGGCGACGTGCTGGGTGCGGGCGAAGGCTGGGCACGCACCATCCGCTTCAATGCGGCGCTGGCCGATCAGTTTGCTACCTACTTCGCGCGGCCCGACGTCTTTGCGCTGGGCGTGTGCAATGGCTGCCAGATGCTGGCTGCGCTCACCGACCTCATTCCGGGGGCACAGGACTGGCCGCGCTTCACACGCAATGTGTCGGAAAAATTCGAGGCCCGCTTGTCACTGGTCGAGGTACTTGATTCGCCCTCCATCTTCTTTGCCGGCATGGCGGGTGCGCAGATCCCGATCGCGGTCTCGCATGGCGAGGGCTTTGCCAACTTCAGCCGCCAGGGGCAGGCTGATCGCGTCATTGCCGCGGCGGCCTTTGTCGATAACCGGGGCGTGCGCACCGACGCCTACCCAGCCAACCCCAACGGCAGCCCGGCGGGCCTGACGGCGGTTACCACCGCCGATGGCCGCTTCACCGCCATGATGCCGCACCCCGAGCGGGTGACGCGCAACGTGACGATGTCCTGGCGGCCCGAACGCTGGGGGGCGGCCGACCAGGGGGGTGAAGGCACGGCGCACGGCGGCTATACCCCCTGGATGCGCATGTTCCGCAACGCCCGGGCGTGGCTGGGCTAGGCGTTTTCCAGACGATACGTCGGCGGCATGGCGCCGTCGGCCGCGCGGCGGATGCGTCCCGGATTTCCGGGCCATCCGCCGCCTGCATTTAACAGGGAGGCATCACGACGGTATAATCCATCTTTGTGCGGAGTTCTTCCATGCGTCTCATCAAGAAAGCCCTGACCTTTGACGACGTTCTTCTGGTTCCGGCCTTTTCCCAGGTTCTGCCGCGCGACACGCGCCTGAACACCCAACTCACCCGTGGCATCCAGCTCAACATCCCGCTAGTTTCCGCCGCCATGGATACCGTCACCGAATCGCGCCTGGCCATCGCCATGGCCCAAGAAGGCGGTATCGGTATCGTCCACAAAAACCTCACCGCCGACGAACAGGCGCGCGAGGTCGCCCGCGTCAAGCGCCACGAATTCGGCATCGTCATCGATCCGGTCACCGTCACCCCCACCATGAAAGTGCGCGACGCCATCGAGCTGCAGCGCCAGCATGGCATCTCGGGTCTGCCGGTGGTCGAGGGCGGCAAACTGGTGGGCATCGTCACCAACCGCGACCTGCGCTTTGAAGACCGGCTCGACGTTTCCTTGCGCGAGGTGATGACGCCGCAAGACCGCCTGGTCACGCTGCGCGAAGGCGCCACCCTCGAAGAAGCCCAGTCGCTCATGCACAAGCACCGCCTCGAGCGCGTGCTCATCGTCAACGACAAATTCCAGCTGCGCGGCCTGGCCACCGTCAAAGACATCGTCAAGAACACCGAACACCCCCTGGCCAGCAAGGATGCGCAAGGCCAGCTGCGCGTGGGCGCTGCCGTGGGCGTGGGCGAAGGCACCGACGAACGCGTCGAAAAACTCGCTGCCGCCGGGGTGGACGTCATCGTCGTCGATACGGCGCACGGCCATTCGGCGGGCGTCATCGAACGCGTGCGCTGGGTCAAGAAGCACTATCCCAACATCCAGGTCATCGGCGGCAACATCGCCACGGCCGCCGCCGCGCGCGCGCTGGTCGAAGCCGGTGCCGATGCCGTCAAGGTGGGCATCGGCCCGGGCTCCATTTGCACCACGCGCATCGTGGCCGGTGTCGGCGTGCCGCAGATCACCGCCATCGCCGACGTGGCCCAGGCGCTCGACGGCACGGGTGTGCCGCTCATCGCCGACGGCGGCATCCGCTACTCGGGCGACGTGGCCAAGGCCTTGGCTGCCGGGGCATCCACCTGCATGATGGGGGGCATGTTCGCGGGCACCGAAGAAGCCCCCGGCGAAGTCGTGCTTTTCCAGGGCCGCTCGTACAAGTCGTACCGTGGCATGGGCAGCCTGGGCGCCATGGCCGACGGCTCGGCCGACCGCTACTTCCAGGACCCCAGCAACAACGTTGACAAGCTCGTGCCCGAAGGCATCGAGGCGCGCGTGCCCTACAAGGGCAGCGTCATCGCCATCATCTACCAGCTGGTGGGTGGCGTGCGGGCGTCCATGGGCTACTGCGGCTGCGGCACCATCGCCGACCTCCATGCCCAGGCCGAGTTCGTCGAAATCACCGCCGCGGGTGTGCGCGAATCGCACGTGCACGACGTGCAGATCACCAAAGAGGCGCCCAACTACCGGGCCGATTGATGTCCGGGTTGATCCCTGATTGATCCTTGCCGGATCTTCTTGATCAAGCGGCCAACACCCCCTGCGCGGTGTTGGCCGCTTTACCTTTCAGGGTCTGGCTTGATCCGGGATAGTCAGCAGCAACTGCGTCAAGGCATCGGGGGCGGAAATCATCGCATCGTGCCCGGCGACCAGGTCGATCCATTGCCATTTTTGCGCGTACTGCGCGTGAGCCCACTGCTGGCAGTCGGCCACGCCGGCAAAGGCGGGGCTGGTACAGCGGATGTAGCTGACCGGCAGGCCGTTGCCCAGCGGGTGTCGCAGCGTGAACGTCGAGCGGTACGTGCCGATGGGCTGCGGCGTCAGCTGCGCCTGCACGAAGGCGATGTCCGCCGGGTCGTTCAGGCCAAAGCCGTCCGCGGGCAGGGGCGGGATGCCGCCCGTGTCCGCCGCCTTGTGTTCGAGCTTGGCCACCAGCGCGGGGGGCAGGGTGTCCAGCGTGGATTGCCCGTTGCGCAGCAGAAAGGCGTCCAGCAACACCAGCTGCCGGATGCGTGTGCGCAGGCGATCGGCCACCCCTGAAATCACCAGACCGCCAAAGCTGTGGCCCACCAGGATGACGTCTTGCAGGTCTTGCTGCTGCAGCGCGTCGGCAATGCTCTGGATGAAGTCATCCAGCGTGATGGCCGCCGACAGCTCGCGCTGGCGTTCGGCCAGGCCGGGTAGCGTGGGGGCGCGAACCGTGTGCCCCGCCTGGCGCAGGCGCTCGGCCACCCGCGTCCAGCACCAGCCCCCGTGCCAGGCGCCGTGCACGAGGACGTAGGTGTTCGATTGTCTGGGTGTCATGGCAGTCTCCTGTGAGGGTGGGCCTGGTACGCGCAGCCTTGTTCAGGCCGCGTCGGGTTGCCGCGTAGACAGCCGCAAGATGGGCAGGGCGCCCGCCACCAGGCCCAGCGTGCCCATGACCAGAGCAAATTCCAGTGGTGCGCCAAACCATTGGTGCGTCAGGCTGAAGAAGATCGGCCCGATCAGCTGCCCCAGGGCGAACGAGGCCGTCATGGCGGCCATCTGGCGCTTGGCCCCGGCGGCACCGACGGCGGCCTGCGCTTCTTGCAGGCCCACCATGGTGATGACCATAAAGGTGCTGCCCACGCACAGCGCGGCGATGAGGATGGCGGGCAGCGCGTGCCAGACGGCGGGCATCAGGACGCCCACCGCCATGACGATCTGTGCTCCGGCCCAGATCTGGGGCCGCGCGAAGCGGCGGGCCAGGCGGCTGGCGACCAGCGTCGAACAGGCCCCGGCGATGCCGAAGACCGGCCACGCGAGGCTGAACAGCCAAGGGTCGGGAACCAGCAGGCGCGCCTGGGCGGGCAGAAATGTGGCCGGCAGGATGTAGCCGAACCCGTACACCCCGTAGCAGAGGATAAGCCCCCAGTGCAGTGGCGGCGCCTGCGTGACGGCATTTGGCGCGCCTTCCTTGGTGTCTTCCTTGGCTGTGGCGGCCTGCTGCGCCGCGGCGGGCTGCGGCGCTGCTGCGGGCTGCGGCGGCGCTTCGGTGATCGGCGTGCGCCACAGCATGGATGCCCCGACCAGACCCAGCAGCGCCGCGGCGGCCAGCCACAGCCAGGCGTGCGAGGCGCTGGTGTTGGACAGTGTGAGGATCATACAGGCCAGGCCGGCAAAGGTGATGCCGCAGCCCACGCCCGCGAAGACCACGCCGCTGCGTTCGGCCTGCCCGCTGGCGTTGAGCCGCGCGATGCACAAAGACGCCGTGCCGATCAGTGCCCAGGCGCTGGCAATGCCCGCCAGCAGGCGCCAGATCAGCCACCCCGCCCAGTGAGTATCCACCCCCATGGCCGCCGTGGTGAGCACGACCAGCCACAGGCCCCAGCGCAGCAGCGAGGCGGGCGAGGTGTTCAGGTGCGTGACCAGCAAGGCGCCCAGCAGATAGCCGAGGTAGTTGGCGCTGGCGAGCCAGCCGCCCTGCGCCAGGGTAGTGCCGAGGTCGGCCTGCATCATGGGCAGCACGGGGGTGAAGGCGAAGCGGCCGATGCCCATGGCGACAGCCAGGGCCAGCAGGCCCGCAAAAGGCATGGAAACGAAGTGGGAACGTACGGTCATGGGCGGACGGTTTTGATGGCTGGTCGGGTCGTGCCTGGCCGTGGGCGGTTGCGCCCGGCGCGGACGTACTTACTGTAACGGTTGTACCGGGTCTTTGTCAGCAGCCGCGCGTCGGCAACTGTGTGGCCCCGATAGGGGGTGGCCTCGCGATTGTGCGTGGAAGCGCAACCGCGCATGGGTTACATTAACGCCTTGAACAGCCTCCCAGAGCATCACCATGCATCAGCGCATCCTCATCCTGGACTACGGTTCACAGGTCACCCAGCTCATTGCCCGCCGCGTGCGCGACGTCGGCGTGTATTGTGAAATCCACGCCGGCGACGTCAGCGACGCCTTCATCCGCGAGCAGCAGGGCAGCGGCCTGAAAGGCATCATCCTGTCGGGCAGCCATGCGTCGGCCTACGGCGACGACTCCCTCAAGGTGCCCGCCGCAGTCTTCCAGGCCGGGGTGCCCGTGCTGGGCATCTGCTATGGCATGCAGTCCATGGCGCAGCAGCTGGGTGGCAAGGTCGAATTTTCCGACCACCGCGAATTTGGCTACGCCGAGGTGCGCGCCCATGGCCATACGCGCCTGCTGGCCGGTATCGAAGACTTTGAAACCCCCGAAGGCCACGGCATGCTGAAGGTGTGGATGAGTCACGGCGACCGCGTCACAGCGCTGCCGCCGGGCTTCAAACGTATGGCCTCCACCCCTTCGTGCGACATCGCCGGCATGGCCGACGAAGCCCGCGGCTTCTACGCTGTTCAGTTTCACCCCGAAGTCACGCACACGGTACAGGGCCAGGCCATTCTGCAGCGCTTCGTCACTGAAATCTGCGGCTGCACGCGCGACTGGAATATGCCCGACTACGTCACCGAAGCCGTGGCCCGCATCCGCGAGCAGGTGGGTTCCGATGAGGTCATCCTGGGGCTGTCGGGGGGGGTCGATTCATCCGTCGCGGCGGCGCTCATCCACAAAGCCATCGGCGATCAGCTCACCTGCGTCTTCGTCGATCACGGCCTGCTGCGCCTGAACGAGGCCAAGCAGGTGATGGACACCATGTCCCGCAACCTGGGCATTCGCGTCATCCATGTGGATGCCAGCGAGCAGTTCATGGGCAAGCTGGCCGGGGTCGCCGACCCCGAAGCCAAACGCAAGATCATCGGCCGCGAGTTCATCGAGGTCTTCCAGACCGAATCGGCCAAGCTGAAGTCGGCCAAATGGCTCGCCCAGGGCACGATCTACCCCGACGTCATCGAATCCGCCGCCTCGAAAACCGGCAAGGCTGTGGCAATCAAGTCGCACCATAACGTGGGTGGCCTGCCCGACACTCTGAACCTGAAGCTGCTCGAACCCCTGCGCGAACTCTTCAAGGACGAAGTGCGTCACCTGGGCATTGCCCTGGGTCTGCCGCCCGAGATGGTGTACCGCCATCCCTTCCCCGGCCCCGGCCTGGGGGTGCGCATCCTGGGCGAGGTCAAGCAAGAATACGCCGACCTGTTGCGCCGCGCGGATGATATTTTCATCACCGAACTGCGCAACACGATCGACGAAGCCACGGGCAAGTCGTGGTACGACCTGACTTCGCAGGCATTCACGGTGTTCCTGCCGGTGAAGTCCGTGGGTGTCATGGGCGATGGCCGCACGTATGACTACGTCGTCGCCCTGCGGGCGGTGCAGACCACCGACTTCATGACCGCCGACTGGGCCGAGCTGCCGTATGCGCTGCTGAAAAAGGTGTCGTCACGCATAATCAATGAAGTGCGCGGTATCAATCGCGTGACGTACGACGTGTCGAGCAAGCCGCCTGCCACGATTGAGTGGGAGTGAATTTAGGTCCCTCGAGGCCTATCGCCAGCTATCGAAAAACTGACGTAACGTGTTGATTTAGAAGAAGATGCGTCACGGCAGCTATCGGTGGCTATCGCCGGCCAGCAAAATAAGTTGGCGATAGTGCTGACGGTAAAAATCGAGGCTGAATTAAGACCCGCTCGTTGACTATTCAGACTTTTACCGTCTTTGACGGTAAAAGCCACCTCTGGAATGCTGGTGTCATGCGGCTTTCCGAGCATCAACATGTTTCCTGGTCCCTGACGGTAAAACCTGACGGTAAAGCCGTCACAAGCCGGAGGAAACCACGATGCTCACCGACGCTGCACTGCGTAACCTGAAGCCTAAGTCCAAGATTTATAAGGCTTCTGATCGGAATGGAATGTACGTGACGGTATCGCCCAGCGGTACCGTCACCTTCCGCTATGACTACCGCCTCCACGGTCGCCGCGAGACGCTGACCCTCGGACGCTACGGCCCCGGCGGCATCTCGCTGGCGATGGCGCGTGAACTGCTCCTGGAAGCGCGCAAGACCGTGCTCCAGGGCGTGTCGCCTGCGCTCGAAAAGCAGCGTGCCAAACGCCGGGTGACCGCCATCGAGACCTTCGGCACGGCGTTGGACACATGGCTGACCAATGCCCGATTGGCCGACAGCACCCGCGCCATGCGCAAGCACATCATCGACCGGGACATCCTGCCGGTCTTCCGCAACCGCCTGCTGATCGAAATCCAACCCGAGGACCTGCGGGCCTTGTGCAACAAGGTCAAGGAACGCGGTGCGCCGGCCACGGCGGTGCAGATTCGTGACATCGTGAAGCAGGTCTACGTCTACGCCATCGCCCACGGCGAAAAGGTGGACAACCCCGCCGACAGCGTGCGGGCGTCGTCGATCGCGACCTTCGTCCCAAAAGATCGCGCCCTGTCGCCGCTGGAAATCCGGCTGATGGTGCAGCAGTTGGAGTCGGTGGCGACCTATCCGACCATCAAGCTGGCGCTGCGCTTGATCCTGCTGACGCTGGTGCGCAAGAGCGAATTGATTCAAGCCACCTGGGATGAGGTCAATTTCGAGCGCAAGACCTGGACGATTCCGAAGCAGCGGATGAAGGGGCGCAACCCACACGTGGCCTACCTGTCGACTCAAGCGCTCGACATTTTCGTCACGCTGCACGCCTGCGCGGCGGGCTCAAGCTTCGTTTTCCCTTCTCGCTACGATCCACTGAAGTGCATGTCCAATGCGACTTTGAATCGCATCACGATGCTCGTGGCGGAAGGCGCCAAGGCCAAAGGTCTGCCGTTGCAGCCGTTCACCGTCCACGACCTCCGCCGTACTGGCTCGACGCTGTTGAACGAAATCGGCTTCAACCGCGACTGGATCGAAAAGTGCTTGGCGCACGAGGAGGGGCGTTCCTCCCGCTCGGTCTACAACAAGGCCGAGTACGCCAAGCAGCGGCGCCACATGCTGCAAGAGTGGGCCAACCTGGTCGATGCCTGGGGTGCCGGACAGACCTACATACCGAAGCTGATGCCGAGGAACGTGGTCGTGCCGGCGTTGAGCGCGATCGCGTAGGGGGCCGCACCATGGTTCGCTTCGAATTGGTCTTTGCTGGGCTGCGTCAGGTTTACTTTTTTGGTGAAAAGGTCACTGTGAGTGATCGAAAACCAGGAAATCTGAACTTCTCGCTGGTTGGACTGGGCGGGACGCGGCCTGATCCTGTCTTGGGTTGGTTGTCACTTGACAACTTCGTGACCCATCCTCATACTGGAGGCTACTGATGGCTCGCCCCTCACACCCGAAGAAAGTGGTCGAGGAAGCTCTCAGGCACGCCGAAGGGCAGGGCTGGCGCGTCGAAGTCGGCGGCAGCCATGCCTGGGGGCGGATTTACTGCCCGTACAACGATGAGGAATGCCGCTGCGGCGAGTTCTGCATTACCAGTGTGTGGAGCACGCCGAAGAACCCCGGAAACCACGCTCGTGCCTTGCGGCGCGTCGTGGACAACTGCACCACGCACCGCAGGCAGCACGAGGCTTACGATGGTGCCAAGGAGTAGCGCGATGGAATACACCTTCACCTTGAAGTACCAACTCGCCGCTGACGACCGCGACTCGGATGCGCTGGTCGAGCGCCTGGGTGAAGCCGGCTGCGACGATGCCTTGGTCGGTATCGGGCAACCAGGACGGTTGGCGCTGGAGTTCACCCGCGACGCGGCCAACGCGGAGGCTGCCGTGCGCAGTGCGCTGGCGGATGTGCGTCGTGCCGTGCCGTCGGCCACGCTGATTGAAGTGGCGCCGGATCTGGTTGGGCTGACCGACGTGGCGGACATCGTGGGCATGTCGCGGCAGAACATGCGCAAGCTGATGCTGGCCCATTCGGGCAGTTTTCCGGCCCCGGTGCACGAAGGCAGCACTTCGATCTGGCACTTGGTGGATGTGCTGGCCTGGTTGCAGGCCAAGGGCAGTTATTCGCTGGCCGAGGATGTGCTGGACGTAGCACGTGTAGCCTTGCAGGTCAATCTTGCGAAGGAGGGGCGACGCTTGCCGCGTTCGGCGTCCAAGGCACTGGAAGTCTTGGTTGGGTGACGCAGATACGACCGCATGGATTATGTGAATCAAGCCGATCATGAGTGATGACGATACCAGCACAACGCCAATAGAAATCGACAAAGTTCGAGCGTCAAAGGCAGGCCATGCTTTTCATGAAGCTTGGGCCGCACGCACCGCTCTTGAACTCCTTCCTCCATCCACCGACCTTACAGCGATCACGCTTGAGGGTTTCGACGAGCAAGACGAGCAGAGTTTGGGGACTGGCGCGGTAGAGATTGCCGATCTTGTCCGGTACTACGGCGCAACCGATGTTGCACGGGCGGATCGAGTCGAGGTCGTCCAGTTCAAGTATTCGATCGCAAGCGCTGACACGGCAGTTCGCGCTGCTGACCTAGCATCGACTCTTGGCAAGTTTGCCACGACCGATGCCGAGCTGCGGGCGACCCATGGTGATGATCATGTTCTCGCCGTGGTCCGCTATGAGTTTGCAACGAACAGGCCCATCCACGAGAACTTGGCGAAGGCAATCTCAGCGGTCGTCGCGGGTACACAAGAAACTGGTGATATTGCCCGCCAAGCAGGGCGGATTGCACAAACCCTGAAAGACTACCCCCATCCCATTGCTGACCTGCTGCGGCGATTGGAGTTGGCTGGCAGCAAGGGAAGCTTGACCGAGGCGGAGCGTGCGATTTCCACAACGCTCGCCGCATGGGGCGAACCAGGGGATCCGGATGCGGAGAAACGCCTGCTCAAGCTGAGGAATCTCATCAGGATCAAGGCCGGCCCCGGTAGCGAGACGGACAAACGAGTTGATCGGGTAGCGGTTCTGGCTGAGTTGGGCGTGGGACACGAGGATCGCCTGTATCCCACGCCTGACTCGTTTCCCGAGGTTGATGTCGTCATTCAGCGCGACGTTCTTGGTGACATTGCAACTCTCGCCCGCGAACCTGGTCTTCCTCTTGTTGTTCATGCCGCTGGCGGGATGGGCAAGACGGTATTGATGCAAGGCCTCGCTGACCGATTGCGAGCTGATGGCCCCGTGGTGCTCTTTGATGGCTTTGGCGCCGGCCGTTGGCGGGATCCTGCCGACGGCCGGCACCGCCCAGAAAGGACGCTTGTCCATCTTGCCAATCTCATGGCCGGGCAGGGGCTGTGCGACATTCTGTTGCCTGTGGCGGATGTCACGAGCTTGCTGAGGGCGTTCCGCCGACGGCTCGCCCAGGCGGTGGAAACAGCTCGGCGAACTCGCAGCGATGCATGTGTTTCACTGGTGCTCGACGCGATCGACCACGCCGGGCTTGCCGCGCTGGATACCGCGACATCATCGTTCGCACACCTTCTCATGCGCAGCATCAGCGTTGATCCGATTGACGGCGCTCGCCTTGTCGCATCGTGCCGGCCTGAACGGCTCGCGCTGGCAACTGGGGGTGCCTCGCACCGGTCTTTCGCAGTTCCGCTGTTCACTGACGCGGAAGTGCGTTCCCTCGTTGAGCGACGCGTACCGGACGCTTCGGCTGACGAGATCGCCGCTTTGCTGACACGATCCGGTCGCAATCCCCGCTGTCTCGACAACCTGATAGCGACTGGACGGCCGTTTGACCCCGTGTCTTTTCCTGACGCCCCGGGAGAGCAGCAAGATCTGCTTGACGTGCTGCTTCGCAAGCGTCTTGCCGAAGCGCGCGAAGCCGCACGCGCTCGCGGTGCAAGCGATGCAGACATTGATCTCCTGCTCACAGGCATTGCCTTGTTGGTGCCTCCAGTTCCCATTGAAGAGCTGGCTGTAGCACACGGCTTGATCACGGAGCAGGTTGAGAGTTTCGCGGCTGACCTAGCCCCTTTGCTTGAGAGGACGCCACACGGGTTGATGTTCCGAGACGAACCGACCGAGACCCTGATCCGATCGAGCTACGGCGCGAGCCAAGCGGGCCGAGATCGCATTCTCGCCGCTCTCCAAGAACGCCAGCTCACTTCAAACTATGCAGCCCGGGCACTACCCGCGTTGCTCACCTCGCTACGCGATGCCGATCGGCTCATCCAACTGGCCTACGACCTGCGCGTTCCTCCGGGCGCTTCACAGGTAAGCATACGCGACATCCGTCTGTCGCGAATCACTGCCGCGATAGCATTGGCGGGGCAGTTGAACCGGCGCGACGATCTTCTGCGCCTGCTGCTGGAAGCGTCGCTCGTTGCCGCGGGCCATGAGCGATCCGACCGCTTCCTTTACGAGCATCCTGATCTCGCCGCCGTGACAGGCGACCCCGAAGCTTTGCGACGGCTTTCCGCGACCCACGTTGGCTGGCCTGGGGGGAAGCACGCCGCTCTTGCGCTTGCAAACGTCTTCGCTGGTGACCGAGACGAGGCCCGTCGCCACGCTCGGCGATCCATCGATTGGCACAATTGGGCCGCGCATACCAGACGCAGCACACGTTTTAACGAATCGAGCATCTCCAGGCAGTGGGACGATGTGGGCTTCGCCTATGTAGAGATGCTGGCAGGCAATGACGTGCGCGTCGCAGAGTTCTTTGCCCGTCGAGACGACGGTGTGGCCTTCGCCAAATTTCAGGACTTGTTCGATCTCCTGGATCGACACCAGCATTCGACGCATCCGCCCAAGACGCGCATCGCAACGCGGCTGTTGCGTTGCCGACTGCCGTCTCGCGCACTCTACGCCGCCGCGCTTCCATTCGTCGGCCGAGATCCATCCCACGCCGGAAGACTTGTCGCGGCACTTGCTGCGGCAGCTTCTGCGGATGGCAAAAGCGGAGACTTGGCGATGGGCAGCGTACTGGCATCGGCGCTGGCAATAGAGCTCGGCATGGAAAAGGAGGCAGCAAGCATCCTCGCTGGAGCTGCACTTACGTCGCCTGGCATTTATGACTATTCAAGTCAGTATCCGGCTGACCGCACGGTCCAAGTGACCGTGCTGGCCGCTGGTGTTCGAGCCGCCTTGAGCCGGAAGCGCGCCGCTTTGATCGACCTAGTGCCGACGGAATTCATCGAACTGGTGCCTACAAGCGCTCGGTCGCGGGGCGCGGCGACCTTCAGCCGGGTACTTGACCAGAAGCTGGCCGCTCCGACGTTCGATGGCACTCGGCGCCGACGGAAGCGGCGTGGCGGACTCGATGAGGAGAAGCGATCGGACTATTCGCGCACGCTTAGCGGCCGGATACAACCGATGCTGAACTATGCGCAGGATGTCGCCGACATCATTCGCCCGCCCCATGGAGAGATGCGGGATGAGATGGTGGCCGCGGCGTTTGATCGGCTTGTCCGTGATGTTGAGAAGTCATCCGACTATCCGTATCGGGACGGGAAGGCGTATCTCGCACGGAACGGTTTCCGAGTCATTTTCGATCTTGCCGACGCGTTAGGTGCGCTCAATGCCACCCTTGCGAAGCGCATGGTCGAGTGGGCAGCGAGTGCGCCAGGCCTATTCACGCCGGAGCTGACCAATGTGGTTGCTCGACTGTCATGCGTTCCCCAATGCCATGATGCTGCACTCCTCCTTGCCGGCCATGTTGAACGCAGGATCCAGCTCGATACCGATGTCGGATCCAGAATCTCAGCCTACGGTAGTCTCGCTCGCGCAGTCTGGCGAGTAAGCACTGACGAGGCCGCGGCCTATTTTCGCCGTGCGCTCGATCTTGCCGAGGCTATCGGCTCGGATGACTTCGATCGTACCAACCACTTGCTGGAGTTGACCGGCCGCTATTCGGGTCCCGAACTACCGCCGGCGGCGGCGCATACCTTGGCACGTATCCTTGAGCTGAATCAGAACGAGGATGGCAAATTCCCTTGGACTGAATACGCGAAAACGATGGTGCCGGTCGCTGGGCGGGCGACGTTGGCTACGCTGGCACGGCTGGACGATCGCGACGCTGTTCGGCTCGGACTGTCACTCGGCCCCGCATTAACTGTCCTCGTTCGTGACTCGAAGCTTTCTGTCGAAGCCGCCGTCGCTCTGTTTGGCTTGGCTGCACCGGTCGAAACCTGGACGTGGCGTGTCTCGGACTTCGCGTCAGAGATCATTAGCCGCCTGCCTAAAGAACGACGGGAATGGTTCTTTGATCTCCTGCTGATCGAGATCGATCGCGAGGATCAACTGTCCCCAGCACGGGAGACGATCGAACGGCTACAAAACCTCGCTGAGCGCAGCCTTCCTGCCGCTTCCCGAGCTCGAGCACGCATCGAAGGCCTGCTTGCTCGCCTAGGCCCCAAGTCCAAATCACAAGCGGTCATACCCCCGCCGACCGCGGCGGAGCTACCGCCCGCCTTCCCGGTGGACCTCACGACTCCGGACGGCATTGACCGTCAGATCCTCAACGAGAAGATTGACGAGTCGGGGCGGCGCTGGCCGGTCCGGACACTGGTCGATCTGGCCAAGCGAGCAAGCTCTCCCGCCGAGCGCCTCAGATTCGTTCGCGCGGTCGTTGAAGCAACGGCGGCCACGCTTGCTGACAAGATCCGCGCGTTGGATGATTATTTGGATGAGTGGGGTAGGTCGTCGGCGGCGATGCGTGATGCTCTGCCTGACCTGGGTCTACGCTTGGCGACCAAGCACGCCACCGAACTCACCAGCTCAGGCACCGATGCGTGGGGCGCCTGGTGGGGGTTAGAGCAACATTTTCATGCCGACCGCGCCATTCTTGTCGAGCATGTCGTTGCAGCGCTACGGAATACCGCGGACAGCCTGGGTGGTAATGCCTGGCTCGCGCTTGCCGCGAAACTGGCCTCTGATGTCAGTGACAGCGCCATAGCGGAGGGCCTCGAACGGTTTCTGGCGAATACAGATGAAAAGCTGCCGCCCGAAGTTGGGGACGGACCGTGGGATGCGCGTTTTGCGGTTCCGTCCGACGAGGCCGTGTTCGTGGCAGGGCTGGTGTGGGCGAGGCTTGGCCATCCCGTCGCAGCCATGCGCTGGCGCGCGGCCCATGCGGTGCGGCGATTAGTGGTGGCCGGACGACTCGATGTCATTGAACGACTGATCGATCGCTTTGAATCTACTTCGAGTTTGCCTTTCGGTGATGCGAAGCTGCCTTTCTACGTAATGCATGCGCAGCTCTGGATGTTGATCGCACTCGCTCGCGTAGCGAAAGACGCTGCCCACTCATTTGTCCCTCATCGCGCGTTCTTCGAGCGAATCGCCTTTTCCGCTGAGTTTCCGCATGTTGTCATGCGTACGTTCGCGATAGACGTACTTCGCGAGCTTGCGCCTGCACTAGCACCCGAAGAGCGCGAAGCTCTGATCGCCAAGCTTGGCCTCGCAAACCAGTCGTCCTTCCCATCGGCTCCTCGGGCCGACTATCGCGAGTTCCGGTATGCACCCAGACCAGACGCTTCGCCGCAATTAGAGGATGGCTTCCACCTCGACTACGACTTCAACAAATACCAGGTCGAGCGCTTGTGCCATGTCTTCGCTTGTCCAGGCTGGGAGGTGGAAGACCGCATCAGCGCGTGGGTGCGGCGTTGGGACACAACCGTCCGAGGAATGTACGATTGCCCACGTGGCGGAAGCGATGACGCATCTTGGTCATCGGGATATGTTCCGGACCGAGATCGGTATGGGGGGTATCTCGGATGGCATGCACTCATGCTTGTCGCTGGCGAGTTGCTGGCGACACGGGTGGTTGTCGGCGAGGACTGGGGTGGTGATGCTTGGGCCGCGTTCCTGAAGGAATACACGCTGTCAAGAAGCGACGGTCTTTGGCTTGCCGATCTCACAGATCCGTTTCCGCTCGACCTTACCAAGGAGGCGGGCATGCCCATGCCGGAGAGCGGTGAGAAAGGCACCATCCGCGAAGACAGCAATCTGCTGGCACCGTTGCTTGGCTTGCTGGACGGCAAAGTAGCGGCGGATTGGCTCCCGGTCGTGGGACGTTGGTCGATTGGGCGAGACACAACAGTCATGCTTCAAAGCGTACTAGCGAATGCGAGCGATGCACGAGCGGTGGTCATGACTGTGCTTTCGGCTGAAGCATTCTTTAGATGGCTGCCTGACGATGAAGACGAGATTTCCCGTCACTTCGGCAGCGACGGGCACACGATTCAGCCGTGGGTTGCAAAGACATCGAACACCGAGCGCCAGCTCGATCGGCATGATCCTTATGGCGCGGTAACCGCACTCGACAGGCCTTTCCCATCGGATTGGTCGCGAGATCTGTTGGGGACTGTCTCGGATGATGAGGCGACCCGTCGCTGGTCAATCGACAGGAGAAGAGCGTATCGCGCCGAAGCCTGGGGTGCTGATGGCGGACGCGGTGAGTACGCCTGGAGTGAGACTGGATACCGCTTGCTCGTCAATCGTGACGTGTTGCTTTCCCTGCTCAAGATATCCGAGCGTAGCCTTGTCGTCTTACTTACGCTCCAGAAATATCATAGGGGAAAGTCGAGTGGCCGTGCCGGGGACACCAGCGGATTTACCCATCGCTCGCTGGTGGTCGTCATCGATAAGCGCGGCCAGAGTTGGTCGCCGCGAGGCCTCTCTCGACAAGCCAAGGAGGCTCTTGCTACGCTCGACCCCAATCGGCGGCACGATTTCTATCCGCGGTTCCGCGCGATCGCCGGCCTACCCGATGAATGGCTATCTCGGCGCAACGATCCACCGATTAGCGAGGAGCAGTATCGAATAGTCATCGAACGCCTGTCGTCCGAATAAGGGTATCTGTCCGGCGAACGCATCTTGAAGGGGCATAGCGAACAGTCGATAGTCCCCACTTCACTTTTAGTGGGGACTATCCATGGAGTCAGACACTTCAACACCTCGTCCGGCGCGACGTCGGCACAGCGCGGCATTCAAGGCGCAGATTCTGCAAGCCTGCGGTGAGCCAGGCGCTTCGGTCTCGGGCATTGCTATCGCCCACGGCCTGAACCCGAACATGGTGCAGCGCTGGCGTCGTGAGGCCCGAGGCGGTGAGTTAGCGCTGCCGAACGCGCCCGTATTCGTTCCCGTTGTTGCCGCTTCCCAGGCTGCGGTGTCACCGCGCCCGAACACACAAGCTGCGACCGTGATCGAAGTCCACCTGCAGCGCGGTGCCCTGCAAGCGCAGGTCAGCTGGCCGGTGCGGGATGCCCACGACTGCGCGGCCTGGCTGCGCGAGCTGTTCCGATGATTCGGGTAGACCGGATCTGGCTCGCCGCCGAGCCCGTGGACATCCGAGCATCGGGCGAGGACGCACCAACGCTCGATGCTTGCGCATCGTTCGTCGTCATCTGCTTTTCCTCGTACAACGGTTAATCATCTTCTCTCGCCATGAATGACCTTGCGGAAGTCTGCCCGCTTTCGCGTCGGGCGATGTCGCAGCCCGTATCCCGGCTATTACAGCCGGGCTTTCGCTTTCTCCGCATTCCTTTACCCACCACGCCAATAGCGTCCCTTGCGGTTCGCCTGCCGTTGCCGGCAGCGTGATGGGCTTACCCTGTTCCGCATGAATTTCTGGATGGTGCGGACCCGTCCTGTGCGCCGGCGGCATTCCTGTCCATGATGGTCCAGAGAACGAAGACCATGCCTTGCCGCGTACCTTTTTGGTTCGAGCCTGTCGGCACGTTTGGCTCGATAGACGCTTACGACGCGTTGGCGGACGTTCACATGTGTTGGTCGTACCCATCCGTCCCTGGCGCCTCTCCGCCTTCGTGCTGGCAGATTCCGCCTTGCCTCGCGGCTCGGCGTACCGGATAAACCGACGGCTACGTTGTCCTCGGCTGCGCCTGTCGGCCGCACTCACCCCGCGCTTGCCTCCTTGACGGCCCCCGTCCGCGCGCTCCTGACCGTCGCGGGCGATGAACTCAGGAAAGACGGTGGCAACAGGGCCAACCGGGTTCCTCGTGCCGACCGCACCAAACAGCCGAAAGGCGGGCTCCGAATCTTGGAATCCAGTGTGTGGTGAACAGCAAACCTCTTTTCGTCAGGAGAAAGACCATGCAACTCGCATCCCGTTTCGCTTCCCATTCCCCGGCACTGCGCAGCGCATACTTGCTGTCCGACGACCAAATGAGCAGGGTGGCCCCATCCATTTTCGCGGAGGCCCCGCACGAAAGCCGCTCGCAGCGCTACAGCTACATCCCCACCGCAACCGTGTTGCAGGAACTACGTGGCGAAGGCTTCGAGCCTTTCATGGTGTGCCAGACCCGTGTACGGGCCGACGACCGGCGCGAATACACCAAGCACATGATCCGGCTGCGCCTGGTGCTGCCCGACACCTCGTCGATCGCACTGGACAAGCTGCCCGGCATCGACCCGGCCGGCTATGCCGGCCTGGGGGATGGCGTGGACTGGCATTGGAGCCGCATCCTGGCGGGTGCGGCGCTGTCCACGCTGCTGGGGGCCAACGCCGAACTGGCCGTCTCCAATCAGAATCAGGCCAACGGCAACACCGTCATCGCTTTGCGTGACAGCGCCCAGGACACCATCAATCAGATCGGCCAGGAGATCACGCGCCGAAACCTGAGCATCCAGCCGACGCTGACCGTGCGACCCGGCTTCCAAGTCAACGTCATGGTGAACAAGGATCTGGTGCTGCGGCCGTACCAGCTGCTCTTCATCCAGCGAGGGCCGATGCCATGAGCGCACCACCGAAAAGATTGCGGCTAGGGCCGCTGCCCGATACGCAGACCGTCAAGCTGGCCTTTGCGTGTCCGGCGCGGCTCAAGGCCGACCTGGACCGCTACGCGGCGCTGCATGCCCAGACCTACGGCGAGACAGTCGATGCCGTGACGTTGATTCCGCTCGTGCTGGAGGCCTTTATGGCGGGGGGCCGGGGGTTCAGGAGCCGCAGTGGGGGTGCGAAGATTGCTGGATAGCGGTCGGAAGGCCGGGGATGAAGCGGCGGCGGCCCCGACAGGAGGATGGCGCTATCCAATTGCTTCCCAGATCATATGCGTTAATATACAAAAATTGTCAACTATCGCATATGACTTGGGAATGGCGACGATCGACCAGTACATCGATGAACATCTGGCTCGCGGACGCGCCTACTTCACGCGGGAGGAGGCGCAGGCTGCGCTCGGCTTGACGTTGCACCCGTTGAGCGTCGCCTTGCTGCGGCAGGTCAAGAAAGGGCGTCTGGCCAATCCCCGACGAGGCTTCTACCTGATCCTGCGCCCTGAGGACCGGACCTTCGGCGCCCCCGATCCGGTGCGCTGGATCGACCCGTTGATGCGGAGCCTGAAACTGGACTACCGCGTTGCCTTGCTGCGCGCGGCCGCCTTCCACGGTTCATCGCATCAGGCGGCTATGGTGTTCCAGGTCATCGTGCCCAGGCAAGTACGCGGGTTCGAGGTCGGTCGTCAGCGCGTGGAGTTCGTCTATCAAAGCCCCTCCGCATTCCATGAGGCCAATTGCCCCGACTGGTTGGGTTCGATCAAGAGCGAGGCCGGCTTTGCGAAAGTTGCGGGCCTGGAACTGACGCTGCTGGACTGCGCGCGTTACTTCCACAAGGCGGCGGGCATCAATGGCCTTGCGCAGATCGCTCGGGACTTGGGCGGGCAAGCGAGCGCAGACGTGCTCGCCTCGATCGCGGCCCACTACGAAAACTCCTCGGTGCGACGCCTGGGCTATCTGTTGGAGCGGGCAGGGCACTTGCAGCAGGCCGATGCGCTGCGGCCGTTCGCCGGGAAAGCCAAGGCGATGGTGCTGCTGGATCCGTCAGTCAAACCGCTGGTGGAAGGGCTGTCCGACCTGCATGAGAAAGCGCCCGATTGGCTGCTCGTTATCAATGAGCAAGTGGAGGTGGATTTTTGATTCCCCAAGCCTTCCTTCAAGCCTGGAGCGCCACGGCACCGTGGCCCGACTTCCGCCAGGTCGAACAGGATCTGATCATCAGCCGCGCGTTGTGCGACCTATTCAACGCACCGGCGTTGCGTGGCAAGATCGCGTTCCGCGGCGGCACGGCAATCAACAAGCTGCTGTTTCAACGACCGCTGCGCTACTCCGAAGACATTGACTTGGTACAGACACAACCGGAACCGATCGGCACGACCGTCGATGCGATCCGCGATGCGCTGACCTGGCTTGGAGGATTCAATCGGAATCAGGCTGGGCACTCAATGCACCTGGTGTTCCGGTTCGCCCCCGAGGCCGATCCGCAATCGGCGTTGAAGCTCAAGGTCGAGATCAACACCCGCGAGCATGAAAGCCTGTTCGGTATCCGCCAGTATCCCTTCTCGGTGGAGAACGACTGGTATCGGGGGCGGACGCAGATCGCATCTTTCGAGCCGGAAGAACTGTTCGGCACCAAGCTGCGCGCACTACTGCAGCGGCGCAAGAACCGTGACCTGTTCGACTTGGCCCAAGGGTTGGAGCAGTTGGACATGAACGTGGACAAGCTGGTGGCTTGCTTCGATCACTACCTTGCTCTCGAAGACACGGCGATCACGCGTGCGGAAGCCGAGCAGCGCATGTTGCAGAAACTCACGCGCAGCCTGACGGAAGACATCGCGCCTTTGCTGTCGGCTGGAGTGCGGTTCGACGACTCCGATGCGTTGCGCGCTTTCGAGCGCGTTTGGGTCAAACTGGTATCCCGGCTCAGGGGCGATCCGTGGAAATTGACCGACAAGGTGGTCGCCGAATTGCGTGGACGAAGCCATCCGAAGTTTCTACAAGGACTTGGGTGACGACGAGGAAGCGAGGCGGGGTAGGGTGACCGGATTCCACTCTGTTGCGGAGGCGGGCGAGCGTTGAAAGCTATACCCGAGATATTTGAATAATTTTCTTCGTCGTAGTCTGACTACGATTGGATCGGCAATCTCAAACTGTCGACAGCTTGCGGCAGGGCGGTCGCATGTTCGGTATGATGGACGTCTGATTGATGATAAGCCGATGCCGCGTAAACCCGCGCGATTTGGTGCCAGTTCATTATTTGTCACGGGCAGCAGGTCATGCGCCAGCCCCTTGATCCCCAACCGGCCCACCCGCTCCGGCAGTTTGTCGGCATCATCCGTGAACATCACAGCCTCATGCCGTTCAGGTGCAGATCACCAGCTGCGAAGCTGTGTCGGGGTAGGGCGCCATCATCGAAAGAAAGACAAGCTATCGATGAAGCTGCGTATAACCCTGACGGCCGGTGAGAAGCTAGTAAGCCCACCGATCGTCGGTTTTCGGCGTCAAGTCCATCTTGGTAGGTAGTAAATTTGTACGGTACAATAGCGTACAGATTGGAGGTAAATCATGACGACCGCCGCCGCCCGCCTGGATCTGCGTCTTGAGCCGCGTGACAAAGAACGGATCACTAAGGCCGCCGCCTTGCGCGGTCTACCTGTGTCGTCTTTCGTTCGCGATGCTGTCTTGCGCGAAGCCGATGCGGCTATTGCAGCCGATACGGTCGTCACTTTGTCCGCTGCGGAGTCACGTCGCTTCCTGGCGGCATTGGATGCTCCATTTCAGCCTAATGCGCGCCTGAAGGAAGCAATGGACGCTGCCGCCTCTGTGGCACAGCGTTGATTCATGGCGCTAAGCTTTGCTGTCCTGGATGGGCATCAACATGACCGCGCCGGGTTTTCCTGTGGCGTCGCAGCCCTGGATGACTACCTACGCCGCCGGGCGGGACAGCATCAGCGCGATGGTATCGCCACGACGCATGTCCTGGTGGACGATACCGCCCCTGCGCGCATTCTCGGCTATTGCTCCCTGTCAGCGGCGCAGCTCCACCTGCACGAGATGCTTGAGCCGGATGGCGGGCGACTACCGGCGTATCCCGTGCCCGCCATACGGGTAGGGCGCTTGGCCGTGTCTCAGGCGCGGCAGGGTAAGGGGTACGGCCAACTGCTACTGGGCCACGCGGTGAATCTTGCCGTGGCTGTGCGGCAAACCATGGGTGTGCGGGTGCTGATTGTGGATGCAAAGGATGCGAAGGTGGCCGCGTTTTACGAGAGTTTCAGCTTTCGGCGTACGGCCAGTGCTGTGCTGACGCTCTATTTGCCGGTATCGGGCTGATGCTGTCATTCAGGCACTTGTGTGTGCCGTCATCTAAAAAGGGAGAACGCTGATCATGACGGCGCTCAGCTTCAAAGGGAAAGAATTCGTCTACAACCACCACTTGGCCGTGCCGTTCCGGCCTCTGGTGCCGCACCCGGAGAAGGGAATAGGCTCGGCATCGTTGGATGGCAACCTGATTATCCAGGGCGACAACCTGCATGCGCTCAAAGCGCTGCTGCCGTATTACGCCGGGAAGGTAGATTGCATTTTTATTGATCCGCCTTACAACACTGGTAACGAAGACTGGTGCTACAACGATAATGTTAACGCCCCCATGATTAGGGAGTGGTTAGACAGCAATCCAATTGGTATTGAGGATGGGTTGCGGCATGACAAGTGGTGCGCCATGATGTGGCCGAGGTTGCGCTTATTGCGTGAGTTGTTGAGTGAGACTGGATCGTTTTGGATGACAATTGGCGAGGATGAAATCCATAGGGCTAAGGCGCTTATTGGTGAGATATTTGGTGAGGAAAATTTTATTGCTTGCTGCGTTTGGCAGAAACGATACTCAAGGGAAAACCGAGAAGCGATAGGGGATGTTCATGACTATATTTTAGTTTATGCAAATTACCCCTCAGATTTCAAAAATAGAAGAAATAAAGTTCCGATGAACGAGGAACAAGGGCGGGTTTATCGCAATCCTAATAATGACCCCATGGGACCTTGGAGACCGATTCCGATGACCGCTCAGGCTGGGCATGCTACTCCTGACCAATTTTATGAAATAAAGGCACCAAGTGGCACTGTGTTTACCCCATCTCCTGGGCGGTGTTGGGGAGTTTCTGAAAAGACATTTTTAGAATTAAAAAGGCAAGGTCGTATTTATTTTGGTAAGGATGGAAATTCTCAACCAAATGTGATCAGATATCTGAGTGAGGTAGAAGGTCTTGTTCCTTGGACATGGTGGCCAAGTGATGAAGTGGGCCATACGGATGAGGCAAAGAAGGAGATATATGCGATTCTTGGCGCGGAAATTGATTTTGATACTCCAAAGCCGACTAAGTTACTTGATAGAATCATACACATAGCAACGAAGTCAGACAGTATTATTCTAGACTCGTGCGCTGGTTCTGGTACTACTGCTCAGGCGGTGTTGAAGGCTAATAGAAGCGATGGCGGTAACCGCCGCTTCATCTTGGTCGAAATGGAAGACTACGCTGATCGCTTGACAGCCGAACGCGTTCGCCGCGTCATCAACGGTTATGGCTTCCATGGCACCCAAAAGACCGAACTCCTTCGTGAACGCCTGACGTTTTCGACTCTCAAATCATCCGAAAAGCTGTTGCACCAAATCGAAGGCATTGAAAACCTGCAAGGCCACGAATTTGACCGCATCAAAAAAGAAGTCAAAGACGGCGAACTCATCGTCACGGGCGAAAAATCGGTTGAAAGCAGGGCAGAAGGCCTGGGTGGCAGTTTCACCTACTGCACACTGGGCGAGCCGATTGAACTCGACAAAATCCTGACAGGCCAGGACTTGCCCGCCTATGGCAGCCTGGGAGCCGTGCTGTTCAATATGGCCACCAGCCAAGTCCTGGACTCGGCGGCAATCCGCGAGGCCGATTTCTACCTGGGAAGCACGGAAAGCCGGCACGTCTGGTTGATCTACAAGCCCGACCTGGAATGGCTGAAGTCGCCGGATGCGGCTCTGACGCTGTCGCGCGCGCAGATTTTTGCGGCGTCTGATCCAGAAAAACGTCATTTGGTGTTTGCCCCGGCGCGTTATGTCAGTCAGAAGATGCTGGCCGAACAGAACCTGCCGGTGGAATTTGTGCCGCTGCCGTTTGCGCTATATCGCATCGACCGGAGCTGAGTCCATGTTCCGTCAGCTGGATTATCAAGACCGGGTATTGAGCACGTTAGATGCTTATCTGGATGCTTTGAACGAGAAGAAGGGGACGGCAGACCACCTGGCTGCGTTGGCCCTGCGTGAGAATATCGCCATTCCTGTGCCCGACTTTGCCAAGGAAGCATGGCATGCACTGCAGGCTCAGGGCCGATTGCCTGCGTCCCGGGTAGCCATCCCATTTTCGCGCCGCACCGATGGCTGCGACAGACCCGTCCCAAACGTTGTGTTGAAGGTGCCCACCGGCGGGGGCAAGACCTGGCTGGCCGTGGCTGGGGTGTCCCGCATCCTGGGTCAGTATTTGCGCAGCAATGCAGGTTTTGTGTTGTGGATCGTCCCCAGCGAGGCCATCTATACCCAGACCCTGAAGCATTTGAAGGATCGACAGCATCCGTATCGGCAGGCCCTGGATCGCGCAGCGGCGGGCGCAGATCGGGTCATCATCATGGAAAAGGCCGACCGCTTGGATGCCCGAGATGTGCAAAGCCATCTGTGCGTGATGCTGCTGATGCTGCAATCCTCCAACCGGCAGAACAAAGAATCGCTGAAGATGTTTCAGGATCGGGGCGATGTGCATGGCTTCTTTCCGCCGGAAGGTGAGCAACAGGCCCATCAAGCCGCCATTGCCGCCACACCCAATCTGGATGCCTACCAGGGTATGTTTGCGATGGTGAAGGATTCGCTGGGCAATGCGTTGCGGCTGGTTCGTCCCATTGTGGTGCTGGATGAGGGCCACAAGGCGATTTCCGATCTGGCCTTTAAGACGCTGTATGGCTTTAACCCCAGCTTTGTGCTGGAGCTGTCGGCCACCCCGCAGGACGTGCAGCCGCGCGGGGGCAGGAACCCCCGTCCAGAGCGTTATGCCAACATCCTGGTGGAAGTGACGGGCCGCGAGCTGGATCGCGAGGGCATGATCAAGATGCCGCTCAACCTCGATCCCAGACAGGGTACGGACTGGCGGGCCACGCTGAATGCCGCGTTGGCTCGCCTGAATAGCGTGGCAAGGGACGCCGACCGGCTGCGAGCCGATACCGGGCGCTATATCCGCCCAATCATGCTGGTGCAAGTAGAGCGTACCGGGCGCGACCAGCGTGAAAGCCATCATATTCACGCTGACGATGTCAAGGAGTGGCTGATCACGGCGGGCTTCGACGAGGCCGAGGTGGCCATCAAAACGGCGGAACAAAATGATCTGGCCGCCCCCGAAAACCAGAATTTGCTCTCGCCCACGAATCGCGTGCGCATCATCATTACCAAGCAGGCGCTGCAGGAGGGCTGGGATTGTCCCTTTGCCTATGTGCTGTGCAGTCTGGCCGCAAGTTCCAACCAGAAGGCCATGACGCAGCTGGTAGGCCGTATTCTGCGCCAGCCTTACGCCTTGAAAACAGGCGTTGACACGCTGGACGAGTGTTATGTGATCACCCACCATGCCGCGACCAAGGACGTGGTAGAGGCCATCAAAACGGGCTTGGAGCGAGATGGTTTGGGCGACCTCGTGCTGCAGGTCCCACAGCCGGATACGCAAGGTGGCGGGCTGACGGCTCGACCTGTTCAGCGCCGTCCTGCATTTGCCAAGACCGAGATTTACTTGCCCAAGGTCCTGCGGGTGGTCGGCAAGGACATTCGGGAACTGGACTATGAAACCGACGTGTTGGCCGCAATCGACTGGCGGGGTTTCGACCCGACGGACATTGCGAATCGCATCCCCGACAACGCCCAGGCGGCTGAGAGCCAGTTGCAGCGTATTCAACTGGCCGACGATGGTGATGAACTGCTGACCAATAGCCCGGTGGCCAGTAATCAGGAATCTTTGGCGTTTGATCCAGCCTATGTAGTGCGGCTGGTGTCTGATTTGGTGCCCAATCCGTTTGTGGCCCGCGAGATCGTTGCCAAAGCGATTGCGCGTTTGCGTGAACGAGGTTTTGACAGCACCAAACTGGGCAAGCTGGCCAGTCTGATTGCAGAAGAACTGCGCAAAGGCCTGGATGCGGCGCGAACGATGCTGGCCGAAACGGTGTTCAAGAATGAGGTGGCGCAAGGCCGCATCCAGTTTCGGCTACGCCTGGATGGGCGCAATTGGAAGATGCCCGGCACCATGGCTACGATAGAGCCGGAGGATGCCCGTCAGCTGCTGGGCCAGGACGGCGGCGCGCTGCGACAAAGCTTGTTCGCGCCCGTGTACGAGGCAGAACTGAATCAGGACGAGCGTGACGTGGCGGTTTATCTGGATGCCGCCGAGACGCTATCCTGGTGGCACCGGAATGTGGCCCGGCAGCAGTACGGCCTGCAGGGATGGAAACGCGCCAAGGTCTATCCAGACTTCATCTTCGCTGTGCGGCAGGACGGCAGCGCCCAGCGCATCGTGGCGCTGGAAACCAAGGGAGACCAGCTGAGTGGAAATCTGGATACTGCCTACAAGCGTGATTTGCTGGATTTTCTGTCGAGCAACTTCCAGTGGGATCGTGTCTCGCCTGTGGGTGACTTGGAACTGGTGAGCCCAGATACCACAGTGGAAGGCACGCTGATTCTGATGAGCGAATGGCAGGCCAAGCTGCCTGCCTACCTGACAGGAGAGCTTGCATGACGATGACGCCCACCTGCTGGATCATTGCAGGCCCCAACGGCGCTGGAAAGACGACCTTTGCGCTGGATTACCTGCCCGCTGTGGCCCAGTGCCAGGCGTTCATCAATGCCGACCTGATTGCTGCCGGATTGTCCCCTTTGAACCCCGAGCGTGAACAATTGGCGGCGTCAAGGCTGTATCTGGCGGAAATTGCCCGGTGCGAACGTGCCCGCCAGGACTTCGCCTTTGAGACAACCTTGTCCGGGCGTGGTTATCTGCGACTGGTGGATCGTCTGATGCAAGACGGGTGGCGGGTAGAGTTGGTCTATTTGGCTCTGCTTCATGTACAGCTTTCACACGATCGTGTTGCTGAACGGGTTGAGCACGGAGGGCATAATATCCCCCCTGAGGCCATTGACCGCCGGTTTGCGCGCAGCTTGCGGAATTTGTTCACCCTGTACTCGGGAAGGGTGAGCCGGGCTCGCTGCTACTTGAACAGTGGTGACTCCCCAAGTGCTGTGTTTTTCCAGCACCAAAACGACATTGAGATCTCAGATATGGCCGTGTACCGGCATTTACGTAACGAGGCGGGTCTATGATTGGGTATCGTGAGGACGACCAAAAACTTCTGGAAAGCCTGCGCCGTTCCGTGGCCAAGGCACTGGATCGCAAGCGGCGCTTGGGTCAGTACGCCGTGGTGTGGAAGGACGGCAAGTCGGTCTACATCGGGCCGAATCCGCCTAAGGCGAAGGAACCGACCCGTAGCGACACCGAGCGGCACTGAACGGATGTTCTGGCAGCGTCCGGCACTGTCGGGCACGGCCAGGCGAGCGGCGAGGCGCTGTAGACGACCAGATTGACCACTTCATCGACGCGCGCCGCAGGATGGACGCCCGTCGCGCCTTTCGCCGAAGCCGGTACACTGGCGAGGCCGCACCCGCGGGATCCTCCTCGTCCAAAAACATGACCGCCGACCGCGCTTTCTTCCTGTCCCGCCAAGAACTGGCCCTCATCGCCATCACCATGGTCTGGGGCGGGACGTTTCTCGTCATCCACCTTGCCATGCGGCATGCCGGCCCGCTGTTTTTCGTCGGCGTGCGTTTCCTCGTGGCGGGCTCGCTGATGGCGCTGCTGTTTCGCCGCTGCCTGCGGGGGTTGACACGCCACGAGGCCGGGGCGGGGGCCGCCATCGGCGCGGCCATTTTCGCGGGTTACGCGCTGCAGACCTACGGCCTGCAGACGATCAGCAGCAGCCAGTCGGCATTCATCACCGCGCTGTACGTGCCGCTGGTGCCCCTGCTGCAGTGGGCCGTGCTGAGACGTCCGCCGCACCTCATGAGCTGGATCGGGATCGCCTGCGCGTTCACCGGCCTGATCCTGCTGGCGGGGCCACAAGCGGGGGGCGTCTCCCTGAGCGCCGGTGAGATCGCCACCATCGTCAGCACGCTGGCCATCGCCGTCGAAATCATCCTTATCAGCCACTTTGCCACGTCGGTGGACAGCCGCCGGGTCACCGTCGTGCAGCTACTGGTGGCGGGGGGGCTGTCGCTGTTGCTGATGCCCGTCGCGGGCGAGTCTGTCCCCGCCTTCTCCTGGGTGTGGCTGGGCGGTGCGCTGGGGCTGGGGGCCGCCAGCGCGGTGATTCAGCTGACGATGAACTGGGCGCAGAAGTCGGTGTCGCCCACGCGCGCCACGGTCATTTACGCGGGCGAGCCGGTCTGGGGCGGGGTGGTGGGGCGTCTGGCGGGCGACCGGCTGCCGGCGCTCGCCTTGCTGGGCGGCGCCTTGATCGTGGCGGGTGTGCTCGTCAGCGAGCTGCGGCCCGCGTGGCGTGCGCGTAAGCGCTCCCCGGCATCCAGTGCCTGAGGGGCGCGCACCGCGAGGCACAGGAGGCTCGCGGTGCGAGACCTAAAACGCCGGATGGATGCTCAGGGCGCACAGGGCCGACAACTGGCACAAAGGCCTGCCGGATTCCGCCTGCAAGGCATTGAACGCGTCCTGCACGGCCCGCAGGTCGCGCTGACTGCCAGGCTCGCGGGTGATGATGCCCGCCGCGATCAGGCGGGCCACCACGTCGCTGGTCAGCAAAAAGGTGTCCTTGCCTGCCAGGCGCAGAAAGCCCGCCGCCGAACGTCCGCCCAGGCGCGCGCCACGCTGGGCGAGCAGGCGCCACAGGCCGATGGTGTCGCTCACCGGCCAGCGGGCGATGAAGGTGCCAAAGCTGTCGCCCTGTTCCTGGCAAACGTCCAAGATGAACCGGGCGTTCAGGGGGAGGGTGCGCAGTTTGGCGCGGTCGCGGATGATGCGCGTGTCGTGCATGTAGTGTTCGATGTCGGTTTCGCTCAGCCGGGCCATGGCCTCTGGCGCGAAGCCCGCGAACACGGTTTCGAACGTCGGCCATTTGGCGTCCACCACGGTGTGCTGCATGCCGGCCTGAAAAACCCGCTGCGCCATGGCCGACAGATACCTGTCGTCGCCCTTGCGGGCCAGTTCGTCCGGCCCGAGCGCCTGGGGCAGCAAGGCCTCCAGGGCCGCGTCGGAATCAAAGCGTGCGCGCACCGTGTCGTATAGCCAGGCGTAACTCAGGTTCATGGTGTGTTTCCAGTGTCAGGCCAGGGCCTGGGCGATGGCTGCGTCGCAGTGAATCAGCGTGGTGTCGAAGACCGGCACGCTGACTTTGCCCTGGTCGAGCAGCATGCCTACCTCCGTGCAGCCCAGGATGAGGGAATCTGCGCCGCGCTCGACGAGGCGTTGCGCGATGGCGATGTACGCCGCTTCACTGGCCGGAGTGGTGATGTCGCAACACAGTTCATCGTAGATGATGCGGTGCGTCGTCGCCCGGTCGGCGGCGTCGGGGATGAGGGGCGCCAGTCCGGCGGCGCGCAGCCGATCCGTGTAAAAAGATTGTTCCATCGTGAAGGCGGTAGCCATCAGGCCGGGCGCGCGCAGGCCGCGCTGCGAGATGGCTGCGGCGGTGGCATCGGCGATGTGCAGCAGCGGAATGCCGACCCCCGCCATCATCGGCGCGGCGAGCTTGTGCATGGTGTTGGTCGCCAACACGAGAAAGTCGGCCCCGCCGCGCTCGAGCGCCCGGGCCTCGCGGTTCAGGATGTCGCCCGCCTGATCCCAGGCGCCCGCCACCTGCAGGGCCTCGATCCGGGCGAAGTCGAGTGAGCGGATGAGCAGTTCCGGTGAGTGCAGGCCGCCCAGGCGTTCCCTGGCCAGATGGCAGATCTGGCGGTAGTAGATCTGGGTTGATGCGGCGGACATGCCGCCCAGAATGCCGATGATCTTCATGCTGTGAATGCTTCCTGATCGAGTGGTGCTCGCCCGCTGCCGCGCCAGATGCCGCGGGGCGCCGTGGCGTCCTGTCAGCGGGTGCGGCTGGTGGCCCCTGGCGAAGGTCATTTTCCACGGGTCTTTCCGCAGAAAAAAGCGACCCTATTGGCCTGATGTTTCGTGCGCAGCAGGTTGGTCGATGGTGCGACAATAGCACCATGGATACAGTCACACAAAACGCAGGGGCTCCCATGCCGGTCTCTGCCGCGAGTAGTGCGCCAGCGGCGCGTGGCGATGGCGGCAAGCGGCAAACCTACTACGGCGTGCTGGCTGGCGTCAGCACGGCGCACCTGATGAACGACATGATGCAGTCTTTGATCGTGACGGTCTATCCGCTGCTGCAAGGGCAGTTTCACCTCAACTTCATCCAGATCGGCCTGATCACGCTTACCTTCCAGCTGACGGCATCCCTGCTGCAGCCGCTGGTGGGCATGGTGACTGACCGCTATCCGCTGCCGTACGCCACGCCAATCGGCATGTGTTTCACCCTGACCGGCGTGCTGCTCATGTCGGTGGCGCCCGACTACGCCGTGCTGCTGCTGTCGGTTGCCTTGATCGGCTGTGGCTCGTCCGTGTTTCACCCGCAATCGTCGCAGACGGCCCGCGCGGCGTCTGGCGGGCGCTATGGCCTGGCGCAATCGCTGTTTCAAATCGGCGGCAACCTGGGGCAGGCCCTGGGCCCTTTGCTGGCTGCCGCCGTCGTGCTGCGCTACGGCCTGGCGGGCCGCGCCAACCTGGCCTGGTTCGGCATTGCCGCCCTGATCGCTGTCATCATCCTGTTCATGGTCAGCCACTGGTATAGCGGGCACTTGTATCTGCGCAAGCCCAAGCCGATGCATGGCGAAGCCGTGCGCCGCTTTCCGCCGTGGGTCGTGCGCCACACGGTCGGCATTCTGTTTGTCCTGATGTTTTCAAAATTCTTTTACCTGGCCAGCATCTCCAGCTATTACGAATTTTTCCTCATGCACCGCTTCGGCCTGACGGCGCACGCGGCGGCCAATCTGCTGGGGGTGTTCCTCATCGCGGTTGCCGTGGGCACCCTGCTGGGCGGGCCACTGGGAGATCGCATCGGCCGCAAGCGCGTCATCTGGTTTTCGATCCTGGGCTGCGCGCCCTTTACCCTGGCCTTGCCCTACGTCGGTCTGGGTACGACGGTCGTGCTCAGCGCCATCATCGGGCTGGTGCTGGCGTCGGCCTTTCCCGCCATCATCGTCTATGCGCAAGACATGATGACGCACCGTATCGGCATGGTCTCGGGGCTGTTCTATGGCTTCAGCTTCGGTCTGGGTGGCCTGGGCGCCGCCGTACTGGGCCTGATTGCTGATCGCTTCGGCATCGTGTTCGTCTATCAGCTGTGCGCGTTTTTGCCGCTGCTGGGTCTGCTGGCCGTGCTGCTGCCTGACGTGCGGCCGCCCGAACAACGTGCGCGGCCATCCGGGCAACGTGAAAAAGCTGCCGCTGGCTGAAGTATAATACCCCTTGCCGCGCCGCTGGTGACGCGGCGGATGCAAGGATCGTCCCCGACATGGTTGCCACCGCAAAACCTGGTTTCCGCGAGCTGTACACGCCGAAGATCGTCACTGTCCTGAAGCAGGGCTACGGCCTGACGGGGCTCAAGGCCGATGCCCTGTCGGGGCTGACGGTCGCCATCGTGGCCTTGCCGCTGTCCATGGCGATCGCCATCGCATCCGGGGTCACGCCCGACCGGGGGCTCTACGCCTCGATCATCGGCGGCTTCATCGTCTCCGCCCTGGGCGGCACGCGCTTCCAGATCGGCGGGCCGGCGGGCGCCTTCATCGTGCTGGTGGCCGCCACGGTGGCGCAGCATGGCGTGCAAGGTGTCTTGCTGGCCACCTTGCTCTCGGGCTTGATGCTGTCCGCCATCGGTCTGCTGCGGCTGGGCACCTTCATCAAGTACATTCCCTATCCCGTCACCGTGGGGTTCACGGCGGGCATCGCGGTCATCATCTTTGCCAGCCAGATCAAGGATCTTTTCGGCCTGCAGCTCGCGCACGAGCCCGGGCCGCTGCTACCCAAGCTGCAGGCCATGGCGGGTGCGCTGCCCACGGCCAGCCCCGTGGCCATGCTCGTGGCGGGCGTCACGCTGGCCATCATCGTGGCGCTGCGCAAGTACCGCCCGCACTGGCCCGCCTTCCTGATCGCGGTGGCGGTGGCTGCCGTCGGCGCGGCCTGGTTCAAGCTGCCCGTGGCCACCATCGGCACCCAGTTCGGCGGCATTCCCCAGGCGCTGCCCTGGCCGCAGCTGCCCGAGATCAGCTACGCCAAGGTGATGGCCGTGCTGCCCAGCGCCTTGTCCTTCACCTTGCTGGGCTGCATCGAAAGCCTGCTGTCAGCCGTGGTGGCCGATTCCATGACCGGGCGGCGGCACCGCTCCAACTGCGAACTGGTCGCCCAGGGGCTGGCTAACATCGCGTCGCCGCTGTTTGGCGGCATCTGCGTCACCGGCAACATCGCGCGTACGGCCACCAACGTGCGCTCGGGCGCCCGCGGCCCCATCTCCGGCATGCTGCATTCGGTGTTTCTGCTGCTCTTCGTGCTGGTGGCTGCGCCCGCCGCGTCCTATATCCCGCTGGCGGCGCTGGCCGGGGTGTTGACGATCGTGGCCTGGAACATGGTCGAAAAGCACGCTTTCGCGCTGCTGCTGCGCGCCTCCTGGGGCGACGCGGTAGTGCTGCTGGTCACCTTCCTGCTGGTCGTCTTCCGCGACCTCAGCGAAGGCATTCTCATCGGCTTTGCCTTGAGCGCGCTGCTGTTTTTGCACCGCATGGCGCAGGCGGTAGAAGTCGACCATATCGGCCCGCGAGTCGAAGAAGACGCGCCGGACGCCACCGCGGACAGCATGCCCGACGGGGCGGCGCTGGCCGATGCCAGCGACCCGGACATGGCCGTCATCCGGGTGACCGGGGCGTTTTTCTTCGGGGCCACGTCGGCCGTCGAAGCCGCGCTCGACCGCATCGGAGACCAACCGGGTGCGTACGTCATTGACTTGTCCGCCGTCTCGCTGCTGGATTCGACCGGCGCAGCAACCATCCAGGGTTTTGCCGACAAGGCGGGCCGTCGTGGCGCGCGGGTCTATCTGGCGGCCGCGACCCGGGCCGTCCGGCGCACCTTGCTGGCGCACGGCATCCGGCAGACCGGTGCGCGGTTCCGCCGCAGCGTGCCCGAGGCCCGGGCGACGGTGCGTCGCCAGCGGGCGTAAACCCGCCTTTGGCAATCGCCGGGCAGGCCCTCTATACTTGCCGCATGCCTATCGCACAGAACCTGCACCTCGGTCACGAGGACGACGACTATCCCGACGCCTTTTACGTGCGTCGCGGCGAACATCAATTCATGTCCACCCTGCATTCCCAGGGCGCCTGGCAGCCCGGAGAACAACACCTGGCACCCGCTGCGGGGCTGGTGCTGGCCGAGATCGAACGGCGCCTGCCCAGCGACAAACTGATCTCCCGGGTGTCCTTCGACGTGCTGGGGGTCATTCATTCGGGCCCCTTTTCCATCGAGGTCGAGGTGGTGCGCCCGGGCCGCTCGATCGAACTCGTCGAGGCGCGCATGCGCCACGGTGAACAGACCAGCATCCACGCACGCGTCTGGCGCCTGCAGGCAAGCGACACCAGCCCCGTGCAGGGCAACGAATGGCCCGTCCTGCCACCGCCCGACGCAGTGCCGCCGCTGACGTTTTCCTCTGTCTGGAACGGGGGGTTCATTGCCAGTCTCGAAGGGCGCCGCAGCGCCGAGGCGCAGCCAGGGCGCGGCCACAGCTGGCTACGCACGCACTGCCCGCTGGTGGCGGGCGAGGCCGACCCGCCCGTGGCCAGCTTCGTCAAGCTGGTCGATACCGCCAACGGCCTGGTGGTGCGCGAGCACCCCGAGCGTGTGTTCTTCGCCAACGTCGATCTCACCATCCACCTCACGCGCCAACCTCAGGCCGGCTGGGTGGGTTTCGACACCCGCGTCAGCTTCGGGCCGACGGGGTTGGGCGAGACGTTTTCCGTGCTGAGCGACATCCACGGGCCGGTGGGCACGGCCGCGCAAAGCCTGACAGTGCGCTTGCGCCAGGGGGCGTGACATGCCGGTTGCGCTCAATATCAAGCTCAGGCCGCTGGAACGCGAAGATCTGCGCTTCGTGCATCAGCTGGACAACAATGCCAGCGTGATGCGCTATTGGTTTGAAGAACCCTACGCCACCTTCACCGAACTGCAGTCGCTCTACGATCAGCACGTGCACGACCAAAGCGAGCGGCGCTTCATCGTGCAGTGCGAAGGCGAAAACGCCGGCCTGGTCGAACTGGTCGAAATCGACCACGTGCACCGCCGCACCGAATTCCAGATCATCATCGCCCCCGAGTTCCAGGGCAAGGGCCTGGCGGCCCGAGCCACCCGCATGGCGCTGGAATACGGTTTCAAGGTGCTCAACCTGTACAAAATCTATCTTATTGTCGATAAAGAGAACCACAAGGCCATCCACATCTACAACAAGCTGGGCTTCGAGGCCGAGGGCGAGCTGAAAGACGAATTCTTCGTCAACGGCGAATATCGCAGCGTGATGCGCATGCGCCTGTTTCAACAAGACTACCTCAAGCAGCACCGGCCCAAATCGCCCAAGCAGACGGAAAACGCGGCTTATTGACCCTGGGCCACGGCCGGTTTCACTGGCGCATATCCGCCCCGGCCACTGGGCAGCACAAAATAGCGGGTGATCAGCAGATAGACCAGACCAGCTACCAACGCCGAAGGAAAGCTTGCCGAGACGTATTGGTAGGGGAAGTGCGACGCGTAGGTGAGCGGGTCGAGCAGGTACAGGTATGCGACGAACCCGGCGGCAATCCCCAGAAACCCGGCGGGGTTGATGCCGCCCCAGAAGTGGTATCGGGTGCCGGGCCCGGTGATGAACATCGCCTTGACATCCACGCCGCCGCGATGACGGCGCAGGCAGTAGTAATCGGCGATCTGGATGCCGCACATGGGCGCGAACGACACGCCGACGAAGGCGAGGAAGGTGCCGAAGTTGTCGAAGAACAGCCCGGGCATGGTGACCACGATCACGAAGACTGGCGCAAGCGCCAGAAAGGTCGTCAAGCGCCAGCCGCAACGCGCCTGCACGACCGGAATGCGCTTGAGCCCGATGGCGCTGACGTAGGCGCCCACCATCACGGTGCCGACGTTGGCCAGCACGATGAACAAGAGCGCCGTGATGCCGCCCCAGTAGCCGCCCAGATTGACGAGGAAGACGGTGGGGTCGCCACCCGATTGCGGAAAAGCCAGGCCCGAGAAAAAGCCCACGATCGAGATGACGGACAACGGCAGCCCGAGCCCGCCCACGGTGGGCCACAGCGCCTTGCGCGCGCTGGGCACCAGGCGTACAAGCCCGCCCACATACGGCCACCAGCCGATGCTGGCGACGACCAGCACCTCGAAGCCCGTGGCGTAGTTCCAGGCGCGGTCGGGCGAGGGCTCGGAGGGCTGCGCCCGCAGCAGATGCGCCCAGCCCACGTGCTTCACGAGCAGGTAAAGAATGTACAGGCCCAGCACGACGACCGTGATGGAGATGATGGGGCCGGCGCTTTGCAGGGCGCTGGGGCCGCGCCAGAGCAGCAGCCAGACCGCGAGGGCGCCGATGAGCGAGAAGCCGATGATGAGGGCTTCCCGGGCGCTGGCATCCGCCCAGCCCAGGGAGATCACGATTTCCGCGACCGCGCGGCCCAGGAAGATCAGCAGCAGGCAGTTCCAGCCCGCCATGGTGACGAACATCAGGAACACGGAATACCAGGCGCCGCGCGTGCCCAGCTGAGGGATGGTGCTGGTGGCCGAGTCGACACCATGGCGCCCGGTGACCGGCAGCAGGGCCAGGGCGATCAGCAGCATGCCGGCCAGGCCGCCGGCCAGAATCACCAGGATGCCGGGGCCGGCGGACAGATAAAACGAGACGAAGCCGCCGATGATGTAGACCCAGGTGGCCACGCCCGTGGCGGCGGCATTGCCAAAGAGGGCCAGGACGCCCCAGTTGCGTTCGTGGGGCAGGGCGGGCCAGGCATCCTGTCCGGCGCCTTGGGTCGTGGCGGGGGTTGCCGCCCCGATCATAGATACCACCCCGCGACCATCATCAGGGCAGGGGCGAGAACCGTCACGGCCAGCAGCCAGGCATAGTCCTGCCGCGTCAGGTCTTCGCCCATGTTCTGGCGTTGGCTGGCAAGCTTCAGGCGTTGCATCAATTGGGCGTCGATGGTGTGTTCTGCTTGTTGCATGGATTCTCCTTTTGACGTGGGCGTCGAACAGCACGGGCAAGCCAGGAGAACGTCTTGACGACATCCTCGCCGCAGGTGCAACGACACACCAGAGGGTGAAATCGGACAGCGCCGCTGGCATGGCAGCATGCGCCGGGCTGGCGCCAGCCAGCCCCGTCCGTCGGGGCCGGATGGCCCCGTGATCGGCCTGCGGCGTCTGCGCAGACGCCACTCGTTGCCGCGCAACGGGTTTGTCGGGAACGAACCCCGGGGCCGCTCTTGCGGGTTGTTTGAACCCGGCGCAAGCGGCCCGTCGCCGATCAGGGCGGGAACCAGAGCGCCCGGTCGGGGCGTCTGGTAAACCTAATTAAAATGCAGGATCGAGCGTGCGCTGTCAAGCGCCCGGCGCGGCGTGCACCGCGCTGTGGGGCGGCTCGGCGCGGACGGCCTTCCTGCCCGACACGGTCAAATAGGCCCCGTGCTGCCGGTGAGTTAGATCAATTGGCGCAAGACACTTTCCTTTACACTGCACCTTTCAGCCCCCTGATATCACCAAAGGTTTCTCATGAGTCCCAGCCAGAATGTCGTGGATGATCGTTCCAGTCTCACCGGCACCAATCGGTTCGAGCTTCTCCTGTTTCGCCTGGGGACGAACGTCGGTTCCGGGCAGTCCGAACTCTATGGCATCAACGTGCTCAAGGTGCGCGAGATCGTCACCATGCCCACGGTCACCGCGGTGGCCGGCGCCCCCAAATTTTCCCTCGGGGTGGTGCAGCTGCGCGATCAGGTGATTCCCGTCTTCGATCTGCCTGGCATCGTCGGCAACAAGCTCGACAATCCGCCCACGCTGATGCTGGTCACCGAATTTGGCCGCACCACGCAGGCCTTCACGGTTGAATCCGTGGACGATATCGTGCGCCTCGACTGGAACGACGTCATTTCCGCCGAATCCAGCGGCACCTCGCAAAGCCTGGTCAGCAGCATGGCCAAGCTCGACGACAGCGCCGACAATACGCGCCTGGCTCAGGTGCTCGACGTCGAAGCCATCTTGCAGATGGTCACGCCGGAAAAAGACCGCCACCAGGTCGATGCCAAGCAGGTGGGCGACGAAATCGTCCTCAAACCGGGCACGATCGTGCTGGTGGCCGACGACTCCTTCGTGGCCCGCGCGCTGCTCGAACAGGCGCTCAAGGCAATGAAACTGCCCTACGAGATGGTCAAGTCCGGACGCGAGGCTTGGGATCGCCTCAATGTCCTGAAGGCCGCCGCCGAGGCCGAGGGCAAGACCATTCTCGATAAGGTCAGCCTCATGCTCACCGACCTCGAAATGCCCGAAATGGACGGCTTCACGCTCACGCGCAACATCAAGCAGGATGCGCGCATGCGTGCCTTGCCCGTGGTGATCCATTCATCCCTTTCCGGTTCGGCCAACGAAGACCACGTGCGCAGCGTGGGCGCGGACGGCTACGTGGCCAAGTTTTCGGCGGAAGAGCTTGCCGACACCCTGCGCAAGGTGCTTGCCCGTCAGGCCTAGGCCTGGCTCGCGTTTCCGTTGCCGACGCAGGCCCCGCGCCCTTCTGGCCGCGGGGCCTGTGCTTGTGGGCGCGCAGTACGCTACTATGCTCGCTGAATCATATGTTGCAATGCAGCACCTACAGGAGGCTTCACCATGGAAGAGGTAGTCGTTGTACAGGCATGCCGCACGGCGGTTGGCGACTTTGGCGGTTCGCTCAAAGACGTTGCGCCCTGCGACCTGGGCGAGCTGGTCGTGCGCACCGTGCTCGAGCGGGCGGACGTGGCGCCGGACGCCGTGGGGCACGTGGTTTTCGGCCACGTGATCAACACCGAGCCGCGTGACATGTATCTGTCGCGCGTGGCCAGCATCCAGGCGGGCATCCCGCAGGCCACCCCGGCATTCAACGTCAACCGCCTGTGCGGATCGGGCCTGCAGGCCATCGTGTCGGCGGCGCAAAGCATCCTGCTGGGTGATGTCGAAGTGGCCATCGGCGCCGGAGCCGAGAGCATGAGCCGCGCGCCGTACCTGGCCGTGGGGCAGCGCTGGGGCTCGCGCATGGGCGATTCGCGTCTGGTGGACATGATGACCGGGGCCTTGTCCTGCCCCTTCGAGAAGTATCACATGGGCGTCACGGCCGAGAACGTGGCCAAGAAATACGGCATCAGCCGTGAAGACCAGGACGCGCTGGCGCTGGAATCGCACCGCCGCGCCGCCCGCGCCATCGAGCAGGGCTACTTCAAGGGGCAGATCGTGCCTGTGGTGCGCCAGACGCGCAAGGGCGACGTGGTGTTCGAGCAGGACGAGCACGTGCGCTTCGACGCCAGCCTCGAGAGCTTCAGCAAGCTGAAACCCGTGTTCGCCAAGGAAAACGGCACGGTCACGGCGGGCAATGCTTCGGGCTTGAACGACGGTGCCGCCGCCGTGCTGCTCATGAGCGCCAAGGCGGCCCAGGCGCGAGGGCTCAAGCCCATGGCGCGCCTGGTGTCGTACGGCCACGCGGGGGTTGACCCCGCATACATGGGTATCGGCCCGGTGCCCGCGACACGCAGCGCCTTGCAGCGTGCGGGCCTGACGCTCGACCAGATCGACGTCATCGAGGCCAACGAGGCCTTTGCCGCCCAGGCGTGCGCCGTGTCGCGCGAGCTGGGCTTCGATCCGGCCAAGGTCAACCCCAACGGCAGCGGCATCAGCCTGGGGCACCCCATCGGCGCCACGGGGGCGCTCATCACGGTCAAGGCCTTGCACGAGCTCGAGCGCGTGCAGGGGCGCCATGCCCTGGTGACGATGTGCATCGGTGGCGGACAGGGCATCGCCGCCATCTTCGAGCGGCTTTAACCTTCGGCGGGGGGGCGCCGCGTCGTGTCCGGCCCAGCGCTCCCGCCCAGACTTCGGATCGACGACATGGCACGCCAGCGTACCGCCCGACACCAACGAGAGGCCGACATCGAGGCCGACATCCCCACCCTGTCCGAAGAGGACGGGGTGCGCTATCTGCATTTCAATTCCGAGTGGATTCAAGGGGCCATGCGCACGGCGCGGCCCTCCGAACTGGTGCTGGCGTACACCCAGCAGATGATGGCCTGGCTGCTGTTCGTGCGCCCCGGCATGCGCGACACGCTGGGTATTCTCGGGTTGGGGGCGGGGTCTTTGCTGCGCTTCAGCCTGCGCCACACGCGCGCGCAGATCGAGACGGTCGAGCGCAACCCGGCGGTCACGGCCATGTGCCGGGCCTTTTTTCGCCTGCCGGGCAGCGCCCGCTCGCATATCGACCACGCCGACGCGCGCGACTGGGTGGCGCGGCCCGACGCGGCAGGGCGCTATCGCGCACTGATGGTCGATCTGTACGACAGCCAGGCGCAAGGGCCGGTGTGCGATGAACCGGCGTTCTACCGGGACTGCTTTCGCGTGCTTGACGAACCGGGCGTCATGGCGGTCAATCTGTTTGGTCAGCACGCCAGCTTCGAGCACAATCTGCAAGGCATCCGTGCCGCCTTCAATGGCAAGGTGCTGTGCCTGCCCGAAATCGACGAAGGCAATACCGTCGCGCTGGCGTTCAAAGGGCCGGTGCTCGACGTCTCGGCGCGCACGCTGCTCGATCGGGCCGCCGAACTCGAACAGCGCACCGGGCTGCCCGCGCGGCGCTGGGCGCGCGCGCTTTTGGCGCAGCTGTAGAGCCCGATTCCGGGTGGTCTACAATCGGGGCATCCTCAAACCGGAGAACACTATGCCAGGCTTGCTTCCTCAGGTTGACCCCGATGGTCTGCTCGAATACTCCGTGGTCTATACCGACCGCGCCCTGAATCACATGTCCCAGTCGTTTCAGGGTGTGATGCGCGACATTTCCAAGACGCTGAAGTCGGTGTATGGGGCGCATTCCGCCATCGTCATTCCGGGCAGCGGCACCTTCGGCATGGAGGCCGTGGCCCGGCAATTTGCCACGGGCAAGCGCGTGCTGGTCATCCGCAACGGCTGGTTCAGCTATCGCTGGTCGCAAATCTTCGAGACCGGGCACATCCCCGCGCAAGAACGGGTGCTCAAGGCGCGCCCCATCGAATCCGGCAACCAGCCCTTTTTCGCACCGCCGCCGGTTGAAGAAGTCATCGCCGCCGTCAAAGAATTCAAGCCCGAGGTAGTCTTCGCGGCCCACGTCGAAACCGCGTCGGGCATCATGCTGCCCAACGACTACATTCGCCAAGTAGCCGATGCCGTGCACGCCGAAGGCGGCCTGTTCGTGCTCGACTGCATCGCCTCGGGCACCATCTGGGTCAATATGCAAGACGTGCACGTCGACGTGCTGATCTCGGCGCCGCAAAAGGGCTGGACCTCGTCGGCTTGCTGCGGCCTGGTGATGCTGGGTGAAGCGGCCCGCAAGCACATCGAAACCACGCAAAGCACCAGCTTTGCCTGCGACCTGCGCAAGTGGTTGGGCATCATGGAAGCCTACGAAAAAGGCGGGCACGCCTATTACACGACCCTGCCCACCGATTCGCTCACGGTGCTGCGCAACGTCATGGCTGAGACGCACACCTATGGCTACGAGCGCGTCAAGGCCGAGCAGCAGCAACTGGGCGACGCCGTGCGCAAGCTCTTGCGCGAGCGCGGTTTCAAGAGCGTGGCGGCGCCCGGCTTCGAGGCCCCGGGCGTGGTGGTCAGCTACACCACCGACGACGGCATCCAGTCCACGCGCAAGTTTGCCGAAGCCGGCCTGCAGGCCGCCGCCGGCGTGCCGCTGGCCTGCGACGAACCCGAAGGCTTCAAGACCTTCCGTCTGGGTCTGTTCGGGCTCGACAAGCTCAACCACGTCGAGCGCACGGTGCAGACGCTGGCCCAGGCGCTTGATCGCATGCAGTAGTCCCGGTCGCGGGCTTCACGGGCGCAGACGGTAGCCCGTGCGGAAAATCCAGGCCACGATGGCCAGGCACAGTGCGAGAAACAGGGCGGTCATGCCCAGGCTCAGGCCGACGTTGACGTCGGCCAGGCCAAAGAAGCTCCAGCGAAAGCCGCTTACCAGGTACACCACCGGGTTGAAGAGCGTCACGGTCTGCCAGAAGGGCGGCAGCATGTCGATGGAATAAAAACTGCCCCCCAGGAAGGTCAGTGGGGTGATGATGAGCAGCGGCACGAACTGCAGTTTTTCAAAGTTGTCGGCCCAGATGCCGATGATGAACCCCAGCAAGCTGAAGGTGAACGCCGTCAGCACCATGAAGGCCAGCATGGCGGCGGGATGGTCGATGCGCAGCGGCACGAACAGCGCTGCCGTGGCCAGGATGATGATGCCCAGGATGATGGACTTGGTGGCGGCCGCCCCCACGTAGCCCAACAGGATCTCGACGTACGAGACCGGGGCCGACATGATCTCGTAGATGGTGCGGGTGAACTTCGGAAAATAAATGCCGAAGGCCGCGTTCGAGACGCTGTGGGTGAGCAGCGACAGCATGATGAGGCCGGGCACGATGAACGCGCCGTAGCTCACGTCGCCCACGTGCTGGATGCGCGAGCCGATGGCCGTGCCGAAGACCACGAAATACAGCGAGGTGGAAATCACCGGCGCCACGATGCTTTGCATCAGGGTACGCCGGGTGCGGGCCATCTCGAAGCGGTAGATGGCGTATAGGGCGCGCCAGTTCATGCGGGCCTCCCGATGAGATCGACGAAGATGTCCTCCAGCGAGCGCTGCTCGGTTTCGAGGTCGGCGATGCCCAGGCCACAGGCCTGCAGGGCGGCCAGCAGGGCCGGTACGTCCGCCCCCGCTTGCGGCGAGGCATAGCGATAGCGCAGCGTATGCGGGTCGCCGCCCGCTTCGAGCGCCCAGGCGGCCAGGGCGTCGGGCACCCGGGACAGGGGTTCGCGCAGGTGCAGGGTGAGGTACTTTTGTCCCAGCTTGCGCATGAGCGCGGATTTTTCTTCGACCAGCAGCAGTTGGCCGTGATTGATGATGCCGATGCGGTCGGCCATTTCTTCGGCCTCTTCGATATAGTGCGTGGTGAGGATGACGGTGACGCCTTCGGCGCGCAGACTGCGCACGAGCGCCCACATGTCCTTGCGCAGGGCGACGTCCACGCCCGCCGTGGGTTCGTCCAGAAACAGGACGCTGGGTTCGTGCGACAGGGCCTTGGCGATCATGACGCGTCGCTTCATGCCGCCCGACAGGGTGATGAGCATGCTGTTGCGCTTGTCCCAGAGCGACAGGGCGCGCAAGATGCGTTCGATGGTGGTGGGTGAGGGCGCCAGGCCGAACAGCCCCCGGGTGAAACTGACCGTATCCCAGACGGTTTCAAAGGCGTCGGTGGTGAGTTCCTGCGGCACCAGGCCGATGGCCGAGCGGGCGGCCCGGTAGTCGCGTACGATGTCGTGGCCCGCCACCCGCACGCTGCCGCCGCTGGGGTTGACCAGGCCGCAGACGATGCTGATAAGCGTGGTCTTGCCCGCCCCGTTGGGGCCCAGCAGGGCGAAGATTTCGCCGGCCCGGATGTCCAGGCTGACGTCGCGCAGGGCCTGGTGGCCAGTGGCGTAGGTTTTGCTAAGCTTGTGGATGGCAATGACCGGATCGGTATCGCCTGCGGTGTCTGTCATGGGTTTCTCGGTGGGGCCGTGCCCGTGGCAGGCCGGGATGAACGTCGCGGATGGAGAAGCATAGTTGCGTTCCAGTATTACATTCAAGTTGTTCCTGGCCATTCTGGCAAGCTGCATCGTGGTGGCCCTCGCCATGGGCACCGCCGTGCGCTTCAGTTTCGACAGCGGTTTTGACGACTACGTGCAAGAGCGCGAGCAGCAGCGCCTGGACACCCTGGCCCAGCTGCTGGCCGCGGATTACCTCGAGGCGCAGGGCTGGCAGTTTCTGTCGGATCGGCGCGACCGCTGGTGGCGCAGCCTGCGCCTGTCGCGCCGTGACCTGCCGGACGGGCGCGAGCACGACGAGCCGCCCCTGCGGGTCATGCTGGCCGATGCCCAGGGCGACTGGCTGGCCGGGCCAAAGCTGCCGCCGTCGCCCAGCCTGCGCCGCATGCCTGTGCGCGCCGATGGGCAGGTGGTCGGCTGGCTGTACACCTTGCCGCCGATGGCGCACGTCATCAACGACGAGATCGACCGCCAGTTTCAGGCGCGGCAGCTGCGGGCCACCTGGGTGATCGTCAGCCTCTCGGTGCTGCTGGCGGCGCTCGTCAGCCTGCTGCTGGCGCGCGTGCTGCTGGTGCCCGTGCGGCGCATGGCGCAGGCTACCCACCGGCTCGCCGAAGGCCATTACCGGACCCGCGTGCGGGTAGGCGCGCCCGACGAGCTGGGCCGCCTGGCGCGGGATTTCAACCGCCTGGCTCATAGCCTTGAACGCCACGAGCAGTGGCGCCGCGAGCTGATGGCCGACGTCTCCCACGAGCTGCGCACGCCGCTGGCGGTGCTGCGTGGCGAGATCGAGGCCTTGCAAGACGGTCTGCGCCCGCTCGATGGCAATGCCCTGGGGTCGCTGGCGCACGAGGTCAGCCAGCTCAGTCAGTTGATCGACGACCTGTACGACCTGTCCCTGGCCGATGCCGGGGCGCTCAACTATCATATGCAGCCGGTCGATCTGGGTGTGCTGGTGGCCCAGGCGGTCGATGCCGTACAAGATCGCTTCCAGCGTCGCGGCATCGCCATCGACCTGCAGGCCGAAGAGCGCTTGGTGATGCAGGGCGACCAGCGGCGTCTGCTGCAGCTGGTGAGCAATCTGTTGGAAAACAGCCTGCGCTACACCGACAGCCCGGGACGCGTCCGGGTGCGGGCGCATCGCACGCGCCAGGCCATCGAGCTCGACGTCGCCGATACGGCGCCGGGCGTGGCGCCCGAGCAGCTGCCGCGGCTGTTCGACCGCCTGTATCGTGCGGAGGCCTCGCGCAGTCGCCAGCACGGCGGGGCCGGGCTGGGGCTGGCCATTTGCCGCAGCATCGTCCAGGCCCACGGCGGTCAGATCACGGCGGCCGCCTCCGACCTGGGCGGGCTGGCCATTCGCATCCGCTGGCCGACAGACGCCGCCAGCACACTTTGAGCAGGGTGAACGATGAAGGTTCTGGTGGTTGAAGACGAGCCCAAGCTGGCTCAGGTGCTGCAGACGTATCTCGAAGCGGCCAGCTACGAGGTGCGCTGCGTGGCCGATGGCCTGCTGGTCATGGACGCCGTGCAGCAGTGGCAGCCCGCGCTGGTGTTGCTCGATCTCATGCTGCCCGGGCGCGATGGGCTGGACATTTGCCGCGACATCCGCGCGCAGACCCGCATTCCGGTCATCATGGTCACGGCGCGCACCGAAGAAATCGACCGCCTGCTGGGGCTGGAACTGGGGGCGGACGACTACATCTGCAAGCCTTACAGCCCGCGCGAAGTGGTGGCCCGCGTGCGTGCCGTGCTGCGCCGCGCCGAAGGGCGCGCCGATCCTGTGGCCGACCCGGCGACGGGTCTGCAGATCGTGGCCGACGCCTGGCAGGCGCGCCTCGATGGCGTGCTGCTCGATCTCACGCCCGTCGAATTCCGTCTGCTCAGCCTGCTGGCCAGCCAGCCGGGCCGCATTTTCTCGCGCGACCAGGTGCTCGATGGCCTGTACGACGATCACCGGGTCGTCACCGACCGCACGGTGGACAGCCACATCAAGAACTTGCGCCGCAAACTGGCGGCCATCCGCCCCGAAGGCGAGCTGATTCGCTCGGTGTATGGGGTGGGATATCGGCTGGACTTGGACGCCGCGGCCAGTTGAGCGTCCCGGCCCGGCGGTGTTGCGTGGGGCCGGGGACGTGTGCCGTGCGGGCCCGCTTGGGCGGCGGGCCCACATGCGCGCCGGGCCGTGTTACGGCTGGGCCACGCCGGGGTTGTGGCCCGTCAGTCGTCCGCCGGCGGGCGTGGAGTTTGCTCCCAGCACGACGCCATTGACCTTCTGGCCGTACAGGTCGTTCTTGCCACCATGGTGCGCCTTGATCGTGGCTTGCAGGTCGCCCGCGTGGCGGGGGTCTTGCGGGCGTTCGTGCGCGTTCATGAAGTAAGCGACGTCCCAGGCCTCCTGCACCGTCAGGGTCTCGCCCTGGCTCAGTGGCATGTTGGCGTGAATGAACGCCGCCGCCGTGCTGATGGAGTGCATGCCCGCGCCCCAGTTGAACGAATCATCGCCCCACAGCGCGGGGAACACCATCTTGCCGGTGGCGTCGTGCTGCCCCTGGCCCTGTGCGCCGTGGCACAGGGCGCAGTGTTGTTCGAACACCTGCCCGCCGCGCACGTATGTCGGCTCTTGCGCGGGTTTGTCGAGCGCCGGGAAGCCCTGGCCGACGAGCTTGACACCCGTCGGGGCGCCCTTGGCCATCCAGTACATATAGCTTTCCAGATCGACGATGGTCTGGCTGTCGGCGGGCGGCATCTTGCCGTTCATGCTGAACTGGAAACAGCCCTGCAGGCGCTCGGCCAGCGTGTTGACGTGGCCGTTCTTGGCCCGGTAGGCGGGGTACAGCACGTAGGCCGCCCACATGGGCGAAGCATTGCCCTGGCGGCCGGCGTCCATGTGGCAGCTGGCGCAGTTCAGCGAGTTGCCGACGTATTGCGAGGCGAATTTCGCCGTGTGCAGGAAAATGTCCTGGCCGCGCAGAACGGCTTCGCCGAAGGGGCCTTCAGGCAGGGCGTTGGCGGGCGGCGGCGTGAATTGCGGGACGGCGGGCCTGGCGCTGCGCGTCATCGAGCGCCGACGCAATGGGTTTCATGACGGCGCTCTGGCGCGTCCCGTCGGCCAGCGCGGCCAGCTGCTCGCGCAGGTAGTCCGCGCCCTGGCCGGCCAGATACGGAAAATTGGCCGCCGCCGAGCCTTCGCCCTGGGCGCCGTGGCAGGCGATGCAGGCGGGGGCGCCGTTGGCCCCCTGGGTATAGATTTGCTTGCCCTGATCGAGCAGGGTGTCCGCGTGCGCGCTGGACAGTGCGGACAAACTGAGGCACCCTGCAAACACAGGAACCCAGGCCAGGCGCGAGCCTCGCGTACCGATAGTCATCATTCCTCTTCCTGAACATGAATCGATTGTTGATATATCTCAACATTATAAGCATGGTTATTTCAGCTATTAAGGATGCCAACGGGCCGGTGCCACCAGTCTGGGGGCGCCGCGCGCGGGCGGCGGGCGTCGCCCTGCTGTGTGGTCTGTTGGTGGCTTGCGCCGGGGGGCCGTCCGGCGGGCGCCGGTCGGCCATGATGGTCAAGCCCATCGATCCGGCGCAGCGCGCGGAAGTGGTCATGACCGCGCTCAGCCTGCTCGACACACAATACCGCTACGGCAGCGCGCGTCCGGCCCAGGGCTTCGACTGCAGCGGGCTGGTGAAATACGTGTTTGCAACGGCTGCACACACCCCGCTGCCGCACAGCACCGATCAGATCGCCCGCCTGAGCCAGCCGATCGCGCGCCGCGACCTCCAGCCCGGCGATCTGGTCTTCTTCAACACCCTGGGGCAGCCCAATTCGCACATGGGCATCTACGTGGGCGGCGGGCGCTTCATCAACGCGCCGTCCACGGGCGGACAGGTGCGCCTCGACGCCCTGGACAGCCCGTATTACCGGCGGCATTTCCAGTCCGTGGGCACTTTGTTTGCCCGCTGAAAAGGTGCTTGGAGCAGACAGCGAAAGAGCCCCGGACAGGGGCTCTTGGGTGCTGACGGATGGAGTGGATGTAGTGGATGTCGCGGATGCGGTGCGCGTGTCCGTGGTTGCGACTGCCTGGAACGTGAGCAGCGGCCTGGGCGGCGTACGGCGAAACCGGGCCGGCGGGCCGTTTGATCCGGCCTGCCGGCCCGTCTGATTACGATTTCATGCCGCCTTTGCCCCCCTTGTCGCCCATGTGCCGGGTGTGGCGCTCGGCGAGCTTCTGGCGCTGATCGGGCGTGAGCACGGCGCGAATTTGCGACTGCGTCTGGGCGCGCAGCAGGGCGAGCTGGCCTTGGGCCTGGCCCAGGGCGTCAGCGGCCTGCTTGGCCTTGGCCGGATCGAAGGTGTCGGCCTGGCCCAGTTCGCGCAGCGAGCGCATGGCTTCCTTGGCGGCCTTCTTCTGGTCGTAGACCGCTTGTTCCTGGTCGTGGCGAATTTTGAAAATCTGGTCTTGCTGGGCTTGCGTCAGGTCGAGCCCGCGCAGCCAGCCGTCACCGTGATGGCCCCAGGCGTGGCCGGTTTTCTGGAAGTGGCGGGCGCCGCCGTCGGCCGGGCCTGTATTGGCGGCCGAGGCGGCCAGCGGCGCGGCGACGATGGCGGCGGCCAGGGCCAGGGTGGAGAGCGTGCGGGTGGGCATGAATGTCATGGTGCGTCCTTTTCAGTGGCGCCGCACCCCGGTGGTGCGGCCATGGACACAGATTAAAGAGACAGTGCGGCGCAATGATGAACGAATTATGAAAAAAATGAGCAGCCCGCACGGGGCGGGCGCTTGAACGACCCGCGCGCCGGGTCGGGCCGCTGCCCGGGTTCGCAACGCGGCGCGGGCTGCGCAGGCAGCGGATTCAAGGACGCGCATCGGCCGGACGGGACGTTGGGGCCGTCAGCCGCGTGCCGCCTCGCCGCTGGCGCCTTCGGGCCAGTAGTAGCTGTCGGGCAGCGCGCGCGAACCGAAAATGGCCTGGCCCACCCGCACCGTGGTGGCGCCTTCTTCGATGGCCCATTCAAAGTCGCCCGACATGCCCATGGACAGCTCGGCGAAGTCCGCGCCCTGGGGGGCGTCCTGGCGCAGCCGCTCGCGCAGCGTGCGCAGCGTGACGAAGCAGGGGCGCACGTGGTTCTCGTCGGATGAGAACAGCGCCAGCGTCATGAGGCCGCGCACCTTGAGCGCGCTGTAGGCGGGCAGGGCGCGGGCGAAGTCGAGCACCTGGTCGGGCGCCAGGCCGAACTTGCTGTCTTCGTGCGAGGTGTTCACCTGCACAAAGACGTCGAGGCTGCGGCCTTCTTCCTGCAGGCGTCGATCCAGGGCCTCGGCCACGCGCAGGTTGTCGAGCGCCTGGAATTCTTGCGCGAAGCGGGCGACGAACTTGGCCTTGTTGGTCTGCAGGTGGCCGATGACAGCCCAGTGCAGGTCGGTGAGGTCGGCCATTTGTTCCCATTTGCCGTAGGCCTCTTGCACCTTGTTTTCACCCAGCAGCCGACAGCCCGCCGCATAGGCCATGCGGATGCGCGACTCGTCCACCGTCTTGCTGACGGGCAGCAGCCGCACCTCGGCGGGGTCGCGCCCGGCGCGCTGGCAGGCGGCCTCGATGCGCTGGCGGATGTCGGCCAGGTTGGCCTCGATTTCCGTCTGGGAGGACGCGGTGTGGTAAGCCGGTCGGCTTGGGGGGACAGCACTCATGGACAGCCTCGAATCTTGCAGTGAAAGTATGTTTTAGGATAACCCCAATAGTCGGCCCCTGCCGCGCGGGCGGCCACCCGCGCATTTGCGCGCGCGCAGACGATCGCGCGCGCAAGGGCGCCCGTTGCGGCGGCGGCTCGCTAAAATGGCTGAACGCATGAACGGAGACATCCATGACCTCGATATTCGACCAGAACCTGCCTCAGACGTCCGCCAATTTTGCGCCCTTGACGCCGCTGCTGTACCTGGAGCGTGCGGCGGATGTGTATCCGCGGCGGCTGGCCGTGGTGCATGGCCTGGGGGCGGGCGCCATCCGCCATACCTGGCTCGAACTGTATCAACGCTGTCGGCGCCTGGCCAGCGCCTTGACCCGCGTCGGCGTCCGGCGCGGCGACACGGTCGCGGTCATGCTGCCCAACATCCCGGCCATGGTCGAGGCGCACTTTGGCATTCCCATGAGCGGGGCCGTCGTCAACACCTTGAACACGCGGCTGGACGCCGCGACACTGGCCTTCATGCTCGATCACGGCGAGGCCCGCGTGGTCATCGTCGATCGCGAGTTTTCCCGCGTGATGCGCGAGGCGCTGGGCTTGCGCAAGCGCACCGAGCCCTTGCTGGTGGTGGACGTCAACGACCCCCTGTACGATGGGCCGGGCGAGGCCATCGGCACGCTCGACTACGAAGCCTGGCTGGCGCAGGGCGACCCCGATGCCGCCTGGCTGCTGCCCGAATCCGAATGGGACGCGATTTCCCTGAACTACACCAGCGGCACCACCGGCAACCCCAAGGGGGTGGTCTACCACCATCGCGGGGCGGCTATCAACGCCGTTTCCAACATCCTCGAATGGGACATGCCCAAGCACTCGGTCTATCTCTGGACGCTGCCCATGTTCCACTGTAACGGCTGGTGCTTTCCCTGGACGGTCGCCGCCCGGGCCGGGGTCAATGTCTGCCTGCGGCGTGTCGAGGCCGCCGCCATGGTCGAGCGCATGGTCGAGCATGGGGTGACGCACTACTGTGGCGCGCCTATCGTCCAGAGCATGCTGGTCAACGCGCCGCAGGCCCTGCGCGAGCGCATTCCGGCGGGCATCAGCGCCATGGTGGCGGGGGCTGCGCCGCCCGCGTCGATGATCGAAGGCATGGAATCCCTGGGCATCGACCTCACGCACGTCTACGGCCTCACCGAGGTCTACGGCCCCGCCACGGTCTGCGCCAAGCATGCCGACTGGGACGCTCTCGACATTGGCGAGCGCGCCCGCCTCAATGCACGCCAGGGGGTGCGCTACCACCTCGAGCGCGCCGCCGACGTGCTCGATCCGGCCACCCTGCAGCCGGTGCCGCACGATGGGCAGACGATGGGCGAGATCATGTTTCAGGGCAACATCTGCATGAAGGGCTACCTGAAGAATCCCGCCGCCACCGACGAAGCCTTCGCGGGGGGCTGGTTTCACAGCGGCGATCTGGCCGTGGTTGACCCCGACGGCTACATCAAGATCAAGGATCGCTCCAAGGACATCATCATCTCCGGTGGCGAGAACATTTCCTCCATCGAGGTCGAAGACGTGCTGTACCGCCATCCGGCGGTGCTGGCCGCCGCCGTGGTGGCCCGCCCGGACGAACGCTGGGGCGAAACCCCGTGCGCCTTCGTCGAGCTCAAGGCGGATGCGCGCGTCACGGTGGAAGACATCATTGCCCATTGCAAGCAGCATCTGGCGGGCTACAAGGTGCCGCGCATGGTGGTGTTCGGCGAGCTGCCCAAGACCTCCACTGGCAAGATCCAGAAATTCGAGCTGCGCCAGCGGGCGGCCCGCCCGGCATGACGGCGCCCGGCGACCTGGCCCACGTGCTGCTCAGCCCGGCCCAGATGGGCGCGGCGGATCGTGCCGCCGCAAGCGCCGGGATTTCCGTTGCACGCCTCATGGAGGCCGCGGGCCGCGCCGTGGCCGAGGCGGTGATGCGGCGCTGGAGCGCCCGCCCCGTCCTGGTGCTGTGCGGCCCGGGCAACAATGGTGGCGACGGTTTCGTGGCCGCGCGGCTGCTGCGGGCCGCGCACTGGCCCGTGCGCGTGGCGCTTCTGGGTTCGCGCGAGGCGCTGCGCGATGCGGCGGCGTGCGCGGCTGCCGCCTGGGCGGGGCCCATCGAAGTGGCGGGTGCCGCGGCGCTGGCCGGGGCCGAGCTGGTGGTGGACGGCTTGCTGGGAGCGGGCCTGAGCCGCGCCCCCGCGCAGGGCCTGGCCGCGCTGATCGAGGCCATCAATGCCTCGGGCCTGCCGGTGTGCGCCATCGACGTGCCCACAGGCCTGGACGGCGCCAACGGCCAATGTCCCGGCGTGGCGCTGCAAGCGCAACTGACGGTCACTTTCTTTCGCCGCAAGCCCGGCCATCTGCTGCTGCCGGGGCGCGTGCTGTGCGGTGAGCTGCAGTGCGCCGATATTGGCATTCCGGCCGCAGTGCTAGAGCCGCTGGGCGCGCGGGTGTGGGCCAACGATCCGCAGCTGTGGCAGGCTGGGTTTCCCTGGCCGCGCACGGGCGACCACAAATACCGCCGGGGGCACGCGCTGGTCGTCGGTGGCGCGCAGATGCTTGGCGCCAGCCGCCTGGCCTGCCTGGCGGCGGCTCGTACGGCGGCGGGCCTGGTCACCCTGGCCGTACCGTCGTCGGTCTGGGCCATCCAGGCGGGGGCGCTCACGTCGGTGCTGGTCGAGGCCCTGGGTGCAGGTGGGCAGCTGGACGCGGCCCTGGCCGACCCACGGCGCAATGCGGTGCTCATCGGCCCAGGCCTGGGGCGGCAGCCTGCGGCGCGCGCGCAGGTGCTGGCCGTGCTGGCCACCCGGCGGCCCTGCGTCCTGGACGCTGATGCCCTGAGCGTGTTCGCCGCGCAGCCTGATACCTTGCTCGATGCCCTGCACGCAGGATGCGTGCTCACGCCGCACGAGGGCGAATTCGCCCGCCTGTTTTCCCTGGCGGGCGACAAGCTTGGCCGGGCGCGGGGCGCCGCGCGGCGCAGCGGCGCCGTGGTGGTGCTCAAGGGCGCCGACACCGTGATCGCAGCACCCGACGGGCGCTGCGTCATCAATGACAACGCCCCACCCAGCCTGGCCACCGCCGGTTCGGGCGACGTGCTCAGCGGCTGCCTGGTGGGGCTGCTGGCCGCTGGCATGTCGGCTTTCGAGGCCGCTTGCGCTGCCGTCTGGCTGCACGGCCTGGCGGCCGATCGCCTGGGGCTGGGTCTGTTGGCCGAAGATTTGCCCGCGGCGCTGCCTGGGGCGCTAGAATCGCTCGCACGGCTGACGGACGATCCGTCGGCGTCTTCCTCATTGTCCAGGTAACAGGGGCAGGTCTTGCCGCAGGCACCCACCTTCACTATCGACGCACCAGACTCACCCTCGACGGCCCCACGGATCGATGCGCTCGCGTGTCCGACGGGCGAGGGGGGGCGCGCGCCCGATGGGTCGGCTGTTCTGGATGACGCTGCCGCCATGGCGCTGGCGCTGGCGCAGGCGCGCCAGGCCGCCGAGCTGGGCGAGGTGCCGGTGGGCGCCGTCGTGCTGGATGCCGCGGGCCACCTGCTGGCAAGCGGCCACAACCGCACCATCCTGGATCAAGACCCCACGGCCCACGCCGAGATCGTGGCCTTGCGCCAGGCCGCCCGGCGGCTGAACAACTACCGGCTCACCGGCGCGCGCCTGTACGTCACGCTCGAACCTTGCGCCATGTGCCTGGGGGCCATGTTCCACGCGCGCCTGGCGCAGATCACCTTTGGCGCCGCCGACCCCAAGACCGGCGCGTGCGGTGGCGTGGTCGATCTCGGCGCACAGCCGCGGCTCAATCACCACGCGCTCATCCAGGGCGGCGTCCGCGCCGCCGAAGGCGCGGCCCTGCTGCGCCACTTTTTCCAGACGCGCCGCGCCGCCGCGCGCCGCGCGAAAACGCCATCCACCGTCAGTGAAGATCACGCCACCATGAGCACTCAGAAAAGCACGCAGAAAAAAGCCACAGAAGCCCCGATCGACGCGATGCCGCCTGTCGTGGATGCGCACCTCGCGGCGGGCTCCGGCGGAGCCTCGGCCGCCCGCCAGGGCCCCGCTGCGGGCGAGGGCGCCCGGGGTCATGGCCCCCACGCTGCCCATACCCACTGGGCCTGCCCGGACGGGGATACGCATCATCATCACCACGAGGTTCCGTCGGGCATTTATCTCTTTTCGCCCTCGGGCGCCGTGGCCGATCCCGCCGTGCTCGACCTTGCCGTGCAGCGCCTCAAGGGCATGGGCTACAAGGTGGCCGTGGATCGCACCGCCTGCGCGGTGCACGAGCGTTTTGCCGGCACCGACAAGCAGCGCCTGGCGAGCATCGCGCGCGCGCTCAAGCAGAAGCACCCCGTGGTGATGGCGACACGCGGCGGCTACGGCCTGAGCCGCCTGCTGCCCGCCATCGACTGGCAGGCCGTGGCCGACAGCGGCAAGACGTTCATCGGCCAAAGCGATTTCACCGCCTTCAGCCTGGCCTTGCTGGCGCGCACCGGGGCCGTCAGCCTGGCCGGCCCCACCGCGCTGTACGATTTCGGCGGCAAGAAGGTGGACGACCTCACCCAGGCCCTGTTTCAAGAAACCCTGTCAGGCGAACTCGAAATCCTCAGCTTCGAATCGCCCGATGCCGATGCGGTGGACGCGCGCGGCATTCTGTGGGGCGGCAATCTTGCCATGGTGGCGTCTCTGGTGGGCACGCCCTACCTGCCGGACATCGACGGCGGCATTCTGTTTCTCGAAGACATCGCCGAGCACCCGTTTCGCATCGAACGCATGCTCACGCAACTGTGGCATGCGGGCGTGCTCGCCCGGCAGCGTGCCATCGTCCTGGGGCAGTTCACCGATTATCGGCTGGCGCCCCACGACAATGGCTATGACCTGGCCGCCGTGGTGCGCTGGCTGCGCGCCACCATCAAGGTGCCGGTGATCACCGGCCTGCCCTACGGCCACGTGCGCGTCAAGGCCACCTTGCCGGTGGGTGCCCAGGTGGGCATCGCCACCGAAGACGGCATGGCGCACCTGGTGCTGCAAGAACATACGCACTGAGGCATGCGCGTCGAAGCACGCGCGGCCGGGTTCAGGGCAGGATCGAGCCCGCGTGCGAAGCGGCGAGCGGGGGCGCTGCCGCCAACAATGGCGGGCAGGCGGCCCGCGCCCAGCTTGGGATGCGCTCTCTGCTAAACTAACAGATTGTTTTCTCACCACTTTTCCCCCACATCCCCCACCGTGATCTCCACTAACAACCTCACCATCCAGTTCGGCAGCAAACCCCTTTTTGAAAACGTCAGCGTCAAATTCGGCGATGGCAACCGCTATGGCCTCATCGGCGCCAACGGTTCGGGCAAATCCACCCTGATGAAGATCATCGGCGGCGATCTCGAAGCCACCTCGGGCAACGTGGCGCTCGAGCCGGGCCTGCGGCTGGGCAAGTTGCGCCAGGATCAGTTCGCCTTCGAGGACGTGCGCGTACTGGACGTGGTGATGATGGGGCACGTCGAGATGTGGCAGACCATGGCCGATCGTGACGCCATCTATGCCAACCCTGAGGCCACCGAAGACGATTACATGCGGGCGGCCGAGCTCGAAGGCAAGTTTGCCGAATACGACGGCTACACCGCCGAGGCGCGCGCGGGCGAACTGTTGCTGGGGCTGGAAATCCCGGTCGAGCAGCACCAGCTGCTGATGCGCGAGATCGCGCCGGGCTGGAAACTGCGCGTGCTGCTGGCCCAGGCCCTGTTTTCCAACCCCGACGTGCTGCTGCTCGACGAGCCTACCAACAACCTCGACATCAACACCATCCGCTGGCTGGAAACCGTGCTCAATGGGTACGACAGCACCATGATCATCATCAGCCACGACCGTCACTTTCTCAACCAGGTCTGCACCCACATGGCCGACCTCGACTACGGCGAGCTGCGGGTCTATCCAGGCAATTATGACGACTACATGCTGGCTTCCACCCAGGCACGCGAGCGTCAGCTGGCGGCCAATGCGCGCGCCAAAGATCGCGTCACCGAGCTGCAAGACTTTGTGCGCCGCTTTGCCGCCAACAAGTCCAAGTCGCGCCAGGCCACCTCGCGCCTGAAGCAGATCGACCGCATCAAGTCCGAAACTGTACAGGTCAAGCCATCGTCGCGGCAAAACCCCTACATCCGCTTCGAGGTCAACAAGGTGCTGCACCGCCAGGCCGTACACATCGAAGACCTGTCCAAGGCCTTCGACCGGCCCATCATCCAGGGTCTGTCCACCATGATCGAGGCCGGGCAGAAAGTCGCCATCATCGGCGCCAACGGGGTGGGCAAGACCACGCTGCTGCGCATGCTGGCCGGCAAGCTGCCGCCCGACGACGGCGCGGTGCGCTGGTCGGAAAACGCCGACATCGGCTACATGGCGCAAGACGTCTCCGATCAGTTCGACTCCGACCGCGACCTGTTCGACTGGATGACCGACTACCGCCAGCCGGGTGACGAAGACCAGTCGATCCGCTCGGTGCTGGGGCGCCTGCTGTTTTCGGGCGACGAGATCACCAAGGCCGTGCGCGTGCTGTCCGGGGGCGAGAAAAACCGCATGAGCTTTGGCCGCCTGATGCTGGGGCGCCACAACGTCATGCTGATGGACGAGCCCACCAACCACCTGGACATGGAATCCATCGAGTCGCTGCAGTATGCGCTTGAGCAATATCCCGGCACCCTGGTGTTCGTCTCGCACGACCGCCAGTTCGTCTCCGGCGTGGCGACGCGCGTCATCGAGATCCTGCCCGATGGCCGTCTCAACGATTACCCGGGCACCTACGAAGAATATCTGTCCTCGCAGGGCATCGAGGTCTAGGCCTGGCGTTGGCCCGCACGCTCACCGGCCCGGCGCGCCACGAGGCGGACATCCGCAAGAGCCGCTTTCTCGCCCTGGCGGCACCCGTGGACGGCCCCGCTGCGGCGCAGGCCTTTCTCGACGGGCACCGCGATCCGCAGGCCACGCACAATTGCTGGGCCTGGCAAGTGGGCGATCAATACCGTTTCAGCGACGATGGCGAGCCGGGCGGCACTGCGGGGCGCCCCATCCTGCAGGCGATTCAATCGCAGGACTGCGATCGTGTGGCGGTGCTGGTGATCCGCTGGTTTGGCGGTATCAAGCTGGGCACGGGCGGGCTGGCGCGCGCCTATGGCGGCACGGCGGCGGAATGCCTGCGCCTGGCCGACAAGACCGAGCTGCGTGACGAGTGCCAGGTGCGCTGCACCTGTCCGTACCCCGAGCTGGATCGCGTGCAGGCGCGTTTGCTGGCGGCCGGCGCGCGTATCGAGGCCGCCGAGTTTGACGCGCAGGGCGTCATCTGGACGCTGGCCGTGGCCAAAGCCGAGGCGGCGGCGCTGGAATCCTTGTACATCGACCAGACGCGCGGTCAGGGCAGCTGGCAGGTGTCTGCCGATGCGGGAGGCCAGCCGCGCTGACCCCCGCCGGTGGTGCCATCGGTGCCCCTGTTGGTGTGCCTTGGCGCCAGCCGGAATACATCGACCATGAATAAAGGCCCGGGCGCTGGCGCGTATCCGGGCCTTGATGCGCGCGCAGCCCTCTGTGGGGCTGCCAGGGCAACGGCTTGGTCTAGTGCGTCGTGGACGACGCCTTTTCCTGTTCGGCGATCTGGGCGTGCACCTGCGCCATGTCCACCGCCTTGACCTGCGTGATCAGCTCTTCGAGCTGCGAAGCGGCCAGGGCGCCAGCCTGCTGAAACAGCAGCACGTTTTCGCGGAACACCATGAGTGTGGGGATGGAGCGGATGCCCAGCGCGCCTGCGAGCTCTTGCTGTTCTTCGGTGTTGATCTTGGCGAAGGTGACGTCGGCGTGTTTTTCGGCGGCGGCTTCGAAGGTGGGGGCAAACTGGCGGCAGGGGCCGCACCACGGCGCCCAGAGGTCGATGATGAGGGGTTGTTCGGCTTTGGTGGCTTCCTGGAAGGTTTCCTGGGTGAGTTCGATGATGCTCATGTGGACTCCGGTCGGTTGACGACGGGCAGGAGATGCCTGCCGTGATGAAGTGCAGATGGGGGCAGTGTACCGTGCTTGCAAGTGCCGCTTGTCTCCAATCTTTTCAGCGGGGCGGCGAGGTGCGGCGGGCACTGTCGGGCGCCCGCCGGTTGACGTGGCGAACGTCGCCGCTTATTCGGGGAACAGCGTGTATTTGATGACGAACAGCACGGCGACCAGCAGCGTGGCCGGGTGAATTTCGCGGGCACGCCCCGACAGTACCTTGATGACGGTGTAGCTGATGAAGCCAAAGGCGAGGCCGTTGGCGATGGAGTAGGTGAGCGGCATGGCCACGGCGGCGATGGCGGCGGGCACCGATTCGGTGATGTCTTCCCAGTCGACCGATACCAGCTCGCGCAGCATCAGGCAGGCCACGTACAGCAGGGCGGGGGCCGTGGCGTAGGCGGGCACGATGCCGGCCAGCGGCGACAGAAAGAGCGCCAGCAGAAAGAGCACGGCGATCACCAGCGCGGTGAGACCGGTGCGGCCCCCGGCCTGCACCCCCGAGGCGCTTTCGACGTAGGCCGTGGTGCTGCTGGTGCCCAGCATCGAGCCCGCCACGATGGCGCAGCTGTCGGACAGCAGTGCGCGGCCCAGGCGGCCCGGGTTGTTGGGGCTGACCAGCCCGGCGCGGGTGGCGATGCCGATCATGGTGCCGGTGGCGTCGAACACTTCAACCAGCACGAAGACCAGGATGATGTGGAAAAAACCTGTGCTCAGCACCCCGGCGATGTCCAGCTTGAAGAAAGTGGGATCGAGGCTGGGCGGCATGGAGACGATGCCGCGGTATTCGGTGTAGCCCGTGACCACCGCCAGCAGCGTGATGGCCAGGATGCCGATGAGGATGGCCCCCTTGATGCGCAAGGCCCCCAGCGCCGCGATGATGAAAAAGCCCAGGATGGCAAACAGCGTGGTGGCATGGGTGAGGTCGCCCAGGCCCACCATGGTGGCCTTGTTGGGGACGACGATGCCCGCCGTCTTCAGGGCGATGATGCCCAGGAACAGGCCGATACCCGCCGCGATGGCGGCGCGCAGCGAGGGCGGGATGCCCGCCACCAGCCATTCACGCGCACCCGTGACCGTGAGGATGACGAACACCACGCCCGAGATGAACACAGCCCCCAGCGCTTGCTGCCAGGTGTAGCCCATCTGCGCCACGACCGTGAAGGCGAAGAAGGCGTTCAGCCCCATGCCCGGCGCCATGCCGATGGGCCAGTTGGCCACGAAGGCCATGATGAGCGAGCCCAGCGCGGCGGCCAGGCAAGTGGCCACGAAGACCGAGCCGTGATCCATGCCCGTGCTCGACAGGATGTCGGGGTTGACGAAGACGATGTAGGACATCGTGAGAAACGTCGTGATGCCCGCCAGTAGTTCGGTGCGGGCATTGGTCTCGTGTTCTCTGAGCTTGAAAAGCTGTTCGAGCATGGTTGTATCCCCAAGGATGGATGCTGTTACTGTTATTGACTGCGTGTTTTGCAACCCAGGTATTCTAAGGCGCGTAAAACCCTTTTGGGAACCGCTGTAAACTGGCGCCCTATGCTCATCATCGGATTTGAAAGCTCGTGTGACGAGACCGGAGTGGCCGTGGCCTGCACCGAACGCGGCCTGCTGGCGCACGCCCTGTACAGTCAGATTGCCATGCACCGCGAATACGGCGGCGTCGTGCCCGAACTCGCCTCGCGCGATCACATCCGCCGCATCGTGCCGCTGACGCGCCAGGTGTTGGACGAAGCCGGGGTCGCGCCCGCCGATCTCGACGCGGTCGCCTACACGGCGGGCCCGGGGCTGGCGGGGGCCTTGCTGGTGGGCGCCGGTTTCGCCCGCGCCTTCGCCTGGGGGCGCGGCCTGCCCGCCATCCCCATCCACCACCTCGAAGGTCATCTGCTGTCACCCCTGCTGGCGGACGACGTGCCCGCCTTTCCCTTCGTGGCCCTGCTCGTCTCAGGCGGGCACACGCAACTTATGCGCGTCGATGGCGTGGGGCGCTACGCCCTGCTGGGCGAGACGCTCGACGACGCGGCGGGCGAGGCCTTCGACAAGAGCGCCAAGCTGCTGGGCCTGGGCTATCCCGGCGGGCCCGAACTCTCGCGCCTGGCGCAGCAGGGCGACCCCAAGGCCTGTGCGCTGCCGCGCCCCATGCTGCACAGCCACGATCTGGATTTCAGCTTCAGCGGCCTGAAGACCGCGGTGCTCACGCGCATGCGGGCGCTGCAGGCCGAAGGGCGGGAAACCGATCTCGCCGCGCGCGCCGACCTCGCCGCGGGCACCGAAGCCGCCATCGTGGACGTGCTGGCCGCAAAATCCCTGCAGGCGCTGCGCCAGACGGGCCTGAAGCGCCTGGTCGTGGCGGGCGGGGTGGGGGCCAACGGCCGTCTGCGCGAGCAGCTGACGCAGGCGCTGGCCAAGCTGGGCGGGCAGGTGTATTTTCCGCCCCTGCACTTGTGCACCGACAACGGCGCCATGATTGCCTGGGCCGCCGTGCAGCGGGTGCGCGCCGGGCTGATCCGCCTGGACGATTACCGCGATGCCGCTTTTGCCGTGCGTCCACGCTGGGATTTACAGGACGTGTGCGTTTCGGCTTCCTGATTTCTGGCGGCTTCCCGCTGGCGAGCGGCCCAGGGCTGAAGTGCCTGTCGGCGCCCGCGGGCGCCGTGCCTCATGAGCCCGATTTTTTCTTGCCGCCGATGCGGCTTTCCTTGCCCGCGATCAGGCGGGCGATGTTTTCGTGGTGGCGGGCAAGCAGCAGCACGCTGATGGCCACGATGACCGAGGCCGTCAGCGCGTCGATGTGCCAGGCCACCTTGTCGCCCAGCACATAGTAAAAGGGGGCGAAGACGGCGGCGATGATGGCCGCCAGCGATGAGTAGCGCGTGACGAAGGCGATGATGATCCAGGTCAGTGCCGTGGCGAGCGCCAGCCAGGGCTGCAGGCCCAGCAGCACCCCCAGGGCGGTGGCCACGCCCTTGCCGCCGTGAAACCGCAAGAACACCGGATACAGATGCCCCAGGAAAGCGCCCAGCCCGGCCAGCGGGATGGCCGCCTCGGGCAGCCAGGCCTGGGCAACGCCCCAGGTGGCCAGCCAGACGGCCAGCCAGCCCTTGGCGGCGTCGCCGACCAGGGTGAGCAGCGCGGCCAGCTTGTTGCCGCCGCGCAGCACGTTGGTGGCCCCCGGATTGCCGGAGCCGAAGCTGCGTGGATCGCGCAGCCCCATCAGGTGGCTGACGACCACCGCAAACGAGACCGAGCCCATCAGGTAGCCGACCAGCAGGCTCAGGCCGGTGCCCGCCAGGAGAAACGATTCAGACATAAAGTAGGTGGTTTTTCAGAGACACGAAAGAGATGGCGGCCATTCTATAGCCCTCGTGCCGCGCCGTCATCATGTTGGGGGATATCCCCGAGTACAATTCGCACCATCCAGTATCAAGCAGGTAGATGAAGGCATGCGCATTTTGGTCACCAACGACGACGGCTATAACGCACCGGGCATCGAGGCGCTGGTCGCGGCCTTGCGCCTGCTGGGCGAGGTCACTGTCGTGGCGCCCGAGACCAACTGCAGCGGCGCCTCCAACTCGCTCACCCTGCGCCGCCCGCTGTCCGTGCGCCAGGCGGCCAATGGCTACTATTTCGTCAATGGCACGCCATCGGACTGCGTGCACGTGGCCCTCACGGGCTTGCTCGACTTCCATCCCGACCTGCTCGTGTCGGGGATCAACAACGGAGCCAACCTGGGTGAAGACACGCTGTATTCGGGCACGGTCGCGGCGGCCTCGGAAGGGTTGCTGTTCGGCGTGCCCTCGCTCGCCTTCTCGCTGGTGCAGCGCGAATGGCAGCACCTGGACACCGCGGCGCGCGTCGCCCGGGAAATGGTCGAGCGCTACAAGCACCAGCCCTGGCCGCGCCCGATGCTGCTGAACATCAACATCCCCGCCGTGCCTTACCCGGCCCTCACGGGGTTTCGCGTCACCCGCCTGGGGCGCCGCCACCCGTCCGAGCCAGTCATCCGCAGCACCACCCCCTACGGCGAGACGGTGTACTGGATCGGGCCGGTCGGGCGCGCGCTCGACAGCGGCCCGGACACCGATTTCGGCGCCATCGAGGCGCAGGCGGTTTCCATGACGCCGCTGCGCCTCGATCTCACCGCGCACGATCAGGCGCAGGCCGTCGCGCACTGGATGGACGTCCGATGAACAAGCCCCGGCGCCCCTTGGACAGGCCCCTTGCGCCGCGCGTCTCGCGCAGCCCGGTGCGCAGCTCCACGCTGGGGCCGGGTTATTCGGTGGCCAACAGCAACGCCCGTATTCTGGGCCCGCAGGCGCTGGCGCCCACGTTGGCGGCGCAGCGGCAGATGGCGCAGGCCGCCGGCAATCTGGGCCTGAATTCCGACCGCCTGCGCACGCAGATGGTGCGCCGCCTGCGCGATCAGGGCATCCGCGACGACCGCGTACTGGCCGCCATCCAGGCGGTCGCACGGCACGATTTCGTCGATCAGGGCCTGGCCAGCCGGGCCTACGAAGACGCGGCGCTGCCCATCGGTTACGGCCAGACCATCTCCCAGCCCTGGGTCGTGGCCTACATGCTGGCCGTGATGTGCGAAGGGCGTTCGCCCGAGCGGGTGCTGGAAATCGGCGCCGGCTGCGGCTACCAGGCCGCCGTTCTGGCCCAGTTCGTGCCCGAGGTCTACACCGTCGAACGCATCCGCGGCCTCTACGATCAGGCCCGGCTCAATCTGGCGCAGATCCGTGCCCGGGGCCACATCCGCCTGTCGTTTGGCGACGGCATGCAGGGGCTTGAACACCGGGCGCCGTTCGATGGCATTGTCGTGGCCGCTGCGGGCGTTAAAATCCCAGAAGTCTTGCTGCATCAACTGGCGGTCGGGGCGCGTCTCATCGCCCCCGAGGGCGCCACGCACCAAAGATTGATTTTGTTCGAGCGCACGGGCCCGTCGTCCTGGCACCGGGTCGAGCTCGAAGATGTCCGATTCGTACCGCTGCGTCCCGGAACGCAGACCTAAGTACTCAGTATTCAGTAGGAGAACCACATGCTCGATGGGACGCTGGTGACAGATGCTCCGTTCACCCAATCGCCACGCACCGGGCGCATTTTGCTCGGGTCGATCATGCTGTCGGCAGCCGTCCTGTCGGGCTGCGCATCGCGCTCTCAGCGCGCGCCTGTCAGCGACTATTCCAACGGCTCGGCGGCAGGGTCGTCGGGCGTGGCCGCCGCCCGGGGCACCTATGTCGTACGCCCCGGCGACACGCTCTACAAGATCGCCCAGGCGCACGGCATGGATGTCGCGCGCCTCTCCCAGCTCAACAACATCACCGACCCCACCCAGTTGTCCATCGGCCAGGTCTTGCGCCTGGATGCCAACACGCCCGCCAGCGCGGGTTCGTCCACGGTGGCCACGCCCGTGCCGGTGAAGTCGGGCGGCAGCACCGGCGCCGCCACGGGCAGCGCCGAACCCACCGGGGCGGCGCCGGTGGTCGATACGACGGCGGCCAAGGCCAGTGACGCCAACCTGGTTTCCTGGGGCTGGCCCGCCGCGGGCAAGATCATCCAGGGCTTCAACGCCAATACCAAGGGCATCGACATCGAGGGCGCGATCGGTGCGCCGGTCAACGCCGCAGCGGCAGGCAAGGTCATGTACGCGGGCAACGGCGTGCGCGGCCTGGGCAACCTCATCTTGCTAGGACACAGCGACGGCTTCATCACGGCCTACGCACACAACCAGACGCTGCTGGTCAAGACGGGCGAAAGCGTCAAAAAGGGCGCCAAGATCGCCACCATCGGGCAAACCGACACCACCTCGCCGCGCCTGCACTTTGAAATCCGCCGCCGCGGCACGCCGGTCAACCCGCTTTCGTACCTGCCCGCGCGATGATCCCCACGCTGGTCTTCGACCTCGAAACCATCCCGGATGCCACGGGTCTGCGGCGGCTCAACCCGCAGTGGGCCGACCTGCCGGACGCCGAACTCATCGAGGCGGCCCTGGTCGCCCGGCGCGAGTCGCATGGCAACGATTTCCTGCCGCTGCACTTGCAGCAGGTGGCCGTCGTCGGCTGCGCGTTTCGCGACGACCAGGGCTTTCGCGTCAAGACCATCGGCCAGGCCGACGATCCCGAGGCCACCTTGCTCTCGGGCTTTTTCAAGACCATTGGCTACTACACGCCCACGCTGGTCAGCTGGAACGGCTCGGGCTTCGATCTGCCCGTGCTGCACTACCGCAGCCTCATTCACGGGGTGGCGGCACCGCGCTACTGGGATACCGGCGAGGACGATCGCGAGTTTCGCTACAACAATTACCTCAATCGCTACCATACGCGCCACATCGATCTCATGGACGTGCTGGCCAAGTTCAACGCGCGTGCCAACGCGCCGCTCGACCAGCTGGCCAAGCTGTGTGGTTTCCCGGGCAAGCTCGACATGGACGGCGGCCAGGTCTGGCGGGCCTGGCACGCGGGCGAGCGCGAGCACGTGCGCAACTACTGCGAGACCGACGTGGTCAACACCTGGCTGGTGTATTGCCGCTACCGGCTCATCAAGGGCGAACTTGACGCCACCTCGTACGCCGCCGAACTGAAGCTCGTGCACGACACGCTCAGCGCCATCGATGCGCCGCATTGGCAAGAATTTCTCTCCGCCTGGAACTATGTCTGAACCCATTTTGCATACCCTCGAGATCGAATCGCTTGATCTCGAAGGGCAGGGCATTGCCCATCACGAGGGCAAGGTGATCTTCGTCGATGGCGGCCTGCCGGGCGAGCGCGTGCTGGCCCGCGTCACGCGCCGCAAGCCCTCATACGACAAGGCCCGCGTCGAGCGCGTGATCCGCGCGTCGGCGCAGCGCACGACGCCACCCTGTCCGCACTTTGGCGTCTGTGGCGGATGCGCCATGCAGCACCTTGAACCCAATGCGCAGCTGGCCATCAAGCAGCGCGCCCTGGAAGACGCGCTCGAACACCTGGGCAAGGTGCGCCCCAGGCAGATATTGCCCGCCCTGCAAGGCCCCAACTGGGGCTACCGGCACCGGGCGCGCTTGTCCGTGCGCCTGGTGCCCAAGAAGGGCGGGGTGCTGGTGGGCTTTCGCGAACGCGCCAGCAGCTACGTGGCCGACATCCATCAGTGCCTGGTGCTGCCGCCGCACGTCTCGGCCCTGCTCATGCCGCTGCGCACGTTGATCGAAGGCCTGTCGCGGCCCGATCGCATCCCGCAGATTGAAGTGGCGGTAGGCGACGAGGCCACCGTGTTTTCGCTGCGCCACCTCGAGCCACTGACGGATGCCGACATCGACCGCCTGCGCGCTTTCGGTACGCGACACAATGTCGTCTGGTGGCTGCAGCCCAAGGGGCCGGAAACCGCCCACCCGCTCGATCCCGCGCAGGAAGACGCGCTGGCCTATGCCTTGCCCGCCTACGGTTTGCGCATGCACTACCGGCCTGCCGACTTCACGCAGGTCAACCCGCACATCAACCAGGCTTTGATTGCGCGTGCGCTGACCCTGCTCGACGTGCAGCCGCAAGACCGGGTGGCCGATCTGTTCTGCGGCCTGGGCAACTTCAGCCTGCCGCTGGCCACGCGGGCGCGGGCGGTGGTGGGCATCGAAGGCAGCCGCACCCTGGTGGCGCGCGCGCACGAAGACGCGGCGCGCCAGGGCCTGGCCGACAAGACCTCGTTTACCGAACTCAATCTGTTCGAGGTGGACGCCGATTGGCTGCGCGGCCTGGGGCATTTCGACCGCATGCTGATCGACCCGCCGCGCGAGGGCGCCCTGGCCGTGGCCCAGGCGCTGGCGACCCTGGCCCCCGAAGAACGGCCCAGGCGGGTGGTTTACGTGTCGTGCAACCCGGCTACCCTGGCGCGCGACGCCGGCGTGCTGTGCAACGTGGGCGGCTGGGTGCTGCGCGCGGCAGGCGCGGTCAACATGTTCCCGCACACCGCGCACGTCGAGTCGATCGCGGTATTCGAGCCTCAGTAAGGGGTTTAAACCGCCGTGTTTCCCGCAGCGACGAGGTCGAGAATGCGCTGCGCCTCGATGCGTACGCGTTCGGGGGCCGTGCCGCCGATGTGCTTGCGTGCCGCCACCGAGCCTTCGAGCGTGAGCACCTGGAACACGTCATCGTCGATCAGCGTATGAAAGGCGCGCAGTTCGTCGAGTGACAGATCGGCGAGGTCGCAGCCGCGCGTCTCGCATGCGCGCACGGCCAGCGCCACGGTTTCGTGGGCGTCGCGGAAAGGCACGCCGCGCTTGACGAGGTAATCGGCGAGGTCGGTGGCCGTGGCGTAGCCCTGCATGGCCGCCGCGCGCATGGCATCGGGCTTGACACGCACGCCGCCCATCATGTCGGCGAAGATGGTGAGGGTGTCGCGGATGGTGTCGGCGGTGTCGAACAGGCCCTCTTTGTCTTCTTGATTGTCTTTGTTGTAGGCCAGTGGCTGACCTTTCATCAGGGTGAGCAAGGCCACCAGGTGGCCATGCACGCGGCCGGTCTTGCCGCGCGCCAGTTCGGGCACGTCGGGGTTTTTCTTTTGCGGCATGATCGAGCTGCCGGTGCAGAAGCGGTCGGCCAGGTCGATGAAGCCCACGCGCGGGCTCATCCACAGCACCAGTTCTTCGGACAGGCGCGAGATGTGCGTCATGATGAGCGCGGCGGCGGCGCAGAATTCGATGGCGAAGTCGCGATCGGACACGGCGTCGAGCGAGTTGCGGCAGACTTCGTCAAAACCCAGCGTGCGGGCCACGCGCTCGCGGTCGATGGGGTAGCTGGTGCCCGCCAGTGCGGCGGCGCCCAGCGGCAGGCGGTTGGTGCGGCGACGGCAGTCGGCCAGGCGCTCGGCATCGCGGCCGAACATCTCGGCGTAGGCGAGCAGGTGGTGGCCGAAGGTGACGGGCTGCGCCACCTGCAGGTGCGTGAAACCGGGCAGGATGGTGTCGGCGTGCGCCAGCGCCAGCGAGGCCAGGCGCGCGCGCAGCTGCTGCAGCAGTTCGATGGCGAGGTCGATCTCGTGGCGCAGCCACAGGCGGATGTCGGTGGCCACCTGGTCGTTGCGCGAGCGGCCGGTGTGCAGGCGCTTGCCGGCGTCGCCGATGAGTTCGACCAGGCGCTTTTCGATGTTCAGGTGTACGTCTTCGAGGTCGAGCGACCAGTGGAACTGGCCCGCTTCGACCTCTTGCAGAATCTGCGCCATGCCGCGCTGGATGTCGGCCAGGTCGGCGGCGGTGATGACGCCGACGGCGGCCAGCATGTCGGCGTGCGCCAGCGAGCCCTGGATGTCGAAGCTGGCCATGCGTTGGTCAAAATTGACCGACGCGGTGTAGCGCTTGACCAGTTCGGATACCGGCTCGGAGAAGCGTGCCGACCAGGCTTGGGACTTGTTGTCGAATTGACTGTGGGTAGACGGGGTATTGGGCATAGTGCGGGCATTATAAGGGAGGGGCGCGCCGTCGATCCGGTGCGGCGCCCGGGAAACGCGGCGCGTCTCGGCTGCGCTGACGTCACCTGCGCTATATTAAAAGTTTTCAGCGGAACCCGGAGATCATGGCGCAGCCCGACATGAAGCAAATCACAGCCATCGTCAAACCCTTCAAGCTCGACGAAGTGCGCGAAGCCTTGTCCGAACTCGGCGTCAATGGGCTCACCGTCACCGAGGTCAAGGGCTTCGGGCGCCAGAAGGGCCACACCGAACTCTACCGCGGGGCCGAGTACGTGGTCGATTTTCTGCCGAAAATTCGCGTGGATGTCGTGGTGGCCGCCGAGCAGACCGACAACGTCATCGAGGCCATCATCCGCGCCGCGCGCACGGGCAAGATCGGCGACGGCAAAATCTTCGTCACGCCAATCGAGCAGGCCATTCGCATCCGTACCGGGGAAACCGGCGTCGAGGCCCTTTAGCCCCGGGGCGGTTCGCCAGCACCCAGAAGGTCGGCAGAAAATATTCGGCCACCAGCAGGGGGCTGCCCAGGCGGGTAAAGACCGAATGGCGCGCTTCGATGGGCGCGTTGTCGATGTGCGTTGCCCAGGGCTGGCTGGGCCCTCCAGCCCTCAGGCGGCCAAAGCGAAACGCGCTGCGCTCGATGCGCGCGTCCTGGTACAGAATGTCGGCCAAGGGTCGCTGACCCAGGCCGCGCATGGCCTTCCAGGCGCCCAGGCTGGCGCGCCAGGGCGTGAAGCTGCAGGCCTGGACGCCGGGGCAGCCGTCGATCGTCATGAGTATCTCGCGCCACCAGACGGCATCGCCCGCCCGCAGGCCCGCTTCGCGGGCCCAGGACGGAGTGATGGCCAGCACGGTTTCCCGGCGGACGAACAGGCGCACCTCGCCCAGGCGGCGCAGGCCCGCCGTAAGGGCGCCGGGCTGGGCCAGCCAGGTTTTCTGTAGCTCACTGAGCCGGGGAGCCGTGTCGTTGCGCCAGTGGCGCGGGCTTGCAGTGTCGGGGGTCATCGGGGCGACACGATAGCACGCCTGAAGCTACAATGCGCAGCATCATGGAACCCGTACGCATCTCCAAATTGATGGCCCAGCGCGGCCTGTGCTCCCGCCGCGAGGCCGACGCCTACATCGAGCGCGGCTGGGTGCGGGTCGATGGACAGATCGTCCGCGAACTGGGCAGCAAGGCCTTGCCCAACGCCCGCATCTCACTCGAACGCCAGGCCGCCCGGCGGCAGACGGATAAAGCCACCGTCATCCTCAACAAGCCCGTGGGCTACGTGTCGCACCAGGCCGATCATGGCTACAAGCTGGCGGCATCGCTCATTCGCCCCGAAAACCAGTTTCATGCCGATCGAGCGCGCCGCAGTTTCGACCCCGCGCACGTCCGGGGGCTGGCCCCGGCGGGGCGCCTGGACATCGATTCCCAGGGCCTGCTGGTGCTGACGCAGGACGGGCGCATCGCCCGCCAGCTGATCGGCGACGATTCCGGCATCGAAAAAGAATACCTGGTGCGCGTCACCGGACGCCTGTCCAGCAACGGCCTGGCCTTGCTCAATCACGGCCTGATGCTCGACGGCCAGGCGCTGCGCCCCGCCAAGGTGGCCTGGCAGAACGAAGATCAGCTGCACTTCATCTTGCGCGAAGGGCGCAAGCGCCAGATCCGCCGCATGTGCGAGCAGGTCGGGCTGAAAGTGGTCGGCCTGAAGCGCGTGCGCATGGGGCAGGTGGTGCTGGGCGACCTGCCTCTGGGCCAATGGCGCTATTTGCGCGAGGGCGAGCGCTTCTGAGCCGCCAGGGCGCCGCGCGCGCCTGACGCCGGGCGGCCCGCCGTGCGCGGCGCCCTGGCGGGCGCGTCGCTGGCTGCCGTGCCCTGCGGGGCGGCGCTGTTTTTGAGACTGAAATGGGCGTGCGCGTCTTGCGCCAGCGTCTTTTTCAGCCAGGGCAGGGCCGCTTGCAGTTCGGCTTCCAGCGTGTAGGGCGGGTTGATGACGAACATGCCGCTGCCGTGCATGCCCAGGCCGTCCTCGGTGGGCTTGCGCACCGTCAGGGCGGCGTCGAGCCATTGCACCGGCAGACGTTCGAGGGCGCGCACCATCTCGTGCGCCTGCACGCGCTGCACCAGCGGATACCAGACGACGAAGCAGCCTTGCGCGAACCGTTCGAGCCCCTCACGCACCGCCTGCAGCACGTGGCGGTAGTCCTGTTTGTTTTCATACGAGGGGTCGATGAGGATCAGCCCGCGCCGCGGCGGTGGCGGCAGCAGGCGCTTGAGCCCCTCGAAACCATCTTCGTAGGCCACGGCCACCTGGCGGCGCGAGGCGTGCACCTCGTGCCTGAGCGTGTCTTCCAGCACCTGGCCTTCGGTGGGGTGCAGCTCGAACAGGCGCAGGCGGTCTTGCGGGCGCAGGGCGTGCAAGGCCAGACACGGCGAGCCGGGATAGCGGTTGGCCACTCCGTCGGGGTTGAAGTCCTGTACGGCGCGCAGATAGCGGGCGATAAGTTCGGGCGGCTGGGGCGCGCCCAGCAGGCGATCCAGCCCCTGGGTGACTTCGCCGCTCTGGCCGGCCCAGTCGCCGTCGAGCGCGTACATGCCCGCGCCCGCATGGGTGTCGATCACCCAGTAGGGCGTGTCCTTGCGGTTGAAGTAATCGAGAATCTGTACCAGGATGGCGTGCTTGAGCACGTCGGCATGGTTGCCTGCGTGAAAGGCGTGGCGGTAGCTGAACAAAGCCTGAACCTCTTGTCTTTTATGGCTGGGTGGATGCCGTGACGGCATGGACTTCGCGCAGCGCGTCCGTGAAGACGGCGTGGCATCCCCACCGCAGCAGTTCGTGCGCGCGTGCGGGCTCGTTGACCGTCCAGACGGCCAGTGTGGCGCCTCGCGCCAGGACGTCGCGCACCAGCGCCAGGTCGGCGTATTGGACATCGATGTTGATGCCGATGCAGCCCAGGCCTGCCTGGCGGGCGCGCCAGTCGGCGGGCACCGGGCCTTCGATGAGCAGTGCCCGGGGCAGGTCGGGGGCGGCGTCGCGGGCGGCGTCGAGCGCGGCCTCGGAAAACGAGGACAGCAGCGGCGGCAGTGCGGCACCTTGCCAGAGCCGCGCCGCGGCCTGGGCGACGGCCAGGCCGGTGGCCGTTTCGTGGCCAGTGGATGGCTTGATCTCGATGTTGCTGTGTACGCCCAGGGCCTGGGTGCAGCGGGCAACGGCAAACAGGCTGGGCGCCGCCTCGCCAGCGAATGCGGATCCGTGCCAACCGCCGAAATCGAACTGACTGAGGGCTTTCCAGCTGAGTTCCGCGGCCTGGCCCGCACCGTCGGACGTGCGCTGGATAGTGTCGTCGTGCAACAGGAACGGCACGCCGTCCTGGCTGAGCTTTACGTCGTACTCGACCATGTGGAAACCGTGCGCCGCACCGGTGCGCATGGCCGCCAGCGTGTTTTCCGGGGCCAGGTGACCGCCCCCCCGGTGGGCGATGAAGGCGGGCCACGGCCAGGCGGCGCAAGAGGTGGGCATGATGGGCTCGGTATCGGATCAAAATGAGAGGCCCTCATTTTAGCCGCTGGCATCCAGGATGCGCCCGGATGCGCCGCGCGCCGGGTGGCGATCCCGGGGCGCGCCTCGCGGGCTGGGGCTCACAGTGTTAAACTTCGGAGCATTTTCCGGCTGTCCGTTCGATCAGCCAGCTTGGGCGACGGTGTTCGCCTTTTTTGTTTCGGGTGGCTGCGCCAGCGGGCCAGCCATCTTCAGCAGGACCTTCGCCCATGTTCGATTTCATTCGCACGCACCAGCGCCTGATGCAGCTGATCCTTCTGATCCTGGTGGTGCCGTCCTTCGTGTTTCTTGGCATCAGCGGCTATTCGGTCGCCACGGCCGATCCCACCGTGGCCGAGGTCGGCAAGGCGTCGGTGAGCAAGACCGAATTCACCGAGGCCCAGCGCAACCAGCTGCAGCAGATGCAGGAAAGCAGCCAGGGGCGCTTCGACCCGGCCTTGCTGGACAACCCCCAGGCGCGTCAGGCACTGCTCGACCAGCTCATCGATCGCAAGGTGCAGATCGCCGTCGCCACGCAAAACCACTTCAGCGTGTCCGACAGCACGTTGCGCCACACCATTGCCGCCATGCCGCAACTGCAGGTGGACGGACAGTTTTCCGCAGATCGCTACCACGAGGTGCTGGCTTCGGTGGGGATGACGCCGCGCGACTTTGAAGCCCAGCAGCGCGCCGAACTGGCCCTGAACACGGTGCTGGGGCCGGTGCGCGATACGGCGGCGGTGCCGCAGCCCGTGCTCGACGGCCTCAAGCGGGCGCTCACCGAAGAACGCGTCATTCGCCTGCGGGTCTTCCCGGCGGACGACTACCGCAAGACTGTCGTCATCACGCCTGAAGACGTCAAGGCCTGGTACGACGCCCATCAAGATGCCCTGCGCCTGCCCGAGCAGGTCTCGGCGGATTACCTGGTGCTGGACGAAGCCGCGGCGGTGGCCAGCGTGCCCTCCATCGGCGAGGCGCAGCTGAAAGACTATTACGAGCAGAACAAGTCGCGCTACGTCGTGCCCGCCCGGGTCAACGTCAGCCACATTCTGGTGCAGCTGCCCGAAGGCGCGTCCGAGGCCACCGCCAAGGCGGCTCTGGCCAGCGCACAGGGCATCGCGCAGCGCGCCCAGGCCGCCCCTGCCCAGTTCGCCGAGCTGGCACGCAAAGAATCCCAGGACGCGGGCACGGCACGCGATGGCGGCAAGCTGGGCTGGATTCAGCGCGGCACCTTGCCGCTCGACATGGAACAGGCGGTCTTCGCCCTGAAGCAGGGGCAGGTGTCCGAGCCGATCAAAGGCCCGGATGGCTACCACGTCTTCATGGCCAACGAAGTCGAGCCCGAAAAGGGTGAAACCTTCGAACAGGCGCGCAGCAAGGTCGAGTCCGAGGTGCGCCGCCAGCTGGCCGCGGATCGCTTCGCCGACATGGCCACCAAACTCACCAGTCTGGTCTACGACAACGCCAACAGCCTGGAACCCGCCGCCAAAGAACTGGGCCTGCAGCTGCGCCAGGCCAGCGGCATTGCCCGTGACCGTCTGCTGGCGGCCGACGAAGTCGGCGACAAGGCGGCGTCGGCCTCGAAGGATTCCGCCATTCTGGGTGATGTCCGGGTGCGTCAGGCTCTGTTCAGCAGCCAGGTGCTGACCGATAAGCAGAACTCCGGTGTGATCGAAATCTCGCCCGACACGATGGTCGTGGTGCGTGTCGATACGGTCACCCCGGCGCAGGTGCCCGCGCTCGACAAGGTACAGACGCACATCCATACTCAGCTCGAAAATGAGCGCGCCCAGGCCGCCGCCGTCGCCGCGGGCGAACAGGCGCTGGCCGACCTGCGGAAGAAAGCGTCCACCGACGGCTTCGAGGCCCCCGTGACGATCAGCCGCCTTGATCCCGCGGGCCTGAGCAAAGCGGTGCTCGATGCGGCATTTGCCGTGCCGCACCAGGCACTGCCGGCTTTTGGCGGCGTCTCGCTGCCCAAGGCCTATGCCATCGTCCAGGTGGACGAGGTCAAGGCGGGCAGCATGGACAAATCCGCTCTTGGTGGCCTGAGCTCGCAACTGGCCCAGATGCTGGGCGGGGTCGAAGAACAGGCGGTGCTCACCGACCTGCGCCGCACGCTGGGGGTCAAGATAACGGCCGAAGGCCGCAAGCTGATCGAACACGGAGACAGCGGGAGCTGATGGGGCGGCCTCTTGGATGGGGCTGGGCTTTCCCTGATCGATGACTTACGGGCCATCGCGTGGGAGAGATAGGCACGGAGCAGTCTGAAAAGATCTGTTTCGTGCCTGTTTTTTTGGGGGAAGCGTCTTGATCGGGGAGGCCGCAGGGCTCTCGCAGGGCTCTTCTTGGGGCGTGGCATCCCTCCACCTCGCGGCTTGCAAGCCGCTCGGATTCGACAGGCACAAAAGGGGCCGCAGGGCTCTCGCAGGGCTCTTCTTGGGCGTGGCATCCCCCCACCTCGCGGCCTGCAGGCCGCTCGGATTCGACAGGCACAAAAGGGGCCGCAGGGCCCCTTTTGTGTCCTGTCTCATCCCTTCGCTCTGACTATTTTTTGGACTTGGGGGACGTGGCGGATGGCGCGGATGACCTGCGCCAGGTGCTTGCGGCTGTCGACCTGGACGGTGAGGTGCAGGAGCGCCGTGGAGGCGGCTTCGTCGGGCATGGTGAGCTGGACGATATTGGAGTCGGCCTCGGTGACTTCGGCGGCCAGGCGGCCCAGGACGCCGCGCTCGTTGAGCACCGTGATTTCCAGCCGTGTCGTCAAGTGGCGCGCCGTGGTGGTGTCCCAGACCACGGGAATCCAGCGTTCGGGTTCTTTGGCCTGCTGACGCAGGGCCACCGGGCAGTCGGCCATGTGCACCACCAGGCCGTGGCCCAGGCGGATGCCGCCGATGATGGCGTCGCCCGGCAGGGGGCCGCAGCACTGCGCCAGCTGCACTGCCTGGCCTTCGTTGCCGTGAATGACGATGGGCGCGCTGGTGACCGAGTTGAATTCGTCCACCGCCATGGCCGTGGTTTCGAGCATGGCGTTTTCGGGGGCGAAGCGGCGGGCCACCACGGCAGCCAGGCGCTTGCCCAGGCCGATGTCGGCCAGGATTTCGGTGCGCGAGGCCCCACCCGACCCTTTCGCCAGGCGATCCCACTGCGTGTCGTCGTCCTTGGGGTAGGGGATTTCCAGTTGGTCGAAGGCCTGGTTGAGCAGGCGCCGACCAAAGGCGACGGATTCTTCGTAGCGTTCGGTACGCAGATAGTGGCGGATCTCGGAGCGCGCGCGTCCGGTGCGTACGTAATTGAGCCACTGGGCACTGGGCCGCGCGGCGGTGGACGTCATGACCTCGACGGCGTCGCCGCTGTGCAGTTCGGTGCGCAGCGGCGAAAAATCGCCGTTGATCTTGCAGGCAACCGCGTGGTTGCCGACGTCGGTGTGGATGGCGTAGGCAAAATCGACCGGTGTGGCGCCGCGCGGCAGCGACAGAATCTTGCCTTGCGGGGTGAACACGTAGACCGCGTCGGGGAAGAGATCTACCTTGACGTGTTCGAGGAATTCGCCCGAATCACCCGTCTGGCTTTGAATGTCGAGCAAAGACTGCAGCCACTGGTGCGTGCGCTTTTGCAGGTCGTTGAGCGAGGTGCCCTGCTCTTTGTAGAGCCAGTGCGAAGCCACCCCCTCTTCGGCGACGTGATCCATGTCGCGCGTGCGGAACTGGAATTCGACCGGCGTGCCGTAGGGCCCGATGAGCGTGGTGTGCAGCGACTGGTAGCCATTGATCTTGGGAATGGCAATGTAGTCTTTGAACTTGCCCGGCACCGGGCGGTACAGCTGGTGCAGGGTGCCCAGCGCCAGGTAGCACTCGGGCAGCGTATGCACCACGACCCGAAAGCCGTAGATGTCGAGCACGTCGGAGAACGACTTCTTTTGCTCGACCATTTTCTTGTAGATGCCGTAGAGCGATTTTTCGCGTCCGTTGACTTCGGCGTCCAGGCCGGCGGCCGGCAGGGCTGTGCGCACGGCCTCGGCAATTTTTGAGATGACTTCGCGCCGGTTGCCGCGCGCCGCCATCATGGCCTTGTGCAGCACCGCGTAGCGGTTGGGGTACATGGCCTTGAAACAGCGGTCTTGCAGCTCGCGGAACAGCGCGTTGAGCCCCAGCCGATGGGCGATCGGGGTGTAGATGTCGAGCGTTTCGCGCGCCACTCGGCGGCGTTTCTCGGGGCTGACTGCCCCCAGCGTACGCATATTGTGCAGGCGGTCGGCCAGCTTGATGAGGATGACGCGTACGTCACGCGCCATGGCCAGCAGCATCTTGCGAAACGATTCGGCCTGCTGTTCAGCCTTGGTGGCGTATTCGAGCCGTTCCAGCTTGGTGAGGCCATCGACGATGTCGGCGACTTCGGTGCCGAACTTTTCGGCCAGCTCTTGCTTGGCCACCCCCTGGTCTTCGATGACGTCGTGCAGCAGGGCCGCCATGAGCGAATCGGCGTCGAGTTTCCAGCCGGCGCAGATTTCGGTGACGGCGATGGGGTGGGAAATATAGGGTTCACCGCTTTCGCGGAATTGGCCCAGGTGGGCGTTGTCGGCGAAGCGGTAGGCTTCGCGCACGCGTTCGATGTCGCGCGGCGACAGATAGCCGGAAATGATCTGCTGCAGCCCGGCCAGCGATGCAATCGGGCTGGGGGCTGCGGCGGGTACGGAGGCGGGGGCGTTGTGCGGCTTGCGCCGACGTAGGCGGGGGCCCTTGCGCAGGACGGCGAGTAGCCCGGATGATGCACCGCGAAAGCCGGAAAATGCCATGGCGCCCCCGGACGATCAGGTGGGAACCTTGCGCAGCATCTCGGTGCCGACCTGGCCTTTGGCGATTTCGCGCAGCGCCGTCACCGTGGGTTTGTTGTGGCTTTCGATGTGCGCTTCGTGCCCCTGGGCGAGTTCGCGGGCGCGGTAGGTGGCTACCAGGGTGAGGTCAAAGCGGTTGGGCACCTGCTCGAGGCAGTCTTCAACGGTAATACGGGCCATGGGATTCCTGATCAACTTGCGTTGCTGAGTGGTTTGCGGATGCCTAGCTGCATGAACAGGTCGGCGTGCCGCACGGACTGTGCCGCGTAGCGCAGACGAGCGGCGGCAATGACTTGCTGCATTTCGTGTAATGCGACGCTAAATTCTTGATTAATAATAACATATTCGCAATCTGAGGCATGCGCCATTTCTCCGCCCGCGGCCAGCAGGCGCCGGGCGATGACCTGGGGCGCGTCCTGGCCACGCTTGTTGAGGCGGGTTTCCAGCGCCTCGATGGAGGGCGGCAGAATGAAGATGCCGATGGCTTGCGGGTAGTGCTGGCGCACCTGGCGCGCACCCTGCCAGTCGATTTCCAGGATGATGTCGGTGTCATTGGCGATGGCCTGGGCCACGCGATCGCGTGGAGTGCCATACAGGTTGCCATGCACTTCGGCCCATTCGAGCATGTCGCCGCGGTCGCGCAGCGCCTGGAAGGTATCGACCGAGACGAAGCGGTAGTTTTCCTGGTCGCGTTCGCCCGGACGGGGTGCGCGGGTGGTGCAGGAGATCGACAGCGCGAGGCTGGGATCGGCGGCCAGCAAGGCATTGACCAGGCTGGATTTTCCGGCCCCGCTGGGGGCCACCACCATGAAGATGTTGCCGATGTGTGGCGTATTCTTGTCTGCGCTCATTGCAGGGTGCCCTTTTGGCCCGAGGCAGCGGCTGCCTCGTCGGCTTGGCCCAGCTCGGCCAGCGCGTCGGCATAGGCTTGCGGCCCGGTGCACAGAAACACAATGGCATCGCCCGGGTTGAGGTTGAAGAGCACGTCCTGGATTTGCTCGGAGGCATCGTCGCCTTCGTGGATGGCTGCTACGTGAACGTCGCCGTCGGCGGCGAACTGTTCGGCGGGCACGAGGTTGGAAACCTGCTCGACATCGGCTTCGCGCTGCGCGACGTAGACGCGGAAGGGCAGGTTTTCGAGGGTGATGTCCAGAATCAGGCCCTGATCCAGACGGGCAATGAGGGTGCTGGCAAGCGGCATGCGAATATGTGTATGAACGGGGTGCCTCTATTATAAACAGCCCCCCGCGGGCGCTGCCTGTCAGGGCAGCTCGAAGCGTGCGACGACGGGGGCGTGATCCGAGGGTTTTTCCCAGCCGCGCGGGGTTTTATCGACGACGCATTCGGTACAGCGCCCGGCCAGATCGGGCGTCGCCAGAATGTGGTCGATTCGCACCCCGACGTTGCGCCGGAAGGACATCTGCCGGTAGTCCCACCAGCTGAAGATCTTGGGGGCCTGGTCGAACAGGCGGAACGTGTCTGTCAGGCCCAGGTCGATGAGCCCCTGGAAGGCCTGCCGCTCGGCGTCCGACACCAGGATGTTGCCCGCCCAGGCGTCGGGGTCGTGCACGTCGGCATCCGTGGGCGCCACGTTGTAGTCTCCCAGGATGGCGAGGTCGGGGTGCCGCTGGATTTCGTCCGCCAGCCACTGTTGCAGGGCTTCGAACCAGTGCAGCTTGTAGGCGTATTTGTCGCTGCCCACCGCCTGCCCGTTGGGGCAGTAGGCGCTGATGACGCGCACCGGCATGCCCTGCGCGTCAGCCAGCGTGGCGGCGATGATGCGTTGCTGCGGATCGTCGTAGCCGGGAATGTTGCGCTGCACGTCCTGCGGGGCGGCCTTGCTGATGATGGCCACGCCGTTGTACGTCTTTTGCCCCGCCCAGCAGGCGTGGTAACCAATGTCTTCCAGCGCCTGGTGCGGAAATTTTTCGTCCGGCAGCTTGAGTTCCTGCAAGCACAAGGCATCGACCGGGTTGGCCTGCAGCCAGTCGATGACGTGGCCCAGGCGCACATTGAGGGAATTGACGTTCCAGGTGGCAAGTTTCATGCGATGAGTATTACTTTTGTTAATCAGATAGTTATCACATCAGCACAAGCCGCGTTTTTGCTCTAGCTACCCACCTGGCTACCCAGTTTGAACCCGGTGGGCGTTTTTCTCTGTGTTGCGTGAATACGACTATGGTATCAGCACGGCGTCTTGTTTCGCTCGATCATGGCATGGAGGCTGGTGGCGGTGATGCCGCTGGAGCGCTTGCCGATCTTGACCAGCTCCAGCTCGCCGTCATGCACCAGTCGATAGATGGTGGAGCGTGAGACCCCCAGTTTTGCCTCCGCCACGTTGATGCGGTAAAGCAGCGCCCGTGTTGCTGGGCGGTGGGGAGGGTGAGCGGTGAAGGTGCGTGCTACTGTCATAAGTCGATCCTTTCGGGATGGCTGGTAAAAATAGGGGTTCGAAAATGTAAG